>NZ_CP095462.1:0-1227500 GCF_023022965.1 Ectobacillus sp. JY-23 | reverse complement strand
TCCGCTCGGAAGCGGATTTCAAATTATTCAATCGTTATACGCAATAGGTCCAGGTGGTTTGTTCGGTCTAGGTCTTGGACAAAGCAGGCAAAAATTTTATTATTTACCTGAACCGCAAACAGACTTCATTTTTGCTATTTTAGCAGAAGAGCTTGGATTCATAGGAGGTTCATTTTTATTGTTGCTGTTCAGTTTGTTACTATGGAGAGGGATTCGGGTGGCTTTAGGAGCCCCCGATCTGTACGGAACATTTTTAGCAGTTGGCATTGTAGCAATGATTGCCATACAAGTTATGATTAATATTGGGGTTGTTACCGGGCTGATGCCGGTAACAGGTATTACTTTGCCATTTTTAAGCTATGGTGGTTCGAGCTTGACATTAATGCTCATGGGTGTAGGTGTGCTTTTAAATATAAGCAGACATTCTCGTTATTAAGCCCTGCTTGCAAAGCAGGGCTCTTCTTAATAGAGAGGTTTATTTGTAGTCATGATAAAGTATAATGTTAATTATAAGTCTCTATTAGTTGAAGTCGAAGTCATTATCTCTTCATCTAAGTAACAACATTGACAGTCAAGCATAAACAAAGTATCTTAATTGCATTGACAATAATATATGTTATAAACAAATTAACTTTTACAAGATGAGCATCTTGTTGTCGTATAAACACTAGGTGAATATCATGCATAGTATATTGAAGAACTCGTATGGGGGAGAGCAGCATGGAACAATTGGTAAAGGAATTGCATGAAAGAAATGTCGGGAAGGTATTAGTAAATGAGCCTTTGGCGCGTCATACAACGATGAAGATTGGCGGACCGGCGGACATTATGGTTATTCCTAACAGTACAGAAGGTGTACTAAATACATTAGAGCTTGTAAAACAGCACGGTACAAAATGGACAGCGATTGGACGTGGTTCTAACCTCCTTGTGTCTGATAAAGGAATTGAGGGTGTTGTTATTAAACTAGGAGAAGGGTTGGATCACTTAGAAGTAGAGGGAACGAAGGTAAGCGTAGAGGGGGGGTATCCCCTTATTAAATTGGCGACTTTGCTGAGCCGTCAAGGGTTGGCTGGTTTAGAGTTTGCTGGCGGTATTCCTGGTAGTGTCGGGGGGGCTGTATATATGAACGCAGGGGCCCACAAGTCGGATATGTCTGAGATTGTGACACGTGCATTGGTTATGTTTGAAAATGGAGATGTAGAATGGTTAAGTAATAAGGAATTGGAGTTCTCTTATCGTACATCTGTCCTTCAAAAGAAACGTCCTGGTATTGTGCTGAAAGCAGAGTTGCAGCTACAGGAAGGAAATCGTGATGAAGTGTTTGCACGTATTCAACAAAACAAAGATTATCGACGTGACACACAGCCTTGGAATTATCCATGTGCAGGAAGTATTTTCCGTAACCCTCTTCCGCACTATGCCGGCAATTTAGTGGAAAAAGCAGGATTAAAGGGCTATAAAATTGGAGGAGCGCAGATTTCTTCTATGCACGGCAATTTTATTGTAAATACAGGAAATGCAACAGCCCAGGATGTGTTGGACTTAATTGCATTCATTCAGCGCGAGATTAAAGAAAAGTTTCATGTAGAAATGCATACAGAAGTTGAAATCATTGGAAGACAGTAGGTTCATATGGATAAAGATATGATATAATAAAAAGAAAAGAACGGCATGTATCTACATGCCGTTCTTTATGTACATCGGTTAGGGGAGGAACCAGTATGAAAGATGGGAAAATAATTCAATTAGAAGACCGCGTTCCGAAGCTGAAGCTTCAAAAGCGCAAAAAAAGCAATCGCCGACTGATTTTATATATATCAATTTTGTTTCTGCTGGTGCTATTTTTGGTTTACTTTCGCTCCCCTTTTAGCAACATAGGTAGTATAACAGTCAAAGGGAACCACTATATGACGAAACAACAAGTATTAAAGACGGCAGGAATAACCTTGCAATCCAGCTATTTTCGAGTAGTACCGGAGCAGGCAGAAAAGAAATTGAAGGAGAAAGCTGAAGTAAAGCATGCTGCTGTAAACAAAATATTGCCTAATAAGATTGACATTGAGATTACAGAATATAAAACAATTGGCTTCTTACAAACGGAAAAGGGGACCATACCTCTCTTGGAAAACGGACAAACCATGCCTGCTTTACAAAATAACAAATTACCTGTGGCTGCTCCTCTGATTATAGATTTTTCAGAAAAAGAAAAATTAGTTCAGTTATCAGAAGAACTAAAGTTATTATCTGATAGTGTATTTCGGTCAATATCAGAAATTAAATATACGCCTAAAGGGGCAGATGCCTTACATGTTACGCTATATATGAATGAAGGCTATGAAGTCAGTACGACGATACAAGACTTTGCAAAGCGCATGGAGGCATATCCACTGATTGTGAAACAAGTCAAATCTGGTTCAAAAGCCCGCATTCATTTAGATGTAGCGGCTTATATTGAGTACATAAATGAAGGAGGAGCAACGCCGTGAAAATAAAAGGTTATTATGCGTTGCTGTCGCTTGTATGTCTTGTTCTTGGTTTTATGATTTCTTATTCTTACGCCCTTACCGCTAAAAGAGAACCACAGCAACAACGTGATAAGCAATGGGATCGTGAATATGAACTTCGTTCGGGTTTGATTCGGCAGGAAAAGGCGAACGCAGCGCTTGAAAAAAAAGTAGCGGATTTACAGAAAAAAGTTCGAGCTGAGGAGAAGAAGCTAGGAGATCAACAGAAACAATTCTCTGATGCGGTAAAAGAAGTGGAAGAATTGCGTATGTATTTAGGGAGAGCAAAAGTGAAAGGAGCCGGGATAGAACTTACCTTAGCAGATGCGACAAAAATACCCGGCGATAAAAATATAAATAATTACCTTGTCCACGATGGTCATATCCAAATGGTGTTGAATGAATTGTATGCATCCGGGGCAAATGCAATAGCAATTAATGGTCAGCGGTTGACAGCACATTCATTTGTTACCTGTATTGGCCCTGTAGTAAATGTGAATGGGACTGAGCATCCGGCTCCTTTTATCATTACAGCAATGGGAAATAGTGATGTATTATCAAAAGCGCTCAATATAAAAGGTGGCGTAATAGATAGATTGCTACGCGATAATATTTCAGTAAAACTACAAACAAAATCAGACCTTACTTTTGAACGATATTATGAAAAATAGAGTTGGTGAAAAGAATGAATAGAAAAGTTGGTAGCTTTACGCTCATCGCTTTTATCGTAGGGCTTATGTTAGCTGTTCAATATAAGGCTATTCAACAACCAGATAAACAAGACACAAGAAGTGAATGGCAGCTCAAAGAAAGCTTAAAAACAGAGCAAGAATTACAAGTAGAACTGTTAAAGGAAGTACGTCGGCAGGAAGAGAGATTATCTGCTTATGAAACAAAAATTGCTGGTAGTAAAGAACAAGCCTTGCAGCAAACGTTAGCTGATTTACGAGAGCAAGCCGGTTTAACGGATGTAACAGGGGACGGTATTGTGTTAGAGCTTAGACCACTTTTCACAGAAGAGCCTGCCGTAGTTTCGCCGCAGTTGCTGCAAAGATTAATCAATGAACTAAATACATATGGAGCAAGTGCAATACAAGTTGCGAATGAGCGCCTTGTCGTGACGAGTGCAGTTCGAGATGTAAACGGTAGGGTGTCAGTAAATAATACACCACTTCCATCCTTACCATTTGAAATTCGTGTGATTTCTGAAAATGGACAAAGGTTATATGACAGAATGAAGGTTTCATCTTCATTTGACCATTTTGCAATTGATAATATTGAGATGACTATGTCAAAATCTCCAGAAGTAACGGTGAAAAAATATGATCATACAATTCGAACAAATTTTATGAAAGCAGAAAGTGAGGAGAAGTAGGATGTGGCTTCCAATACTTGCTCTTATTATCGGTGCCGCGTTGGGACTTAGTTCTAACATAATCATTCCTGAGCAATATGCTAGTTATTTATCCATTGCTCTCTTAGCGGCGCTGGATACTCTTTTTGGCGGGATACGAGCACACTTGCAAAATATGTACGATGAAGCGGTTTTCATTTCAGGATTCTTTTTTAATATAATCTTGGCTGCAAGTTTAGCTTTTCTGGGAGTACATCTTGGTGTAGACTTATATTTAGCGGCAATCTTCGCTTTTGGAGTGAGATTGTTCCAAAACATCGCTGTGATTCGTAGATTAGCTCTAGCGAAATGGATGGGAACCAAGCAAAAATAAGAAAAATATTGTTGCAAAAAAAGGGAAATGTACGGCAACGTGGAATATTTTTCTTATAAATAGAAAGCGATAATTGTTGTTCAATAGATGTGTTCGTATGTTATAAATAAAAAAGGAGGTGCCACAGTATGAACAGCAATGAAATGTATGTTAGTCTTGACATCGGTACGTCCCATGTTAAAGTTATCATTGGTGAGATGGTTAATGATACCTTAAACATTATAGGCGTTGGAAATGTAAAATCAAACGGTTTGAAAAAAGGCTCCATCGTTGACATAGATGAAACTGTACAGTCTATTAAAAAAGCAATTGAGCAAGCTGAGCGCATGGTAGGTATACCGATTGAGCGCGTTGTGGTTGGAGTAGGCGCTAATCAAGTTCAACTGCATTCTTGTCACGGAGTTGTCGCTGTATCGAGTGAAAATCGGGAGATTGGAAATGAAGATGTGCAACGTGTGCTTGAAGCTGCACAAGTTGTTTCCATTGCACCAGAGCGTGAAATCGTAGATGTCATTCCAAAGCAATTTATTGTGGACGGTTTAGAAGAAATTAATGATCCGCGTGGTATGATTGGGGTACGCCTTGAGATGCAGGGCACATTGGTAACGGGTACAAAAACAATGCTACATAATTTACTTCGCTGTGTAGAAAGAGCCGGATTAGAGATTTCTGATATCTGTTTACAGCCTTTAGCTGCTGCAAACCTTGCCCTTTCCAAGGATGATAAAAGCATGGGAGCGGCGCTCATTGATATTGGCGGCGGCTCAACGACGTTTGCTGTGTTTCAAGAAGGAGAGCTAACAGCAGCCAGCGTTGTGCCTGTAGGCGGCGACCATATTACAAAAGATATTGCAATTGGTTTAAAAACGTCTACTGAGAATGCAGAACAAATTAAGTTAAAACATGGACATGCTTATTACGATACAGCTTCTGAAGAAGAAGTGTTTACTGTAATTGGCATGAATGAGCAGCGAGAACAGCATTCACAGGTGGAATTAGCTGATATTATCGAGGCACGTCTTGAAGAAATACTACTATTAGTGAGACAAGAGTTATATCGTCTAGGTATCAAGCACTTGTCAAACGGTTACATTATCACAGGCGGTGTTGCTTCTTTGCCAGGGATTGTTGAATTGGCGCAAGAGGTTCTTGAAAATAATGTCCGCATCGCAACTCCTGATCATATCGGAGTACGTGAACCACAGTACACAACAGGTGTCGGTTTAATTAGAAGCGCACATCAAAAAGCAAAGCTACGCGGAAAAGTCCAGGAGATTCCAGAGGTTTTTGAGAGACGTTCGCCGGTTCCTGTTCCGCAACCCAAGGCCAAGCCAAAACCTCGCGAAGAAGAACGGATGGTTTCTAAGGTTAAGAAAGTCTTCCGCTATCTGTGGGATTAAATATTGAATGAAAAATGAGGTTCTAGGGGGATTTTAATTATGTTAGATTTTGATATTACTCATGACCAGTTAGCCAACATCAAAGTAATAGGTGTAGGTGGTGGTGGAAACAACGCTGTAAATCGAATGATTGAGCACGGTGTGCAAGGTGTTGATTTTATCGCAGTGAATACGGACGCACAAGCTCTTAATTTATCTAAAGCAGAAATTAAAATGCAAATTGGTGGTAAGCTTACACGAGGTCTTGGTGCCGGTGCAAATCCAGAGGTAGGAAAAAAAGCAGCTGAAGAAAGCCGAGAGCAAATTCAAGAAGCTTTGCGCGGTGCTGATATGGTATTTGTAACAGCAGGTATGGGAGGAGGCACAGGTACCGGAGCAGCGCCTGTTATTGCACAAATCGCAAAAGAGCTGGGTGCTTTGACTGTAGGTGTTGTAACACGTCCCTTCACATTTGAAGGGCGTAAGCGTGCGAACCAGGCGCAATCAGGTATTACAGCCTTTAAAGAAAATGTGGATACTTTGATCGTAATTCCAAATGACAGATTGCTTGAAATTGTAGATAAAAATACACCTATGTTAGAAGCTTTCCGTGAAGCTGATAATGTACTGCGCCAAGGTGTACAAGGCATTTCCGACTTGATTGCAGTACCGGGACTTATCAACCTCGATTTTGCGGATGTAAAAACAATTATGTCTAATCGCGGTTCTGCTTTAATGGGAATTGGTATTGGAACTGGAGAAAATCGGGCTGCCGAGGCTGCAAAACGTGCAATTTCCAGCCCGCTATTAGAAACATCTATTGACGGGGCACAAGGTGTATTAATGAACATTACCGGTGGTGCTAACTTAAGCTTGTACGAGGTACAAGAAGCGGCTGATATTGTGGCATCTGCATCAGATTTAGAAGTGAACATGATTTTTGGTTCTGTTATTAATGAGAGCTTAAAAGATGAGATTGTTGTTACTGTAATCGCAACTGGATTTGATGACAGTGTGACGGTACAACCTCCAAAACCACTTGTAAGACCGACAGTTGCCGCTACAACACAAGCTGTACCACAACCAAAGCCACGCGAGGTAAAGCGTGAGGAGCCTGTAGTAGATCGCAATCCACAAGTAGAAGATATTGATATTCCTGCTTTCTTGCGTAATCGTCGCAGAAGATAAGATAAAGAAAAGCGAGTCCTTAAGGGCTCGTTTTTTTTTATTTTATCTTTTTGACATAATCTCTCTCAAAACAGCAAAATAACAAAAAACTTATAGCACGAATTGACAGACTTTCCTATGGCTTGTGTTTTATACTGGTTTCAACCGACACCGAAAAGAGGTGAACGTTTGATTGTATACGCGGATATTATTTGGCTACTAAACGTATGTATTGATTTTCTTCTACTGTTTCTTACATCTATTATTCTAAAACGCAAGGTGAAAAAAAGGCGTCTGCTTTTCGGAGCGCTGTTGGCTTCTACTATTGTGATTTTTGCTTTTACTCCATTTGCTACTATCATGACACATCCATTTACCAAGCTTTTATACTCTATATGTATTATTTATGTCACCTTTGGCTTTACACGTATTCGAACTTTTTTCCAAACGTTACTCATGTTTTATTTTGCTACATTTATGGTAGGAGGAGGATTGCTGGGAATGCACTTTTTTGTGCAAACATCAGCTTTGCGAGATATTACATCAATTCAAACTTCCTCCTTTGGTGACCCTGTAAGCTGGTTATTTGTTGTAGTTGGTTTTCCTGTCATGTATTACTTTTCAAAAGCTAGATTGGAAGAGCTTGAGATGACCAAGATTAGATACGATCAAATTATTCAGGTTGAAATTGAGATTGGTAACAAGCGTATTGCCTGCAGTGGATTAATTGATAGCGGCAATCAATTGTATGATCCTCTTACCAAAACGCCGGTTATGATTGTTGAAGTACAAAAAATGGGAGATTTATTTCCGGATTGGTTGAAAGAGCAAGCGAAACATGCAACGCTTTTCACGGAGACGAGGCATTATGATGAAAGCTGGCTTAATCGTATCCGAATTATTCCCTATCGAGCGATTGGACACAATCATCAATTTTTATTGGCTGTAAAGCCTGACAGTGTGCGCTTGTATGCTGAGGAAAAGGAAATTACGGTTCATCATGTGCTAATTGGACTTAGTCATACAACATTATCTTCAGATCAAGAGTATACATGTATTGTGCATCCTAAAATGCTGCTATCCACTACGGCTTAAACGAGATTTACAAGAAATGTAATGACAAAGGAGGAGAAAGAATGGGAAAACTGAAGTTGTATTTTACATATCTACTGTATAAAGTATTAAGAAAGCTAGGAATTAAGACCGATGAAATTTATTATATTGGAGGAAGTGAAGCATTGCCGCCTCCCCTTACAAAAGAAGAGGAGGAAATGCTGCTAAATAAGCTTCCTAATGGTGATGAAACTGCTCGTGCTTTATTGATTGAGCGTAATTTACGCTTAGTAGTGTATATTGCCCGTAAGTTTGAAAACACAGGTATTAATATTGAAGATTTAATTAGCATTGGAACGATTGGTTTAATTAAGGCTGTAAACACATTCAATCCGGAGAAAAAAATTAAATTGGCTACATACGCCTCTAGATGTATTGAAAATGAAATTTTAATGCATTTGCGCCGAAACAACAAAAATCGTTCTGAGGTGTCATTTGATGAACCACTTAATATTGATTGGGACGGTAATGAGTTGTTGTTATCCGATGTCCTTGGAACGGAAGAAGACATTATTACAAAAGATTTAGAGGCAAATGTAAATCGGCATTTGCTAGTTAAGGCGCTTCATCAGCTTAATGACCGTGAAAAGCAAATCATGGAATTACGATTCGGGCTTGACGGAAATGAAGAAAAAACACAGAAGGATGTTGCCGATATGCTAGGCATATCACAGTCCTATATTTCTAGGCTCGAGAAGCGCATTATTAAGCGCCTTCGTAAAGAGTTTAACAAGATGGTGTGACAAGTTCGTGCATAAAATTCCCTCCACAGGAGATACTTTACACTGTACAGCAACTCCCAGTAGGAGGGAAGACATTGACACGAAACAAGGTAGAAATCTGTGGTGTAGACACATCAAAACTTCCAGTACTGAAAAATGATGAAATGCGAAAATTGTTTCAACAAATGCAATCCGGTGAAACAAGCGCGAGAGAAAAGCTTGTAAATGGAAATTTAAGGCTTGTTTTAAGCGTCATTCAGCGATTCAACAATAGAGGGGAATTTG
Organism: Ectobacillus sp. JY-23; assembly: GCF_023022965.1. NCBI lineage: Bacteria > Bacillati > Bacillota > Bacilli > Caryophanales > Bacillaceae > Ectobacillus > Ectobacillus sp. JY-23. Next base: position 1,218,600 of record NZ_CP095462.1, on the reverse strand, counting down.
TTGATGATTTGTTTCAGGTTGGATGCATAGGATTAATGAAATCCATTGATAATTTTGATCTAAGTCAAAATGTTAAATTCTCAACATATGCTGTACCCATGATCATTGGAGAGATTCGCAGATATTTACGGGATAACAATCCCATTCGTGTATCTCGCTCTTTGCGAGACATTGCATACAAAGCGTTACAAGTAAGAGAAAAATTAATTGCTGAACATTCAAAAGAACCGACAGCAGCTGATATTGCCAAGGTGCTTGGTGTAACCCATGAAGAGATTGTCTTTGCTCTTGATGCAATTCAAGACCCAGTATCGCTGTTTGAACCCATTTACAATGATGGCGGCGATCCTATTTTTGTTATGGATCAATTAAGTGATGATAGACAGCGAGATGAGCAGTGGGTAGAGGAATTAGCATTGAAAGAAGGCATGAAGCGATTGAATGATCGAGAAAAGATGATTATTCGCAAGCGATTCTTTCAAGGTAAAACCCAGATGGAAGTGGCTGAGGAGATTGGAATTTCTCAAGCGCAGGTTTCTAGGCTGGAAAAATCCGCAATTAAGCAAATGAATAAAACGATTCAAGGATGAAAACCTTACCGGTCTCGGTAAGGTTTTCTTATTTCATAGGGTGTGAATACAGGACATATAATGTGATATGGATGTAGTATGATAAACTTATTTTTAATAATTTTATCGCAATGGCTGTCCTCTTTTGTATTTTGTATTACCTGCGTTATTAAGACCTATAAAAAGGAGTTGCTATTATGATTCGTATTTCAGAGTTTCAAGTTAAAGATGTGGTAAACGTGGCAGATGGAAGAAGACTTGGTCATATTGGGGACATCGATATTGATGTTGCGACTGGAAAGATTCAGGCTGTTATCATTATGAAGCAAGGACGTATGCTGGGGTTATTTGGGAAAGAGGAGGAACTCATCGTTCCGTGGAAGCAAATTGTGAAAATTGGGGAAGATGTTATTTTAGTTCGGGTACAGCAGGCAGAATTTTCACAGGAAGAAATACAAACTACGACATTTTCATAAAAAATATTACAATTTCTTTTAACTTTTGTATTGCCATCATGAAAAAATAAAAGTATGGTAAAATAGACAAGAAGTACCACAACATTTGAGGTGAGCTGTAATATGAGTCAAGATCCTTTTCAGTATAAAGCTGGTGTTTTGTATGTAGCTGAGTGGGAAGCCGTTACAGCAGGGTTTACAACGAGAGAGAAAGGTGTCAGTACTATTCCATATGCCTCTCTTAACTTAGGACTACATGTTGAAGATCGACAAGAAGACGTGCATGAAAATCGCCGTCTTCTTGCACGCAAACTTCACTTTCCAATGCGTACATGGATTTGTTCTGAACAAACGCATGAAAACGTTGTACAAAAGGTTACAAAACAGGATTGTGGAAAAGGTGTGTATGAATACAGAGAAAGTATTGCGGGTACGGATGGAATATACACGAACGAGTCGGACGTTCTTTTGACGTCTTGTTATGCAGATTGTGTACCGCTTTATTTTTATGCTCCTTCTTATCATTTAATTGGTTTGGCGCATGCAGGATGGAAGGGAACTGTAAAAGAGATTGCGTGTAACATGATTCATAAGTGGACGCAAGAAGAAGGTGTCCCACTGACTGATATTCACGTTGCCATTGGCCCGTCTATTGGTAATTGCTGTTATGTTGTAGATAATCGGGTAATGGATGCAGTGAAAAAAGTGGTAACTTATGAACCAAAGCAAGTGGAGAAGGGACAGTACCAAATAGACTTAAAAACCATTAATAGATTACTTTGCTTACAGTGTGGTATACCCGAAGAAAATATCATCACTTCGTCTTATTGTACAAGCTGCGAGGAAAAATTGTTTTTTTCACATCGACGCGATCGAGGAAAGACAGGAAGAATGATGAGCTTTATTGGATTTAGGGAGGGAATTTCCAGTTGACGGTTGTAACGAATCTAGCGTATGTAAAGCAAGAATTAGAACAAACATGTTCTCGTATTGGAAGACGGGCGCAAGAAGTAACATTGATTGCTGTAACAAAAAGTGTGACAACGGAAAAAGCACTGGAGGTGCTAGACGCCGGTGTGCTACACCTAGGTGAAAATCGCAATGAAGGCTTGCTTGCAAAACATGAAGAAATTGGAGAGAGAGCTATTTGGCATTTTATCGGCTCACTGCAAACTCGCAAGGTAAAAGACATTATTAACATAGTCGACTATATCCATTCGCTTGACAGACTTTCACTGGCGGCTGAAATTCAAAAGCGTGCAACAAAACGGATACGGTGTTTTGTGCAAGTAAAGACTTCAGCCGAGGAAGCTAAGCAAGGAATTTCTCCAAGTGAAACGCTTGATTTTATTAAACAGCTCGCAATATACGATAAAATTGAAGTAGTTGGACTTATGACAATGGCGCCTTATACGGAGAACACAAATGAAATTCGCCATTGCTTTAGACAATTAAAAGAATTGCAATTGCAGGTGCAAGCTCAAGAGTTACCTCATGCGCCATGCCGCGAGCTATCAATGGGGATGTCAAACGATTTTTCCATAGCTGTGGAAGAGGGGGCAACGTTCATTCGCTTAGGGACTATTTTAGTGAAGTAAGGAGGAGACAGATATGAGTTGGTCAAAGGTGAAATATTTTTTCTTTGACACACCAGAAGAGAGACAGCAGATGGATTACGGAATGGAGATGGAAGAAAAAATGGATGAAGAAATTCCGTTTACAAAAACGTTGCAAAAACAAAATGTAATTAGTATTGATAAAGGAAAAAGCGGTGCAAAAGTTGTGTTATTAGAGCCGCGTACATATTCTGAAGCTCAAGGCGTAGCTGATCATTTAAAAAGTAAACGTGCTGTTGTAATTAATTTGCAGCGTATGCCAACGGACCAAGCACTTCGCATTGTTGATTTCTTAAGTGGCACTGTATATGCTATTGGTGGCGATATTCAAAAGCTAGGTATTAAAACATTCATCTGCACACCTGAAAATGTGGATATTGTCGGTGCAATATCAGAACTGCTTGGTGATGAAGAACATTCTAATATAAAAAGGTGGTAAGGTTAGATGGGATTGCTTTCGTCTGTACTTCTCACGATATTTCAAGTGTATTACTATGCACTAATCGTGTACATTTTACTTTCTTGGCTGCCAGGAGCACGTGATTCGGCATTTGGGCATTTTCTAGCTCGTATTTGTGAGCCGTATCTAGAGCCGTTTCGTCGTTTTATTCCGCCGCTTGGTGTAATTGATATTTCTCCAATTGTTGCTATTATTGTGCTTGGCTTTGCTCGAGATGGCCTTAGACGATTGTTGTATATGATTTCGTAGGGGATAAGAGATGAGTATTTATGATCATTTTCGACCGGAGGAAGCTGTATTTGTTGATCGCGTAATAGAATGGAGAAACAGTGCAGAGCAGTATTATAAAATGAAGTTAACTGACTTCTTAGATCCGCGTGAGCAGCAGATAATCGACGCCTTAATGCCGGACGAAGCAGTCCGGTTTTACGGCGGTGCCAATGGGACAGAGAGAAGGCGAGCGCTCATATTACCTCCGTATTACGAACCAAACGTAGCAGATTTTCAAATAGAAGTGTTGCGTATTCAATATGCTACTAAATTTTTCTCCATTGAGCATCGCCAAATGCTTGGGGCACTGATGTCGCTTGGACTGAAGCGAGAAAAGTACGGTGATATCTTCATCGGTACAGATGAAATATATTTATTTGTTGCGAAAGAGATTGCGGATTATATTATCATGAATTTGCAATCTGTTGGAAAGGCGAAGGTTAGTGTTTCATCTGCGGAAGGGCAACGCATTATTTTACCTGCAGAGGAATGGACAGAAAAAAACGGCACCGTTTCGTCGTTACGTGTTGATGCTCTTCTTGCTGAAATGTTCAACATATCTCGTCAAAAGACGCAGCTATTGATTAAAGGCGGTCTCGTAAAAGTAAACTGGAAGGTGGTAGAACAACCATCATACGAATGCTTTAATGGTGACGTTTTGTCAGCAAGAGGACACGGGAGAGCAAAAATTTTATCGATTGATGGCAAATCAAAACGAGATAAATGGAAAATTATGTACGGTTTATTAAAATAACCAGGGAATAAGCAGGAATACGGCTGGTTTTGTCGAAGTATACATTAACTTATATAAAACAAACAACTGGAGGTGGCGTCTGTGCCTTTGACACCATTGGATATTCATAATAAAGAATTTAGTCGTGGTTTTCGCGGCTATGATGAAGACGAAGTAAACGAGTTTTTAGATCAAGTAATTAAGGATTATGAATTGGCGCTTCGCGAGAAAAAAGCGCTAGAGGAGCAAGTAGCGGAACTTGAACAAAAGTTAGGTCATTTTTCCAGCATTGAAGCCACTCTTAATAAATCCATTGTAATTGCACAAGAAGCGGCAGAAGAAGTGAAGCGCAATGCACAAAAAGAAGCGAAGTTGATTGTGAGAGAAGCAGAAAAAAATGCTGATCGTATTATTAATGAAGCATTAATGAAATCCCGTAAAGTTTCATTTGATATTGAAGAATTAAAAAAACAGTCCAAAGTATTCCGTAGCCGCTTCCGCATGCTGTTAGAAGCGCAACTTGATATGCTGAGCAATGATGACTGGGACAAACTTCTTGAGCTTGAGGATGAAACAGCGTTTTTAAAACAAGAGGAAACGTTGTAAGCTTGACGTTTTCATCAGAATTACATATAATTCAATAACAAATATGTTTTGATAAAAACGAGGATAGGGACAAGTACTTCTTTGTATCTTATAAAGCGAATCGAGGATAGTGAAAGCTCGAGATAAGAAAAAGAAGGAATATCACCCTGGAGTTCCCCGCTGAAATGCAGTAAGCGGAAGGCGTTCATTCACGTTACGAATACAAGGTGGACTGCTTGCAGTCTATTAGGGTGGTACCGCGGGAGACCTTCTCGTCCCTTTTTAGGGATGAGAAGGTCTTTTTATTTTGTCAAAACGCTAGGAGGAACATTGCATGGAGTATAAAGACACATTATTAATGCCGAAAACAGAATTTCCGATGCGCGGCAATTTGCCAAAGCGTGAGCCGGATATACAAGCAAATTGGGCAGAGATGGACATTTATGAGAAAGTACAGGAGCGCACAAAGGATCGTCCATTATTTGTATTGCACGACGGACCACCGTACGCAAATGGCGACATTCACATGGGACATGCACTAAATAAAGTACTAAAAGACTTTATCGTTCGCTATAAATCCATGAATGGTTTTTGTGCCCCTTACGTCCCAGGTTGGGACACACACGGGTTACCAATTGAACAAGCGCTCACGAACAAAGGGGTAAAGCGCAAAGAAATGACAGTTGCAGAGTTTCGCAAGTTGTGCGAAGAGTATGCTTATGAGCAAGTAGACCGTCAACGTGAACAGTTTATGCGCCTTGGTGTGCGCGGGGACTGGTACAATCCGTATATTACATTGAAGCCAGAATATGAAGCGCAGCAAATTAAAGTATTCGGTGATATGGCGAAAAAGGGTTATATTTATAAAGGTTTGAAACCTGTATATTGGTCTCCGACAAGTGAATCTGCATTGGCGGAAGCTGAAATTGAGTACAAAGACAAAAAATCTCCATCTATTTATGTAGCATTCGATGTAAAGGATGGTAAAGGTGTACTAGAAGGTGACGAAAAGTTTATTATTTGGACAACAACACCTTGGACTATTCCTGCAAACTTAGGTATCTCTTTACATCCTGACTTAGAGTACAGCATTGTCAAAGCAAATGACAGCAAGTATATTGTTGCATCTGCACTACTTGAGGAAGTTACAAAAACAATGGGCTGGGAAGAAACGTCTGTTGTGAAAACAGTTAAAGGTATTGAACTTGAGCATGTAGTGGCGAAGCATCCACTATACGGTCGGGATTCGCTTGTTATGGTTGGCGAGCACGTAACAACAGATGCCGGAACGGGCTGTGTACATACAGCACCTGGACACGGGGAAGACGACTTCCAAGTGGGGCAGAAATACGGTTTGGATGTGCTTTGTCCAGTTGATGATAAGGGCTACTTAACAAATGAAGCGCCGGGCTTTGAAGGATTATTCTACGATGAAGCAAATAAACCAATTACGCAAAAATTAGAGGAAGTGGGCGCTCTATTAAAGCTGACTTTTATCACGCATTCGTATCCGCATGACTGGAGAACAAAACAGCCAATTATTTTCCGTGCCACTGCACAGTGGTTTGCATCTATTGATTCATTCCGTAAAGAGTTGATGGAAGCAGTGCAAGAAACAAAATGGGTACCTGCATGGGGAGAAACACGTTTATTCAACATGGTACGTGATCGTGGTGACTGGTGTATTTCCCGTCAGCGTGCATGGGGTGTTCCGATTCCTGTGTTTTATGCGGAAAACAATGACCCGATTATTACAGATGAAACGATTAATCATGTAGCGGCATTGTTCCGTGAGCATGGTTCTAACATTTGGTTTGAACGTGATGCAAAAGATCTTCTGCCTGAAGGTTTTACACATCCATCAAGCCCGAACGGTCAATTCCGTAAAGAAACGGATATTATGGATGTATGGTTTGACTCCGGTTCTTCCCATCAAGCAGTATTGGAAGAACGTGATGATTTACAGCGTCCTGCTGATTTATATTTGGAAGGATCTGACCAGTATCGCGGCTGGTTTAACTCTTCTTTGTCAACGGCGGTTGCTGTGACAGGAAAGGCACCATATAAGGGTGTGCTGAGTCATGGATTTGTGTTGGACGGAGAAGGTCGCAAAATGAGTAAGTCACTTGGTAACGTTGTTGTACCAAAGAAGATTTTAGACCAGCTTGGCGGCGATATTTTACGTCTATGGGTAGCATCTGTTGATTATCAAGCTGACGTTCGTATTTCTGATGATATTTTAAAACAGGTGGCTGAAGTATACCGCAAAATCCGTAACACATTCCGTTTCTTGCTTGGGAACTTAGACGGCTTTGATCCAAGCATTCATACGATGGAAGTATACGAATTGCGTGAAGTAGATCGCTATATGCTTGTAAAGTTAAACGATTTAATTCGTAAAACAAAAGAAGCGTACGACACATATGAGTTCGCTGCAATTTATCATGCCGTTCATAATTTCTGTACGATTGATTTAAGTTCGTTTTATTTAGATTTTGCTAAAGATATTTTATATATCGAGGGAGCAGATAACCGCGATCGCCGTGCCATCCAAAATGTGTTATATCAAGTCCTTGTAGCACTGACAAAGCTCGTTTCACCAATTCTGCCTCATACAGCTGACGAAGTATGGGTGTATGTACCAGGTGCAACAGAAGAAAGCGTGCAGCTGACAGATATGCCAGAGCCTGTAGAAATAGAAGGCAGTGCTGCAATTAAGCAAAAATGGGATGCGTTCTTAATGCTGCGCGATGATGTGTTAAAAGCATTGGAAGAAGCGCGTAACGAAAAAGTTATTGGTAAATCCCTAAATGCAAGCTTGACATTGTATCCAACAAATGAAATGAAAGCATTGCTCTCCTCTATTACGGAAGACGTTAAGCAACTCTTCATTGTATCTGGATTTGCAGTAGCAGGTGTGAAGGAAGAAGCACCTGCTGAGGCGAAAACATATGAGCATGCCGCAGTGGTTGTAAAACCTGCTGAAGGAGAAACATGTGAACGTTGTTGGATTGTTTCCCCAACGGTTGGTCAAGATGCAGAGCATCCTACATTATGTACACGCTGTGCGTCTGTTGTAAAAGAACATTATGTAAAATAAAAACAAAGAGGTTGTCCTGTTATTCGGGACAGCCTCTTTGTTTTTTTGGCTGTATTAAAGCCACGAGTTTATTTTTTTAGATGTATGGTTGAACTTTTAAGATAGATTTTTTAACTTAGTGATAAAGGAGGCTTTTCTAAATAGGAAAAAAGTGTGTTAGCTAAGGAGATTCTTTTCGGACAAACTATAGCTACAACTTCAGAAGACGGAGGGATTTCAACGTGAATGCAGCTTATGATGACATCAGAAAAGAGTTGGAATTAATACGCGAAGAATTACAGTCGCGCCTGCAAAAAGAGAAGGCCTCCTATTATACAGAAATGAGTGAAGAGCTATTTGGTGTTGTAAGGGAAGAGGAGCGTAAGAAAAAGACCGTTCTTCATCATATACAAGCGGATTTGAAGGATGTAGAACACGCCCTAGCAAAAATCGATTTGGGTATATATGGTATATGTGAGGATACGCATGATGTAATTCCTATTGAGCAACTTCGTATTATGCCGACAGCACGTACTATATATGAGTTTTCTTACGAACGCTTAACGGTATGATGTATTGGATACAAATAGAGATACTAACGTTTTTGGGATTGAGATAAAAATGGGTGCTTCGACTATGACCATATGTAAAAAGAAAAGCGATTTCGTACAAATAGGTTTTACACGTAGTTGATATGTTTAAGAAAGCTACTTTTACTTATTTATATTATATCTTTTCTTGCAATTTATACGCTGTTTTCTCCCCTTCATTGTGAAAACATCGCAGCTGTGCTAAAATTTTGAGGTACACTGTCCATGTGGGGGAGAAAATATGATTTATTATGCGATTGCGTTAATTGTAATTTTTATCGACCAAGTATCAAAGTGGATTGTCTTAAAAAACATGGAACTGGGCGAGAGTATTCCCATTATTCATGATGTTTTGTACATAACGTCGCATCGAAATCGTGGAGCTGCTTGGGGTATTTTGCAAAATCAAATGTGGTTTTTTTACGTAATTACAGTTGTGTTTATCATTGCGGTAATTTACTATATGCAAAAATACACAAAAACAGACAAGTTGTTGGGTGTGGCGTTAGGTCTTATTTTAGGCGGAGCCATTGGTAATTTTATTGATCGGGTAATACATAAAGAAGTTGTGGATTTTATTCATACGTATATCTTCTCTTATAACTTCCCGGTCTTTAATGTCGCAGATTCCGCATTGTGTATTGGTGTAGCGCTTTTATTTATTCAAACGCTACTGGAAGGGAAGAAAAAGGAGTAGGTTGTATGGAGCATATTGTATTGCAGGTAACAGAAGAACAAAAAGGCGGACGTTTAGATAAAGTTCTTGCTGAAGTAAACAACGAATGGTCTCGTTCGCAAGTTCAACAGTGGATTAAAGACGGAGCTGTCACAGTTAATGGTCAGGGTGTAAAAGGGAATTATAAGGCTAAGGCAGGAGATGAAATCACAGTTGTGATACCGGAAGCTGAGCCTCTAGATGTCGTGCCTGAAGAAATGGATTTAGATATCTATTACGAGGATCAAGATGTGCTTGTTGTAAATAAGCCAAGTGGTATGGTGGTGCATCCGGCACCGGGCCACACAACAGGAACGCTTGTGAACGGTTTGATGGCGCATTGTACGGATTTATCAGGTATTAATGGTGTGATGCGTCCTGGTATTGTCCACCGAATTGATAAAGATACGTCAGGTCTTCTTATGGTGGCTAAAAATGATATGGCGCATGAATCACTTGTAAATCAGCTTGTTGCCAAAACGGTAACAAGACGGTATAAAGCAATTGTGCACGGAGTTATCCCGCACGATACAGGTACAATTGATGCACCAATTGGTCGCGATAAACACGATCGTCAAAGCATGACTGTAGAGGAAAACGGAAAGCATGCGGTCACGCATTTTCATGTGTTAGAGCGTTTCAAAGATTTCACATTTGTGGAATGTCAACTTGAGACGGGACGTACCCATCAAATTCGTGTTCACATGAAGTATATTGGTTATCCATTAGCTGGTGACCCTAAATATGGTCCTAAGAAAACACTCGATCTTAATGGTCAAGCATTACATGCAGGAATTCTTGGTTTTATTCATCCAAGAACAGAACAATATTTAGAGTTTGAAGCACCATTACCGCAAGAATTTGAAGAAACTTTGGATAAATTACGTAGACAGTCTTGACTTATAAGGAAAACTCTGCAATAATAACAACAGTTAAATAAGATCCTTTAACACAGCCCTGTGAGGTTGAGAAGGAAACGGTTTGGAAAATAGGGGGTTTTTATGCCCATTTCCCAAAAAGTCCTCTCGCGCATGGCGGGAGGACTTTTTCTGTGTTAAGGCTTTGGAGGTGGACAATATGGAAGCAAAAGCAATTGTGTTGGATGAACAAATGATTCGTCGTGCACTCACACGAGTTAGCCATGAGATTGTAGAGCGAAACAAAGGTGTAGAAAATTGTGTGCTCGTTGGTATTAAAACAAGAGGACTTTTTGTGGCACAGCGCTTGGCAGAGCGAATTCAACAAATTGAAGGAACTACGATGCCGGTGGGAGAGCTGGATATTACATTGTATCGAGACGACCTAACGTTAAAGGATTCTGATCCACTTGTAAAAGGATCAGATATACCAGTGGATATTACCAATAAAAAAGTAATTCTGGTTGATGATGTACTATATACAGGTAGAACAGTACGAGCTGCGATGGATGCACTCGTTGATATTGGTCGACCGTCACAAATTCAACTTGCTGTACTGGTGGATCGTGGGCACCGCGAATTGCCAATTCGTGCAGACTATGTCGGAAAAAACATCCCAACGTCAAGTGATGAACGGATTGTGGTGGCATTAACTGAAGTAGATCAAGAAGATAAAGTAAGTATATTTGAACAATAAGAAGCCCTTTTAAAGGCAGTCCCGTGAGACTGACAAAGGGTCATGTTTCCCCATGCTTTTTGGGAGCAGGACTCTTTGTGCAGCGCACAAAGAGTTTTTTTATTAAGGAGGAAAAATCATGAAACCAGTACTAGATGTACATGAGATACCAAAGCCAGGACAATGGTTACTACTTAGTATACAACACCTGTTCGCAATGTTTGGTGCAACCGTTCTTGTACCGTTTCTAACCGGTTTGAATCCGGCTGTTGCGCTTATCACAAGTGGGATTGGAACGCTTACATTTTTAATCATCACCAAAGGACAAATGCCATCTTACCTAGGTTCATCGTTTGCTTTCATCGCGCCGATTATCGCTGCGAAAGCTGCTGGAGGACCAGGAGCTGCAATGGTGGGAAGCTTCCTAGCGGGACTTGTGTATGCGGTCGTAGCAATTATGATTAAAAAAACTGGGTCTGGCTGGGTCATGAAAATGTTACCGCCAATCGTAGTGGGACCGGTAGTTATGGTGATTGGTTTAGCCCTTGCAAGTACAGCAGTCAGCATGGCTATGAATGATACGGAAGGGAAATATAGTATAACAAACTTCACGGTTGCACTGGTTACACTGACAATAACAATCGTCTGCTCAATTTTTGCAAGAGGATTTTTCAGCATCGTACCAGTACTAATCGGTATTATCGGTGGTTATATCTTTGCCTATTCACAAGGTTTAGTAAACTTAAAGCCGGTTGCTGAAGCAAAATGGTTTACGATTCCGGAGTTCACAATCCCATTCGTAACCTATACACCCTCTGTGACGATGCAGCTTGTTCTCTTGATGGTTCCAATCGCAATTGTAACTATTTCAGAGCACATTGGTCACCAGGTGGTACTCGGAAATGTTATTGAAAGAGATTTATTTGAAAAACCAGGGTTACATCGCTCTTTATTGGGGGACGGAGCAGCAACGATGGTAGCTGCACTGCTTGGTGGTCCACCAAGTGTCACATACGGAGAAAACATCGGTGTGTTAGCAATTACGAGAGCATACAGTGTATATATATTCGCTGGTGCAGCAGCTATGGCCATTGCGTTTGGCTTTATCGGAAAAATTTCCGCACTTATTAGTTCGATTCCGACAGCTGTTATGGGAGGGATCAGTATCCTGTTGTTCGGTGTTATTGCTGCAAGCGGATTGCGCATGATGGTAGAAGATAAAACGGATCTTGGTGACAAGCGCAACTTAATTATAGCTTCTGTCATTCTAGTTCTAGGTATTGGCGGCGCGGTTCTTCACATTGGAAAGTCCTTCGCGGTTGAAGGGATGGCACTCGCTGCTATAATCGGTGTGATTTTAAATATGGTGTTGCCAAAGCATACAAAAGAAAAAGTACACATGCAAAAGAAAATATCATAATCACCTTTTAAATAAGCCCAGAGAGGCTCATAAGGGTGTAAAAATCAAAATGATTTTACACCCCAACTCTAAAAGGTTGGGGTATTTTTATTCAAAGATTGTTATAAAAATTCAAAGGTGTTACAATGAAAAACAGGGATGGGGGATTAAGATGAATCACTTGTTAACGATGGCAGATTTAACAGAACGAGAGATTTTAAACATTCTGCAAGATGCACAAGATTTCGCTGATGGAAAGCAGCTAAAGGCGAAGGAACAAATCTTTGTTGCAAATCTGTTTTTTGAAAACAGCACGCGAACAAGATTTAGCTTTGAAGTGGCTGAAAAACGCCTTGGACTTGAAGTGCTGAACTTTGCAGCAGAATCCTCGAGCGTACAAAAAGGAGAAACTTTGTACGATACAGTAAAAACATTAGAAGCCATCGGAACAAAAGCGGTTGTTATCCGTCATCAACAAGATCAGTATTTTGAAGAGCTGAAGGATAGAGTAGGTATCCCGATTTTAAATGCGGGGGATGGGTGCGGCAACCATCCAACACAAAGTTTGCTTGATCTACTAACAATTCAACAGGAGTTTCATAGATTTGAAGGTTTGCGAATTGTCATTGCCGGTGATGTACGTCATAGCCGCGTTGCGAGGTCTAACGCACAAGCACTTAGAAAGCTGGGCGCACATGTGGATTTTGCAGGGCCGGAGCAATGGAAGGATACAAGCATGGGAGGTCACTTTGCTTCTCTTGATGAACTGCTGCCACAAGCGGATGTTGTGATGTTATTGCGCGTACAACATGAGCGCCATGAGAGACAAGCGGAAATCATGGGATATCTAGAGAAGTACGGTTTAACAAAAGAACGTGAACAACGTATGAAGCCGGGCAGTATCATTATGCATCCAGCCCCTATTAACCGAGATGTTGAAATTGCAGGGGAATTGATTGAATGTGAGCGATCTCGCATCTTTAAGCAAATGGAAAATGGGGTATACGTGAGAATGGCAGTATTAAAGCGGGCTTTATCCAATATATTAGGAGGGGTTGCACATGAATTACTTGTTTAAAAACGGGCGATATATCAATGAGAATGGCGAGATAGAGTCAGGTGATATCTTAATCAAAGATGGGAAAATCGCTGCTGTAGATGCAAATTTACAGGCTGATATGACCGAGACAATAGACCTTGCTGGGAAATTAATTGCACCAGGATTCATTGATGTGCATGTGCATCTGCGTGAGCCGGGCGGTGAGCATAAAGAAACGATTGCGACAGGAACGCTTGCCGCAGCCAAAGGTGGTTTTACTACCATTTGTGCCATGCCTAATACAAAACCTGTGCCGGATTCAACTGAGCATATGGAGAGTTTACAAAAAAAGATTGCAGAAACAGCACATGTACGCGTACTTCCATACGCAGCAATTACAACAAGGCAGGCGGGTAATGAACTAACGAATTTTGAAGAACTGAAACGCTTAGGTGCATTTGCCTTTACTGATGATGGTGTAGGCGTACAGTCTGCAGGAATGATGCTAGCGGCAATGAAACAAGCAGCTAAGCTAAACATGCCAATTGTAGCGCATTGCGAAGATAACACATTAATTAATAAAGGCTGTGTACATGAAGGAAGCTTCTCCGCAGCCAATGGGTTACATGGTATTCCTTCTGTTTGTGAGTCTGTACATATCGCACGGGATATATTACTGGCTGAAGCGGCGCAATGTCACTACCATGTATGTCATATCAGTACGAAAGAATCGGTTCGCGTTGTACGTGATGCAAAACGAGCAGGAATCCGGGTAACAGCGGAGGTAACACCACATCACTTGCTGTTATGCGATGAGGACATTCCGGCACTTGACACAAACTTTAAAATGAATCCGCCTCTGCGCAGTATCAGCGATAGGGCTGCATTAATTGAAGGACTATTGGACGGCACAATTGACATGATTGCAACAGATCATGCACCACATACAGCAGAAGAAAAGAACATGGGGATGCAGCGCGCGCCATTTGGCATCGTAGGGCTAGAGACGGCATTTCCACTTCTATATACACACTTTGTAGAAACAGAGATTTTGACACTGCAGCAACTGATTAGGCTGCTCACTGAAAGACCTGCACAAATTTTTGGCCTAGAAAGCGGGCTTACAGTAGGTAAGGTTGCAGATCTAACTATTATTGATTTAAATACAGAGCAAGAAATCAATCCGGCAAAATTTGCATCTAAAGGAAAGAACACACCGTTTGCAGGCTGGAAATGTAAGGGATGGCCGGTTATGACATTACTAGAAGGTAAGATTGTATGGCAGAAGGAGAGTGTATTCGCATGAAACGACAGCTTATTTTAGAAGATGGAACAGTATTTGTAGGTCAGGCATTCGGGGGAGAAATAGATAAATCTGGTGAAGTGGTATTTAATACAGGAATGACAGGATATCAAGAGATTTTATCAGACCCTTCTTACTGTAGCCAAATCGTCACACTCACATATCCGCTAATCGGAAACTACGGTATCAATCGAGATGATTTTGAATCAATCAATCCATCCATCCATGGGTTAATTGTAAAAGAAATCTGCGATCATCCCTCAAACTTCCGAAATGAGCTGGCGCTTGATACATATTTAAAAGAGCGCAACATTCCGGGTTTATCAGGTATTGATACAAGAAAGCTTACTCGTCTCATCAGAGAGCACGGTGCATTAAAGGGACGTCTGTGCGGTATGGATGCAGATGTTGAGGACACGGTAAACCAATTGAAGGCGACTGTATTCAAGGATCATGTAAAGCGCGTATCAACGAAAGACCCTTACCCAAGTCCAGGGCGCGGATACCGAGTTGTTCTTGTCGACTTTGGAATGAAGCATGGTATTTTGCGCGAGTTGAACAATCGTGGCTGCGATGTCATCGTAGTACCTTACAATACAACAGCAGAAGAAATCTTGCGCCTGAATCCGGACGGTATTATGCTAAGCAACGGACCTGGAGATCCGAAAGACGTACCAGAGGCCATCGAAATGATTCAAGGAGTTCTTGGTAAAATTCCGTTGTTCGGTATTTGCTTGGGGCACCAATTGTTTGCGCTGGCTTGCGGAGCTAATACAGTTAAATTAAAGTTCGGACACCGTGGTTCTAACCATCCTGTTAAGCATTTAGAAACAGGAAAAGTAGCCATTACTGCACAAAATCATGGCTATACAGTAGAAGAGTCGTCTATTGTGGATACATCGCTTGAAATTACACATATTGCACTTAATGACGGTACGGTAGAAGGTCTACGTCATAAAACAATGCCAGCATTCACAGTTCAATATCATCCCGAAGCTTCACCAGGACCAGAGGATGCAAACGGATTGTTTAATCAGTTTTTAACTATGATTGAAAATTGTCAGAAAGAAGGGGAAGTATTATGCCAAAACGCCTAGATATTAACACCATTTTAGTAATCGGATCCGGACCTATCGTCATAGGGCAAGCTGCGGAATTTGATTATTCCGGAACACAAGCATGTCAAGCTTTGAAGGAAGAGGGCTACAAAGTTATTCTTGTTAACTCGAACCCGGCGACAATTATGACAGATACAGCAACGGCGGATAAGGTATATATTGAACCACTTACTTTGGAATTTGTGAGCCGCATCATCCGTAAAGAGCGTCCGGATGCAATCCTTCCAACTTTAGGCGGACAAACAGGTCTAAATATGGCTGTTGAATTAGCAAAATCAGGTATCTTGCAAGAGTGCGGCACAGAAATCTTAGGAACAAAACTTTCAGCCATTGAACGCGCAGAAGATCGTGATTTGTTCCGTACACTTATGCAAGAGTTGAACGAACCGATTCCAGAGAGTGTAATTATCCATACACTAGAAGAAGCGTATGCGTTCGTTGATAAGATCGGATATCCAGTCATCGTTCGCCCAGCTTTTACGTTAGGTGGAACAGGCGGAGGTATTTGCCACGATGAAGAAGAGTTGGTGGAAATCGTCTCAAGCGGCTTGAAGCATAGCCCTGTGACGCAGTGCTTGCTTGAGAAAAGTATCGCGGGCTTTAAGGAAATTGAATATGAAGTAATGCGAGATAGCAATGATAACGCAATTGTTGTATGTAATATGGAAAACATCGATCCAGTGGGTGTGCATACAGGAGACTCCATTGTTGTGGCGCCAAGTCAAACATTGAGCGACCGTGAGTATCAAATGCTACGTAATACATCATTAAAAATTATCCGTGCGCTAGGAATTGAAGGCGGCTGTAACGTACAGTTGGCGCTTGATACAGATAGCTTCCAATACTATGTAATTGAGGTAAACCCTCGGGTCAGTCGCTCTTCAGCTTTAGCGTCTAAAGCTACAGGGTATCCAATTGCGAAGTTGGCTGCAAAAATTGCAGTTGGTTTAACGCTTGATGAAATCGTAAATCCAGTTACGAAGAAAACATATGCGTGTTTTGAACCAGCGCTTGACTATGTTGTGTCTAAAATCCCGCGTTGGCCTTTTGACAAGTTCGAATCGGCGAATCGCTCTCTAGGTACGCAAATGAAGGCAACGGGAGAAGTTATGGCGATTGGACGTAATTTGGAAGAATCCCTGTTAAAAGCAGTACGCTCACTTGAACTAGGTGTCTATCATCTAGAAATGGAACACCTAAAGGCATTAGATAAAGAAACGATGGAGAAGCGAATTGCTAAAGCAGATGATGAGAGATTGTTTGTTGTGGCGGAAGCGTTACGACAAGGTGTTACAAAAGAGGAGATCAATGCTTGGAGTAAAATGGACTTCTTCTTCTTGCAAAAAATTGAGAACATCATTCGCATGGAACAACGCTTGGCTGAAAACAAAGGTTGCATGGAGACGTTGGAAGCTGCGAAGAAAATGGGCTTCAGCGATCGATACATTTCCCAAGCCTGGGACATGAGCGAGCTAGAAATCTATGAAACACGTAAATTAGAACAAATTGTACCTGTATATAAAATGGTAGATACGTGTGCGGCAGAATTCGAATCAGCGACGCCATACTACTACAGTACGTATGAAGAAGAAAATGAATCCATCGTGACAAATCGCAAAAGCGTTATCGTATTAGGTTCGGGCCCAATTCGAATTGGGCAAGGTATTGAGTTTGATTACGCAACAGTGCATTCTGTTTGGGCGATTAAAGAAGCAGGATATGAAGCAATTATTATCAACAACAACCCTGAAACGGTTTCTACAGATTTTAGTATCTCTGATAAGCTTTACTTCGAGCCTCTGACAATAGAAGATGTTATGCATATTATCGACCTTGAAAATCCAGAAGGTGTTATTGTTCAATTCGGTGGACAAACGGCAATCAACTTGGCTGCTCATCTAGAAGCGCGCGGAGTCAAGATTTTAGGAACGTCTTTAGAAGATCTAGATCGTGCTGAAGATCGTGACAAATTTGAAGCAACTCTGACTGCACTTGGTGTTCCGCAGCCGGTTGGTAAAACAGCAACAACTGTGGAAGAAGCGGTCATCATTGCAGATAGCATCGGCTATCCGGTGCTGGTAAGACCTTCTTATGTACTAGGTGGGCGTGCAATGGAAATTGTATATCATGAAAACGAATTGCTGCATTATATGAAAAATGCCGTAAAGGTCCATGCTGAGCATCCAGTGTTGATTGACCGCTACATGGTGGGAAAAGAAATTGAGGTAGATGCGATTTCGGACGGTAAAGATGTATATATCCCAGGCATTATGGAGCACATCGAGCGCGCAGGTGTTCATTCAGGAGATTCCATTGCTGTGTATCCTACCCAAAGCCTATCGCAAACAATCAAAAACAAAATCGTTGAACACACGATCTCATTAGCAAAAGGTCTAAAAATTGTCGGACTGCTAAATATCCAGTTCGTTGTGTACAAAGATGATGTATATGTACTAGAGGTAAATCCTCGCTCAAGCCGTACAGTTCCATTCTTGAGTAAAATTACAGGTGTACCAATGGCAAATCTTGCGACTAAGGTTATACTTGGAGCGACACTGGAGGGCTTGGGATACAGCACAGGCTACCACCCGGAGTGCAAAGAAGTATATGTGAAAGCACCGGTATTCTCCTTCGCGAAGCTTCGCTCTGTGGATACAACATTAGGACCGGAAATGAAGTCCACAGGTGAAGTAATGGGTAAAGACTTAACACTTGAAAAAGCGTTGTATAAAGGTCTTGTCGCATCAGGCATTAATATTCCGACACACGGATCTGTCATTGTTACAGTTGCTGACAAGGACAAGGAAGAAGCTATAGAAATCGCAAGAAGATTCCATGAAATCGGATATAACATTTTAGCGACAGATGGCACTGCAAAGCTGTTAATGCAAAATGGCGTTCCAGTACAAATCGTAAATAAAATCGATTCTGAGGATTATAATTTGCTGGATATCATTCGTCAAGGCAAAGCACAATTTGTAATTAACACATTGACGAAAGGCAAACAACCAGCACGTGACGGCTTCCGCATCCGACGTGAATCTGTAGAAAACGGAGTGGCTTGCTTAACTTCATTAGATACAACAAAGGCAATCTTACGAGTGCTGGAGTCCATGACATTCTCAGCGGTGGAAATGAAAGAAATTCCACGCCATGAGGTGGTCTACTCATGATCAAAAAGGAAATGATGAAGGTTGTTAGTCAACGAGAAATCGCGCAGAGCATCTATGAGCTCGTACTGAAGGGTAAGCTTGTAGAAGAAATGAATGAACCAGGACAATTCGTGCACATCAAGACGGCAGAGGGGAACTCCCCTCTTCTGCGCCGTCCAATCAGCATTTGCAACATCAATAGAGAGAAACAAGAATTTACGATGTTGTACCGTGCTGAGGGACAAGGAACAAAGCTGCTTGCTAGGCAAAGTGCGGGAAGTGAGATTGATGTACTGGGACCTTTGGGGAATGGATTTCCAGTTGAAGAAGCCGAAGCTGGACAAGTAGCCTGTTTGGTAGGGGGGGGAATCGGTGTACCTCCATTATATGAATTGTCACAAAGACTTGTTGCAAAAGGTGTGCGTGTTATCCATGTTTTAGGATTTCAAAGTGAGAATGCCGTGTTTTATGAAGAGAAGTTTGCGGAATTGGGAGAAACCTATATTGCTACTGCAGATGGTACTTACGGAACAAAGGGGTTTGTGACGGATGTGATAAAACAGTACGGTATTTCCTTTGACATATTGTATGCTTGTGGTCCAACGCCGATGCTACAGGCGCTCGCGCAGCAATACGAGGGACGTAAGGCATATATTTCATTGGAAGAAAGAATGGGCTGCGGTATCGGAGCTTGCTTCGCATGTGTATGTGAGACGCCTGCGGGAGGACACTCCTATAAAAAGGTTTGCAGCGACGGTCCGGTATTTAAGATAGGGGAGGTTGTTCTATGAGCTTGGAAGTGAAGTTACCTGGGTTAGCATTAAAAAACCCAATCATGCCGGCATCCGGTTGCTTCGGCTTTGGTAAGGAGTTCGCCAATTTGTATGATCTAAGTATACTGGGATCTATTATGATCAAGGCGACGACGACAGAGCCCCGCTTCGGAAACCCAACACCGCGTGTGGCCGAGACAGCAGCAGGGATGCTCAATGCCATTGGCCTGCAGAATCCGGGGCTTCATAAGGTGATGAACGAAGAGCTTCCTTGGCTGGAACAATTCGATGTTCCCATCATTGCCAATGTTGCTGGCTCCCAGGCTGAAGATTATGTAGCTGTAGCCAAAGAGATTTCAAAAGCGCCGAACGTCCATGCGCTTGAACTTAATATTTCATGTCCAAATGTGAAAACAGGAGGTATCGCTTTCGGAACTGTACCTGAGATCGCAGCGGATTTAACAAGGCAGGTAAAAGAGGTTTCTGAAGTGCCTGTATATGTGAAGCTTTCTCCCAATGTCGCAAACATTGTAGAAATTGCAAAAGCAATTGAAAACGCTGGTGCGGACGGGTTAACAATGATTAACACGCTGCTCGGCATGCGCCTAGATCTGAAAACAGGCAAACCAATTCTAGCAAATCGAACAGGAGGCTTGTCCGGTCCTGCAATTAAACCGGTCGCTCTTCGTATGATTTATGAAGTAAGTCAAGCGGTTAACATTCCGATTATCGGTATGGGCGGCATTGAAACAGCAGAGGATGTCGTGGAATTTTTCTATGCAGGAGCGAGCGCGGTGGCTGTTGGAACAGCAAACTTCGTAGATCCGTTCGTATGTCCAACTATTATAGAAGAATTGCCTGATGTATTGAAAAAGTTGGGGTTTGAACATATTTCAGAATGTCACGGAAGGAGCTGGAAACATGCCGCTTATAGTCGCGCTTGATTTTCCCAATAGGCAAGAAGTAGCAGGCTTTTTACAGCATTTTGGTGATGAAAGGCTGTACGTGAAAGTCGGCATGGAGCTCTTTTATAAAGAAGGTCCCTCTATCATTGCTTATTTGAAAGAAAAGGGACATGATGTGTTTCTTGATTTGAAGCTGCACGATATCCCTAATACGGTAAAAAGTGCGATGCGCAGCTTAGCTGATTTAGGTGTTGATATGGTAAATGTGCATGCTGCTGGTGGTACGGCGATGATGAAAGCAGCGCTGGAAGGTTTACAGGAAGGTACCCAAGGAAAGAAGCGCCCGCTTTGTATCGCAGTAACACAGCTCACAAGCACATCAGAAGAAATGATGAACCGTGAGCTGTGGATTGAAAAATCGCTTATAGATACAGTTTCGCATTATGCGAAACTGGCTAAAGAAAGCGGTTTAGATGGTGTTGTATGTTCAACACTGGAAGTCCCGATGCTTCGAGAGCATTGTGGACAAGACTTTATCACTGTCACGCCAGGAATTCGTATGGGTTCCGATGACACACAGGATCAGGTTCGTGTAGCGACTCCGGCGCGTGCTCGCGAATTAGGGTCTGACTATATTGTGGTCGGCAGAAGTATCACGAAAGCTGAAAATCCGTATCAAGCATATCAAACGATTAAAGAAGAATGGGAGGGACAGCGAGTATGAAACAACAAATCGCTTCACATCTATTAGAAATAGGAGCTGTGTTTTTACAGCCTAACAATCCGTTCACATGGTCATCAGGAATTAAGTCCCCTATTTACTGTGACAATCGTTTGACTTTGTCCTATCCGAACGTGAGAAAAGAGATTGCTAAAGGTTTGGCTGAGTTGATTGAAACACATTTCCCTGAAGCGGAAATGATTGCTGGAACAGCCACAGCAGGTATTGCACATGCCGCATGGGTAAGCGATATTTTAGATAAGCCGATGTGCTATGTGCGTAGTAAAGCGAAAAGCCACGGCAAAAGCAATCAAATTGAAGGTAAGGTAACAGAGGGACAAAAAGTCGTCGTAGTAGAAGATTTAATTTCTACTGGAGGTAGTGCAATTACATGTGTGGAGGCCCTGCGTGAAGCTGGTTGTGAAGTACTAGGCGTAGTAGCTATCTTTACATATGAATTGGATAAGGGGAAGCAGCTGCTTAACAGTGCGAAGATACAATCTCATACACTTAGTGATTATTCTACGCTAGTGGAAGTGGCAGCTGACAAAGGAATTATTTCTAGCGAAGACATTCAAAAACTGCAAGAGTGGAGACAAAATCCATCCGAATGGGCTCTTGTATAATGAAAAAACCTGTCTAGGACAGGTTTTTTTATTTATTATGCAATTGTTTTTAAAATAGTCTTCATTCTGCTTTGCATAGTTTCATCAAAGAAGTGGTAGTAAATTTCTAGACCTTTACGGTTTCCTCTAATAATACGTGCTTGTTTTAGTTTCGCTAAATGCTGGCTGATTGTACTTTGCGGCATTTCAAATTCTTGATATAAAGTAGTTACGTTAGTTGGACCATTTTCAAGAAGGAAATTCAATAAGCCCAAACGAACTTGGTGAGCTGTAACTTTTAAAAACTCAGCTCCATCTACATACTCTTGACTATCTATTGTTTTTTCTTTTTGCATTACGACATGCCCCTTTCAAATCTTTGTTTCTCTCTATATGCTCTTATTGTATAACAAATATCTATAATATTAGATTAAAATACTTTTAAAAGATATTACAGTATTTTTACAAAGAGTATTTTTAAATGAACTGTGTAATATTTTTGTAATAAAAAATCCATCTTAATGGGAAAATTCTATTCTTTTTGATGAGAAACCCCTACTTCAAGTAGTATAAGTATGCAATAGCGTACTTGTAATGACATCGCTTGATAGCGGTGAATGGAGACGTACTGGCAATACATCGCTAGCTGTATGGCATTTATAGAAGAAATAAGAAGTTTTCTAAAGTAAAAAGGCATCGTCTATGTAGTATAGACGATGCCTTTTGAGGATTTGAGGTATGTCGCTTCATTAAATGAGAAACATCGCAACGACAGTAGTTACAAGCAATCCAATCATAACTGGCAGAAAGTTGCGACGGGCAAGATCAAAAGGATCTACTTTACAAATCGCTGCCGCTGGAATAAGCGCCCATGGAATGAGCGTTCCACCGCCTACCCAAATGGCAGCCACTTGCCCAAGTGCAGTCAATGTTGCCACGCCGTGACCAATAGCATTTGCAAATAGGTTTGCAATAGACCCGACTAACGAAATACCAGAAAAGCCTGATCCATCAAGACCTGTAATTGTACCAATTGTGGTTAATGTGACGGCTGCTACATTTTCATTGATCGGCATCGCATGGGAGAGAGCAACACCTAGGTCGTTGATAATTCCATTCGAGCCTTTAGGTAAATATTCCCCAATAATTTTTGGGAATCCGCTATCTCCTAGGTAAAATAAAGCAGCAATCGGAATAACCGGACCAAAATTTTAAAGCCAAATTGTAAGCCTTCAATTAAATAACTTGTTGTTTTTTCAAGCGCTGCTCCTTTATAAGCAAGAAGCATAATGATTAGCATGATGGCAATTGTGGTGCCACCAATCAGTGCAGTGGCATCACCACCTTGTAGATTGAAGCGAACCATGAGATAAATATCAAGTGCATATAAAACAGGAATAAAAATGGCTAAGATACGTTTCCAAGCAGTTGATAAAAGCACTGGTAGTTGCGGCTCGTTAGTAATATCTGTATACGAAGGAGGGCCTAATGTACCGTTTTTCATATCGCGACGCAGAAAGAAAAAAGCAGTAAGTGTTGTTACAATTCCCATTACAATAACAAGGGGAACACTGGCAGCAACTACATCTGCAACAGGAATACCTGCTGCATCCGCCGTCAGCTTTGGTGCACCTTGAATCACAAAGTCTCCGGAGAGCGCTATGCCATGACCAAAGAGGTTCATTGCCATTGCTACTCCGATGGATAGCAAAGGAACCTATTTGTTTTAGCTAAAACTGAATTCTGTAATGGTCCACAGGCGGTGTTTGCCCTCTGCTATGAGAATGGCTTGGAGAGACATTTACAACATTTAACAGATATGCATTAAGGTTCCATCCATTGTTTAGAGCCTTGAATTTTCTAAAAAAGCACCGCCTCTAAAGAATGGAGTTGCTGTAAATTCTTTTTGAGTGCATCTTTATTAGGTAAATCATAGCTAATGAGTAAAGAGAAATACTCTTTCCCGGAGGAAATTAAATGTTTAACTAATATTTGCCCAACTAGTTCAAAGGATTTTGTTCTATCTTCCTCAAACTCATATATAACCTGCCAATTTACTTTTTCACTATTGATAGGTGTAATTTTAAGGATAACAGGAGTTGTTCCAAGAACCACCTCAGCCTCCTGATAGTCAGCATACTGCTGTAGAAGATTGATTATGTCTTCCCATAAATTTAAGCTACGTACATCCAATCCTAATACTGTAACATCTCGCAATTTCATCAAGATAGATGTATTAAGGTACTCAGGTGTTATTACTCCATTTTTTAAATACTCTTTAACTTCCCTCTCATTTCTAATATTTACGTAGCAAATATCAGGATGCTCAATGAAGCTGGTGTCGGAGTAAAACCCTAAAGCTTCTTCAATTTGCTTCTTAGGTCTTGCTAAATAAGTAGCTATTGTAAACAAATTATCTTCCTCCCAAATAGAATATGGCCCCGCTTTGTGGAGCCATATCAAGGTGTATTGGAATACGTTGATGCTTCTCATAAAGTACATACAAAGAGAGTTGAAGTAAAGTTTTCCGTAAGAATGCCCTGTTTAAGAAACGGGTATGATGATGCATTTTAGGGGACAATTGAAGTGCTAATATCTATAATGTTCGTCTCTATGCGCAAATTTCTAGCTAGAGAAAAGCATTTTATTGAGAAATTCCATAGTTCCACTTGTACGGGTAAACTGTAGTGATAGAGCCATTTGTAATAACAAGTCTGTATGCTTTGTTTTGATAGTAACCATCCAAAACAACTTTCTTGCTGTAATTATTTAAGATGGTTTTTTCATTATTCCCATAGTTTGCAACAGTAATAATTACGTTCTCAATGTCACTGAACGTAAAAGAGTCATCAAAGAAGGTATTAGTGGAACCGTACCCTAGACCTGTCCAGTATCCTGGATGGTGTTTAGAAAGAATATGCTCCATTCCCCAATCTTGTGTTCCATGTTCCAAGACAATGGTTTTACTTGAACCTTCAAGCTTAATCACTTTAAGGTCAGTGTACCTTGAAAAGCAAGACCCGTAGTAGTCTTCAATGGCTTGTTCTACCTTAGCTTCTTTTACTTTATAATAAGTCTTTACACCTTTCCAAGCAATTTGAGTAGCATAGATAAGAATTCTAGCGGCTGCTGGATTGTACTGAGGGTCTTTCATAGTCTTTATGCCCGGAATTGTGTATACCTCTTCTTCATGTACATCGGTAAATTCAGAGGTCTCTACAGGGAATCCATTTTCATCTATAGTCCCCCATACTTCCACAGGTTCTCCATTAACATCTGGGTGATTTACCTCACTGTCAGCAGACAAATGTTGAGGTGAAGTTACTTGTTCAACATTAGTTGAATCAGTTGATTCGGCTCTAGCGAAAGTGGGAGCTGTGGCTGAAAAGAACAATAGAGATGCCATTAAGGATACTATAAATTTTACAAGATGAGACATAAGTTACCTCTTTTCTCAGATTCCATGCAATATTTTTCCGTTAAATAAATTATACATAAATACGCGCAATAGTATATATATTTAGAAAATTTAAATTAGATTTACACTAAAGTCTGTTCTTGACGAAAAAAAATTCAATATAACTATAAAAAAATATCCGTATATCTGTTATGTTGAAAGTACCACCCATCAACGTAACGGGGTATACAAATGCGATCTCATTATATCGGTATTGTATGGAAGGAAGCTTTCATTAGGAGATGGAAGGTACAAAGTGAGGCTATTCTAGCCAATTTCACAGGGCGAATGTATATTCCTTTTTGGGGATATGTATAGATTGTTCTTATAAACAAAGGAACCTCTGATAACCAAAAGAGGTTCCTTTGCTTGCGTTCGCTACACCAATTGCGGGTAGTCCGACACGAAGAGCGACAGGAGGAAGTACGGCACCTATCAGCGCAACCGCCGGTGATGGCCAGAAGAAAAGGGAAATGACCATCATTAGCAAACCAGTCACCCAGTATGCGAGTGCTGGTGTGCGAATCAGACTAGCAAACGGAGAAATCATCACATCATTAATGCCCGTTCGAATCAGTAGATTGCTCATGGAGACGATGACTGAGATGATGAGAATGGTGGGGAGAAGTTCCGTAATTGCGTAAATGAAGTTGTTAAAAATACCAGATACAGCCATGCTGACAGAGCTTGTTGCGACAAGAGCTAGAATGAAAATCATAACAATGGAGATGAGAGTTGTATCTTTGCGGAAGAGAAAGAAGCCGATGATGGAAAGCAAGAAGAAAACGTACAGCCAGTGGAGGGCTGTGAGTTCAATGACCATAGGGATCACATCCTTTTGTGTGGTGTGATTATAGGATATGGGGGAATACGAAGATGGTGAGTGGGTGAACGGAGGAGGAATTTTACATTTTAGAAACAATGTGAGGCGAACACGAACGGCCTGCAGTCAGTGGTGAATAGGTTTCAACAGACATTATTGTAATTTCAAAGAAGCTCACGTGCCTTTCTGCGATAAAATCTGCAAAAAGGTACGTAAATAATTCTGCAGAACAAAGGTTTAGCTATATTATCTTTAGATTTAATAAATAATTATTCATTAATTTAACTTCCATATTAGTAATTAAAATGCTTGAGTGTAAATTGAAACTAAATTGTCAAGAACAATTAATTTCATCCATGAAAAGTAATTCTGAAACAACTTGAATTTGCTTGCGTACCTCTATGGTGTTATCTTGCTGATGCTGAATATTAAACCCATCAAAGATGGCTATAATTGTTGTTGCTAGCAAGTCTGAAGGGAGTTTAGATTGAATAACGTTTTCCTCTCGAAGTTTGTCAATAATTTGTACAAGCATGCCTCTCCACGCTTCATACATGCCTGACATGCGATTTTTCATTTCTTCAGACCGATGAGAGTTTGCCAAAAATTCAATGTACAGGGGTACCCACAATTCCTTTTGGGTAACTTCAATTATATACGACGTAACAAGATTAATGATGTCCGGAGAATTCTTAGTGTCAGAGCTGAAATTTTCATGTGCAATTTGCTGATGGAGTCGCATCCTTTCATCCATAATTATTAAAAAAATCTCCTCTTTATCCTTAAAATGCGCATAAAACGCACTTACTATTTTTTCATAAAGCCAAATATCAACTCCAGGAGATTCTTATGATAATGAAAGTCTGCACCTATTTTCTAGTTATTCTGTTTTTCCTCGTTGGATGTACACAATCGGGGAAAATCAAAAATGTTACAGAGTTTTCGCCAAGTAAGAAAGGCAATTATTTATTATTCCATCTTACTGACCCGTTCAAGGAAGAAGGGTATATAATTGAGATAAATGACAATGGAAAAGTTGTGGACAAGCACCGCATTACGGATAAGCGTTTTGCACCATCAGATGGATTTTTCAGAGCTCTCTGAGAATATTGCTGGTATTGCGTATAATAAAAATGTTTTAATTGATGACAATAAAATTCTTGTAGATATAGAAGTTCATGAAGCAAAAGATAAATCTGACAAAATTGCTTTCCTAGCAACAATTTCGTTTAAAGAGAAAGAGCCCAAAATAGAAATTATACCAAGTAGTCAAGGTGAGAAAGTGCTCAACAATGATTTAAGCGCTCAAGAGGCATACACTAGAATCACGATAAGACAACAGTCATTATTGTCAGAGACCTGAAAACGTTGAAGGTAAAGCGAAGAATAACACTAGAAAATAGTGATTCTATTTATCTTGTTGATTATTTAAAATCATAATACCCCTGTGGCAATGTCTTTAATCATAACGGGCGTTGCCACAGGGGTATTTTCATATGGGAAGTTTTTTTCAGTTAAGACTATAATACATTATTTGATTGTTTAGTAAGGCTTTATCATATATCACCCGTCGAGAATTCACCTGTTTCAACATTTCAGCTTCATGACCACATCTTCATCTGGTGTCACATAGAGAGTCTTTTGTTGGTCGTATGTCACAAATCCTAGTTTAGCGCCACTCGGTTTTTTTACGTTGCGAATTTTCGTGAAATCGACAGGAACAGAGCTGGAGTTTTTTGCTTTACTAAAGTAGGCAGCGAGAATTGCTGCTTCTTTTAGGGTTTGCTCACTCGGTTCTAGGGAACGGATTACAACGTGTGAGCCTGGGATATCCTTCGTGTGAAGCCAAATCTCATCTCGTCTAGCAAGCTTGTTGGTAAGAAAATCGTTTTGCTTATTATTCTTACCAACTAAAATTTCAGTACCATCGCTGGATTCATAGCGGTCTAAGACTGGCTTTGTTGGTTTTTGTTTTTTCTGTGTTTTGCCACGTGCGCGCATGTAGCCTTCTTCTACAAGTTCTTCGCGAATTTCCTCAATGTCTTTTTGCGAAGCGGATTCCATTTGCTGCATTAGGCCTTCAAAGTAAAATATTTCTTGTTTTGTTTTTTCGATTTGCTCCTCGACAATGGTGACGGAGTTTTTTGCTTTTTGATATTTTGAAAAATAATGCTGCGCATTTTCAGGTGGTGTTTTTAAAGGGTTAAGGGTAATTGTCACGGTTTTGCCGTTTTCGTCATAATAGTTAACGACAGTGGCTTCCTTATCTCCTTTTTTAATTGCGTACATGTTGGCTGTTAGCAACTCACCGTATAGCTGATATTGCTCGGCTTTTTCAGCATCTTTTAACGTTTTTATGAGCTTCTGGAGCTTTTTTTCATTTTTAGCAAGCTCATTGCTCATAAATTTTTCTAAGTCATGCGCCTGTTGTTTCACACGGTCACGTTCGCCCTTTCCAAAGAAAAATCGATCGAGAAGGGAGCTGATGGATGCGAAAGCTTTAATCTCCCCTTTTACGTGTGAAAGAGGAATCATATAAAAATGCTCCTTCGTTTCTGTTGTAATCATTACAGGATGATACCGATGCTCTTTAACAGCTGCGAGGACAGAAAAGAAAGCCGCTGCTAAAGCTGTTTCGTTTATGAGCTTGGCTGTTGCCGTTATTTCTTGTGCCAATAAGGGTGACAGTCCTGCAAAGCGATCAACGAGCTGCTTGTCCATTTTGCCGGCTAAAAAATCAAGTGGCATGAGAAATTCCTGTGTTGTTTCTATTGCAAGCGGGTTATACTTTTGCTGTGCTGGCGGAGTGATATAGGTGGTTCCTGGCATAACAGTACGGTGACGATTAACTGCTGGTGATAGATGCTTAATGCTATCAATAATTGTACCATCGGCATCTGTTAAAATAATGTTACTATGGCGGCCCATTACTTCTATAATAAGTGTTTTCACCGATTCATCCCCAATTTCATTGCGGCTTCTTACGGTGATATGTATAATCCGTTCTAGTTCAATTTGCTCTACGCATTCAATAATACCGCCTTCAAGATGTTTGCGAAGCAGCATGCAAAACATGGGAGGGGTAGCTGGAGATGTGTAGCTTTGCTCGGTCAGATGTATGCGTGCATAAGATGGATGTGCTGATAGTAACAGCTTTTGATTTTTCCCCTGCGCCCGAATGTGTAAGAGTACCTCGTATTTAGATGGTTGATATATTTTAGAAATTCGCCCAGACGTAAGCGGCTGTATTTCCTTGGTAAGTGCTCTTGTAAATAGTCCATCAAAAGCCATGATATTCCTCCTTCTCGTAAGGATGTCTTTGAATAAAGACCCTCATTATGCTATCGTATTTCATTTTAAAAAATTAATTTTGACAGTTGTTATTATGAAGAATGTTGCCAATACACTTTAACATATGGATTGGCAAAAAGCGCCTTTTTGTGTCGAGAACCTATGCCCTATGGAGCTGAACGAGCCGCTTCCGCTTTTCTTGATCCAGCTGCAGCGGCTAGCTCCTCCGGTCAGAGAACCTCGCCCCATAAAGGCAAAAAGCGCCTTTTTGTGTCGAGAACCTATGCCCTATGGAGCTGAACGAGCCGCTTCCGCTTTTCTTAACATTATAGCATGTTTTAGGACGAGTCTGAATAAGCTGTGAATAGAGTAGAGAAGGTTGAGGTGAGAGGATGAATTGGTATGGACTTCGCGTTCATGAGGTAGAGGAGAAGGCAAGGACGAATGTGAAGACAGGATTGACGGGACAGGAGGCGAATATGCGCCTTAAGCAGTTTGGGACAAATGAGCTGCAGGAGGGGAAGCGTTCATCTGCATTGGTAAAGTTTCTTGCGCAATTTAAGGATTTTATGGTGCTAGTACTGCTAGGAGCCACTGTTATTTCTGCTTTACTTGGTGAAATGGTAGATGCTGTGGCCATTGTTGCTATTGTTATTTTAAATGGAATACTGGGCTTTTTACAGGAACATCGCGCAGAAAAGTCAATGGATGCTTTAAAAGAACTAGCTGCGCCGCAAGCGACTGTGCTTCGTGATAATAAGTGGGTGAAGGTCGCCTCTAAGCAGCTGGTACCAGGAGACATTATTAAGTTTACAAGTGGAGATCGAATTGGTGCGGACGTGAGAATTATTGAAGCATCGAGTTTATACATAGAAGAGTCCGCTCTTACGGGAGAATCTGTCCCGGTTCAAAAGCGTATCGACGCTGTAAATGGTATTGATGTCGGTATTGGCGATCAAACGAATATGGCGTTTATGGGAACGATGGTTACACGCGGGTCGGGTATTGGTACTGTTATCGGTACCGGTATGAATACGGCAATGGGGCAAATTGCTGATATGCTTCAAAACGCTGAAGAAAACGAAACACCGCTGCAGCGCCGCTTGGAACAAATGGGGAAGATTTTGATTGTCGTCGCATTGCTTTTGACAGCGCTAGTAGTATTAATTGGCGTGTATCAAGGACATGATGTATATCATATGTTCCTAGCAGGTGTGTCCTTGGCTGTGGCAGCCATACCGGAAGGATTGCCGGCAATTGTTACCGTTGCTTTATCTTTAGGTGTGCAGCGCATGATTAAGAAAAAATCAATTGTTCGTAAACTACCAGCTGTAGAGACGCTTGGCTGCGCTTCTGTTATCTGTTCAGATAAAACAGGTACGATGACACAAAATAAAATGATGGTCACACATTTATGGTCAGGCGGGAAAACGTGGCAGGTCACCGGACAAGGCTACAGTCCAAGTGGTGAATTTACGGAGGATGAACGAAAGATTAATCCGAGTGTAGTAAAGCCTGTACAGCAGCTATTAATGTTTGGTTGTTTGTGCAATAACGCTAACATCTCAAAAAGAAAAAAAGAATACGTACTTGACGGTGATCCGACTGAAGGAGCACTTGTAGCAGCAGCCATGAAGGCGGGGTTTACACGCGAGGCACTGGCAGGACAATTCCAAATTATAAAAGAAATTCCGTTTGATTCGACACGTAAAATGATGAGTGTTGTTATTCGAGACAAGCAAGGCAAAGCGTTTCTTGTTACCAAGGGTGCACCTGATGTCCTACTTGGCGTGAGTAGTTCGATTCTATGGGGAGAAAAACAACAATCCATGACAACCTTGTATCAAGATGAAGTGCAAAGAGCCATCCATCATTTAGGCGGTCAGGCACTGCGCACGATTGCCATTGCTTATAAACCGCTTCGCAATGAACTAATCAATGAAAGAGATGCAGAAACCGACTTAATGTTTATCGGCCTGCAAGGTATGATTGATCCGCCAAGACCGGAAGTGAAACAAGCTGTACAGGAATGCCGTGATGCCGGTATCCGTACAGTTATGATTACAGGTGATCATAAGATTACAGCAATGGCGATTGCCAAGCAATTGGCTGTGTTGCCTGAAGGCGGCAAAGTGGTAGAAGGCACTCAACTTGCGGCCATGAGTGTAGAAGAACTTGAAGATATTGTAGAAGACACATATGTATTTGCACGTGTTTCGCCGGAGCATAAATTAAAAATTGTAAAGGCACTTCAAAATAAAGGACATATTGTTGCAATGACGGGAGATGGTGTAAATGATGCACCAGCAATTAAGGCTTCCGACATTGGTATTGCGATGGGCATTTCCGGAACAGATGTAGCAAAGGAAGCCTCTTCTCTTGTTCTTTTGGATGACAATTTTGCGACAATTAAAGCAGCTATTAAAGAAGGTCGTAATATCTATGAAAATATTAGGAAATTCATTCGTTACCTGCTTGCATCTAATGTAGGAGAAATTTTAGTTATGTTATTTGCGATGATTTTAGCGCTACCGTTGCCGCTTGTACCAATTCAAATTTTATGGGTAAATTTAGTAACGGACGGACTGCCGGCAATGGCGCTTGGACTCGACAAGCCGGAGGACGATGTAATGAAGAGGAAACCACGTAGTCCAAAAGAAGGAGTCTTTTCAAGAGGTTTAGGCTGGAAAATTTTAAGTCGTGGCTTTTTAATTGGGATTGTCACGTTACTGGCGTTTATTGTAGCTTATAACCAAAATCCAACTGAACTAAAATATGCACAAACTGTGGCTTTTGCAACACTTGTTTTATCACAGCTCATACTTGTATTTGATTGCCGAAGTGAGAGATCCATCTATCATCGCAATCCATTCGGCAATATGTATCTGGTAGGTGCAGTATTCATTTCTCTACTGCTTATGCTAGTGGTTATCTATTATCCGCCGTTGCAGCCTATATTTGACACATTACCTATTAAAGGGAGAGATTGGTTGCTGATTGGCGGTCTTTCTTCTATTCCAACATTCTTACTTGTAGGTGCTGTATTAACGAAGAAACCCAAAAAACAAAACAAACTTAAAATAGTCAATCAAAGTAAAATATGATATAATGAAAGAAGGTAGTAGGGAATGTCTCTATTACCTTTTTCGCTGTGTAAACAACAAGCCTGTGATGAAGGTGAAAAATAACCTTGAAAAAATCCGCAAACAAGTGCAAAATATGGAATAGTTGAGAAGTTTAGTGCATGAGGAATTCGGATAGACTTACTAGGAGGCACAGGGTATGACCATGCGTTTTTTGAATATTGGATACGGCAATATCGTGTCCGCCCATCGGATTATTGCAATTGTTAGTCCGGAATCTGCTCCGATTAAGCGCTTGGTGCAAGAGGGAAGAGAGCAAAATATTCTGCTTGACGCCACGTATGGCCGTAAAACAAGAGCAGTCATTATTATGGATGACGGTCATATTGTATTGAGTCCGATTCAACCTGAGACGATTGCGCAGCGGTTGAATGGCAATGCCCATAGCAAAGATGACTTAAAAGAAGAGAATGAAGGGTAGGTTTACATATATTATGAGAAGTGAAAGAGGATTGCTAATCGTTCTGTCTGGTCCTTCTGGCGTCGGAAAAGGAACGGTGCGCAAAGCGTTGTTTGAGCAAGAAGATATCCATTTAAACTATTCTGTTTCTGCTACAACGAGAAACCCGCGCGAAGGGGAAGTGAACGGCGTTGATTATTTCTTCAAAACACGCGAAGAGTTTGAAGAAATGATTCAAAACAACGGTTTATTGGAGTGGGCTGAGTTTGTAGGAAACTACTACGGTACTCCTGTGGAATATGTAGAACAAACATTGCAGCAAGGAAAAGACGTATTTTTAGAAATTGAGGTACAAGGTGCGTTACAAGTAAAAAAAGCTTTTCCTGAAGGTGTGTTTATCTTCTTGGCACCGCCAAGCTTATCTGAATTAAAAAGTCGTATCGTGGGGCGCGGCACAGAAACAGAAGAAGTCATCCAAAACCGCCTCACAATTGCCAAAGAAGAAATTGATATGATGGATGCATATGATTATGTTGTTGAAAACGATGAGGTTGCGCTGGCTTGCGAGCGCATCAAAGCAATTGTAACAAGTGAGCATTGTCGTCGAGACCGTGTTTCTAAATATTATAAACAAATGACGGAGGCTGAATAATTTATGTTAAACCCATCCATTGATGCGTTGCTGCAAAAGATTGATTCAAAATACACATTGGTAACCGTGGCATCTAAACGTGCGCGTGAAATGCAACAACATCGCGACTGTCGCTTAGACCGACCTGTATCTCATAAGTACGTAGGAAAATCTTTAGAAGAGATTGATGCAAAATTGCTAGGCTATAGACCGCTTGAGGGACAAAAATAAGCATTCATATGGAGAACAAACAACCTATGTACAAATAGGTTGTTCTTTTTTTACAACATAAAAATATGAATTTTTATAAAATAGACGATGTACAAGGAGTCGCTAGAAGAGAAACACTTGCGACTGTAGCTACAACCTTAAAAAGCACGTACCTATTAAGGCGGTAGGCAGGAGGCAAAGGCTTCTTAGCCTTACTGTTATGTTAGAAAAATAACGTGTACTGGTATAGAATAGTGTTACTTATAGGAGAAAGGGGCGCGAGTATGTTAACTGGAAAAAAGATTTTGCTTTGTGTAACAGGTGGTATTGCAGTATTTAAAGCAGCAGCTTTAACGAGTAAACTCACACAAGCAGGCGCTGCGGTGAAGGTTATGATGACAGAGTCGGCCTGTAGGTTTGTAACACCGCTCACGTTTCAAGCTTTATCACGACATGATGTATATACCGATACATTTGATGAAAAAGATTCATCTGTCATCGCACATATCGATTTGGCAGACTGGGCGGATGTCATCCTTGTTGCACCTGCAACTGCCAATATGGTTGGTAAGTTAGCCAACGGCTTGGCAGATGATATGATTTCTACCACAATATTGGCGGCGACCGCCCCTGTTTGGATTGCTCCTGCTATGAATGTACATATGTACGAACATCCTGCTGTGCAAAAAAATATGCAAACACTGCAGTCGTTCGGTTATCGTTTCATAGAACCGGGAGAAGGCTTTCTTGCTTGCGGTTATGTCGCGAAGGGGCGTTTGGAGGAACCAGAAACGATCGTAGCTTATTTGCAGGAATTTTTTAATGAGAAGCCTTTGCAGGGAAAACAGATCATTGTAACAGCAGGACCGACACGCGAGAAAATAGATCCCGTTCGATTCATGACAAACTTTTCGACTGGGAAAATGGGCTATGCAATTGCTAGTGAAGCAGCAGCAATGGGCGCGAATGTCCTATTAGTGACCGGACCTACAGCACTTCCGGTCCCTGCCGGTGTTGAGGTCAAGCGAGTTGAGTCAGCCGCAGATATGCTGCATGCGGTTTTATCTCGATATCATCAAGTGGACGCAGTCATAAAAACAGCAGCAGTAGCGGATTATCGTCCTAAGGTTATGCATAGTGACAAGTTAAAGAAGCGAGATGGAGAGCTTACGATAGAGTTAGAACGCACAACAGATATTTTACGAACGCTGGGGGAGAAAAAAGAGCGGCAAATTTTAATCGGATTTGCTGCTGAAACAAAGGATGTTGCGTCGTATGCAAAAGAAAAGTTACAAACGAAGCATTTAGACATGATTGTCGCAAATGATATAAAGGCAGAAGGTGCCGGATTTGGAACAGACACAAACATTGTAACAATGTATAAGAGAAACGGGGAGAGCATTGTCTTGCCGCTTTTGCCGAAAGTGGAAGTTGCAAGGCATATCTTGCATGAGCTAAAGGAAATGCTGGAGGAAGAAAAATGAAGGCCGCTCGTATTATTGTAGATGTACCAGCGCGTCAAACTGATCGCCCCTTCGACTACAAGATACCAAGCAAGTGGGACGCTTTTGTTCAAGTTGGTATGCGTGTGATTGTGCCTTTTGGACCAAGAAAGCTGCAGGGCTTTATCATTGATATTCGAGAGGTAGAAGAAAGCGAAAATATGAAGCTAAAAGAAGTTGAAGAGCTTCTTGACTTAACGCCAGTTTTAAACGAAGAACTGCTCGGTCTTGGCTTTTGGCTAAAAGAAGAAACGCTTTGCTTCACCATCTCAGCGTTTCAGGCTATGCTGCCGGCCGCTATTAAATCCGTGTATCAAAAGCGTCTGATTTTGAGGAATGAGACATCGAATGAACTGCAGACGTTGTTTGGAGAGAAAGATTCAATAGCGTGGAAGGATTTACCCGAAGCGTTGTATCGCGCTGTGAAAGCTGCGATTGCGGCGGAAGAAATTGAAGTGGTATATGATGTGAAGGATCGGGTACAAAGAAAAAGGCAGCGCGTAATTGGACCGGCAGCCTCCGAACGTACATTGGAAGAATTGGCAGCGAGCGTCCGTAGTGCTAAGCAACAAGATGTTCTGTATTATTTTATCGAAAATCATCAAGAGGTAGCGGCACATACTCTTAAAGAAGAGCTTAGCATGACAGATGCACCGATTAAAGCGCTTGTCAAAAAAGGCATACTATATGAAAAAGAGATTGAAGTGTATCGAAATCCCTATGATGATGAGCAGTTTGAGCGTACAAAGCCATTTCCATTGACCGTTGAGCAGCAAGCCGCCATTGCCCCGATTTTGTCTACTATTGAAAACGAGCAACAACGTACCTTTTTGATGTACGGTGTGACGGGAAGTGGCAAAACAGAAGTATATTTGCAATCCATTGAAGCGGTTTTACAGAAGGGAAAAGAAGCGATTATGCTGGTGCCGGAAATTTCGCTTACGCCTCAAATGGTAGAGCGGTTTAAAGGGCGTTTCGGTTCACAAGTGGCTGTACTCCACAGCGCATTGTCTGCTGGAGAAAAGTACGATGAGTGGCGAAAAATACAACGCAAGGAAGTGCGCGTTGTTGTGGGAGCACGATCGGCTGTATTTGCTCCATTCGAAAATCTGGGAATCATTATCATTGACGAGGAGCATGAGTCAAGCTATAAGCAAGAAGATAATCCGCGTTATCATGCAAGAGATGTAGCAATTCGCCGCAGTGAATATCATCGTTGCCCCGTGATTCTAGGGAGTGCAACTCCGACTCTTGAATCCTTTGCGCGTGCATCAAAAGGTGTATACACATTATTGACGATGACCAAGCGAATGAATGAACAAGCGCTGCCCAGCGTGGAAATTGTGGATATGCGTGAAGAGCTTAGAGAGGGTAATCGTTCTATGTTTTCGACGCTCCTTCATGAAAAGATTGCCGATCGTTTGCAAAAGCAAGAGCAAATTGTGTTGTTTTTAAATCGAAGAGGCCATTCTACATTTGTGATGTGCCGTGATTGCGGGTATGTAATGCAATGTCCGCACTGTGATATATCATTAACGTATCACCGGGCAACGCAGCGGTTGAAATGTCATTATTGCAGCCATGAAGAGTTTCTCCCTAAAGCCTGTCCAACCTGTCAAAGCCAATATATTCGTTTTTTTGGAACGGGTACACAAAAAGTTGAGGAAGAATTGACAAAGCTATTTCCACAGGCACGTGTGATTCGCATGGATGTAGATACAACAAGTAAAAAAGGGGCACACGAGAAATTATTGACTGCCTTTGGACAAAAAAAAGCAGATATTTTACTTGGTACACAAATGATTGCTAAAGGCTTGGATTTCCCAGATGTTACTCTTGTAGGCGTGTTGACGGCGGACACGATGCTTCATCTCCCTGATTTTCGGGCTAGTGAAAAAACATATCAGCTCCTTACACAGGTAAGTGGACGAGCAGGAAGACATCATTTGCCAGGAGAAGTCGTTATTCAAACGTATACACCGGAACATTACAGTGTACAGCTAGCAAAGAAGCAGCAGTATGATACATTTTTTGAACAAGAAATGCATATTCGAAAGCTGCATCAGTATCCGCCTTACTATTATTTAACGCTGATTACAGTATCCCATCCTAATTTACTGCAGGCTGTACAAGTTACAGAAAAAATTACAGCTATGTTGCGACAAAAATGTACGCCGCAAACCATTATTCTTGGTCCGGTCGCTTCACCGATCGCAAGGGTAAAAGATAGATATCGCTACCAATGCATGATAAAATACAAACGGGAACCAGGATTAAAGGAAGTATTGCGCTTTATTAATGAGCATTATCAAACTGCTATGATAAAGGAGCAATTACAAATATCAATCGATTTTAACCCAACTATGTTAATGTAAGTGGAGGAACACATGGCAATCTTAGAGATTATAAAGCACCCAAATGCGGTACTGGAAACCCCTTGCGACCGCGTTTTGGATTTTGATAAAAAACTGGTAAAGCTGCTTCAGGACATGTATGATACGATGGTTGCAGCAGATGGTGTAGGTTTAGCTGCACCACAAGTCGGCATTTCCAAGCAAATTGCGATTGTTGAAGCAGACGATAATGGTCGTATCGATTTAATTAATCCGGTTATTTTAGAAGCGCGCGGCGAGCAAGTGGGTCCGGAGGGCTGTTTAAGTTTTCCGGACTTATACGGAGACGTGCCGAGGGCTGAATATGTAAAAGTTCGTGCGCAAAACAAGCGTGGTAAAATATTTGTTTTAGAAGCACGCGGCTTTTTAGCACGTGCCATTCAACATGAAATTGATCATTTGAACGGTGTATTATTTACTTCCAAAGTAACAAAGTATTATGAGTCGGAAGAGCTGGAGTAGAAAGAGGGATATACATGGCTAAAATTGTATTTATGGGAACGCCGGATTTTTCTGTACCGGTGCTGCGTCAGATTATTACAGATGGACATGAAGTCATTGGAGTCGTTACACAACCGGATCGTCCGGTAGGGCGTAAAAAGGTAATGACAGCACCTCCTGTAAAGGTAGAAGCGGAAAAACATGGCATCCCGGTTTTGCAACCTTTAAGAATTCGTGAGCAAGGGGAGTACGAAAAAGTATTGGCGCTTCAGCCTGATCTAATCGTCACCGCAGCGTTTGGTCAAATTTTACCGAAAGAGATATTAGAAGCACCGCAGTATGGGTGTATTAATGTACATGCTTCTTTATTGCCAGAGCTTCGCGGTGGCGCACCTATTCACTACTCAATCATTCAAGGAAAAGAAAAAACAGGTATTACCATCATGTATATGGTTGAAAAATTGGATGCGGGTGATATTTTAACGCAAGTGGAAGTGCCAATTACAGAACGTGAAACAGTGGGCACCCTACATGACAAGTTGAGCAAAGCGGGTGCTGCATTGTTGTCCCAAACCCTACCGCTTTTACTAGAAGGAAAGCTTACCCCTGTACCACAGCGCGAGGAAGAAGCAACATTTGCGTATAATATTAAACGCGAGCAAGAAAAAATCAATTGGGGGCAGCCAGGAGAGGCGATTTACAACCAGATTCGAGGCATGCATCCATGGCCGGTTGCTTATACAACCTTAAACGGTCAAGTGATCAAGGTTTGGTGGGGCGAGAAGATTGCGACTTCAGAAGAGAGAGAGCCGGGCACTGTCCTTGCTCTAGAGGCAGATGGTGTTGTAATTGCAACAGGAAATACAACTGCAATTAAAATTACTGATTTGCAACCTGCTGGTAAGAAGCGCATGGACGGCAGTCAATTTTTGCGTGGCACGCAAATTGAAATCGGTATGAAGGCGGGAGAAGAATGACGAATAACGTGCGCGAACTTGCGCTCGAAGGCTTAATGCAAATTGAGAAAAATGGTGCATACAGTAATCTTCTTTTGAACAACATTATTGAAAAAAGCAACCTTGCCAGTAAAGATGTTGGATTACTAACCGAGATTGTATACGGAACTGTGCAAAGGCGAGATGCTCTAGATTTTTATCTGCAGCCATTTTTACGAAAAAAGGTAGAGCCATGGGTAAAAGTGTTATTGAGACTATCTCTATATCAAATGGAGTTTTTAGATCGTGTTCCTGCACATGCCGTTATTAATGAAGCAGTTGAAATTGCCAAAAAGCGAGGCCATAAAGGGATTGGCGCGATGGTTAATGGAGTACTTCGTTCGGTTCAGAGAGAGGGTGTACCTTCTCTAGAACATATCAAAAATCCGGCGGAGCGTTTGGCTATTCAGACAAGTCATCCACAATGGCTCGTTGAACAATGGATAGAAGCATACGGATTTGATACTGCACAGCGGATATGTGAAACGAACTTGCTTCCTCCGCTGTCTACGGCTCGTGTCAATGTTTCCAAAACGACAGTTGAAGAAGTTATTGAGATGCTTACTGCTGAAGGAGTTGAAGCGGAACGAGGCAGCTTATCAGAAGATGCGATTCAAATCAAAAGAGGTAATGTAGCACACACCAAGGCTTTTCAAGAAGGCTACGTGTCTGTGCAAGACGAAAGTTCAATGCTGGTTGCTCGTGCTCTTGGTCCAGAACAGGGAGATTATATACTCGACACGTGTGCGGCACCTGGTGGGAAAACCTCACATATCGCCGAGCGTTTGCTAGGCACGGGACATGTTGTATCACTGGATTTACACCCTCACAAAGTTCGGTTGATTCAAGCGCAAGCAAGACGCTTGCACTTGACAAATGTAGAAGCGCAGGCTCTTGATGCCCGGAAGGTAGGAGAAAAGTTTCAGAGTGAAACTTTTGATAAAATTTTAATTGATGCACCTTGCTCTGGGTTTGGGGTTATTCGCCGAAAGCCTGATATTAAACTGGGTAAAACAGAGGCTGATAGTGAAAGATTGGCGAAGATTCAGCTCGATATTTTAGAGGCAGCTGCCCCGCTTCTGAAAAAGAACGGGCGTCTTGTATATAGTACATGTACTATTGGTTCAACAGAAAATGAAGATGTCATACAAACATTTTTAAACAAACATCCAGAATATGAGATAGATAACACTATGCAAGAAAGATTGCCTCCTTCCTTGAAGTCATATATCGGCAAGGGAGATGTGCAAATCTTACCGCACTATTTTCTCACGGACGGATTTTATATAGCTTGTCTACGAAAGAAGGTATAACATGAAAACAACAAAACAAGATTTGAACAAAAAGCCATCCGTGTATTCTTTTGAATTACAAGGGCTACAAGAGTGGATGAAAGAAAATGATGAGCCCGCATTTCGTGCTGCTCAAGTTTTTGATTGGCTGTACAAAAAGCGAGTAGGTTCTTTTGAAGAAATGACGAACCTTGGAAAGGAATTGCGCGATAAATTGTCGAATTCCTTTGAGATTACGACTTTAAAAACGCTTGTAAAGCAAGTGTCATCTGATGGTACCATTAAATTCTTATTTGAGTTGTACGATGGATATTCAATTGAAACAGTATTAATGCGTCACGAATATGGAAA
Organism: Ectobacillus sp. JY-23; assembly: GCF_023022965.1. Classification (NCBI taxonomy): domain Bacteria; kingdom Bacillati; phylum Bacillota; class Bacilli; order Caryophanales; family Bacillaceae; genus Ectobacillus; species Ectobacillus sp. JY-23. The sequence continues at coordinate 1,177,991 of NZ_CP095462.1, read as the reverse complement.
CTCTGTTTGTGTGACAACGCAGGTTGGCTGCCGCATTGGTTGTACGTTTTGCGCTTCTACACTTGGGGGCTTAAAGCGCAATTTAGAAGCAGGTGAAATTGTGGCACAAGTAGTAGAAGTACAGCGTGCGATTGACGAAGAAGAAAGTCGTGTGAGCTCTGTAGTTGTAATGGGTATTGGTGAGCCATTCGATAATTATGATAACTTAATGGCATTTTTACGCATCATTAACCATGAAAAAGGAATTCATATCGGTGCACGTCATATCACGGTTTCCACCAGCGGTATCATTCCTAAAATTTATAAGTTTGCTGATGAGGATATTCAAATCAATTTTGCAATTTCTTTACATGCGCCGAACACGGAGTTGCGTTCAAAGCTGATGCCAATTAACCGTGCTTATAAATTACCTGACCTGATTGAATCCGTAAAGTATTATACAAAAAAAACAGGAAGACGTGTAACGTTTGAATATGGTTTATTTGGCGGCGAGAATGATCAAGTAGAGCATGCAGAAGAATTGGCGCAGCTTTTAAAAGGATTAAAATGTCATGTGAACTTGATCCCGGTAAACTATGTACCAGAGCGAAACTATGTAAGAACACCACGTGAACAAATCTTTAAGTTTGAAAAAACGTTAAAAAATCATGGAATTAATGTAACAATTCGACGCGAACAAGGCCATGACATAGATGCTGCTTGCGGTCAATTGCGAGCGAAGGAGCGCAAAGAAGAGACGAGGTGAGTGCATGAAAACCTTTTTTCTGTCCGATCGGGGGAGAGTACGACAATATAATGAGGACAGTGCCGGCGTATTTAAAAATTTGGACGGAGATATTTTAGCGGTTGTAGCAGACGGCATGGGAGGTCATCGAGCAGGCGATATAGCCAGTTCGATGGCTATCCAATTGTTTCATGATTACTGGGAACAAACCTATAATATGAAAACACCTAAAAAAGCGGAAAAATGGCTTCTGGATTATGTAGAAATTATTAACGAACGAATTTATAAGCATGCCTTTGAAAATCCGGAATGTCAAGGGATGGGAACCACAATTGTAGCTGCAATCTGCACAAATCAGTTTGCAACCATCGGACATGTTGGTGACAGCCGTTGCTATATGGTATCGGAGAATAACATGAGTCTAGTGACAGAAGATCATTCGCTTGTAAATGAGCTTGTGCGACATGGGGAGATATCAAGAGAGGATGCGGAGTCCCATCCTCGTAAGCATGTGCTGTTACGTGCATTGGGGACGGAACAAAAGGTAGAAATTGATGTCAAAACACTTGTTGTGGAGCATGGTGATAGGCTACTTTTATGTTCAGATGGTTTATCGAATAAAGTAACTGTGTCGCAAATGGAAGAAATTTTGCAAACAGGTGATACTTTGCAGGACAAAGGAGTAAAGCTTATTGAAACTGCCAATAATATGGGCGGCGAAGATAATATTACACTCATTCTCGTTGATATAGAGGACGGGGGTGAAGTCATTTGATGATTGGAAAGCGCCTTAATGGTCGATATAAGCTACTAAAAATGATTGGCGGCGGCGGTATGGCCAATGTTTTTTTGGCGCGTGATGCTATCTTAGATCGAGATGTGGCTGTCAAAATATTAAGGCTCGATTATGCCAATAATGAAGAATTTATTAAGCGTTTCCACCGTGAAGCACAATCAGTAACAAGCTTATCCCATCCAAACATCGTAAACATATATGATGTAGGAGAGGAAGATGGTATTTATTATTTGGTTATGGAATATGTGCCAGGACAAACTTTAAAGCAATACATACAACAAAAAGGGATGCTTCCGGTTGCAGAAGCTTTACATATTATGAAGCAGCTTACTTCTGCTATGGCGCATGCTCATCACTTTGAAATTGTGCATCGTGATTTGAAGCCCCAAAATATCTTAATTCGAGATGATGCGACAGTCAAAGTTACCGATTTTGGGATTGCGACTGCTACAAGCGCAACGACTATCACGCACACCAATTCTGTTCTCGGGTCTGTACATTATTTGTCACCTGAGCAAGCGCGCGGCGGTATAGCAAATAAACAATCCGACTTATATTCACTAGGTATTGTAATGTTTGAGCTATTGACAGGAAGACCGCCTTTTTCAGGTGAGTCTGCTGTGTCGATTGCTTTAAAGCATTTGCAGAATGAAACACCTTCTCCCAAGCGGTGGAATCCGAACATTCCCCAAAGTGTGGAAAATATTATTTTAAGGGCAACAGCAAAAGATCCTTTTCATCGCTATCAATCCGGCGAAGAAATGGAGAATGATATTGTTACAGCGTTAAACCCAGAACGGATTAATGAGCAGCCTTTTAGTGTTCCGCAAGATGAAGATGCAACGAAGCAAATTCCGATCATTCGTGAAGAACTATTTGTAAAAACAGGAATGGATGAGACCATCGTAAATACAGGAAAATTGCCTGTTGAAGTGAAATCGGAAGAGAAATCACAAGCAAAACCGAAAAAAAATTGGTGGAAGCGTGTGTTTATTGTTCTGTTTTTGCTGTTATTAAGTGGGATTGCGGCAGTAACAGTAATTCCAGGGTTATTTGTTCCAAAGAATGTTGAGATTCCAGATGTGGCTGGTGAAACATATGCAGATGCTGTTAATATTTTAAGTAAAAAAGGATTTCAGGTTGCCTCCACGCCAGAGATTGTGTACACAGACGAAGTAACCGAAGGGGAAGTTATTAAAACAAGCCCTGAGGCTGGTCGAGTTGTGAAAGAAAATACAAAGATTACAATTTTTCAATCAGGTGGAAAAAAGAAAAAGAAAATGAAAAATTACATTGGGGAGAGCTATGAAACTGTACGCTCTGAACTTGATAGTACATATGCCAGCGTTGTGTCATATGCACAGGTTAGTGACAAGCCAAAAGGTGAAATTATTGACCAACTTCCTAAATCGGGTGAATTTATTGTAGAAGAAGAACAAGATGTTCGAATTTGGATTAGTGAGGGACCGAAGCGAGTAACGCTTGCAGACTTTACAGGATGGACCGAAAGTAGCGTGCGCAGTTATGCGGCAGAGAGAAAACTAACTCCTGTTGTTACAAAAGAAAATTCAGAGACAGTAGACAAAGGACTGGTGACTTCGCAATCTCCAAAGCCGAATACACCTTTAAAAGAGGGGGAAAGGTTTACTGTAATCATTTCAGATGGACCTAAGGAAAAACCACCGAAAACCGTGGCTATTGATAATATCCAGGTCCCATACGAACCAGAAGTACCTGGACAAGCGCAAACAATTGAGATATACAAGGAAGATTTAGATAATACTATGGCAAAGCCAGTAGAAACGAGAACAATTACAGCGCCTGTTACAATTTCATTAAAGCTGACCGTACCGTACGGCAAATCAGCGCGCTACAAGATTGTTAGGGACGGAAAGACATTTATAGAAAAAGATGTTCCGTATCCGTATGATTAACAAGGAGTGAGTGTATGCCTGAGGGAAAAATTATCAAAGCATTAAGCGGATTTTATTATGTCGCGCACGAAGGAGGCATTACGCAATGCCGGGGGCGCGGTGTATTCCGCAAAAATAAAATTACCCCTCTTGTCGGCGATTATGTTGTATTTCAGGCAGAAAACGAAACAGATGGTTATATTTTAGAGGTAGGAGAGAGGAAGAATGAGCTTGTACGTCCTCCTATTGCTAATGTAGATCAAGCGATCCTTGTCTTTTCTGCCGTAGAACCGGATTTTAGCACGACTCTATTAGATCGTTTTTTGACACTGATTGAGTTCAATTTCATTGAGCCTATTATTTGTATTAGTAAGATGGATTTAATAGATGAAGCGCGATTGCCTGATATCCAGGCATATGCAGCGGATTATGAAAGAATGGGCTACCGGGTTATATTTACTTCAACAACAATGCAAGACAGTGTGGATCGATTATGGCCCCTTTTACGAAATAAAGTATCAGTTGTGGCTGGGCAGTCAGGTGTGGGTAAATCATCGTTATTGAATCAATTACGTCCTGAACTTGCACTAAAAACAAGTGGTATTTCATCGCATCTTGGGCGTGGTAAGCATACGACAAGGCATGTAGAGCTCATTGAGGTTGGAGCAGGCCTTGTTGCTGATACACCAGGCTTTAGTTCTCTAGATTTTACAGATATGAGCGTTGAAGATTTAACGGATTGTTTTCCAGAGTTCAAGTTGCGTAAGCACGCTTGTAAATTTAGAGGATGTACCCATTTGGCCGAACCAAAATGTGCTGTGAAAGCAGCGGTAGAAAACGGAGAAATTCCTTCTTATCGTTATGAGCACTATACACAATTTGTACAAGAAATAAGAGATAGAAAGCCGAGGTATTAACCATGATTAAAATTGCACCTTCTATTTTATCAGCAGACTTTGCAAAATTGGGTGAAGAAGTGCGAGAGGTAGAGCGTGGCGGAGCAGATTATATACATGTAGATGTCATGGATGGTCACTTTGTACCTAATATTACGATTGGACCGCTTATTGTTGAGGCAATCAGACCAGTTACAAATCTACCCTTGGATGTCCATCTGATGATTGAAAATCCGGATGCTTATATCGAAACATTTGCTAAGGCAGGAGCAGATATTATCACTGTACATGTAGAAGCGTGTCCGCATCTTCACAGAACTATTCAACTTATTAAATCATACGGTGTGAAAGCTGGGGTAGTTTTAAACCCTCATACCCCTGTATCAATGATTGAACATATTATCGATGAAGTAGATATGGTTCTTTTAATGACTGTTAACCCAGGCTTTGGAGGTCAGACGTTCATTGCATCAGTTTTACCAAAGATTGAGCAGGTGGCGGATATGGTCAGAGAACGTGGTTTAAACGTAGAAATTGAAGTAGACGGCGGTGTAAATACTGAGACGGCAAAGCTTTGTGTAGAAGCGGGAGCCAACGTCCTAGTTGCAGGCTCAGCTGTCTACAACAAAACGGATCGTGTCGAAGCAATTCGCAGTCTACGCGGTTAAAGAAGAGGGTGCCTCAAACAATGATGGGGGCATCCTCTTTGATATGCATTGAAATGAGTGCTTCCGAATACTAAGGAGAATGACATGAAAATATTCCATATTTTGGCAGGTGGACCTGTCGATCATTATCCAGACTTCTCTTATTACGAAAATGATGATGTGCAGTGGGTGGCTGCGGATCGAGGGGTGTTTTATTTGCTGCAGCGAAATATCACGCCTATTGCAGCTTTCGGAGATTACGATTCAGTGTCAGAAGAAGAACTGCGGTGGATGCGTGAACAAACTACTTTACACATTCTGCCGAAGGAAAAAGATGAGACAGATTTAGAGCTCGCAGTAACATGGGCATTGAAACAAAAGCCGGATATCATACGCATCTTCGGAGCAACAGGTGGCAGATTAGATCATGGATTAGCCAATATTCAACTGTTGGTGAGAAGTTTAGATGTTGAAACAGAAATGATACTGGTAGATCATAAAAATGAAATTGGTATAAAACGTGCAGGAACCTATGTAATTGAACAAAATCAACGATTTCCATACATATCTTTCTTGCCTTTAACAGAAACGGTTACAGGCATTACATTACAAGGTTTTAAATATCCTCTTCACAATCAAACCATTCAGTGGGGCTCTACTTTATGTGTAAGTAATGAACTCAGTACTAAAAAAGGTACTTTTTCATTTACGAGCGGCATATTATTGGTGATAAGTAGTACTGATTAATACAATTCTTGTCAACCATACATTATGTGAGCAATGGGGAGTGGGAGGGAAACCATGAGATTTTATACAATTAAATTGCCAAAGTTTCTGGGTGGCCTTGTACGTGCGATGCTGAATACATTTAAAAAAGATTAAAAAAAGCACCGCAAACGGTGCTTTTTTTAATCTTGTGCTGTCTTAAACTCCAACTTGCAAATAATCTCAATCAACATCTAGTTACAGTATATAATAATAATATATACAATAGATTGTCTCAAATAAAAAAGAGCCGAATTTTCCGGCTCTTTTTTTATTATACGCGTTCGATTTTGCCTGATTTCAATGCTCTGGCAGAAACGTAAACACGTTTCACTTTACCGTTCACAACGATGCGAACTTTTTGAAGGTTAGCACCCCATTTACGCTTAGTAGCGTTCATAGCGTGAGAGCGTGAGTTACCAGTGCGAGCTTTTCTTCCTGTAATTGCACATACACGAGCCATCTATATTTCCCTCCTAACTCTACGGAACATACCAAATTTTACATACTCAGTCTGTAAGCTGAAAACACTTCTATAATTTATCACAAGTAGTGAGAGAATGCAATACAGTTAAATAAAGAAATCAAGAAAAATTACTTGACATAACATAGGAGACTATGTTGTATAATAACAATGGACTATTTTGCTTATCATAGTAATAACAGGTGCTAGAATCACACATTAGGTAACGTGTGGCTGTATTGCAAGTAACTTTTATCTAATTTCCTACAGAAGACTCTCACGGCAAGGAATGTGAAGAGATAGCTCAATGAGTAGACGGGAGATGAATGTCGGTAGGTGTTCGCCTGAATTTTTGGTATAATGGGCATCAAACGAATTCAAGCGTGGTTTCTTGTTGCGTAAAGAGAACTTGTCGGGTGGGTGTCGTTCGCCCATATCTTTCAAAAGTCGCAAAGAGGATAAAACAGTGAAATTACAGCACGAAGACTAAGTGAAAACAAAGTTGTAATAGCATGCGAAATTCGTATCAACCGTAGGGACTACGGGGGTAGCCTTCTAAATAACCGATGGTACATCGGTGTTTGTAGGAATCCTGCACTTCAAGCGTTAGCTAAGTGAGGGGAGTTCAAAAAACGAAAATTGGAATTTTTGCCGCAAACAGTATATGATAATGATAGTCTAGCTCACTTTGACTATAACCAAAGGGGGAAACACATATGTCAATCGAAATTAAAACGCAGTACGGTCAAATTGATATCAGCACAGATGTAATTGCAACCATTGCAGGCGGTGCTGCTGTGGATTGCTACGGTATTGTCGGAATGGCTTCCAAAAATCAATTAAAAGACGGACTAACGGAAATCCTAAGAAAAGAAAACTTCACACGCGGGGTTATCGTTCGAAACGAAAACGATGAAGTACATATTGACATGTATATTATTGTAAGCTATGGTACAAAAATCTCAGAAGTAGCACACAATGTGCAAACAAAAGTCAAGTACACATTGGATCAAACAGTAGGACTAGCAGTGGATTCAGTGAACATTTATGTACAGGGCGTTAAAGTAACGAATTTGTGATGTGCAAGTAAGGAGGAAGGTCAGTGTCAATGAAACAAATTGATGGACAGCGTTTTGCGCAAATGATCATACAAGGTGCAAATAACTTAACAAACAACATGAAATTGGTAGATGCGCTGAACGTCTTCCCGGTTCCTGATGGCGATACCGGTACCAATATGAACTTATCCATGACATCGGGCGCCAAGGAAGTAAAAAATAACAGTTCTGATCACGCTGGTAAAGTAGGCGCTAGCTTAGCAAAAGGACTTTTAATGGGTGCTCGTGGTAACTCAGGCGTTATTTTGTCACAGCTATTCCGCGGTCTTTCTAAATCGATTGAACAAAAGGCAGTTCTAACAACAGTTGATTTTGCGCAAGGGTTAGAAGCAGGTGTAGAAACGGCATATAAGGCTGTTATGAAACCGATTGAAGGAACGATTTTGACGGTTGCAAAAGATACAGCAAAAAAGGCTGTGGCTATTGCAAAAAAACAAGATGATTTTGTATTGTTTATGGAAGAAGTTGTTAAAGAAGCAAATGCGTCATTAAACCGTACGCCTGATTTATTGCCTGTACTAAAGCAAGTAGGGGTAGTAGATAGCGGTGGTAAAGGACTTTGTGTTGTATACGAAGGGTTTTTGGCAGAGTTAAAAGGTGAGAAAATTACTTTATCTGCAGGGCAACCTTCTATGGAACAAATGGTACAAACAGAGCATCGCAATGTACAAAGTCATTTAAGTACAGAAGATATCGAATATGGCTATTGCACAGAGTTTATGGTGAAGTTTGATGCTGAGAAGCTTAAACAACATCCATTTTCTGAGGAAAAGTTCCGCAATGATATTAGTGTGTATGGAGATTCTCTTCTAGTTGTTGCTGACGAGGAAATTGTAAAGGTTCATATTCATGCGGAGCATCCTGGCGATGCAATGAACTACGGCCAGCGTTATGGAAGTTTAATCAACATCAAAGTCGAAAACATGCGTGAACAGCACACTCATCTGCTCCATGATGAGGCAGAGGTAATGGCTGCCATGGAGGCATCTAGCAAGCCAAAGGAAAAGCAGCCTTATGGTATTGTTACAGTAGCGATGGGCTCCGGTATTAAAACACTATTTGAAAGCATCGGTGCAACCCAGGTTATTGAAGGCGGCCAAACGATGAATCCAAGCACAGAGGATATCGTAAAAGCAATCGAAGAGGCAAATGCAGAAAAAATTATCATTTTGCCTAACAACAGCAACATTGTTATGGCTGCGCAGCAAGCTGCTTCTGTGGCTGAGGCTGAAGTTATCGTGGTTCCTTCTAAAACAGTACCACAGGGTATGGCGGCCATGCTTGCATTTAATCCGGGGGCGGCCTTGGAAGAAAACGCAGATGCAATGAAAGAAGCATTAGCTCATGTAAAAACAGGGCAAATCACATATGCAGTACGCGATACACAAATGGATGGAATTGATATTAGAAAAGATGATTTTATGGGTATTGCTGAAAGTAAAATTGTAGCGACTGACAAGGATAAAGTGGAAGCTGCGAAAAAATTACTTGTGCGTTTACTGGATGAAGATTCTGAAATTCTAACGATTCTACAAGGTGAAGATGCAACAGACGAAGAAGTGCAAACGTTGCTCACATTTATGGAAGAGGAATTTGAAGACGTTGAAGTTGAGATTCACAAAGGGAATCAACCCCTATACGCCTTTATTTTCTCTGTTGAATAATACAGAAAAGTCTTTCCTTTTAACAGGAGAGACTTTTTTTATGATTTTTGGTTAACAAAGCGACCGTTTCCCTATATACTTATATACGAAATCGCGCCTTATTTTATGGGGAAAGCGTTTTCAAGTGTGACTTTAGGGCTAAGTACTCTTTGTGAAGTGAATGTTGGAGCATTAGTTTCTCCAATATAGTTGTGCTTATGACAAGAGATTGAATTTATCTTGCTGTTTTACAAGTATATAGGGTGAAAATGAGGGAGGAGAAACCGTGAAGTATAAATCTGTATTTGATATTATAGGTCCCATTATGATTGGACCTTCCAGTTCCCATACTGCGGGTGCTGCTAGAATTGGAAGAGTTGCTCGCACGTTGTTTGGCGTTCGTCCTGATAAGGTGGTTGTTTCTTTTTATGGCTCGTTTGCACAGACCTACCGTGGTCATGGTACGGATGTGGCCATTATTGGAGGAATTTTAGACTTTGATACGTACGATCCGCGCATTCCTGAATCCATTGCACTCGCTCAGCAATTAGGGATGGATATTACCTTTGTAGAAGAAGAGGCAATAGTTGATCATCCTAATACAGCTCGAATTTGGATGACAGACGGTCAAAAAGAGATTGAGGTTGTAGGTATCTCTATCGGTGGTGGAAAAATTGAAATTACAGAATTAAATGGATTTGAGTTAAAGCTGAGTGGTATGCACCCGGCTATTTTAGTTGTGCACAATGATAAATATGGTGCCATCTCTTCGGTTACAAATATATTGGCCAAATATCAAATTAATATTGGGCATATGGAAGTGGCTCGTAAAGAGATTGGTAAGACAGCTTTAATGGTAATAGAAGTTGATCATAATATTGAAGAGCATGTTATGCAAGAAATTCAATCTTTACCTAATATTATCCAAGTTACCCGTATGGTAGAATAGGAGGAGCAGGGATGTTCAGAAATGTTGCAGAGTTGGTACAACTTGCAGAAGATGCAGGCATAAAAATTGCAGAAGTAATGATTCAACAAGAAATGCGTGTGACGGGTTTATCACGGGAGGCAGTTTTGGAAAAGATGGATCGAAACCTAACCGTGATGGAGCAAGCGGTTGAACGCGGTTTACAGGGGGTGCAATCTGTTTCAGGCTTAACAGGAGGAGATGCAGTTCTACTGCAGAACTATATTAAAAGTGGTAAAGCGCTATCGGGTAACTTGCTTTTAGATGCTGTGAGTAAAGCGGTAGCGACGAATGAAGTGAACGCTGCAATGGGTACTATTTGTGCTACGCCGACAGCTGGCTCAGCTGGTGTTGTCCCTGGTACGTTGTTTGCTGTGAAAAACAAGCTAAATCCAACGCGTGAACAAATGATTGAGTTTTTATTTACGGCTGGTGCATTTGGCTTTGTTGTTGCAAATAATGCTTCGATTTCAGGTGCAGCAGGAGGCTGTCAGGCGGAAGTTGGTTCAGCGAGTGGTATGGCTGCTGCTGCTATTACCGAAATGGCAGGGGGAACACCGCAACAAAGTGCAGAAGCGATGGCAATTACACTAAAAAATATGCTGGGTCTTGTTTGTGATCCTGTAGCTGGATTGGTAGAGGTTCCTTGTGTGAAGCGAAATGCGATGGGAGCGGCAAACGCGATGGTTGCGGCAGATATGGCTCTAGCAGGTGTAACTAGTAGAATACCGTGTGATGAGGTGATTGATGCAATGTATAGAATTGGTCAAACAATGCCGGTTGCGTTAAGAGAAACAGCGCAAGGGGGGTTAGCGGCTACGCCAACGGGGCGAGCACTGGAAGCGAAAATCTTTGGTGTGTCGCTCAAGAAGTGAGTCTCCAGGATGCGGTTGTAGCTGTTAAAGGTATTGGTGAAGAGACGGCACTACAACTGAATGAAATGGGTATTATTACTGTTAGTGATTTATTACACTATTTACCGTATAGGTATGAAGATTATGCCATGAAAGATTTAGCTGAAGTCAAACATGAAGAACGTGTTACGATAGAAGGCAGGGTTCATAGCCTGCCTCTTTTGCAATATTATGGGAAGAAAAAATCTCGTTTGACGTTTCGTGTGCTTGTAGATCGTTATTTAATCAATGCTGTCTGCTTTAATCGCCCTTATTACAAAGAAAAGCTAAACATGGATGAGGTCGTTACGGTTACAGGAAAGTGGGATCAACACCGACAAACAATATCTGTGACAGAATTGCATTTCGGTTCACTTGCCAAACAGCGTGAGATAGAGCCGGTATACTCTGTAAAAGGAAAAATAACCGTTAAGCAACTACGACGGTATGTATCGCGTGCTTTAGAGCAGTATGAGGATAGTATACAAGATGCTTTACCTGAGGGGTTGCTTTTACGTTATAAATTATGGTCTAGTAGAGAAACGCTGCGCGCGTTGCACTTTCCTCCTGGACAAGAAGAGCTGAAACAAGCGCGGCGACGATTTGTATACGAAGAATTTTTCTTCTTTCAATTAAAAATGCAGGCGCTGCGCAGGATTGAACGAGAACAGTCCGCAGGTATTGCAAAGGTATTTTCCGAATCTGCATTAAATAGATTTGTACAATCCTTACCGTTTCCCTTAACGGGTGCGCAGCAACGCGTTGTATCAGAAATTGTGTCTGATTTGAAATCGCCGTATCGCATGAATCGCTTACTGCAAGGTGATGTAGGTTCAGGTAAAACAGTTGTAGCTGCGATTGGTTTATATGCAGCAAAGCTAGCTGGCTATCAAGGGGCGCTTATGGTTCCTACTGAAATATTAGCGGAACAGCATTTTCATTCGCTAAGAGAATTGTTTCAAGATGCATTGCAAGTACAACTGCTAACAAGTTCAATAAAGGGGACTAAGCGTCGTGAGGTGTTAAGTCAGTTAGCTAACGGAGAGATTGATGTGCTTGTTGGAACGCATGCGCTCATTCAAGATGAAGTAAATTTTGCGCGGCTTGGTTTTGTCATTACGGATGAACAACACCGATTTGGTGTAGCGCAGCGCCGTGTGCTACGAGAGAAAGGTGAACAGCCAGATGTTCTATTTATGACGGCTACCCCTATTCCGCGCACGTTGGCTATTACAGCGTTCGGAGAGATGGATGTGTCGGTTATCGATGAGATGCCTGCCGGAAGAAAAGTTATTGAAACGTACTGGGCAAAACACGATATGTTTGAACGTGTTTTAGCATTCGTGCAAAAGGAAATAGCTAAAGGGCGACAGGCGTATGTGATTTGTCCGCTTATTGAGGAATCAGAGAAGTTAGACGTACAAAATGCAATTGATTTACACAGTATGCTAACTTATCATTTCCGCACGTTTCGAGTTGGCTTGATGCATGGGCGCTTATCTGCACAAGAAAAAGAAACAGTCATGCAGGCGTTTAGTCAAAATGAAATACAAGTCCTAGTGTCTACTACCGTTGTTGAGGTAGGTGTAAACGTACCGAATGCTACTGTGATGGTTATTTATGATGCGGAACGATTCGGGCTTTCACAGCTTCACCAGCTACGTGGCAGGGTAGGGCGTGGTAGTGAACAGTCGTATTGTATCTTAATTGCAGACCCAAAGTCAGAGGTTGGTAAAGAACGCATGCGTATTATGACAGAAACCAATGACGGATTTGTACTTTCTGAAAAAGACTTAGAGTTGCGCGGACCAGGTGATTTCTTTGGCAATAAGCAAAGTGGATTACCGGAATTTAAAATGGCTGATATGGTGCATGATTATCGGGTATTGGAGATAGCGCGAACAGATGCGACATTGCTTGTTAATTCGCGAGCGTTTTGGGAAGACCCTCAATATGAAAGGTTGCGCAAGAATTTAGAAGAAGCTGGTGTGTTTCAGGGTGAAAAACTGGATTAAAAATGAGGGGAAAATTTTTGTTGCATTCTCTCTCGGTAAATCATATACTACTATTAGTACCTAGTCATAAATGGAAGGTGCAGAGACATGAAAAGAACTAAAAAGGAAAGGCAACAACTATTACAGGAAACGATTTCTGAAAATCCGTTCATAACGGATGAAGAGTTGGCTGAAAAGTTTCAGGTCAGCATTCAAACCATTCGGCTAGATCGATTGGAATTATCCATTCCTGAGCTAAGAGAGCGAATTAAAAATGTTGCCGCTAAGCAGTTTGAAGAAAACGTAAAATCTCTATCATTAGAAGAGGTTGTAGGAGAAATTATAGATATAGAAACAGATCGTTACGCAATTTCACTATTTGATGTGAAAGAAGAGCATGTATTCGCAAGAAATTCAATTGCCAGAGGACATCATTTGTTTGCGCAAGCGAATTCACTTGCTGTTGCGGTAATTGATGCAGAAGTTGTCTTAACAGCGAAAGCTAGTATTCAATACGTTAGACCGGTTCGTTTGGGTGAACGTGTTGTTGCTAAAGCGAAAATAAATGAGATAAGTGCAGCCCGAACAATTGTAGAAGTGATAAGCTCTGTTGGTAATGAAACAGTATTTATGGGCACCTTTAATATGCATCGTTCGATGTAGTTTTTACACTCAAAATCAGCGCTGTATTCAGACAGAAAAGTGAGGAACAAGTCATGAAAATTGCAATTGATGCTATGGGAGGCGATCATGCACCTAAAACAGTTGTTCTTGGTGCGATGAAAGCAATTCAAACATACAGAGATTTACATATTACTCTAGTGGGAAACGAACAAGAAATTCGTAAGTATTTGCAACAAACGGAGCGTATTTCTATTTTGCACACAGATGAGGTCATTGAGGCAACAGAAGAGCCAGTACGTGCGGTAAGAAGAAAAAAAGGTGCATCCTTAGTACTGATGGCGCAAGAAGTAAAAGAAGGTCGAGCTGATGCTTGCATTTCAGCTGGTAGCACCGGAGCATTAATGGCAGCGGGGTTATTTGTTGTCGGACGTATAGCCGGTATTGAACGACCAGCCTTGTCTCCTACCATGCCGACAATTGACGGTAGAGGATTCGTTATGCTTGATGTGGGTGCTAATGTGGATGCAAAACCAACGCATTTATATCAATATGCAGTTATGGGTTCTATTTATGCGGAAAAAGTGAGGGGCGTTGCGAAGCCACGAGTTGGTCTTTTAAATGTTGGCACGGAAGATGGGAAGGGAAATGAGCTAACAAAAAAAGCATTTGCAATGCTCAAAGAGTCCGATCTCAACTTTATTGGCAACATAGAGGCACGTGACTTATTGCAGGGAGTTGCCGATGTTGTCGTGTGTGATGGCTTTACAGGGAATGTAGCGCTTAAATCCATTGAAGGTACGGCTTTATCTGTTTTTTCAATGCTGAAAGCACAACTCACAAGCTCGTTCACCAGCAAGCTGGCAGCTGCTGTTTTAAAGCCTAAGCTAATGGGGTTAAAGCAACAAATGGATTATTCAGAGTACGGCGGAGCTGCCTTATTTGGATTAAAGGCACCGGTGATTAAAGCCCACGGTTCTTCAGATGAGCAGGCTATTTTCAGCGCGATCCGTCAAACAAGAGAAATGGTTGAAAAACAAGTTACGCCAACGATTACAACAATGATTGAGGAGGCGTCACTAAAAGAGGAGGAATAATATGGGGAAACTGGCATTTCTATTTCCAGGACAAGGCTCACAGGCCATCGGTATGGGCAAGCAGTTAGCTGATGTATCTAAAGAAGCGGCATCTGTGTTTCAACAAGCAAATGAAGTGCTGCAAACAAATTTGAGTGAGCTGATGTTTGCAGGGTCGCAGGAAGAGTTGACAAAAACAACAAACGCGCAGCCTGCTTTATTAACAGTGAGTGCGGCCATTCTTGCGGCAATGGAACAATATGCTGTTACACCGGATTATGTGGCAGGTCACAGTCTGGGGGAATATAGCGCACTTGTGGCGGCGAAGGCTATTTCATTTGCTGACGGCGTATATGCTGTCCGAAAACGAGGAGAGTACATGGAAGAAGCAGTTCCTGACGGTCAAGGTGCTATGGCTGCTATATTGGGTATGGATGTTGCCAAACTTGTTGATGTCACGGAAACGGTGACAAAGTCCGGCCATTCTGTGCAAATTGCCAATATGAACAGTGCAAGTCAAATTGTCATATCTGGTACAAAAACCGGAGTAGAGCTCGCAGCTGCAGCGGCAAAAGAGAAAGGAGCAAAACGTGCTATTATGCTTCGTGTCAGCGGACCGTTTCATTCTGAGTTGATGCGCCCTGCGGCAGATAAATTTCGTTCTGTCTTATCGGATATTACCATTAGAGATGCAGAGGTACCAGTTATTAGCAATGTGACAGGAGAAATTGTAACTGCTAAAGAAGAGATTCAAGAACGCTTAGTACAACAATTATACTCACCCGTTCAATGGTATCCGTCCATTGAAAAAATGGTTGCACTTGGCGTAGATACTTTTGTCGAAATTGGACCTGGAAAAGTACTTGCCGGTTTAATGAAATCTATTGCTCCTTCCGCTAAGACATATGCAATATACGATGAAGATACGATGAAATACACAATTTCCCAGTTGAGAGGAGAATAAGCATGCTAACAGGTCAAGTTGCATTAGTGACGGGGGCATCTCGAGGAATTGGACGTGCTGTCGCTCTTGATTTAGCCAGACAGGGTGCTAGCATCATTGTTAACTATGCAGGGAATGAAGTAAAGGCTAACGAAGTAGTTGATGAAATAAAAGCTCTAGGATCAGCAGCAATTGCAGTCAAGGCTGATGTGGCAAATGGAGAAGAAGTTGCAGAACTGATTAAAACAGCCACAGACGCATTCGGTAAAATTGATATTTTAGTCAATAATGCTGGTATTACGAAAGATAATTTGCTCATGCGAATGAAAGAAGAAGAATGGGATGCAGTCATCAACACGAATTTAAAAGGCGTGTTTTTATGTACAAAAGCTGTATCTCGTCTGATGATGCGTCAACGCTATGGTCGCATTATTAATGTAGCATCAGTAGTGGGTGTAACAGGAAATCCGGGACAAGCAAACTATGTGGCAGCAAAAGCTGGTGTTATTGGCTTTACAAAAACAGCTGCAAAGGAATTGGCAGCTCGTAATATCACGGTAAACGCCATTGCGCCCGGCTTTATTGTAACCGATATGACGGATATATTATCTGAAGGTATTAAAGACGACTTGTTAAAGCTTATTCCACTCGCCAAGCTTGGTGCAGCTGAAGATATTGCAAATGCTGTTACGTTCTTGGCGTCAGAAAAAAGCGGCTATATCACCGGGCAAACCTTGCATGTAGATGGCGGAATGGCTATGTAAAAGTTTTTATTGTATGATTGTTTCAATGGAACATTGATTTCGCCTAGTTTTTTTGTAAAATATTTAATATAATGACTTGAGGGGAGGTGAACAGGCATGGCAGATGTTTTAGAGCGTGTAACGAAAATTATCGTTGACCGTCTAGGTGTAGACGAGACTGAAGTGGCACCTTCTGCAAGCTTTAAAGAAGATTTAGGGGCAGATTCCCTTGATGTTGTAGAACTTGTAATGCAATTAGAAGACGAGTTTGAAATGGAAATTTCTGATGAAGACGCAGAAAAGATTGCTACTGTTGGTGATGCTGTTTCTTACATAGAGAGCCACCTATAAGAGTATGAGCAAGTCCCTTGATACAGGGGGCTTGCTTTTAGCATATTGCGGGCGGATATGGAGGGGCCTATGCCGTACAGACGACAGAGAGATAAGAGAACTGAATTGAAATATCGAGAAGCATTTAAAAAGTTTCAAGACGACATTGGGATTGTATTCAAAAATGAAAGATTGCTAATTCAAGCTTTCACGCATTCATCGTATGTGAATGAGCATCGTAAAAAACCTCATGAAGATAACGAGCGTTTGGAATTTTTGGGTGATGCAGTGCTTGAGCTCACAGTTTCACAATATTTGTTTCAAAAGTACCCGACAATGAGTGAAGGAGAATTGACAAAAATGCGCGCAGCTATCGTGTGTGAACCATCGCTTGTGCGATTTGCCAATGAGCTTTCCTTCGGTAACCTAGTTCTTCTTGGTAAAGGTGAGGAAATGACTGGAGGACGAGAACGTCCAGCGTTGCTAGCTGACGTATTTGAGGCGTTTATCGGCGCTCTGTACTTAGACCAGGGGCTTGAAACGGTATGGGGCTTTTTGAAAAACATTGTATATCCAAAAATCAACGATGGTGCTTTTTCTCATGTGATGGATTTTAAAAGTCAGCTTCAGGAACTCATTCAGCGTGACGGAAGCGGTAGCATTGAATATCAGATTTTGCAAGAAAAGGGTCCAGCACATAATAGAGAGTTTGTGTCGCGTGTGACATTAAACGGGTCCGCTTTAGGACTTGGCAGCGGTAGATCGAAAAAAGAAGCGGAGCAACATGCTGCTGAAGAAGCTTTAAAAAAATTAAAAGAACATCAATAGTGCAATCCCCCTTGTGAGAGGGGGATTCGTTGCGATAGGGGGAGTACATCATGTTCCTCAAAAGATTAGAAATAGCCGGATTTAAATCTTTTGCTGAAAGAGTGTCCATTGATTTCGTTCCTGGTGTCACAGCTGTAGTGGGACCAAACGGAAGTGGGAAAAGTAATATAACAGATGCAATCAGATGGGTTCTTGGCGAACAATCTGTAAAGTCTTTGCGCGGTGCCAAAATGGAAGATGTTATTTTTGCAGGAAGCGATTCCCGCAGGGCCCTAAATGTGGCTGAGGTGACACTGACACTTGATAATGAAGATGAACGCTTACCGGTAGCGTATAGCGAAGTCAGTGTAACGAGACGAGTGTATCGTTCTGGTGAGAGTGATTTCTTTATAAATAAACAGTCATGTCGCTTAAAAGATATTGTGGACTTATTTATGGATTCCGGTATGGGACGGGAAGCTTTCTCTATTATTAGTCAGGGGAAAGTAGAGCAAATTTTAAGCAGCAAGGCAGAGGATAGACGCAGTATTTTTGAGGAAGCAGCAGGTGTATTAAAGTATAAAACACGCAAAAAAAAGGCAGAAGCGAAGCTTGAAGAGACCCAAGAAAACTTACATCGTGTAGAAGACATTATTCATGAGCTGAGCGCACAAATTGAGCCGCTTCGCATGCAGGCATCCGCAGCAAAGGATTATTTAGAGCAAAAAGAAGCGCTGGAACAAGTAGAGGCTGCTTTGATTGTACATGAGATTGAAGAATTGCATAAAAAGTGGGAGAAGTTACTTGCAGAGCTGGAACAAAACAAAGAAAGAGAATTGCAGCTAGCTACAAAACTGCAAAAAGATGAAGCTTTTATTGAAGAATTACGCTCTCAGGTACAGGCTGTAGATGAATCAGTTGCTTCTTTGCAGGAAGTTTTGCTTTTAACAAGCAAAGAGTTGGAGAAATTGGAGGGACAGCGGGAGCTTTTAAAAGAAAGAAAGAAAAATGCAAGTGCCCATTCAGTGCAACTGCAAGAAAGTATTGATGCGTTAGTGTCCAAGCTTGCTGGATATGAGAAAAATATTGTCTACGAGAATCAAGTGTTGCATAGGATGAAAGAACATGTGGCAGAGATTAAGCAGAAATTAGAGGAAAAAGAAATTGCAATTGCCAATTTAGAACAGAACTTAGATGAGCAAATTGAGTCATTAAAAGCAGATTATATTGAAGTTTTAAATGAACAGGCTGGCTATCGCAATGAATTGGTGATGCTTGAGGAACAAGCGGGACAATATGCATTTAAAAATAAGCGCCTAGATGAAGAAAACGCCAAGTATCTTCAGTTAAGAAAGGAAGTGCAAGCCAAAAAAGAGCGCTTAATTTTCCAATATCAAGAAATGGAAACCAATACGCAAAATACCATGCATTTGTTGCGAGAAACAGAACATGCATTAGAACAGCGCAAAAAGCAATGTGCGATAGATGAAAGCAAGCTGTATCAAGCATATCAATTTTTACAACAAATGCGTTCCAGAAAAGAAATGTTGGAAGAAATGCAAGAGGATTACGCCGGATTTTATCAAGGTGTGCGTGAAGTGTTAAGAGCACGAGGCACTGCGCTACAAGGAATTGAAGGAGCTGTTGCGGAACTCATTGCAGTACCTCAAAAATATGAAGTTGCGATTGAAACGACACTAGGTGCTGCTATGCAACATGTTGTAGTAGAAACAGAAGCGCATGGTCGTGCAGCCATCGCTTTTCTAAAAACAAATCAATACGGGAGAGCAACATTTTTGCCGCTGCGTGTAATGAAAGGAAAGAATATTGGTGCAGAAGTATTACATACAGCTCAGCAGCATCCGGCATTTTTAGGTGTAGCTGCCGATTTGGTTCAATATGATCCAAAATATAAAGCAATTGTTTACAATTTGCTAGGTACTGTTTTAGTAACAGCGGATTTAAAAGCAGCGAATGAATTAGCACGTCTCATACAGTATCGCTATCGTATTGTTACTCTAGACGGAGATATTGTAAATCCAGGAGGTGCTATGACTGGTGGTGCTGTAAAGCAGGCACGCACATCGCTGCTTGGCAGACAGCGTGAGCTGGAAACAACTGTTGAAAAGCTAAAAGATATGGAGGCAAAAACGCATGCTCTAGAGAAGCTGGTTCGTGAAGCAAAGCGTGAGATAGAAGAAAAGGAAATTCTTCTTGCCAAGCTTCGTCAGCAATTGGATGAAATACGCCCGAATGAGCAAAAGCTAGTAGCTGAGTTGGCACAGGTAGAATCTGAGGAACAAAGGGTGAACGAGCGCCTTTCTATGTATGATTTAGAGATGGAAGGGTTCCAAGAAGATGAGTTAAAGGTAAAAGAGCGTCAGAGTCAATTAAAAGACAAGCTCGTACTCATTCAGAAAAATCTTCAAAATATGGATGAAAACCTTGCTAAGCTGACTAAACGAAAGCAGGAACAAGCTGCCTTGCGGGATAGACTGCAAGCGGAAATAACTGATTTAAAGGTACAAGATGCACAACAACAACAAAGGTTGTCTAATCAACAGGAAAAAACAATTCGACTGAGAGAAGAGCAAAACGAAACAACCGAATTGCTGACAAAAACACGAGAAGACCTCTTGTTCTTAAAGCAAGAGATGAGCTCAAATTCAAGTGGCGAGCAGCAAATTGAAAAGCGTATCATGCAGAAAGCACAGGATAGTGAGCAAACAACAGAATTAATAAGTACGCGGCGTAAACAACGTTTTGAGATGCAGGGCAAATTGGAAAGTTTAGAATTGGAAACGCGTGAAACAAAACGAAATCATAAGTACTTGTTGGATGTCACCAAAGATCAAGAGGTACAAGCAAATCGTTTAGACGTAGAGCTTGAAAATAGGTTACAACACTTGCGTGAAGAATATGGTGTATCATTTGAAGCTGCCAAAGTAAAATATCCAATGCTAATAACTGCCGAGGAAGCGCGTAAAAAAGTCCGCCTTGTCAAAACATCAATTGAAGAGTTAGGCACTGTAAACTTAGGTGCAATCGATGAATATGATAGAGTTTCAGAACGTTATACGTTTCTTCTTACACAGCGCGACGATCTGCGTGAAGCAAAGGAGACGTTACACCAGGTCATTGGAGAAATGGATGAAGAAATGAAAAAGCGTTTCTCTTTTACGTTTGAGGCCATTCGAGCAGAATTCCAATTTATCTTTAAAGAATTGTTTGGCGGTGGGCGCGCTGACCTTGTTTTGACTGATACAAAAGATATTCTGCATACAGGAGTTGATATTGTAGCACAACCTCCTGGTAAGAAGCTGCAGAATCTTGGGCTGTTATCAGGCGGAGAGCGTGCTTTGACTGCAATTGCGCTACTGTTTGCTATTTTAAAGGTACGACCTGTACCGTTTTGTGTACTAGATGAGGTAGAAGCCGCTCTTGATGAAGCAAATGTAGCACGCTTTGCACAGTATTTAAAGCGATTCAGTAATGAAACGCAATTTATTGTTATTACGCACCGAAAAGGTACAATGGAAGAATGTGATGTTCTCTATGGTGTGACAATGCAAGAGTCGGGTGTGTCTAAGCTGGTATCAGTTCGATTAGATGAGCCGGTTACAAATGAATAGAGAGGAAGAATATGCATGAGTTTTTTTAAAAAGTTAAAAGAAACGATTTCACGACAAACAGATGCTGTTACGGAGAAATTTAAAAGTGGGCTTGAGAAAACCCGTAATTCCTTTTCAGAAAAAGTGAACGATCTCGTGTTTCGTTACAGAAAAGTAGATGAAGATTTCTTTGAAGAGCTGGAAGAAATCTTAATTGGTGCGGATGTTGGTATTACAACAGTTATGGATTTAATAGATCAGCTGAAAGAAGAAGTGCAGCGTCGTAATATTCAAGACCCACGTGATTTACAAAGTGTTATTTCTGAAAAACTCATTGCCATTTATAGAGGCGGTGAAGAATTTAGTAATGAATTGAACATGCAAGACGGACTAACTGTTATCTTATTTGTTGGGGTAAACGGTGTAGGGAAGACGACAACCATTGGCAAGCTTGCACATAAGCTTAAGGGTGAGGGGAAATCGGTCGTAATGGCAGCTGGGGATACATTCCGGGCCGGTGCAATTGAGCAATTAGAGGTATGGGGAGAACGCGTTGGTGTAGATGTTATTAAACAAGCGCCCGGTTCAGATCCGGCGGCTGTGATGTATGACGCAATTCAAGCAGCGAAAGCGCGCAAGGCAGACGTACTTCTTTGTGATACAGCAGGTCGTTTGCAAAATAAGGTAAACTTGATGAAAGAGCTTGAAAAAGTAAAACGTGTTATTGAACGTGAGGTGCCTGGTGCACCGCATGAAGTACTGCTAGTAATTGATGCGACAACAGGCCAAAATGGATTGAGCCAAGCGAAAACATTCCGTGAAGCAACAGACGTGTCTGGGATCGTCTTAACAAAGCTTGATGGTACAGCAAAAGGCGGTATTGTGCTAGCGATTCGCAAAGAAATGAGTGTACCTGTTAAGTTTGTAGGGTTAGGGGAAAAAATGGATGATCTGCAACAGTTTGATCCAGAGCAGTATGTATACGGATTGTTTGCAGATTTAGTGGAGACAGCGGAGTAAAGAGACATTCTTTTATAAAGAGTGTGCAAGGGAAAAAGCTTGACAGTGTATTCGACAACTTGTAAACTAAGTTTGTAAAGGTAATTCACTTAACAAAGGATGATAACCATGCTCGAAAAAACAACGAGAATGAACTATTTATTTGATTTTTATCAATCGTTGTTAACACCGAAGCAACGGAGCTATATGTCGCTGTATTATCTAGACGACTATTCACTTGGAGAAATTGCTGAGGAATTTGAAGTAAGCCGTCAAGCGGTGTATGATAATATAAAGCGTACAGAAGCAATGCTTGAGGAGTATGAAGATAAGCTGTTACTGTTGAAAAAGTTCCAAGATCGTAAGCAGCTTCTTGTAAAACTTAAAGACTTAATCAGCAACGAGCATGTACATGAAGAAGTGAAACAAGTTGTTGAAGCTATTGAAAAATTAGAATAGGAGGGCGGCACTATGGCATTTGAGGGATTAGCCGACCGACTTCAACAGACATTACAAAAAATTCGCGGCAAAGGGAAAGTAACCGAGGCTGACGTAAAAGAAATGATGCGCGAAGTGCGCCTTGCTTTATTAGAAGCAGACGTAAATTTTAAAGTAGTAAAAGATTTTGTCAAACGGGTATCAGAGCGCGCAATTGGACAAGACGTAATGAAGAGTCTTACGCCGGGACAACAAGTCATCAAGGTTGTTCAAGAAGAATTAACCGAGTTGATGGGTGGATCTGAGAGTAAGATTGCCGTTGCTAAGCGTCCGCCGACAGTCATCATGATGGTCGGATTACAAGGTGCCGGTAAAACGACAACAACGGGAAAACTTGCAAATTTATTACGTAAAAAGTATAATCGTAAGCCTTTACTTGTTGCTGCTGATATTTATCGTCCTGCTGCCATTAAGCAGCTTGAAACACTTGGTAAGCAGCTTGATATGCCTGTATTTTCACTAGGAGATAAAATAAGTCCTGTGGAAATTGCAAGACAAGCAATTGAAAAAGCAAAAGAAGAGCATCATGATTATGTTCTGATTGATACAGCAGGGCGTCTGCATATTGATGAAGAGCTAATGGATGAATTACAACAGGTTAAGGAATTGTCTAAGCCTGACGAAATCTTCCTTGTTGTTGATGCAATGACAGGACAAGATGCTGTAAATGTTGCCCAAAGTTTCCATGATCAACTTGGCTTAACAGGGGTTGTTCTTACAAAACTAGATGGTGATACACGCGGTGGTGCGGCCCTTTCTATTAAAGCAGTAACAGGAACACCGATTAAGTTTGTTGGTATGGGTGAAAAATTGGATGCACTTGAAACCTTCCATCCGGAGCGCATGGCTTCGCGTATTTTAGGTATGGGGGACGTACTTACGCTTATTGAAAAAGCGCAGTTTGCAGTTGACGAAGAGAAAGCAAAAGAATTAGAACAGAAAATGCGTTCTTTATCCTTTACACTTGATGATTTCTTGGAGCAACTCGGACAAGTACGTAAATTGGGACCTTTGGATGAAATTCTTGGTATGCTTCCGGGAGCAAATAAAATCAAAGGTTTAAAAAATGCCCAGGTTGATGAAAAACAAATTGGGCATGTTGAAGCTATCATTCGTTCTATGACAACAGCGGAACGAGAACAGCCAGAAATCATTAATGCTAGTCGTAAAAAACGAATTGCAAAGGGAAGCGGTACAACTGTACAAGAAGTGAATCGCTTGCTGAAGCAATTTGAAGACATGAAAAAGATGATGAAGGCCATGACAAATATGCAAAAAGGTAAGAAAAAAGGCGGATTTAAGTTTCCGTTCATGTAAGAAAGAAAGAAAGTATAGAAAAAATGATGCCTGTTAAGAAATTTTACTTTACAAAGGGTCATCACTTTTGCTAATATTATTATCTGTGTGAAACATATTCGGAGGTGCTTTATAAATGGCAGTTAAAATTCGTTTAAAACGTATGGGAGCTAAAAAATCTCCTTTCTATCGTGTAGTTGTTGCAGATGCTCGTTCTCCTCGTGACGGACGTTTCATCGAAGAAATTGGTTACTACAATCCAGTAGCACAACCAGCTGAAGTTAAAATCAACGAAGAACTTGCGTTGAAATGGTTACAAAACGGTGCGAAGCCATCTGATACAGTTCGCAACTTGTTCTCTAACCAAGGAATTCTTGAGAAATTCCATTTAGCTAAACAAGGTAAGTAATCTGATGACAGGGTTAATCGAAACGATTGTAAAAGCCCTTGTGGATCATCCTGAAGATGTATTGGTTACACAAGATTCCAATAACGGAAGTATCACGTATCGATTAACTGTACATCCTGAGGATGTAGGGAAAGTCATTGGAAAGCAAGGGCGTATCGCGAAAGCTATTCGAACAGTCGTTTATGCGGCTGGTCATAGCAAAAGTGAAAAAATTACGCTCGAGATTATGTAAAAGGGAGAGGACTTACGTGCCTCTCCCTTTTATTAATTGTTTTATTGTTTGGACAACCTAAATGAGAGATACTACAAACAAGCTTAATTACAGTGTGCAAGTGTAGCATACTATACATATAAAAGCAGGAGTTGAGATCGCATGACAAAGTGGTTTAACGTAGGAAAGATTGTAAATACACATGGCATTCGCGGGGAGGTTCGTGTTATTTCTCGTACAGATTTTCCGGAAGAACGCTATAAAGTAGGAAATATATTGTATATTTGGAGAGAAAAAAATGAGCCGCTTCCTGTAACAATCACCTCCCATCGCCGCCATAAAAATTTTGATCTATTAACCTTTGAAGGCTATACTAATGTAAATGAAGTGGAAGTATTTAAAGGTTCTATTTTAAAGGTACCTGATAGTCAGCTTGGTGAATTGCCTGAGAACGAATACTACTATCACGAAATTATTGGATGTACTGTAGTGACCGAAGACGGAGATGAACTGGGTAAAATCAAAGAGATTTTAGCGCCAGGTGCGAACGATGTATGGGTTGTAAAACTGACGAATGGTAAAGAAGCATATATTCCATATATTGAACAGGTTGTGCTTAAAGTGGATGTAAAAGAAAAGATGGTAACAATTCATCTGATGGAAGGCTTGCTGTGATGAAAATTGATATTTTAACGCTGTTTCCTGAAATGTTTTCCGGTGTATTTGGATCATCCATTTTAAAGAAGGCACAAGAAAAAGAAGCCGTTTCAATTAATGTAATTAATTTTCGTGACTATTCTACAAGCAAGCATGGCAGTGTGGATGATTATCCTTATGGCGGAGGTGCCGGTATGGTGTTAGCTCCGCAGCCTATTTTTGATGCTGTAGAGGCAACAAAAGGTGACAGTGCCCCTCGTGTTATCTTGATGTGTCCGCAAGGGGAAAGATTAACACAGCAAAAGGCTGAGGAACTCGCTAAGGAAAAGCATCTGATTTTTATATGCGGTCATTATGAAGGGTATGATGAGCGCATTCGCGAGCATCTTGTTACGGATGAAATTTCAATTGGGGATTTTGTGCTGACTGGCGGAGAATTGGCTGCTATGGTTGTGACTGACAGTGTCGTCCGTCTTTTGCCTGAAGTCATTACAGCGGAGTCACATATGAAGGATTCCTTCAGTACTGGCTTGCTTGAACACCCTCATTACACACGTCCAGCAGAGTTTCGCGGTTTGAAGGTGCCCGAAGTATTAACATCTGGTAATCATAAAAAAATAGATGAATGGCGCCATAAAGAATCGTTGCGACGTACATACTTGCGTCGCCCTGACCTATTAGCAGGAAAAGAGCTAACAAAGCAAGAAAAGCAATGGGTGGAAGAATTTAAATATGAATCCAAAGAGTAAATAGCAGTTGAATAGTTTGTCTGTATTATCGTTCGTGCCGAGAATCGTACTCTCAAGCTACGTTAACCCATAGAGAAGCAGCTTGGTATGTATTAAAAAAGTGCAAGTTTTTCACCTTTACACCTCTTGCAACCTATTTTTAAATATGCTATTATAACACTTGTGACTTATAGAGTCCGTAACCACGATGTTCCGCTGCGGCATAAGACTGGTAAGAGCATCCGTTTGGAAGGAGAGAAAGAAACATGCAAAATTTAATCGCAGAAATCACGAAAGGTCAATTGAAAACTGATCTTCCTAGCTTCCGCCCTGGTGATACAGTACGTGTACACGTTAAGGTAGTTGAGGGAACTCGTGAGAGAATTCAGCTTTTTGAAGGTGTTGTAATTAAGCGTCGCGGTGGCGGCATCAGCGAAACTTTCATCGTTCGTAAAGTATCTTACGGCGTGGGCGTTGAGCGTACATTCCCTGTACACACACCAAAAATTGCTAAGCTTGAAGTATTGCGTCGCGGTAAAGTACGTCGCGCGAAACTGTACTACTTGCGTAACCTTCGCGGTAAAAAAGCACGTATTAAAGAAATTCGATAAGATAAGTATGGGAGCTTGTGTTTGCAAGCTCCCTTTTTCCAATCATATTGGAGGTACAGCATATGGCTAAAAAAAGTCAAACATGGGAATGGATAAAGGCGGTTATTATTGCAGTTGCGCTAGCTTTCGTAATTCGTTACATATTTTTTGCTCCTATTTTGGTTGATGGCGTATCTATGATGCCAACATTGCACGATCGTGACCGTATGATTGTAAATAAGATTGGCTACCGAATTGGCGAACCAAAACGATTTGATATTATTGTTTTTAAAGCAACGGAAGAAAAAGACTATATCAAGCGTATCATTGGCTTGCCTGGTGATCAAATTGAATATAAAAATGATCAGCTCTATGTTAATGGAAAACTATATAAAGAGCCTTATTTAGACGAATATAAGAAAGAGGTTACGGACGGCCCGTTAACGTACGACTTTACACTAGAAGAAGTAACTGGCGAGAAAACTGTACCAAAGGGACAATTGTTTGTTTTAGGTGATAATCGTCGTTTTAGCAAAGACAGTCGTACAATTGGGACGATTTCCATGAAACAAGTAATTGGAAAAACCAATATTGTATACTGGCCTATTCCTGATATACGTATTATTAAACAACCGTAAGAAGGTGACAACATGACAATTCAATGGTTTCCGGGACATATGGCGAAAGCGAGAAGGCAGATTACAGAGAAACTAAAGTTCATTGATGTGGTAATTGAACTCGTAGATGCTCGTTTGCCTGCTTCGTCAAGAAATCCGATGATAGATGAAATTGTTTCCCACAAGCCCCGTTTAATCGTGTTAAATAAGGCGGATATGGCAGATGAAACAATGACTAGAAAGTGGCTTCAACATTTTGAGAGTAAAGGTTTTAAAGCAATCTCTATTAATGCACAAGCTGGACAAGGTATGAAAGAGATTGCTGCAGCATCAAAAGATCTTGTCAAAGAAAAATTTGATAAGCTTATAGCTAAGGGAGTAAAGCCGCGTGCGGTGCGTGCACTTATTGTTGGTATTCCGAATGTTGGAAAATCGACATTGATTAATAAGCTGGCCAAGAAAAATATTGCAAAAACCGGAGACCGTCCCGGTGTAACGACTGCACAACAATGGATTAAGGTAGGAAAGGAACTAGAACTTTTGGATACCCCAGGTGTACTTTGGCCTAAGTTCGAAGACCAGCTTGTTGGACAACGACTTGCGGCAACAGGTGCAATCAAAGATTCCATTTTAAACTTACAAGATGTTGCAGTGTATGCACTTCGTTTTTTAACGGAACACTATCCAAAACAACTGCAAGAACGATTTGGACTGGATGTTATTCCAGAAGATATTGTCGAACTGTTTGATGAAATTGGAAAGCGCCGCGGTTGTTTAATGGGTGGCGGTATGATTGATTATGATAAAACAGCTGAGCTTGTATTAAGAGAGCTACGTGCGGGAAAAATCGGTCGTTTTACGTTCGAAGATCCAGAGCTATTAGAAGAATAAAGGTACGCATAGGCGTACCTTTTTTATATGAGGTGTGATGTATGAAACAAACAATGAAGGATATTGAAGTGCTGCTTACTGAAATTACAGATGAACAAGATGCTCGTTTTTCAGAGCTGCTTCAAGATGAGCGAAAAGGGGTACAGCGTTTAATTGCAAAATGGCGTAAGCAAAAAGAGCAGACTGAGAGAGAACAGGCTGTATTTAGAGAAATGTCACAATATGAACAAACATTGCGAGCTGCTGGAGTACAATATATTGCTGGCGTAGATGAAGTTGGCAGAGGACCGCTAGCAGGTCCTGTTGTGGCAGCTGCTGTTATATTGCCCCCGGATTTTTATCTGCCAGGCATTAATGATTCAA
The DNA here is from genome assembly GCF_023022965.1 of Ectobacillus sp. JY-23. Classification (NCBI taxonomy): domain Bacteria; kingdom Bacillati; phylum Bacillota; class Bacilli; order Caryophanales; family Bacillaceae; genus Ectobacillus; species Ectobacillus sp. JY-23. Next base: position 1,149,782 of record NZ_CP095462.1, on the reverse strand, counting down.
AAAAGCTAAGTGAGGTAAAGAGAGAAGAGTTTAGCCGTTATATTGAAGAGCATGCGCTTGCCATAGCTGTAGGGATTATAGATGCGGATGTTATTGATACAGTGAATATATATCAAGCAACGAAATTGGCCATGCAAAAAGCAATTAACGAACTTGCCATCCAGCCTGAGCATCTCTTAATTGATGCGATGGAGTTACCGCTCGAGTTGCCGCAAACCTCCATTATCAAGGGAGATGCTAAAAGTATTTCTATTGCAGCTGCCTCTATCATAGCTAAGGTGGCACGAGATAATATGATGAAGGAATTAGGAGAGCAGCATCCGGCTTACGGTTTTCAAAGGCATATGGGATATGGAACAAAAGAGCATTTGGAAGCCATCGTAGCACATGGTATCCTGCCGGTGCACAGAAAATCTTTCGCTCCTATTAAAGATCAGCTCTAACTTTGTGCGGCGCCTTATACTGGAAATATGGAAGTATTATGGCGTTACTTGTATCTGAAATGGTAAAGGAAAAGAAAAGTACAAAGAAATCAAGCAAAGATATTCCCGTCAATTTGCCGAGTGCAGTTAAGAATCAAGCGATTAAAGATGCTAAAAGTGTGTTTCAGAAAGCAAAAAAGTAAGTATTCTATTATTCCTGTTCTTAAGAAACCTGTTTGCGTGTGGAACAACCAAAACTATTCGTTTGGCTTCTTGCATATCTCACTCACTCTCATGGTAGATGGAAAGGCGAAGAAAACACCGATTCGTGCTTTGTTGATTGATAAGGCAAAGGAGCAGATTTTGCAAGGTGTGCCAATGGGACGCCTTGGCGGAGAGGATGATTTAAAGGGAGTGGCTCTTTTCTTTGCCTCTGATGCTTCTAAATATGTAACAGGACAAGTGTTAGAGGTAGATGTCGGTGCTACAGCTCTATAAAAATATGATACTTATAAAATGTTTTTTAAACCCTTTGTATACAACAAAGGGTTTTCTTTGATAGAAAAGACTGTTTTTCTGAATTGAAAAATATTTTTAGAATATTTTCATTCTTGTAACTTTCTTCTAGACAGCCAGTGTCGAATTTTATACAATGAAAACGAAAAGTTTTTATTTTTGCCACAAACGGGGAGGATGGGACCATGAATATCCATGAGTATCAGGGAAAAGAGATCCTTAGAAACTATGGGGTGAGCGTTCCGAATGGAAAGGTTGCATTTACAGTAGAAGAAGCTGTAGAAGCAGCTAAGGAATTGGGAACAGATGTATGTGTCGTAAAAGCGCAAATCCACGCAGGCGGACGCGGTAAAGCCGGCGGTGTTAAAGTAGCAAAAAATTTAGATGAGGTTCGTACATATGCCGGAGAAATTCTTGGCAAAACGCTAATTACTCATCAAACAGGTCCAGAAGGTAAGGAAGTAAAGCGCTTACTTATCGAAGAGGGCTGCGATATTAAAAAGGAATATTACATTGGACTAGTGCTTGATCGTGCAACTTCTCAAGTGGTGCTGATGGCTTCAGAAGAAGGTGGCACGGAGATTGAAGAAGTGGCTGAACAAACACCTGAAAAAATCTTTAAGGAATATATTGATCCTGCTGTTGGATTACAAGGATTCCAAGCGCGTCGTATCGCGTTTAACATCAATATTCCAAAAGAGCTTGTGAACCAGGCTGTTAAATTTATGATGGGTCTATACAGTGCCTTTATTGAAAAAGATTGTTCTATCGCAGAGATCAATCCACTTGTTGTAACAGGTGATGGTAAAGTAATGGCCTTGGATGCAAAGTTAAACTTCGATTCTAACGCTTTATATCGTCATCCTGATGTGTTGGCGTACCGTGACCTTGATGAAGAAGATCCAAAAGAAGTAGAAGCATCTAAATATGATTTGAACTACATCTCCTTAGATGGAAATATTGGCTGCATGGTAAATGGTGCTGGATTAGCAATGGCGACAATGGACATTATTAAACATTACGGCGGAGACCCTGCAAACTTCTTAGATGTTGGTGGCGGCGCGACTGCGGAAAAAGTAACAGAAGCATTTAAAATTATTCTTTCTGACAAGAATGTAAAAGGTATTTTTGTAAATATCTTTGGTGGCATTATGAAATGCGATGTTATTGCAAACGGCGTAGTAGAAGCAACAAAGCAAGTAGGTCTTGAGTTACCTCTTGTTGTGCGTCTAGAAGGAACAAACGTAGAATTAGGAAAGAAAATTTTGAATGAGTCCGGTTTAAACATTACGGCTGCCGAATCTATGGCAGACGGAGCACAAAAAATCGTTTCGCTTGTAGGCTAATAGAAGGCGGGGGAGAAAGATGAGTGTATTTATCAATAAAGATACGAAAGTAATCGTACAAGGTATTACAGGAAAGCAAGGGCTTTTCCATGCGACACAGATGCTCGAGTATGGAACAAAAATTGTTGGCGGTACATCTCCTGGTAAAGGCGGTACAGAGGTAATTGGCGTACCTGTATTCAATACGGTAGAAGAGGCAGTAAAAGCGACAGGTGCAAATGCTTCAGTTATCTACGTTCCACCTGCGTTTGCTGCAGACTCTATCATGGAAGCTGTAGATGCAGAGCTTGACCTAGTAGTATGTATTACAGAAGGTATTCCAGTCCTTGATATGGTAAAAGTGAAAAAATATATGGAGGGTAAAAAGACACGTTTGGTAGGTCCAAACTGCCCAGGTGTTATTACTCCAGAAGAATGTAAAATTGGTATTATGCCAGGATACATCCATATGAAGGGACATGTTGGTATCGTTTCTCGTTCTGGTACGCTAACGTACGAAGCAGTACATCAGTTGACACAAGCTGGAATTGGTCAATCTACTGCTGTTGGTATCGGCGGAGATCCTGTAAATGGTACAAATTTTATCGATGTATTAAAAGCGTTTAATGAAGATGAAGACACGCATGCTGTAATTATGATTGGTGAAATCGGCGGTACGGCTGAAGAAGAAGCAGCTGAATGGGTACGTGCTAATATGACAAAACCAGTTGTTGGCTTTATTGGTGGTCAAACAGCACCTCCAGGAAAGCGTATGGGTCATGCAGGCGCGATTATTTCTGGCGGCAAAGGAACAGCTGCGGAAAAAATCAGAGTAATGGAAGAATGTGGAATTAAGGTTGCTGAAACACCTTCTGTTATGGGCGAGACGTTAATTTCTGTTTTAAAAGAAAAAGGTTTATTTGAAACTTGCAAAGTAAACTAAAAAAGTCGGCTTCCCGTTTTGGGAGGCCTTTTCCTATGTGGGCTTATGTAGGCTCTTCGATTTATAAACAGCCGAGATGTATAGCACTTACGCGGCGGTGCTTTTTAGATTGTAGCTGAAGTTACATATCGTTCGTTCTTCTTTACTATCAAAAAGAATATTGGTTGCTTAATGTTTATATACGTTAACAAGGAGGAATTCTAGTGAAACAAAGATTACTGCATTTACATACGGCTCTGGCTGATCATTGGGGAGCTATTGCTAGGCTTTTACGCTATGATCCTGAGCTTGCTTTCCTCTATAATCTTTCCGCGCAAGAGCTCTCTCGCATTCTTCTTATCTCTCCAAAACTAAGTGCCTTTCTTTTTCAACATCTGCATAGTCCTGCTCTAACAGTTGTCCAAAGTGACTTACAAAGAAACAATGCTTTTTTTCTAACAATATGGGATGATGATTATCCGAATTTACTACGTGAGATCCCTGATCCTCCGTTTGTTTTATATGGCATGGGCAATCGTGAATTGCTACAACATCCTCGTAAAATAGCAGTAGTTGGAACGAGAAAACCGTCATCATATGGTATTAGCGGCATACAATCTATTCTAGCAAAGCTTTTACAAGAAGATTGGCTAGTTGTTAGTGGCATGGCGTACGGTATTGATATGGTCGCACATCTTGCCGCCTTGCAATATGATAGAAGCACAATTGCTGTGTTAGGAGGAGGTTTTAATCATATATATCCGGAAAGTAATTATAAAAAATTAAAAACATGGAACAATGTATTATTATTATCAGAATACCCGCCTTCATGGCAGCCGCAACGTTGGCGTTTTCCAAAACGAAATCGTATTGTGAGCGGTTTATCTAAAGGTGTAATCGTCGCTGAAGCACAAAGTCAAAGCGGCTCCTTAATTACGGCGGATTGTGCACTTGATCAAAATAGGGAAGTGTTTGCGCTGCCAGGTCCTTTATCGCTGAAGACAGCTACAGGGACCAATCATTTGATTCAACAGGGCGCAAAACTAGTGATGAATGCGCATGATATCCTTGAAGAGTTTTATTGAATGTACATGTATATATTTTTCTTTTTTATACAAGAAAGGTTGACAGACATGCTATCTCTCGTGTTATTTTATATTCATTCTGAATTGACAAAAAGAAGGCGAATCAATAATATTAATGAAGACTTGAATTCACCTCTTAAGGAGGAACTGGAATGTCGGATTATTTGGTAATCGTTGAGTCGCCGGCAAAGGCGAAAACGATAGAAAAATATTTAGGAAAAAAATACAAGGTAATAGCGTCTATGGGACACGTGCGAGATCTGCCGAAAAGTCAAATGGGCATTGAAATACAAAATCGTTTTACACCAAAGTACATTACGATTCGTGGAAAAGGTCCTGTTTTAAAAGACTTAAAAACAGCTGCAAAAAAAGCAAAGAAAATTTATTTAGCAGCTGACCCCGATCGTGAAGGGGAGGCGATTGCATGGCACTTAGCGCACACGTTACATGTGGATACAACTTCAGATTGCCGTGTGGTGTTCAATGAAATTACAAAAGACGCAATCAAGGAAGCTTTTAAAAAGCCCAGAGCTATTAACACAGATTTAGTAGATGCACAACAGGCACGTCGCGTATTGGATCGTCTGGTTGGTTATAATATTAGTCCTTTATTATGGAAGAAAGTGAAAAAAGGATTAAGTGCAGGTCGTGTTCAATCAGTGGCTGTGCGTTTAATTATTGAACGTGAAAAAGACATACAAGCATTTGTACCGGAAGAGTTTTGGACAATTAAAGCGGATTTGGTTAAAGGAAAAGACATATTTGAAGCTGCATTTTACGGTATAGATGGTAGCAAAATAGAACTTACGACAGAAGAGCAAGTAAATAGTGTGCTAGCGCGTTTGCAAAACAATGTATTCACCGTGGAGACAATTACTCGTAAAGAACGCAAAAGAAACCCTGCAGTTCCGTTTACGACATCCTCCTTGCAGCAGGAAGCGGCGCGCAAACTAAACATGCGCGCGAAAAAAACCATGATGCTAGCACAGCAGTTATATGAAGGAATTGAGATTGGAAAAGAAGGCACAGTCGGTTTAATTACGTATATGCGTACGGATTCTACTCGTATTTCTGAAACCGCACAAACAGAAGTACGTGGATATATTCAAGATAAGTTTGGAGAAGTCTTTGTTTCCAAAGAAAAACGAAAAGAAGCCAAAGGTAATGCACAAGATGCGCATGAGGCAATTCGTCCTTCCTCAGCACTGCGTAAGCCGGATGATTTAAAAGAGTATTTAAGTCGGGATCAGTACAGGTTGTATAAGCTTATTTGGGAACGTTTTGTAGCTAGTCAAATGGCACCTGCTGTTATGGATACAATGACGGTAACGCTTACAAATAATGGTGTGCAATTTAGGGCACATGGCTCGGTTGTCAAGTTTCCAGGGTTTATGAAGGTATATGTAGAATCCAGTGATGATGGTGCTGAAGAAAAAGATCGCATGCTACCGGAACTAACGGAAGAAGAAACAGTTTTTTCAAAAGATATGGAGCCAAAGCAGCACTTTACACAGCCTCCGCCGCGCTATACTGAAGCTCGTCTAGTGAGAACATTAGAAGAACTGGGTATAGGTCGTCCTTCTACATATGTGCCAACATTGGAGACGATCCAGAAGCGAGGTTACGTATCTCTTGATAATAAGAGGTTTGTACCGACTGAATTAGGTGAAATTGTTATTGAACTGATTTTGGAATTCTTTCCAGAAGTTATCAATATTGAATTTACCGCTAATATGGAAAGTAACCTGGATAAAATTGAAGATGGGCAAGCACAATGGGTCGAAGTAATAGAAGAGTTTTATCAAGGGTTTGAAAAGCATCTAGAAAAAGCTGAGAAAGAAATGCGTGAAGTGGAAATTAAGGATGAGCCGGCAGGAGAAGATTGTGAAGAGTGTGGCAACCCGATGGTATTTAAAATGGGGCGTTATGGTAAGTTTATGGCATGCTCTAATTTTCCAGATTGTAGGAACACAAAAGCTATTGTCAAAGAGATTGGTGTGGAATGCCCGAAGTGTAGTGAGGGTCAAATTATTGAACGTCGTAGCAATAAGAAAAAGCGTATCTTTTATGGATGTAGCGAGTTTCCCGGATGCGATTTTGTTTCTTGGGACAAACCGATTGGACGGAAGTGTCCAAAATGCGAGGGAATGCTTGTCGAGAAGAAGTTAAAAAAAGGTGTGCAAGTACAATGCGTCTCTTGTGACTATGAAGAAGAACAGCAAATGTGAGCCATATTGCTCACATTTTTTACGGAAATGTTGAAGGAAAAGGTGATTAAAATGGAAGTTAATGTAATTGGTGCTGGTTTGGCTGGTAGTGAAGCAGCCTATCAAATTGCCAAACGTGGTGTAAAAGTGAAACTATACGAAATGCGTCCGGTAAAACAAACACCTGCGCATCATACCGATAAATTTGCAGAATTGGTTTGCAGTAATTCTTTGCGTGCCAATAGTTTAACGAATGCAGTTGGTGTTATCAAAGAAGAAATGCGCAGACTTGATTCTGTTATCATTCGAGCGGCAGACGAATGCTCTGTGCCTGCCGGCGGTGCATTGGCAGTGGACCGTCATGAATTTGCTGCAAAGGTAACAGAATATGTGAAAAATCATCCCAATATTACTGTAATTCATGAAGAGTTGACAGAGATTCCTGCCGGTCCGACAGTGATTGCTACCGGGCCCCTTACATCTAAAGCCCTATCAGATCAACTGCAGGCGCTTACGGGCGAAGAGTATTTTTATTTTTACGATGCTGCTGCTCCAATCATCGAAAAAGACAGTATTGATATGGATAAAGTATACTTAAAATCAAGGTACGATAAAGGTGAAGCAGCTTATCTTAACTGTCCAATGACAGAGGAGGAGTTTGATCGCTTTTACGAAGCATTAATTAGTGCTGAAGTTGTACCGTTAAAGGAATTTGAAAAAGAAATTTTCTTTGAAGGATGTATGCCGGTTGAAGTTATGGCAAAGCGAGGCAAGCAAACTCTTTTGTTTGGACCGATGAAACCTGTCGGCCTTGAAGATCCGAAAACAGGAAAAGTACCGCACGCAGTTGTACAGTTAAGACAAGATGATGCGGCTGGTACACTATACAATATTGTGGGTTTCCAAACACATTTAAAGTGGGGACCGCAAAAGGAAGTATTGCAACTTATTCCGGGTTTGGAAAATGCCGAAATTGTTCGTTATGGTGTGATGCATCGCAATACATTTATCAATTCACCAAAACTGCTTCGTCCAACATATCAGTATAAAGGCCGTGATGATTTATTCTTTGCGGGTCAAATGACAGGAGTAGAAGGGTATGTAGAATCTGCTGCTTCCGGCTTGCTGGCTGGTATTAATGCTGCAAGGCTCGTAAAAGGAGAAGAGTTGGTGATATTGCCTCCTGTTACAGCAATGGGGAGTATGGCTCATTATATTACATCAACAAATGCGAAAACGTTCCAGCCAATGAATGCGAATTTTGGTTTGTTTGCACCACTTGAAACAAAAGTGAAGCGAAAAGCAGAGCGCTATGAAGCGTATGCTGGACGCGCTCTAGAAACAATTCAAAATTTTGTAAATATTTAGTTAAGTTTCTTGCAAGGGCTACTGGATTGTGCTACAATTTAGTAGCCTTTCTTGCGGAAAAAGAAAAGTATGACGTTGGAAGTATTTATTTTACTGCTTCACTACAAGTCATTGTGCGTCGATACCTTCATGGAAAGTGGAAAATTCTTACTACGGAAAGAGCGTTTGTCCTTTTCTTATCCGGAGGTGATACACGTGAGTCAAGAACAGCTGTTGCAAACCTTTTTTGAATATTTGCAGATTGAACGAAACTATTCCAGGCATACAATTATTAACTATAGTGAAGATATTAAAGATTTTTTATTATTCATGACAACGGAAGCAATTCCATCGTTGTTAACCGTTACATATCAAGATGTGAGACTGTATTTAACGTTTTTGCACGAGAGAAAGATGTCAAGAAGATCAGTAGCTAGGAAGCTTTCCTGTTTGCGCAGCTTATATCGTTTCTTCATGAGAGAAGGATATTGTGGGCAAAATCCATTCGCCCTTGCGTCTGCCCCAAAGAAAGAGCAGGCAATACCCAAGTTTTTATATGAACAGGAATTGCACCATCTTTTTCAAGTTGCGGATGTAAGTAAACCTCTAGGTCAACGCAATCAAGCGTTGCTAGAGCTCTTGTATGCGACTGGGATACGTGTAAGTGAATGCTGTGGTTTAACACTGGGTGACTTAGATTTTGATATGGAAACGATTCTTGTTACGGGAAAGGGTAATAAACAACGTTACGTACCTTTCGGGACATATGCGCGGGAGAGTTTGCAGCTGTATATTTCTCAAGGAAGGGAAGTATTGAAAAAACATAGCACTGATAAGTTGTTTCTGAACGCTAAAGGTGGTCCTTTAACAGATAGAGGTGTTCGGCATGTACTGAGTGAGATGATAAAAAAAACCTCTTTGACAGTACGTATGAGTCCGCATGTGTTGCGCCATACATTTGCCACACATATGCTCAATGAAGGAGCGGACTTGCGGACGGTCCAAGAGTTGCTCGGACATACAGACTTAGCGGCGACACAAATTTATACACATGTTTCAAAGGAGCGACTTCGTTCTGTATATATGCAACATCATCCAAGAGCGTAAATATAAACGGCGATGTGCTCATATAGTAATATGAGTAAATAAAGTGCAAAGGAGTTTGGAAATGGGAACTTTTCATGCAACTACTATTTTTGCTGTGCAACATAACGGTCGCTGTGCAATGGCCGGTGACGGGCAAGTAACGATGGGAAATGCCGTTGTCATGAAGCACACTGCGCGTAAGGTGCGCAGACTGTTTGGTGGAAAGGTATTGGCGGGATTTGCCGGCTCGGTCGCGGATGCTTTTACGCTGTTTGAAATGTTTGAAAGCAAACTTGAGGAGTACAATGGAAACTTGCAACGTGCAGCTGTTGAAATGGCTAAAAAGTGGCGTGGTGATAAAATGCTTCGCCAGCTTGAAGCGCTTTTAATTGTCATGAACGAACAAACGATGCTTCTTGTGTCAGGTACAGGGGAAGTGATTGAACCTGATGATGGAATTTTAGCAATCGGATCTGGCGGTAATTATGCGCTTTCTGCAGGGAGGGCTCTTAAGCAGTATGCGGGAGAACATTTAACGGCTGCTGACATTGCAAAAGCCAGTCTTGATATTGCTGCTGATATTTGTGTGTATACAAATTCAAATATTATCGTTGAGGAACTGTAAAGGAGGCGTATTCATATGCATTTGCATTTTACCCCGCGTCAAATTGTAGAGAAACTCAATCAATATATCATTGGTCAAGAAAATGCTAAGAAAGCAGTCGCTGTGGCCTTGCGTAATCGATATCGCAGAAGCTTGCTTGATGAAGGAATTCGCGATGAAATTGCGCCTAAAAATATTTTGATGATCGGTCCTACAGGTGTTGGTAAAACAGAAGTGGCTCGTCGCTTGGCGAAATTAATGGGTGCGCCTTTTATTAAAGTTGAAGCAACTAAATTCACTGAGGTAGGATATGTAGGGCGCGATGTCGAATCGATGATTCGAGATTTAGCTGAGACATCAGTCCGCATTATTAAAGAAGAAAAAGTAGCAAGTGTACAGGACAAGGCAAAGGAGCAAGCAAATCAACGTATTTTGGAGATTTTGGTTCCGGGTCCGCAAAAGCAGAATACTTTTAAGAACCCGCTAGAGATGTTATTTGGTGGTCAAAATACGGGTAGCCAGACAGAACCACAGCAAGAGGAAACTACCTTGCTTCAAAAGCGTAAAGAGATGGAAAGAAAGTTAGCGGGAGGGCTTCTTGAAGATACTATCATTACTGTAGAAGTAGAGGAACAACAAAGCTCAATGTTTGATATGCTGCAGGGTACAGGTATGGAACAGATGGGTATGAATTTTCAAGATGCACTGGGTAGCTTTATGCCAAAGCGTACGAAAAAGAGAAAACTTTCCGTAAAAGAAGCGAGAAAAGTATTGACAAATGAAGAAGCACAGCGCTTAATTGATATGGACGAAGTTACACAAGAAGCTGTTTACCGTACAGAACAGCTTGGCATTATCTTTATAGACGAAATTGACAAAATAGCTGGTAAGCAATCCGGTGGTGTTGATGTTTCGCGTGAAGGCGTTCAGCGAGATATTCTTCCAATTGTGGAGGGGTCTACCGTCTCAACAAAGTATGGCCCAATTAAAACAGATCATATCTTATTTATTGCAGCCGGCGCTTTTCATATTTCAAAACCTTCGGATTTGATTCCGGAGTTACAAGGAAGATTTCCAATTCGCGTTGAGTTGACGAAACTTTCTACGGAAGATTTTGTGAAGATCTTAACTGAGCCCGACAATGCTTTGTTAAAGCAATATAAGGCATTATTGGCAACGGAAGGTATAGAAATTGAATTTTCTGACGAAGCTATTCGTAAAATAGCTGAGATTGCCTATCAAGTAAACCAGGATACGGACAATATCGGGGCAAGAAGATTGCACACTATTATGGAAAAGCTTTTGGAAGATTTATCGTTTGAAGCTTCAGAAATTACGATGGAACATATTAAAATTACTCCCCAATACGTAGAAGAGAAGTTGGCGACGATAGCAAGAAACAAAGATGTAAGTCAATTTATTTTGTAACGCATGGTCAAGTTAGTTCGTCCCGGTTTCCAAACACAAGAAAATATCTCGAAATTTTAGGAGGAAAAAGGTATCATGGCTTTATTAGAGAGAACAAGAAAGATTAATGCATTGCTACAACAGGCGGCAGGAAAACCTGTTAATTTCCGTGAAATGGCGGACACTTTATGCGAAGCAATTGAGGCAAATGTTTTTATTGTAAGTCGTCGCGGAAAATTACTTGGTTACCAAGTTCATGAACAAATTGAAAATGATCGTATGAAGAAAATGTTTGCGGAGCGTCAATTCCCAGAAGAATATACAAAAAGCTTATTTAACATCACTGAGACGTCTGCAAACCTTGATGTGGAGAGTCAATACACTGCATTTCCTGTGGAAAACAAGGAATTGTTCAAAACAGGTCTAACAACAATTGTTCCAATTGTCGGCGGTGGTGAAAGACTAGGTACACTAGTCCTTTCGCGTTTGCATGACTCATTTTCAAATGATGATTTAATCTTAGGAGAATATGGCGCAACGGTAGTAGGAATGGAAATTCTGCGTGAAAAAGCAGAAGAAATTGAGGAAGAAGCCCGCAGTAAAGCGGTTGTGCAAATGGCTATCAGCTCTTTGTCCTACAGTGAGCTAGAAGCAATTGAACATATTTTTGACGAATTAAATGGTACTGAAGGGTTGCTTGTTGCAAGTAAAATTGCCGATCGTGTGGGTATCACTCGTTCTGTAATTGTAAACGCGTTACGTAAATTAGAAAGTGCGGGCGTAATTGAGTCTCGTTCTTTAGGTATGAAGGGCACATATATTAAAGTATTAAATGACAAGTTTTTACTAGAACTTGCAAAACTAAAAGCTAACTAATATGAAACCTCTCCGCTACAGGAGAGGTTTTTGGTTTGATGACGCCAAAAAAGGCTATACTGATAGTGAACTGTAACTTAAAAGATAGGTTATTGTAGAATTAACAGATTTTCGACTTGATTGTCGTACCGTGTTATGCTATAGTATTCAATGGTGTGAATACACAACACACGTTCACAGATTTAAGCACTGGTGCTGCGTTTGCGGTTGTGTTTAGAGGTGAAGTGGACGGAGGATAAAAAAACCATTTCAGGAGGAACAAATCATGTCAGTAATTTCTATGAAGCAATTGCTTGAAGCTGGTGTACATTTCGGTCACCAAACTCGTCGTTGGAACCCAAAAATGAAGCGTTATATCTTCACAGAGCGTAACGGCATCTACATCATCGACCTTCAAAAAACAGTTAAAAAGGTTGAAGAAGCTTATAACGTAATGAAAGAATACGCTGCAAACGGTGGTACAATTCTTTTCGTAGGTACAAAAAAACAAGCACAAGATGCTATTAAAGAAGAAGCAATTCGTGCAGGTATGTTCTACGTTAACCAACGTTGGTTGGGTGGTACGTTAACAAACTTCCAAACAATTCAAAAGCGTATTAAGCGTTTGAAAGACATTGAGAGAATGCAAGAAGATGGCACTTTCGATGTGCTTCCTAAAAAAGAAGTTGTTCAGCTTAAAAAAGAATTAGAGCGTCTTGAGAAATTCTTGGGCGGCATCAAGGACATGAAACAAATTCCTGATGCGATCTTCATCGTTGACCCTCGTAAAGAGCGTATTGCAGTTGCAGAAGCTCGTAAATTGAACATCCCTCTAATCGGTATTGTTGATACAAACTGTGATCCGGATGAAATTGATCATGTAATTCCTGCAAACGATGATGCAATTCGCGCTGTAAAACTTCTTACATCTAAAATGGCAGACGCAATCCTTGAAGTGAAACAAGGGGAAGAAACTGTTACTGCGTAAGAAAGCTGAAAGGTGATAAGAGGTAATGCCTTTTATCACCTTTTTTACACGATAACACATACTTTTATATACATAAAATTAGGAGGCTGAAAACTATGGCAGTTACTGCACAAATGGTAAAAGAACTTCGCGAAAAAACAGGCGCGGGTATGATGGATTGTAAAAAAGCGTTGACTGAAACAAACGGAGATATGGAAAAAGCAATTGATTTTCTTCGTGAAAAAGGTATTGCAAAAGCTGCGAAAAAAGCTGATCGTATCGCTGCTGAAGGTTTAACGTATGTTGAAGTAAATGGAAATGAAGCTGTTATCCTTGAGGTTAACTCTGAAACAGATTTCGTTGCGAAAAACGAAGGTTTCCAAACGTTAACAAAAGAACTTGCTTCACATTTGCTAGCTAAAAAACCAGCTACTGTAGAAGAAGCTCTTACACAAACAATGGATAACGGTACAGTAGTAGAAGAGCACATCAACACAGCAATTGCTAAAATTGGTGAAAAGCTAACACTTCGTCGTTTTGAAGTTGTGACAAAAGGTGACAACGATGCATTTGGTGCTTACCTTCATATGGGTGGTCGTATCGGCGTATTGACGCTTCTTGAAGGAACAACTGATGAAGCAGCTGCAAAAGATATTGCTATGCATATCGCGGCTGTAAATCCTAAATATATCGATCGTAGCGCAGTAACAGAGGAAGAAATTGCTCGTGAGCGTGAAGTATTAACACAACAAGCTCTTAACGAAGGTAAACCTGAAAATATCGTTGCGAAAATGGTAGAAGGTCGTCTTGGCAAATTCTTTGAAGATATTTGCTTACTTGATCAATCTTTCATCAAAGACCCAGATATGAAAGTGCGTAAATTTGCTGAGTCTAAGGGCGCAACTGTAAAATCTTTCGTACGCTATGCTGTAGGAGAAGGTATTGAAAAGCGTCAAGACAACTTCGCTGAAGAAGTAATGAACCAAGTAAAAGGTAACAACTAATACAAACGAGGGGACACATGGTGTTCCCTTTTTTAAAATAAAGATGTACGGAGGTTCGTTATGCAAGCGAAATACAATCGTGTCGTGCTCAAATTGAGCGGGGAAGCATTGGCTGGAGAGCACGGCTTTGGAATCAACCCGGCTGTGATTAAGTCTGTAGCACAGCAAGTAAAAGAAGTAGCAGAACTAGGAGTAGAAGTTGCTGTAGTAGTAGGCGGCGGCAATATCTGGCGTGGAAAAACAGGAAGCGAAATGGGCATGGATCGTGCAAATGCGGATTACATGGGGATGCTCGCTACGGTTATGAACTCTTTAGCTCTTCAAGATAGCTTGGAGAATTTAGGTATTCAAACGCGCGTGCAAACGTCTATTGAAATGAGACAAGTAGCAGAACCTTATATTCGCCGCAAAGCAATTCGTCACTTAGAGAAAAAACGTGTTGTAATTTTTGCAGCAGGCACAGGTAATCCTTATTTCTCTACAGATACAACAGCGGCATTGCGTGCTGCGGAAATTGAAGCAGATGTTATCTTAATGGCAAAAAATAATGTTGATGGCGTATATACTGCAGATCCATCTCTAGATGATACTGCTACAAAGTACGATACGTTAACATACTTAGACGTATTAAAAGAAGGATTAGGTGTAATGGATTCTACAGCTTCTTCTTTATGTATGGATAATGATATTCCGTTAATTGTGTTTTCTATTATGGAAGAAGGCAACATTAAACGAGCGGTTCTTGGTGAAAATATTGGCACAATTGTGAGGGGGAAATAATAATGGCACAGCAAGTACTAACGAATGCAAAAGATAAAATGGACAAAGCAATTTCAGCATTCTCAAGAGAACTTGGTACAGTTCGTGCAGGTCGTGCAAGCGCATCTGTTTTAGAAAAGATTACAGTTGACTATTATGGTGCACCAACACCAGTTATTCAGTTGGCAAACATTACGGTACCAGAAGCGCGTTTGTTGGTAATTCAGCCATACGATAAGTCTTCTATCAGTGACATTGAAAAAGCAATTCTAAAATCAGACCTTGGCATTAACCCAACAAACGATGGAACTGTCATTCGTATTGCATTCCCTGCGCTAACAGAAGAGCGTCGTCGTGAATTGGTAAAGGTTGTTAAAAAGTATTCTGAAGATGCAAAAGTTGCGGTCCGCAACGTACGTCGTGATGCAAACGATGAATTAAAGAAACTTGAGAAAAACGGTGAGATTACAGAAGATGAATTGCGTGGACATACAGACACCATTCAAAAAGAAACAGATAAGCACATCGTAAAAATTGACGAAATCTCAAAAACAAAAGAAAAAGAAATTATGGAAGTATAACTCATACTTTTGGCATGACCCTCTGCGTAAGGGGGTCTTTTTACACTTTTAAGGAATACCTGAGCTCGTGGAGGGTTTCAATATGTTAAAGAAGTTTTTCTTTCGAGAGCGAAATCAATCGTTTGAAGAGATGGTGAAGGAAGCTAAGAAAGGGTATGTTCCTGAGCATATCGCTATTATTATGGATGGTAATGGTCGCTGGGCAAAGCGTAAAGCAATGCCGCGTATTGCGGGGCATCATGAAGGAATGAAGGTTGTTCGTAAAATAACAAAATTCGCTAATGAAATGGGTGTAAAGGTGCTTACACTGTATGCGTTTTCTACAGAAAATTGGAAACGTCCTAAACAAGAAGTAGATTTCCTCATGAAGTTACCTCAGGAGTTTTTAGGTACCTTTTTACCGGAACTTGTAGAAGAAAATGTGCAGGTGCGATTAATTGGCCATGAACAAGGTCTCCCTACACATACCCGTGCTGCCATTAAAAAAGCGATGGATGATACAAAGGATAATACCGGTTTAATTTTAAATTTTGCGTTAAACTATGGTAGTCGTGATGAAATGGTTTATGCCATCCGAAATTTGGTTACAGCTAGTAAGGAGGAAAACTTACATCCACAAGAGATTACCGAAGAATTGGTTTCCTCTTACTTAATGACAAAGAATTTGCCAGATCCAGATTTACTTATCCGAACAAGTGGTGAGATTCGCATCAGCAATTTTATGCTTTGGCAAATCGCGTATACAGAGCTTTGGTTTACGGATGTATTCTGGCCTGATTTTACGGAGGAGCATTTGCTTGAAGCAATTTTGAACTTCCAAAAAAGAGGACGCAGGTTCGGAGGGGTATAAGAAAGCGAGGTATCGTTTATGAAGGAGCGAATTATTACAGCGCTCATCGCAATTGCTGTGTTTGTACCAGTTGTATGGTACGGGGGGCTCTTGTTCACCATTGCTATTTATGCACTGGCATCAATCGGTTTATTTGAGCTTATTAGAATGAAAGGACTGTCGTTTGTTTCTCTTCCTACTATGTTAACAGGATTGTTACTATGGCTCATTTTAATTCCAAGCCATGTCGACTTGTTTGGCAGTCTTGAAATCACCAAGGTTGAGATTACATTTATCATTGTGCTATTGTTACTATCATATACAGTCCTATCTAAGAATACATTTACTTTTGATGATGCTTCCTTCTTGTTAACGGCTACTATTTATGTGGCGATGGGCTTTTACTATATGAATGAAACGCGCAGCAGTGGCCTTGAGTATATTTTTTATGCGTTTTTTATCATTTGGGCAACGGATACAGGAGCGTATTTTATAGGTAAAGCAATAGGAAAACGAAAATTGTGGCCAGAGATTAGTCCCAATAAAACGGTAGAAGGGTCAGTAGGCGGTATCCTTTGTGCAGTAGTAATTGCACTTATATATAATGCCTTTGTGCCGATTAGCGATCATATTTTCTTTTTAATCGCTGTTACTGTGGCAGTGTCTGCCTTTGGACAAATTGGCGATCTTGTTGAATCAGCATTTAAGCGCCATTATGGTGTTAAGGATTCCGGTAAAATCTTGCCGGGGCACGGTGGTATTTTAGATCGATTTGACAGCTTGCTGTTTGTATTGCCGCTGCTACACTTTTTGCATTTCATTTGAGGAGCTGTTTGTAATGAAGAAAATCAGTTTATTGGGGGCGAGCGGCTCCATCGGAACGCAAACGATTGATGTTATTCGAGAACATAAGGATGTATTTCAGCTTACAGCCTTTTCTGTCGGGCGTAACGTGGATTTTGCTCAGCAGCTGCTAGCTGAGTTTTCACCAGAACTTGTATCTGTACAAAATAAAGCAGATGCAGAACGGTTGCGTTCCATTGCTGGCAACACTAAAGTTGTTTATGGTGAAGATGGCTTAGTCGAAGTTGCTTTGTACGATGCTGATATACTTGTTAACGCAGTAATGGGTAGTATCGGACTAGTACCAACACTACGTGCTATTGAAACCAAAAAAACAATTGCAATTGCGAATAAAGAAACACTTGTAACCGCAGGACATCTCGTTACAGCTGCCGCACGCCAAGCAAATGTACCCCTCATTCCGGTAGATAGTGAGCATTCTGCTATTTTTCAATGCTTAAACGGTGAAAATTACAATTGCATTGAAAAGCTTATTTTAACAGCATCAGGCGGTAGCTTCCGTGACAAAACGCGTGATGATTTACAGCATGTGACAGTAGAAGATGCACTTAAGCATCCTAATTGGTCCATGGGAGCGAAAATTACCATTGATTCGGCTACTATGATGAATAAAGGTCTTGAGGTAATTGAAGCGCATTGGCTGTTTGATGTAGCTTATGAAAATATTGAGGTGTTATTACATAAGGAAAGTATCATTCATTCCATGGTAGAATTCTCAGATCGAAGCGTGATTGCACAGCTTGGTACACCGGATATGCGAGTACCTATCCAATATGCACTGACTTATCCAAACCGTTTACCACTTTCGGGCCAATCCTTACGATTGTGGGAAGTTGGCGCACTGCATTTTGAGCAGATGAACCTGGAAAGATTTCGTTGCTTGGATTTTGCTTTTCAAGCAGGTAAAACAGGCGGTAGCTTACCTACCGTAATGAATGCTGCGAATGAGGCAGCCGTTGCAGCGTTTTTGGACAAGAAAATCAGTTTTTTACAGATTGAAGATTTAATTGAAGAAGCCATGCAACGACATGTCGTTGTACACAATCCGTCCTTAGAAGAAATTTGTATGATTGATGAAGAGACCAGAAGGTTTGTGTTGGAACAAATTTAGAAAAGGTGGTTATGGAAGTGAATACAGCGATTGCCTTTATCGTAGTTTTTGGTGTACTTGTTTTCTTTCATGAACTCGGTCATTTATATTTTGCAAAGCGTGCAGGCATTCTGTGTCGTGAATTTGCAATCGGTTTTGGGCCTAAGATTTTTTCTTTTATGAAAAACGAGACAGTCTATACCATTCGTCTGTTACCTCTTGGTGGTTATGTACGTATGGCAGGAGAAGATCCTGAGACAATCGAGTTAAAACCTGGGACGAAAGTAGCACTGTTATTGAACAGGGGCGGTGCTGTAGAAAAAATTGTGCTAGATAACATGGAGCGATATCCAAATGCACGCATATTGGAAGTTGAGCATGCAGATCTTGAACACAAACTAACAGTTACTGGCTATGAAGAGTATGAAGATTCACCACAAACCTTTGTGGTAGATGAAAAAGCACGTTATGTGGCTGGGGGAGAAGAAATTCAAATTGCGCCGTACCACCGTCAATTTACATCTAAATCCTTAGGGCAACGTGCACTTACAATCTTTGCTGGGCCTGCCATGAATTTTATTTTAGCGTTTATTTTGTTCATGATTATTGGGCTTGTACAAGGAATCCCTGTAGATAGACCGGAAATTGGAAAATTAGTAGAGAATGGGGTTGCCGATAAAGCGGGTCTACAAGAAGGTGATGAAATCCGTGCAATTAATAAAGTAGAGATGCAATCTTGGAAAGATGTAACAACTCTAATTCGGAAAAACCCTGGCAATGAATTAACAATGGATATCACACGTGATACTGAAAATCTTACTGTAAAGTTGGTACCTGCTGCAGAGCAGGAGGGGAATGAAGATATAGGGCGAATTGGTGTATATCCTCCGGTAGAAAAATCATTGTTGGGTTCTGTTAAGCTAGGCTTTGAACAAACAATTCGCATGACACAGCTCGTGTTTGTTTCTTTAGTACAGCTGATAACAGGACAATTCTCTATTGATGCATTGTCAGGTCCCGTCGGCATTTACAATTTAACAGGTGAGGTTGCCAAATCAGGGCTTGTCAATTTATTAGGTCTGACTGCTGCATTAAGCGTCAATCTTGGCTTGTTTAACTTGCTCCCAATTCCGGCACTTGATGGAGGAAGATTAATGTTTTTCCTTGTAGAAGCATTGCGAGGAAAACCATTAGACAGACAAAAAGAAGGAATGGTCCATTTTGTTGGATTTGCGCTTCTTATGCTTTTGATGTTGGTTGTTACATGGAACGATATTAAAAAATTCTTTTTATAAGTTGAACTTGGATAAAGAGGTGCGAATACAATGAGACAAAGTATGATCTTCAGCCCGACACTTCGCGAAGTGCCGGCTGACGCCGAGGTGAAAAGCCACCAGTTGTTATTGCGAGCAGGATTTATGCGTCAAAACGCATCTGGTATTTATAGCTTCTTGCCTCTTGGTTTAAAGGTATTGCATAATGTGGAAAAAATTATTCGTGAAGAGATGGAACGCGCTGGAGCATTGGAGCTTTTAATGCCTGCCCTTCAGCCTGCAGAATTATGGCAAGAATCCGGCCGTTGGTATTCTTATGGACCAGAACTGATGCGTATGAAGGACAGACATGAGCGCGATTTCGCGCTTGGTGCCACACACGAAGAGGTAATTACCGCACTTGTGCGTGATGAGGTTAAATCCTATAAGCGTTTGCCGGTGACTTTATATCAAATTCAAACAAAGTTCCGTGATGAAAAAAGACCTCGTTTTGGTTTGCTACGCGGGCGCGAATTTTTAATGAAAGATGCGTATTCCTTCCATGCATCGCAGGAAAGTTTAGATGAAGTGTATGATCGCCTCTTCCAAGCATATACAAATATATTTAGTCGTTGCGGCTTGAATTTCCGCGCTGTTATTGCAGATTCCGGTGCAATGGGCGGAAAAGATACGCATGAGTTTATGGTGCTATCTGATATTGGTGAAGATACAATTGCGTACTCTGATACATCTTCTTACGCTGCGAATATTGAAATGGCACCAGTGGTCGCTACATATGAAAAAAGTACAGAAGCTGTACAGGCTGCCAAAAAAGTAGAAACGCCAAATCAAAAATCAATTGCTGATGTATCAAAGTTTTTGCAGCTTGACCCAACCAAATGCTTTAAATCTATGATTTTTAAAGTAGATGATAAGTTCGTTATGGTTCTTGTGCGTGGAGATCATGAAGTAAATGATATTAAAGTAAAGAACTTATACGGCGCTTCTGTGGTTGAACTTGCAAGTGCGGAGGAAGTACAGAAGCTTATGAACTGTACGGTGGGCTCACTTGGACCAATCGGAGCGCCAGAAGACTTAGAAATCATTGCAGACCATGCAGTTGGTGCCATTGTCAATGGATGTTGTGGCGCAAATGAAGAAGGATATCATTACATTAATATTAATGTTGACATTGATTACACGGTTGCGCAGTTTGCAGATCTTCGCTTCATCCAAGAAGGGGACCTATCTCCAGACGGACAAGGTGTTATTCAGTTTGCCCAAGGTATTGAGGTAGGTCATGTATTCAAGCTTGGTAAACGTTATAGTGAAGCAATGGGTGCGACGTATCTTGACGAAAATGGTAAAACGCAATCTATGATTATGGGATGCTACGGCATTGGTGTGTCGCGTACGGTCGCAGCGATTGCTGAACAATATAATGATGAGCATGGTTTAAAATGGCCTGCAGCGGTTGCGCCATTTACTGTACATGTCATTCCTGTTAATGTAAAAGTCGATGTACAACGTGAAAAAGCAGAGAAGATTTACGAAGCTTTGATAGCAGAAGGTTATGATGTACTATTGGATGATCGTCAAGAGCGTGCGGGCGTAAAGTTTGCCGATGCTGATTTATTTGGTTTCCCAATTCGTATTACAGTAGGTAAAAAAGCAGAGGAAGGCATTGTAGAGGTAAAGGTTCGCCAAACGAATGAGTCACAAGAGATGGCAATCGAAGAACTTTCCAGCTACATCAAAAGTATTATAAAATAGACAAGTAAGGTACACTTCTGTACCTTACTTTACTTTTTGTAGAGAGGAGGAGCGATGTGACAGCGCTGACGAAAGAGCAACAAGAGCGGTTTATGATTTTATTACAGCAACTTGGTTTACCCGAAGATTTTGTTACACAATATTTTCGTGACGGCGGAATTGAAAAGCTGCTTGTAGATAAACGGACAAAGAGCTGGTTTTTCCGGTTTATGTTACCACGTGTGCTGCCTGCTAATGTATACGAACTATTTGAAAGTCAATTAGAGAAAACGTTCTCTCATATTGCCAATGTGTCTTTTGCTATTCAAACTTCGACAAAGCAATTTACAGAACAGGATGTGCAATCGTATTGGCCGCTTTGTACAAGGAAAATTCCGTTCTCTCCTATGTTTGCATACTTAAAAGATCAGTTGCCGCAAGTAAATGGCATTAAACTGCAGCTTCAAGTGAACAACGATCTCGAAGCGGCGACAGTTAAAAAGAATATGGCGAAATCGATTGGAGAGCAATATGAACGTTTTGGCTTTCCACAATTTACAGTAGATACAAAGGTAGTTGGAAATGACGCTGAAATTCAAAAGTTTCGCGAGCAAACGCAGCAGGAAGATCGTGAAAAAGTGCTGCAAGCAATGGAAGAGATTGCAAAGAAAGAAGAGATTGTAATTGATGATCAACCGCTTGTTATAGGCTACTTAATTAAACCGGATGAAGAAATTACACCGCTCCGAGATATACGTGAGGAAGAAAAACGAAAAACAATTCAAGGCTACGTATTTCATGTGGAAACAAAAGAACTGCGTAGCGGTCGAACACTTCTGACCTTTAAAGTTACCGACTATACAGATTCCATTATGGTCAAAATGTTTTCACGCGACAAAGAAGATCTTCCTGCCTTTCAAAAAATAAAAAAAGGCATGTGGGTCAAAGTGCGTGGATCGTTCCAAGATGACACGTTTGTTCGAGACTTAATTATGATGGCCAACGATGTTAATGAAATAAAAGGGCCTGTACGTGTAGATCGCGCTCCTGAAGGAGAAAAGCGCGTTGAGCTCCATCTGCATACCCCTATGAGCCAAATGGATGCGGTAACACCGGTATCTAAGCTGGTGGCACAAGCGAAAAAATGGGGACACGAAGCTGTTGCCATTACGGATCATGCAGTCGCGCAATCATTTCCGGAAGCGTACAGCGCAGGTAAAAAAAATGACATTAAGGTCATATACGGTGTAGAAGCCAATCTTGTCAATGATGGTGTTCCTATTGCTTACAACGAAGCGCATCGTTCGCTTGCAGACGAAACATATGTCGTATTTGACGTTGAGACAACTGGATTATCTGCAGTGTACGATACCATTATTGAACTTGCAGCAGTAAAAATTCATAATGGTGAAATTGTAGACCGATTTGAGCGCTTTGCCAATCCGCATCATCCATTATCCGCTACGACAATTGAGCTAACGGGTATTACGGATGATATGGTTCGTGATGCGCCCGATGTAGATGTAGTTCTAAGAGAGTTTGCAGAATGGATGGGTGATTGTACGCTTGTAGCCCACAATGCATCCTTCGATATGGGTTTTTTGAATACAGGTTTTAAAAAGTACGGTATGCCAAAGAGCATCAATCCCGTTATTGATACATTGGAATTGGCTCGTTTTTTATTACCAGAGTTAAAAAACCATCGCTTAAATACGCTTTGTAAAAAGTTTGATATTGAACTTGTCCAGCATCACCGTGCCATTTATGATGCAGAAGCAACCGGATACTTACTTGCAAAGATGCTAAAAGAGGTAATTACCAAAGGGTATACACATCATGATCAGCTCAATGATAGCATGGGGCAAGGCGACTCTTATAAGAGAGGTAGGCCGAGTCATGTCACGCTTTTAGCAACATCTGATGAAGGGTTAAAAAATTTATATAGGCTTGTTTCGTTATCTCATGTGCAATATCATTACCGCGTACCACGTATTCCTCGCTCAGTGTTAAAAAAATATAGAAGCGGTATTCTTGTGGGCACAGCATGTGACAAAGGTGAGGTATTTGAAGCAATGATGCAGAAAGGACCAGAAGAAGCGGAAGAACTCATCCAATTTTACGATTATATTGAAGTTATGCCGCCTTCTGTATTAAAGCATCTGATTGAGTTGGAACTCGTGCAAAATGAAGGTCAGCTTAAAACCATACTAACCAACCTTGTAAACCTTGGGAAAACACTGGAAAAGCCGGTTGTAGCAACCGGAAATGTTCATTATTTAGATCCTGAAGATGCCATTTATCGTAAGATTCTTATCAGCTCGCAAGGGGGAGCAAATCCACTTAACAGACATAACCTTCCTTCTGTTCACTTCCGGACTACGGATGAAATGTTAGATGAATTTGCATTTTTGGGAGAAGATGTTGCGAAGGAAATTGTTGTAACAAATACACAAAAAGTAGCGGCCATGATTGGTGATGTAAAGCCAATTAAGGACGATCTGTATACACCGCGCATTGAAGGGGCAGATGAAGAAACCCGTGATATGAGTTACAGGCGTGCACGCAGTATATATGGCGATAATCTTCCAGAAATCGTAGAAGCGCGTCTGGAAAAAGAGTTGAAAAGTATTATTGGGCACGGATTTGCAGTTATTTATTTAATCTCACATAAGCTTGTAAAGAAATCACTTGATGATGGTTATCTCGTTGGATCACGTGGTTCTGTTGGTTCTTCTTTTGTCGCAACTATGATGGAGATTACCGAGGTAAATCCATTGCCACCGCACTATATTTGTCCAAGCTGTAAACATTCTCACTTCTTTAATGATGGCTCTGTTGGTTCTGGATTTGATTTACCTGATAAAGACTGCCCGAACTGCGGTACACGTTATAAAAAAGACGGACATGATATTCCATTTGAAACGTTTCTTGGTTTTAAAGGAGATAAGGTACCCGATATTGATTTGAATTTCTCCGGAGAATATCAGCCGCGTGCACACAACTATACAAAAGTACTGTTTGGTGAGGATAATGTGTATCGCGCAGGTACAATTGGTACTGTCGCAGATAAAACGGCATTTGGTTATGTAAAGGGATATGCTTCTGATCATAATTTAACGATGCGTGGTGCAGAAGTGGAGCGTTTGGCCATGGGGTGCACCGGTGTAAAGCGAACGACAGGTCAGCATCCAGGTGGTATTATTGTAGTCCCGGATTACATGGATGTATTTGATTTTACTCCTATTCAGTTTCCAGCAGACGATACGTCATCAGAGTGGAAAACAACACATTTTGATTTCCATTCTATTCATGATAACTTGCTGAAGCTTGATATTCTTGGACACGATGATCCAACAGTAATTCGAATGCTGCAAGATTTAAGCGGCATTGATCCGAAAACCATTCCAACCGATGACCCTGAGGTTATGAAAATCTTTTCAGGTACAGCTTCTTTAGGGGTCACAGAAGAACAAATTAACTGTAAAACTGGAACGCTCGGTATTCCGGAGTTTGGAACGAAATTCGTAAGACAAATGCTAGAAGAAACAAAGCCAACAACATTCTCAGAGCTTGTTCAAATTTCAGGCCTTTCTCACGGAACAGATGTATGGCTTGGAAACGCTAATGAGCTTATTTATAGTGGTACATGTACACTAAGTGAGGTAATTGGATGTCGTGACGACATTATGGTCTACTTAATTTATCAAGGGCTTGAGCCTTCTTTAGCGTTTAAAATCATGGAATCGGTTCGTAAAGGAAAAGGCGTGCCACCGGAGTGGGAAGAAGAAATGAGAAAGAACAATGTACCGGAGTGGTACATTGACTCTTGTAAGAAGATTAAGTACATGTTTCCGAAGGCGCACGCAGCTGCGTATGTATTAATGGCGGTGCGTATCGCTTATTTTAAAGTGCATTTCCCGCTGTTGTACTACGCAGCGTACTTTACAGTTCGTGCAGATGATTTTGATGTAGAGGCAATGACAAAGGGATCGGCAGCTATTCGCGCTAATATTGATGAGATTTTACAAAAGGGCTTGGATGCATCGCCAAAAGAAAAGAGTTTGTTGACGGTGCTTGAGATGGCACTTGAAATGTGCGAGCGCGGCTTCTCCTTTAGTAAGGTGGATTTATATCGTTCTAGCGCAACAGACTTTATTATTGATGGTATGTCGTTAATACCGCCATTTAATGCAATTGATGGATTGGGAACGAACGCGGCCATTAATATTGTGAACGCACGTGAACAAGGGGAGTTTCTTTCTAAAGAAGACTTGCAGCAACGAGCAAAAGTATCTAAAACGATTATCAGTTATTTAGATACTCTCGGCTGTTTAGAATCTTTACCGGATCAAAACCAACTTTCTCTGTTCTAAATCAAAACGCTTTGCAAAATATAGCCAAGTATGCTATAGTAATAAACGGGTAATTCAGGACGTGCATATTATTACGGAAAGAGTGGGGAAACCCGCTCTTTCGTGTTATTATCGCCTGATTTTTCGTATAAGGAAGCTGTTGCTTGCTATACATAATTTACTATAAGTGTTGCTGATTTTGGTAATACTAAGGCAAATCACCCTGCTTTCATGCAGGGGCTTTTGTTATCGTACAGTTAGGAAGGAGGCAGCTCATGAGCAAAGTTACAGAAATCGTGGAAGAGCTGGCAAAACCGATTATTGCGGAATTAAACTTAGAACTTGTAGATGTAGAATACGTCAAAGAAGGAAAAGACTGGTTTTTGCGCGTGTTCATTGACTCAGAAGCAGGTGTGGACATAGAGGAATGTGCCACTGTCAGCGAACGCTTAAGCGAGGCGCTCGATGCCGCAGATCCAATTCCGGATTTATATTTCCTTGATGTTTCTTCACCGGGAGCTGAACGCCCGCTGAAAAAAGAGCAGGATTTTCAAAAGGCGATAGGGAAACAAATAGCTATCAAGACATATGCGCCAATTGACGGAGAAAAGCAGTTTGAAGGAAAACTACTTTCTTATGACGGTACAACCGTTACATTAGCCATGATTATAAAAACAAGAAAAAAAGAAATTCAAATTCCAATGGAAAAGGTTGCAAGCGCTAGACTTGCAGTTACGTTTTAAAAGAGGGGGATCTTAATGAGCACTGAACTGTTGGATGCTTTGCTCGTATTAGAAAAAGAAAAGGGCATCAGCAAGGATATTATTATTGAAGCAATTGAGGCAGCGTTGATTTCTGCATACAAACGCAACTTCAACCAAGCACAAAATGTGCGTGTAAGTTTCAATCCAGAAGTTGGGTCTATTAAAGTTTTTGCAAGAAAAGATGTAGTTGAAAGCGTATTTGACCCGCGCCTTGAAATTTCAGAAGAAGAAGCACGTTTGATTCACCCAAATTATCAAGAGGGCGATGTTGTTGAGCTTGAAGTAACACCAAAGGACTTTGGACGTATTGCTGCACAGACAGCTAAACAAGTTGTAACACAACGTGTGCGTGAAGCTGAACGTGGTGTCATTTATTCCGAATTTATTGACCGTGAAGAAGATATTATGGTCGGTATTGTACAGCGTCAAGATGCGCGCTTTATTTATGTAAGCCTTGGAAAAGTGGAAGCATTGTTGCCAATTGGTGAGCAGATGCCAAACGAACAGTATAAACCGCATGATCGCATTCGTGTATTCTTAACAAAAGTAGAAAAAACAACAAAAGGTCCACAAATTTTCGTATCTCGCACACATCCTGGTTTATTAAAACGCTTGTTTGAGCTAGAGGTTCCTGAAATTTATGATGGAACAGTAGAAATTCGCTCTGTGGCACGTGAAGCTGGAGACCGCTCCAAAATTTCCGTGTACTCAGAGAATCCGGATGTGGATCCAGTCGGTTCTTGTGTTGGGCCAAAAGGACAGCGTGTCCAAAGCATTGTCAACGAACTAAAAGGTGAAAAGATTGATATCGTTCGTTGGTCTAACGACCCAGTAGAATATGTGGCGAACGCACTTAGTCCTTCACAAGTGGTAAAGGTATTGGTAAATGAAGATGATAAAGCGACAACAGTTATTGTGCCGGATCATCAATTATCTTTGGCAATTGGAAAAAGAGGACAGAATGCACGTTTGGCAGCTAAGCTGACAGGTTGGAAAATTGACATTAAAAGCGAGTCTGACGCAAAAAAGGCTGGCATCTTAGAGGAATCATACCAATTTGAAGTAGATGCGTTTGAGGAGTGATACGAAGTGAACAATCGTAAAGTTCCCTTAAGAAAATGTGTAGCCACACAAGAAATGAAGCCAAAACGTGAGTTAGTCCGCATTGTTCGCTCAAAAGAGGGCGAAGTGTCTATAGATTTAACGGGGAAAAAATCCGGAAGAGGTGCTTATTTATCTCGTGATAAAGAAGCAATCTTACTGGCGCAGAAAAAAAACATCCTAGAGCATCAGTTGAAAGCAAAAATTGATGGTTCTTTGTATGAGGAATTGCTTGCGCTTGTGGAGCAGCCATGAGTAATTGGAGTACGTTTTTGGGATTGGCAAATCGCGCGCGAAAGATTATATCGGGCGAAGAGCTTGTATTAAAGGAGATTAGAGGCGGCAGAGCAAAGCTAGTTTTGCTGGCTGAAGATGCATCAAACAATACGGCAAAACGCATCAAGGATAAAGCGAACTACTATAAAATCCCGCTCAGAACAGTCGAAACCCGACAACAATTAGGGCATGCAATCGGGAGAGATGAACGGGTGGTTGTGGCTGTACTGGATGAAGGCTTTGCAAAGAAGCTGCAAAGCATGCTCGATACAATTTATCGGGGGTGAAGGTATGAGTAAAATTCGAGTACATGAATACGCAAAACAACAAAATGTATCCAGTAAAGATATTATTACAAAACTAAAAGAAATGAACATAGAGGTTTCCAATCATATGACAATGTTAGATGACGAAGTAGTTGAAAAGTTAAACAATGATTATAATGCAGGTACAGCGAAGCGTTCTATCGTAGAAGAATTTGATGAAGAAGCAAACAAAGAAAAAGAAAACGCTGGTCGCAATAGCAAAAAAAGCAGCAATAAGAAAAAGAAAAAAGATCAAGGTAAGAAAACGGATACGCGTCAAGATCGCTTTGCTGCGGCAAAAAAGAGTGCGCGTCCTGCAAATGAAACAACTGATAAGGTTGTCTTTTCAGGCTCCCTTACAGTAAGCGAATTAGCAAAACAACTTGGCAAAGAGCCTTCTGAGATTATTAAAAAATTGTTCTTGCTTGGTATTATGGCTACTATTAACCAAAGCCTTGATAAAGATACAATTGAACTCATTGCCGCGGAGTATGGTGTAGAGGTTGAAGAAGAAGTTGTTATGGATGAAACAGATTTTGAAACATTTATTGATGAAGGCGATGCAGAGGAACATTTAACTGAGCGTCCTCCAGTTGTAACAATTATGGGTCACGTTGACCATGGTAAAACAACGCTTTTGGATTCCATTCGAAATTCTAAGGTAACTGCGGGGGAAGCGGGTGGAATCACACAGCACATTGGCGCGTATCAAGTTGAAGTAAACGACAAAAAAATTACTTTCCTAGATACACCAGGTCACGCAGCGTTTACAACAATGCGCGCACGTGGTGCACAGGTTACAGATATTACAATTTTAGTTGTGGCAGCGGATGATGGTGTAATGCCGCAAACAGTAGAAGCAATTAATCATGCAAAAGCAGCTGAAGTACCAATTATTGTGGCTGTGAATAAAATGGATAAGCCGACGGCAAATCCTGACCGTGTGATGCAGGAGTTAACAGAGTATGGTCTAGTTTCGGAAGCTTGGGGTGGAGATACGATTTTTGTACCAATCTCTGCATTAACAGGTGAGGGGATTGACCAATTGCTTGAAATGATTCTCCTTGTGAGTGAAGTGGAAGAGTATAAAGCAAATGAAAACCGCCTTGCATTAGGTACGGTAATTGAAGCACAGCTTGATAAAGGAAAAGGACCGATTGCAACCCTTCTTGTACAAAACGGAACAATGCGAATTGGAGATCCAATCGTTGTAGGAACAGCCTTTGGTCGTGTGCGTGCTATGGTAAATGATCAAGGTCGACGTGTAAAAGAAGCAGGTCCTTCTACGCCAGTTGAGATTACAGGTTTGAATGATGTACCGCAAGCAGGGGATCGCTTTATGATCTTTGCTGATGAAAAACGCGCGCGTCAAGTTGGTGAAACGAGAGCGCAACGTATGATTATTGAACAACGTGGTGATAAAGCGAAGCTTAGCCTCGAGGATTTATTCCAACAAATTCAACAAGGTGATGTGAAAGAAATCAACTTGATTGTAAAAGCTGACGTACAAGGTTCTGTAGAAGCATTGGCTGCTTCTTTACAGAAAATTGAAGTGGAAGGCGTTAAAGTGAAAATTATTCATACAGGCGCTGGCGCTATTACAGAATCTGATATTATCTTAGCTTCTGCTTCCAACGCAATTGTAATCGGCTTTAATGTTCGTCCTGACGTAAATGCGAAACGTACAGCAGAAGCAGAAAATGTTGATGTCCGACTACACCGCATTATTTATAACGTAATTGAAGAAATTGAATCCGCAATGAAAGGTATGCTGGATCCTGAGTTTGAGGAAAAAGTCATTGGTCAAGCGGAAGTACGACAAGTATTTAAGGTTTCTAAAGTCGGTACAATTGCTGGTTCTTACGTTATTGATGGTAAAATTACGCGCGATAGCAGTGTTCGTGTAATTCGTGATGGCATTGTGGTGTTTGAAGGTAAGTTGGATACATTGAAGCGTTTTAAAGACGACGTAAAAGAAGTAGCACAAAACTATGAGTGTGGTATAACAGTTGAGAAATTTAACGATATTAAAGAAGGCGACATTATTGAAGCATATATCATGCAGGAAATAGAGCGCAAGTGATTGGTGCACTCATCTGTGAATGCATGATTTATGATGCCGCTTCTTTAAAAGATAAGCGTGCTGTATTGCAACGTATTATAACGCGGCTTCGGCAGCGGTACAATGTCTCTGTTGCTGAAACAAATTATCAAGATGAGTGGCAAAGAACTGAAATAACCATCGTTGCGGTGGCAGAAGAACGGATTGTGTGTGAGCGCGAGGTACAACGAGCGCTCACGCTTATTGATTCGTTTCCGGAAATAGAGCGTACAGTAACGATGTGGGAATGGTACTGAATGAGGTGATTGTATGAAGTTGCGTGCAAATCGTGTGGGTGAGCAAATGAAAAAAGAGCTCGGTGAGATTATTAGTCGTAAGATTAAGGATCCCCGTGTCGGATTTGTAACAGTAACAGATGTGCAAGTAAGCGGAGACCTGCAACTTGCCAAAGTATATATTTCCGTACTTGGTGATGATGAACAAAGACAAAATACATTAAAGGGTTTAGCAAAAGCCAAGGGCTTTATTCGATCAGAAATAGGACAGCGAATTCGCTTGCGAAAAACCCCTGAAATTACGTTTGAATTTGATGAGTCCATTGATTACGGTCATAGAATTGAAACGTTATTGCATGAAATTAACAAAGATGAAAAGCACGAGGAATGATGGATAGACATTGTCTATCCATTTTTTCTATCATGAACATGAGGTGAAGGTATGGAAGGTGTATTACTTTTAAACAAACCAAAAGGAATGACATCTCACGATTGTGTCTTTAAACTGCGAAAACTGCTAAAGGAAAAGCGCATTGGTCATACAGGTACACTTGATCCGGATGTGACAGGTGTGCTACCAATTTGTATTGGAAGAGCAACAAAAATTGCGCAGTTTTTAACGAGCGAAGTGAAAACATACGAGGGTGAAGTAACACTTGGTTGGTCGACTACAACTGAGGATTCATCTGGAGAAATAGTAGAGCAAAGGAATGTGGATCGTGTCATTACACGCGCAGAAATCCAGGCGGTATTGCAGGAGATGACAGGAACAATTGAACAAAGGCCTCCAATGTTTTCAGCGGTAAAGGTAAATGGGAAAAAATTATATGAATACGCAAGACAAGGTATTGAAGTAGAGCGCCCGGTACGCACCATTGCTATTCATTCTTTTGATTTATTGGATGACCGTGACGTGTTTGAGGGAACGTCTCTTTCTTTTCGTTTTCGGGTTACTTGCAGCAAAGGCACGTATGTACGCACACTTGCGGTTATGATAGGCGAAAAACTGGGTTATCCAGCGCATATGTCTGACCTCGTCCGTACTGCATCTGGCAAGTTTACGTTAGCGCAGTGTATAACATTGGAGCAAGTAGAAGAGTATGTAAAACAAGGTAAGGCGCAAGACCTGTTACAATCTATCGATGAGGCATTAGCTACCTTTTCAAAATGGGTTGTAGATGAAGAAACAGCAGAACAGGTGAAAAATGGCGGTTTTTTGCCGGAACCAAGCTTTTCTACAGACAAGTACATTATGATTTTTAATCAAAATGATCAATGCTTAGCCATTTACGAACCCCATCCCACTAAAGCGAGAGTATTAAAGCCGACAAAAGTTCTTGTGAATAATCAAGAATTAAAGCTATAATAAAACAAGTATATAAGTACAACTAGAAAAACCGACATTCTTTTTGGGTGGGAAAGAAGAACGGGCAATGTATGGTGCGGTCAGGACCTAAGAGATACGCGTATCAAGTTAAGAACATATACGCATAGCGAGGCGTTCTAGCGCTGTGATTTTCTTTCCGTTTATCTGTCGAAAAAACTATGTAAACTTATATAGCTATAAGTAGAAAAGATAACATTCTTGAGATGACAAAGAAGAACGATTGATATGCAGTTGCAATGAGAACCTGCGAGGAGTAAACATCTAGCAAGGTTAGTAGTTCTTGCGCGTTCATTTTGTCGTTGTAGTTACGTTAGTAAGGCTTATACGTATTTTATAATAAAAGTTAGTTGTAAGAAGGTGGACTTGAGCGTGAAACTCATTCATTTAACGCATCCTCATCAAGTAAATAGAGATGAAGCGGAGCCGGTTGTTATGGCTTTGGGATATTTTGATGGTGTTCATCTGGGCCATCAAAAGGTTATTCGCACTGCAAAGAACATAGCAAAAGAGAAGAAACTGAAAAGTGCGGTAATGACCTTTCATCCGCATCCGTCAGTGGTTCTTGGAAAGGCTACATCGCATGTGGAATATATTACGCCATTGCAAGAAAAAGCCCGTCTCTTAGCAGCTATGGACATTGATATTTTATATGTGGTGGAGTTTAGTAAGGAATTTGCAGCACTCTTGCCGCAGCAATTTGTGGATGACTATATTATTGGTTTACATGTTAAGCACGCGGTAGCAGGCTTTGACTTTACGTACGGCCGATTAGGGAAAGGTACGATGGAAACCATGCCGTTTCATTCGAGAGGCGAATTTACACAAACAGTTGTGGAAAAGGTAGCCCTACAGGAACAGAAGATCAGCTCTACATTGTTAAGAAGTATGATTCGAGAAGGATGTATGGAAGAAATAGAACCTGTACTTGGGAGAAGATATACGGTAGCCGGGACTGTTGTGCACGGCGATAAGCGAGGGAGACAAATTGGTTTTCCCACTGCTAACGTAGAGGTCAATGATTATATTTTACCAGCTACTGGTGTATATGCGGTAAAATTGTGGATACATGATACATGGTATAACGGCGTATGCAATATAGGGTATAAACCAACTTTTAACGATCAGCGCAAGTTGTCTGTTGAAGTGCACATTTTTGATTTTGCAGCCGAAATTTACGGTGAATCAGTTGTAATTGAATGGCATCGCCGTATTCGAGCGGAACAAAAGTTTAATGGAGTCACAGAACTAGTAGCGCAAATTCAGCGTGATAAAGAGCAGGCGCAACAATATTTTTATGATGGGCAAGGTCAGACTTGCTTTTTATAAGAAACTGTAGTATTCTAATTTACGTACTTTAATTGAACCATTTACTTGGCATGTCGATTCACCAACGCATGCTAGGAAATTGGGGATTGATATTAGGAGGTGAACAGGATGGCTTTAACACAAGAGCGTAAAAACGAAATCATTGCTCA
Source organism: Ectobacillus sp. JY-23 (assembly GCF_023022965.1). Classification (NCBI taxonomy): domain Bacteria; kingdom Bacillati; phylum Bacillota; class Bacilli; order Caryophanales; family Bacillaceae; genus Ectobacillus; species Ectobacillus sp. JY-23. Next base: position 1,116,910 of record NZ_CP095462.1, on the reverse strand, counting down.
ATACAAAACACATGATACGGACACTGGTTCTCCAGAGGTTCAAATCGCTGTCCTAACTGAGCAAATTAACACTTTGAATGATCACTTGCGTACTCACAAGAAAGATCACCATTCACGCCGCGGTCTTTTGAAAATGGTTGGTAAGCGTCGTAACTTACTTACTTATCTTCGTAACAAGGACATTACGCGTTACCGTGAATTAATTAACAAGCTTGGCTTACGTCGATAGTCAAAAAAGCGGGATGATTCCCGCTTTTTTGTTAGGTAAAAATATATACTCATTTATTATAGGTTCTTGCAGTTTCGGAGATACTACATAAAGAATGACATTTAGTATGTATTTTTCATAAATAGTGTATCGGTTTTTCGGATTATAAGCAGGGAAGGCTTTATACAAAACGAATAGTCATATGTATGCTGCTTTGCATGATACCATTTACATAGAATTTTTATATTTAGGAATGAGAGGGGTACTTAAATGACTCAAGAAAAGCAAGTCTTCTCTATAGATTGGGCAGGACGACAGTTAGTCGTTGAAACAGGACAACTAGCAAAACAAGCAAGTGGTGCTGTGTTGATTCGATATGGAGATACAGCTGTACTTTCTACTGCTACAGCCTCTAAAGAAGCAAAAAATGTAGGTTTTTTTCCGTTAACAGTAAATTATGAAGAGCGTTTATATGCAGTCGGAAAAATTCCAGGAGGCTTTATTAAACGTGAAGGACGACCAAGTGAAAAAGCAATTTTGGCGAGTCGCTTGATTGATCGACCAATTCGTCCTTTATTCGCAGATGGCTTCCGAAATGAAGTACAAGTAGTAAGCATTGTAATGAGCGTAGATCAAGATTGTTCTTCTGAAATTGCAGCTATGTTTGGTTCTTCCTTAGCGCTTTGTGTATCCGACATTCCATTTGAAGGTCCAATTGCAGGTGTGGTAGTAGGAAGAATTGATGGACAGTTCATTATTAATCCAACAGTAGCACAAACAGAGCAAAGCGATATCAACCTTGTTGTAGCAGGAACGAAAGATGCGATTAACATGGTTGAAGCTGGTGCACAGGAAGTACCTGAAGAAGTGATGCTTGAGGCAATTATGTTTGGTCATGAAGAGATTAAACGTTTAATTGCATTCCAAGAAGAGATTGTCCAAGCGATTGGCAAAGAAAAGCGTGAAATTTCTTTGTATGAAGTAGATCGTGAGCTTGAAAAGGAAATTCGTGAAATAGCTGAAGTAGATATGAAGAGTGCTATTCAAGTGCATGAAAAGCATGCTCGTGAAGAAGCTATTAGTGCTGTAAAAGCACGTGTAGTAGCACATTATGAAGCACTGGAGTCAGATGCTACAGTAATGGGACAAGTTAATGAAATTTTATACATGATGGTGAAAGAAGAAGTACGTCGCTTAATCACTGTTGAAAAAATTCGTCCGGACGGTCGCCGCATTGATGAAATTCGTCCGCTTGCATCAGAAGTAGGACTTATGCCTCGCACGCATGGCTCCGGTTTGTTCACACGTGGACAAACACAGGCGCTTAGTATTTGTACGCTAGGTGCGCTAGGCGATGTGCAAATTTTGGATGGTCTTGGCATTGAGGAATCTAAGCGCTTTATGCATCACTACAACTTCCCGTTGTTTAGCGTAGGCGAAACAGGTCCAATGCGAGGACCAGGGCGTCGTGAGATTGGGCATGGTGCTCTTGGAGAAAGAGCGTTGGAGCCTGTCATTCCATCTGAAAAAGATTTCCCTTATACTATTCGTTTAGTATCAGAGGTGTTGGAGTCTAATGGTTCTACCTCACAAGCAAGTATTTGCGCAAGCACGCTTGCGATGATGGATGCAGGTGTACCGATTAAGGCACCTGTAGCTGGTATTGCGATGGGGCTTGTAAAATCCGGCGAACATTATACGGTACTAACAGATATTCAGGGTATGGAAGACCATTTGGGGGATATGGATTTCAAAGTAGCGGGTACAGCAAAAGGCGTTACCGCACTTCAAATGGATATTAAGATTGATGGACTGTCTCGTGAAATTTTGGAAGAGGCTTTACAACAAGCTAAAGCAGGTAGAATGCAGATTCTTGAGCATATGCTTTCTGTTATGAATGAACCGCGTGCTGAATTGTCTCCATATGCGCCAAAAATCTTAACAATGACAATCAATCCTGACAAAATTCGCGACGTAATAGGACCGAGTGGTAAACAAATCAATAAAATCATTGAAGAAACCGGCGTTAAAATTGATATTGAACAAGATGGTACAGTATTTATTTCTTCTATTAATCAAGAAATGAACCAAAAAGCTAAGAAAATCATTGAAGACATCGTACGCGAAGTAGAAGTTGGACAAGTATATCTCGGCAAAGTAAAGCGTATTGAGAAATTTGGTGCTTTTGTAGAGTTGTTCAGTGGAAAAGATGGTCTTGTTCATATATCTGAACTGGCGGAAGAGCGTATTCCGAAAGTAGAAGATGTTGTTAAAATTGGTGATGAAATCATGGTTAAAGTTATTGAAATTGATAAGCAAGGCCGTGTAAACTTATCACGTAAAGTATTGTTAAAAGAACAAAAAGAGCAAGCAGAAAAAGAAGTGCAGCAATAAAGAGGCGGTTTCCCGTCTCTTTTTTTTATATAACTCCTTATATCAAGTAATGAAACACGATCATAAAGGGTAAGTTATGCATGTTCTGAAAATAAAAATCGGTACATACTGTTTGATAAGGAGGAGTTATATGAAACGCATTGCTGGTTTTACTATCATAAGTGTGCTGTTACTAATCATACCAAATACATATATGCAGTATGGCAAACCAGTTAGAGCAGCCGCTGCAACAGAAGGTTTATATGAAGAAATTAAGAGCAAGGCAAATCAGTATGAAAAGGCTCCGCAAAACGCAGTCGTCGATAAAATTTGGAAGGCCATGCCTGGTTATAACGGATTGGAAGTAGATATAGAAGCATCGTATCAAAATATGAAAAAACAGCAACGATTTGACCCGAAAAGGCTTGTATATAAAGAAATAGCACCAAGTGTGCATCTACGAGATTTACCTCCTGCTCCTATATACCGTGGCCATCCGGATAAAAAAATGATTGCGTTAACCATTAATGTGGCATGGGGAAATGAATATCTTCCTGTTATGTTAGAAATATTAAAAAAACATAATGTGTGCGCAACTTTTTTTTTAGAGGGGCGCTGGGTAAAGGAACATCCTTCTTTCGCAAAAATGATTGCAGAAGCAGGGCAAGAAGTTGGAAATCACTCCTATACACATCCTGATATGAAGACCTTATCAGCAGCGTCCATTCGCGAACAACTTAGTAAAACCAATGATATGATTGCAGTTACAACAGGGGAAAAAGTAAAGTGGTTTGCGCCGCCAAGCGGAAGCTATCGAGATGAAGTGGTGAAAATTGCTGATGAATTGCAATTGGGTACCATTATGTGGACTGTAGACACAATTGATTGGCAACGACCTGCCCCCTCTGTCTTAATTGAACGAGTAACGAGAAAAGCACATAATGGTGCAATTGTACTCATGCATCCAACTTCATCAACAGCGCAGTCTTTAGATACCCTTATTATGTTACTAAAAAAACAAGGCTATAGGCTCGGTACTGTGTCAGATTTATTGGATGAAAAACGAATTGACTAAAGTGTGATAAATAGCATATAAAACAAGTCATTCTGTGTATAATGATTTGCATGACATGTGTTGTTGAAATTGTTATGATTGAGAAGCACATGTTGTATGTGACATAGGATGACTTGCAATAGGAGGATGGCTTTTGATTACTAAACAAACATGCAAAAATGGAGTAAGAATCGTATTTGAACAAATCCCGACTGTTCGCTCTGTTGCAATCGGGGTATGGATTCATACAGGATCACGTCATGAAAACGCTAGTAATAATGGCATTTCACACTTTTTAGAGCATATGTTTTTTAAAGGAACAAAAACAAGGTCCGCTCGTGAAATTGCTGAATCATTTGACAGCATTGGTGGACAAGTAAATGCATTTACATCAAAGGAGTATACATGCTATTACGCAAAAGTACTGGATGAACATGCAGAATATGCGTTGGAAGTTTTGGCTGATATGTTTTTTAATTCTACATTTGTAGATGAAGAGCTGAAAAAAGAAAAAAATGTTGTTTATGAAGAAATTAAAATGTATGAGGATACACCCGATGATATTGTGCACGACATGCTTACAAAGGCAGTATATGAAACACATCCACTTGGTTATCCTATTTTAGGAACAGAGAATACTCTCGCTACCTTTACTAGTGATACGCTGCGTCAATATATGCAAGAGCGGTATACGCCTGAAAATGTGGTAATCTCCATTGCTGGTAATGTTAGTGAAGCTTTTATGAAAACAGCAGAACAGTATTTTGGGAGCTATGAAGGAAAGACAAAGCGTGAACAAGTACATAATCCGGTATTTCATACAAATAAGGTTGCACGTAAAAAAGAAACAGAGCAGGCGCATCTTTGTTTAGGGTACAAGGGACTGCCTGTGGGAAATGATAAGGTATACAGCTTAATCGTACTAAATAATATATTGGGTGGCAGTATGAGTAGTCGATTGTTCCAGGAGGTTCGGGAGCAGCGCGGTCTTGCATATTCCGTGTTTTCTTATCACTCCTCTTATGAAGATACAGGTATGATGACAATCTATGCAGGTACAGGTAGTCAACAATTGGACACTTTATATGAAACAATTCACCAGGCGCTTGCACAATTAAAGCAAGAAGGTATTACAGAAAAAGAACTTGCCAACAGTAAAGAGCAGCTTAAAGGTAGTTTAATGTTAAGTTTAGAAAGCACAAACAGCCGCATGAGCCGAAACGGAAAAAATGAAATGCTTCTTGGTATTCATCGCTCACTTGATGAAATGATTGAAAGCATTAACGAGGTAAGTAAAGACGAAGTGGACGAATTAATTCATCAAACATTTACAAATGAGTTTGCTGTCTCACTCATTAGTCCAACCGGAGAATTACCGCGCGGATTACAGTAAAAGTCGCCTAAGAGCGGCTTTTTTTATCTTAGCTGTGTTAAAGCCTGAGGTTACGAATTGTCCCTTGTTAATGAGAGTGAGGAGGTGAGACTCCTATTGGAAAAGCGAGTCAAAGGGAGACCTCGCAGGCGCATAGCGCTCGGAAAGCGAACCCCCGTAATGGAAATCAACAACGAGCTGTAACAGAGCCTTTATCTTTTAGGATAAAGTTCTTTTTTAGCATGAGTTGACATACAAGTGAGTAGGGGGGATGAGCATGCGCTTGAGCGAATTAAGTGGCAAAGAGATTGTAGATCTGGAACGGGCAGAACGGATGGGAGTTCTTGGTCATGCAGACCTGGAAATCGATGAGAACGATGGTCGCATTCATACTTTAATTATTCCTACTGGTAAATGGAGTGCTTTTAAGCGATCGCAACAAGAAGTCCGCGTATCGTGGAAGCGAATTAAAAAAGTAGGGCAGGATATGATTATTTTTGATTTTTCTCATCATGATGATGAATAGGTGAAAAAGAACCGTGCAAATGATGCACGGTTTTTTCTTTTCTTAATATAAACTGCTGGGGGATAATCACCCAGTCCTCGTACAATACATATGATGTTTTGTGAAAGATAGGCGTTAGAATACAGACAAAAGAAGGTGAATACGGGGATGTTAACTGACATGCATATAGCGGTGATTGGAGGAGATGCAAGACAGCTTGAAGTGATTCGGAAATTAATTGAGCTGGATGCAAAACTTTCTTTAATCGGGTTTGATCAACTGGACCATGGGTTTACAGGAGCGACAAAAGGACAAATCGAAGAATTAGATTTTGCGTCTTTAGATGCCGTTATATTACCTGTAGCGGGGACAGATTCAGAAGGAAAAGTAGATACTATTTTTTCAAATAAAAAAGTTGTACTTACAAAAGAACAAATTGAACAGACGCCACCGCATTTTACAGTGTATTCGGGTATTAGTAATACGTATTTAAATGAAATTATCGCAGTGTGCAGTCGTAATTTAGTGAAGCTCTTCGAACGTGATGATGTTGCAATATATAATTCAATCCCCACTGTTGAAGGCACGCTAATGATGGTTATTCAGCATACTGACTATACCATTCACGGTTCTAAAGTAATGGTTTTAGGGTTTGGTAGAACGGGAATGAGCGTAGCTAGATCTTTTCAAGCATTAGGTGCACATGTACGAGTTGGAGCAAGGCGTTCAGAGCATTTGGCGCGTATTACAGAAATGACTTTTACACCGTTTCATTTAAAAGACTTAGAGCAGCAAGTCCAAGATGTGGATATTGTCATCAACACAATCCCTCATCCAATTGTTTCAGCGAATGTAATTGCTAAAATGCCCGCACACACCTTAATTATTGATTTAGCATCAAAGCCGGGTGGCACAGATTTTCGATATGCAGAAAAAAGAGGTGTGAAGGCCTTTTTAGCACCGGGGTTGCCTGGCATTGTAGCACCTAAAACAGCTGGGCAAATTTTGGCAAATGTACTCACATCGTTATTAGCAGAGAACAAAGCAAGAAAGGAGAATGGAAGATGAGCTTAAAGGGAAAACGTATTGGATTTGGTTTAACTGGTTCGCATTGCACATATGCAGAGGTAATGCCCTTCTTGCAGCAATTAGTTGACGAGGGAGCTGAGGTGCGTCCAGTAGTATCTTACACACTACAAACAACAAATACACGTTTTGGAGATGGGCAGGACTGGATTAAAAAAATAGAAGAAATTACAGGATTTTCAGTTATTGATAGCATTGTTAAAGCTGAGCCACTTGGCCCTACCATTCCACTTGATTGTATGGTAATTGCACCGCTTACAGGAAGTTCTATGAGCAAACTAGCAAATGCACAAACAGACTCCCCGGTATTAATGGCTGCTAAAGCTACACTTCGCAATTGGAAGCCGGTTATTCTAGCAATTTCCACAAATGACGCATTAGGATTAAATGGGGTAAATTTAATGAGATTAATGGGTTCCCGTAATATGTATTTTGTTCCATTTGGTCAGGATGCACCTGAAAAGAAACCGAGTTCCATGGTAGCGCGAATGGAATTGCTTCGTGATACAGTGGCATCAGCATTGGAAGGAAAACAGCTACAGCCCGTTATTGTAGAAAAATACAAATATATGAATGAATAATAGGAAAGCTAGAACTATTTTTTTATAAAACACTCAATCCCATGCAACAATGTGTTATTATGTTTCTATATAAATTCAGATGAAAGAAATGAAAGTATGAAGACCTTCTTTCTAGATGGGATAGAGTGTCAAGCTCTCGTTTTACCTATTACACCAGTTTGGATAGGGAAGGTTAAAGTGAATTTATATGGCGGAGATGGGGGACAGTGCCCCGTCTTTTTTATAAGTACATTGTGTGAGAGAGGGGCATAGTGATGGAAAAGAAACGATCTTTTCATGTCGCTGTAGTCGGAGCGACAGGTGCAGTTGGACAACAAATTTTAAATACATTGGAAAATAGAAATTTTCCAATCGGAAAATTGTCGTTATTATCTTCGAAACGTTCGGCCGGAACAACGGTGGTGTTCAAAAATGAGAACGTAACTGTACAAGAAGCTACACCGGAAAGCTTTGCAGGTGTGGATATTGCATTGTTTAGCGCAGGAGGCGCGGTTTCTAAAGCATTGGCTCCTGAAGCAGCTGCACGCGGCGCAATCGTTGTAGATAATACGAGCGCATTTCGAATGGCAACAGATGTTCCGCTAGTTGTACCAGAGGTAAACGAGCAGGATTTGCTGGCACATAAGGGGATCATCGCTAATCCAAACTGCTCCACTATTCAAATGGTTGTAGCGCTAGAGCCACTTCGTCAAGCCTATGGCTTAAAAAAAGTGATTGCTTCCACATACCAAGCGGTTTCAGGAGCAGGAGCATCAGCAATCGAAGAGCTTCATATACAAACAAAGACAGCACTTGAAGGTCAGCAGGTAGAGCCAAAGATTTTGCCAGTAAAAAGTGGCGAAAAGCACTATCAAATTGCATTCAATGCTATTCCGCAAATTGATGTATTTACTGAGAACGGCTTTACGTATGAAGAAATGAAAATGATTAATGAAACGAAAAAAATTATGCATATGCCAGAACTTGAGGTAGCTGCAACTTGTGTGCGTCTCCCAGTTGTGGCAGGGCATTCAGAGTCTGTTTATATCGAAGTAGAAAAAGAGGGTGTAACAGCCGAAGAAATTCGTGTATTGCTTTCTGAGGCAGAAGGAGTTATTGTACAGGACAATCCAGCTGAACAATTGTATCCGATGCCATTTTACGCAGCAGGACAAAATGAAGTCTTTGTAGGGCGAATCCGTAAAGATTTAAACAATGACAAAGGATTTCACCTCTGGATTGTGTCTGATAACTTGTTAAAGGGCGCAGCATGGAACTCTGTACAAATTGCTGAAAGATTGATTAAACTAGGATTAGTGTAACTTCTAAAGAGGGTGCAAACATGAAAATCATTGTACAAAAATTTGGTGGTACGTCTGTACGAGATGAGAAAGGTAGACAGCATGCTTTTAAGCACATCTCACAGGCATTACAAGATGGATATAAAGTTGTAGTGGTTGTTTCAGCTATGGGCCGTAAAGGTGAACCGTATGCTACAGATACGCTTCTTAGTTTAGTGGGAGATAAACAGGCGTATCTTTCAAAACGTGAAAAAGATTTGCTGTTATCGTGCGGAGAGCTTATTTCTGCCGTTGTATTTTCAAACATGTTGAATGAGCTTGGCGTAGATGCGACAGCACTTACTGGTGCACAAGCAGGGTTCATAACAAATAATGATTTCACGAATGCGAAAATTATTGAAATGAAGTGTGAGCGTGTATTACAAGAATTAGAAGATCACGATGTGGTTGTAGTAGCTGGATTTCAAGGAAAAACAAAAGACGGTGATACTACAACACTTGGTCGCGGTGGAAGTGATACATCTGCCTCGGCTCTTGGAGTTGCATTGAATGCAGAATACATTGATATCTTCACAGATGTAGAGGGTATCATGACTGCCGATCCACGCATTGTAAAAGATGCAAGACCACTTGATATTGTCACGTATAATGAAATTTGCAATATGGCATATCAGGGAGCGAAGGTCATTCATCCAAGGGCAGTAGAAATTGCTATGCATGCTAAGGTACCTCTCCGTGTAAGATCTACTTACTCAGAAGGAACTGGTACACTTGTTACTGCTTATGAAGGAGCAGTACAAGGGCAAGATGTACAAGAGCGTCCAGTAACTGGTATCGCGCATGTATCCAACGTTACACAGATTAAAGTAATGGCAAAGGACGCGCCGTATGACTTGCAGGCTCAAGTATTTAAGGAGATGGCAAAAGAAAAAATTAGCGTCGACTTAATTAATATTTCGCCGACAGGTGTAGCTTACACTGTAAGTGACGATGTAGCGGATCGAGCAATTGAGGTACTAGGTGAAATAGGCTATGAGCCAATTGTTACAAGACACTGCGCAAAGGTGTCTATTGTAGGAGCTGGTATGACGGGCGTTCCTGGTGTAACGTCACGTATTGTTACAGCTCTTTCAGAAGCCGGCATTCAAATTCTGCAATCTGCGGATAGTCATACGACGATTTGGATGCTTGTAAAAGAAAGTGATTTGGTAAACGCAGTAAATGCGCTACACAGTGCATTTGAATTATCTAAAGAGGTGAAATTATGATTGATTTCGGCACAATTGCAACGGCAATGATTACGCCTTTTGACAACAAAGAAAACATCGATTTTGCCAAAACAACGCAGTTGGTCAATTATTTAATTGAGAACGGTACAACTTCTTTAGTTGTATGTGGAACAACCGGCGAGTCACCTACGTTGACAACACAAGAAAAAGTGGCCTTGTTTCGTCATGTAGTTGAGGTTGTAGCTGGGAGGGTTCCGGTCGTAGCAGGAACAGGTAGCAATAATACGCGTGCATCAATCGAATTAACGGTACTTGCGGAAGAAGCGGGTGTAGATGCAATCATGCTTGTTGCACCATATTATAATAAGCCTAGTCAAGAAGGCTTATATCAGCATTTTAAAGAGATTGCGAACGCAACTAAATTACCTGTTATGTTGTATAACGTTCCAGGGCGTTCGGTAGTAACAATGTCAGTTGAGACAATTGTGCGTTTGTCTCAAATTCCAAACATTGTAGCACTTAAGGACGCCGGCGGTGATGTGTTAGCAATGACAGAGGTCATTGAGCAAACAGGAGACGATTTTGCTGTATATAGTGGAGATGATGGTTTGACGTTGCCGGCGATGGCGATTGGCGCGCGTGGTGTAGTTTCAGTCGCTTCGCACATCATTGGTAATCAAATGCAGGAGATGATTAAAGCTTATGAGAACGGTGATATGAAAACAGCGCAAAGCTTGCATCAGCTTGTTTTACGTGTCACAAAAGCGGTGTTTATGGCGCCGAGTCCAACACCTGTCAAAACGGCATTGCAAATGCTTGGGATGAATGTAGGATCCGTTCGTTTGCCACTTATACCTCTATCTGAAGGAGAAAGACAAACACTACAAGAAGTTATTCAATCTATTCCAAAATAAGAGTAAAGCCGCCCGTTTCAAACAGGCGGCTTTACTCTTTTAATTGTTGGTTCGAATAAATGTCTCTTTTAAAAGAACGTTACTATTTTGTTATGTATAAATATCACTACTAGAAATTAGCTTGTATTCTAATTCTTTTATCAGGTATAATAATTTCAAGTGACTTAGTACGGGATTGTGCAGTAAATTTGGGAGGCAGGATAGGTGGAAATTAAAGAAACAGAATTAGTAAAAGTGTTTGCCCTCGGAGGAGTAGGGGAAATCGGTAAAAACATGTATTGCGTGGAAATTGATTCGGATATTTACATAGTGGATGCCGGGCTGATGTTTCCGGACGAAGAAATGTTTGGAATTGATATTGTCATTCCTGATATTACATATTTAGAAACAAATAAAGAACGAGTAAAAGCATTATTTTTAACGCACGGTCACGAAGATCATATTGGTGGAATTGCATACGTACTAAGAAAACTGCATATTCCTGTATACGGGACAAAGCTTACATTGGGTCTTGTAGAAGCAAAGCTTAGCGAGGCAGGGTTACTCGGAAAGGTTACCCTAAAAACCATTGATGCAAATTCAGTGGTCAATTTCAGAACAACAACGGTTTCATTTTTCCGAACAAATCATAGCATTCCTGACTCTGTAGGAGTTGCATTTCATACATCTCAGGGAGCAATTGTATACACGGGTGATTTCAAATTTGATCAAACACCAGTTGATAAGTACGGGGCAGATATTGGTAAAATGGCAAAGCTTGGTCATGAAGGTGTGCTTTGCTTATTATCAGATAGTACCAATGCAGAAAGACCAGGCTACACAGGATCTGAGAGTGCTGTAGGGGTCGAAATATCAAAAGAGTTTTATAAAGCAGAAGGTCGTATTCTTGTAGCTTCGTTTGCATCCAACGTACATCGGATTCAACAAGTATTTGATGCTGCTTATGAACATGGCCGCAAAGTAGCTGTTGTAGGTCGCAGTATGGTGAAGGTGGTTGATATTGCTCATAACCTAGGATATTTACACATTCCCGATGGTATGATGATTTCCTTACAGGATATTGATAACTACCCGGAGCGTCAAGTAGCTGTTTTAACAACAGGAAGTCAGGGAGAGCCAATGGCAGCTCTTTCACGTATGGCAAAGAATGCACATAAACAGATGTCTATACGAAAAGGTGACACTGTTATTATAGCTGCTTCACCGATTCCAGGGAACGAAACATCTGTTTCTAAAACAATCGATCTGTTATTCCGCGCGGGTGCCAATGTTGTGTATTATGGTGAAAAGAAAGTGCATGTATCCGGTCATGGCAGTCAAGAAGAGTTAAAGCTTATGCTGAATTTAATGAAGCCAAAATATTTCTTACCGGTACATGGAGAATTTAGAATGCAAAAAGCGCATGCGAAGCTGGCTCGAGAAATTGGTATGGATCAAAATGATATTTTTATTGTGGACAAGGGAGATGTTATTTCGTTTAGTAACGGAGAACCCAAAGCAAGTGGCAAAGTGCAAGCCGGAAATGTATTAATTGACGGACTAGGTATTGGAGATGTTGGAAACATTGTCTTGCGCGATCGGAAGCTATTGTCTCAGGATGGTATTCTTGTTGTTGTGGTTACTTTAAAAAAAGAAACAAAGGCAATTGTATCTGGTCCTGAAATCATCTCTCGTGGCTTTGTATATGTAAGAGAATCAGAGAAGCTCATTGATGATTCCGGGAAGATGGTAAAGGAAATTGTAGAAAAAGCTATTCGTGAATCTTCAGTTGAGTGGTCCACGCTCAAGCAAAGTGTGCGCGAGTCGTTAAGTCAATTCTTGTTTGACAAAACAAAACGTCGTCCCATGATTTTACCAATCATCATGGAAGTGTAAGCGAATGAATTGGTTTCTACTAAGTCTTACAACATGTGCCGGGTGCTTTAGCATCCGGCATGTTGTATGTGAAATACATAAACTCATGTAGCTTTCTCCACATATGAGTAGCAAAAAAATAAAAGAAAAAGAATAATTGTATGATTGTGCTCATTCCTAGGGAGACGGTGTTTTTTTTCTTTTCCTACATGAAAACCCAAACATGACAAATACTATTGGTATCATTATGAAAGTGGGGTATGATCATGTCAGAACATTATATAATGAACGAAGAAGGGGAAAAAAAAGACCCAAGAGACTCCCTTGTTGAAAAAATTCAGCAGCTTGGACAGACAAATGTACCGCAAATGAGTGAATCGCGCATTCATTGCTTAACTATTATTGGACAAATTGAAGGACATGTACAGCTTCCACCGCAAAACAAAACAACAAAGTATGAGCATCTGATTCCTCAAATTGTAGCAATTGAGCAAAATCCAAAAATAGAGGGCTTGCTTATTTTATTAAATACAGTAGGTGGAGATGTGGAAGCGGGTTTAGCTATTTCAGAAATGATTGCATCGTTGTCAAAACCTACTGTATCTATTGTACTTGGTGGCGGACATAGCATTGGTGTGCCAATTGCCGTGGCAACAGACTATTCGTATATCGTAGAAACGGCCACTATGACGATTCATCCAATTCGCTTAACAGGACTTGTAATTGGTGTTCCTCAAACTTTTGAGTATCTTGATAAAATGCAGGAACGTGTCATTAAATTTGTGACAAAGCATTCTAAAATTACAGAAGACCGCTTTAAGGAATTGATGTTTGCGAAAGGAAACTTGACCCGCGATATTGGCACAAATGTGGTTGGTGCAGATGCGGTTAAGTATGGGTTGATAGACGAAGTGGGAGGAATTGGAGAAGCCATCCGTAAGCTGAATGAAATGATTGACATGCAAGGGAAGATGGTTCAATGATTTTATATACAATAGTACCGGAGCATTTTATTTATCCTGTTGATGAACAGATATTTCATAAACAACAGATTGTAAGCTGTAATGGGGTAGCAATGATGGTAGAGTCAAATGGAGAACAAGGACATGCTATTGTAAGGGTGTTAAGTAGCAATCCACAAGACTATTTGCGTTATCAACCGGGTCAGCAAATATGGATTCGTTGAAAAAGAAGGAATTTGCTCATGCAATATGGTATACTATAGAAAAAGAATGTAGCAGCCAATTATGGCTGCTTTCTTACGTTTGTAGAGGTGGCAAAATGGCAAAACAAAAGCAGAGAGTACAAAAGAATAAAGAAAGAAAATCCGTACAACCTACGATGTATTATGAGATTGTGGGCTTAACTCTTTTTGCGCTCTCACTCATTACAATATTGCACCTTGGTATGGTGGGGAAGGCACTTGTTTTATTTTTTCGTTTTTTCTTTGGAGAATGGTACATGGCAGGAGTGGGTGCGGCATTTGCACTTTCAATTTATTTTGTGATGAAGCGAAACTGGCCAAATTTATTACATAAACGTTTAGTAGGTATATATTTAATTGTTATTGCGTTATTAATGTTCAGTCATATTGCACTATTTAATATGTTAACGCAAAAAGGGCAGTTCCCAAGTCCTTCAGTTCTAGTGAGTACAAAAGAGCTATTTTTCATGGAAATAAAAGGGAAAGTTGGCTCACAAAAGCTAGGCGGTGGTATGATTGGAGCTGTTGCTTTTGCTTGCTGTTACTTTTTATTTGATGAAGCAGGCGCATACATTGTAGGTATCATTTTTGTACTTCTTGGCTTGCTTTGTGTCACAAATAAACATATTGGTGAAATACTTGCACCAGTGGTGTATCTCGTACGTGAGCAATTGAAGGCGTTCGGCCAAGATTATAAAGAGTGGCGAGAAGGAAGAGCAGCTGTGCAAACTGAAAAAAAGAAGGTACAACGAAGTAAAGTAATGGAGACTGCTGTAGAAGATGAGGTAGAGGATGAGTTTGAAGAAGCAGAGGAAGAGTCAAGCGTTCCGCCAATTATTTCAAATTTTGCTGAGCGTACCATTACAGAGCCCATAGTGACAAAAGAAAAGATTGTCAAAGAACAACGAATAGAAGCGGAAGAGGTTGTAGATCCAGGACCGCCTATGCAGTTTACCAATATTGAGAATAAAGATTATTTGCTGCCCGCTTTGGATTTACTTCGCTTACCCGAAAATGGTCATGTAACTGATGAAAATGAATTAATTTATAAAAATGCAAGAAAGCTGGAGCAAACCTTTAAAAGTTTTGGGGTTAAGGCGAAAGTAACCAAGGTTCACAGAGGGCCGGCTGTCACAAAATACGAAGTGTATCCGGATATGGGAGTTAAAGTTAGCAAAATTGTTAGCTTAAGTGATGATTTAGCGCTCGCATTGGCAGCGAAAGATATTCGGATTGAAGCTCCTATTCCTGGCAAATCTGCAGTTGGTATTGAAGTGCCGAACGCGGAGGTTGCGATGGTTACGTTGCGTGAGGTTTTGGAATCTAAAGGAGCAAGTCGAAACGAAGATCCTCTGTTGATTGGCTTAGGCCGTGACATTACTGGAGAAGCCGTGATGGCACAGCTTAATAAAATGCCCCATTTATTAGTGGCTGGAGCCACAGGAAGTGGAAAAAGCGTTTGCATTAACGGGATTATCACAAGTATTTTAATGCGAGCGAAGCCTCATGAAGTCAAGCTTATGATGATTGACCCGAAAATGGTTGAACTCAATGTATATAATGGTGTACCACACCTTTTGGCACCGGTGGTAACAGATCCGAAAAAAGCATCTATGGCACTAAAGAAAGTCGTAAGTGAGATGGAAAGGCGTTACGAATTGTTTGCACATAGCGGTACGAGAAATATTGAGGGGTATAATGAATATGTGCGCCAATATAACGAACAAGCCGAAGCAAAGCAACCAAGTTTGCCATATATTGTAGTAATTGTGGACGAGCTTGCGGATTTAATGATGGTGGCTTCATCAGATGTTGAAGATGCTATTATGCGGTTGGCACAAATGGCACGCGCAGCCGGTATTCATTTAATATTGGCAACGCAGCGTCCTTCTGTAGATGTTATTACAGGGGTAATTAAAGCGAACATCCCATCACGTATTGCTTTTGCAGTGTCTTCACAGACTGATTCAAGAACAATCTTGGATGCGGGTGGCGCCGAAAAATTATTAGGGCGTGGCGACATGCTCTTCTTACCAACAGGGTCATCTAAGCCTGTTCGAGTACAAGGGGCCTTTTTATCCGATGAGGAAGTAGAAAATGTTGTATCGTTCGTTATTTCCCAGCAAAAAGCACAATATCAAGAGGATATGATTTTACCGATTGCAGATGTTGTACAGGAATCCGGTGACGATTTATATGAAGAAGCAGTCCAATTGGTTATTGATATGCAAACGGCATCTGTGTCTATGCTGCAACGTCGTTTTCGGATCGGTTATGCAAGGGCAGCGCGTTTAATTGATGTGATGGAGGCGAACGGTGTAGTAGGCCCATATGAGGGAAGTAAACCGAGAGAAGTACTTATTAAGGATATAGAAGAGATGAGTTCGTAATATCCGAAGATTTTTGTCGAATGTTGTTGACGATGTACGGATATTATGATATTATTTACCTCAGAATGAATTAGATACCTCATATAATCATGGAGATATGGTCCAGAAGTTTCTACCTAGCAGCCTTAAATTGCTAGACTATGAGGAGAGCGGTGACGCACATCCCCTGTGCTCTAGTTTTCTCATGACGTAGAGATACTGATGCATAGGGGTTTTTTTTATGCATAAATATATAAAAATTTGTGCTAGCAAAATTATTAACATTTATTCGACAAATTACAACTTTTATATTTTGATTTTTATAATTTCATGATATAGTAAGGTTGGAAAAGACGAAAAGATGTCTTACATCAGAGGTCGAATAAGTGGAACACTGGGGGATTAGCATGTCGATCAGGTCAGATAACCGGCATCTTTACTTACGAGTGATAGACCGGATTAAAGATGACATTAAAGAAGGCGTATACAAAGAAAAGCAGAAATTGCCTTCGGAATTTGATTTGGCAAAGGAGCTTGGGGTTTCTCGAGCGACCTTGCGAGAGGCGTTGCGCATTTTAGAAGAAGAAAATGTCGTGCTTCGCCGTCATGGTGTTGGTACTTTTGTAAACGCTACACCGCTCTTCTCATCTGGGATTGAGCAGCTTTACAGCATCACTGATATGATTGCGGATGCCAAAAAAGTACCAGGTACTATCTTTCTATCATCTTCGCTTACAAGTTTGACGGAAGAAGAGAAAGAGAAGTTTCGTTGTACAGAGAATGTGGAAGCGCTTGCAATAGAGCGGGTGAGAACGGCAGATGGGGAACCGGTCGTATATTGTGTTGATAAAATGCCGCATAATATTTTACCGGATTTGTCAGACTATAAAGAAGAGTCATTGCTGAGTATTATTCACAGAAAAACAAACAAACGTGTGACATATGCAGTGGCTCATATTGAACCGCTGGGCTATCATTCGAAGGTGTCACCAATTTTAGAATGTGATCCAGAAACAGCACTACTTGTTTTAAAGCAAATGCATTACGATCAAAATGATGAGCCTATCTTGTATTCTTTAAATTATTTCAGAGCAGATAAGTTTAGCTTCCATGTACTAAGAAAACGGATGTAATGTCCCTCATCCTTTTGAGGAGGTGACACCTTTCAAAAGGGACAGTAGATAAAGAGATACAAAAACTGCAAAAGCATATTATGGAGGGGTTCTAGTATGAAGAAAAAAGCAGGTCTTTTATTATCCTTAACATTGGCAGCAAGTACAGTATTAGGTGCTTGCGGAACAGACAAAGCAGAAGAAAAAGGTGGCGACAAAAAAGCGTCTGACTTTAAAGTAGGTATGGTTACTGATACTGGCGGTGTTAATGACAAATCCTTTAACCAATCAGCTTGGGAAGGGTTAACTAAGTTTGGTAAAGCAAATGGATTGAAAGAAAATGAAGGTTATCGTTACTTGCAATCCGAAAAAGAATCTGACTACTTGAACAACCTAAACAAATTTAGCGAAGCGAAATTTGACATTACTTTTGGTATCGGCTTCCTGATGGCAGATGCAATTGGTAAGGCTGCTGACCAAGCAAAAGACAGCCAGTTTGCAATCGTTGATATGGTAGTAGATAAACCAAACGTGACAAGCATCGTATTTAAAGAGAACGAAGGTTCTTTCCTTGTTGGTGCGGTAGCAGCTATGACGACAAAATCCAATAAAATTGGCTTTATCGGCGGCGTAGAGAGCGATTTGATTAAAAAGTTCCAATATGGCTTCATCGCGGGTGCAAAAGCGGTAAACCCGAACATTGAGGTTGTATCTCAATATGCAGGTGATTTTAACAACATTGCAAAAGGTACACAATTGGCTTCTACAATGTATGGACAAGGCGTGGACGTAATCTACCATGCTGCAGGCGGTACAGGTAACGGCGTGTTCACTGAAGCAAAAAACCGTAAGAAAAAAGGTGAGAAGGTATGGGTAATTGGTGTTGACCGTGACCAACATCAAGAAGGTATGCCTGAAAACGTTACATTAACTTCTATGGTTAAACGTGTAGATGTTGCGGTTGAAGAGGTTGCTAAAGAAGCAAAAGAAGGCACGCTTAAAGGCGGCGCTATTAAAGAGTTTGGCTTGAAAGACAAAGGTATTGATATTGCTGAAACAACTGAAAATGTGAGCAAAGAAGCATTGGCTAAAGTAGAAGAGTTCAAGAAGCAAATCCTTGACGGTCAATTAAAAGTTCCTGCGACTGAAGCAGAATACAAAACATATGAAGCTTCTCTGAAAAAATAAGACACAGAGAAATAGCAAAGGTTAGTTCTTGGAACTAACCTTTGTATGTATAGGGGGTTAATTCATGGAATATGTAATTGAGATGAACCATATTACAAAGGTTTTCCCTGGCATTAAAGCAAACGATGATATTACCTTACAAGTAAAGAAAGGTGAAATCCATGCATTGCTTGGGGAAAATGGTGCCGGAAAATCGACACTAATGAACATCCTTTTCGGTTTATATCAGCCGGAAGAGGGTGAAATCAAAATTAAAGGTCAAGCTGTTAAAATTACAAGTCCTAATATTGCAAACGATTTAGGGATTGGTATGGTGCATCAGCACTTTATGCTTGTACACAATTTTACAGTCGCAGAAAATATTATTCTGGGAAATGAACCTAAAAAGGGCGGTAAAATCAATATTGAAGACGCAGCTGCAGAGATTAAGCAATTATCTGAGCAGTATGGACTGGCAGTAGATCCGTATGCGAAAATTGAGGATATTTCTGTAGGGATGCAACAACGCGTTGAAATTTTGAAAACATTATATCGCGGCGCCGAAATCTTAATTTTCGATGAGCCAACAGCTGTATTGACACCTCAAGAGATTCATGAACTCATGAACATTATGAAGCGCCTGGTACAAGAAGGTAAATCTATTGTCCTCATCACACATAAATTAAAAGAGATTATGGAAGTGTGCGATCGTTGCACAATTATTCGTAAAGGTAAAGGCATTGGAACAGTTGACATTCAGAACTCGAGTGAGCAGGAGCTAGCAGAGTTGATGGTGGGAAGAGAAGTTAACTTCAAGACTGAAAAGTCAGACGCCCAACCACAACAGGATGTATTAAAAATTTCAAATCTGGTTGTACATGATGCCCGCAATTTACCTGCTGTAAAAGGCCTTGACTTAACTGTTCGTGCAGGAGAAATTGTCGGAGTTGCAGGGGTAGATGGTAACGGTCAAAGCGAACTGATTGAAGCAATCACAGGGTTACGAAAAGTTGAGTCAGGTTCTATTACATTAAATCAAAAAGATGTTACGAACTGGCCTACGCGCCGTATTACAGAAGAAGGTGTCGGACATATTCCACAGGACCGCCATAAGCACGGTTTGGTTCTAGACTTTTCTATCGGTGATAATATGGTGTTACAAACCTATTATAAAGCACCTATTTCTAGAAACGGTATATTAAACTTCGGTAAGGTATACGAAAAAGCAAAGTCGTTAATTCAGCAATTTGACGTGCGCACTCCAAGCGAACATACGCCTGCACGCGCCTTATCAGGTGGAAACCAGCAAAAAGCAATTATTGCTCGCGAAGTGGACCGTAATCCGGATTTATTAATTGCAGCACAACCTACACGTGGTCTAGATGTAGGAGCAATTGAGTTTATTCATAAAAAACTTGTTGAGCAACGTGACAACGGAAAAGCAGTTTTACTTTTATCACTTGAATTAGATGAAATTTTAAATGTAAGTGACCGCATTGCTGTTATTTACGAAGGGCGCATTGTAGGTATTGTAAATGCGAAAGAAACAAACGAGCAAGAGTTAGGCCTGTTGATGGCGGGCGGAACGCAAGGGGAGAAGGTGGACAACCATGCATAAAGGATTTTTATCATCACGCACAATTAATATATTGGTTCCTGTATTATCAGCATTATTTGGTCTTTTAATGGGAGCTATTGTTATGCTTGTGAGCGGCTATGACCCGGTTGTTGGATATGCGGCACTTATTGAAGGCATGTTCGGTAACCCACGTGCTGTCGGAGAAACAATTCGTACGATGTTACCGCTTGTGTTAGCTGGTTTGTCTGTGGCATTTGCTTTCCGTACAGGTTTATTTAATATCGGAGTAGAAGGTCAATTGCTCGTTGGTTGGCTTGCTGCTGTGTGGGTTGGATATGCGTTTGACTTACCGAAAGTTATTCATTTACCGTTGTCTATCTTAGTTGCTGCAGTAGCGGGAGGCTTATGGGGGTTTGTTCCTGGTTACTTAAAGGGCAAGTTTAAAGTAAATGAAGTTATTGTAACAATCATGATGAATTACGTAGCATTGTATGTGACGTATGACTTAATTAAGCGTTTTTTACATGCCGGCAATGAAAAAACATATGATGTCAAAGCAACTGCTTCTCTTGCATCTCCATGGTTATCATCTATTACAGATGGTTCGCGCTTACACTGGGGAATTATCATCGTGTTGTTTGCTACCATCGTGATGTGGTTTTTATTAGATCGCACGACTATGGGTTACGAATTAAAAGCAGTAGGATACAATCAACACGCTTCTCATTATGCTGGTATGCAAGTGTCTCGTAACGTTATTCTTTCCATGACAATTGCTGGTGCGTTTGCTGGAATTGCTGGTTCTATGGAAGCTTTAGGTACATTCCAGTACATGACTGCAATGACAGCCTTTACGGGAGTTGGATTTGACGGAATTGCGGTTGCGCTTCTTGGTATGAATAATCCGTTCGGTATTATTTTATCAGCATTATTATTCGGTGGATTAAAGAGTGCAGCGCCGCAAATGAACTTTACAGCAAATGTGCCGTCTGAACTTATCAATGTTATTGTCGCATGTATTATCTTCTTTGTAGCGTGTAGTTACGTCATTCGTTGGGCTTTAAATCGCTTTAGCAAGGAGGGCAAATAAATGAGCTTCTTGGATATTCTCGCTATTATCATACAAGGAACGTTGTATACAGCAGCCCCTCTCATTTTCACAGCTTTAGGCGGTGTGTTTAGTGAAAGATCTGGTGTTGTAAATATTGCACTGGAAGGTTTAATGCTGTTTGGTGCGTTTATTGGGATTGTAACAACATTATTAATGTCTGATACGTGGGGCGCTGCTACACCTTGGATTTCACTTTTAATTGCTGCTGTAGGTTGTGGTTTGTTTGCATTGCTTCATGCGGTTGCTTCTATTACTTTTAAAGCAGATCAAGTTGTCAGTGGTGTGGCAATCAACTTCTTGGCGCTCGGGCTAACAGTATTTGCTATTAAAAAGATATTTGGAAAAGGCCAAACGGATGTAATTCAATATCGTGTTGACAAAATGGATATACCTGTTCTTTCTGATATTCCGGTAATTGGAAAGCTGTTCTTTACGTCGATTCCACTAACATCGTATATTGCAATTGCCATGGTATTTTTAGTATGGTATATCATCTATAAAACGCCATTTGGTTTACGTCTTCGTGCGGTGGGAGAGCATCCAATGGCGGCTGATACAATGGGTATTAACGTATATAAAATGCGTTACACAGCTGTTGTTATTTCTGGTATGTTTGCAGGTCTTGGCGGTGCGGTGTTCGCGACATCTATTTCGAACAACTTCTCAGGTGGGACAATTGCAGGACAAGGCTTTCTTGCATTGGCCGCTATGATTTTTGGAAAATGGCATCCGATTGGTGCGCTCGGGGCAGCATTGTTCTTCGGGTTTGCACAGTCTCTGGGAGTAACAGGTGGAACACTTCCACTGTTACAAAACATTCCACCAGTGATATTAATTATTCTTCCGTATGTGTTAACTATTTTTGCGTTAGTAGGTTTTGTAGGACGCTCTGAAGCTCCTAAAGCACTTGGTACGCCGTACGAAAAAGGAAAACGTTAAAAAGAACTCGCGCTTTGCGCGAGTTTTTTCCAGAGTGTTGAGAAACCTAAAAGGTTTCTTAATACTCTGTCCCTAGTTTCAATTTTTATGGAAACTATGTCTGAAATGAAGTAAAAATAAACAGGAATTGCCCTTCATCTGACCTGTTTGGTCAGATGAAGGGCAATTTTTTTCATGTTTTGACAAGCTGCGGTGAGAAAAGCCTGCATTTGGACAGACTCCCGCCCTCGAAAACGTGCATACCGGTAGCCATGAAGTTCTTTCGCATCGGCAAAACTGCGCTCAATTGTAGAACAACGTAGCTTGTACAGACGCTTACCGGCACTTGTCTTTTTGTTGGCGCGAGCCAAGTCCTTATAATCCTCCCAAATATGTCGAGTAATGGTACGCGTTTTTTGTTGTTTAGAAAAACACTTGGGACGAAGAGGACAAGCCGCACAATCATCTGGATTCGATTTATATTGTCGATTTCCATCACGGTCTGTCGTCACATAAGATAAGATACAACCCATCGGGCAAGCAAAGCGATTTGACTCTTTTACATAATGAAAAGAACGTTTTGGTACCTCTTTATTTGTTTTTCCGAATCTACGATATCCCATGACCATAAAAATGTTTTGTTTCGCTAAATTTTTACAAATATGACCTGTAAAGTATCCCGCATCTAGTGCCACAGCTTCTACCTGAAATCCAAAGGTTTTTATTTGCGCTTTAAGACGTGCCAAATACGGCCCAGAATCGGATACATTCCCGGCCGTAATATATGTGTCTGTGATGATATTGTATTTTGCATCGACAGTGCGATGATCGAGGTAGTGAAACCCATTTGGTTTTCCGTCTCTCATTAGAAATCCACTGTCAGGGTCTGTTGTACTAGAACGGATATAAGTAGGTTGTTTGGCTTCGCCTTCCTTTCGAGGTTTTAGTTCTTTTTTCCGTTTGTTTGCCGATCCTCAGTTACAGCCTTTTCTAATTCTTCTAGATAGATTTTGGGCTGTTCTTTTTTTAGCTTTTGTACATACTTATTTTTATTTGCATTCGCCTTTACGTGCGTAGAATCTGTCATTAGAGCGCGACCGCCCACCATGCGGTGGGATTGAGCTTGTCTGACAATCTCTTGAAAGATGTCTTCAAAAATGGTTGTGTGAACAAAGCGAGTACGTCGGTTCCAACTAATAGTAGAGTGATCAGGAACAGGATCTGATAAAGAAAAGCCTAAAAACCACCGATACGCTAGATTCATTTTAATTTCTTTCTCTAACTGACGTTCGGAACGGATTCCATAAAAGTAACCGATAAAAATCATCTTGAATAAAGTGATGGGATGAATGGAAGGACGCCCATTATCTTCGCAGTAATACGGGCGAAGCTTTTCCTCAATAAAAGCAAAATCTATTGTGGCTTCTACAGCTCGTAAAAAGTGATCTTGTGGAACAAGCTCTTCGATTGAAGTCGTAACACGCTCATCTCGGTGATTTTTCAGTGCACCCATCATATCAAATCTCTCCTTCTCTCCTTTTTAATCAGTTTGCACAGTGGAAAGAAGTCATAAACATAAAAAACGGCTGTGGAGAACACTTTCTCCACAGCCTGAAAAAGAACTCGCGCTTTGCGCGAGTTTTTTCGTTTTTCACATATACTAACAATACGTTAGAAATTTGCCAAGTTCATGCAAGGAAATGTATATTGAAGAAGAATATGTATATAAGGAGGAATAAGATGGAACAGCAAACACAAATAGCTGGTTTACGTGTACATACAGTTGCTACTACAAAATACAAAACGAATACACTTGTACTGCGAATGAAGGCACCCTTATCGGAGGAAACAGTTACACAGCGTGCCTTGTTGCCATATGTATTACAAAGCGGTACAAAAACGTTTCCAACCGTCAAGCTGATTAGGCAGCATCTTGAAGAATTATATGGTGCTTCTTTAGGCGTAGATGTTAGTAAAAAGGGTGAACATCATATTATCTCTTTTTATATGGACGTTGCAAACGAAGTGTATTTACAAGATGCCCCTCTTCTTCTAGAAAAGGCGATCAAAATGCTAGCAGAGTTGATTTTACATCCAATCACAGAAGATGACGTGTTTGTCGCATCAATTGTTGAAAGTGAAAAGCGCTCTTTATTACAACGTTTAGAATCCGTGTATGACGATAAAATGCGTTATGCTAATGATCGGCTGTTAGAGGAAATGTGCCAAGGCGAAGCTTATCGATTCAACGCAAACGGCATAAAAGAAAAAATTACCGAAATCACACCAGCTTCTTTATTTTCGTATTATCAGCAAGTGTTGAGAGAGGATTGCCTGGATTTATATGTGATTGGCGATGTAAATGAATCTGTGGAAGCTTTAATACAAACATATTTCACATTACCAGCACAACGAAAGCAGCATTGTGAAGTGGTGGTATCACCGTCCAAACAAGTATCAGAGCGAGAAGTGATTGAGAAACAGGACTTAAAACAAAGTAAATTGCATATTGGCTATCGCACTCATGTTACATATAAAGATACAGACTATTTTGCGCTACAAGTATTCAATGGTCTATTTGGAGGATTTTCACACTCTAAACTATTTATCAATGTACGGGAGAAAAATAGCCTTGCATATTACGCTGCATCTCGTTATGAAAGTCATAAAGGACTTTTGTTTGTTATGTCAGGCATTGAAGCTAAAAATTATAAAAAAGCTGTTTCCATTATTAATGAGCAACTAGAAGCAATGCAAAATGGAGATTTTACTGAGCAAGAATTACAGCAAACAAAAGCAGTAATCAATAATCAAATTCTTGAAACGATTGATACACCAAGAGGATTAGTTGAAATGCTATACCATAATGTTGTAGCTGATTACGAACGTCCAATTGCCCAATGGGAGGAAGCGATTAATAGTGTAACAAAAGAGGAAGTGGTCGCCGTAGCAAAAAAGATAGAGACTGATACCGTTTACTTGTTGCAAGGGGAGGGTGCTTAAAATGGAAAAAATTTCATTCGAACAACTGAAAGAAGAATTATTTTATGAAAAGCTCCCAAATGGCTTAGATGTGTATATTCTGCCAAAGCAAGGATTTAACAAAACGTTTGCTACATTTACAACAAAATACGGTTCCATCGACAACACGTTTGTTCCACTAGATGGAAAAGCGAAGGTGCAAGTACCGGATGGTATTGCGCATTTTTTAGAGCACAAGCTTTTTGAAAAAGAAGACCATGATGCATTTCAGCTTTTCAGTAAACAAGGTGCTTCATCAAATGCCTTTACATCGTTTACAAGAACAGCCTATTTATTTTCATGTACATCAAATATTGATGTTAACTTAAACACATTGCTGGATTTTGTGCAAGCGCCATACTTTACTGAAGAAACTGTAGAAAAAGAAAAGGGTATTATAGGACAGGAAATTCAAATGTATCAAGACAATGCAGACTGGCGCTTGTACTTTGGACTGATTGATGCTTTGTATCAAAAACATCCTGTTAAAATAGATATAGCAGGCACAATTGACTCTATAAGCAAAATTACAAAAGATTCTTTATATCAATGCTATCAAACATTTTATCACCCAAGTAATATGCTGTTATTTGTTGTTGGACCGGTCGATGTAGAAAATACAATGGAACTGGTACGTCGTAATCAAGCTGCTAAGAAATATAAAGATCAGCCCCCGATTCAACGTTTTTTTGAAAGTGAACCGGAAGAAGTAAATGAAAAGAAAAAAGTCATTCCAATGACTGTACAAACGCCTAAATGTTTGGTAGGTTTAAAAGCGAAGCAGTCAGATAAAACAGGGCGAGCTTTATTAAAACAAGAAATTACATTAACGCTCTTAATGGACTGTTTATTTGGTAAAGGTTCTAATAATTATGAGGACCTTTATAATAACGGCTTAATTGACGATACCTTTTCTTATGATTATACAGAAGAGAGTAACTTTGGTTTTGCTATGGTGGGAGGCGATACAAAGCATCCTGATGAATTGGCTGAAAAGTTATCGTCCATTTTATTGCATACAGATTATAATAGCTTATCGGAACAGACGCTCGAGCGTGCAAAGAAAAAGAAAATTGGTGGTTTTTTACGCTCTTTAAATTCCCCAGAATATATTGCAAACCAATTTACACGCTATGCATTCAACGAATCAAGTTTATTTGATGCGCTAGCTGTTTTGGAGGAAATTTCAAGCGTGGATTTGAAGCAAGCTGCTGAGGAATTTATTGATGAAAAAAGGTTGAGTGTTTGTCAGGTTGTACCGAAGGCATAAGCATCCATTACGGATGCTTTTTACATGTAAGGAGGCAGATATGAAGTACGCACTTATTACAGGAGCAAGTGGAGGAATTGGAGGGGCGGTTGCCAGACAGCTAGCTGCTGAAGGGTATCAATTATATTTACATTACCATACGGGAAAGGAAAAAGCGGAGAGACTCTTACAAGAGCTGGGGCAGGGACATATCTTAATTCACGGGGATTTATCTCATTCAGAAGGGGCAAAGCAAATACAGTTGCAATTGCAGCATCCATTAGATGCTATCATATACGCGGCTGGTAAAAGCGTGTTTGGATTGGTTCAAGATATTTCAAACAATGAATTAGATGCGATGGTGCGCATGCAGGTTACCAGTTTATATCAGTTGGTGACAAGTTTATTACCTGATATGATTTCTAAAAAACAAGGGCAAATTATTGTTATCTCTTCCATTTGGGGGCAGATAGGAGCTTCTTGTGAAGTACTGTATTCCACTGTCAAAGGAGCACAAAATACATTTGTAAAAGCGCTGGCCAAAGAGGTTGCGCTCAGCGGGATACGAGTAAATGCAGTTGCTCCCGGTGCTATAGAAACTGAAATGCTCCATATATTTTCTGAGGATGAAAAAAATGACATTGCTGAGGAAATACCAATGGGCCGTCTAGGACAAGCAGAAGAGGTAGCAAATGTGGTTTCATTTTTATTGTCCCCTAAGGCTTCTTATATCACAGGGCAGATTGTCGCAGTAAATGGTGGATGGTATTAATACATAATAACAAGGAGAAAGGTGCATAGTAGTATTGAATCTATTTGAAAGGTGAGGTGTTACATGTGTCTGTATTAGATAATTTTGACCAATGGAAATCGTTTTTGGGTGAGCGTTTAGACCAAGCTGAAGGTAAAGGATTAGATCATAATTATGTGTCTGAGATGGCTTATCGAATTGGTGACTATTTAGCAAATGAAGTAGAGCCGCGCAACGATGAAGAACGCGTGTTGGCCGAACTTTGGAAAGTGGCGGATGAGCAAGAGCAGCATACTATTGCGAATCTAATGATTAAGCTTGTGCAGCATCAACGTTAGAAGAGGGGGGAAGCCTCCTCTTTTCTTTGTTTTGGGCACAAAATTGATAAGGCTTACATTGATAATGCTTTGTATTTGGAATATTGGATTTGTAATTTCACTTTTCTATTCAGGAAAAATCATATAAGATAGTAGATAGTTAGTAGGCAAGGGGAGTGTTTGAGATGATCGAATGGTACTTTGAGTATGAGATACATAAGAATCGACCCGGCTTGCTTGGCGATATCTCTTCGCTAATCGGGATGCTTGGCATTAATATTGTAACAATTAATGGTGTAGACAACTCTAGACGGGGTTTATTGCTTCGAGGAGAAAACCGTGAGCAAATTGCGCGTCTTGAATCAATTCTGAATACGATGGATAATATAACGGTAACGAAGTACCGCGAGCCGAAACTTAGGGATCGGTTGGCTGTTCGACATGGTAGATATATACAAAGAGATGCTGATGATAAGAAAACGTTTCGATTTGTTCGTGATGAATTAGGATTGCTGGTTGATTTTATGGCTGAGCTAATGAAAAAGGAGGGGCATAAATTAATTGGTATACGTGGCATGCCGCGAGTCGGCAAAACGGAATCTATTGTCGCAGCAAGCGTTTGCGCAAACAAAAGATGGCTTTTCGTATCCTCTACATTAATTAAGCAAACGATTCGAAGTCAACTTATTCAGGACGAATATAGCGAAAACAACATTTTTATTTTAGATGGCATTGTCTCAACAAAACGAGCAAACGAAAGACATTGGCAGCTTGTGCGAGAGATTATGCGTATTCCGGCAACAAAAGTGGTGGAGCATCCAGATATCTTTGTAGCACAGTCTGAATATACATTGGACGATTTTGATTACATTATTGAGTTGCGTAACGACGATGATGAAGAGATTACATATGATTTGGTAGATGATATTGAGCTAAATACAAGGAATAATTTTTCCATGTTCGATTTTTAAGGAAGTATCGAGGTGTTTGTATTGGAACTAGGACAAAAATTACAGGAAGCCAGACAAACAAAGGGTTTGTCATTAGATGAATTACAAGAGATTACGAAGATTCAAAAGCGATATCTCACCAGTATAGAAGAAGGAAAGTTCCATATCTTGCCAGGAGAATTTTATGTAAGGGCGTTTATTAAGCAATATGCAGAAGCTGTTGGACTGGATGCCGAAATGTTGCTAGAAGAGCATAAAAGTGAATTACCGCCTCCCCCTGCTTCACACGATATAACGCAATTGTCACGCGTTCGTAAGTCGCGGGAGGCGGTTTCTACAGCCACTTCAAATAAGTTTATGGATTATATGCCAAAAGTATTTATTACTCTTCTTGTCCTTGCGTTATGTGTAGGTGTTTGGCTTGTGTTTCAAGCTTTAGCGAATAAAGAGGAAAGTGCAGCCATACCTGAGGTAACAAAAGCACAGGTAGAGAAAGTGGAAAATTCACCGCTAGATAAGAAGGAAGAGCCTAAAGAAGAAGTAAAAAAGGAAGAAGCTCCTGTTGCACCTCAACAGCCAGTACAAGAGCTAAAGGTAATTCAAACATCCGGTAAAACGGCTACGATGGAACTTCGCAACAATACGGCAATGATTGTTGAGTTAACAGCTAAAGGACGAGCATACATCGACATAAGAGATGGTTCCGGAAAGCTGATTATAAGCAAAACGTTACAACCTGGAGAAACATTGCAACAAGATTTGTCCGCACAAGATACGGTGCGTTTGAATGTTGGAAGTTCACCGAATACCGATATTAAAATTAACGGTCAGGCGGTTTCGTATCCGCAAGATCCTACAAAATATTATCATCAAATTTTACTGATTAACAATTTGCGGACAGCGCAATCTGCACAATAGTCATCGCATGCGATGACTATTTTCAATGAAATTGTTTTTGAAACGATGGAGGAGTAGTCGTGAATATACCTAATAAAATAACACTATCAAGAATTTTTTTAATCCCTTTATTTATGCTTGTTATGTTAGTGCCGTTTGAATGGTCAAATCGTATCATAGGTCCGAATGATTTAACGTTAAGTCATCTTATTGGAGCGCTAATTTTCATTTTCGCATCAGCTACAGACTGGGTAGACGGCTATTATGCACGAAAATATAATTTGGTGACCAATTTTGGAAAGTTTTTAGATCCGTTAGCCGATAAATTGCTGGTGGCGGCTGCTCTTATTATACTTGTAGAATTGCCGGAGCCGTTTCATGCTCCTTCGTGGATGGTCATTATTATTATAAGTCGTGAGTTTGCTATTACAGGGTTACGCTTAATCTTAGCAGGAACAGGAGAAGTCGTGGCTGCTAACATGCTCGGTAAAATTAAAACATGGACCCAGATTGTAGCTATATCCGCATACCTATTACATGATGTGCCTTTTCATTGGCTGCCATTTTCTGTAGCTACTATATCCATGTGGATCGCTGTTGTCTTTACTGTGATATCTGGATGGGATTATTTTTGGAAGAATCGCGCTGTTTTTGTTAATTCCAAATAGGGGGAATGTGTTGTGCACGCAGAAATTATTGCGGTTGGCACCGAATTATTATTGGGACAAATCTTAAATACAAATGCAAAGTTTCTTTCGCAGAAATTAGCATCTATTGGTGTTAATGTTTATTTCCAAACTGTTGTAGGAGATAATGCTGAACGCCTTTCTTCAGCTATTGCTGTTGCACAGCAACGAGCGGATGTTTTAATTTTTACGGGGGGATTAGGGCCAACAAAAGATGATTTAACAAAAGAAACTATCGCCAATGCTGCAGGAGTCCAACTGGTATATGATAAGCAGGCTATGGATGCAATTACTGCTTATTTCGCGAGAACTGGGCGAACCTTTACAGAAAATAATAAAAAACAAGCACTTGTACTAGAAGGGGCGGTTGTCTTTCCAAATGATTTTGGTATGGCGCCCGGTATGGCATTGGCTACAGCTGGTAAATTATATGTGCTGTTACCCGGACCGCCGAAAGAAATGATTCCTATGTATGAACGATACGTAGAACCATATCTAATGCGATTAGGTTCTAGAGGGAATTTGTACTCACGTGTATTACGTTTTTTTGGAATTGGTGAATCACAGCTAGAAGATGTATTACAAGATATTATTGATGCCCAAACCAATCCCACTATTGCCCCCCTTGCTGCTGAAGGGGAAGTAACGCTTCGATTGACGGCTAAGGCTACAACTGAAATAGAAGCACATGAGCTACTGAATAAAACTGAGGAACAAATTTTAGAAAGAGTAGGGTCTTTTTTCTACGGTTATAATAATGAATCCCTGCATACTAAGGTTATTGATTTGCTAAAGGTAAAAGGATATACGCTTTCGTGTGCAGAAAGTTTAACTGGTGGTATGTTTGCTGCTAAGATAACAGACGTACCAGGTGTTTCCTCTTGCTTTAAAGGCGGCATACAATGCTACGATAGATCTGTAAAGGAACAGTTACTTGGTATTCCATCCAATATGCAAGTAGTAAGTTCACAATGCGCAGGTTTACTTGCTGCAAATGTTCTTACGCTTTTGCAAAGTGATGTGGGAATCAGCTTTACAGGTGTCGCAGGACCAGAACCATTAGAACATCAAACGCCTGGGACTGTTCATATTGGTGTAGCAATTAAAGGAAAGCAACCTGAAACATTTTCACTAAAGCTCGGGGGTAATAGAACCCTTGTAAGAGAAAGAGCTGTCAAATATGGTTTATACTATCTATTAAAACGACTGGAAGAGTGTTGAACTCTTCCTTTTTTCATTATAAAAGTTTTAAATTATATGTATAGCTAAAGTAGAGATATAGAACAGTAAAAACCCAAATACGAATAAGTGTTCGATTTTTGTTGGCTTTTTAGGGAAAAGCGGTTATAATAAAAATAAGGTTAAAACAAAAGGAGGAAATATAATGAGCGATCGCCAAGCAGCACTAGAAATGGCGTTAAAACAAATAGAAAAGCAGTTCGGTAAAGGATCTATCATGAAGCTAGGAGAGCAATCTGAACGTCAGATTTCTACAATTTCCAGTGGGTCTCTAGCATTGGATGTTGCTTTAGGTGTAGGTGGTTACCCACGCGGACGAATTATTGAAACATATGGACCTGAGTCTTCTGGTAAAACTACAGTCGCTCTTCATGCGATTGCAGAAGTACAAGCACGCGGTGGCCAAGCTGCATTTATTGATGCAGAACACGCTCTTGATCCTGTGTATGCACAAAAGCTCGGTGTAAATATAGATGCTTTATTGTTATCACAGCCTGATACAGGTGAGCAAGGGTTGGAAATTGCAGAAGCGTTGGTACGCAGCGGCGCGGTAGATATTATTGTTATTGATTCTGTAGCAGCTCTTGTTCCAAAAGCTGAAATTGAAGGAGAAATGGGAGATTCTCATGTTGGTTTGCAAGCACGCCTTATGTCACAAGCCCTCCGCAAGCTTTCTGGTGCAATTAATAAATCTAAAACCATTGCTATCTTTATCAATCAGATTCGTGAAAAAGTAGGAGTTATGTTTGGTAACCCTGAGACAACACCAGGTGGCCGTGCATTAAAGTTCTATTCAACAGTACGTTTAGAAGTGCGCCGTGCCGAGCAGTTAAAACAAGGTAACGATATGGTTGGTAATAAAACAAAAATTAAGGTGGTAAAAAATAAAGTGGCACCTCCATTCCGTGTAGCGGAAGTCGATATCATGTATGGAGAGGGAATTTCTAAAGAAGGTGAAATTCTTGATATGGCAACAGAACTTGATATTGTACAAAAGAGCGGTGCTTGGTATTCCTATCAAGACGAGCGTCTTGGTCAAGGTCGAGAAAATGCAAAGATCTTTTTGCGTGAAAACCCACACGTTAGAGATGATATTGCTTTAAAAGTACGTGCTCACTATGGAATTGATTCTGACGGACCTCGCACTGTTATTGAAGAAGACGAGCCAACTTTATTAGATGAATAAGATAAAAAACACCCAATCGGGTGTTTTTTTATGTCAATAAAAAAGATAACGCTTATCTTACTTACAACTCAGCAAATAGATACCGCTCTTGACAATGGAAATATCGACCTATAAAATGAGAATGTATATTCTTTTTTTACCATTGTGTCATATATTTCGGTTTGAAAACGTATGACATTCGAAGGGAGCTTTTTGTTCCGGATTCGAAGAATTGTGTAAATAATAAAGCGAATGTAAACATGTCCCATGCACATAGTTCAAAGGGACGAGGGGGGCAGTGGTGTGCATCTCAGATGCACATGCCGACAGTCTTATCTTATTAATAGCAAGAGGAGGTGAAAGTTATGAACTTAGTTGTTGCAATCATCTCCATTTTGCTTGCCACGATCGTCGGTGCCGTTGTTGGCTTTTTTGTTCGAAAATCCATTGCCGAAGCAAAGATTAACGGTGCTACCTATGCTGCTAATCAAATTCTTGAAGATGCGAAGCGCCAGGCGGAAGCATTAAAAAAGGAAGCATTGCTTGAGGCTAAGGACGAAATTCATACACTTCGTACAGAAGCAGAATCAGAAGTTCGTGATCGAAGAAGTGAGTTACAGAAACAAGAAAATCGTTTAATGCAAAAAGAGGAGAATCTTGATCGTAAGAACGAATCTTTGGAAAAGCGTGAATACGCGCTGGAGAAAAAAGAAGATTCTCTTGTTTTAAAACAACAGCAGATTGAAGAGTTGGAAAGCAAAGTAGGAGAACTGGTTCAAAAACAACAGGACGAGCTAGAACGTGTTTCAGGCTTGACACGTGAAGAAGCAAAATCTATCATCCTTTCCAAAATGGAGGGCGAACTTTCACATGAGATCGCGATGATGATTAAAGAGAGCGAAGTTCGTGCGAAAGAAGAGGCTGATAAAAAGGCGAAGGAAATTTTATCTCTAGCAATTCAGCGCTGTGCAGCTGATC
Organism: Ectobacillus sp. JY-23; assembly: GCF_023022965.1. NCBI lineage: Bacteria > Bacillati > Bacillota > Bacilli > Caryophanales > Bacillaceae > Ectobacillus > Ectobacillus sp. JY-23. Next base: position 1,083,741 of record NZ_CP095462.1, on the reverse strand, counting down.
ATGTTGCAGAAACGACTGTCTCAGTTGTAAATCTTCCAAACGACGAGATGAAAGGCCGAATTATAGGTCGAGAAGGTCGAAACATTCGAACATTAGAAACATTAACTGGTATTGATTTAATTATTGATGATACACCGGAAGCAGTTATTTTGTCAGGGTTTGATCCAATTCGTCGTGAAACAGCTCGTATTGCATTAGATAAACTTGTACAAGATGGACGTATTCATCCGGCTCGTATTGAAGAGATGGTTGAAAAATCCAGACGTGAAGTGGACGAGTATATCAGGGAAGTTGGTGAACAGACTACATTTGAAGTCGGTGTTCATGGCTTACATCCAGATCTCATCAAAATTTTGGGTCGTTTAAAGTTCCGTACAAGTTATGGTCAAAATGTATTAAAACACTCAATGGAAGTATCCTATTTGGCAGGCTTAATGGCTGCTGAACTTGGCGAAGATGAAAAACTAGCGCGCCGAGCAGGATTGTTGCATGATATTGGAAAAGCAATTGATCATGAAGTTGAGGGCAGTCACGTGGAAATCGGTGTGGAACTTGCTACGAAATACAAAGAGCATCCTGTGGTTATTAATGCAATTGCGTCCCACCATGGTGATACAGATCCAACGTCTATTATTTCTGTGCTTGTTGCTGCTGCGGATGCGTTGTCGGCAGCAAGACCGGGAGCAAGAAGTGAAACGTTGGAAAACTACATTCGCCGCTTAGAAAAACTTGAGGAAATTTCTGAGTCCTATGAGGGCGTAGAGAAATCATTTGCAATTCAAGCAGGTCGTGAAGTTCGCATTTTGGTTAAACCTGATGCAATTGATGATTTAGAAGCACATCGTTTAGCGAGAGATATTCGCAAACGTATTGAAAGTGAGCTAGATTACCCAGGACATATCAAAGTTACGGTTATTCGAGAAACACGTGCTGTTGAATATGCAAAATAAAGTGGTCTCTGACCACTTTATTTTTTTATCATACATTGATAGATACTATGCAAGAACGTGAAGAAACTAAGTTGTCAATGGCTTGCTTACTACATGTTTGATGAAAAAATTAAATAATTACCCATTTGGGATTTCTATGAGAATGTAGTAATTAGAAAGGAAGCAAGAGCGATGCGAATTTTATTTATTGGAGATGTTGTCGGAGCACCTGGAAGGGAAATGATTGATGAATATGTGCCAAAATTAAAGAAAAAATACGGTCCAACGCTTACCATCATTAATGGAGAAAATGCAGCGGCAGGCAGGGGAATTACTGAGAAAATTTATCGCCGTTTTTTAGAGGTAGGTGCACAAGCTGTTACGCTTGGCAATCATGCATGGGATAATAAAGATTTATTTTCCTTTATTGATGGTGCTAAATATTTGGTTCGTCCTGGTAATTTTCCTGAAGGTGCACCAGGAACAGGAATGATTTTTGTAAATTGTAACGGAACAGAAGTAGCGATTATTAATTTACAAGGACGCACATTTTTGCCCCCGCTAGAATGTCCTTTTAAGCAAGCAGATGCGTACATAGAAGAAGCCAAAAAGCGTACCAATATAATTTTTATAGACTTTCATGCAGAAGCAACAAGTGAAAAACAGGCGCTTGGATGGTACGTAGATGGAAGAGTCACTGCTGTTGTTGGCACGCATACACATGTTCCTACTGCAGATAAGCGTATTTTGCCTAACGGGACAGCTTACATAACGGATGTTGGTATGACTGGTCCGTACGATGGAATTTTAGGGATGAGTCGTGATGCTGTTCTTAAAAAGTTCTTAACTGGCTTGCCTGTGCGATTTGAAGTAACGGAAGGGCGCAAGCAGCTAAGTGCCGTATATATTGACGTAAATCCTGCTACTGGCAAAGCACATAAAGTGGAACAAATTTTAATCAATGATGATCAATCTATCTTTGAATAAAGTACTTCTGCAATTTGACTATATATTTAAATTTTTATGAAAATTAAGAAATTTAAAGAAGGAATACATGCTTTCCCTCGTGAATATATGTAGAGTGAATTTAATCGCTCATTCAATGAAACGAGGAGGAAACAAGCAATGGAAATATTAAAAGTTAAAGCAACGTCTGTCCCTAACTCTGTAGCAGGCGCACTTGCAGGAGTCATCCGTGAGCGAGGTACCGCGGAAATCCAAGCGATTGGAGCAGGTGCGTTAAACCAAGCTGTTAAGGCAGTTGCGATTGCAAGAGGATTTGTGGCACCAAGTGGCTTGGATTTAATTTGCGTACCGGCGTTTACAGATATAACGATTGATGGAGAAGAGCGAACAGCAATTAAACTGATTGTAGAGCCTCGTTGAAGTTAAACCTGTTTGCGTTGCAAACAGGTTATTTTTGTTTGAAGGGTGATTGTATGAAGATTTTTGATGCACATTGTGACGTGCTTTGGCAATTATGGTCTGATCGAAAGAGGCAGTTTACAAATGATCCGCACCTTCATATTACGATGGAAAATTTATTGCGCAGCAATGCCAAAATTCAGTGTTTCGCTATATATGTGCCAGAGAATGTGCCGCAGGAGCAACGTTTCCTGGTTGCACTAGAAATGGTCGATATATTTTACAAAGAGATAATAGAAAAGCATCCTCATATGAAAGTTCTGTTATCGAGGGAAGATATAGACAATTTGAAGGATGGAGAAGTAGGTGCATTGCTTACATTAGAAGGCTGCGATGCTATTGATCAAAGCCTGGTGAAGCTTGAAACACTATATCGCTTAGGTGTACGCTCTGTGGGGTTAACTTGGAATTACAGCAATGCGGTTGCCGACGGTGTTTTAGAACCGCGCGGTGCCGGTTTAAGTTCATTTGGTCTCGAGGTTGTAGAGCGTCTTAATGTGCATGGTTTATGGACAGATGTGTCTCATTTATCTATAAAGGGCTTTTGGGATGTGATGGAGCATGCAGCGCATCCAATTGCATCTCATTCCAATTGCCGCTCTTTATGCGACCATCCACGTAACCTTACTGACGAGCAAATCCGCGCATTGCTACAAAAAGATGGTGTGATAGGTATTACCTTTGTACCTTCGTTTATAACGGAAGGACCAGCTCGTATTGCTCATATTCTGAAGCATATAGAACATATTTGTATGCTTGGTGGAGAGAAGCAGCTTGGTTTTGGATCTGATTTTGATGGCATCACAGAGACGGTACAGGGACTTTCTTCATATACAGATTATCCAAACTTAATCAATGCACTGCAGAAACATTATTCAGTGCGTCAAGTAGAAGGGTTTTTATACAAGAATTTCACGTCTTATATAAATTTTTGAAATGTACGACCAGAGTTTGTAGTTTCCTAGGATAGAAGATGATAAAATGATAGTGTAAAAAAATGCACTATAATGTATGAGGCCAAAGGGGTGTAGTAAATGATGAATCAACTTTCTTGGAAAGTTGGAGGGCAACAAGGTGAAGGGATTGAAAGTACCGGCGAAATTTTCTGCATGGCTTTAAATAGGCTTGGATATTACCTGTATGGCTATCGCCACTTTTCTTCCCGTATTAAAGGCGGACACACTAATAATAAAATTCGTGTCAGCACAACTGAAGTTCGTTCTGTATCCGATGACTTGGATATTCTTGTTGCGTTTGATCAGGAAACAATTGACTTAAACTTCCATGAGCTTCGAGATGGCGGTATTGTAATTGCGGATGCAAAATTCTCTCCAACAATCCCGGCTAGCACAAGCGTGCAACTATATGCGGTGCCATTTACAGAAATTGCAACAGAACTTGGCACATCTTTAATGAAAAACATGGTGGCTGTAGGTGCGTCTTGTGCAGTACTCGGACTAGATGAATCAGTCTATTTAGAAGTTGTTGAAGAGATATTTGGAAGAAAAGGGAAACAAATTGTAGAAAAGAACATGGAGGCAATTCGCCGCGGTTCACAACACATGAAAGATTTACTTGGTCCGCAAGTAAATATGATGCAGCTTGAACCAGCAAGTGGCCAAAAACGCTTATTTATGATTGGTAACGATGCGATTGCTTTTGGTGCGGTAGCAGGCGGTGCTCGTTTTATGGCGGCTTATCCTATTACACCAGCATCGGAAATCATGGAATATTTGATTAAAAAGTTGCCAAAGGTGGGCGGTACTGTTATTCAAACGGAAGATGAAATTGCTGCGTGTACAATGGCAATTGGCGCTAACTACGGAGGCGTGCGTTCCTTGACTGCATCAGCTGGACCTGGTTTGTCCCTTATGATGGAAGCAATCGGTTTATCAGGTATCACAGAAACACCGCTTGTCATTGTCGATACACAACGTGGGGGCCCAAGTACGGGACTTCCTACAAAGCAAGAACAATCAGATTTAATGGCTATGATATACGGTACACATGGTGAGATTCCTAAGGTTGTTATGGCGCCAAGTACGGTCGAAGAAGCTTTTTATGATACAATTGAGGCGTTTAACATTGCTGAGGAATATCAAGTCCCTGTTATTGTAATGACAGACTTACAGCTTTCACTTGGAAAGCAAACAGTGCCACCGCTGGACTTTAGTAAAGTGGAAGTTCGTCGCGGTAAACTCTTGTTGGATGAGCAACCGCCTATTGAAAATAAGGAGTATTTCCAGCGTTATGCAGTAACAGATGATGGTGTTTCCCCTCGTGTTGTACCTGGCGTAAAAAATGGTATTCATCACGTAACTGGTGTAGAGCACGCAGAAACAGGAAAGCCGTCTGAATCACCTGAAAATCGAATTGCGCAAATGGATAAACGTATGCGCAAGATCGAAGGAATGAAGTTTAATATACCTGTTCATATTGCTGCAAAGCATGAAAATCCAGATGTGCTTCTTGTCGGCTTTAACTCAACAAGAGGAGCGATTGAAGAAGCGATGATTCGTCTAGAAAAAGATGGTTTGAAGGTGAATCATGCACATGTTCGTTTGCTTCATCCATTCCCGACAGCTGTACTGCAGCCGCTCGTGAGGGAAGCAAAGCGCGTTGTAGTGGTAGAAAATAATGCAACGGGACAATTAGCTAACATTATGAAAATGAACGTGGGCTACGGTGAAAAAATTTCCAGCCTGTTGAAATATGATGGCAACCCGTTTTTACCAAAAGAAGTTTACAACGAATGCAAAAAAGGAGTTGTATTAAATGGCAACGTTTAAGGATTTCCGAAATAATGTGAAGCCGAACTGGTGCCCGGGTTGCGGTGATTTCTCCGTACAAGCTGCAATTCAGCGTGCCGCTGCGAATGTTGGTTTAGAGCCGGAAGGAATGGCGGTTGTATCAGGAATCGGCTGTTCTGGACGTATCTCCGGCTATATTAACACATATGGCTTCCATGGAATTCATGGCCGCGCATTGCCAATTGCACAAGGTGTAAAAATGGCAAATCGCGATTTGACAGTTATTGCATCAGGTGGTGACGGAGACGGATTTGCGATTGGTATGGGACATACCATTCATGCAATTCGACGCAATATTGACATTACATACATTGTAATGGATAACCAAATTTACGGGTTAACAAAAGGACAAACGTCACCGCGAAGTGAAGTGGGTTTTAAAACAAAGAGTACGCCACAAGGATCGGTTGAACCGGCATTGTCTGTCATGGAAATGGCATTGACAGCTGGTGCGACATTTGTTGCACAAAGCTTTTCAAGCGACCTTAAAGAGCTTACACAATTGATTGAAGAGGGCATTAAGCATAAAGGTTTTTCTCTTATCAATGTGTTTAGTCCATGTGTAACGTACAATAAAGTGAATACGTATGACTGGTTTAAAGAAAACCTGAAGAAGCTTAGTGAAGTAGAAGGATATGATCCATCTAATCGTATGCAGGCTATGCAAACATTAATTGAAAATAATAGCCTTGTAACAGGCTTAATTTATCAAAATAAACAACAGCCTTCCTATCAGGAGCTGATTAAAGGCTACAGTGACAAGCCGCTTGTACATGCTGATTTGAAAATGGATCAAAGCATGTTTGATGAATTGATGGCAGAATTTATGTAACAGAAGAAGTCCTTTCCATGTGAAAGGGCTTTTTCATTTCTGCTTGTTGCGAGTTGTATGAATGTTTTTCTATGGTTATTGTATATAATATAAATCTTATAGAGAATACCTTCGTTAAACGCTGAATCCGCGTGGTTGCTTGCAATAGTAACCTTTTCTTGCGTACAGTAGTGGAATATATGAAGAAATTTTACATCATGCACATTCAAGTTTGTTCATTGTTTCACAAAGTTTTAACATTTACAGCCTTAACCAAAGTCAAAACAATGTTATTCTTATACCAGAACCTGTTATACAAAATTATCACATCCTGTATTAATAAATGGGGGGATTTCATTATGACGAAAGTTCTGGAAAAGGCAGCATCTGCATGGAAAGGTTTCAAAGGCGAAAAGTGGAGAAATGAAATTGATGTACGAGATTTTATATTAAATAATATCACCGTTTACAGCGGCGATGATTCATTTTTGGCCGGCGCAACCAAAGCAACAAACGAACTTTGGAAACAAGTAATGGAATTGACCAAGCAAGAGCGGGAAAACGGTGGCGTGTTGGATATGGATACAAAAATTGTTTCTACAATTACTTCTCATGGACCAGGATATTTGAATAAAGATTTAGAAAAAGTAGTCGGTTTTCAAACAGACAAACCATTTAAACGTTCTCTGCAGCCATTTGGAGGCATTCGTATGGCTGAACAAGCTTGTGAGTCTTACGGTTTCAACGTAGATACAGAAATCAGTCATATTTTTAGTGAATATCGCAAAACACATAATCAGGGTGTATTTGATGCTTATAATGATGAGATGAAAGCGGCTCGTAAGTCCGGTGTTATTACAGGTCTTCCAGATGCTTATGGACGTGGTCGTATTATTGGTGATTATCGCCGCGTGGCATTATATGGAGTAGATCGTCTTATCGAAGAGAAGAAAAAGGATTTACAGCTAACAAGTAAAACGATGAGTGAAGACGTAATACGTCTTCGTGAAGAATTATCCGAACAAATTCGTTCCTTAATTGAATTGCAGAAAATGGCGTCTGCGCATGGTTTTGACATTTCGCAACCGGCAACAAATGCTAAAGAAGCATTTCAATGGTTATACTTTGGATATCTTGCAGCAATTAAAGAACAAAATGGCGCAGCCATGAGTTTGGGACGAACTTCCACTTTCTTAGATATATACATGGAACGCGATATTGAGGAGGGTGTGTTGACAGAAGAAGAAGCACAAGAACTAGTCGATCATTTTGTGATGAAGCTTCGCCTTGTAAAATTTGCAAGAACACCTGATTATAATGAATTGTTCTCCGGTGACCCAACGTGGGTGACGGAATCTATTGGTGGTATTGCTTTGGACGGACGGCCATTAGTAACAAAAAATTCGTTTCGTTTCCTTCATACACTCGACAACTTAGGGCCGGCTCCAGAACCGAACTTGACAGTTCTTTGGTCGCCGCAGCTCCCAGAAGGGTTTAAGAAGTATTGTGCAAAAATGTCCATCAAAACATCTGCAATTCAATATGAAAACGATGAAATTATGCGTCCGGAATATGGCGACGATTATGGCATCGCATGCTGTGTCTCGGCGATGAAAATTGGCAAGCAAATGCAGTTCTTCGGTGCACGTGCGAATTTAGCTAAGGCGCTCTTGTACGCAATTAACGGTGGCAAAGATGAAAAATCAAAAGCGCAGGTAGGACCGGAATTCGCACCGATTACCGCAGAAGTACTAGATTATAACGAAGTCATGCGTAAGTTTGATATGACAATGGAGTGGCTTGCAGAGCTATATATTAACACGTTGAATGTGATTCATTATATGCATGACAAATATAGCTATGAGCGTATCGAAATGGCACTTCATGATACGGAAATCGTTCGTACAATGGCCACTGGTATAGCGGGGCTTTCTGTAGTTGCCGATTCTTTGAGCGCAATTAAATACGCAAAAGTGAAACCGATTCGTGATGAAAACGGCATCGCAGTGGACTTTGAAATCGAAGGTGATTTCCCAAAATACGGAAATAATGATGATCAAGTAGATGCAATCGCAGTCGAGTTGGTAGAACGTTTTATGAAAAAACTGCGCAAGCATAAAACGTATCGCAATTCTGTGCATACGATGTCCATTTTGACAATTACATCTAACGTGGTATATGGAAAGAAAACAGGAAATACACCGGATGGAAGACGTGCAGGTGAACCGTTCGCACCGGGCGCAAACCCGATGCATGGTCGCGATACAAAAGGAGCGTTGGCATCTATGCTTTCTGTTGCGAAGCTACCGTATGAGTATGCACAAGATGGAATTTCAAATACGTTTTCCATCATTCCAAAGGCACTTGGAAAAGAAGAAGAAACACAAGTCAAAAATTTAGTTGCTTTACTGGATGGTTATGCCATCAAACAAGGACATCATTTAAATATAAATGTGTTCAACCGCGATACACTGATGGATGCCATGGAGCATCCAGAACAGTACCCACAGTTAACGATTCGGGTGTCAGGCTATGCGGTAAACTTCATCAAATTAACTCGTGAACAGCAAATCGATGTAATTAACCGCACCATGCATGCCAATATGTAATCATAAGATAAAGCGATCTCTCTGTGTACAGGTGGATCGTTTGTAAGGGGGAACCGCAATGAAAGGACGTATTCATTCCATAGAATCATGCGGAACAGTGGACGGACCTGGAATCCGCTATATCGTGTTTACACAAGGCTGCTTGTTACGATGTCAGTATTGTCACAATGCTGATACATGGGAAATCAACAAAGGAAAAGAAATGACGGTAGAGGAAATTGTGACCGACATGAGGTCTTACATTCCCTTTATGGAAGCATCCGGAGGCGGTATTACCGTAAGCGGAGGGGAGCCCCTTTTACAACTTGATTTTTTGATTGCTATATTTAGGGAATGTAAAAAAATTGGTGTACACACAGCACTCGACTCGTCTGGAGGGTGTTATACGGCAGATCCTGTATTTCAGGAGAAATTAGGTAAGCTGATGGAATATACAGATTTAGTACTTTTGGATATAAAGCACATCGATTCTAAGCGTCATCGTAAATTAACTGGTAAGCCAAATGAACATATTTTACAATTTGCTCGTTATCTATCCAACAAGAAAAAGCCCGTTTGGATTCGTCATGTTCTTGTACCTGGTCTTACAGATGGAGAAGAAGATTTACGTAACTTGCGAGCATTTATTGATACACTTCAAAATGTAGAAAAAGTAGAAGTGTTGCCATATCACCAGCTTGGTGTATATAAATGGGAAGCATTAGGTCATAAGTATCCTTTAAAGGATATACAACCACCTACAGCTGAAACTATCGCCTTTGCCAATCAAATATTAGTAAGTCATTAATTATATACTTGCATAGTATGCAATAGCTCATAAAAAGAGAAAAAGAAGATGTCCTCGATGTTAGGACATCTTTTTTGTGGTCTGTGCTAAAGTTTTCTGTTGCTTTCCACTCCAATCAACCAATAGTTTAGATAAAATGGGGTTATTTAGAAACGAAAGTATGTTTGTGTGTAATTCAAATGTTTTTTATCCTTTTTCCTGAAAAATATGTTAAGCTAATACGTGAAAAAAGTATAATGATTTACCGGCACTGAAAGCGATAACATAAGAAGAGATTGTATATGCAGAAAAGTAGATCTCAACCCGTTTGCGATACGAGTTTAATAGAGAAAGCGCTTTCGTGGTTAGTGTGGTTGCTGTAGACGCCGGCATGAGGAGGGGCTTAACGATATGTCGAGTAAAGCATTGGAATCATTTTTAACAGAAAATTTAGCGGAATTAAAAGATAAAGGCATGTATAATGTCATCGACCCGCTGGAAAGTCCAAATGGCCCAATTATTACAATTGGTGGCAAGGAATACATTAATCTGTCTTCCAATAACTATCTTGGTTTAGCTACAGATAAGCGCTTAAAAGAAGCGGCAACAAAAGCAATTGAAACATACGGTGTGGGTGCCGGAGCTGTTCGTACGATTAATGGTACGCTTGATGTGCACGTTAAGCTTGAAGAAGCAATTGCGGCATTTAAGCATACGGAAGCGGCTGTTGCATATCAGTCTGGATTTAACTGTAATATGGCGGCTATCTCAGCCATTATGGATAAAAATGATGCGATTTTGTCTGATGAACTAAATCATGCATCCATTATTGATGGTTGTCGTTTATCGAGAGCTAAAATCATTGTCTATAAACACTCTGACATGGAAGATTTACGTCAAAAAGCAAAAGAAGCAACGCAAGGTCAATACGGAAAAGTTATGGTGATTACAGATGGTGTGTTCTCCATGGATGGTGATATCGCAAAGCTACCTGAAATTGTAGAAATTGCAGAAGAGTTTGATTTAATCACGTATGTAGATGATGCGCATGGTTCTGGGGTTCTTGGGAAAGGCGCAGGTACAGTAAAACATTTCGGATTGTCTGATAAGGTAGATTTCCAAATCGGTACATTGTCAAAAGCAATCGGTGTTGTCGGCGGATATGTGGCAGGAAAACAAAATCTCATCGATTGGTTAAAGGTTCGCTCTCGCCCATTCCTATTCTCTACTTCGTTAACACCTGCGGATGTGGCAGCTTGTATTGAATCGTTATCTATTATCACAGAAAGCACAGAGCTTCACGATCGCTTATGGGAAAATGGTCGCTACTTAAAACAAGGATTAAAACAGCTTGGCTTCAATATTGGCGATAGTGAAACCCCAATTACGCCATGTATTATTGGCGACGAGGTCCTAACACAGCAATTTAGCAAACGTTTAAACGAAGAGGGCGTATATGCAAAAGCGATTGTGTTTCCAACTGTTGCAAAAGGTATGGGGCGTGTACGTAATATGCCTACAGCTGCACATACAAAGGAAATGCTAGATGAAGCAATCCGTATTTACGAAAAAGTTGGCAAGGAAATGGGTATCATCTAATACATCATGAGTATGCAATAGGAGTGAGCAAACATGAAAAAAATATTGGTCACAGGTTCTTTAGGACAAATTGGTTCTGAACTTGTCATGATGCTTCGTAATTTATACGGAGCAGAGCAAGTAATTGCTTCGGATATTCGTGCGACTGACAACCCAGCTGTAACATCAGGTCCGTTTGAATTGATTGATGTAACCGATGGTGAACGCTTATATAATGTAGCAAAAGAGCATCAAGTAGATACGATTATTCATTTGGCGGCTTTACTTTCTGCAACTGCAGAAAAAAACCCTGTGTTCGCATGGAATTTGAATATGGGCGGATTGGTAAATGCACTTGAGGCTGCGAAAGAGTTGAATTGTAAATTCTTTACGCCAAGCTCTATTGGCGCGTTTGGTCCTTCTACACCAAAAGACAATACACCGCAGGATACAATTCAAAGACCAACAACAATGTATGGTGTAAACAAGGTGGCAGGTGAATTGCTTTGTGATTATTACTATCATAAGTTTGGTGTAGATACGCGCGGTGTGCGCTTTCCAGGTCTCATCTCCTACGTGGCACCACCGGGCGGCGGCACAACAGATTATGCGGTGGAAATTTACTATAAAGCGATTGAAGAGGGTTCATATACATCGTATATTGCGCCAGGCACGCACATGGATATGATGTATATGCCGGATGCACTTCAGGCTATTGTACAGTTAATGGAAGCAGATCCTGCCAAACTGAAGCATCGCAATGCTTTTAATATTACGGCAATGAGCTTTGAGCCGGAACAAATCGCGGCATCTATTCGTAAACATATTCCTGATTTCACAATCTCCTACGCAGTTGACCCAATTCGACAAGGTATAGCAGATAGCTGGCCAAACTCGATTGATTGCACGGCAGCAGCAGAAGAGTGGGGCTTTAAAGCGCAGTATGACCTTGATAAAATGACAGCTGATATGCTTATGCAACTGCGCATGAAGTTGAAAAAAAAAGTCTATAGCTAATGAGAGTATACGTTCATAAAATCTAAATCTCTTATATTGTTTAATAGGTCTAAACACTTTATACTATATAGGTCTAATATATAAACCGAAGATAAAGGTTTTATGCTTTTGTGCAAGCCATTTCAGCATATTTCGGTGTTTATATAACCGTTGTACAAATACGTATATCGGACATAGTGATTTATATATGATGCATGTTTAAAAGTGTGCGCGCTGTTTAGACTGATAGCTACCTGAAAGGAGATAGAGTTATGAACGAACAACAAAGACTAGAAAGTCAAAAAATACTTTCATCTGAAAAAAAGTCCGAAAAGGATTATAGTCAATACTTTGATAGAACGTATCAGCCACCTTCTTTAAAGGACGCAAAAAAACGCGGCAAAGAAGAGATAAGTATTCAGCGTGATTTTGAGATTCCTGAGGATATGCTTACTATTGGAAACGGTCGTAAGTTCTTCATTCGCACATATGGTTGTCAGATGAATGAGCATGATACGGAAGTCATGGCGGGGATTTTAAGCGCAATGGGCTTTGAACCGACAAATACAGTTGAAGACGCTACAGTTATTCTACTGAATACATGTGCAATACGTGAAAACGCAGAAAATAAGGTGTTCGGTGAGATTGGGCACTTAAAAGCCTTAAAGCGTCGAAATCCTGACGTACTTTTGGGAATTTGCGGATGTATGTCACAGGAAGAATCTGTCGTGAACAAAATCATGAAAACTCATCCGCATATGGATATGATCTTTGGTACGCATAACATTCATCGTTTGCCATTTATTTTAAAAGAAGCTATGTTCTCTAAAGAAATGGTTGTTGAAGTATGGTCAAAGGAAGGTGACGTTATTGAAAACCTTCCACGTGTACGTCGAGGTGATATTAAAGCTTGGGTAAATATCATGTATGGCTGCGATAAATTCTGTACGTATTGCATTGTTCCTTATACACGCGGTAAAGAAAGAAGCCGTCGCCCAGAAGATATTATTCAAGAGGTACGCCAATTGGCAGCACAGGGCTATAAAGAAATTACACTTCTTGGCCAGAACGTAAATGCCTATGGTAAAGACTTTGAAGATATGAAGTACGGTTTAGGTGATTTAATGGATGAGCTGCGTAAAATTGATATTCCACGTATCCGTTTTACAACAAGTCATCCACGTGACTTTGATGATCATTTAATTGAAGTACTGGCAAAGGGTGGCAACCTTGTTGAACATATTCATTTACCGGTTCAATCTGGTAGTACGGATGTATTAAAGATTATGGCTCGCAAATATACACGTGAGCAGTATTTAGAGCTTGTTCGTAAAATGAAGGCTGCTATTCCAAATGCTTCATTTACAACAGATATCATTGTCGGATTCCCTAACGAAACGGAAGAGCAATTTGAAGAGACACTTTCTCTGTATCGCGAAGTGGAGTTTGACAGCGCCTATACATTTATCTATTCACCTCGTGAAGGTACACCGGCGGCAAAAATGCAGGACAATGTACCGATGGAAGTGAAGAAAGATCGTTTACAACGCTTAAATGCCGTCGTCAATGAAATTTCTGCAAAGAAAAACTTGGCTTATCAAGATCAAATTGTGGAAGTACTGGTGGAAGGCGAAAGTAAAAACAATCCGGATGTATTGGCTGGGTATACGCGTAAAAATAAGCTTGTAAACTTTAAAGGGCCAAAATCGGCAATCGGCCAAATTGTCTTGGTTAAAGTTACAGAAGCTAAAACATGGTCATTAAATGGGGTAATGGTAGAAGAACAAATTGAGGTGAAGTGAAGTGACGTACACAAAAGAGGAAATTGTAATGCGAGCAAAGGAATTAGCAAAAATGATTGCTAATACAGAAGAAGTGGATGTATTCAAGCGTGCAGAAGCACAAATTCATAAAAATGAAAATGTGCGAACGCGTATTGATAAAATTAAAGCATTGCAAAAACATGCAGTTAATCTGCAGCATTACGGTAAAGTAGAAGCCTTGAAAAAGGTAGAAGCTCAAATTGACGCATTACAAGCTGAACTGGAAGCTATTCCAGTTGTACAAGAATTTCAATCTTCACAAACATATGTTAACGATTTGTTGCAGTTGGTAGCAAGTACAATCTCCAACACCGTAACGGATGATATTCTCATCTCTACAGGCGGCAATGTATTAAAAGGGGAAACAGGTGCGGAAATCGCAAGCAAAGGCGCTTGCGGCACTTGTATGTAAGAAAAGCGGAATTGACCGCTTAGGCACAAGGCTTAAACTTCAGCAATATACATCTCTTTATAAAAAAGATGCCTGTTTGGGCATCTTTTTCTTTATGGACAAGCACATATCCGAATTTTCGTGCATAAAATGGACTATGCAGATTCTATGCACGCAATCATCTGTAGGCTTTTTTTCATAGGCGATGGCACATTCCGCGATTGTCTCGCATATGATGAATTGAATATTGATTGAGGAGGGTTAGGAATGTCCGAATATAGAGAGATTATTACGAAAGCGGTTGTGGGTAAAGGCCGTCAATATATGAAGTCAACCCATACTGTCGATCCAAATCACACACCGACAAGTATTCTCGGGTGTTGGGTCATCAACCATGCGTATGAAGCAAAAAAATGCGGCAAGTATGTAGAGATTGATGGATATTATGATATTAACACATGGTATTCCTATGATGACAACACAAAAACAGAAGTTGTAACAGAACGCGTACATTACAAAGAAGAAGTGAAGATTCGTTATCGCGACAAAAACTTTACCGGTGATGATTATGAAATCATTGCTCGCGTTATCCAGCATCCAAATTGTTTAGAGGCTATCATTTCTCCAAATGGTAACAAAATTATTGTGACAGTGGAGCGAGAGTTTCTGGTAGAAGTAATCGGCGAAACCAAAGTGTGTGTTCGAGTGAATCCAGAAGGCTGCCGTGACGATGATGACGCATACTGCGAAGTAGATGATGAAGAGTTTGAAGACTTAGATCCAAACTTTATTTTAGATGCAGAAGAAGAGTAAGAATCGCTAGGAAGAATTTCTTCCTAGCTTTTTTGTTATGCTTCTAGCCTGATCGGCATCGATTTTGCTCTCGTGTAAAAAAGAATGTTTTTGTAGGATATACCCAAAATCTGTTTTTTCTTTTAAAGGGTAAATGTACTGCGTAAAAATTCTATCATGTTATAATGGAGTATTATGAGATATTTACGTGTTGGAGGACGACCATGACATATACCCCGATGATGCAGCAATACTTAAAGATAAAAGAAAACTATCAAGACGCTTTTTTGTTTTTCAGATTAGGTGATTTTTATGAAATGTTTTTTAATGATGCTGTTAAAGCAGCACATGAATTGGAGATTACACTAACGAGCCGTGATGCGGGTGGAAGTGAGCGCATTCCAATGTGCGGTGTACCTCACCATGCGGCCAAAGGTTATATTGAACAGCTTGTAGAAAAGGGCTATAAAGTGGCTCTTTGTGAACAGGTCGAGGATCCGAAAACGGCTAAGGGTGTCGTACGACGTGAAGTTGTACAGTTAATTACACCAGGTACGATGATGGAAGGGCGCAACCTTGATGAAAAAGAAAACAATTTTCTTGTAGCACTAACAGAGTTTGAGGGAAGCTATGTGCTTGCGTGCAATGATTTGTCAACAGGCGAGAACACTGTGACGATGCTGAATGGAGCTATGGAGGATGTATTACTTGAAGTACATGCCCTTGGCGCAAGAGAGATAGTTGTTAGCAGTACATTTCCAACAGATGAACTTTACAAATTAACGAGTCAACTCAAGATTACCATTTCTCATGAGGATGAAACAGATATACCGGAAGGACTTCACCGGCTTGTTTCCCATTTACAAGATGAGAAATTAACGATGGCCGTTGGTCGTCTGTTTTGTTATGTGTTGCGCACACAAAAACGATCCCTAGATCATTTACAACCTGTGCGTATGTACTACAGCAATCAATTTATGAAAATAGATGTGCATTCTAAGCGTAATCTAGAGTTGACAGAAACCATTCGTACAAAAGAGAAAACAGGCTCATTGTTGTGGCTACTTGATAAAACAAAAACTGCAATGGGTGGTCGCATGCTGAAACAATGGGTGGAGAGACCGCTTGTGAATGCAATGCAAATTGAAGAGCGGCATGGCATGGTTGAAACATTCATGATGCATTATTTTATAAGAGAAGATCTAAAAGAGAAACTTCGTGATGTCTATGACTTAGAAAGATTGGCTGGAAGGGTTGCCTATGGAAACGTCAATGCAAAGGATTTGTTACAACTTAAACGTTCTGTTCAGCAAATTCCCGCTATTTTAGAGTTAACGAAGCAGTTGGAAAGTCCATACGCAGATGCACTGATTTCTGAGGCAGATTCGTGTGAAAGCTTAGCTGAGCTACTGGAACAAAGTATTTTGGACACCCCTTCTTTATCTATAAAAGAGGGAAATATTATAAAAGATGGCTATAACAGAACACTTGATGAATATCGCTATGTTAGTAAAAATGGAAAAACGTGGATTGCTGAGCTTGAGCAACGTGAACGGCAATTGACTGGCATTAAGTCGTTAAAAATCGGCTATAACCGTATTTTTGGTTACTACATTGAAGTAACCAAAGCAAATCTTGGAGCGTTGCCAGAAGGAAGATATGAGCGTAAGCAAACGCTAGCAAACGCCGAACGCTTTGTAACGCAGGAGCTAAAAGAAAAGGAAGCGCTCATTTTAGGTGCAGAAGAAAAAATTGTGCAACTGGAATACGATTTGTTTGTCGAACTTCGCGAGCAAGTGAAGGCTTATATTCCAAAGCTTCAACATCTTGCAAAAATTGTGAGCGAGCTTGATGTATTACAAAGCTTTGCGACGGTAAGCGAAGAGGAGCAGTTTGTAAAGCCGCAGCTGTCAGCTAAGCGTGAAATTTTTATCAAAGATGGCCGTCATCCTGTCGTGGAAAAGGTGCTTAACACAAAAACATATGTACCAAACGATGTGTGGATGCCACAAGAAACAGATATGTTTTTGATTACAGGTCCGAATATGTCCGGTAAAAGTACGTATATGAGACAGTTAGCGTTACATGCTATAATGGCGCAAATCGGATGTTTCGTACCGGCGAACGAGGCGGTGTTGCCGGTATTCGATCAAATCTTTACCCGCATTGGTGCTGCTGATGATTTAATCTCAGGTCAAAGTACGTTCATGGTAGAGATGCTGGAAGCCAAAAACGCTATCGCAAACGCTACAAAGAATAGCTTAATTTTATTTGATGAAATTGGGCGCGGTACATCAACGTACGATGGTATGGCGCTTGCGCAGGCCATTATTGAACATATTCATCACCATATTGGGGCTAAAACGTTATTTTCAACGCATTATCATGAGCTAACAGCACTTTCCGGTCAGCTAGACAAGTTGAAGAATGTGCATGTAGCTGCAATTGAAGAAAATGGAAAAGTCGTATTTCTTCATAAAGTAAAAGAAGGTGCGGCAGATCAAAGTTATGGAATTCATGTTGCGGAGCTAGCTGAATTGCCAAGCAGCTTAATTAACCGCGCGAAAGAGGTACTTGCGGCACTAGAGGGAACAGAAGTGAAAGAGGTACCAGAGCTTCAAAAGAAAGCATCAACGCTATATGACGATCAGCTTTCTTTCTTTACGGTCACAGAGCCGCCTGTAGAATCAAAACAAACATCACATGAGAAAAAAGCGCTGGAACAAATTAAGAAGCTAGAAATTTTAGATATGACGCCGCTTGAGGCGCTGAACGAGCTGTATCGTTTACAAAAACTGCTGAAGAAAGGATGAGAGAATGGGGAAAATTCGTAAGCTTGACGACCAGCTCTCAAACTTAATCGCAGCGGGAGAGGTGGTTGAGAGACCAGCTTCCGTTGTAAAAGAGCTGATTGAAAACGCAATTGATGCAAACAGTACAAGCATTGAAATTCATTTGGAGGAAGCAGGTCTTTCTAAAATTCGTATCATCGATAATGGAGATGGTATGGAAGAAGATGACTGTCTTGTGGCCTTTGAACGTCATGCCACAAGTAAGATTCAAGATGAAAGAGATTTGTTCCGCATTCGGACGCTTGGTTTTCGGGGGGAGGCTTTGCCTAGTATCGCTTCTGTCAGTGAGCTGACGTTGCTTACGAGCACGGGAGAAGGACCGGGGACAAAAGTAGCCATTAAAGGCGGCGAACTTATTTTACACGAAAAAGCAACGAGTCGAAAAGGTACAGATATTACGGTAGAGCATCTGTTTTTTAATACGCCTGCTCGCTTGAAGTATATGAAAACAATTAATACGGAGCTCGGAAATATTACTGATCTTGTATATCGTATTGCGATGGCACATCCAGACGTATCCATTCGCCTGTTGCATAATGGGAAAAAGCTGCTCCATACATCTGGAAACGGTGATGTACGCCAAGTGTTAGCTGCAATATATGGTGTACCGATTGCGAAAAAGATGATTCCGATTGAAGTACAGTCTCTAGATTTTATCATAAAAGGCTATGTTGCACTTCCAGAGGTAACAAGGGCTTCTAGACATTATATTTCAACGATTGTAAATGGGCGCTATATTCGTAACTATTCGCTTGTTAAAGCCATTCAACAAGGCTATCATACATTGCTGCCAATCGGCAGGTATCCGATTGCTTTTTTCTCTATTGAAATGGATCCGATGTTGGTTGATGTGAATGTGCATCCAGCAAAGCTGGAGGTGCGCTTCAGTAAAGAGAATGAGCTGCTTGAGCTGGTGTCTACCACTTTAAAGGAAGCCTTTCAAAAGGTACAACTCATTCCGTCTGCTGTGGTGAAAAAGCCGGTGCAACAGGACAGCACACAAGAGGCTTTCCGGTTTGAGCACACCATTACACCAGATATTAAGTTGCCGACAGGTATGCTCGAAAAAAAAATTGAAAAGCCTGTTATAATGGAATCACCAATATCAGCTCCTGTCATTGTGTCAGAACCAAAACCGGAGCACCAGGAGATTTTGTACGAGTCGGAAGAGGAGTTGGTGTTAACATTACCTGAGGTAGCTTGTGAGGTGGAGATGAACGGAAATGACTTGCCGCCTCTCTATCCGATTGGACAAATGCACGGCACGTATATTTTGGCGCAAAACGATCAAGGATTATATCTTATTGATCAACATGCGGCGCAGGAGCGTATTAACTACGAATATTTTCGGGAAAAGGTTGGCCGTGTTGCACCTGATGTACAGGAGCTGTTAATTCCGTATCGCATTGATTTATCGCTGCAAGAGTTTCTAAGGGTTGAAGAGCAGTTATCGGAGCTCGAGAAGGTAGGTTTATTTCTCGAACCATTCGGTCAGCAAAGCTTTATCGTACGCTCGCATCCGACATGGTTTCCAAAAGGAGATGAAGTGGAAATCATTGAAGAGATGATGGAGCAGGTGCGTAAAGAGAAGAAGGTCGATATAAGAAAACTTCGCGAAGAAGCTGCGATAATGCTGAGCTGTAAAGCATCTATTAAAGCGAATCAGCACCTAAAGAATGAAGAGATTTTCGCGTTGCTAGAGGATTTGCGTAAAACAACGAATCCGTATACGTGTCCGCACGGCAGACCAATTGTAGTTCATTATTCTACGTATGAGCTGGAAAAGATGTTTAAGCGGGTAATGTAAGTAGCTTTAGAGAAAAGGAAGAAAGTGGAGCTAAAGGATTGTATGAACTGAAAAAGGGCAACCCAGTCTGTAAAAGCTGGTTGCCCTTTTTCAGTTCATACAGAGAGAGTATTAATGACGTGGAAGTCACAGGTGAAAAGGGTAGTAAGTATATCTTACTTTCATAAAAATTTGAACTAGTAACTTCGGTAAAGTAAGTTTTATTGTAAAGCATTTGTGTTTAAGCTTTTGTATAAGCTGCACAAATCTGTTTAAGTGTAGCTTCAGATTCATAATAAAGTACCTTATAAAAAAATAGAAATAGCAAATACTATTTAATATAAATTAGGCTTTGTTAAAGCTTAATGTTAATAATTGATACTTGTTGATAGGAGTGAAGGGGGAGACTCCTGCGGGAAAAGCGAGTCAAAGGGAGACCCCGCAGGCGCATAGCGCTGAGGAGGCTCCCTGACCACCCAGGGAAAGCGAACCCCCGTAACAGAAATCAACAACGAATTTTAACAGAGCCATAAATTAAAAGAAGTAGTGGGGTATAAAGAATATGGGAGCTTCAAACCAGTGGCTAGAAATTCAAGGTATGAAGAAAAAATTAAGCCGATCATATGATTTTGTCCAATATCATAATAAGGAAGCTATTTTACCTTATGCTATTTCTTACTTTTCTTCTTTAATTAATATAGATACACTTCATCGAGAAATATTACCTGCAATGAATCAAAAAGATATTTCATTGATACAAGATTTAAAAGGGGCTATTCCAATTGAAGACAATATTCTGTCAACAGATACAATATTAATTGAAAAAAAACTTCTTAATGGGTATGTTCTGATCGAGTTATTAAACGATAAAACAAATGTTTTATTAATTAAAGCTGCAGTTAGAAAGTCCAGAAGTATTAGTACACCAGAGAATGAATTTACTGTCATGGGGCCGAAAGAAGCCTTAATCGAAGACTTAGATACTAATATTCATTTAATAAGAAAGCGTCTCCCTATCCCGGGGTTCATTACTACAGAAGTAAAAATTGGAACCATGAGCCAAACGAAAGTAGCTATCTTATACATTGAAAATGTTACAGACGATGATAACGTAAGTACAATTTTAAAACGCATTCAAGATATTCAATATGATGCGATTTCTGATGTGGCAGTTTTAAATCAAATGATAGTAGATGATTCACTATCTATATTTCCTCAAACCATTGATACAGAAAGGGTAGATCGGATTGTTGGTGCTTTAAGTGATGGTTATGTAGTCATAATGTGTGATGGCTCTTCTTCTGCTATTATCGCACCAGCTACGTTTGGTATTTTGTTGACTTCATTTGAGGATTATTATCTAAATTGGATACTAGCTTCCTTTTTTAGGATTGTTCGTGTTATCTCAATTTTTTTATCAGTGATTGTCACGCCACTATATGTTGCCATTCTTACGTATCATTATGAAATATTTCCATCTAAATTATTAGGTACATTAATTTCATCCAGAAGTAGTATTCCATTTCCTCCTATTATAGAGGCTCTGTTTTTAGAGATAACGATTGAGCTATTAAGAGAAGCTGGTGCAAGAATGCCATCAAAAATAGGTCAAACGTTGGGGATTGTTGGGGGAATCGTAATTGGTACTGCATCTGTACAAGCTTCACTTACTAGCAATGTGTTATTAATTATAGTGGCATTAGCTGCTCTTGCTTCATTTACCACACCCGTGTATCGAGTAACAAATACAATACGTTTTTTGAGGTATCCATGTTTGCTATTTGCACAACTCCTAGGCTTATTTGGCATTGCTCTGTTTGGTATCTTTGTGCTAACTCATCTAATTAAGTTAACTTCTTTTAATCGACCTTATCTTTCACCCCTGTATCCACCAAGAATACCAGATATGAAAGATTTCTTAATTCGTCTGCCATTTGGCATGCAAAAATACAGACCAACTTTTTTGCGTCCAAAGGATAAGGCGCGCTTTTCTTTCTTTGAGGGATTTCGTTTTAGAGATTTTGATGAAGATTAAAGGGGGAAGATTTATTGCAGTCAAAAATAAAGGAACATATGATGATTTCTGCTTTTTTAGTTATGTTTATTATCCACAGTGCACAAGTAGGAGTAGGAGTACTTGGATTTCAAGCAGCAATCTCAAGATTGGTCGGACAGGATGCATGGATTGCAGTAGTTTTAACAGGGATACTTTTTCATGTTATTGTGTACATGATATATGGCATTTTTAACGGTGATTCAAAGGAATTTGTTCATATTATGCAGAAGAATTTTGGGAGCGTCTTAGCGTTTATATTAAACGTTGGAATTATGGCTTATTTTATTTTATTGGCCATTGTCTTAATACGTACATATATATCCGTTGTACAGCTATGGATGTTTCCTGATTTGGCGACGTGGATTCCAGGGCTCTTATATATATTAATGATATATTATGTCCTTTCTGGAGGGTTTCGAACTGTAACAGGGGTGTGTTTCTTTGGTGTTATTATTCCAATGGCACTCTTTTTAACGTTAGCTATACCTTTAAAATTAGACTTTCACTTTTTTAGAAATTTACTACCTGTTATGGATCATTCTGCTTTTGATTTTATAAAAGCAACTAAAGAACTCACTTTTAGTTATCTTGGGATTGAAACGTTATTAGTTTTCTATCCATTCATTAAAGGTAAGTCACAAAAATGGGCTCATTTAGGTGTGGCAATGACAACTTGTTTATACTTATATGTCATCATTATAACAACGATATTATTTAATGTGAATCAGTTAGATAATACACCTTGGGCTACTTTAACAATCTGGAAATTTGTTGAACTTCCTTTCGTTGAGAGATTTGAATATATAGGTGTTGTTATGTGGAGTCTAGTGATGTTTCCTAATATTTGTCTATATATTTGGTCTGCAACTCGTATTGGAAAACAACTTTTTCATATAAAGCAACAGTCAATTCTAATAAGTATTTTAGTAATCGCTTTCATTGCTGTCTGTATTATACAATTACCCCCACAAATAAAATGGTTGCAAGCAAATGTTAGTCTTGTGGGATTAGGAATAACATATATGTTAATCCCCTTGTTATATATGATAGGTTTATTAAAGAAAAGGCTGTGTTAAAGCCTAATGTTGATTATTTGCACTTGTTGATTGGAGTGAAGGGGTGAGACTCCTGCGGAAAAAGCGAGTCAAAGGGAGGCCTCGCAGACGCATAGCGCTGAGGAGGCTCCCTGACCGCCTGTGGAAAGCGAACCCCGTAACGGAAATCAACAACACACTTTAACAGAGCCAAAGAAAAAGATAGGGTGACATAAGTGAAGGTAAGAATATTTATATTGATACATATATTGTTGCTTACAAGTTGTGTATCACCTAAAGTGATTGATGAGCTTCCGGTAATTTTTGTTGTCGGATATGATTCGGAAGTAAATAAAAAGATGAAAGCAACTGTTGCTTCACAAGTATTTAATAGAGACCAATCAAGCTCAATATATACGTACACAGCTAGTAGTCATACAAGTAAAGGATTACGTAATCAACTCAGTGCAATTCAAAAGCCCATTACAATTGGAAAGATAGCTGTTATTTTATTTAGTGAAGAAATGGCTTTTGAGGGGATCGAGCGCATTTTAGATAGCTATTTGCGGGATGCTACTGTCGGTAGACTAGTTACTATAGCAATTGTTGAGGGAGGAAGTGCCCACGATTTAGTCAAATATGATTATGGGTATCCTGAGGGATTAGGGCCGCATATTAAGAATTTAATTAATAAATCAGTTGAATTTTCTAATTTCCCTCGCACAAATTTACATCTATACGATTATATGTATAGAGGAGAAGGAATGGATCCTTATGTGCCCCTTATAACCAAAAAAGGGGATAAGATACAATTAAGAGGGCTTGCTTTATTTAAAAATGATAAAATGGTTGAGAAGTTAAACCTTGAGGATACATTTGTTTTTAATTTAATGAATGAAAAATCAGATATTGGTGTTCATGAGCTTAAAGTAAATCATAGTGGCTATGCAAGCTTGCAGCAAGTCTCTTCTAATGTTAAATACAGAATTGAAAATCATGAAAGTGTTCCCACGGTTTATATTAATATAAATGTAAAAGGATCTATTAGTGAATATTCTGGTTTGCAAATCAATACTAAAGTGGAACACATGATTCAAAAAGCTCTAGAAAGAAAAATAGAACATAAAGGGAGAAAGTTAATGGAAAGATTTCAGAGCTTAAAAATAGATCCATTATGTATTGGTGATAGAGTCAGAAGTCAAACAAGACAATTTAATGTAACAAAGTGGCACCAAATATATCCCACAGCCAAAATTGTAGTAAAGGCAAATGTTCAGATATCTGGAAGTGGGGTTGTGAGATAATTTGATTAAACTAAAATTATGTTGGAGTAAAATTGAATGTAGTATGCATTAAAATAATTACTACATCTATATAATTGAGATGCTAGAGTGCAAGCAGATTTTTTGCAAGTGTAAAGGTAATGTTTTTAAATAAAACATATTGAACAAGCAGACTAAAAATCGTCTGCTTGTTTTGGGCGCATATAAATGCTTCCTAAAACGGATATACAGCTCGCCCTGTTAACAGATTATATGCAGCATTAAATTTACTTTCAATATAATCCCAGTTTTGCTCTTCAGCTAGTATTCCTTGACATGCGCGCATGAGGCATAGTAATGAAAAGTCGAGCTCTTCTTGTGAAACAGGAAGTGGACTTGTGGAAACGTTTATAATCATTTCATCTAATAAGGCTTGTACACGTTCTTGTCTCAATTCGGTTTTCATACGATTCCTCCTTTTTATCAACCTATGCATCATATAGACAAACTATGTTAAATAAGCTACAATTTTTGTGGCATGTAAAAATCATATTCTTTTTAGATAGGAGACAAGAATCAGCTGTTTGTAGGAGTGGTAAAGACCTACATAGCTTATATTAAAATGTAGAATGTATTCATCTATATTACTAGATGTGCACAAGTTGTTTTGAAATTTCAATTACCATAATGGTTGACTTCTAATAAAGCTGGATATACTGTCTAAATGGATAATTTTATACAAAGAGAGTGAAATTGATGAGTGCAGCAGCAAAACAAAAAGTTATTGTTATTGTGGGGCCAACAGCAGTGGGCAAAACAAAACTGAGTATTGAGCTTGCTAAAATGTTTAATGGTGAGATCATCAGTGGCGATTCTATGCAAGTGTATAAGGGGATGGATATTGGTACAGCAAAAGTAACCAAAGAGGAACAAGAAGGCATCCCGCATTATATGCTTGATATAAAGGAACCTCAGGAATCTTTTTCAGTAGCGGAGTTTCAGACGTTGGTGAGAGAGCATATTGCCGATATTGCAGGACGAGGTAAATTACCGATTATTGTTGGTGGGACAGGATTATACATACAAGCAGCCCTATATGATTATCAATTTACTGAAAATCGGGGCAATCAAGAGTATCGTGAAAAAATGGAGGCATTTGTGGCCAGTGAAGGCGGCAATGCTTTATTTGAAAGATTAAAGCAGGTGGACCCAGAGAGTGCGTCTCGCATCCATCCCAATAATATAAGACGTGTAATCCGAGCTCTTGAAATCTTTGAAACAACTGGAAGGACAATGAGCGAGTCCTTAGAAGCACAGGCTCACGAGCTGTTATATGATGCACTTTTCATTGGCCTTATGATGGAGCGGGAGAAATTGTATAAGCGTATTGATATGCGTGTGGATATGATGATGAAGCAAGGGCTTTTAGAGGAAGTAAGTCATTTGTATGAAACAGGAATTCGAGACTGTCAGTCTATTCAAGCAATTGGCTACAAAGAGCTGTATGCTTATTTAGAAAATAGAATAAGCTTAAAAGAGGCGGTGAATGTGTTAAAAACCAATTCAAGAAGATATGCAAAGCGGCAACTTACATGGTTCCGTAACAAAGAACACGTTATGTGGTTTGACGTGACAGAAGAGCCGAAAATACAAGAAATTTCACATAAAGTGGAAGGATTGCTGAAACTTTAGTAGAATAGAGGTAAATAGAGAAAAAGAGGAGGATTTTACATGAAGCAGTCAATTAATATTCAAGATCAATTTTTAAACCAACTTCGCAAGGATAATACATACGTGACGCTGTATTTGCTAAACGGTTTTCAATTAAGAGGACTTATTAAAGGTTTTGATAATTTTACAGTTCTTTTGGAAACTGATGGCAAGCAACAGCTTATTTATAAACACGCCATCTCCACATTCGTTCCACAAAAAAATGTAAGTATTGAATTAGAATAGTAAAAAACCTCTGTAAAGAGGTTTTTTTTTATTCTTTATTCCTCATATAGTCGTAGTAGCGCTTTAATGAGAGCTTTGTTTTAAATCCCATTTGTTTTACGATTTCTGATTCGCTTACCTTTTCCTGAATGAGACGCAGAATATATGTGTTGCGCAAATGTTGAGCGGATATACCTTTTCGCAGTCCAGCCCTCGCTACCTCTTGCCGAATCATTTTTTGTACAGCTATTTCCGTCAAACTCTTTGGCGCATCGTTATCATACACCCACCGATATGTGTTTCGATTGAAATCAAATGCGACAAATACAGGATCGTTTGTATGGTATTTCGGCCTAACAGCTTCTGGAATTATTTTATAGTAACTATATAATCTTTGTTTATCCTCTAATGTTAGACAAATAGTACGAGCAATTCCTGAAACTGGTGGAATAGTGATGGAGTTGTTTTCAAAGTGGATGTGATGCATGTTCAATGAAACAAGTTCTTGTAAGGATAAACCATAATCCACTAGCAGCATGACAATGCAAAAATTGCGATCCATCAAAAGGGGACGTACTGGTAACTGTTTATCAGATAAACCTTCTAACGACATGATGATGTTCTTTAGACGAAATTCTTCTTGTTCGGAAATAAAATCTTCGTCCCGTAAAGCGCGGTCAGGTTGAATGATGAAATCCATATGCTTGACTGGATTGACTAAAGTGGGATTATCGAGCTGTAAAAAGCGGTACATTCTGTTTAAAACAATAAAAATGCGATGCATTGTTTTTTCAGAATAGTGACGAGTAGCTTTTAAGTCAGAAAAGTAATTTTCATAGTCTTTTGTGGTTAATGTAGACCATATACTAGTAGAAGAAATATCCAGTTGCTTGCGAGTCCAATGAATAAAATCTTCCAAATCATATATATAGCGTTTTATAGTTGATTGTTTTCTTCCCTTGCTGGTTAAATATGCGGCGAATTCCCGTACAGATTCGTGTAAGCTTGTATCTTCATCTTTTTTGACTTGCATACATTCACCACCCATTCATTTTCATAAATTATAACAGAAAATGGTGGTAAGTGTGTATTCATTGGGTAAGAATGTCCGCACTGAGCACAACTCATCAATGCATACACGTATGTGTTCTGCTAATTGGAGGTGGCTTATGGACCAGTCCATACGCAAAAATAATAAAAATCAAATTAACATTGTATTAAATCATAGAAAAAAAGAAAGCGTTCCTCTTCCACCACAGAAAGTATTAACGGAAAACGTGGCTACCAAGCATGACATGCTCAGACAAGTAGAGGAGGAAATGGGGCGCTTGGTCGGTATGGAGGACTTGAAAAAGATTATTAAAGAAATATATGCTTGGATCTATGTGAATAAAAAAAGGCAAGAAATGGGCTTGAAAGCGGAAAAGCAGGTTCTCCACATGCTATTTAAAGGAAATCCTGGTACAGGAAAGACGACTGTTGCACGTATTATCGGCAAATTATTATTTCAAATGAATGTATTATCTAAAGGGCATTTAATTGAGGCGGAACGTGCAGATTTGGTGGGAGAATACATTGGTCATACAGCTCAAAAAACTCGTGATCTGATAAAAAAGGCAATGGGTGGCATTTTATTCGTGGATGAAGCCTATTCGTTGGCTAGGGGTGGAGAAAAAGATTTTGGAAAAGAAGCGATCGACACTTTGGTAAAGCATATGGAAGATAAGCAACACGATTTTGTTTTAATATTGGCTGGATATTCTAGAGAGATGAATCATTTCCTATCTTTAAATCCAGGTCTGCAATCCCGTTTTCCTTTTATTGTTGAGTTTCCGGATTATACGGTCAATCAACTGATTGAAATTGGAAGACGCATGTATGAAGAACGTGAGTATCAACTCTCAAGAGAAGCGGAATGGAAGCTGCGCGACCATTTAAATGCGGTCAAGTACTCTTCAGGCATTACCTCCTTTAGCAACGGGCGCTATGTACGGAATATCGTTGAGAAATCTGTGCGATCACAAGCAATGAGATTGCTGTCGCAGGATTCTTACGATAAATTTGATTTGCTTACAATTTCAGGAAGTGATTTAGAATGTGATGAAGAGCCGCCTATTTTATAAGTTAGGCGGTTTTTTCGCATACTATAAAGGGGAGGTGTGCGATGCATACGTACGAAAATTTTGCAAAGCTGGCGCAGTCCGAGGTGGAGCATATAGATTATCAAATCTTATGTGTAAGCAGAAATACTGAAATAACGGTGCTTGCTATTCACGGTGGAACAATTGAGCCGGGAACTTCAGAGTTAGCCAGTGATATTGCAGAGGCTTTACATGCGAGCTTTTATACATTTCAAGGGTTAAAAAACAACCCCAAACTTCATATTACATCAGCTCGATTTGATGAACCAAGAGCGGTAGCGCTTGTACAAACATCATCATATGTAGTTTCGGTACATGGAGCCTATGGTGACACAGCTGTGACCTATATAGGAGGAAATGATGAAGAGTTGAAACAAGTGGCCACAGCAAACTTGTTAGATGCGGGCTTTTTAGTAAAGGAAGCGCCCCATGAAATCAACGGTGATAGTCCTAAAAATATTGTGAACCGCAGTAAAAAGGGGAGAGGTTTGCAGCTCGAGTTGACCAAAGCGCAGCGCAAATTATTACAAATGAGTATGCAGGCCTATGATGCTTATGTACATGCAATTGTACAAGCAGTAAAAAAAGTAATGTAAGGCACGAAACAATTCGTTCCGTGCCTACCGTTTATATCCTTGTGTTGCTTGTTTTGGCGCGATTTTCAAGCTGGCTTTTTGGACTGTAGTTACCTTCTCCTGGTGTTATACCCTGTGGATTTACACTGTTTGCCGCTTGTCCGCGATTCCGTTGGTTATTACCTTTTGCCATGTTTTTCACTCCTTTTCTTTTGCTCGTTGTATGTGAAGCTGATGATGCTTCTCCATTTTTTTGCTTTTTCCGTACGCAGATTCCGGTGTTTGCCCTGAGTGATCTACTGAGCTTTTTTGCTTGCCTTTGTTTACGTGATTGGTCATATGTTACACCCCCTTTTGTATAGTATGGCTTTTCTACATATAAAAAAACGCCGTATGTGGCGTTTTCAGCTGTCAATAGACTTTGATGAATTTGTCAAGGATTTAATAGGTAAATGCCAGTTGTAATAAATAGATAACATACGACATACGACAATGACGATAAACAGTAGATACATATGAATTGGTGCTGCGACAAGATTTGTTCCAACAGCAAACCCAGCTAAAATCGTCCAGAATGCGTATACTTCCGCACGCAGTACGAGAGGCTTTCTTTTTGCCAGCACATCTCGGATGACACCGCCGCCCGTTCCTGTTAAAACGGCTGCGACAATCGTGGCGCTTAGTGGTAAGTTTAACTTTTGAGCATATAAAGCACCTTGAATAGAAAAGGCGGAAAGACCGATTGCATCCGTGATGTTTTCCCATCTCTTCCAATGTTTCATTAGTTTATGTGGAAATAAAAAGATAATTGTCATTGATAAAAGAGCGATTTGAAACAATACATCTTGTTTCCAAAATGCTTCAACCGGATATCCTATAAGTAAGTTGCGCAAGGCACCGCCGCCAAACGCTGTAGCCATTCCCAGAATGTAAACGCCAAAAATATCGTACTCTTCTTCCATGGCAACAATAGCACCGCTTACAGCGAAGGCAATCGTACCAATAATGCTAAATAACTCCCATGTCATGCTGCAATCTCTCCCGATGAATGATAAGCTTCCACATCAATCATATGATAAGGCTTATAAGGATTGTATGTAGAAGAAAAATGCTTCCTCTGCTATTATAGTAGAAGGTTGAAGTTTCGAAAAGAAAGATGTGAAAATATTTGGAGAAAGAAAAAGCAATTTTAGTGGGCTGTCAGCTACCAACAGATTCAGATGACCGATTTACATATTCAATGGAAGAGTTAGCATCACTTACAAAAACTGCGCAAGCAGAAGTGATTTTAGCAACAACACAAAAGCGGACGAGATTTCATCCTGCTACCTATATCGGAAAAGGAAAACTAGAGGAATTGGCTGCGCTTGTCAAAGAAACAGAGCCAGATGTTGTTATTTTTAATAACGAATTAACACCGAGTCAGATTCGCAACTTGTCAAATGAGCTGGAAGCGCGTGTTATTGATCGCACACAACTAATTTTAGATATTTTTGCGCAGCGTGCGAAATCGCGCGAAGGTAAGCTACAGGTAGAGCTAGCACAGCTAAAATACGCCTTGCCTCGCCTTGTAGGACAGGGAGAAGGGTTATCCCGCCTTGGTGGAGGTATTGGTACGCGTGGTCCGGGTGAAACAAAGCTTGAAACAGACCGTCGTCATATCCGTAGTCGCATCGATGAAATTACAGGACAGCTGGCGGTCATTGTGGAGCACCGCAAGCGCTATCGTGAGCGCCGGAAACAAAACAGCACCTTTCAAATTTCGTTGGTGGGCTACACAAATGCTGGTAAGTCGACACTCTTCAATCGTTTGACAATGGCAGATACGTTTGAAGAAAATTTGTTGTTTGCAACGCTCGACCCAACGACGCGTAAAATGCAGCTACCATGCGGCTATACTGTTTTATTAACAGACACAGTTGGATTTATTCAGGATTTGCCTACAGCATTAATTGCCGCGTTTCGCTCTACACTAGAAGAGGTAAACGAGGCAGATTTTATTTTACATGTGGTAGATTCATCTGACGCGAACTATGCAGGACATGAAAAGACAGTAAAGACTCTGCTGCGTGAAATGGAGGCAGAGCAAATCCCTGCTCTTACCCTATATAATAAAAAAGATAGAACAGGACCGTCTTTTATTCCGTCTCCCCATGGTGAGCACGTTCATGTTAGTGCGTTTAATACAGAAGATTTACAAATGCTCAGAAATTGCATTGAAGCTGAGATGAAAAAGTTAATGAATCCTTATCATATTCAAGTTCCAGCTAAAGAAGGACGCTTACTTACACTTTTGCGGACGGAAACCATCTTAGAAGAAATGACGTTTTGTGAAGATACACATCTGTACGTATGTGTAGGATACGTGTTTGCGAATTCTCCGCTCAACGGACAAATAAACAGATATACAGCACGAAAAGGAGAAGAGAAATTTGATGTTTAACAGATTAAAGCATGGGGAACAGTTGGCCCCGCTTGTACAAGAGACTGAGGCAATGATTGCCGCTGCTCATAAACGAGTAGATGATATTGCGGAAAGTAATCAATTCCGCGTTTTAGAAAGCTTTCGCAAGCATAAAATCAGTGACTCTCATTTTATTCCAACAACAGGATATGGCTATGACGATATTGGCAGAGATACACTTGAAAAAGTATATGCTGATGTATTCGGTGGAGAAGCAGGGCTGGTACGTCCGCAAATCATATCCGGTACACATGCCATTTCTACGGCGCTCTTTGGTGTGTTGCGCCCTGGTGACGAACTTGTTTATATTACAGGTAAACCGTATGATACGCTGGAAGAAATCGTAGGTATTCGCGGCAAAGGCATCGGCTCATTTAGAGAGTATAACATTGGCTATCGCACTGTTGATTTGCTCAATGGCGGGGTGGATTGGGAACGTGTTAAAGAAGCTATTAGCCCGCAAACGAAGATGATTGGCATTCAGCGTTCCAAAGGTTATGCAACAAGACCGTCGTTTACTGTGGCCGAAATTGCGGAAATGATTCGATTTGTAAAAGAAGTTAAGCCGGATGTTGTAGTGTTTGTAGATAATTGTTACGGTGAATTTGCAGAGGAGTTGGAGCCTTGTCATGTGGGAGCAGATTTAATTGCGGGTTCACTTATTAAAAATCCTGGTGGCGGCATTGTCAAAACCGGTGGCTATATTGTCGGCAAAAAGCAATACGTAGAGGCGTGTGCGTATCGCCTCACTTCACCTGGTATCGGAGCGGAGGCTGGGGCGTCTTTATACAGCTTACAGGAAATGTATCAAGGCTTTTTCTTGGCCCCCTACGTAACAGCACAAGCCATAAAAGGAGCTATTTTCACGGCAGCCTTTTTAGAAAAGCTTGGTATGAACACATCCCCTAGATGGGATATGCCGCGAACAGATTTAATTCAATCCGTGCAATTTGATGACCGTGAGCGCATGATTGCCTTTTGTCAGGCCATTCAATATGCATCTCCAATTAACTCGCATTTTACGCCGTATCCGAATTATATGCCCGGTTATGAAGATGATGTCATCATGGCAGCTGGTACATTCATTCAAGGCGCTAGCATTGAATTATCCGCAGACGGTCCCATTCGTCCGCCGTATGTTGCTTATGTACAAGGTGGCCTCACTTATTCACATGTTAAAATTGCAATTTGTTCTGCCATCGATTCGTTACTCGAAAAGGGGCTACTTTCTTTATAAAGTTTCTGTAAAAAGAGCAGGGCTTGGGCATATAAATAAGGTGTACACATAGGATAAAAAGGTCATCTCATTTGGCGTGGAAACGGTTAAAAATAAATGTCATAAAAGCTAACATTTGTTGACACTATACATACCATAATATAAAATAAAGGCATGTTAAGGAGAAGGAGGAATTGAAGTGAGCAATCACGATCGACGCTCTACTCCGCTGTTTCCAATCGGTATTGTTATGAACCTAACGCAGCTATCTGCTCGCCAAATTCGCTACTATGAAGAGCACGGTCTCATCACACCGGTACGAACAGAAGGCAACCGCAGGCATTATTCTTTCAATGATGTCGATAAATTGCTTGAAATTAAAGATTTGCTTGATCAAGGCTTAAACTTGGCTGGTATTAAGCAAGTATTGGAGTTAAAAGCCACAGGTCAGGTGCAGCCGCCTCCAGTGTCTGAGGAGTCAAAACAAATTTCCGACGCAGAGCTCCGCAAGCTGCTTCGCGACGAACTGCATCAAGCGGGTCGTTTTAATCGCACTTCGCTTCGACAGGGCGATATGTCCCGATTTTTTCACTGATATTGGTTTTACATGTTTTCCATATAAAATGTTAATCAGGGGGAATCAGAAAATGGCAAAGTTTACAAAAGAAGACATTTTTCGTTTTGCGCAAGAAGAGAACGTTAAGTACATTCGTTTGCAATTTACCGACCTTTTAGGAATTATTAAAAACGTAGAAATTCCTGTAAGCCAGCTTGAAAAAGCATTGGAGAATAAAATGATGTTCGACGGTTCTTCTATTGAGGGCTTTGTTCGTATTGAGGAATCTGATATGTATCTCTTCCCTGATTTAGATACATGGGTTGTGTTTCCCTGGACTTCCGAGAAGGGGAAAGTAGCTCGCTTAATTTGTGATATTTACAATCCAGATGGCACGCCTTTCGCAGGGGATCCGCGCAATAACCTAAAACGTGTTTTAAAAGAAATGGAAGATCTTGGTTTCACGGATTTTAACTTAGGACCAGAACCAGAGTTTTTCTTGTTTAAGGTAGATGAAAAAGGAAATCCGACGCTTGAACTAAACGACAATGGTGGTTACTTTGATTTAGCACCTACGGACTTAGGTGAAAACTGTCGCCGCGATATTGTGCTTGAGCTAGAGGAGATGGGCTTTGAGATTGAAGCATCTCATCATGAAGTAGCGCCGGGACAACACGAGATCGACTTTAAATATGCAGGCGCATTAAAAGCATGTGATGATATTCAAACATTTAAACTGGTTGTAAAAACAATTGCGCGTAAGCATGGCTTGCATGCAACATTTATGCCAAAACCATTGTTTGGTGTAAACGGATCTGGTATGCACTGTAACCTGTCTCTGTTCCGTGGCAAAGAAAACGCATTTTATGATGAAAATGGTGATCTACAGCTAAGTGAAACAGCACGTCATTTCATTGCGGGTATCTTAAAGCACGCACCAAACTTCACTGCGGTTACAAACCCGACAGTAAACTCTTACAAGCGTCTTGTACCTGGATATGAAGCACCTTGCTACGTGGCGTGGTCCGCTCGCAACCGTAGCCCGCTTATTCGCATTCCAGCATCGCGCGGTCTTAGTACACGTGTAGAAGTGCGCAGTGTAGACCCGGCAGCGAATCCATATTTGGCGCTTTCCGTTCTTCTTGCGGCAGGTCTTGACGGTGTCAAAAACAAACTTGCAGCACCAGCACCAGTAGATCGAAACATCTACGTGATGACGCGTGCTGAGCGCGAAAAAGCGGGTATCGTAGACCTTCCGGCTACACTTGCACAAGCGCTTGAGAACTTAAAAACAGATGAAGTTATCTGCAACGCGCTTGGTGAGCATTTGCTAGAGCACTTTATCGAAGCAAAAGAGATTGAATGGGATATGTTCCGCACACAAGTTCACCCTTGGGAACGCGATCAGTATATGAGCATTTATTAAGCGGAGAAAGCCTTGACACTACTAGTGTTGAGGCTTTTTTCTTGATGTGGGCATAATCTGTTTTATTATAATCTGTATGGATTGCCCACTGACAGGTGCTTTATCAATTCTGTTCAATCTGGAGCTTATACTAAGGTAACATAGGGGGATGTGCCTAGCGATAATGTGTATATTAAGGTTATAGAAACGGCGTTCCAGTAGCAACAATAGCTGGTACTGAGTATATTCATACTAGTAGCAAAATATCTTCGTCTACTAAATCACTTGATGGTTATCTTGCGGCAAATATTTATTATGATATTAAAAGTGCTAAACAGTTACCTGCTGAAACATTTGCTGAAATAAAACCTAAGGGGCAACAAGAACAAATTCCACTCCCTGAGTATGCTAATCCTTTTGTAGAAATGGTAGTAGTTTTGTTTCTGGGGTCACGATCAAACACCTAACCATGAATTTGCTAAGATACTTGAAAATGATTCAGCAATTTATGAGATACTACATGAATCAAAGGTTGCGAGTTTTTATCACTTATTCCCTTTCATGCCTAACGCTGAATTTGCAGGATTTTCTCATAGGTGGGCTGTAAATTGACAGACTGAACTGATTAAGGAGGAGGAAATTGAGTAAAAAACTTGCTATTACTGTACTAACTATTATAGGTCTATTGGTCCTAATGTTTGGATTATGGGTTCGATATATAACAAAACCTGGAACAGATGAAGTATATTTAATTCCTGAAGGGCATACTGGATGTGTATTCGTACTTTATGATATCAAAGATGCGTTGCCTCTAAAGATTAAAAATAAAGTGATTACATACCAAATACCAAAAGATGGTGTTTTGAAAACATCATCTAATGAAACCTTTGGTTGGGCAAGAAAGAGTGGTTCTGGATGGCACGATGTAAAATATTATTATGTAAACGAAAACGGAGCGCGTGTTAAGGAACTGGGAGAAAAAAATATTCATAACCCAGGAAATTCTGGAATAATCTTGGAGGATACAAGTGGTAAAACAGTCAAATTGACTTACAGTGATTTTTTCTTGGGGAGTGAAAAAGATGCGCAAGATCCTTTTCAAGCTTGTTCTAATTTTGCCATGAAAGAAAAGTTATTAAATACCTATATAAAAAGTAACAATTAAATCTAATTTATTAAAAGAAAATAAGCACTATAATATAAACACAGTCTATGACTATTGTTAAAAGATTAATACATTAAAATTAGTAATAATCTAGCTGAAAATGCCATCTATCCAAGTGTCATCGGTTGGAAAAATCGGTTATTTTCTGTCCGTGAATTTAGTGCCAAGTTAATGCGATCAGTATATAAGTATTTATATAAGAAGAGAAAGCTTTGGTATCAATCATACCAAGGCTTTCTCTAATTCAGTAATATTCCATATGTAATCATGAGTAGAGTATAAATACCCAAGCAATTACGCGTGTAACACAACTATTTCTACTAATTCATGAATACGTTTGCAATGTTTTCCGTACATATAAATAACAATAACGGGGAGTTGATGAAGATGCAGCGAAAGATGGTCTATTTAGCATTATGTGATACGTGTGGCACTCCAAAACGTATTACGAAATATGCACTTCGAAATAGTTGGAGAAACAGTGCAGTGACAGAGGAATACTGCCATAATTGCCGACAGCATACTGAAATTCCTGAGCATCTGCGTAAAATTGCGAAAGAGCTGTACTTGTTTCAACATCGTAGTGTGTAAATGGAAGGCTCCCTGCTTTTGAGATGGGGGCTTTTCGGTTGAAATGATAAAAAAGAGCCGGCATGGGCTCTTAGTGAATGTTGCGGTATACACCGACTACTTTTCCGACAATGGAAACCTGCTTTAAGAAGATAGGCGATAGTGTAGCATTTTCCGGTTGTAAGCGGAAATAATCTTTTTCTTTATAGAAGCGCTTCACAGTTGCTTCGTTGTCTTCTGTTAAAGCAACGACAATTTCACCATTATTTGCAGATTGTTGTTGACGAACTACAACCAAATCACCGTCAAGAATGCCTGCTTCAATCATGCTGTCACCTTGTACTGTTAACATGAATACATGATCGGAACTTGAAACGAAGTTGGCAGGGAGCGGGAAATGGTCTTCAATATTTTCAACAGCGGTAATCGGTGAGCCGGCTGTTACTTTACCGACAATTGGGACATGTACGACTGGAAAAGATGCTATATTGTCTTCCTCTAAAATTTCGATCGCACGTGGCTTTGTCGGATCTCGGCGAATATAACCTTTCTCTTCTAAACGAGCAAGGTGACCATGTACAGTAGAGCTGGAAGCGAGACCTACTGCTTGGCCGATTTCTCGTACGGAAGGTGGATAGCCTTTTTCTTGCACCTTTTGTTTAATAAAATTAAAGATGTCCAGCTGTCGTTTTGACAATTTTTCCATAGCATATCACCTCGTTTTGTAAAAAATTATTATAAATAGTATATCATAGCATACTTTGATACACAAACATAAGTTCGAATGTATGTCTTTTTGTGCTATAATATAGAGACTTACATAAAATGATGATCCCTTCCTGCTTAAGAAGGTCTTTTACATGTTCTGCAGGCAAGGTTCAGATTGCGGAGGAGTACAATGAAAGCAGTTATTTATGCCAGGGTGAGCACGAAAAAAGATGTGCAGGAAACATCGCTCACTAGACAGCGTGATGAATTGTTACAAATGGCAGCAAACTACGGTATGCAGGTCGTAAAGGTAATTGAAGAGCAAGCGAGTGGATATGAGATTGAGCGTGAAGGTATTGTAGATATGCTCGATGCGGTAAAAGAGGGAGCGGATGTAGTTTTAATTCAAGACGAGACGCGCCTTGGTAGAGGAAATGCGAAAATTGCCCTTATGCGTTGTTTACAAAAAGAAGGTGTGCGTGTATATACACGTTCTCATAATGGGGAATTACAATTGTCTGATGCAGATTCTATGGTCCTTGATATCATTGCGATTGTGGAAGAGTATCAGCGCAAAATACATAATATGAAGATTAAGCGCGGTATGCAGCGAGCTGTGCAAAATGGTTTTCGCCCCGAGCGCAACTTGAAAAATCAACATATTAATAGCGGACGTGAAAAGAAAGAAGTGCCGATTGAAGAAATTGTTCGTTTACGTAAAAATGAGTTAACCTTTGCTGAAATTGCAGCCACACTTCGCGGTTTTGGGTATGATGTATCAAAAGCGACTGTTCACAGACGTTACCAGGAATACGAACGCGAACAGCTTGATATTGTAAAATAACTGTTGTATGATGTATATCATGAGGAAAGGAGAATGCCCATGTTACCAGCTGAAAAACTAAATCGCATTAATGAACTGGCTCGAAAGGCTAAGGCGCAAGGGCTGACTGAAGAGGAGCAGCAAGAACGTCATGCGCTTCGTCAGGAATACCTAAAAGCGTTTCGGGGCGATATGCTCACTCATTTAAAATCTATGAAAATTGTAGATGAAAAAGGAAACGACGTTACACCGGAAAAGCTCAAGCTGTTAAAAGCGGAAGGCAACGGTTTAGTGAATTAATAAAAGCGGCTTAGGCTGCTTTTTTTTTGTTTGTTTTTAAAAAGAAATATTTCTGAAAAAGATACGATAATATATTGACAACGATAAAAAGTAAATGTTAATATGATATATTTTACTATTTGTTGAAACTCTGTTATACTGATTATAGTAGTATTATGGAGGTGATTCATTTGTTTCAAATAGGTGATAAGATCGTCTACCCTATGCATGGTGCCGGCGTTGTCGAGGCGATTGAAGAAAAGGAAATTTTAGGTGAAACCAGAACATATTATATTATCCACATGCCGATTAATGATATGCAAATTATGATCCCAACCGGGAAAGCTTCTGCGGTAAGATATGTAGTGGACGGTGGTACGCTTGAAGATGTATTGTTTCAATTTGAGCATGGTGAGTCTGATCAATCGGTACCATGGAAACAAAGACACCGCATGAACATGGAAAAAATTAAAACAGGTGCGATATACGAAGGAGCCGAAGTTGTGCGCGATTTAATGCGGCAGCATAAAGGAAAGCCGCTTAATGCAAGCGAAAAGCAGTTATTAGACACGGCTCGTAAAATTTTTGTTAGTGAACTTGCTTTAATTAAAGGGCTGACAGAACGACAAGCTACGGACCTGTTGGAGAGTAAGGTGAGTTAAGAATAGAGTACCTACGCGACAGCGTAGGTATTTTTATTTTTGACTGTGTTTGAGCTTGACGTTACATTAGTAGTCGGCACTTGATGATTGAAATGAGGGTGTTGAGACTAGTGATTTAAAGGGGAGACCGGAGGCACATAGCAGTGAGGGGACTCTCTGAGCGCTTGTGGAAAGCGAATCTCCGTAATCAAAAACAACAACGAATTTGAGCAAAAGCTTTATTTTATTAGGTGTTATTTGTTCACTCTTGTGATTATGAGCAAAAAAGCACATATTTCTGCATACATGTTGTATAATACGATGTGGCAAGCTATCATATATAATGTGCCGCTTGGCAAATTGAATGAAGGGAATGAGTGTTATGTCACATTCAATCGAACAGCTTTCGATTAACACAATTCGTACACTATCTATTGATGCAATTGAAAAAGCAAATTCCGGACATCCGGGCATGCCTATGGGTGCTGCGCCGATGGCCTATACATTATGGACGAAATTTATGAATCATAATCCGGAAAATCCAACTTGGTTTAACCGCGATCGTTTTGTATTATCTGCAGGTCATGGCTCTATGCTGTTATACAGCTTATTACATCTGTGCGGCTATGATATGAGCATGGATGATTTGAAAAACTTCCGTCAATGGGGTAGCAAAACGCCAGGACATCCTGAGTTTGGCCACACACCAGGAGTAGATGCAACAACGGGCCCACTTGGACAAGGTATTGCGACAGCTGTAGGTATGGCAATGGCGGAGCGTCACTTGGCTGCCAAATACAACCGCGATAATTTTAACGTTGTAGATCATTATACATATGTTATCTGCGGAGACGGCGACTTGATGGAAGGTGTATCAGCAGAAGCTTCTTCTTTAGCTGCACACTTACAGCTTGGCCGACTTGTTGTTTTATACGATTCCAATGATATTTCCCTGGATGGCGACTTGCATCGCTCTTTCTCTGAAAGTGTAGAAGATCGTTATAAAGCATATGGCTGGCAAGTTATTCGTGTAGAAGATGGAACAGATGTTGATACGCTTACAAAAGCGTTGGAAGAAGCAAAATCTGATGAAAAACGCCCAACATTAATTGAGGTTAAAACTGTGATTGGCCATGGTTCACCTAATAAATCCGGGAAGTCTGCTTCTCATGGTTCACCGCTTGGCGCAGAAGAAATTAAATTGACTAAAGAAGCTTATCAGTGGACATTTGAGCAAGATTTCCATGTACCTGAAGAAGTATATGCCCACTTCAACCAAACGGTTAAAGAAGCGGGTAAAAAGAAAGAAAGCGAGTGGAAAGCAACATTCGCAGCATATGAGCAAAGCTACCCAGAGCTTGCAAAAGAATTAAAAATGGCGATTGAAGGTAAGCTTCCTGAGGGCTGGGATGCAAATCTGCCTAAATATGAAATGGGTAAATCCATTGCCACACGCGCTTCTTCCGGAGATGCAATTCAAGCCATCGCTGAAAGCGTACCATTCTTCTTTGGTGGTTCTGCAGACCTTGCAGGTTCCAACAATACGTACATGAAGAAAGAAAAAGACTTTACACGCGATGATTACAGCGGCAAGAACATCTGGTATGGTGTGCGTGAATTTGCGATGGGTGCTGCAATGAACGGTATTGCGCTTCATGGAGGTTTAAAAACTTACGGAGGTACATTCTTCGTATTCTCTGATTACCTGCGCCCTGCAATTCGTCTGGCGGCACTTATGCAGCTTCCTGTAACGTATGTATTTACACATGACAGCATCGCAGTAGGAGAAGATGGTCCAACTCACGAACCAGTAGAGCAATTAGCATCGCTTCGTGCAATGCCAGGCATGTCTGTAATTCGTCCTGCAGACGGTAATGAATCTACAGCCGCATGGAAG
This sequence comes from Ectobacillus sp. JY-23, assembly GCF_023022965.1. Taxonomy (NCBI): domain Bacteria; kingdom Bacillati; phylum Bacillota; class Bacilli; order Caryophanales; family Bacillaceae; genus Ectobacillus; species Ectobacillus sp. JY-23. Next base: position 1,043,446 of record NZ_CP095462.1, on the reverse strand, counting down.
TTAGCATTAGAGTCTAATAAGCCAACAGCGCTTGTATTAACACGTCAAGCGTTAGCGACATTAGAAGGCGCATTAACAGATACGTATGCCAAAGTGGAAAAAGGTGCATACGTTCTATCACCAAGCAAAAAAGAAACAGCAGATGTATTGCTTTTGGCATCTGGCTCTGAAGTGAACCTAGCTGTAAAGGCTCAGGAAGCTTTAGCTGCAGAAGGCGTGGACGCAGCGGTTATCAGCATGCCTTCCTTCGACCGCTTTGAAGCACAATCTGCTGAATATAAAGAAGCTGTTTTACCAAAAGCAGTAACAAAACGACTTGCAATTGAAATGGGTTCGACTTTCGGTTGGCATCGTTATGTTGGTCTAGACGGAGATGTAATCGGCATTGATACGTTTGGCGCGTCTGCACCAGGTGAAAAAATTATGCAAGAGTACGGCTTTACAGTAGAAAATGTAGTGAAAAAAGCGAAGGCCTTACTATAATGAAAAGAGACTCTCCAACAGGGGAGTCTCTTTTCAAAAGCTGTACTAAAGTTTGATGTACGTGATAAACACATGAGTTTTAACAAGGGCGTTTCAACATACAAGAGTGTAGGTTATAGGTTAAATGTAAACTTTTTCTATGCATAATTTTGATTTTCGACAGAAAAAGTTATTTCTTGCTCCACCTTCAGACAATCCTCTTCTTATTTATCTTTTATAATGAAGAGAAAATAGGTTGTCCAGAGGGGGAGACATGTGAAAACATATCATCTGTACCTAATCCAAGATGACATTGCCAAAACGTATTTTGGGCGTGAATTTTTATTGTTTGACTTATTTTCCCGATTTAGCAATGCCAATTCTTTAACAGAGAAAAAAGTACTATATAAACAAATTCAATTTGTTACAAAACCGATTAAAACAATAAAGCTTCATCATAGAATAGAACAAGCTCTGCAAAGCAGTGTAGCTTATAAAAAAGAAGAAGAATGTCATCTGTTATATGGTGAGCAAGAGGAAAGTTGCACCTTGCGTTTATATCATCGCCATGTTGAGATCCATTCACAAGGAAGCGGAGAATGGGAAACGATATTTTTCGAGGTGCTGCGAAAAAATGAAGCTACATTTTTAGCTATGAACTACCATGAACGCCGTTATGGTTGGTTAAATCCGATTAAGCAAGAAAGGAAGTTCGTGTAAGTAAAAAAATGTCGAATACCTCCTTGTCTTATTGATAAGGTTTTAGTACACTGTAATGTAGACAACATGAAGGAGGAAAAAGGTATGCCAGTTTGGGTAGGTGTTCTAGTAGGTGTGCTTGCTTTAATTGCAGGTGTAGCACTAGGATTTTTTATCGCTCGTCGATATATGATGGATTATTTAAAGAAAAACCCGCCAATTAATGAACAAATGTTGAAAATGATGATGATGCAAATGGGTCAAAAACCATCGCAGAAAAAAATCAATCAAATGCTTCAGGCGATGAACAAACAAATGAAATAAGACAAAGCACTCGAATCTCGAGTGCTTTTTGTTTTTGGCTCTTTTCTAAAAGATTGTTGTTTTTAGATAGGTTTCTTTGTTTCAGGTTGGTTGGAGTGGAAGGTGCGAGACTCCTGCGGGAGCAGCGGGTCAGATGAGACTGTAAGCCGAGGAGGCTCACCGTACGCCACGCGGAAAGCGAGCAACCCCGAGTGGAAAGCAACCACTCCCCACTATTTGTTACATAGCAACAAAGTTTGCGAAAACAGCCTTGTTTCTTTGTGGTTTAAGAGGTAATAATTTCCTCCTTTGCTACCCGGACAGGACTGCTATTTTACAAGGTAAAGGGCTTTGTTGTCTTTGTATGCCATGAGAAATTGAATATATCGCTTGTACTATTTACAATAAATGTTTTAAAAATTATGAAATTTTGTTACACTGAAATCATCGTCTGTAAGACTGGAGGGATATACATGAAAATTTTTTTAGATTTAGCATGGTTTTTTAAACAAGAAAAACGTTCGTACATTACTGGTATTCTTTTATTATTAGCTGTTGCTATTTTAGAGCTTGTACCTCCGAAAGTAATTGGAATTGTAATTGATGAAGTTGGGACAAATACGATCACAAAGGAAAGCTTATTGAAGTGGTGTTTGATTTTAACAATCGCAGGATTGACCATGTACGGCTTACGCTATTTATGGCGCATTATGATATTTGGATCTTCTTTAAAGCTAGCAAGGCAGCTTCGTACACGCTTGTATGAACACTTTACAAGCATGAGTCCTGCATTTTATCAGAAATATCGTACAGGAGACTTAATGGCGCATGCCACAAATGATATTCAAGCCGTTCAGCAGACAGCGGGAGCCGGGGTTTTAACACTTGTCGATTCACTAGCTGTAGGGGGAGCGGTTTTAATCACGATGGCGGCAACGATTAGTTGGAAGTTAACGCTTTTTAGTCTGTTGCCTATGCCTTTTCTTGTACTAAGTACGAATTATTATGGCACATTGCTGCATAAGCGATTTCATAAAGCGCAACAAGCCTTTTCAGAAATCAATGATAAAGTACAAGAAAGCATGAGCGGCATGAAAGTAATCCGTTCTTTAGGACAGGAGAAGGAAGATCTTGAGTCGTTTCGTGAACAATCTGAGGATGTGGTACAAAAAAATGTGCTAGTTGCACGAATTGATTCTCTGTTTGATCCGACAATTTCTTTAATAGTAGGTTTTTCGTTTATGATTGCGGTTGGATACGGCTCGGTTCTTGTTGTCGATAAAGAGCTGACAGTAGGGCAACTTGTGACATTTACAACGTATTTAGGAACATTAATTTGGCCGATGCTCGCATTTGGATGGTTGTTTAATATCGTTGAGAGGGGGCGCGCGTCCTATGATCGCGTAAGCCGACTGTTGGCTGAAAAACCTTCTATTATAGACGGGAGTCTTGATACAGTTCCTAGTGGTGAGATAGAGTACCATATTGAACGATTTTCGTATCGGCAACAAGATGTAACGGATTTACAAGATATCCGCATTGTACTGCCGAAGGGGCAGACATTAGGAATTGTGGGGCGCACAGGTTCTGGAAAAACAACCTTACTTAAGTGTTTAATTCGTGAATATGACCATATAGAAGGAAGTATTATGATTGCTGGTCAAGATATTAGGGACTTTTCTTTACATGGTCTGAGGTCCGCAATTTCTTATGTACCGCAGGATCATTTTTTGTTTTCAGCTACACTTAGTGATAATATTGCTTTTGGTAAGCCTGAGGCAACTCATAAAGAAATTGCTCATGCTGCGACAATTGCATGCATACATAACGATATTTTAACGTTTCCTGATGGATATGAAACAGTGGTTGGAGAGCGGGGGGTCTCTTTATCTGGAGGACAAAAACAACGTATTTCAATTGCGCGCGCCTTATTGACTAATGCCGAAATTTTAATTTTAGATGACTGCTTATCAGCAGTTGATGCAAAAACAGAAGAGCAAATATTAACTGGGCTAAAAGAAGAACGCCGCAATAAAACAACGATTATTACCGCTCATCGCTTAAGTGCTATTCAGCATGCTGATCATATCATTGTAATGGAAAAAGGACGTATTGTACAACGCGGTGTGCATGAGGAACTCATGCAAGAGGATGGATGGTATAAAGAGATGTATGAAAAGCAACAGCTAGAATCTCTTGTGGAAGGAGAGGCGTCATGAGTGATTTAAAACGATTGCTTGGCTATATGAAACCATACAAAAAAACACTTGCACTTGCATTTTTGTTTTTAATTGGAGCGACAGCTGCGGAAATGACAGGACCGTTTCTGATTAAAATCTTTATTGACGAACATTTAGTACCGGGCAGCTTTGAAAAGAAAGCATTGCTTACATTGTTTATCGTATATTTTGTGCTGCACCTGATTAAAGTATGTTTAACCTACTTAAACTTATTATATTTTCAAAATATCGCCTTTAAGATTGTACAGGATATTCGTATGCAAGTGTATGGACACGTACAAAGACTTGCATTAGGTTTTTTCGACCGTACACCTATTGGTACGATTGTGTCGCGTGTTACAAATGATACAGAGGCCATTAAAGATTTCTTTGTAAGCGTTCTTTCTACGTTCGTCAAAAATATTGTATTTTTAATCGGTATTTTAACGGCAATGTTCTTACTGAACCCAAAAATGGCGGCATTTTGCCTGCTGCTCTTGCCGGTCATCATTTCTATTATGATAGCATACAGAAGAAAAAGCTCTGTCTTTTATGCGGAGATTCGTAATCAAGTGAGCCAATTGAATGCAAAGTTAAACGAGTCTATACAAGGAATGGGGATTATCCAAGTTTTCCGTCAAGAGCGTCGTTTACGTAAGGAGTTTGAAGCAGTTAACGGTCTTCATTACGCGGCTTCACGAAAAAACTTAAAATTTGATGCGCTATTTCTACGCCCTGCGACCGATTTGGTACGTGTGTTTGCTGTTATCACAATTTTAGCCTTATTCGGTGTAGATGCAATAAAGAGTCCTGTAGAAGTTGGGGTGTTGTATGCATTTGTCAATTATATTAATCGATTCTTTGATCCGATTAATGAAATGATGATGAAGCTTTCTTTATTTCAGCAAGCCCTTGTTTCTTCATCGCGTGTTTTTGAGCTCATGGACGAAAGGGATGCTGCACCAGTACAAAAAGGGCAGGGAGATCCTCTTATTACAGAAGGCCATATTTTATTTGAACATGTTACGTTTTCTTATGATGGAAAACGCAACGTACTGCATGATGTTTCGTTTGAGGTAAAGCCAGGGGAGACCGTAGCGTTTGTTGGTCACACAGGAAGCGGAAAAAGCACCATTATGAATTTGCTAATGCGCTTTTATAATATCCAGCAAGGCTGTATTAAAATTGATGGTGCAGATTTAACAAGTTTTAAAGAAGAAGAAGTCCGGCAGCATATCGGGCTGGTATTACAGGATGCATTTTTGTTTGCTGGTACAGTAAGGCAAAATATTCGGATGTATAACGAACGTATTACGGATGAAGAGGTGGTGGAGGCAGCACAATTTGTACAGGCAGATCCTTTTATTAGTACATTAGAGAATGGCTATGATACGGAAGTTGTAGAACGGGGAGCTGCCTTTTCAAGTGGACAACGTCAGCTCATCACATTTGCGCGTACCATTGCGACTAATCCAAAAATTTTAGTACTCGATGAAGCAACGGCCAACATTGATACTGAAACAGAAGAATATATTCAAACAGCGCTTCGCCGAATGAGAGAGGGGCGTACAACCATTGCAATTGCTCATCGTCTGTCAACTATTCAAGATGCGGATAAAATTTTTGTTATGCACAATGGCCGAATTGTAGAGCAAGGAACACATCAAGAACTTTTAACCTTAAAGGGTCGCTATTACAGCATGTATTTGCTTCAGAATAAAGGGAATTTGGAAAAAGCATTGTAAGTAAAGTGAGGAAAAAGAATATGCTCGTACTCTGTTGCATTTGAATGGTCTTTATCAGAGTACGAGTATAAGAAGAAATCTTTCAATATACATATGGGCAATGTTTCTTATATAATTTAAACTGTACATAAATGAATAGCCTAAATTAAGAGTAAAGGTGGCACACGTCATGCATGGTAATACATCGTATATAGAATTTAGTCGCGAGCAATGGTCTCAATTGCAGCAGGCGCCATGTGAGTTGACGGAACGCGAACTAATGGAACTACAGGGACTAAATGAAAGCCTTTCCATGGAGGAAGTTACCGACGTGTATCTCCCCTTAACACGTTTACTGAACTTGTATGTAGAAGCGTCTCAGCAGCTGCACCGCAATGTGTCCACGTTTTTGGAGAATCGAACAAAGAAGGTACCATATATCATTGGAATTGCCGGTAGCGTAGCTGTAGGGAAAAGTACAACAGCGCGTTTGCTACAGAAGTTGTTAGCTCGCTTTGAGAGTCATCCCAGAGTTGATTTGGTAACCACAGATGGCTTTCTTTATCCAAACCACATTTTAGAAGAAAGACAAATCATGAATAAAAAAGGCTTTCCTGAAAGCTATGATACAAAAAATCTCATTGATTTTATCAGTGCGATAAAGAACGGGGAAAAAGCGGTAGCACCGGTGTATTCGCATTTGGAGTATGATATTTTACCTGGAGATGGACAGCTGGTTGATCGACCGGATATTTTGATTGTAGAAGGAATTAATGTTTTACAAGTTAGTCCGTCTCATCAAGTTTTTGTCAGTGATTTTTTTGACTTCTCTATTTACGTAGATGCATGTGAACAGAATATTGAAAGATGGTATATTGAACGTTTTTTTATGTTGCAAAAAACAGCCTTTCAAAATTCAAACTCTTATTTTCATCGTTATGTGAATCTATCAAAAGAAGACACTTCACAACTGGCACAGCGTATTTGGAGAGAAATCAATGCCAAAAATCTACATGAGAATATTTTACCAACGAGAAGTCGTGCCCAGTCCATTTTATATAAAGGTGAAAATCATAACATTACAAAAATCAGCTTGCGTAAATTGTAGAAAGGAGCCTTGTCACAAGGCTCCTTTCATAGTTTGTGTTAGCAGTAACCGTAGCCGCCGCCGTAGCCGCCACCGTAGCCGCCGCAACCCCAGCTGCAGCCGATGATGATTAAAAGGATAAATAATACTACTAGTAATGCGAAACCACCGTAAAAACCTCCGTGATCTCTGTCTCCACCTACGCGATCATGATGACCCATGTTGTGTGCCTCCTTCAAAATGTGTGTTAGAGTAAAAGCTGATGGGAAAATCAACTGTACAATTTACAATATGCATCGTATGTTAAATTGCAGGTAGTCCTGTAAAAAAGGGCTCATCCTACAATAGTAAAATTGTTGGCAAGACGGACACAAATTGTCCATATATAATATCATTCATATTGAATGATAAAATTTGCTACAATAAAAATAGAGAGGAGAGGTTGTATGCAAGATATTAATTTATTTTTGGCGTTTGGAGCAGGGTTTCTGTCATTCATCTCCCCATGCTGCTTGCCGTTGTATCCGGCTTTTTTATCATACATAACGGGAATGTCGGTTTCTGAGCTAAGAGAAGAACAAGGTATGTTGCAAAAAAGAAGCATGTTTCATACTTTATTTTTCCTAATTGGCTTTTCCATTGTGTTTGTTGCAATTGGTTTTGGAACAACATTTATTGGAGAACTATTTAATAACTATCAAAACCTCATTCGTCAGTTAGGTGCTATTTTCATTGTGGTATTCGGATTGATGATTATAGGGGTTTGGACACCAAAATTTCTAATGAGTGACCATAAGTTTACATTTAAAAGCAGGCCATCCGGCTACTTTGGTTCAATTATTATTGGCGTAGCCTTTGCTGCAGGCTGGACGCCTTGTACAGGCCCAATTTTAGCTGGTGTAATTGCACTCGCAGCGACCAATCCGGAGTCGGCTATGTGGTATATGGTAGCCTATATTTTAGGATTTGCAATACCGTTCTTTGTAATGTCACTTTTTATCTCTAAGCTCAATTGGATTAAAAAGAATAGTGCACGTTTTGTAAAAGTAGGCGGATATATTATGATCGCAATGGGGATTTTACTTTATTTTGATGGAATGACGAAGATTACCATCTATTTCATGGAGCTGTTTGGCGGGTTTACAGGATTTTAATAATCATATCCTGAAATATTGGAAAAGCCCATAAATACATCATATAATAAAGATAACGGTATACTTCCAAGATAAAGGAATGATGATATGAACTTAATATTAATATCCAGCATTGCAGCTGTTTTCATGATGATTGCTGCCACTTTCATTCGTTTGAAAGCGTCTGCAAGGCCCGTATCCCCTAAAAAAATTATTTTACCACCTTTTTTTATGAGCACGGGTGCATTGATGTATGTTGTACCAATGTTCCGGTTAACATCAACAGAAATACTTGAAGCGGTTGTAGTAGGCTTAATTTTCTCTGTTTTCTTAATTAAAACATCAAAGTTTGAGGTTCGTGATCAACAAATCTATTTGAAGCGCTCGAAGGCATTTGTATTTATTCTGATAGGACTTCTTATTGCGCGGATCGCATTTAAAACATATCTGAGTCAAACCATCTCATTTGGTGAATTAAGTGGCATGTTTTTTTTGCTCGCCTTTTCCATGATTGTTTCTTGGCGTATTGCAATGTATCGTTCTTATAAAAAATTGGCAGCTACTTTGAAAGATGATTATTATGATAAAAATATGAAGCTTACATAAAAAACCTCGGATATCCGAGGTTTTTTATGTAAACAATGAAGTATGTTGTGAATAATCAATTTGTTTCTTATCTAAGGTCTTTATAAGGAATTTATGATCTCGCTTTGGTGTAGCGATAATATACCCTCGAATAATTAAGTCTTGTGTAATGGCGGTCGCCTTTTCCTGCAAGGCAAGCTCACCTATTTTTCCAGCAATTTTTGAACGAGCCACATCGCGGAACAATTCAGGAACAGGACTTACGAGTTCCTCTAAAAGTACTTTTTGTTCATCGTTCCATAAGTGGCGCGTTTTATCGATATAATGCGCTTCCCAATCTAAAATCGACATGCCGTCTTCTTTTGGTAAACGCTTTAAAAACTTCCGGAACATGAAGTAACCGCCGATAGACATAAGTCCTAATAAAATCACAGTCCATCCAACAATAAACCAACTAAACCATCCGTTCAGCACTGTATAGCCCCCTTTAGATTGCTAGGTTCATTATAAGGTGTGAAGAGAAGGGTGTGCAATATATTAATGCATAATTAGTGTGGATATCATAATAATCAAGACACCTAGAAAAAATGAGGTTATTGCCCGTATCCAAGCTTGAAAACATATAAACTATATACAATTAAATTTTTCATGAAAACATTGACTATTTAAAGCGCTTTCATATAGTATGAAATTATAGAATAATAAGAAAAGAGAGTGTGTTATGCTGGAAAAAACGAACCGTATCGGCCGTCTGGCAATGCTGCTGGCACTTGCTGATGAAGGGGAAGTGTCTGTCGAACTTATTCCGCCTGAATGGCATTATTGCATCGGAAAGGTCGGTTCCATGAATTCGCAAAAAGTGGTGGCAGCGATGGAAACTGCAGCGAAAAGTCAGCATATCATTAAAGCAGATGTATACAGAGAAACACATGCATTGTATCATGCAATTATGGAAGCATTCTACGGAGTTACAAGAGGTCAAGTGCAATTAGGAGACGTGCTTCGTACAGTTGGTTTACGCTTTGCCATAGTTCGTGGAAATCCTTACGCATGTGAGAGTGAAGGTGATTGGATTGCCGTCGCTTTGTACGGTACAATCGGAGCGCCTGTAAAGGGGTTAGAGCACGAGGCAATAGGACTTGGAATTAATCACATATAATAAGCCCATAGTGAAGAGAAAATGAGGGGGCCTTGCTTTTTGAGATAATTGTATCTTAAGAGGTAAGGTCTCCTTTTGTCTTTTTAGGGGAAAGGAAGAGTATATGATTACATTAACAGGGCATTCATTATCACTTCATGAGATGAATCGTCTTTTACACAAGAATGAAAAAGTCGTTGCTTGTCAAAGGAGTATGGAAAAAGTAGCCGCTTGCCGTGAGGCGGTAGATAAAATTGTTTCTAATGGGAAAGTAGTATATGGGATTACAACGGGGTTTGGGAAATTTAGTGATATCTTAATTAAACAAGAAGATACAGAGGCGCTGCAGTATAACTTGATTATGTCACACGCTTGTGGAGTAGGGGAGCCTTTTTCGGAAATTGTATCGCGGGCGATGTTAATTTTACGTGCGAATACATTATTAAAAGGCTTTTCAGGTATCAGACCACTTGTTATTAACTTGCTTTTAGAGTTAGTAAACAGACGCATTCATCCAGTCATTCCGCAGCAAGGTTCTTTAGGAGCAAGCGGTGATTTGGCACCGTTGTCTCATCTTGCCCTCGTTTTAATGGGAGAAGGAGAAGTGTTTTATCAAGGAGCACGCGTTCATGCGATGGTAGCTTTAACGAAGGAAGGGTTGTCCCCCATTATACTGCAAGCAAAAGAAGGGTTAGCTTTAATTAATGGCACGCAAGCGATGACCGCAATGGGCATTGTGGGATACTTAGAAGCAGAAAAGCTTGCGTTTCAATCGGAATTAATAGCCGCTATGACGCTAGAGGGACTTCGAGGTATCATAGACGCCTTTGATAGCCGTATACATGAAGCAAGGGGGTATAAAGAGCAAGTAGACGTTGCAGCGCGTATGCGGAATTATTTACAAGACAGTAAGCTTATAACGCGGCAAGGGGATATTCGTGTGCAGGACGCATATTCTTTGAGATGCATCCCGCAGGTGCACGGTGCTACTTGGCAAGCGTTACACTATGTGAAAGAAAAGCTGGAAATTGAAATGAACGCAGCCACAGACAACCCGCTTATTTTTGTAGATGAAACGGTAATTTCAGGAGGGAATTTTCACGGACAGCCCATTGCGTTCTCTATGGACTTCATGAAAATTGCCGTTGCGGAGCTCGCGAACATTTCCGAACGGCGGATCGAGCGGCTTGTGAATCCGCAACTCAGTGATTTGCCTGCATTTTTAAGCCCGGAGCCTGGTTTACAGTCCGGAGCGATGATTATGCAGTATGCGGCAGCCTCGTTGGTGTCAGAAAACAAAACTTTGGCACATCCTGCAAGTGTTGACTCTATTCCTTCTTCCGCCAATCAAGAAGACCACGTTAGTATGGGTACGATCGGCTCGCGTCATGCTTACAGTATTATCCAGAACGTACGCCGTGTATTAGCTATTGAAATGATTTGTGCGATGCAAGCTGCAGAATACAGAGGTGTGGAGAAGATGAGCAGTACGACAAGAGATTTTTATTACCAAGGAAGACAGGTTGTACCATCTATTAAAAAAGATCGTGTATTTTCAATTGATATTGAAATGCTAACGGATTGGTTGCAAAAAACAGATTGGTTACATCAATTTGTATTAAATAGGCTGTGTTAAAGCCTAATGTTGCTAATAGACACTTGTTGATGGGAGTGGAGGGGGTGAGTGTGGAAAAAAGCGAGTCAAAGGGAGACTCCGCAGTCGCGTAGTACTGAGGAGGCTCCCTGACTGTCCGCAGAAAGCGAATCCTCGTAATGGAAATCAAAAACGAACTTTAACAGAGCCATTAAATAAAAAATGAGAGGTGTAAATATGGAACAGATGAAGCTGAGAGCCCCGAGAGGAACAGAATTAAATACAAAAGGGTGGATACAAGAAGCAGCGCTGCGTATGCTTCTAAATAATTTAGATCCGGAAGTGGCGGAAAATCCCGAAGAGCTTGTTGTGTACGGAGGAATTGGTAAGGCGGCACGAAACTGGGATAGCCTACGTGCAATTGTGAAGTCATTAAAGAAACTTCAAGATGATGAGACATTGCTTGTGCAATCAGGCAAGCCTGTGGCGATTTTTAAATCACATCCTGATGCGCCGCGCGTGTTACTTGCAAACTCTAACCTTGTTCCAAAGTGGGCCACATGGGAGCATTTTCGCGAACTTGAGAAAAAAGGTCTCATGATGTATGGTCAAATGACTGCTGGCAGTTGGATTTATATTGGTACACAAGGTATTTTACAAGGCACATATGAGACCTTTGCGGAAGCAGCTCGACAGCATTTTAACGGGTCACTACAAGGAACACTTACGGTAACGGCTGGTCTTGGTGGAATGGGCGGTGCACAGCCACTTGCTGTAACGATGAATGGAGGCGTGGTCATCGTAATTGAGGTTGATCGGCAGCGTATTGAGCGCAGAATCGACACTAAATACTGCGATCGTTTGACAGACTCTCTTGATGAAGCCATTCAACTTGCGCTGGAACATAAAGCGAAGCGGGAGCCGCTTTCTATCGGTTTGCTTGGTAATGCGGCAGAGATTTTACCACAATTATTGCAGCGCGGGATAACACCTGATTTGATTACAGATCAAACTTCAGCACACGATCCGCTTCATGGCTATGTTCCCGCGGGCATGACTGTGGTGGAGGCGGCGGAAATGCGTAAGAATCAGCCGGATGCGTATATGACTTTGGCGAGAAAGAGCATGGCGGATCATGTAAAAGCAATGATTACATTGCAAAAACGAGGCGCTGTGGTGTTTGATTATGGCAACAATATTCGTCAAGTCGCCTATGACGAAGGTGTAGAGAACGCATTTAGCTTCCCTGGGTTTGTTCCGGCTTTTATTCGCCCGCTGTTTTGTGAGGGAAAGGGGCCGTTTCGCTGGGTAGCTTTATCAGGAAATCCTGAAGATATTTATAAAACAGATGAGGTTATTTTACGAGAATTTGCTGATAATACGCATTTATGCAATTGGATTAAAATGGCCCGGGAAAAGGTAGCATTTCAAGGTCTGCCATCTCGCATTTGCTGGTTAGGTTATGGTGAACGGGCAAAATTCGGCAGAATTATTAATGAAATGGTTGCGAAAGGTGAACTATCTGCACCGATTGTAATCGGGCGTGACCATTTGGATTGCGGCTCAGTGGCTTCACCAAACCGAGAAACAGAGAGTATGAAAGACGGTAGCGATGCAGTTGCAGATTGGCCGATTTTAAATGCACTTATTAACAGTGTGAACGGCGCAAGCTGGGTGTCCGTACATCATGGGGGGGGTGTTGGTATGGGCTATTCTCTTCATGCCGGTATGGTAATTGTGGCAGACGGAACAGAAGAAGCGGCAAGAAGAATTGAGCGTGTATTGACATCTGATCCAGGTATGGGCGTTGTACGTCATGTTGATGCAGGATACGACTTAGCAATACAAACAGCAAAGGAAAAAGGCGTGCATATTCCCATGATGGAGGCCTAATGATGGATACATTGCTTATCAATATCGGACAATTACTTACAATGGATCATGAAGATGGTCCATTAAAAGGGAAAAAGATGAGTATACTTCCTATGATTGAAAATGGGGCAGTTGGAATAGACAACGGTAAAATAGTGTTTGTTGGAACAACTGCGGAAGCGATGCAACTACAAGCAAAAGAAAGAATAGACTGTGAAGGAAAGCTTGTTTCACCGGGGCTTATTGATCCCCATACACATCTCGTTTTTGGAGGATCACGAGAGCATGAAGTACCGTTGAAGCTACAAGGTGTTCCTTATTTAGAGATTTTGAAGCATGGTGGAGGTATCCATTCTACTGTTCGCGCAACGAAGCAAGCGACAGCGACGGAATTAAGAGAGAAAGCTCGTTTTCATTTAGATCGGATGCTTTCTTTTGGGGTGACTACTGTAGAAGCAAAAAGCGGATATGGATTAGATCAAGAAACAGAATGTAAGCAGATGGCTGTTCTCAAAGAATTGGAAGATCATCCCGTGGATCTTGTCTCCACTTTTTTGGGGGCACATGCGTTGCCTAAGGAGTATGAGGGACGTGTGGATGAATTTTTGCAGTTGATATTGAGTATGCTTCCGGCTATTCGCAGCTATGCTGAGTTTGTGGATATTTTTTGTGAGACAGGTGTGTTTACGGTAGAGCAATCTAAGCGTTTTCTTCTAAAAGCAAAGGAACTGGGGTTTGGTATCAAAATACACGCAGATGAAATTGATCCTCTTGGCGGGACGGAAGCGGCAGTGGAAATTGGTGCAGTTTCCGCAGATCATCTGTGCGGGGCCTCTAATCGTGGGATTGAGATGCTTACAAACTCTGATACTATAGCAGTTTTATTGCCTGGGACGACATTTTATTTAAACAAAGAGGTATATGCCAGAGCGCGCGATATGATTGACGGAGGCGCAGCGGTTGCCCTCGCAACGGATTTTAATCCCGGTAGCTCACCGACAGAAAACTTACAATTCATTATGACAATTGCCATGCTAAAGCTTAAAATGAAACCCGAAGAAATTTGGAATGCAGTTACGGTTAATGCCGCTTACGCCATTAGGCGCGGTGAAGCGGCAGGGAAGGTTAAAATTGGACGTCAGGCCGATTTAGTTCTGTGGGATGCATACAACTATTTATATGTGCCGTATCACTATGGCGTAAATCATGTCAATACAGTATGGAAGAAGGGAAAAGTCGTATGGAGGAGGGAGCAATCTTGTATCCATATTTAAAGCAGAAAGCGAGGTTTGTAGATCGTGAAGTGACGAAATGGAGCGACATCGTGAAGACCTGGAATGGAATGGATGTAATACAAGGCCCTGCATTAATCGGAGTACCGCTTGCTAAAACGTCCATCAGCCATTCAGGAGCGCACCTTAGTCCAGATGTAATTCGCAGTATGCTTGATGTTTACTCCACATATCATATGGATAGCGAACAGGATATGAAGAAGACAGTTCTACATGATTGTGGCAATGTAGAAATGCATGTGACAGATTTGCATCAATGTCATAAGCGTATAGAGCAAACGATGCATGCACTCATGGTAGCACATCCAAATATGCTTCCCATCATCTTAGGCGGTGATCATTCTATTAGCTTCCCAAGTATTAGCGGCTTTGCGAAACATAAGGGAAAAGTAGGAGTCATTCAATTTGATGCCCATCATGATGTTCGCAATTTGGAGGATGGGGGTCCATCTAACGGGACACCATTTCGAAATTTAATAGAGGGTGGTCACATTCGAGGAGAACATTTGGTGCAAATTGGAATCAGGAATTTTTCTAATGCTAAATCTTATCATACGTATGTAAAACAGCATCATGTCCATGTATATGAGATGAAGAAAGTTGAGAAAATGGGAATTGTAGCAATCCTAACCGAAAGCATTAACAAATTGCGCTCGCAGGTGGATAGTATATATGTATCAGTGGATATGGATGTTCTCGATCAAGCCTTTGCACCAGGTTGTCCCGCTATAGGACCAGGAGGCATGAGCAGCGGAGATCTGCTAGAAGCTGTAGAACTTTTAGCGAAGGAATCACTGGTCGAAGCAATGGATATTGTCGAAATTGACCCGACACTAGATTTTCGTGATATGACGAGCAGATTGGCCGCACATCTTATTATGACATTTATAACGATGAGACAGTGAAGTCTTGCTGTCATTTTTAATTGACTAGCATAATAACCATCTTTTCTGTACAATAAAGTGAAACATATATTTGTATAAAGATGGTACATATTGAAACGCTATATAAGGAATAGTTATGAGAAGGAGTGTCTTATATGTATAAAGAAATTACACCGAATGAAGTAGAACAATTACGTCGTGAGAAAAAATTGAGCATTATTGATGTGCGTGAAGATGAAGAGGTGGCACAAGGAAAAATTCCTAGTGCAACTCATATTCCACTCGGCGAGTTGGAGCAAAGACTTACAGAGATTGATAAGGAGCAGGAGCATATTATGGTGTGCCGCTCTGGTGCAAGAAGCGGCCGTGCCTCGGCATTTTTGACAGAGAAGGGATACAAAGTAAAGAATATGAGTGGCGGTATGCTTGCCTGGGAAGGCGACATAGAATAAAAAGTCGGAGCGGTAATGCTCCGACTTTTTTATCCTCTTCGAAACAGTCCTAATACCTCTACTGTCTCAGTGATATTCACAAACGCCTGCGGATCTGTTTCTGAAATTAATGATTTAATTCCAAATAATTCTTCTTTAGAAATGACAGTCATAAGTACACGCTTTTTTTCGCTGGAGTATGCTCCTTCGCCTTCTAGTAATGTAATCCCTCGAACAACGCTTGTTAATAAGCTTTGCTTCATTTCTTCTGCCTTGTTTGTAACAATCATAAGTGTTAGCTTGCGATGTTTTGTGTGAACTGCATCAATTACTTTTCCTGTTACATAGATGGAAAGCAAGCTGTTTAAAGCGGCATCCCATGTGAAGAAAAAGCCTGAAACAACAATGACAACAGCATTTAATAGAATTAAAAATCCTCCAAGTTGAATATCACGTGTTTTGGAGATAAGCATACCGATAACATCAAATCCTCCTGTAGAGCCAAAACAGTTTAAAACAAGTCCAATCCCCGCGCCCGCAATAACACCGCCAAACAAAGAAGACAAAAGTGCTTCTGAAGCGATAGGCACAACTGGTATATAGTACATACCTACAGAAATGACCAAAACTGACAAAATCGTATTAAAAATAAACCGTTTTCCAAGTCCGATGTACCCAAGTACGAGAATGGGAAGGTTAAGAAGTAAATTTACAATGCCCGCATTAAACGGCGTTAAAATCCCTACAATAATGGCAATACCACTTAAGCCGCTGCTCAGGACTTTGTGGGGAATCAGAAAAATGTTAAAAGAAATTGCTACTAATAATGAACCGATTACTACACCGAACAAATTGCGCATTAAACCCCGTCCTTTACTATAAATCTATACCGATTTCCAAACGTATTAAAAAGATTATAATTTGATTTTTAGCGTTTGTGGAAAAACAGTTTATTTTATAAAATTTAAATAGTCTAAAAATATAAGTTTTACAATCGGTTTTCTGAGGATATGATAAAGCTTGTCAAAAACCAAAATGTTTGTCTGTTTTTGTTGTAGAAGCAACAAAAATGTCGACTTCTTTCTATTGTAATTTATCAGAATATTCCTATAATTATATGGAGAGGCATTAATTTTTGCATGTAATTATCTAAGTTATTTTGAAAGCGTTTTTATAGAAAAGAGAAGTGTATGGATGTTTATTTAGAAATACCAAACCAAAAGGCACCAGGTTAAGAAACTATTCTAAAGTCGTATCGAGGCATTCGCTGCATGCATGAGTAGTAGTGCCGAGGTGGACAAACTGGCTGAGTCACTACAGGAAAGCGGTGTTCGTAAAGGCGATAGAGTATTAATATTTCTAGTCATTGGAGGGAATTACATATGATGAATGTACCATTAAGAATTAGCACCATGATGGAGCACGCGGAGCGCTATTTTCCCAAAAAAGAAATTGTATCTCGTACGAGCAGTGGCATTACGAGACTGACCTATAAGGAGCTGGCAGCACGGACACGCCGTTTGACAAGTGCACTTGTCAAATTGGGTGTACAAAAGGGTGATAGAGTTGGAACTTTTGCTTGGAACCATCATCGTCATTTAGAAAGCTATTTTGCTATTCCAGGCATGGGTGGCGTGCTGCATACAATTAATATTCGCTTAGCGCCAAATCATATCTCCTATATTATTAATCATGCAGAAGATAAAGTATTGCTTATTGATGAAGATTTGTTGCCGCTTATTGAGAGCATAAAAGACGAACTTAACACGGTAGAGGCATTTATTATTATGACGGATAAACATGAACTTCCGCCAACTGCGTTACAGCCAGTATATCATTATGAAGAATTGCTTGCACAAGGAGATCCATCATATCTGTTTTTACAGGATATTGATGAAAATGATCCGGCTGGTATGTGCTATACATCAGCTACAACGGGTAACCCAAAAGGTGTTGTATATACACATCGCAGCACAGTACTTCATTGTATGGCGCTAGGTTTGGCCGATAGCGCGGCCATCTCAGAAAGCGATGTACTGCTTCCAGTTGTGCCAATGTTTCATGTGAATGCTTGGGGGCTACCTTATGCGTCTGTTTGGTTTGGGACAAAACTGGTATTGCCAGGGCCTATGTTTACACCAAAACTTTTGTTGGAACTCATTCAAGAGGAGCGCGTCACATTTACAGCTGGTGTACCGACAATTTGGCTTGGTGTATTAATGGAGCTTGAAAGTGGTTCATACGATACAAGTAGCTTACGAGGCGTTGTATGCGGTGGATCTGCGGCACCGAAAAGTATGATTGCAGCGTTTGAACAGAAGTATAACATTCCATTTTTACATGCATACGGAATGACGGAAACAAGTCCGCTTGTAGCATTGGCAAGATTGAAAAGTCATGAACTGAACCTGGATTCAGAAGCGAAGCTGGATATTCATGCCAAGCAAGGTTATTTTGTTCCTTGTGTAGAAGTAAAAGCGATTGGCAAATCCGGTGAAATTAAATGGGACGGCGAAGAAATTGGGGAGCTGCTTATGCGTGGTCCATGGATTGCGTCTGAATATTATCGAGACGAGCGTACAGCTGATGCGTTTCGTGATGGGTGGTTGTATACAGGAGATGTAGTGACAATTGATGAGGAAGGGCGAATTAAAATTGTCGACCGTGTGAAAGATGTGATTAAGAGCGGCGGTGAGTGGATTTCGTCTGTTGATTTAGAAAATGCATTGATGGCGCATGAAGCTGTATTTGAGGCAGCTGTAGTAGCAGTTCCGCATCCACAATGGCAGGAAAGGCCGATTGCATGCGTCGTGCTGAAGGAGAATATGCCAGTAGATAAGGAGGAGCTTTACGAGTTTTTAAAACCGCAGTTTGCCAAGTGGTGGCTGCCAGATGATATTTTATTCCTCCAAGAAATCCCCAAAACGTCTGTCGGGAAATTTTTAAAGCAAGCACTTCGTGAAAAAGTGAAGGAAACTCTGGAGACACGCGCATGATGAAACGTATTGCAGTGATTGGAGCAGGCATTATGGGAAGCGGTATCGCACAGGCTTTGGCAATGGGAGGAAAGCAGGTTAAGCTGTACGATGTTTCCCAAGAAAGCTTACAAAAAGGATGCACAAGCATTGAAAAAAGCTTGCGGCGTTTTGTGAAAGCAGGGCGTATGTGTGAAGAAGAAGCAATGGATGTGTTTCATTGCATCGCTCCCATGCAAACATTGCAAGAAGCATGTCAAGGAGTAGAGTTAATTATTGAAGCAGTACCAGAGAATTTACAGCTGAAAAAAGAAATGTTTTCAAAACTAGATTTGTACGCGGATGCTGAAACCATTTTGGCGACTAATACTTCAGAGCTAAGTGTGACTGCTATCGCAAGTAGCACAAAGCGTCCAGAAAAAGTAATTGGCATGCATTGGTTTAATCCCGCGCCTGTTATGAAGCTTATTGAAATTGTCCGCGGTGTGTGCACTGCGGATGAAACCATTGTAGCAATTGCACAAGTTTCCAAGGAAATTGGGAAAGAAACAGTGGTGGTAAAGGACAGCCAAGGCTTTGTAACATCCAGGGCTATTGCTGCACACATGTTAGAATGTATGCGGATGTACGAAGAAGGTGTGGCAGGTATGGAGGATATTGATAAAGCAATTCGCCTTGGGCTGAATTATCCGATGGGCCCTTTTGAACTTGCGGATTATGTAGGACTTGATACCATGCTGTTTGCCAGTCATGGTATGACAGAGGCCTTTGGTGAAAGATTTCGTGCGCCGCAAACGCTTATGAAACTTGTAGAGGCTGGTCATTTGGGAAGAAAAACCGGTAAGGGCTTTTATGATTATAATAAAGAAACAACAGGTGCCAGCCGATGAGAGATGTTGTTATTGTAGAAGCAGTACGAACTCCTGTTGGTAAGAGAAACGGTGCGTTTCGCGATGTTCACCCGGTACATTTGGCTGCTGCTGTGTTAAAGGAAGTGACATCGCGTGCGGGAATTGAGAAACGCTTAATTGAAGATATTGTAATGGGGTGTGTAACACCGATTGGTGAGCAAGGTCACAATATTGGTAGATTGGCAGCTTTGGCAGCGGGATATCCGGTCACAGTTCCTGCGGTTACGATAAACCGCATGTGTGGATCCGGACAGCAGGCACTTCATTTCGCTTCTCAGGAAATTAAGGCTGGTGACATGGACATCACGATTGCTGCCGGGGTGGAGCATATGACAAGGGTACCGATGTTAAGTGATGGCAATGAGCATACCATTCCAAAGAGCCTTCATGAAACATACAAATTTGTTCATCAAGGTATTTCTGCTGAGTTAATTGCGAAGGAGTACGCCATTACAAAAGAAGACGCAAATCAGTATGCGTACGAAAGTCATCAACGAGCGCTAACTGCACTTGCAGAGGAGCGATTTGCAAAAGAAATACTGCCTTTGCAAGGAAAGGATGGAGAAGGAAACGAGATATTAGTCACATCAGATGAAGGTCCTCGAGCTGATACATCGCTCGATATTTTAGCAGGACTAAAGCCTGTATTTCAGGCTGAGGGTGTGATTACAGCAGGAAACGCGAGCCAAATGAGCGATGGTGCAGCCGCGATACTGCTGCTGGAGCGGAAGTATGCAGAGCGATTGGGTTTAACAGCGCGTGCTCGTATCGTAGCTCAGACGGTGGTAGGTTCTGATCCCACGATGATGCTGACCGGTGTTATTCCGGCTACAAGAAAGGTGCTGGAAAAAGCAAATATGTCTATCAATGATATAGACGTAGTTGAAATTAATGAAGCGTTCGCACCAGTTGTACTGGCATGGCAAAAAGAAATTGGTGCCGACCTGCAGAAGGTAAATGTAAATGGCGGAGCAATTGCTCTTGGACATCCGCTTGGCGCTACCGGCGTAAAACTGATGACATCTTTGCTTCATGAACTGGAGAGAAGAAACGCACGTTATGGTTTGCTGACAATTTGTATCGGTCACGGCATGGCGACCGCAACAATTATCGAGAGGGTATAAAGGAAAAGGGAGATGTTTGCGTCTCCCTTGTTTTATTTAAGAAGAAACTTTGATTATCAATTGTTCCAAAAGATTTTCAGCGGATATAGGAGCTTCCCCGCCACCTCGTGCGCTTTTTGCGTTGCCCCCACCTTTGCCGTTTATGAGTGGTAAAACACTTTTTAATACCTCATTCATATTTTGCTCAATACTCTGGCCGCACGCGCAGATGCATTGGATTTTATCATCAGTTTGCGTAACCAGTAGGACAATTGCCTCCGAATCTTGTGTCAGCATTGCACTCATCTTTGCTAAATCAGATATTGAATGGTGAGAAATTGCGGCAATCAACTTTCCATTCGGATGTATACGGGCTGTGCGTGACAGTCTGTTTGCTTCATGTGCAAGTAGTTGTTCATGTAATTCACGCAGGCTTTTCTCTAATTCTTTTTGTGTTTCTATAAGGTTTGCAAGTTTACTTGCTACATCACGTTCTTTGCTATTTAACAAACGTACCACATCTTTTACAATGGTTTGTTTTTCCTGCAAAGTACGGATACTACGCCACCCGCACAGAAATGTGAGGCGCACATGTCCTTTATGTCGTTGCCAGTCGACAATTTTAATTGCTCCAACTTCACCTGTACGATTTGGATGCGTTCCGCCACAACCACTATAATCAAAGTTTTTAATCATGACGATACGAATATTTTCGGTTACCTTCGGCTTTTTTCGAAGTGGTAATGCGTTGGCTTCCTCTTCATTCATCCAGCGCACTTCAATTGGTATATTGTTAAATACAATCTCGTTAGCGAGTTCTTCCGCAGCCAACACTGTTTCTTGTGATAGCTCTTCTATTTGTAAATCGATTGTAGAACTGTCTCGACCAAGGTGAAATGAAATGGTTTGTATGCCAAACTTTTCTGCAAAAGCTGCAGATAAGATATGTTGACCAGCATGCTGCTGCATATGATCAAAACGGCGTGGCCAGTTGATTTTTCCGGTAATCGTTCCAGAAACAGCCTCGGCTGTATAATGGCGAATCTCACCCTCTATTTCTTCAACGCGTGTGACTTGCACATGATTTAAAGTTCCTATATCGCAAGGTTGGCCACCTCCTGTGGGATAAAAGGCTGTCTCTTGCAGTACAACAAACGTGCCGTTTTCATCGGTTCCTTGCTTTATAATGTGTGAAGTGAAATGCTGTATGTACGGGTCTTGATAATACAAACGTTCTGTCATGTACAGTCTCCCTCATTTTTTTATTTTCTTTAAATATCTTTTATTTTAGAGGATTTTCAAATAAAAGGCGAATTGTATTAATAATAAGTATGTAGTCTTTATATATAAGTTGTGGAATTGAGAGGAGGCGTTCATATTGAGAGAACTAATTTCCCGTAAAGCTGGCATAGACGCATTGCTTTGTTTGAACACACAAATATCAGAAACGTATCGGGATATACAGCAGCTGGTGGATGCGATGAAAGGTTACAACAAGGAAAGTGTTAAATTTGATGCCTTTTACTTACAAGATTTAATTACAAAGAAACAGGGACTTTCACATATATATCAGCAATTACTCATTCAAATTTGTATTCACAATAGCTGTGATATGAAAAGTTGGCAAAGCGGATGTTATACATATGATCGCGAAGAGATAGCAAGCTGGGTGCATGAATTTAATACAAGGTATGATGTTGATATACCGCTAGAAGAGGTCATTAAGTCTCTTCGTTTTGATTATGATATGAATATCGAGTTGACGCGTACGGAGAGGTAGCTATATGTATTAAGGAGACCAAAGTCTTGGTCTTTTTTGTATGGACTCGGTGAGTGTCATATATCACTAAAAATATTTGTACGATAGAAAGGGTTTTTTAAAAAGATAACGAATGCAATCATCTTATTGTCTTTTTAAGAAGGTGTAAAATGGAAATGAACAATGTAAAGTCAATTCATCCGCTAGCAATCAATGTGATTATCGGCACGCTATTTGCACGATTAGCTACCTCGATGAGTATGCCATTTTTAGCTATTTATTTAACTACCGTCAAGCATGTTTCACCGGTAATCACTGGAGCTATAATAGGAACGAGCATGCTCGTTGGTGTGTTTGCCGGCTTTATTGGAGGTAGCTTATCTGATCGATATGGCCGCCGCAAGATTATGATGAGCTCAATTGTAATTTGGACGTTTGTATTTATTGGGTTTGTGTTTGCGGATACAGTATGGATATTTTTTATTTTGAATGCTTTGAATGGTATTTGTCGGGCATTTTTTGAGCCTGCCTCCCGTGCTTTATTATCCGATTTAACAAAACAAGAAAATCGCTTAATGATCTTCAATTTGCGTTACGCGGCAATTAATGTAGGGGCAGCGATTGGACCGTTTATTGGACTGCAGCTGGGTACAGCTAAATCCACTATTCCATTTCTTGTTGCTGTATTTGTATATACGACATATGCTTTTTCGTTATTGATTCAATTTAATAAATATGAATTACCAGAGAAACCAGTTACAAAAGAAACGGTTACGATAAGTAAAGCCCTCCATGTATTGCGAAAAGATACAATATTGTTACTATTTATTTTAGGAATCATATTTAACAATTCAGGGTACGCTCATTTTTCTTCTACACTGTCACAATATCTAGCAAACGCGCCGGTCTTTGAAAATGGAGTCGAACTATTTTCATATGTCTTGATGCTAAATGCAGTGACTGTACTACTTCTACAATATCCGGTTACACGTGTTGCTAAAAAGTATTCTTCTCTGACTTGTATCATGGTAGGAGGAATTACTGTGAGTTTGGGACTTATCGGTTACGGGTTTGTACAGGAAAGCTGGATGCTTTATGCCTGCACTATTCTGTTTACAATTGGTGAGGTATTCATGTTTTCTATGACGGATGTGTTTCTCGATGAATTGGCCCCTGCACATTTAAAAGGCACTTATTTTGGGGCAATGAGCTTCAGCGGTTTGGGAGGAGTACTGGGACCATGGCTGGGTGGGGCTCTCTTAAGTCACTATGGCTATAATAGTGGAAATATTGTATTTATGTTATTAGCTGGTGTATGTGCACTTGGTTTTCCATTTTTATTATTCGTGCATATTTTACTAAGAAGTCGAGAGAGAACAGGTCAGAAGGACGCTGAGCTCCATGCGTGACCTGGCTGGTATACGAGAAAAACCTTGCATGCGCAAGGTTTTTCTATGTCTGTAACTATTATGGTTAGTCTTCAAATCGAATAATCGGCTCATTCTGTGCTGATTGATTGCGAGAGATATGAATTTCAAGAAATCCGTTTTCGAACGAGGCGACCATTTTTTTATGCATAATATTGATAGGTAATGCAATGTCACGTTTTAATGTATAATCGTTGTTCTTCATAAGAATACACAAGCCATTTTCCGTCTTTTCAATGCATACTTGTTTACGGCAAGAAGTCGGAAGGTCGGCTTCTATAATATATTCCAATTCTGTTTCAAATAAATCTACGCTAATACCATCAGGATAATGCAGTGCAAACGGGTCGGACAAAAATTGATTCATCCATTGCTCGAACCCCTCAATGCGCAAAAAGCAATCCTTTTTTTTCTTTGAGCACATAACGCCAAACCCTCCATAACTTCTAATTAATACAGGGTATTCATTGAAAAGGAAGAGGTGAAAAGAAACAGACAAGCTCTTGGAAAATAAGGAAGACGACCAGGAGATAAAAAAGGTTAGCAATATGCGGAATATCATTAATACCTATGTTAAAACACGCATTGTTATGAATACAGATAGATATGTACAAGTAAAAAAAATTAACATTCTTTTAGATGTAAGAGAAGAACGGGCAATATGTAACGATGGCCAGAAATTATGGAGGATTTGTGCTACGCAAGAGCATAAGTAACAAGTAGTTTTTATGCTCGCGCTTTACTATTGCAGTTACAGAGAAAGCAGCTTGCGTGATTGTACGCAAGCTACTAAAAGGTAAAGTTTATTTATTGATCATGATGTGCATGATGCTTTTGACGCGTATGCTTTTGGTTTTTTACTTTATGAGAACCGCTCATTGGTTCTGGTTGTCCTCCGCCATCTTTTGGAGAGTTTCGGCGAATTGATTTTGCATTGTTTTTTTCCATTGTGCTCACCCCCTGCTACTAGCATGGTTTTTCACTTCCTTGTTTATACGCGTATGTTTTTAATGAAACAGCAAAAGCTAAAGTGAATAGATGAGAAGGAGAGATACGCATGCCATATCATAAAGATAAACAACAAGCGTTTCAAGCAGCACAACAAGGTGTTAAAAAGGCTACTGAAGGTGAGCACAATCTTGTGACAAATGATCCTGAATATGGGCATCATTTAAAAGAGCTTCGCCAAGAAGTAGAGCAAGCATACAAGCAAATTCAAAATGCATTAGAAACAGCTTCAGAAACGCAACGTCAACAATTAGAAAACTACGAACAACAAGTACAAAAAATAATGAACGACATGGATTCATACCAATAAAACAAACCGCGATTTCGCGGTTTGTTTTTAATTTTATTGATTCTTTTTTCGTTTTTTATTATTTTGACGTTGTTCTGGAGTTAATGGTTCATTAGAAAGTTCTTCATTATATCCTGCACCCTGTCCTTGTGCAGAAGCAGCGTTCATTCCAGGAATTACGTGATTAGCTTTTCTTTTTCCCATCAATATCACCTCCTGCTAATAGTATTGCTTTATCAGCCCGACTCCATTCATCTTTGTAGCATGTCTACCCTATATGATTGAGGCGCCTGGAGGCCAACCTGTTCTGCTCCCTTTTCGGTATAAGCAATAAAGGTATGTGCTCGGAGCATACCGTAACCTTTTTGATTATCTGGTTGATGCATATACAAATGTACATCATCTAATCCCTTATCTTCATAATGCTGCATCACTTTTTTCGCAACTTTGTCTAAATCTTGCTCGTTCGCTGCTTCCGTTGTCACATGAACAACGCATTCATTTGTATCGCTAAAAGTTTCTTCTGTAACAATTTTAAAAGAATGCTCTTTTATTTTGGGTTTGTTTATCGTTTTTGTACTACATCCACAACAAAACAATACAAAAAAAAGCATTAAGAACAAATATTTATTCATGCAAACGACCCCTTTGTAATAGAAAATATCCATTTTATTATTTTAGACAAATAAAAAACTATAACATCACATTCACTTTTTCTGTAAATAAAAATTTGATAAGCGTAAAATAGCAGAAAAACCCCCATGTATAAACAAATCTTATTATGCACTATAAGTTTCTTATTATTTACTTATGTTCCAAGTTGTAATAATATATTATCGTAAGGTATAGAAAAGTTTGTATACACTTTATATTCAGATTTTTGTTTACGTTTAACAGGGGGGATTTACAATGGTTAAAGATCCATTTCATGCGCGTTCTTTATTTACGGCAGATGGGAAAACGTATCAATACTATCGTTTGAAAGCGCTTGAAGACGCTGGAATAGGAAATGTTTCACGTTTACCTTATTCTATTAAAGTATTGCTAGAGTCTGTATTACGCCAAGTCGATGGACGTGTGATTAAAGAAGAGCACGTAGAAAACCTTGCAAAATGGGGTACAAACGATGTGAAAGATATCGATGTACCGTTTAAGCCTTCACGTGTTATTCTCCAGGATTTCACAGGTGTTCCAGCTGTTGTAGATTTAGCTTCTTTGCGCAAAGCAATGGCTGATATGGGCGGGGACCCAGACAAAATCAATCCAGAAATTACAGTAGATCTTGTTATTGACCACTCTGTACAGGTTGATAAAGCAGGTACTGCAGATGCTTTGCAATTTAATATGGATTTAGAGTTTAAGCGAAACG
Source organism: Ectobacillus sp. JY-23 (assembly GCF_023022965.1). NCBI lineage: Bacteria > Bacillati > Bacillota > Bacilli > Caryophanales > Bacillaceae > Ectobacillus > Ectobacillus sp. JY-23. Next base: position 1,017,182 of record NZ_CP095462.1, on the reverse strand, counting down.
AAGAGCGTTATAAATTCTTGAGTTGGGCACAAAAGTCGTTTGACAACTACCGTGCCGTTCCACCTGCAACTGGTATTGTACACCAAGTAAACCTTGAGTATTTGGCACCAGTTGTACATGTACAGCAAGTGGGCGATGAGATGCTTGCTTATCCGGACACATTGGTGGGAACAGACTCTCACACAACAATGATTAACGGTATCGGCGTACTTGGATGGGGTGTTGGTGGTATTGAAGCAGAAGCTGGAATGCTAGGACAGCCTTCTTATTTCCCAGTTCCGGAAGTAATTGGCGTAAAGCTAACAGGAACGTTACCAAGTGGGGTAACTGCAACGGATATTGCATTAAAAGTAACGCAAGTACTACGTCAAAAAGGTGTAGTTGGCAAATTTGTTGAGTTCTTTGGACCGGGACTTGTAAGCATGCCGCTTGCGGACCGCGCAACGATTTCTAACATGGCACCAGAGTACGGCGCAACATGCGGGTTCTTCCCAATCGATGATATTTCTCTTAACTACCTGCGCTTAACAGGTAGAAGTGAAGAGCAAATTCATATTGTAGAGCAATATTGCAAAGCAAATGATCTGTTCTACACACCAGACAGCGAAGATCCAATTTACACGGATTTGGTACACATTGATCTCACAACAATTGAACCAAGTCTTTCCGGTCCGAAACGCCCGCAAGACTTAATTACACTTTCTGATATGCAAGAATCTTTCCGCAAGGCAGTGGTGGCGCCAGTGGGCAACCAAGGCTTTGGATTCTTGGATAAAGAACTAGAAAAGGAAATGAAAGTGACTTTGGATGGAAATGAAGTAACGATGAAAACAGGTGCAATCGCGATTGCTGCGATTACAAGCTGTACGAACACATCCAATCCATATGTTCTTGTAGGCGCAGGTTTGGTTGCGAAAAAAGCAGTGGAAAAAGGCTTGAAAGTACCTAGCTATGTAAAAACATCTTTGGCTCCAGGCTCTAAAGTTGTTACCGAGTATTTAGATAAAGCAGGTCTTACGCCTTATTTGAATGATTTGGGCTTTAATACAGTTGGCTACGGATGTACAACGTGTATCGGTAACTCCGGTCCGTTGGCACCAGAGCTTGAAAAGGCGATTGCAGAAAATGATTTGCTTGTAACGTCTGTATTATCTGGTAATCGTAACTTTGAAGGTCGTATTCACCCGCTTGTAAAAGCAAACTATTTGGCGTCTCCGCCGTTAGTAGTTGCATATGCGATTGCAGGAACAGTTGATATTGACCTTCGTAAAGATGCACTTGGTAAAGATGAGAACGGCAATCCGATCTACTTTAACGATATTTGGCCAACTGCTGATGAGATTCAAGAAGTTGTGTCTTCTGTAGTAACTGCTGAGTTGTTTAAGAAAGAATATGAGCGCGTATTTGATAGCAATGAGCGTTGGAATGAAATTCAAACATCTAACGAAGCGCTTTATACGTGGGATAACACATCCACATATATTCAAAACCCACCGTTCTTTGAGGGGTTATCAAAAGATCCAAAAGAAGTAGAACCTTTGAAGGCACTTCGTGTTGTGGGTAAATTTGGTGATTCTGTAACAACAGACCATATTTCTCCGGCAGGTTCTATTGCTAAGCATACACCAGCAGGTCAGTATTTACTATCTCAAGGTGTACAACCGGTAGATTTTAACTCTTATGGTTCTCGTCGCGGTAATCATGAAGTTATGATGAGAGGAACGTTCGCGAACATTCGCATTAAAAACCAGATTGCTCCTGGAACAGAAGGTGGCTATACAACATACTGGCCAACAGGTGAAGTCATGTCCATTTATGATGCAGCAATGAAATACAAACAAGACGGTACGGGCTTGATGATTATTGCTGGCAAAGATTATGGCATGGGAAGCTCTCGTGACTGGGCTGCAAAAGGAACAAATCTACTTGGTATTAAAACAGTTATTGCCGAAAGCTTTGAGCGCATTCATCGCAGTAACCTTGTATTGATGGGCGTTCTTCCTCTTCAATTTAAAGAAGGCGAAAACGCGGAAACACTAGGTCTAATCGGTAATGAGTCATTCGAAGTACAAGTTGACGAGTACGTAAAGCCTCGTGATATCGTAAAAGTAACTGCAATCGATCCGGAAGGAAATGCAAAGCACTTTGAAGCAATTGCACGTTTTGATTCTGAAGTAGAAATCGATTATTACCGTCACGGGGGTATTCTGCAAATGGTACTTCGTGACAAGTTAAAAGATTCTAAAGTTGTAAACTAAAAACCAGGCTGCGAATGCAGCCTGGTTTTTAAATTCTTATATCTTTACAAACCTATTATACTAGTATATAATTACCTTAATTCAAAGACAGTAAATCAGTGAACAAGAGTAGTATGTATATAAGAAGCGTTCAGAGAGCTGGGGATAGGTGTGAACCTGGTACGATACGATATACAGAATGGACTTGTGAGAGGCTTGTTGAAAGATGAGTAGGCAGCCCGGGTTCCGCCGTTAAAAGGATAGGGTATCATGTGTACCTGAAAAAGTGGGATTTGGAATCCAATTGAGGTGGCACCGCGGTAATACATATCGTCCTCTGCAATATTTGCAGAGGACTTTTTTGCGTGCAAAAGGAGGTGAACAGTATGAAGTGAAGGGAAGTTCCGATACTAATAACAGTGAAAAGGAGAGAAAAGTGTGGAAAAAACACAGCAATGGACATCAAAGTTAGGTTTTATTTTGGCATCAGCTGGCGCTGCTATTGGACTCGGTGCAATATGGAAGTTTCCTTATGTAGCTGGAAGCGGAGGAGGAGGAGCCTTTTTCTTAATCTTTATCCTGTTCACGCTTCTTATAGGCATGCCGTTATTATTGGCTGAATTTGTGATTGGACGCAGTACGCAATCTGAAGCGGTTACTGCTTATAAAAAACTAGTACCAGGTCGTTTGTATCCATGGATTGGCCGCCTAGGGGTCGTGACAAGCTTTTTAGTTCTGTCTTTTTACAGTGTGGTTGGCGGTTGGATTTTATTATATATGTATTATGCTTTGTCGGGTCGATTATGGAGAGAGGTAAGCGGTTTTGAAACATTATTCGGACAAACAATTGCAAATCCGTATAGTGCTGTTATTGCACAAGGTATATTTTTAGCTATTACCATCTTTATTGTCAGCCGAGGTGTGGAAAAAGGAATTGAAAAGGCCAATAAGTATATGATGCCTGCACTATTTATTTTATTTTTACTACTAATTGTACGCTCCTTAACATTAGATGGAGCAATGGAAGGAGTAACATTTATTTTAAAGCCAGATTTTTCAAAATTGACAGCTGAAGGCATATTGTATGCGATGGGACAATCGTTTTTCTCACTGACGGTCGGTGCATCTGTTATGGTCACATACAGTTCGTATCTGCGAAAAGAAGAGAGTCTTGTAAAGTCTGCCACTTCTATTGTGGGACTAACATTATTTATTACTGTATTGGCAGGATTGGCTATTTTCCCGGGTGTGTTTGCGCTTGGAATGAAACCTACTGAAGGCCCAGGCTTACTTTTTATCGTATTGCCTGCTGTGTTTGAACAAATTCCAATGGGATCTATCTTTTTTCTTGCCTTTTTATTATTGTTCTTTTTTGCAACTATCACGTCTGCTGTTTCAATGCTGGAAATTGTAGTAGCAGCTGCTGGAGGGAATCAAGTGGAAAAGCGTCTACGCTTATCTATTACCTTGGGAACTCTCATTTTTATGGTAGGAATTCCATCAGCTTTATCTTTCGGTGTGATGGGGAAAATACAGATATTTAATAAAACGGTGTTTGATATAGTCGATTATGTAGTAAGTAATATATTATTGCCGCTAGGGGTACTAAGTATTTCTCTATTCGTTCCGTCTAAGATGAGGCGCGCTGTGCTTAAAGCAGAGCTAGGTGTTACGAAGCGAGGGCAGGCGCTGTTCAATGTTTGGTTCTACTTGTTAAAATATGTTGTACCGATTACTGTTATCGTCGTGTTTTTACATGCGCTACAAATATTATAAAAAAGCAGGCACCTAAGTGCCCGCTTTTTTTTATCGTAAGTATGGGACTGGATTTACAGCATTGCTTTTTGCTGCATTCCATGCACCTACATGTAGTTCAAAATGCAAGTGTTGACCATAGGATTGTCCAGTGTTTCCCATCACTCCAATTTGCTGACCTTGGGAAACTATTTGTCCTGCGGATACATTCATGGAAGCAAGATGGGCATAAACAGTTGTATATTGCTTGCCACTAATGTTATGTGTCATATAAATAACATTACCGTAACTGCTGGAGTAGTGTGCTTTAATAACAACACCTCCTGCTGCTGCAACAATAGGAACATGACCACCCTGCGCAATATCAACACCATAATGGAATCCAGGTTTTCCGTTAACAACACGAGGACCGAATCCAGATGTAAATGCGCCTGCTGCCGGTTTAATGAAGCCCCCTGTGTTGCTCGCTGGGGGAGCTACTGGTTTGGAAGGTGATGGTGCACTTACAGTTCCATTATTATTTTTGGCAGCTTCTTGTTGTCTAATTGCTTCTTGCTTAGCACGCTCAGCAGCTGCGATATTTGCTTGTACAGCTTGTCTTTGTGCCTCCAATAGAGATACAACTTCTTCTGCACTTTCAATCTCAGAATTTGTTTGTGCTAATTTTGCACTCAACTCGCCTAAAATTCGCTGCTCTTGTTGCTTGTTTATATCCAGCTCTTGTTCTTTAGCGGTGAGTTTTGCTTCATAATCTTTCAAATCACGTTCTTTTGCTTCAACAGCAAGTGTTTCTTTTTCAACGGCTTTTTGATCACGGACTTGCTCTTTTACTATGTCATTATCAGAATTTAAGATAAGGTTAATAGAATACAAGTTTTCTAAAAGCTCTGCCAAGTTTTTTGCATTGATAAGAACTTCAGTAATTAAGTTGGTTCTTGGTTGTTCCTGTACCGTTTGTAAGCGTTGTTTAATAACTTCCTGTCTTTTTTCAATTTGTACTTGCAGATAGGCAATATGTTCTTTCTTCTTGGTAATTTCTTCTTCTGTTTTGCGAATTGCTTCTTGTGTATCGCTCAATTCTTTTTGATTTGTGGTAATCGCAGTGTTTAACTCATCTAACTTTTGCTGTAAATCTTGTATGTCTTGCTCAATTTGTCCTTTTTCTTGCTGTTTGTTTTGCAGCTCCTGTTGATTCCCTTGCAGTTCAGACTGAATACGATTCAATTTGTTTTGATCCGTTTCTGCATGTACAAGCACCGGGGAAGCGAGGAGGGCGCCAGCTGTCATGAGAGTAATAATATTTTTGTTCTTCACAGTGCTTCTGTCTCCTTTCCCTGTCCAACATAATTTATATACCATACCAATAAAGTGGGAATCTAGGAATATAAGAAAATGTAACATGAACTTAATATTATATTGATATTTTTTAAACATTGATAGAAAAATAAATATTAAATTCATTTTTTTGCAAATGATTCAATTTGTTATATCAGGATACTATCATAAAGAAAATTGCGATTAAATCTGGAATGTTATTTCATGATATAAAATTATTTCTCGGATGATTTTCACCTTGGTTTTATGTCTCTCAGTGATCTTATATAGAAGGTTTTTTGAAAAATATAGATAAAATAAGAGAATATACAAATATATTTATGAAAGAAAAATTGCTAACAAATTAGAGTGATTTTTTTGAAATGACATTTACTATGTTGTCATAACAAGGAATTTACTATATGATATTAGTTCGAGGGGCTAAATATTGAATTGTCTAACAATATTTTACAAAAGTAGATTTACGAATACTTTTGTGGGAAAATGGTAGACTAGTAACTTTAAAAGGGGGCTTTGTATGAAAAAGTTAGGATTAGCTTGGCAAATCTTAATTGGTCTCGCAGTTGGTATTGCTGTGGGTGCCATTTTTTATGGTAACGATGCAGTTGCTACGTACCTACAACCAATCGGAACTATTTTTATCCGACTTATTAAAATGATTGTTATTCCAATCGTTGTGGCAAGTATTGTGGTTGGCGTCGCAGGGGTAGGCGATGTTAAAAAGCTTGGTAAATTAGGTGGAAAGACAATTTTATACTTTGAGATTATTACGACTGTAGCTATTGTGTTAGGTCTTTTAATCGCAAACGTATTCCAGCCTGGTGCCGGTGTAGATACAAAAAATCTGCAAGAAACAGATATTTCTTCTTATCTTGGTACAACAGAAGAAGTGAAAAGTCATTCTATGGCGGATACATTTGTCAATATTGTCCCTACAAATATCATTGATGCTTTAGCAAAAGGTGATATGCTTGCCATCATTTTCTTCTCTGTATTGTTCGGATTAGGAATTGCAGCAATTGGAGAGAAGGGTAAGCCGGTTCTTCGCTTTTTTGAAGGTGTATCGGAAGCAATGTTTTACGTAACGAACCAAGTAATGAAATTTGCGCCGTTTGGTGTATTCGCACTGATTGGTGTGACAGTTTCTAAGTTTGGTGTAAGCTCTCTTATTCCACTAGGTAAGCTTGTGCTTGTTGTATACGGCTCTATGATTTTCTTTGTTATTGTTGTTCTTGGTGTTGTAGCAAAAATGGTAGGAGTTAATATTTTTAATTTCTTGAAAATATTAAAAGATGAACTGATTTTGGCTTACTCTACAGCAAGTTCTGAGACAGTGTTACCGAAGATTATGGAAAAGATGGAGCGCTTTGGTTGCCCAAAAGCGGTTACTTCCTTTGTAATTCCAACGGGATACTCATTTAATCTTGACGGTTCTACACTGTACCAAGCCATTGCGGCTATTTTCTTGGCGCAAATGTATGGTATTGACTTGTCGCTTTCTGAACAAATTACCCTTCTTCTTGTGTTGATGGTAACGTCTAAAGGTATTGCTGGTGTTCCGGGTGTATCGTTTGTCGTTTTATTAGCAACATTAGGAACAGTGGGCATTCCAGCAGAAGGTCTTGCATTTATTGCGGGAATTGATCGTATCCTTGATATGGCACGTACTGCAGTTAACGTAGTAGGAAACTCCTTGGCAGCAGTTGTAATGTCTAAATGGGAAGGACAATATGACGCTAAGCAAGGTGAGCAATATTTAAATGAAGTAAAAGCTTCCTAGTTCAAAGACCTCATGCAAATTTGCATGAGGTCTTTTCATGTATAATTTTAATTGTTTTTTCTTTCTGATTTATGGAAATAGGAGAATGCAAATATAGGTATTATACAGTTGTATGGAACACAGGCTGTCCTTACTTAGCATAGTTGCACAAGGTTTGTTTTTTCTCTCTTACCATTCTTACATGTATACAGCACATAAGACTGAGATTGTATAGGTCTAAAGTCCCATTACAAAACACATCATAAGTACGTTATGACTCCTTTTTATTTTCGGTAAGATAGAAATATCAAATTGAAAGGAGGCGGCGAAAAGTGAAAAAGTTTCTAACGATATTAGCAGCAGGTATATTGGTTTTAATTGCATTTGCTAGCCTAGGGCATCTTATTGGCTTTGGAATCGGTGCTGCACTATGTTATTGGAGCTGTAAATCCATGCTTAGAGCAAAAACAGTGCTTAGTAAGCTTGGTTGGGGCATTCTTGGGTTGGTAGGCTTATCAATCTTGTTTGGGAATTTTCCAGCCATCATAGGTATGGGGGCAATAGCACTTTTGTATTACGGTTATAAAAGTAGAAATAAAAAGGAAGAGCATTCGTTTCAAAGTTTTGATGAAGAATGGGAACACATTATGAAAACATATTAAGCATGAAAGGGAGATTAACATGAAAAAAACATTATTGCAGAGAGTGAGAGACGTTGTGTTAGCAGATTTACACAGTGCACTGGAAACGCAGGAAAAGAAAAATCCCATTGCATTGTTGAACCAATACTTACGAGATGGCGTGAAAGAGGTAGAAACAATTGAAAAACTAGTAGATCGTCATCGTATGCTGCAAAAGAATTTCATGCATGAGCTGGAACAAGCTCGCTATATGGTAGCGAAGCGTGCTAAACAAGCAGGTATAGCTAACCAGGCGGGAGAAGTAACGCTTGCAGAGCGTGCAGAACAGGAAAGCGCTTATTACCAAGATCAGGTGGTTCGTCTGGAGAAAATGCATGCAACAACAGGGGAACAGGTGGAGGATTTGCAACTCCGCCTGGAAGAAATGAAAAATAAACTAAAAGAGATGCATGCAAAACGCATGGAGCTTATGGCGCGCGAGAATGTTGCAAATGTACAGCGCCGCATCAATGATACATTATATAAAATCTCAGGCCAAAGCTCCTTTTTACGCTTTGAGGAAATAGAAGAGCAAATTCGTCAAGTCGAGAAACAGGTTGTTTCAGGAGAAGAGCAAGATGGATTTGACTACAAAATTGCGCAACTTGAAAAGCGTTTACAACAATCTGTATAACTAAGTCATTAGAGTATGATATATTGGTAGTACAAGAAAAGGTATTGGTGGCAATGCCTTTTCTTTTGTGGCTACTCAAAAATAACGTAAACAGAGACGTGTATGTAATAGAAAGGAGGGCAGAAATGAAACGAACATTTTACAAAACACAAATCATGGGGGCTCTGCTTATCATATTTGCGCTGGGCATGTTGTTGGATATTATTTTTCATCGCTTCGAGCCTGTAGCACTTGTATTTTCTGTGGCACTTATTTTACTTGGACAATATTTCAGAAAAAAGGAAAAAAAGGTGCGAGGAAATGTGCTTTTTCTAGTGGGTGTGTTTACCTTGATTGTAAATGTATTTTCTTCTGCGGCATTTCAACTTGTATTTGTCACGCTTTTAATTTATGGAGGCTATGAATTGCTTATGAGTAATCAAAGGCGGGTTGTAACTCCCAAGCTAGTAGAAAGCACTCAAGGTAAGCGCATCGTACAAGTACAGCCCTTTTTTAAAAATATGCTAGTCGGAAATTACCATATGATGGGTAGCGTGTATGAATTGCATGATATTAATATTCGCTATGGACTTGGTGATGTGAAAATTGATCTAACAACAGCCATGATTCCTGAAGGAGAAACGGTTCTCGTAATACACGGCTTAGTAGGAAACATTCGGCTATATGTTCCTTATGATATTGAGATATCTTTAAATCACTCAGTTCTTCTTGGAAATATTTCTATGCTTGAGTACAAAGAAAAAGGATTTAACAAAAATATATGTCTCGTTACAGAAGCGTATCAGGCAGCGCCAAGGCGTATTAAAATCATTTCTACATTACTGATTGGTGATACGGAGGTGAGATATGCGTGATGAGTAAAGAGAATGTACTATGGACATATGTTCATTATTCAACACTACTTTGTCTCGGCATATCCATTTTTGCAACGGGAACGTACGCATGGCAAAGTAAGCAAGACTTGTACAGTTTTTTAATTGAGGGGAATGTTGCTTCTATACCTGTTGTCATATTTGTCATTGCCGGGAGTGCCGCTTTTGGTGCAGGTATGGGATATGCAATGGGGCACTACATGAAACGTAGATTAGATGGATTATCGAATGCATTGTTGGATATAGATAGAGGTAATTATCGAAATATAGATTTTCCATTACTACATGAATATGGAGAGGTTGGAGAGCTAGTCATTGCCTTGGGAAAGCGTTTAGAGGAACAGACTGTCGTGTTTCAAAAGTTATCAAGTGAAAAAGTAAGCGGCGGTGAGGAAATACGCCAGAAAGCTATTGCACAAGAACGTCATCGTTTAGCGAGAGAATTGCATGATTCAGTTAGCCAGCAGTTATTTGCAGTGTCTATGATGATGTCTGCTGTAAATGAGAGGCAATTTCCAGATAAAAAGCAGCTTGAGACGATTGAACAGATGATTGTATATGCGCAGTCTGAAATGCGGGCGTTATTACTGCACTTGAGGCCTATACAACTCGAAGGTAAAAAACTCGCGGAGGGGATACAAGAGCTCCTGCAAGAGCTATCGAGTAAACAACAAATCAAAATAGACTGGTTTATCGAGCCGCTTGAATTAGAAAAAGGAATTGAAGATCATTTGTTTCGGATTGTACAGGAGGCGATCTCTAACACGTTACGTCACGCAAAAGCAAAGCGCATGGAGGTCCGTCTGCGTAAAATTGAGCAATACGCCATTTTAAAGCTTTTGGACGATGGAGTAGGATTTAATGTGAATAATCGGAAAGCCGGCTCATATGGTCTTACTTCTATGCAAGAGCGTGTGCAAGAAATTGGTGGTGTATTAAAAATCATTAGTTTTCCAGAAAAAGGAACGCAAATTGAAGTGAAAGTTCCCATTATAGAGAAAGGAGAATCCATATGATTCGTGTATTGCTTGTAGATGACCATGAGATGGTACGGATGGGAGTAGGTGCATATTTAGCGACCCAACCTGACATAGAAGTGGTTGGGGAAGCAGAAAATGGTAGTAAAGGAGTTGAGATGGCACTTTCTTTACGTCCTGATATTATTTTAATGGATTTGGTAATGGACGGAATAGACGGAATTGAAGCAACAAAACGTATTATAGATAGTTGGTCGGAAGCAAAAATTGTTGTTGTGACAAGCTTTTTAGATGATGAAAAGCTATATCCAGCTATTGAAGCAGGAGCAATGAGTTATTTGTTGAAAACCTCCAAAGCAAGTGATATTGCAGCTGCAGTGCGCGCTACATATCAAGGAGAAGCTGTATTAGAACCAAAAGTGACCGGAAAAATGATCACTAAAATGCGTCAAAAGCCGGAACATTATTTGCATGATGAGTTAACAGACCGGGAACGAGAAATTTTATTGCTCATGGCTGAAGGTAAGTCTAATCAAGATATTGCGGACACGTTGTTCATTGCGCTAAAAACTGTCAAAACACATGTAAGTAATATTTTGAATAAATTGGGTGTGAATGATCGTACACAAGCAGTAATTTATGCGTTTAAGCATCAATTAATAAAATGAGCATATACGGTTTTTTATAAAAGGCTTAGGTGAGCCTTTTTTATTTTGTGTGTATGCGAAAGAGGCAAGTTGCGCCGACATACAAATAGGAGTGATACTATGTAAAGGAGGAATGAAATGTATAATCCGTATGGACAAATGTTCCCGTGGTATGCACCGATTCAAAGTGATGGGCGTTTTCCGCCATTTTCACCGTTCCCGCCCGGACAGGGAGGGGGATTTCCACCTTTCCCCCCAGGAGGCGGTTACCCGCCCGGACAGGGAGGGGGATTTCCACCGTTCTCCCCAGGAGGCGGTTACCCGCCCGGACAGGGAGGAGGCTTTCCACCGTTCCCGCCAGGAGGTGGTTACCCGCCCGGACAGGGAGGAGGCTTTCCATCGTTCCCGCCAGGAGGTGGTTACCCGCCCGGACAGGGAGGAGGCTTTCCATCGTTTCCACCCGGACAAGAAAGTGGTCCGCCACCAGGTCCCCCTCCTTCCTATACACCACAAAAACCGCAAGCTTCATTATATGCGGTTGATCCAGGAGGAATTCGGCGTTGCTTGTTTCGCTATACGTATATATGGTTACAGAATGATCGAGGATTCTGGTTTTATCCTGTGTTCGTAGGCCGCACATCCATTGCTGGATATCGATGGAGACCGAGCCAGTTTAGATGGGTGTATACAGGTCTTGATTTAGATAGAATTGACTTTTTTGAATGTTCATGAAGCTTCCGGCTAGCCGGAAGCTTTGTTTTTAATAGTTATAATATTTTGTTTTTTAAAAGAGGAAAAGCCTTTTTGGTGTCGAATATTTTGATATAGTTCCAAAGGACTGAAAATTAAAGAAGAGGTGAACGCCATGCTATTAGCCATTCTGTTCGTATCCGTAAGTATGATAGGAGTTTTAGGGTATTATATGTTTGTTCGTTCCCTTAAGTCGAGCGCACTTGTATTTGATAAAGGTAGTTTTAATAATTCTAGATTTTTGGTTTGTCCAAAATGTGGACAAGCGCATGCAAGAAATGGAGGATACCAAGAGTGTTGCAGAACTAGATTGTAAAAGAGCCAAACTGGCTCTTTTTTTAATCCCTCACCTATGGCGAATTCTTTATTAAGGGTCTATATTCATTTTTAATACTTATTTTGTTGATGGGGTGCGGCATGAATCAAACTCTAAAGCTAAAGCAATCGGATACAGCAGCACTTCGGATTATAGTGATGAAAGAGAAAGGGGATGTAAAAGTGTTTGGGAATGTAAAAGAGCATGAACTAATTGTAAACCTGCTTTCTAAAGCGGAGCGTGTGGAAGCAGATTTACAATTAGCAGCAGCAGATTATACTGTAACAATAGAAAGAGAACATAACAAGGAGTTGTATGAACTTTGGATACATAATGAGGATCGGAGGGGGTGGATTAAAAAAAATAAAGAAAAAGAATTATATGTATTGAGTAAAGAAGACACGGCAGCATTGGTAGAATTCTTTGCATTTCCAGAACAAACGGTAAATGAGATGCCGATGGGAGAAGTTTCAAACAAGGACTTGCAGCTTATAAGGTTCATCATTGTCAGCAATCCACAAGTCATTCAATACAAGGTAACCTATCAAGTTTCTCATGCATTATATAACACTCTTGCCGCGCAGCCCGAATATTATCTAAAACTGACTTTTCCTACAAAAATTCAAAATACCTTAGGTATAAAAGAAGGTACAGTTGTCAAGGGAGAGCAGATGAAAAACGGATATAGGCAGTATGAGATTCAATTTACTGTGCCATGTAATTTGTCAGAAGCACAGCGAAAAGCCATTGAAAGATATTATGAAGGCTATAATTTGTTTATTTTAGACTACCTGCAGCATATAAAAGGAGAGTTTCCTAATATCATTGAAATAGTGAAAGAGCACGGAATGAAAATGGACTTGAAGAGATAATACAGAAAGAAACCCATCGCTTAGCGCTGCGTTTCTTTTTATATATTATGAGCTTTCACTTACTTGAAAAATAGAGCATCATGCCTTTGCTGGCGAATCTAACTAAAAGAAGAATTCCTTTACGTATTTGTCACATAGTTATCATAGTTATGGTGATTATAGTCACAGCAAAGCAAATGGTTATTTTTTATAATAATGATAACAGGAAAAAAGGGGGAATCGCTATGACACCAAATACGGTATTAAGCAAGCATACAATTGACATCATTAAGGCCACTGTTCCTTTGCTGCAAGAGCGAGGGGGGGAAATTACCACTCGATTTTATGAAATTATGTTTACAAAATATCCTGAATTGTTGAACATTTTTAATCATGCAAATCAAAAAAAAGGGCGTCAACCACAAGCTTTAGCAAATGCCGTTTACGCCGCTGCAGTGCATATTGAAAATTTGGAAGCAATCTTGCCTGCAGTGAAACAAATAGCACATAAACATCGCAGTCTTGGCGTGGTGAAAGAACAATATCCGATTGTTGGGTCTTGTTTACTTCAAGCCATTCAAGAAGTCGCGAATGCGCCGCAGGAAGTTTTAGATGCATGGGCAGAGGCCTATGGTGTACTTGCAGATGCTTTTATTAGTGCTGAGGCAGACATGTATAAAGAAGCGAAAGAGAGAGCTTGGGCAGGATTTCGCCATTTTACAGTGGTAAAGAAAATACAAGAAAGTGAAGTGATTACTTCATTCTATTTACAACCAGCAGATGAGAAACCATTGTCTGGATTTAAGCCAGGACAATATGTTACAGTTAAAGTAAGTATTCCAGGAGAGCATTACACGTTAAATCGACAATATAGCCTGTCAGGAGAAAATGGAGCACCCTATTATCGAATTAGTGTAAAACGTGAAAGTACAGAACCTGCCGGACTTGTTTCAAATTATTTGCACGATCATATCGGTGTAGGAGATACATTAGAGCTTAGTGCACCAGCCGGTGATTTCATACTGAACGAACAAAGTACACTACCGGTAATATTGATTAGCGGGGGCGTTGGAATTACTCCTATGTTAAGCATGCTGCATGCACTAAAGTACACAACACGGGAAGTATATTTTATACACGGAGCACGAAACGGACGTATGCACGCATTTGCTGAAGAGGTAAAGAGTGTTAAAACAGATGATATGCATATATACACTTTCTATTCTGCACCGGAAGAGAAAGACCGTCACAATCTTGCGTTTAATCAAGAAGGATTGATTGATGTAGAGTGGCTACGCTCTATCATTCCAACGTGTGAAGCGGAAGTGTACTTCTGCGGTCCAGTACCATTTATGCAACATATTAAGCAGGCTGTCACTGCTTTAGGGATTGCGCCTGAGAATATTCATTATGAATTTTTTGGCCCGAGCGTAGCCCTAGAATAACAGAACAAAAAAGTCGAGAGTTACACACTCGACTTTTTTTGTTCTCTTAAAATTCTATTGACTGTTTCACGTCGCAGACCAAGCAGTTGAGAAATCTCAGTTTGATTAAGTATATCTGTAAGGTGAGCATTTTGTACGTGAGAAGCAAACCAACACTGCAAACGTTCCATGCGTTCTTTTGGAGAGGATGCTGTTAAATGGTCAATTCTTTGTTGCATAATTCTTAATTTCGCTTGTAATTGCAAGGCAACTTCATAATATGCTTTCGAATCATCGTGAAGTCTTTCGTACCAGTCGGACGGTGAGATGAGCTGGACGGTGGTTTTGACGAGTGCGATAGCTGTGCCGTGATACTCTTTTGGTGATAATAAAGAATGATGTGGAATAGTTTCCCCAGATGTAATGATGTTGAACAAAAACATCGATCCGTCTTCATCCAACCGAACAATCTTTAGTAGTCCGCTTTCAACAAAGTATAGCGGTCCTTCTTCTCCTTGCCTGAATAATACATCCCCCTTATGTAAAATCAATTGCAACACCTCGTTATAAAAATTAGTCCTAATCAGAGGAAGAGTTTACTAGCTTACGTATAAGTAACTTTCCTAATATACCAGAAAGAGAGCATTGTCAAAAAGCATGTTGTTTTTCTAACTTGTACATATATAGGTGGTGTACCAGAAGTTTCCCTTTATTTTTAGCGCTCTCTTTGTTAGTATACTGTTTAGTGTATTGCATCGCAAAGGGGGATTTATGATGTTTGAAAGAGATATGATAGATATGAAAATGCCTGAAGGTGCGGTTATTCGTGTAGAAGAGATGAAAGGCGGCGTTGTATTGTCTGTTGAACTGGATGGACAAGTTATTTATACAATGGTATATGATGAAGAAACAGGTAGTTATGGAGAATTGTATGATAGAAATAACAAGCATGCCTGTCAAGTGCATGCTGATTTATTAGGATGGCAGTTGCTTCATTAAAAGATTTTGTGCGTACTTTACATATAATATCCATGCGCCTTGTTTATTTTGTATTGACTATATATAGATTGTACTCGGCGTAGCATTTGTGCCCATGCTGTTAGTGTTTTTAGTTAGAAGTTTTTTGTTTGTCTTTAGATTGTAAATATGCTGTAATTGCTCGTTAACCTGCTTTTCTCTTAAATTGTTTATGATAGAAGAAATGAGGGGGGACAGGGCATGAAACATAAATGGTATTCATCCAACACCACTCTGTTAGTTACTTTGGTGTTAGTGGTTACAGTATTTGGCACTTTTTTATATAGTAATATGCATTAAGCTGCATATCATACTTGCTCAAGGCCAGCAAACCTTGTTTTGGAATAAGTGAAAAGCCCCCTGTTTTATAAGGGGGCTTTTCACTTATTCCACACGCTTATGTGTCAGAGTTCAATGAAGGTGCTATTGGTCCTGCTAAAAGGCCAATTAAGTAGTAACGTTATATATCCATCCTATAAAGCTTCTCTTTTCCTATCCCAATTCTATTGTATAAAAAAACACCTCGGAAGGTGTTTTTTTAGAAGAATAACTCTAGTACAAAGTATGTCAATGCTGCTAATGTGGCAGAAATTGGCAATGTAATAAACCATGTGATTAACATACGCTGGGCGGTACCCCACTGTACCCCTTTTACGCGATGAGCAGATCCAACCCCTAAAATAGAAGATGAAATAACATGCGTTGTACTTACCGGTAAATGAATGTAAGAAGCTCCAAAGATAACAGCAGCGCCTGTCAAATCAGCAGCGACACCGTTAACAGGACGGATTTTCATAATTTTTCCGCCTACAGTTTTAATAATTTTCCATCCACCTACAGAAGTACCAACGCCCATTGCTATCGCACAAGAAAGCTGTACCCAAAACGGAATTACATCTGCTGAATGATGGTAGTTACCAGCAATAAGTGCCATAGTAATAATACCCATCGCTTTCTGCGCATCGTTTGTTCCGTGTGTAAATGCTTGTAGTGCAGCGGTTAAGATTTGAATATAACGGAAACGTTTATTTGTTTTTGTTAAATTTAAGTTTTTAAAGGATATTTTAAAGATTGTATATACAAGATAACCCACAGCAAAAGCCAAAATAGGTGAAATAATTAGCGACTCAAGAATCTTTAAGAATCCCGCATAGTTTAGGGAGCCAAAACCGGCTGCTGCAATTGCGGCACCAGCAATAGAACCAATAATTGCATGAGAAGAACTGCTAGGAATTCCATAATACCATGTAATTAAGTTCCAAGTAATACCTGCTATCAATGCAGCTAAAATAACGACTGAGCCATTTTCCAATTTAAATGGATCGACGATATCTTTTGTAATGGTTTTAGCTACGCCTGTAAATGCCATAGCACCTACAAAATTCATAACAGCGGCTAAAATAATCGCTTGACGCGGCTTTAGAGCTTTTGTAGAAACGGAAGTTGCAATTGCGTTTGCAGTGTCATGGAATCCGTTAATAAAGTCAAAGGCCAGTGCGCCGATAACAACTAGAATTGTTAAAATTAACATTGTGTCCATCGTTCTATATACTCCTTAATTACGCGTTTTTCATGATAATTGTTTCTAGAACGTTTGCCACACCTTGACAGCTATCGGCAATTTCTTCCAAGTTTTCATAAATTTCTTTGTACTGAATGATCTTGATTGGATCTTTTTCAATCGAGAATAAGTTTTTAATTGAGTGACGACGGATTTCATCACAAGTCGACTCGTGGTCTTTAATTTTAATTGCATTAGATCGAATGTCTAACAATTTTTTGTTAGAAAGCAGATTCACGGATTCTGCAATCTCGATAGCGCAAGCGTGAATTTCATTTACAAACTTGACCATATATTGATCAGCAGTTGTAACAGAATACATTTCAAATAGAGCAGCACAATGCTCAAGACCGTCTAAAACATCGTCCATGCTGATAGCGAGTTGTAAAATATCTTCACGTTCAATCGGCGTAATAAACGCTTTGTTCAATTCAACAATGATTTCGTGAATGTACGTATCACCTTTTGTTTCATACTCTTTCATTCGCATAGAGAACTCTTTTAAATCACTGGCGTTTTTAATTTTGTAGTCTGCGAAAAATTGAGCACTTTCTTTTAAGTTTACCGATACATTTGTTAACATTTCGGAAAACTTGTCTTTTTTACTTTTGAAAACCATAGTTTTTAACCCCCACCAAAGAATAATTATGAATAAGATTGGCTAGTCAATCTTAACAGAGTTTTGTCGGAAATTGAAATATTTTCTCTTAATCTTTACAAAAACTTAACATTTAAAACCTTGATAACTTCGTAAATTAATTAATTTTTTACAATTGTAGGGGCTTAGTTGTAAAAGAGGTGATATGTGGAATATGTGAATAAGGGAGTGTTAAAGTCTAATGTTGATAATTAACGCTTGTTGATTGGAGCGAATCACCGTAACGGAAACCAACGAAGAACTTGAACCGAGTTATAATAAAAAAAGCTATCTAAATTGATAGCTGCTTTAGAGTTTGTAAATGAAGGTTTTTCAAGAAGATGTATTATTATGTTTTTTTGATGAGAGGGTTTTATGCTTGCAATTGCACGGTTTTAGAAGCCAAACTTCCTCAGGGTTATTTATATTTTGATGGTTTTGTGGTAGGTTCGACCTTACTTGTTTTGTATACGTTTTTTTTAGATATTTCATGCTCTTCATCCTTTTAGCATATCGTCTGGCATGTTCTATTATATGCACTCTATAGGACGAGGTGCAGAATAAGGAGGTAAATGATTAAAAGACGTCTTTGTTAATTGTGTATCGTAACAACAATGGGTTTATTTGCTTGTAATTCAGATTTTCCACGATTCGTACAAGCAATTTGGAGCATCGCTTTGCTAACAGGCTCATAAGGTAAATCTTCATACAAACCTGTATTTGGATTATGAACAGATAATTGGATATAGTCAATATGTTTGTACTTATAGCGTGCCTGAAGCTCCTTGGCAATTTTAATAAGATCTTCATAGGAAGATGCAGGTGTAATCAACATGCCTTTCACAACTTGTTTTTCGCGCTGTTGTGTTTGAGAAATAGGCATAGATACTGGTTTAGCACCTAGTAATTTATATGATGGAGAGAGGGGACGAGCTGCTTCGGTTTTATCATGGTACTCTAACAGTAGCCAAATACCTGCAAATAAAGCGACTAACGAGGTAATAAAAGCAAAGTTGCGTATCTTTATCATAACTCGACACCTCACTTTTGATGTGTGTTTACAACATAAAGCATACATCAAAAGCATTAAATTTATATGAATATGGCGTAAAGAATCGTAAAATTAAACAATGTTACGAACATACTTTAGTTGTTAACATCTAAATGAGTAGTGTTTTCTGAGCGTGACATACATCAACATTCAAATACGTTGTATAAAACTTTCGGTTTCGACAAAATAATGGCTTTTTGGTAAAATGAAGAAAATAAAAAATGGAGTGCTGCTATGATTTTTATTGGCTTAACAGGATGGGGCGATCACGATTCAATCTACTTAGATAAACATGCAACGAAGCATAAGCTGCATGCATATAGTCGACAGTTTCCTATTGTTGAAGTCGACAGTTCTTTTTATGCTATGCAACCTGCGCGTAATTATAATAAATGGATAGAAGAGACACCGGACAATTTTTCTTTTGTCGTCAAAGCATATCAAGGAATGACAGGGCATATGCGAGGAGAAATACCTTTTAATACGCCGGATGAAATGTTTCATGTTTTTAAAGAATCTATATATCCTATAGTAGAAGCAAAAAAGTTAAAAACAGTGCTATTTCAATATCCACCTTGGTTTGAGTGTACGAAAAAAAGTGTGGATATGTTAATATATACCAAAGAGAAGATGGGGAATCTTCCATGTGCAATTGAATTTCGCCATCCGTCTTGGTTTGAGAGTGAAATGAAAGAAAAAACGCTTCAATTTTTACGTAATGCAAAGTGGATGCATACTGTTTGTGATGAACCACAGACAATAGAAGGGTCTGTCCCAATCGTAACAGAAGCAACGCATAGAGATTTGACACTAATACGCCTGCATGGCAGAAATACATATGGTTGGAAAAGACAAGAAAACTGGCGAGCTGTTCGCTGTTTATACCGTTACAGTGAAAAAGAGCTACAGGAATGGGTAAGCAGGATTAAATTATTGCAACAACATTCTAAGGATATTTGTATTTTGTTTAACAATAATTCAGGCGGAGATGCTGCAGATAATGCAAAAAAATTGATGAGCTTATTGGGGATCAGCTACGGTGAAGATGAGCCGGAGCAATTGCGTCTTTTGTAAAAAAGGCTAAATTTTATCATCCAAGCTTTAACTCAGCTTTGCAAAAAGAAATGACAGAAAATGGCTTTTGTATAATGTATAAAAAGCACCATACAACAGGGGGGAATGGTGCTTTTTATATGGAAAGAAGAAATATAGTTTCCTCACCTTAAATGATAATGGTTATCATTATCGACGTCAAGGCATTTATGAAATTCCTATATATTTTAATGTTTTGGAAGGGGTACTATGGTCGAAAAAATGTTGCAAAAAAGCAATATCCACACCGGATTTATAGCAAATGTATCCCCACGTTTTGCGTAGTGTGTGAGAGCTAATGCCATCAAGACCTACTTCTTTTGCCGCTTTATTTAAAATAAACCATGCGTGTTGTCTTGTAATTGATTTTTTTCCTTTTTGAGATTTCAACAAGTATTCATTTCTATCCCCTAATGTGCGCTCTTTTAGATATTCAGTGAGTGCTTCGTGTAATTCTTTATTCAGTGCAAACCATTTATGCTTTTTTGTTTTTTCATTGCGAAATAGAATAGATTGTCTAATCTGACCTTGGTGGTCAACCACATCACATATTTTTAGTTGTAAAATTTCACTTACCTTAAGACCAGAATTAACAGCAAAAGAAAATAATAGCGCATCTCGCTTAGAAGATTGTAAAAGGAATTGCTTCATCTTACTAAGTAAATTGGGATTTTGAATAGGTTTTCCTGTTATTTTCATATGTACACACGCTCCTTATCAAATATATAATACAAAATTTTTAGAGATATAAATTGCGATGAAAACGAGAGAAGCATTTCTATGGTGCTTATAATTTACTAAGCGCTACTACATGTCGCCGGTTCTTTTCATGCATAAAGAAAATGTTGGTTTTGTTTATGAGTATATCAATGGCAATCATAGATGTAATCTATGGTTTTACTATAGGAGAACTTTGTGTATTTCATGTGAACTCTTGGTGAAATTAAGAAAAATTTATTCTGTTATATCAGCACAAATAAAAAACATACATTTTAGAGAGGAGAGAAGAAGGGGAGATGTGTGGCGAGGAGAAGGGCTTAGAGTCTTTGCGCAGAGTTGAAAAAGCACTTAGCAAGATGTTCCAGCGCTTTTGATTCCTAGTTGCTAATACTACATGGACTTATATAGTCCACCTTAGGGTGAGGCGTATCTTAGTAAGTGGGTGGACACGTTCGATACAAAAAAGACTCCGTATCTACACGGAGTCCTTCTCAAATTTTGATAATGTAAAATAAAATACAACCCCATCTTCTTCATTACGTACACCATAGAGTGCGCCGTGCAGCTCTAATATATTCTTAACAATGGATAACCCTAAACCCGAGCCGCCTGTATGTCTACTACGAGATGCATCTAGTCTATAAAAGCGATCCCATATTTTATCAATGCTATCTTCAGGAATAGGTTCACCAGTGTTTTTGATAGAAACTTGAACGGTGCGTTCTTGTGCGAGTACAGAGACAGTGATTGTTTCACCAGCAGGAGTATACTGAATAGCATTGCTTAGCAAGTTTACAATGACTTGTTCAATACGGTTTCGATTAGCTAATACAAGAATATTGGGTTCCGTAAGCACTTGTACGTGTAAGTGCTTTTCCTGGATACCAAAAGCCATTTTTGTACACACTTGCTGCAGCAAAGAATCAATAGAAAAGGCCTCCATTTGTAACTTATATGTGCCAGATTCTAGTTTGGCAAGTTCTAGCATTTCCACAATTAGTGTATTCATTTTATCTGTTTCTTCTAAAATCACATCTGTATAATAATCGGTATTTTTACTTACGCCATCTTTAATACCTTCTGCAAAGCTACGTATTACGCTTAAAGGTGTCTTGAGCTCGTGTGAAACACCTGAAATAAATTCTTTGCGTGTTCGTTCCAAGCGCCTTTCTCGCTCTACATCCTCTTGCAGTTTCGTATTAGCAACATGTAGCTGTTCAATTCGATCTTTTAAGTTGACAGACAGAGTATTAATGCTTGCGGATAAGCTACCAATTTCGTCTTCTGAAGAATAGGGAAGCTTTTCTGAAAAGTCAAAGTTTGCTAAGCGTTTTGTTGCTTGATTCATTTTGATAAGAGGCTTTGCAATCATCTTAGAATAGTAAAACGAGAGCAATATAATGACTACAAATACAATCATAAAAGCATATACATAATAGTCTTTCAATACCAGCATTGCTTCATTTACTGGTTGTAAAGATGTCATTGCAAATGCAAATTCAACAACCTCACCTTTTTGTAGCACTGGTTTAACAAACATTTGATTTAAGCCCTTTTTTTCATCACCAAATGTATAGCTTGTAAGCACAGATGGATTGGCTTCCCCAAGAAGCACAGATAATTCCCAACGCTGTACACCTTGAATAATTACATCAATGTTGTTTACAATTTGTAAATCCGCTTTAGAGGGGAGGTGTTGCTTTGTGACAGTTCCCTCAAGTAAGGTAATTGGATTGCGATTTGAAGAATCTTTTTGCACATCTTCCCACCGGATACCGTATGTTTTTAAGTCATCTACAATATTGTCGTTTGTCCATACACCATGCGAACTGGAAATAGAGATGGGAATAACAAGATCTTTTTTTCGAATTCCCTTTACGTATATCTGTTCGTTATCCTGGAGACCCAATTTCATGAAAGAAGAGTATTCTTCTCCTGATAGTATGTTATTTAACGGGATGTAGGATAGGCGTTTTTCATTTGTACCTTGTATCTCCATATAGTAATAGTTTTCGTCTTTAATGACACCGTTACGGTCCAGTAAAATAAGCTGTGCGTTTGTTTGATCATAGAAGCGCTGTTTTAAGCGTTTCACTACATCAAAGCTTTGATCGCTTTTGCTGTATTCCTCCACAAATGTTTCAAAAGCCTGCTGTACACTATGTGTTTTTTTCTTAATATAAAACTTTTCTAAAAAAAGTGATTGGCCAATAAAAAATAATAAAAAGGTTATAGTGAACAAGCCTGTTGTCAATAAAAACAACTTTAATACGATACTACGATTTTTCACATACACACCTCTCGCACAAGATTTTTCCTCATTATAACAAATTAGCGACATGTATGGGTGAAAGAGGCACAGAAAACATGTCATAGAGACAGGGAAGTCCAGCAAAAATGTCATAAAAAAACTCGCCATAGGCGAGTTTTACGTTATTGGATTGTAGCATCCAGTGCTACAACAATCATATCATTAAATGTTGTTTGCCTTTCTTCTGCTGTTGTCTCTTCTCCGGTAAAAATATGATCGCTTACAGTAAGTACAGAAAGTGCCCTCGCACCAAATTTAGAAGCTAACGTGTACAGGGCTGTTGTTTCCATTTCTACAGCAAGTACACCATAGTCACCTAATTTTTTGACCATGTCCATGCTTTCTCTGTAGAAAACATCAGCCGTTAAAATATTTCCAACACGCAGGTTTAAACCTTTTGCGACCCCAGCATCATAAGCTTTTTTCAACAAGTTAAAATCGGCGCAAGGTGCAAAATCAAAACCTGGGAAAGTAAGTCGATTCATGTTAGAGTCTGTACAAGAAGTCATTGCTAAAATAACATCGCGTACTTTGACATCTTTTTGAATGGCGCCGCATGTACCTACACGAATTAAATTTTTGACCCGGTAGCTTTGGATCAATTCGTTTACGTAGATAGATATAGAAGGGACGCCCATTCCTGTACCTTGGACAGATACACGTTTTCCTTTATATGTGCCGGTAAATCCAAGCATGCCACGTACATTGTTATAACACGTAGCACCTTCTAAAAAATTCTCAGCAATATATTTTGCGCGTAGCGGATCTCCAGGTAGTAAGATCGTTTCAGCAATCTCTCCTTGTTTTGCTTCAATATGTACGCTCATTTGCAATTCCTCCTGTATATGTTAAATTGTGTACCCTCGACTTATATAACAAAAAAGCATCAAAACATAAAAACAATAGAAAAACACAAGGTAGGATGATGTGTACAAGATTACTTTATTAGATAACACACATCTTTATGGTGTCTAGTTAAATGCAATTATAAACATCAATATATTTTTGCATATAGGGCACACTAGATAAAGTGAAAAAACAAACAATAGGAGTGTCGTGTATGAAAAAGGATCAAAAAATACATAGAAGCGATTGGGCTGATACAAGTCCCACAACAACAATCAGCATTACAGGCGAGGTAGCACCTGGGGCACTGGGGGGGCTATCGTTTGAGGAATTAACGGGACAAGAGCTTTTGAGTGGATACCCAGAAAGAGAGGAAACTGAAGACAAATGAAAAAATCTAATTCAGCAGCACTTGCCCAAATTACAGAAGCACAAAACCAAATATTAAAGAAAGTTGAAATACAGATAGAGCAACAATTAGGAAAGCCTGTAGCCCTCGTGGCATATGAATTACGTCCTGAAGAAAACCTATAAATATTGGTGGCAAGTAAAGCTTAAGTTGTTTCTGCGCTTTTACTTTGCTACGGTTTATATATCAGGAAACATATATCAGCGCATTTGTCCGAAATGTACTTTTTGTTGACAATGATTATCATTATTGATAAACTTAGAATAGAGTACAAAAAGGCGGGGGCATAGAGAAATGTGGAGCACGTATCGTATTTTTAGTACAGATAACTTGCAGAAGGATATAACAGGTAGAGACTTTGTAGAAAATAATCTCAATATGACAGCTTTGCAGCATGCAATGCAAACACCTGATGAAAAAGTTGCCGCTTCTTTGTTTATAAAGCGCTATAATGCGTACATCGGTGTGTTAGAAAGTATGAGCAAACGGCAGGTTGTATTGGATCTGTCTTTAGACAATATGCATTTTGCTGTCGCAAATCGTACTATTGTAACGTATACGCCACTGAAAGAACAAGCAAGAAAAGATACGATGACTTGGCAGGAAGCGTACTTGACTTCTTTATTTCGAGATCATCTGGGTGTCATGATTGAAGCTTTCGCGAAACACACGGGCTTATCTAAAACAATAATGTGGGGACATGTTGCATTTTATGTACATGCTATGTATAGAAAATGGATTGAAACAGAAACAAGTCCGATTGTTAAACAAACATTAGTAAATGATTTTAATTATTTGCAACGTGCCCATTCTAACGTATTTGGTATACAATCTAACCCTCTTTGTTTAACATTTTGTACTATGAATGTAGGGCAAGAAGAGATATTATTACGCCGCACATGTTGTTTAAACTATAAAACGGATGCCAAAAGGCCATGCTACACATGTCCTCGAATTGGTGAAAAACAACGTTTAGAAATATATCAATCTGTAAAAGCATAGATAAGCTATGCTTTTTATTTTTTTCTCTCTTTAATTGTGTTAATATTTAGACAAAAGGACTGGAGGCTGTGGATGACAAGAACTATAAAGCTTTCTTTAATGGTCTGTTTTGTTTTGTTGGTAGGATTTTACATGCAACGACAAGGTCTTTTTGTCTTTAAGGCAACAGGTGTATATGAAGAAGCAGAAATTGTTTGGGGAAACAAAACGAATCATGAAATAGAATTCACTCTTCATAGTAGCGAAAAAAAAACGCTTCGTAGATTAAGTGATCGCGCTCGTAATGAGATGTATGTTTTCATCGTCGATGAGACAGCTGAACACTATGAGCGAGTGAAACCAACGTATTCTGGAAATGGAAAGTTCACTTTTTCCTATGGATTACCTAAAGCAGCTGCAGCCTTTGTTTATATGGAAAATGACAAAAGCACTCAGAATATTGGATATAAGAAGTTAACGTCCTCCCCCGAAAAGAGGGACAATACTTTACTTCCAGATCCTATACTGACCACAAAAATAGGTTCATACGATGTATCGCTCATCTTTAATACACTACAGCCTGAACAACCAGAGTTACTTATGTTTCGATTTGTACAAAAAGGATTGCGTTTTACATCTATAACGGGACGATTATCGCGTATATGGGCGGTTAACGAAGAAACTAACGAGTTTACTACTGCTGTGAGCTCAGAAAAAGAAACAATGGAGTTTTCTTTGCGGTTTCCGCGAGAAGGAACATACAAAATTTGGGGAGAATTCTACATAAACGGAAAGAAGTTCCAAAAAACTTTTGTAGTAAATGTTACAGAGAGAAGACAACAATAAGTCTTTAACCGTAACATATATATTATTTTTCTGCATGTTATGTTATTGCGAACTGTATGATGGTAGAACAGGAGGGATTGCATGCAAGTAAAAGAAATCGGTGGATATGAACTGGTTAAAGCGCAGTCGAATACATCTGAAGATTTTTTTAATCGTTCATTTGTAACGTATGTACATAACGGTGAGGAACGTACATTTTTTGTTTTGTATTTACGTTATTTTGAAGAGCAAATTTTACAGCAAGCAGACTTCTCACATATGCTTACTTTCATTAAACAGTACAATCTTAAGTTAAAAGAAACATTTGCACTTATTTGCTTATTAAAAACACCTATGCTAATGGAAAGAAAACGATTATATATCTCTACGATTGACGAGTTTGTCTCTTATTTAACAGAGGAACCCATAGATAAGGCTATTCGGATTACAGCAGATTTACAAAAAAATATAGAACAGTAAGGGAGAGTTAGTGATGTCAAATGTAATTGTCGAGAATCAAACGAAACAGGTAGAATTGTACTTGCGTGAAGTTATTGACATACTTACGGAGTATGCTAATAATCATACAATCGGGGCGATACACGCTGAAGTACCTCAAGGAGATATTGTATATTATAAGGAACTGCTGGCTACTGTGAGAAGATTGCTTGTTTATTGTGAGGAGGGGTCTGATGCTTGCAAGGTTGTCATTATGAGCATTCCGTTCCGCAAGCAAGCGGCAGAACGTATTTTATATAAAATTTATCATCAAGTAATTGCGGAGTTTTTCTCCCCTAAAAATGATTGTTGGTTTGAAAATAGCCGTTCTGCATATACAGGAAAAAATGCGATTGCCTTTCCAAGGCAAGCACCTCCCTCCATTCAGCTACTTATGAAAAAGCTGGAAGGGAAGTTTCAACATTTACGGGAGGAATTAGACTACTACGAAACAGATTATCAGACAAAGATTACACAGTCTAAATAATGTTCTTTGCATAAATTGCGTATACGCATGTCCTCTTTTAAAAACGGCTCATATATACAGGGGCCGTTTTTTTTCATGTTTGTAAGTTTGCTACCGGAGTTTTTAAGCGTAGCAGAATAATATTCCAATAATGTATAATGTCGTATTTTGTCTAGACACTATACAGGGTTGGTGATATCATTTTTTAATGTGAGCCAAAATATTTACTATTAGGAGGGAAAAGCACACTTTGAATTACACTTACAACAGAATATGGAAAGCGATGCTTGTATTGTGTTTGCTACTATCTACTATTCTTATACCGCTTGTTCCCTATGAAGCAGCGAAAGCAGAAACGCAAAGCGATAGTAAAAGAGAGATGCGAGCTGCCTGGGTATCTACGGTATGGAATCTAGATTGGCCCAAAACCAAAAATGATCAACAAGCGCAAAAAGCTGAGTTTATATCTTTGCTTGATCGTTTAAAAGCGACTGGAATGAACGCGGTAATTGTACAGGTTAGACCAATGGGCGATGCCTTGTATCCTACTAATCTTGCTCCATGGTCGCAGTTTCTAACAGGTGTGCAAGGTAAAGATCCGGGCTATAATCCGTTGGAATTCATGATTACAGAAGCTCACAAACGTAATATGGAATTTCATGCGTGGTTTAATCCGTTTCGCGTTGCAACAGGCAGCACAGATGTAAATAGTTTGGCAGCCTCTAATCCAGCGCGTGTGCACCCAGAGTGGAAAGTAGATTACAATAATGGTATGTACTATAATCCAGGTCTCCCAGAAGTGCGGGACTATATTAAAAGCACAATTTTAGAAGTTGTAAAAAACTATGACGTTGATGCGATTCACCTAGATGATTATTTCTATCCCGATATTAAAAACGATGCAGACTTTAATGATGCTCAAACGTTTGAAAAGTATGCAAACGGTTTTACAAATGTAGGAGATTGGCGCAGAAATAATATCAATCTATTTGTTAACGACCTTAGTAAAGGGATTAAAGCCGTAAAGCCCTATGTAAAGTTCGGTATTAGTCCAAATGGAATATGGAAAAATATCCCTAAGGGAGATGGCACATATACAACGGGCATGGAAAGTTACTACCGCGTATACGCAGATTCTTTGAAATGGGTAAAGCAAAACTGGATCGATTATATTGCGCCGCAAGTCTATTGGAAATTTGGTCATAAAGCGGCTCCGTATGAGGTGGTAACCAACTGGTGGAGTGAGCAAGTAAAGGGTACGAATGTTCATCTTTATATTGGTCATGCAGATTACAAGCTTAATACCTATAATAGTTTGGAAGATTGGCGAACGGCACAAAATGAGATTCCAAATCAAATTATATTTAATCGCCAAAAGAATGTAGCCGGTAGTATGCACTTTAGATCTGAAACATTGCAACAAAATGCGCTTAGTATTGCAAGCAATTTACAAAATGGTGTGTATCAAAATCCTGCTATTATCCCAGCGATGACCCATATAGACAAAACGCCCCCTGGTCAGCCTCAGGGTTTATCTGTTTCGCGAAGTTCTCAAGGTGTGACCATTAGTTGGAAGGTAACAAGCGGGGCAAACTCCTATGCTGTCTATCGCTTTAAACGCGGAGAAGCGCATAATTTGGAAGATGCAACAAAGTTAATTGCAACGATTCATAGCAGTCAGAGCTTATCATTTCTTGATAAAGATGCATCTCCTAAGGAAGAGTATGAGTACGCTGTTACAGCCTTAGATCGTCTTCAAAATGAAAGTGCGCCAACGTTTGCTAAAACATTATCTCCGTTTCAAATGTGGGTGGACCAGCCTTCTGTGAATGCAAGTATAAAAGGCACAGCGAATGTAAGCGGCTGGGCACTTGCAGAAAGCGGTGTTTCTAAGGTTGAGTTGCTCATGGACGGGCACGTAATTGGCCAAGCAAACTATGGTGTGTTGCGTACTGATGTATATAATGTTTATCCACAGTACAACAATCAAAATAGTGGTTTTACGTATAAGTTGAATACACTCTTGTACAAGAGCGGGGCTCATCAATTAGGCGTTCGTATTACAGATTCCAATGGCTTGCAGCATACGCAGCAGGTACCTGTGCAAGTGCTGCGAAATTTACCACTTCGCTATAGTCTCGATAGTCTTTGGGACGGTATTAAAATTAATGGCAATCAAAATATCAGCGGGTGGGCTTTGGCAGAAGATGGTATTGCTGAGGTACAAGTGTTAGTAGATGGTGTACGACAAGGAAATGCAACGCTAGAAGTATCTAGACCGGATGTTTACGCTATCTATCCGCAGTATAAAAATCAAAACAGTGGCTATCGTTATTCCCTTGACACAAGAACTTTAACACAAGGACTGCATACTGTCTCGTTGCTTATTAAAACAAAAGGCGGAGATGTGCAAACTGTTCAAAGTCGTGTTGAAGTTGTGCGAGCACTTCCAATGCGTTCTAGTGTAGATTCTATTCGGTATAATCAAGATATTGCGTCTACACAAAGAATTAGCGGCTGGGCTTTAGCGGAAGAGGGCATTGAAAAAGTAGAAATCTTAGTGGATGGAAAATTGCAAGGGATTGCTAAGTATGGTATTTCAAGACCAGATGTGTATAATGTCTATCCAAAGTATAATAACAAAAACAGCGGCTATGAGTATTTGTTAAATACTAGTGCTTTGTCGGCGGGTAAACATACGGTAACGGTTAGAAGTATTTCTAAAGCCGGAGACGTACAAGCTACAGATACAGTTGTAAATGTCGTCAAATTGCCAATGCAAATGTATTTAGATCAACCCACTCCAAACAAAGCTGTAGGTAAGATGCAAACCGTAAGCGGCTGGGCGTTATCTGAAAATGGTGTTTCCAAAGTAGAAGTATTAGTAGATGGCATGCTAAAAGGTACAGCGCAATATGGCATTTCAAGATCTGATGTAGCGAAGGTGTTTCCTTTATACAACACAAGTAACAGTGGTTTTACGTATACATTAGACACAGCAGGACTAACAAAGGGGACACATACAGTAACCATACGTGTAACCGATCAAAAAGGCATCCAAACATCTACATCATCACCGTTTCTTGTAAGTCCATTACATGGTAAAACGATTGTGTTGGATCCGGGACATGGCGGTATAGATTCTGGCGCTGTTTATGGCACATATTATGAGAAAGATATTGTGCTGAACGTAGCACTTAGATTGCGAGCACTATTACAGTCACACGGTGCAACGGTTGCAATGACAAGAAGTACGGATACGCAATTAGATATGGATAAAGCAACAGATTTAAAAATGCGTGCAGAAGTAGCTAACAATCTTTCTGCTGATGCTTTTGTCAGCATTCATGTTAATTCTTCTGTAGATACGAATATTTCAGGTATTGAGACATACTATCACCCTACAGCGGGGGTGGTAAATGAGAGCACCTTGTTAGCTAATTCTATTCAAAGTGCATTAATTTCAAGTACAAATGCAAGAAATAGATATGTTAAAACAGCTGATTTTAGTGTTCTTCGTAACAATGAAAGACCTGCTGTTTTAGCAGAGTTGGGCTTTATCTCCAACCCGTTGGAAAGAGCGCTTCTCATTTCACCGAAGTATCAACAAACACAAGCGCAAGCTTTATTTAATGGATTATATAACTATGTAGATTAAAAAGACGCGAGACTAAGTGCTCGCGTCTTTTTTACGTGTACAGCGAATATGAAATAGGTTTCTTGGGTTTTCAGAATTGAATATGCAAAAAGGTTATAGTGATTTGCTCGAGTGAATACATTTAATACAGTAGGGAGGTGCCTAATGAACCAGCGTGAGGTATTTAATCATTATTTTGATGAAGTGGAACATTGGTGCGAAAGTGTATTACATGTATTAGATAGTAGAGCAACTGAAATATATGATGTGCATATGCTTGAATATAGGATACAGGTGCTCCTTGATCGCATTAAAGCCAATGAGTTTGATTATGATGTGGAGTTTGTTTATCAAATTAGCGACGATGTGGATAATATTCAAGGGCATTTACAAGAAGTGCTTGTCTCAGGACATTATGACGAGTATGCCATGTATGAGAGGCATCAAGATACGCGGAGTGTTCCGATAGGAGGACATACACTGCCGCCGCTTCCGTATGCCTATAATGCATTAGAGCCGTATATCGCAAAAGAAATTATGAGACTACATCATGATAAACACCATCGTAGCTATGTCGATGGCTTGAATAAGGCTGAAAAAATGATGCAAATGGCCAGAGATACCAACAATTTCGAATTATTAAAACACTGGGAACGAGAAGCTGCATTTCACGGATCCGGTCATTATTTACACACGATATTTTGGGGGAATATGAAGCGAGGTGGCGGAGGACGACCTGGCGGAAAGCTCCTTCGGCAAATTGAATCAGACTTCGGTAACTTTGACAAATTCAAAAAACATTTTACAGAAGCAGCAAACAAGGTAGAGGGCTCGGGTTGGGCTATTCTTGTGTGGGCGCCGAGATCTGGTAGGCTAGAGATTCTACAAAGCACATTACATCAGCTGTTTACGCAATGGGATACGATTCCACTGTTAGTGCTAGATGTATGGGAACATGCGTATTACCTACAGTACCAAAATAGAAAAGAAGAATATGTAAATAATTGGTGGAATGTTGTGAATTGGGGCAATGTGGAGGAGCGTTTTGAAAAAGCACGAAAAATAGAGTGGGAAGCATACTAGACGCGTCACGCGTCTTTTTTATCATATTTAAGTAGGTCAAGCATACACTTGTACAAAAAATGCGTAAATAAAGGAAGTGAAACACATGCAGATTGTTTTAAAATTTAGTTTGATTTTTAGTATTGTGCTATGTCTCCCTGTACATACATATGCTGCGTTTGACAATGTAAGTGCCCGCAACGCGGTCTTAATTGAACAAAGTTCAGGTCGTGTACTGTATGAAAAAATGGCACATCACCCCGAAAAGATTGCCAGTATCACAAAAATTATGACAGCATTGTTGGCAACGGAATCTGGGAAGATGAAGGAAAAGGTGACAATCAGCAGTAACGCGGTT
Source organism: Ectobacillus sp. JY-23 (assembly GCF_023022965.1). NCBI lineage: Bacteria > Bacillati > Bacillota > Bacilli > Caryophanales > Bacillaceae > Ectobacillus > Ectobacillus sp. JY-23. The sequence continues at coordinate 985,474 of NZ_CP095462.1, read as the reverse complement.
CGTGTAGAAGGGTCATCTATTTATTTGAAGCCCGGAGATAAGGTAGTTCTTGAAGACCTGGTATATGGTCTTATGCTGCGATCGGGCAATGATGCGGCGCATGCGATTGCTGAGTATGTTGGAGGAAGTGTGGAAGGATTTGTCTATATGATGAACGAAAAAGCAACCGAGATTGGCATGAAAAATACACATTTTTCAAATCCCAGCGGTTTAGATGGAGACGGTACGCATTATTCTTCTGCTTATGATATGGCTATGCTCACACGTTATGCAATGAACAATACGGCATTCAAGAAGATATTTGGCACCAAAAGCTATCAATCGGAGTCCTGGGATTATCCATGGAAAAATAAACATAAGTTATTAACCTTTATGTATGAGAGCACTACAGGGGGGAAAACTGGATTTACAAAAAAAGCAGGTCGTACACTCGTCACGACGGCTTCTAAAAATGGGTTAGATTTAATTGTTGTTACATTGCAAGCCTCAAGTGATTGGGATGACCATATGCATTTATTTGAACAAGGCTTTAAACAGTACAAGCTAACAGACATATTGGTCAAAGGGGGGCTACGGGTGGAGGATGGAGCATATCAAAACCATCTTTATATTAAGAATCCCTTGTCCTATCCGCTTTCTAAGGGAGAAGATAGGCTCGTTCAAGTAGATGTGGAACTCGTGAAAAAAGCAAAGCCAAAGGATGGTGAAATTGTTGGAAAAGCGATATTAAGATTTAATGGTAAAGTGGCTGGACAGCGCAATGTTTTTTACAGCAAGAAGAAACAGCTTCAAACAACGGGCCTACTGTGGAGTGATTTTAAAGAAGTGTTTTCATCAATGCTAGGTGTCAAATACGATGGTTAATTTAGTGTGGGTTGCAATGACCATTATCGGTGTTGTATATGCGATGATAAATGGAACGATGGAAGCCGTCAATAAAGCAGTATTTGAAGGAGCAAAAAGTGGAGTCACTATTTGTATCGGTTTGGTCAGTGTATTAATTTTCTGGCTGGGGCTCATGAAGATTGCTGAAGAAGCTGGTCTTTTAAAAAAGCTTGTCACGATTTTTATGCCGCTTGTCAAAAAGCTGTTTCCGGATGTTCCGAAAGATCATCCAGCAATGGGGTTTATCTTGTCGAATATGATGGCAAACTTGTTTGGGCTTGGTAATGCCGCTACACCGCTTGGGATTAAAGCGATGGAGAGGTTAAAAGAGTTGAATGGCGGAAAGGATGAAGCAAGCCGCTCCATGATTACATTTCTGGCATTAAACACATCAGCCATCACATTGATTCCAGCAACGGTGATTTCTATTCGTATGACATATAATTCTGCAAATCCAACAGATATTGTTGGGGTTACATTTATCGCACAGTTATTGTCAATGATGGGAGCTATTTGGATTGACCGTTACTTTTACAACAAACGAATAAAAAGTGGGAGGGGGAAAAAATGAGTATCGTAAACACCATTTCACTTTGGCTTATACCGTGTATGATTGCATTTATTTTGTTATACGGCACATGGAAGCGTGTTCCCACTTACGAAACGTTTGTGGAAGGGGGCAAAGAAGGCATTCAAATCGCTGTTTCTATTTTGCCATTTATGGTAGGGATGCTAGTATCTATTGCTATTTTTCGTGCCTCTGGAGCATTGAATGCGTTTGTAGGCTTGATGAAGCCAGTGCTTGATGCTATCGGTGTACCTGCAGAAATTGTTCCCTTGGCGCTAATTCGTCCTATCTCAGGATCAGCGGGTCTTAGTATCACAACAGATTTGATTGCAACTTACGGGGCTGATTCGTTTATCGGGAAGCTAGCAGCTGTCATGCAAGGAAGTACAGATACAACCTTTTATGTATTGACCGTCTATTTTGGTGCAGTAGGTATTCGTAAAATGGGCGATGCACTTAAGGTTGGACTGTTTGCAGACTTTATCGGTATTGTTTGTTCAATTGTATTTGTGACTCTTATGTTCAGATAACCATCTATGCGATGGTTATTTTCTTTTTGATCAAAATTTTAGTATAATAATGAAATAGTAGCATCGTATTTCATGTAGTGTGTTCATACATAGTATTTATGTCGAAAAAGTGAACAAAATGTTAACGAAATGTTGCGAAAATACGCGCGATAAGAAAGTGTCTGCTTGTATTCGCTTTCTTATGTGAGTAAGATAAATTTGAGGTGAAGAATCGGAATGGAAAGATTACAAAAGGTGATTGCCCAAGCGGGGATTGCATCAAGAAGAAAAGCGGAAGAATTAATTCAACAGGGCAGTGTAAAAGTGAATGGTAAAGTAGTCAAAGAACTCGGAACAAAAGTAACTCGTAATGACCGCATCGAGGTAGAGGGCATTCAAATTGAAAAAGAAGAACCCGTCTATTTTATGCTGTATAAGCCGACTGGGGTCATTTCTAGTGTGAAAGATGAAAAAGGCCGCAAAGCGGTTACCGATTTTTTTCCTATGGTAAAGGAGCGCATTTTCCCAATCGGTCGTCTTGATTATGATACATCAGGTTTGTTATTGCTAACAAATGATGGAGAGTTTGCAAACTTGTTGATGCACCCTCGCAATGAGATTGAAAAAGTGTATATTGCTAAAGTAAAAGGCATTATGGACAATGAAAAGGTTCGTAAATTACAGAGGGGGATAATGCTTGAGGACGGTAAAACTGCGCCGGCAAAGGTTAAAGTACTTGGCAGTGATCGTAAAAAAGAAACTGCACTTGTAGAGATTACCATTCATGAAGGTAGAAATAGACAAGTTCGTAGAATGTTTGAAGCGGTAGGCTGTAAGGTTACCAAGTTAAAACGTGAGCGCTATGCCTTTTTAGGACTTGGCGCATTGCGCCCTGGTGATGGCAGAGCGCTTACCCCGCATGAGGTAAAACAGCTTCGCGCATTTGCATCTGCGACAAAATAGGGGGACAAGCATGAAAAAGAACAGACTGTTATTTCGTACTATCATTCTGTTTACTTTAGTAGGAGCTTTAGGGTTTACGCTGTATCAAAACTTTTTTGCCGACAAAGAGAAGGTGCAAGTTGGGAAAATTGCACCAGATTTTGTGGTGACAGATTTGCAAGGAAATACAGTGCAATTGTCAGAATTACAAGGAAAAGGCATATTTCTAAATTTCTGGGGAACGTGGTGTAAGCCATGTGAAAAAGAAATGCCTTACATGAATGAGCTGCAGGATGTGTACCGAGAAAAAGGGATTGAAATCATTGCGCTGAATGCTGACGAAACGGAAATTGCTGTTAAGAATTTTGTTGAACGCTATAATTTGCAGTTTACGGTTGCTATTGATAAGGGAACGGAAGTTTTAAACACATACGGGGTGGGCCCGTTGCCTACTTCATTTTTGATAGATAAAGACGGCAAGGTGATTCGTAGAATTACAGGTACACAAACCAAAGAGCAGCTTGAGGAGCATCTAAAAGAAATTATGCCGTAAGGGGTGGGGGAATGAAATACGTCAAATGCGAATGCGGACATACAAGCCCTGCAGGTTCCGTATTTTGTGAAAGCTGTGGTAAAGCGTTTGTGCAAGAACAAGGATTATTGGATATGCGTTATGAGGGGAGTGCACGTCGTTCCATTACCAATAAAAAAACAATTATTGATAAAGTATGGGTATTTTTTTCGTCTGTTAAAGTCGGTGTTTGGCTAATTGTTATTACACTGATTGCATCGGCTCTCGGTACAGTATTTCCGCAAGAGATGTATTTACCGCCTGGTGTAACACCAGAGCAATATTACGAAGAACAATATGGTATACTTGGTGCTCTTTATTATCAGTTGGGCTTTAATGATTTGTATAGCTCTTGGTGGTATATGGTCTTGGTTGCTTGTATTGGAATTTCAATTGTAATCGCCAGCTTGGATCGCGGTATTCCGCTCTACAAAGCACTCAAAAAACAAGGTGTAACACGTCATGAGAGTTTTTTAAAACGTCAACGCATTTTTGGCGTCACAAAAGCGACAGAACAAGAGATTGAGAGTGTGAAAGAGAAACTGCAAAAGCGAAAATATACGATTAGAGTAGAGGACGAGAATGTTTTAGCGGAAAAAGGACGATTTTCTCGTTGGGGTCCCTACGTAAACCATACTGGACTTATTATTTTCTTATTTGGTGCCATGCTTCGCTTTGTGCCAGGGATGTATGTGGATGAAGTGCTTTGGCTTCGAGAAGGTGAGACAAAGGAAATTCCGGGTACGAATGGACAGTACTACATTAAGAATGAAAAATTTATTAAGGAATTGTATGATAGTAAGCAAGAAGATGCTGTATATGATGAAGCAATTAATCGTGTTGGTAATAATATGATTCCTAAAAACTATCAAACAAATGCTGTTTTATATAAGGTAAAGGGAGAAACAATTGCGGGGCAAAAACCAAAGCTTGAGAAAGTTAAAACGCATAAAATACGCGTAAACGAGCCTCTTAAAATAGATAACTATGCCTTATATCAAGTAGACTACAAGGAAAACGAACTAAGTAAGATGCTGCTTCATCTCGAGCAAAAAGAAACCGGAACAAAGTGGGGTCCTATCACAGTAGATTTAGCCAACCCACAAGTAAAATATGATTTGGGGGAAGGGAAATCTGTAGAATTACTAGATTATTTTCCTGATTTTTACTTTGATGAGCAAGGTAAACCAAGTACACGAACAAAATTGCCGAATAATCCAGCATTTGTATTTAAGATGTATACACCAGATACACCAAGTGGGGAAGTAAGTTTTGTGGCCATTCGTCAGAATATTGAAGCGGAAGGGAATAACCGTTATAAAATGGCGTTTGCAGGTATTGAGACGAGAAACGCGACAGCGTTGACGGTCCGTAAAGATCTAACGCTTTGGATTTTGGGTATTGGCGGTGCCATTTTTATGATTGGTGTTATGCAAGGGATGTATTGGAACCATCGCCGCATTTGGCTACAGAAAATTAATGGACAGTGGTGGATCGCAGGGCATACGAACAAAAATTGGTATGGCTTTCGAAATGAGATTGGCAAGGTGTTAGAAGGAACAGCTATCACAGTGCCGCAAGACAAGGTAATGGAGAAAAACAAGTAGGGGTGTAAAATGTGATGGCACAAATCAGCAGTAACTTTTTGTTTGTAGCTTTTGTTCTATATTTAATTGCTACCTTATTCTTTGGGGGAGCGATTCGTGAAAAAGGTCATAGATGGGCAAACATCGGTATTGGAATTACCATTCTCGGCTTTTTATCACAACTAGTGTATTTTGTGACGAGATGGATTGCAGCTAAACATGCGCCTGTGAGCAACTTGTTTGAATTTACTACGTTTTTCGGTATGATGTTGGTATTTTCCTTCATTATTATTTATTTTATGTATCGCACAAGTGTGCTTGGTTTGTTTGCCTTACCAGTCGCCATTTTAGTCATTGCGTATGCAAGTATGTTTCCGCGCGAGATTACACCTCTTATCCCGGCATTGAAAAGTAGCTGGCTCTATATCCATGTTACAACTGCAGCTGCCGGAGAAGCGATTTTAGCAATTAGCTTTGTGGCAGGGCTTATCTATCTTGTTAAAAATGTAAATCAAAATGTACGAAGCAAACGTACATTTTGGCTCGAAAGTATTTTATACAGCTTAGTGGTAACGTTAGGGTTTGTCACTGCATCTGTTACATTTTCAGCAATGAACTATGAAGCAAAGTTTGAGTGGGTAAACAAAGAAAAGCAAGTGAAAGAGATGGTGTATACACTGCCAGCACTTGTAACACCACACGAAGGAAAGCTATTAACGGAGGACAAGCTTGCTTCACCGCTTGAAATGCCACCAATCGTCAATGCTAAAAAGCTCAATACAGTGATATGGGCTTTCCTATTTGGTACAGTTATATATGCATTGCTGCGTTTGGTGCTTCGCAAGCGACTCGGAGCAGCATTGCAGCCGTTTGTTCGTAAAGTGAATGACGATTTACTTGATGAAATTGGCTACCGTTCTGTTGCAATCGGTTTTCCGGTATTTACGCTCGGTGCGCTAATCTTTGCCATGATTTGGGCACAAGTGGCCTGGACGCGCTTTTGGGGTTGGGATCCGAAGGAAGTATGGGCGCTGATTACATGGCTATTTTATGCAGCGTTCCTTCACCTTCGTTTATCAAAAGGATGGCAAGGTGAAAAATCCGCTTGGCTGGCAGTTGTGGGATTCGCCATTATCATGTTCAATTTGGTTGCCGTTAACTTAATTATTGCAGGACTACATTCTTACGCATAAGGAGATGACTTTGTCATCTCCTTTAAAATTTGTCAAATTTTCTTCAATTTTATAAAAAGCATGACAAGGGTGTTCTAATTTTTATAAAATATTGTCATAGTAATAATAGCATTTACTTTTAATCAGTACATACTATATTTTCAATACATTTCATGCAAGCAATGTACAATGTTTGTTATGAGGAAAGTAGGAGACTATGCAGGAAACAAAAATTTTAATTGTGGACGATGAAGAAAGAATTAGAAGACTGCTAAAGATGTATTTAGAGCGAGAGAATTATGTGATTGATGAAGCGGATAATGGCGAAACAGCTGTGCTAAAAGCGCTGCAATATGATTATGATTTAATTATATTAGATATTATGATGCCGGATAAAGACGGCATTGAAGCATGTAAAGAGATTCGTGAACAGAAGGCAACTCCAATTATTATGCTGACTGCCAAGGGAGAAGAAGTAAATCGTGTACAAGGATTTGAAGTGGGCACGGATGACTATATTGTAAAGCCATTTAGTCCGCGTGAAGTGGTGTTACGTGTAAAAGCGTTGCTTCGTCGTGCCGCACCTGCGGCTTTCTTCACAACAGAAACAGCAACAAAGGATTTACTGGTGTTTCCACATTTAACAATTGATAATGATGCGCATCGTGTTATGGCAGATGATAAAGAAGTGCACTTAACCCCAAAGGAATACGAGTTGCTCTTATTTTTAGCAAAAGCGCCAGATAAAGTATTTGACCGCGAACAACTGTTAAAAGAGGTGTGGCAGTACGAATTTTTTGGCGATCTTCGTACAGTGGATACACATGTAAAAAGACTGCGGGAAAAGCTGAATAAGCAATCTTCGAATGCTGCAAAAATGATTGTAACTGTGTGGGGCGTAGGTTACAAGTTTGAGGTAGTCAACGATTGATGATTTGGAGAAGTGTAGTAGGTAAGCTCTGGATTACGATCTTATTATTGGTTTCGTTTGTACTTGGATTTGTTGCTATTTTATTACATCAATTTTTTCAGAATTATTATGTTACATTAAGTGAAACAAGGCTTACTAATCAAGCAACTCGTATTGCCGAGATGATTGAAAATGGAATGGATGAAAAAACGGTTGAAATGGCTGCTTATCCATTTGTTGATCCTCTTTCTCGGGTTGCCGTTGTGAAGCAAAATAATATTTCGTATTCTCCTGAACAGCCAGGTCTGGTTGCTTTAACAGTAGGGGATTTAAAGAAAGATTCTGATTTGGAACATGTATTTACAGAACAAAAAACAGTCAAAAAGAGGCTAAGGGTACAAAGTGATAAAAGTAACGCCAACAACTCTATTATGATTGTAGGTGTTCCAATGAAGGCTGGCGAGGCTGTATTTGTGTATCAATCACTCCAAGTGCCAAAGCAGGCAATGGATAAAGCAACTGATTTTATTTTTCTATCTGCGGGAATCGCAATTATTTTAACGACGTTCTTTGCTTTTTTCTTGTCTACACGTATTACAGCGCCCCTTAGAAAAATGCGAGAAGTTGCCTTTGAAGTTGCAAGAGGGAAGTTTGATACAAAAGCAACTGCAGTGTCAAATGATGAAATTGGGGAGTTGGCACTTGCTTTTAATAAGATGGGAAAGCAACTTAAATTTCATATCAACGCACTGCAGCAGGAGAAGGAACAACTTGCCAGTGTATTAAGTAGCATGGCTGATGGTGTTATTACCTTGAATCAAGAAGGAGAGGTAGTGGTGGTGAATCCCCCTGCGGAAAAATTTTTGCAAATGGCTCCTTCAGAAACCAATTTGCCGCCAGAATTAATTGATTTGTTTCAACAAGTGGTGCAAAGTGAACAACAACAAGTAATAGAAATTAATGTTACAAGCAGTAATTATGTTGTTCTTATGACACCTTTGTATAATCAAACACGCATTCGCGGTGCTGTGGCTGTATTGCGTGATATGACAGAAGAAAGGCGCTTGGAGAAAATGCGCAAGGATTTTATAGCAAATGTCTCTCATGAATTGCGCACACCTATGGTAATGTTACAAGGCTACAGCGAAGCAATTCTTGATAATGTTGTAACAACCAAAGAAGAGGTTGATGAATTTGTTCGTATTATTTACGATGAATCGCTTCGTTTAGGGCGGCTGGTAAATGAACTGTTAGATCTTGCTCGTATGGAAAGTGGTCACGTTGAACTGCATCTGGAACAAACAGAGATCGGTCCTTTTGTTGATAAAATTATTCGTAAATTCCAAGGAATTGCTAGGGAAAAAGAAGTGCACTTAAAAGCGCGTGTGTTAACAAAACATAACATATATACATTTGATCCGGATCGTATGGAGCAGGTGTTCACTAATTTAATTGATAACGCAGTTCGACATACAGCAGCTTTAGGGACTGTTGAACTATTGATTCAAGATAGGGAAACCTGCATTTGCTTTGAAGTTAAGGATTCTGGTATTGGCATTCCAGTTGAAGACATTCCATTCGTTTTTGAAAGATTTTATAAGGGAGATAAAGCGAGAACACGAGATAAAGCAGGGGGAACCGGCTTAGGACTCGCTATCGCTAAGAATATTGTAGAAGTCCATGGGGGACAAATTTCTGTAACAAGCCAAGAAAATATTGGTACGACATTTACAATTTGTCTTCCGCAAGAAATGTAAGCTCTCTGTGCTGTACAGAGGGTTTTTCTTAAGAAATCAACAGAAAATTCACAGGAATTTTTAAAAAATTATAGAAGTGAATAAAGAGGAGGATGATACATATGAAACTTTATACAAAAACAGGTGATGCTGGTAAAACAAGTTTGGTAGGAGGACGTGTTGATAAAGATAATTTGCGCGTGGAGGCTTACGGAACAATAGATGAAGCAAATTCTTTGTTAGGCCAAGCAATGACTTTGCTAACTGATAGCGAGTTTGAAAGTATGTATAAAGAGCTTGAGCGTATACAGCATGAGCTGTTTGACTGTGGTGGGGATTTAGCGGTAGTAAAACATAAGATTCCCTATAAAGTGACAGAGGATATGATTACATTTTTAGAGAAACGGATTGATGCATATATCGCAGAAGCCCCTCCGCTTGAACGCTTTATTTTGCCTGGAGGATCCCCAGCGGCCGCAGCATTGCATGTTGTTCGTACAGTGGTTCGGAGAGCGGAGCGATGTATTGTGGCATTGAAGAAGGAAGAAGAAATTAACGAACAAGTATTGAAGTATACAAACCGCTTGTCTGACTATCTATTTGCTTTAGCTCGCGTTGTAAACGCAAAGCTGAATGTAAAAGATGTAGAATACGAACGCAGTGCCATTGTATTCAAAGATAAAAATGAGAAGTAAGTGTTAAAAGACAGACGTACAGTCTGTCTTTTATTATAAAATTGGGCTGTGTTAAAGCCGGATGTTGATAACCAATAGGTAATTGTAATGAAAATTTTTGTGAAATAATGATGGTAATGGGTATCTGATATGGGAGGCATATAGTTTCCTCAAAACAAGACACATATTATCCTATAAATCGGTTTAAGATAATAGGGTGTGAATTTGAGGAGGGTTTGAAATGAAGTGGTTATTATGCTCTATTTTACTTTTAGGTGTTTCATCTACAGTAAAAGCAGAGGAAGAGTGGACTTGGCCTGTGTCAGGTGAAATCAGCGATTACTTTGGCACAAGATCTGGTAAGCATTATGGAATTGATATTGCTGCTTCTACAGGAACGCCAGTGCTAGCAGCAACAGATGGCCAAGTATCTAAATCTTATTATTCAGAAAGCTATGGAAATGTTGTATTCATTCGCCATGCAGATTACGAAACAGTATATGCGCATTTGTCTCAACGTACAGTAAAAGAAGGGGATCGTATTAAAGGCGGTCAAGTAATTGGGTTGGTTGGAAATACAGGACATTCATCTGGTGCTCATTTACACTTTGAAGTACATAAAAAGGAATGGAGTTTTGCAAAAACCAATGCGGTCAATCCTTTGCTTGTACTAGGAGATGTTACGTCGGAGATGACGTCAGCACACTCTTATGTTGTACAAAAAGGAGATACCTTATCAAAAATTGCTCGTAAATTTGGCACAACGGTAGAACAACTGAAGGGGCAAAACGGCTTGCGCAGTGATCGGATTTATTTAGAACAAAAGCTAGTTATTAATTAAAAGACAAGCAAGGCATATCCATTTGTTTTCGGATGTCAGGACCTTAGAATTAAGGAATGGAACGTTCTTGTATAATTTTTTAGATTAAGGCTCTGTTAAAGTTTGTTGTTGATTTCCGTTACGGGGGTTCGCTTTCTGGGGGGTCTCCCTTTGACTCGCTTTTCCCGCAGGAATCTCACCCCCTTCATTTCAATCAACAAGTGCAAATAATCAACACTATGCTTTAACACAGTCTAGATTAAAAAAGCGTGCGAATGCACGCTTTTCGTCACCTCTATATAACGATTTGAACGGTTAATTCATCGGTATTTTATCACCAGAAAATGAATATAGAAATAAACCCGCACGCCATAAAGTAAGTGTAATAATAGATAACTTTGGCTCGTGTTTTATTTTTCGAAAATAAAACAATAGACGGTTCAATCAAACCAATACATAAGCATAAGGTGCTTGCCAACATGGTAAAAATAGAGAAAGCGTAAAGAGCCTTTTCTACCACATAAGGAATTAGTGCTTTAAGAGCGGTCATTAGCAGAATCGTATACAAAAGAGAAGCTACGTACATACTGATAGGCGTTTTAGAACGATATCCAGGAATTTTACGCCATAAAGGTCTTGGAATTTCGGTGATTTCAATAGAAGTATAGGAATCAATAATTGCTTGTGCTTCTTGTCCGTTTTTAAGAAATTGAAAAATTCGGTTTGTTTGCCCTTGAAACACAAATTCGGATTTTTGTAAAAAATGATCTATTTTTACTTGTTTCCAGGTTTTCCATGGATGTCGCTCCAGCAAGCGAATGCGGTTTTCAGCACGTCGATCATACTCGTAAATACTGATACCATCCTTGTCAAATGCTGCATAATATGCATTAGCTGAGACAGTTCCGAAATCCACAGGACAGTATAGTAATAATTCACGCTTCAGATAAAAATACTCTTTACGCAGGCTTTTTTGCATAAATCGATAAATAGATTGCTTTTTTCGCTGTTTCATTGTATTTCCCCCGCAGGTAACATACTGTTTCCATAATAAATCATATTAACATTTTCAGCTGTAAAAAACTATAAAGAAATTGTGTTTAACTCCTCTTGGTTTTCAAAGCAAGAGAGGAGATTCATAATTACAAATAGAGACAATCTGCTTACTGTTCAAACACTTTTGCAACTATTTATAAAAAATGTCTTTCGTTCTTTTTTATATACAAAATAAATATATTATTGTATAATAACCGTGAAAATAAAATATCGATCTATCTTCGGGGCAGGGTGTAATTCCCTACCGGCGGTGATGAGCAATATGCTCTAAGCCCGCGAGCCGTTAAGGCAGGATTCGGTGCGATTCCGAAGCCGACAGTATAGTCTGGATGGGAGAAGATGGAGGTCAGGCGTTTAAAATACAACTTTTTAAACGTTTATTTAGCGCACCTTACAATTTCCCCCTTTCCGATTGGTAAAGGGGTTTTTTGTATGGATATGGCCAAGGTATCCTTCAAGTTAACTGTGGTACTTTTGCATAAATTATTCATAAATAGGTGTGTCAGACTTTCCATTTTTCCAGTGGATCGGTGGAAAAAGGAGAGAAGTATAATGAAGAAAAATGTAACACAATTAGTAACGGTGGCAATGCTGAGCAGTATTTCGTATTTGCTGATGATGTTTGATTTTCCGTTTCCAGGGTTGCCGGCATTTTTGAAAATTGATTTTAGTGATGTACCAGCATTGCTTGCTGCTATCATCTTCGGACCGATGGCTGGTGTAATTGTAGAAGGAATTAAAAACATTTTGCATTACGGTATTCAAGGGAATTTGACAGGGGTGCCAATTGGCGAACTAGCTAATTTCGTTGCCGGTTGCTTATTTATATTGCCAGTATCCTATTTCTTCCGTAAACATCGCACTGTAAAAGGTCTGACTGTAGGGTTGGTTGTGGGAACTACATTGATGACGCTAATTATGAGTGTGTTAAACTATTATATTATTTTCCCTGCATATACATGGTTCTTAGGCTTTCCAGCTCAGTCTAGCGAACAAATTCGCCAAGTTGTTGTAACGGGTATCTTACCATTTAACATAATTAAAGGTGCCATCGTGGCTGTTGTATTTGTGTTGTTGTACTCTCGTTTACGAGTGTGGTTAGAATCAAAAATGCAAAATGCTTAAAAAAAACCTTGCGATTATTCGCAAGGTTTTTTTCTATTCAAATTTTAAAGCATCGCCGTCAAATGGCTCGTCTGCAACTTTGATGGAATCTGTTGGGCAACCTTCGAATGCATCCATCATATCGTCAAGTAATACATCAGGAATTTCTACAATTCCTTGGTTGTCATCAAGTGTTACAAAAGCGATGCCTTCATCGTCGTAGTCATAGATGTCCGGTGCTGCTGCGCCGCATGCGCCGCATGCGATGCAAGTATCTTTGTCAACAATTGTATACTTTGCCATAGTGTAACCTCCTAGTATATTCATTGGCCTTGCCGAATGAAAATTGTATCCTTATTGTAAAACGGTTTGATAAACTTTTCAATATAAAATTATATGATAATGCTTATCAGTTAGATATGTCAACCATTTTGTTGAAATGATAGCAGTAGTTAATGATTCAATTCATATTTACAATTCCGAATGACCACGATCCTCTTCTTTTGATACAATAGAAGAGGAGTATAAAACTTTATACAACAGGAGTTGAGTCAAGTGACTTTTTTACATGTCGTACTGTACGGAATTAAACAAATGAATGGAGAAAGAAGTGCGGCATCTATATATCATTTGCTAAAGGGAAAGCGGTCATCGCAAACTTTGCAAGATGCATCTATATATCAATTGTCTTTCTTATTTGGTATTTACAGAAGATTAGAGCGACATACGTATAATGAGCATATTAAACAAATGATACAACATGATTTTTTAAGAGAAATAGAAGAGGCTCGATATATTTTGACTGAAAAAGGGGAGCAAGAACTACAGGATTTTAAATTCCCAATTCACCTACATGGGCTAAAGTATGGAGAAGCAGGAGAGGTTTTTTGGAAGCGGCTATCTTTGCTCATCCAAACTGTTTCATATCTGCAGCACCGAGTACCGTTTTTGCCAATACAAGCAGAACATGAAGTAACAGCATGGACTAAGCAATTTTTATTAAAACAAGCGTGTTCTCGAGATGAATTTCGTTATAAGCTACACACAGAATGTGAGTTGCTGTTGAAAAATCTGACTGCTGAAGAAGCGACAGTGGTTGTATATCGTCTAAGTGGTTTTAGCCGAGTTGGGTATACACATTTGCAAATTGCACAAATGTTAGGTATGGATCCATCTGCTGTCCATTTATCGTTTTTAGGTGCAATCCATGGGATAGTACGGTTTCTGATGAAAGAAGGGACAGGCTATCCCATTCTTTCTCAATTATTGCCACGTACAAGGCATGTTCTCAGTTTATCTACCCAAAAAACTTACGAACTTTGGAAACAGGGAAAAACTATGGAACAGATTGCTAACATTCGATCATTGAAGTTAAATACAATTGAAGATCATATTGTAGAGATTGCAACACACTTACCGCATTTTCCCATTCACACTTTTCTGTCAGAGGAAACGATTATTAATGTACAGAAAGCCCTACAGCAAACTGATTCAAGAACCTTACGGATATTAAAACAATATTTACCGCATGTAAGTTATTTTCACATTCGACTGGTGATGGCATGTTTGGGAGGAAAGCATGAATCTTGAAGAATTACTATACAGTAAGTTTGGATATAAGCAGTTTCGCGCTGGTCAAAAAGAGATTATTGAAGATGTAATAAAAGGAAACAATGTTGTAGCGATGCTTCCTACAGGTGGAGGGAAATCAATATGCTATCAAATTCCTGGGTATGCCAAAGATGGACTTGTCATTGTTGTGTCACCTTTGCTTGCGCTAATGGAAGATCAAGTTAACCAACTGCGTTTAATTGGTGAAAAACGTGCTGCCGCTTTTAATAGCTTTCGTACGCCAGACGAACGTCAAAGGATTTTACGTCACATACAAAACTATAGATTTCTATTTGTTTCACCGGAAATGCTGCAATTAGCGCATTTCATACGAGTATTGCAACAAGTGCATATCTCTTTATTTGTAGTAGACGAGGCACATTGTATTTCACAATGGGGCTATGATTTCCGTCCAGACTATCAAAAACTTCGTCAAGTAATTTCTAAAATTGGTTCTCCGTCTGTATTGGCACTAACGGCAACAGCAACAAAGAAAGTAGTAGAAGATATTATTGAGAGTCTGGGTCTTTCACATGTTGTGTGTCATTTGCATTCTATAGATCGTCCTAATATAGCACTGCAGGTAGAACGTGTGTCCTCCATTGAGGAAAAGAAGGTTCGAATATTGCAGTATGTCACGAAGCTTCAAGGACCAGGAATCATTTATTGTGGCAGTCGGTTTTGGTCAGAGACACTAGCAACGTATTTGCGTACACAAGGTATACACGGCGTTTCTCATTATCACGGGGGAATGGAACAAGAAGATCGGATGCTGATTCAGCAGCAGTTTTTAAATGATCAATTAAATATCATTTGCTGCACCAGCGCTTTTGGTATGGGGATTAATAAACCCAACATTCGTTATGTCATTCATTTTCAGTATCCGGTAAACTTGGAATCCTATTTGCAGGAAATCGGTCGAGTTGGCCGCGACGGCACAAGTGGTATTGCCGTTTTACTTTGGAGCGACAATGATCACGATTTACCGCTCTCCATTATTCATGATGAATTGCCAAACCCAGATAATGTTAAAAGGCTATTTGCACTTATGCAAGATACGGAACAAACAGATCTCGAATATTTGGTCTGGGCGTCTGGACTATCCGAGCAACATTGGCGCTTTATTCATCACTATTTACAACAAGAAAGTCTGTATCCAGAGGAATATATTCTAGGAAAAATAGAGGAGAGGTTGCAAAGTAAGTATGAAAAGCTAAATGTGATGAAACAGTGGCTATTTACAGATCGTTGCCGCAGACAGTATATTTTACATCTGTTTGATGAACAAATGCAAAAACGCCCTGAAAATTGCTGTGATATTTGTGGCATTAACAGTAAGGAGTATTATAGGAAAGAAAATCAAATTGTGAAAGAAGTATCTGCTTGGCAGAGAGAACTAGCAGAATTATTGGGGATGAATTATGACAGAAAAGAAACGTAGTCGCAATTTCACAGGAAAGGAATTGCGTTTAAATTTATATATTACACAACTGTTAGTTTTATTAATCAGTACTATATTGGCTTGGCTGTTGTTTGATAATCCACAAGATGTGCTGGCTTTATTTGTATGGGACCCGATTCCTATTATGATAATAGGAGGGGGCGCAGCAGCTTGTATCGTTATGCTAGATTATGTAGCCATAAAGTTGTTTCCGGAGAGTTGGTTTGATGATGGTGGAATTAATGAGCGTGTATTTTATGGTATCGGCATCTTTCATTTGGCATGTTTAACATTATTAATTGGCTTTGCTGAAGAATTTTTATTTCGAGGTATTGTTCAAACACAGTTTGGTTTTTGGGTGGCAAGCCTTACATTTGCTGTTTTGCATGTACGTTACATGCGCAAGCCATTCTTGTTTACTTTTGTTTTAGTAATCAGTATGTTTCTTGGTTGCCTCTTTGAATTAACAGGTAATTTATTTATTACGGTGTTTGCGCACTTTTTGACAGATTTCATGATGGGACTACATTTACGGAAGGGAGCAGACAATAAAGAGGATGAATACTGGAGTGACAGGGTCGAATGATATTGAAGCTGTTTTACCCCCTAGAGCAAACCGTAAGAGACGAAAAAAACTTAAACATTGGTTTATACGTGTGCTCGTTATTTTATTTATCATTTTACCTATCATAGTATATAAGTTAACAACATTAAAAGTAAAGGAACCTTCTTATTTTGAAAAGATTGATTTTGCTCCTAATAAACATAGTGAAGGAGTATAATTCCCCATATATAGTTTTGCTCTATCTGTAATCAATACAGGCTGCTTTATATAACGGAAAAGGTTATAAGAATGGAGGAAGAACAAATCGTTTGTACCTTGGTTTGGCCGGGCAGCTGCTTCTTTCTAGACGTGATTATAACTACTCGTTTGGGTCTTTTCTCCTTTTTGCAAAATGTCAGCTTTTCTACTTGTGCATATGTATCAAAAACATCTTTCAATTTATCATTTTTCCAAAAATATGTTATCATTTGTATAGGTTATGTATTGGTTTATGTACAACTTAAATATAAGGGGTATGAAATGACTGTATTAATTGTTATTGCACTAGTTTTGTTTTTATTTGCTTTATATATGTATAAAGAAGCGAATGAAAATAAGGTAATCCAGCAAGATATTGTTTTGCATGATTTACCAAGTAGCTTTAAAGAAGTAAATATATTTTTTATATCTGATATTCACCGACGTAATATATCGCGTTCCATTGTTGATGGGGTGAAAGGGAAAGTTGACTTTGTTATTATTGGAGGAGATATAGGAGAACGCGGTGTTCCGCTTTCTCAAATTGCTTCCAATTTAAAACTACTCAGTGAAATTGGACCAATATACTTTGTTTGGGGAAACAATGATTATGAGCTGGATTATCATGAATTGGATGCCCTACTCTTAGCTAACAAAGTGACAGTGCTCGATAATACAAGAGCAGTTTTAGAATCGAATGCCGGAGAGCGTCTTTTGCTAATTGGTGTGGATGATGTAGGTGTAAGGCGAGACAGGCTTGATTTGGCTCTGCAAGACTGTGAAGAAGAAGGGTTTCGAATACTTGTCAGTCATAATCCGGAGATTGTTCATAAGTTTACAGGTAAAGAGCATATTTCATTAGTGTTAAGTGGTCATACGCATGGTGGTCAAATTCGCTTGTTTCATCACAATAGGTTTTTAAAGGGTGGCATTTATCAATATGATTATACAACGTTATTTGTAAGTAACGGTTACGGTACAACTCTACTACCATTTCGTTTTCGAGCGCCTGCCCAAACACATGTGATTACATTAAAACATTCATTATGATATAAAGTAAGGTGGGAAAAGGATATGGGAACATCAGGGAAGTACAACATAAAAGCAGTTTCTAACATGCTTGGTATTCAAGCGGGAACACTTAGAGCTTGGGAAAGACGATATCAGATTATCGCTCCTAAACGTAATGAGGCAGGACATCGCTTATATACAGAAGAGCATGTGAAAATATTGAGATGGCTTTTATCTAAGGTTAATGAAGGCTTTACGATTGGCCAGGCGGTGAGCTTACTAGAAAGTAATCAACTAAATACGGGCTTGCATGAACGGGAAGATGATCGAACTGAAATGCTAAGTGAAGCTATTTTAGATGCTCTTCTTCAATTTGATGAGGTAAAAGCACATGAGTATTTAAACGAGGCATTTAGTATTTTCTCAGTTGATAAGGTGACTATAGATGTGATGGCTAAGGTGCTGGTCAAAATTGGTGATTTGTGGATGGCAAAAAAGATTACAAGCGCACATGAGCACTATGCGACGTCTTTTTTACGGTCTAGAATTGGCATGATCTATCACAACCTACCTGTTAACACGGTATTACCGAAAGTAATTGCGGTTTGCGGTCCCGGGGAGTCCCATGAACTGGGTTTGTTAATTTTCACTATTTATTTACGCCGTAAGGGCTATCAGGTAATTTATTTAGGAGCGAGCATTGAGGAGAAGGACATCGATGTTGTGATTAAAGAAGTACAGCCCAAATTTTTATTTCTATCAAGTACAATGCCGCACAGTGTTGTTGCGACTGTAAAACTTGCAAATCGGTTGCGAGAGCAATATGATTATCTTTCAGTGGGTTTAGGAGGAATTGCTTTCGCATTTTTACCTGAGCAAGAAAAGCAAGCATTAAAGCCGTATCTCTTAGGTGGGACGAAAGAGGAATGGGACAAGTGGATGGCGAATGCTTAACAAGAACCTTCCACTTAATCTTTCATATACTGGATAGAGGTGCGATGCTTGAGGCAAGGAGGTTAAGAAATGAGGCTTGAACGTTTAAATTACAATAAAATTAAAATCTTCCTTACATTCGATGATTTATTTGAAAGAGGATTGACTAAGGAAGACTTATGGAAAAATGCGCCGAAAGTACAGCAATTGTTCCGTGATATGATGCATGAGGCCAATAAAGAACTTGGGTTTGAAGCAGATGGCCCTATTGCGGTGGAAGTATTTTCTCTCCAAGCTCAAGGTATGGTTGTCATTGTTACAAAAGAACTCCATGATAATGGGGTGGAAGAAGATTTCAGTGATGAGTTTATAGAAATGCAAGTAACATTGGATGAAAGCGATGATATATTGTATGAGTTTGCGTGTTTTGAGGATATAATTGCACTTGCGCAACGCTTATATCCGTTAGGTGTTACAGGTGGAAAATTATATTCTTATGAAAATCGATTTTATTTGCTTCTTGAAGAAGGAAGTGAGATAGCTACTGAATCGTTGATTGCGTTATTAGCTGAGTTTGGAAACAGCGCAACCATTACCATCTATCGCTTAGCTGAATATGGTAAAGAGTTAATGTTTGCCAAAGCAATACAACAACTATATCAATATTTTATAACGGAGAAGACCTCAACCGAATAAAGTTGAGGTTTTTTTATTTTAATATAATTTATGGTTGAGTCAATATGTAGAAGAGAGTACAAGTACAAAGTAATATGTTGTTTAGAAATACATGGGGGTGAATATTCATTACATTGTTGATTTAGAAAGGGGTTACGCTTATTTTATTTAAAAAAGAAAGTAAAGTTTTCTCTTTTGTAAAAAAAGAAAATCTACTATAATTTAATTGTAACCGTTTTCAAAAAAGTGAAGAATATTATACCAATTTTGAATGATTTCTATTTGCATTCCGCTTTCAAGGGTGTATACTAAGCAATGTAAAAGAATTAAGAAAATTACAGGGGGTTTATCATGGTAGCCGATAAGGGAGATCACGCACAACAAAGGGAAGAACACTTAGACGTATTGAAACCCACACAGGTTGTCATCAAAGAAGCGCTAGAAAAACTAGGCTATCCTCAAGAAGTGTACGAATTGCTGAAAGAGCCTGTACGTATGATGACTGTTAAAATTCCAGTGAGAATGGATGATGGAACAGTAAAGATTTTTACTGGTTATCGTGCGCAACACAACGATGCTGTTGGTCCAACAAAAGGTGGTATTCGTTTTCATCCTAATGTAACAGAAAATGAGGTGAAAGCCCTTTCTATATGGATGAGTTTGAAGTGTGGTATCGTAGATTTACCGTATGGAGGAGGTAAGGGCGGTATCGTTTGTGATCCACGCGAAATGTCTTTCCGAGAGCTTGAGCGACTAAGTCGTGGTTACGTACGTGCAATCAGCCAAATCGTAGGACCTACAAAAGATATACCTGCACCAGACGTTTTTACAAATTCACAAATTATGGCATGGATGATGGATGAGTACAGCCGTATTGATGAATTTAATTCACCAGGATTTATTACAGGTAAGCCACTTGTGTTGGGCGGATCGCACGGTCGTGAGACCGCAACAGCAAAAGGTGTAACAATTTGTATTCGTGAAGCAGCAAAACGAAAAGGTATTAATATTGAAGGTGCTCGTGTTGTGGTACAAGGCTTTGGTAATGCAGGAAGCTTTTTGGCCAAATTTATGCACGATGCGGGAGCAAAGGTAATCGGTATTTCCGATGCTTACGGTGCTCTGTATGACCCGGAAGGCTTGGATATTGACTATTTATTGGACCGCCGTGACAGTTTCGGAACAGTAACTAAATTGTTTGAAAACACAATTTCAAATAAAGAATTGCTTGAACTTGAATGTGATATATTGGTCCCTGCTGCGATTGAAAACCAGATTACAGAAGTCAATGCAAGCAATATTAAAGCTAAGATTGTTGTAGAAGCAGCGAACGGACCTACTACGCTAGAAGCTACAAAAATTTTAACAGAACGAGGCATTTTGCTAGTACCTGATGTATTGGCAAGTGCAGGTGGTGTAACAGTTTCTTATTTTGAGTGGGTACAGAATAACCAAGGTTATTACTGGACCGAAGAAGAAGTGGAAGAGCGTTTGGAAAAAGTAATGGTAAAATCTTTTGATGCAATTTACGAAACGTCGCAGGTACGTAAAGTGAATATGCGTTTAGCCGCTTACATGGTAGGGGTTAGAAAGATGGCTGAAGCAAGCCGCTTCAGAGGATGGGTGTAAAAAGCGATGATTATCATCGCTTTTTTTTATGGAATGAATTGTAGATTTTACAAGTGTATATATTACTTATATAAGTACTACAGCTGGTGTGTGATGCAGAGTAATAACAGAATCCTAGAACATGCATTTTTTCGAGAGCAGGTAATGAAATAGCGAAACAGTAGGTTCATGAAAGCTCCGTATAAATGAATTGGTAAAATCCGCAGATTACTTACGGAAAGTTGCGGCAGAAAATAAAAAGAACACTTGTTCGGTTTTGTTGTTTATGCTATACTTTTTGTAGGCAAAGTAAAAACAGAGGGGGCGTTTAAATGAAAGCAATATATGATGCAACATATATTCTGCCAGTGAAAAAAGAAAAAACATCCGAGAGAATGAAAATTGATGTAAATGATTTTTTTGGATTAGAGACAAAACAAGATCAGCTATGGTTTTATGGTTTTTACGCCACTTCGTTTGTCATTCTTACAAGCTTGGTTATCATTTCTGTAGTAATGGATGCGGTTAACTTATAAAATTTACCTGATTGGACATCAGTTCTAGTTTTAAAAATAGATGGAATACATATATAAGGAAGTATGAACGGGGAGCGATGCTTGCATGGTCATGTTTCCAATAGAAAGAGTGTTTATTTCCTACGGTAACTCACGTCCGGGAATTAAGGTGCCAAAAAGAAGGTTCATCGTTTGTCATGATACAGGTAACCCGGGCAGCAATGCGATTGGAAATCGAGATTTCTTTGAAGAAGTACAACCAAAGTCCTCAGCGCATACATTTATTGACGATAAGCGGATTATTGAAATCATCCCACTAGATGAGGTTGCGTATCACGTCCGCTACAGTGTACCTACAGATAACGAAATATACGGTTACAATGCGAATAATGCGGCAATTGGTGTTGAACTTTGTTATGGAGGAGATATTAACTTTTGGGATGCGTATACGAAATTTGTATGGTATCATGCATATCTATGTCAAAGATATGGACTGAATCCGAAAAAAGATATTGTGACGCACAAAATGTTAGATCCAGCTCGGAAAATTGATCCACTTGAAGTGTTAAAGCAACAAGGCATTTCTTTTACGCAATTCTTAGCAGATGTATATCGAATGTATGTTTCCTTTCGTACTTGATCACAAGTGATGCTCATCAAAATAGATGGGCATTTTCTTTTTGGACAGATTTTTTGTTTCGTGACATAATATTGAGGTAAGTAAGGAGTTGAAGCAAATGAAAAACGAACATGTCATTATTGTTGGTGCTGGTCCGTGTGGGCTAGCTGCTGCAATTGCCCTGCAAGATGTCGGTATTGATGCGCTCATTATTGAAAAAGGTAACATTGTAAATGCTATTTATCATTACCCGACACATCAAACCTTTTTTTCTTCGAGTGAAAAGCTGGAGATTGGTGACGTTCCATTCATTACAGAAAATCGCAAGCCGGTCCGAAATCAAGCTTTAGCATATTATCGAGAAGTGGTGAAACGGAAAAAGTTGCGCATTCATTCTTTTGAAAAAGTAGAAGAAGCAACTCGCAGTGCTGACGGATTTATTGTGCGTACCAATAAACAAGGCAAAGAAATCACATACCAGACTAAATATATCATTTTAGCTACTGGCTATTATGATAGTCCTAATTATATGGGTGTACCTGGCGAAGATCTTCCTAAAGTTGCGCACTATTTTAAAGAAGCACATCCGTATTTTGATTTGAATGTCGCGGTAATCGGAGGGAAAAATTCTAGTGTTGATGCGGCACTTGAACTTGTGAAGGCAGGTGCGAAGGTGACGGTCTTATATCGAGGAAATGAATATTCTAAAAGTGTAAAGCCGTGGATATTGCCAGAGTTTGATGCATTAGTACGTGATGGAACAATTAAAATGGTCTTTCGTGCATGTGTGGAGGAGATTGCTGATCAGCATGTAACATATAGTGTGGACAGAGAGCAATTTACGATTGCTAATGACTTTGTATTTGCGATGACGGGGTATCACCCAGACCACAGCTTTCTAAAGCGTATGGGTGTGCAAATCGATTCTGAAACAGGGAGACCTGTATATAATGAATACACAATGGAAACAAATGCTGCGGGTGTATTTATAGCAGGGGTAATTGCTGCTGGAAACAATGCCAATGAAATTTTTATTGAGAATGGGCGTTTTCACGGTGGTTTAATAGCGCAAGAAATCAAAAAACGGCAATAATAAAAGAAGAGGATGTCCTCTTCTTTTATTATTTTAGTCATTCTCTTTTTTAGGAGTATAAATGATTTGTTCAATGTGTTTAATGTTGAAACATTTGTTCAAGATCTTGAGTTGTAGCAGCTACTTCTAGAGCTACTAAAAGTTTGATACGTGCTTTTTGTCCGCTAAGCCCATTGGTGAAAATAACACCCATTTCCTTAAGTTGTTTGCCTCCCCCTTCATAGGAATACACATCTTGTGCAATGCCATTAAAGCAACGCGAGACAAGGACAATAGAGACTCCTTTATTTAACAGCCTTTTAATAACCGGTATAGTGGAAGGTGGTAGGTTTCCTTGACCAAATGCTTCAATTACCAACCCGTCTACAGGGAGTTTTTCGATAATCTCGAGCATTGTACCATCCATGCCTGCATAGGCTTTGAGAAGTAAAGCTTGCTTTGTTATATTATGAATCTTGTAATTATCGCGATGTAGAATGGCTTGATGAAATACCACACCACGCTTTGTTACAAGACCGATAGGACCGTACTGTGGGCTTTGAAAAGTAGCGACATTGCTAGTATGTGTCTTTGTTACATTCGTTGCACAGTGAATTTCATCATTTAATACAACTAAAACTCCTTTTCCTTTGGCTTCTTCGCTACTTGCAACTTTTACAGCAGACAAGAAATTGTACAATCCATCTGATCCTAATTCGTTGCTAGAACGCATGGCCCCTGTCACTACAACAGGTATATTCGCTTGGACGGTTAAATCTAGAAAATAGGCTGTTTCTTCTAAAGTATCTGTCCCGTGTGTAATGACTACACCATCAATATCGTTGCGAGTGTCAATTAATTGCTGCAATTGTAGCATTTCTTTTGGTGTCATATGCGGAGAAGGAAGGTGAAATACGTTTTCTACAATTAAATGAACTTCATTCGAAGGCAATTTAAAACGCAGTAATGGGTTATCGTTTGGTTGTTTGACAAACCCTTGTTCTTCCTCCATGGCAATTGTGCCACCTGTATGCAATACAAGAATATTTTTCATAAGCTGTCCGCCTTTCTTAGCAATACATTATGACGATATCATGAAGAGGGAAAGTTCGACAATGAAAAAATATTAGGTTGCGCATAATTTTTTCTCCAAGCTTCAAACTAACATAGAGGTGACAATAGCGTGGAACAGATTGAGCGTATGTTAATAAAACTGGTTACAGCACAATTCATTTTATTAGTTTTAAGTCAAGTGCTACTTACATACGAACCAATTGCTCGGTATACAAACAAGCTGGTGTTATATGAAGGGGTATGGAAAGAGGTTACCGAGCAGGTGATAAAATGCAGCTTTGTATTACCTGTTGTTAAACTAGAGAAACTTTTCATATAAAAGTGCTATAGGTGATGTACTTCATTGTCTCTGCCAAGACACTCGCTTAACGTAAAGAATGAAGCAAAAGATTGCCTCAATTGAAGTTTTATTTTATGGGTGCATTTATGTCAATTTTTATGATACAATAGCTTGAGAAATTTACGCATAATTAAAAGTGCTAAAGCAGGGAAGCACCCTGCTTTTCATTATGTTTTAATGGGGGCTTACTATGAAACCAATTTCTATTGCAATTGATGGACCTGCAGCGGCAGGAAAAAGTACTGTTGCTAAGATTATTGCTGCTAAATTATCCTACGTGTATATTGATACTGGTGCTATGTATCGTGCGTTAACATTTGCTGGACAACGTACCGGAGTAGATTTGAATAGTGAAAACGAGCTTGTTGAAATTTTACAAAGTATTGACATTTCATTTGAGAATACGGCATCCGGTCAAACTGTTCTTATAAATGGAGAAGATGTAACTGAAATTATTAGAACACCTGAAGTTACAAATGAAGTATCTATCACGGCGAAGCACCGTTTAGTGCGTGAAGAAATGGTGCGCAGACAACAGGAACTAGGCTCTAAAGGTGGCGTGGTAATGGATGGTCGTGATATTGGTACGCATGTATTACCGAATGCGGAGGTTAAGATTTTTCTTTTGGCTTCTGTGGAAGAAAGAGCACAGCGTCGACACGCTGAAAATCTTTCCAAAAACTTTCCTTCAGATTTAATTCAGTTGCAACAAGAAATTGCAAAACGTGATCAGTTGGATTCGGAAAGAGAAGTTTCACCGCTTCGCAAAGCAGCAGATGCGATTGAATTAGATACAACATCGTTATCTATTAATGAAGTTGTGGACAAGATTATGGATATTGCTGTAAAGAAACTAGCACAATAAGGAATGGGTCTTAACCCATTCCTTATTTTTATATGGAGACAAATGACTTGACAAATTCGTCAATTTGTTAGAAGTTAGTAGGGAAAGATATTTTTGAAATAGTCTGCTAAAGTGCGTGTATGAAAGTAAATACAGGGCATGCAAATGAGAATTTCTTCTCATTTCGTATATACATATGCTGAGCCATTTTAATTAGGGAGGTATTTGCATGGTTGAAAAGATGAATGAAGAAGTTACTACATTGCAAGTTGGCGATGTTGTAACAGGTCAAGTTACAAAAGTGGAAGATAAACAAGTGCTTGTGGATGTTGGCTACAAAACAGATGGTGTAATTCCAATCAGTGAACTTGCAAATGTTCATATTGAAACTGCAAGCGATGCTGTACAGGAAGGGCAGACATTACAGCTTAAGGTTATTAAGCTTGAAGAAGATGATCTTGTCCTTTCCAAGCGTGCTGTTGATGCTGAAAAGGCATGGGAATCCCTATATGCAAAGTTTGAAGAAAAAGTAACATTTGAAGTAATTGTTAAAGACATTGTAAATGGTGGTCTTGTGGTTGATTTGGGCGTTCGCGGCTTTATTCCTGCCTCGTTAGTAGAAGCGCATTATGTTGAAGATTTTTCTTCGTATAAAGGAGAGTCGTTAACTGTAAAAATTGTGGAGTTAGATCGTGAGAAAAATCGCGTTATTCTTTCACATAAAGCAGTGGTAGAAGCAGAGATGGAAACCAAAAAGAAAGAAGCAATTTCTTCTTTAAAAGCAGGAGATACAGTAGAAGGCACAGTACAGCGTTTGACTGATTTTGGTGCTTTTGTGAATGTAGGTGGTGTGGACGGATTAGTACACATCTCTCAAATTTCGCACGACCGTGTTGAAAAGCCGTCTGACGTATTGGCTGAAGGACAAGTTGTAAAAGTAAAAGTTCTTTCTGTAGATGCGGATACAGGACGTATTTCTTTATCTATTAAAGGTGCGCAACCAGGTCCTTGGGAAGCGGTAGCTGACAAAGTGAAAGTTGGTGACATTCTTACTGGTACAGTGAGAAGGCTAGTTGCATTTGGTGCTTTTGTTGAAATTATGCCGTCTGTAGAAGGATTGGTTCATGTTTCTCAAATTGCAAATCGTCACATTAAAAATCCAAATGAAGTATTAACAGTAGGAGAAACAGTTCAAGTAAAAGTGTTAGAAGTGAACGTGAAAGAGAAAAGAATTTCTTTGAGTATTAAAGAAACACAAGAGGAAGAGCCTGAAGTAAATGAGGACTTTAGTCAATATCAACCATCTGCGGATACCTCTATGTTCCAATTGGGAGATATTATTGGTGAGCAATTAAAGAAATTAAAAAAGTAATTAGGTGATGACTGTGACAAGGGCACAACGAAAGATTGACCATGTAAATTACGCTCTTTCAACCGGACAATCTCGTGCACATGGATTGGATGATATTAGTTTTGTTCATCAAAGCTTACCAAATACTGCGTGTGCAGCCATTTCATTGCACACAGAAATAGGCGAACTTTCTCTAAGTTCGCCTGTTTTTATCAATGCAATGACCGGTGGTGGTGGTGAAGCAACAGAGCGTATCAATGCAGCATTGGCTGAAGTAGCTAAGCAAACGGGGATTGCGATAGCTGTAGGATCACAGATGGCGGCACTTAAAGATAAGAATGAGGAGCGTTCTTATCGGATTATACGGCAAGTAAATCCAAACGGAGTTGTACTAGCAAACTTAGGAAGTGAAGCGAGTGTAGAGCAAGCGCA
Organism: Ectobacillus sp. JY-23; assembly: GCF_023022965.1. NCBI lineage: Bacteria > Bacillati > Bacillota > Bacilli > Caryophanales > Bacillaceae > Ectobacillus > Ectobacillus sp. JY-23. The sequence goes on along the minus strand of NZ_CP095462.1, from coordinate 958,613 downwards.
TCGTGCAATCGAGATGCTTCATGCCAATGCTCTACAAATTCATTTAAATGTGATTCAAGAGTTGACAATGCCTGAGGGTGACCGTGACTTTAGAAATGCATTGGTTCGAATTGAAGAAATTGTAAAGGGTGTTCCAGTTCCTGTTATTGTAAAAGAAGTGGGATTTGGAATGAGCAAAGAGACGGTACAGCGTTTGCGCAGTGTGGGAGTTACTATTGTTGATATTGGCGGATTTGGAGGAACAAATTTCGCCACTATCGAAAATGAGCGACGAGCAAGAATGCTCACTTATTTCAATAGCTGGGGAATCCCAACTGCAGCATCTATTGTAGAAGGTGTAGAAGAAGGAGTATCCATTATTGCTTCAGGTGGCATGCAAACTGCGGTTGATGCAATAAAGGCTATTGCACTAGGGGCAAATGCAGTAGGATATGCTGGCCATTTTCTAAAAGTTTTTATGGAAAAAGAAACAGAAGGCTTAATAGAAGAAATTGAGTGTATGCATGAGGATATGCGTTTTATGATGACAGCACTAGGAGCTACTACAATTGCCGAGCTACAACGCGTTCCACTTGTCATAAAGGGTGATACACACCATTGGTTAACACAAAGGGGTATTCAAACAAAACAATATAGTAGAAGAAAATGACACAGCTTATAGCTGTGTCATTTTTGTTTTTTAAGATAGTATTTTTATTAAGAACATAATATTTCACTGAACGCAATAGTATACAAAATTGGAAACTGGCGCGAAATGAAAATATATTACATAAAGCAAGTGTTTGTTAGTGTTGATTTTGCTTTCGGGCTTGCTCCGGTGTGTCTAAACCCGTTGCGCCTTTATATTGTAATGATTGATCACGATCCGATTCTGTCCGACGTGATTGCTTCATTTTACGTTCTTGACGGTCTTTTCCCATGGAATTCACCTCCTGATACAAGTGTTTGTGATATAGAGAAAAGTATTCAAGTTTTTTTGAGATTATTTTTTATAAAATGTACCTATACTGGTGAACATAGGAGGTGTAGGGGTGGATGGGATTTTATTTTACGCTATTGCCTGGTGTGGATGGATTATAGCGACATTTTTAATGGATAAAAGTGTAGAGCGAACTTGGCGGGCATTATTTATATTGGTACTTATTATCAGTTCTTGTTCGTACATTACCGTTGCATCTTTGCAAATCTCAGCTAGTTGTATACTGTTGTTGGTAGGGGGATTGTGGCAATTATCTAGTAAGGGCTGGTGGTCAGCTTTTTATCATATGTTGTGTGCAGGGAGCTTAGGTATGCTGTATGCAGTATTTCATATTATAGAAATATACGATCCAGTTTGGATTGTAATAGAGCGTACATGGCTACTCACCGTTTTACTGGTATACATAGTTTGTCTGGTTGCGCAGCAAACCGGAACACGAATCTTAGTTTTATGTTTTGGAGGTGTACTAGGGGAACTCCTATTAGGCATCTTCTTATATCCAATTGGTTTTCACCAAGAAATAGGTAGCCCAAAATTTCTTGATATAATAGCATGCGCTTTTGCTAGCATCTGCTGCATACATTGGGTCAAGAAGTACTTCATATATGTCCCGTTATTTAAACAAAAGCAAGTCAAGGAGGGGTAAACTTGAATCAGTATACGTATCCTATTTTACTAGGAGTGGCTGCTGGCATGTTAACAAGGTTGATTATGCTTAGAACAGACTCCAGACAATATCCAACACGGTTGCACGGTAAAATTGTTCATATTGCCATGGGATTTATTGCAGCAGTGCTAGGAGCAGTTGCCATTCCGTCTATTATGAAAAAAGATTTTTCTGCAATTACTTTCCTTACATTGGCAGCCTCTCAATTTCGTGATGTACGTAACATGGAACGAAATACTTTGCAGCAATTAGATGGATATGAATTAGTACCACGGGGACATACATATATTGAAGGAATTGCTTTGGTTTTTGAAAGTCGCAATTATTTGGTAATTTTCACTTCGTTTGTTACGACATTTGCTTATCTTGGTTTTAAATCTTTTTATGCAGGTCTACTTGTGGCAATCATCAGCTTTTTCATATCAAAAAAGCTGATGTCAGGAAATCGTTTGAAAGATTTGGTGCATATTGAACATGTTCCCATTCGATTTGAAGGAGCTGGGCTATATATTGATAATATTTATATTATGAATATTGGTTTACCAACAAGACAACAGGAGATTATGAAATATGGTATGGGCTTTTTACTAACACCAAAGACGTCAGACGCACGTATTACTCTTGCTAATTTAGGACAGAGACAGGCTATCTTGCATGATGTGTCAGTAGGACTTGGGGTGTTTCGTGACTCTGGTACGCCAGCGCTAGTCCCCCTTGCTAAGCTTGACATCAATGACGGTCGGGTGGGTGTATTTGTATTGCCACAGGAGCAAAACGTTGAAAAGGCATTACAGGTAATTGGAAATGCGCCAACTCTAGAAAATGCAATTCGAATGTCATCGGAAGCGGGAGGACGTTCATGATACTTGAAAAGGTGATATTGGCCGTCATTACCACAGATGTTAGTAAATTTGCAGGAGGCGCTCCCTTGTTTTCTTGCGCCACTGTAGAAGAGATGGAATTTGTGGCGAGTAACTTAGAAGCGATTTTGGATGGAATTGCGCATAGGCTACAGGATAATGTTTATATTATTGTGAAACATGCTTGAAATATGCTATAATGGTACATGTTTTGAAGATGATAAAAACTTGCGCATCCCTTCTTAATGCAAAAGAAGGGTTTTTTACATACGCTAACAGATAGGAAGGATGAAATACATGAAACCTGTAGTTGCAATAGTGGGGCGACCGAATGTTGGAAAGTCTACTATTTTTAATCGTATCGTTGGGGAACGTGTCTCCATTGTAGAAGATATTCCGGGTGTAACTCGAGATCGTATTTATAGTGCGGGTGAATGGCTGAACCGTGAGTTTAATATTATTGATACGGGCGGAATTGATATTGGTGATGAGCCATTTATGACACAAATCCGTCAACAAGCGGAAATTGCAATCGATGAAGCGGATGTTATTATTTTTTTAACGAATGGTCGTGAAGGTGTAACAGCTGCAGATGAAGAGGTTGCAAAAATTTTATATAAATCTAAAAAGCCTGTTGTATTAGCTGTAAACAAGATTGATAACCCTGAAATGCGTGAACAAATCTATGATTTTTATGCATTAGGATTTGGTGAACCATATCCTATTTCCGGATCGCACGGTCTTGGATTGGGTGATTTGCTGGATGCAGTAACGCAACATTTTCCTGAGCAAACGGAAGCAGATTATGATGATGAAACTATTAAGTTTTGTTTGATTGGACGGCCGAATGTAGGTAAATCTTCACTTGTGAATGCGTTGCTTGGACAAGAACGTGTTATTGTCAGCAATGTAGCAGGAACAACGCGTGATGCAGTAGATACACCATACTCTAAAGATGGTCAAGATTATGTAATTATTGATACTGCAGGGATGAGAAAAAGAGGAAAAGTGTATGAAAGTACAGAAAAGTATAGTGTATTGCGTGCTTTGCGTGCCATCGAACGAGCTGATGTGGTTTTAGTTGTTTTAGATGGGGAAGAAGGCATTATTGAACAAGATAAGAAAATTGCCGGTTATGCACATGATTCTGGTAAAGCTGTTATCATTGTTGTTAACAAGTGGGATGCGGTAGAAAAAGATGAAAAGACTATGAATGAGTTCGAAGAAAATATCCGTGCTCATTTCCAATTTTTAGATTATGCGCCGATCGTATTCTTATCTGCGAAAACGAAAAAACGTACGCATACATTAGCACCTGTTATTAATATGGTAAGTGAAAATCAGACATTGCGCGTACAAACTAATGTACTAAATGATATTATTATGGATGCTGTGGCAATGAACCCAACTCCGACGCATAAGGGGAAACGATTAAAGATTTATTACACAACACAAGTTGCAATCAAGCCACCAACATTTGTTGTATTTGTTAATGAACCAGAACTCATGCACTTTTCCTACGAACGATTTTTAGAAAATCGCATTCGTGATGCATTTAATTTTGTAGGAACACCTATTAAAATTATTGCAAGGGCTAGAGACTAAGGAGGTTGAAGCTGGATGGGGAAAATTACGGTGGTAGGAGCTGGCAGCTGGGGGACAGCGCTAGCGATGGTACTTGCTGACAATGGTCACGAAGTTCGTTTATGGGGTGCACGTGAAGAACAAATGGATGAGGTAAACCAACGTCGTACAAACCATAAATATCTACCTGGTATTATGCTTCCGAGAGGAATAACTGCTTATGTATCGCTTGAAGAAGCATTGCAAGATACTGAGCATGTGCTTCTGGTGGTTCCGACAAAAGCGATACGTGAAGTATTAGCAAATATGCGCACCGTGTTAAAACATGCAGTAACAGTTACACATGCAAGCAAAGGGATAGAACCAGATACATCAAAACGTATTTCAGAAATGATTGAAGAAGAACTACCTGTACATTTACTCCGTGATGTAGTAGTGTTATCAGGACCTAGTCATGCGGAAGAAGTGGCACTGCGTCAACCGACCACTGTCACTTCTGCTTCCAAAAATATGGAAGCAGCAGAAGCTGTTCAAGACCTGTTTATGAATAACGAATATTTCCGGGTCTACACCAATCCTGATATTATTGGTGTAGAACTTGGAGGAGCACTTAAAAATATAATCGCTTTAGCTGCCGGTATGACAGATGGGCTGGGGTTTGGTGATAATGCCAAAGCGGCCTTGATAACACGAGGTTTAGCGGAGATTGCTCGCTTAGGAAGGGCAATGGGTGCAGATCCATTGACTTTTGCCGGTTTAACAGGTATGGGTGATTTAATTGTTACTTGTACGAGTGTGCATAGCCGAAATTGGCGTGCAGGTAACCTGCTTGGTAAAGGCCATTCCTTGGAGGATGTGCTTGAAAGTATGGGTATGGTTGTAGAAGGCGTGCGAACCACGAAGGCTGCATATCAATTAGCAGATAAGATTGGTGTTGATATGCCGATCACAGCAGCGTTACATGAAGTGCTGTTTCATGGTAAGGATGTGAAAGAAGCTGTGGGTTCTTTAATGGGGCGTGTTCGTAAGCATGAGGTAGAAGCAGTTCCAAATCTATATAAATAAGTTGTGTTGTAACAAGACCTAAGGATTGACTTACATATACAAAAAGAAGCTGTCCCGACTTGGGATAGCTTCTTTTTCGCAACTAGGTATTTTCACCAAATTTAATTGTGTGCATACACTAAAGTGTAGAATACAGGAGAGGGTGGTAGTACCTATGTCAAATAACTTTTTTGATAATGTAGAAAAGCAAACAAAAGTAAATAAGGAGGATATTTTTAAATTAGCTTCCTCTGTTCAAAATGCGAATTTAAAGGATGAGCAAGTATTGCGTCAATTAATTCATCAAGTTGCAGCGATGGCTGGTCGTCAAGTACCTAAGGAAAAAGAGGATCAAATCGTTAAAGCAATTATCAGCAACAACCTTCCTGCAGACCTGAGTACATTAGGAAATATGTTTAAAAAGTAAACAATATATGCAGAAAATGCATATGATACAATGTATGAAAATACATGGGCTAAATAGGGAATTTTGGTCAGCCGAAGCGAAAGGCCCCTTTTCGTTTCGGTGTTTTTTATTTATACTGATTTTTTGAAAATAATTTGCTAGAATAGAAGTTGGATTGATACATAAAGGGGTGCAAATATGGCTTTAATGAAGATGTGGTTTTCGTTTGGGGCGATGGGAATGATGTTTATTGCTATCTTGTTTATTTTAATGAGTCGTCATAAAATACGTAATCCATTTTTGAAAGGGATTACTGCTTTTATAGCGTATTCATTTATGATTGTTTCTGGGTTCATTATTTTTGTGGTCGTGTTTAGTGGACCTGTTAGTAAATAAAAAGGTTGTGAATATTTGTGAAAAAAATAATGATGGTGGTATTTATATTTTGTGTAAACATGTTGTCGGGTTGCATGTACCCGCAAGAGAGACTGCAGCAAAATCAAATACCGTATCCGGATCAATTGCAGATTGTGCAAGGTGCAGTAAATCAGTATAAAGAAGCAAATGGTGGCTTGTTACCAATCAAAACAAAAGAAATAGACACGCCGCTCTATCAAAAGTATCCAATTGAATTTACTAAACTTTCTCCAAGATTTATTCAAGAACCGCCTAGCAATGCCTTTGAAAATGGTGGTATATATCAATATGTACTCATTGACGTGGAAACAAATCCAACTGTAAAATTAATTGATTTACGGATTGCAGAAGAAATTCGTAATCTTAAACTGAAAATTAAGATGTATCGAGACGAACACAAGTATCCGCCCTTTAAAAAAGTGATAGCAAACGGCGTGTATACATTGGATTATCAAAAACTAAAGTATAAAGAGGAGCCATTTGTAGAGAGTCCTTATTCAGGAAAAAATCTCCCATTTGTTATTGATGCACAGGGTGAGGTATATGTAGACTATCGCATCGATTTATACGAGATTCTAAGTAAGAATGTTGTTACAATGCAAGAGGGACAGGATATTCGGTTTCTATTAACCGAAAAATCACCATTTGTCCCAGCGTATTCTCTTCCTTATACAATAAAAGATAACGAGCCGATTTTTTTCGTTCAATAAGTCATGAACCCTTCTGTTTAGGAATAACTTTCTAAAAGAAGGGTTTTTTACTTCGTCCAATGAAGGAAAAAATTTTTCAACAAACAGTCATAATAAATTAGGACAAATTCATATTTATATAGTGTCCTGACTACTAGAATGAAAAATACATTCCCAATAACTCTCAAGGAGGGGATTTCGTTTGGAAAAGATTGATATTTTCAAAGATATCGCTGAACGGACCGGTGGTGATATCTACTTTGGAGTGGTAGGTGCTGTTCGCACCGGTAAGTCGACATTCATTAAAAAGTTTATGGAACTTGTTGTAATTCCTAACATTGGTAACGAGGCAGACCGCCAACGTGCCCAAGATGAATTACCACAAAGTGCCGCTGGTAGAACAATTATGACAACAGAGCCAAAATTTGTACCGAATCAAGCAGTGTCTATTCAAGTAGAAGATGGGTTAGCTGTTAACATTAGGTTGGTTGATTGTGTAGGCTATACGGTACCAGGAGCAAAGGGCTATGAGGACGAGAATGGACCTCGTATGATAAACACACCTTGGTATGAAGAGCCGATTCCGTTTCATGAAGCAGCTGAGATTGGAACGCGCAAGGTAATACAAGAGCATTCTACAATTGGTGTTGTTGTTACTACGGACGGTACTATCGGTGAAATTCCACGTCGTGATTACCTAGAAGCTGAAGAGCGTGTTGTAAATGAATTAAAAGAAGTAGGAAAGCCATTTATTATGGTCATCAACACTGTACAGCCGTATCATCCTGATACAGAGCAATTGCGTCAGCATTTAATTGGGCAATATGACATTCCTGTTCTTGCGATGAGTGTAGAAGGTATGCGAGAAGGTGATGTGTTAAATGTACTTCGTGAAGCGCTTTATGAATTCCCTGTTTTGGAAGTGAATGTGAACCTGCCGAGCTGGGTGATGGTGCTAAATGAAAATCATTGGTTGCGACAAAGCTATCAAGAAGCTGTACAAGAAACAGTAAAAGACATTAAGCGTCTTCGCGATGTAGATCGTGTAGTGTGGCAGTTCAGTCAGTACGAATTTATTGATCGAGCAAGCCTTGCTGGTATTGATATGGGGCAAGGTGTTGCTGAAATTGATTTATATGCACCAGATGAGCTGTATGACCAAATTCTGAAAGAGGTTGTCGGTGTAGAAATTCGCGGTAAAGATCACTTGCTGAAGCTTATGCTAGACTTTGCTCATGCAAAAACAGAATATGATCAAGTAGCAGATGCGCTACGCATGGTGAAGCAAACGGGATATGGCGTTGCTGCTCCTGCACTAGCTGACATGAGTCTAGATGAACCAGAAATTATTCGCCATGGAGCACGTTTTGGTGTAAAGCTAAAGGCTGTAGCCCCATCAATTCATATGATTAAAGTTGATGTGGAATCTACTTTTGAACCTATCATCGGTACCGAAAAGCAAAGTGAAGAGCTAGTTCGATACTTAATGCAGGATTTTGAGGATAATCCGTTATCTATTTGGAAATCTGATATATTCGGTCGTTCACTTAGCTCTATTGTGCGAGAAGGCATTCAAGCGAAGCTGTCATTGATGCCTGAAAATGCAAGGTATAAGTTAAAGGAAACACTTGAACGCATTATCAATGAAGGTTCAGGTGGTTTAATTGCCATCATCTTGTAAGAAACCCTCCTCTGTGGAGGGTTTCTTTATGCTTTTGTTGGGACTTCTCTTGACTCTTTTTTCAGGAGTCTCATTCCTCTTCACTTCAATCAACAAGTCCCATTATATTGTATCTGATAAATGAGTAATTAATGTATAGAAATATTGGTAACATTTTCTTTAAAAAGATTGAATTATACGTAATTATCGTATAAGATAGGGCAAGATAATAAATTATCTGCACCATGGTGGTATAGAATTTCTTTAAATTGCCTACAAATGAAGATAAGACACACTTATCATTCATAGGGTGGTCCTTTTGGGAGGAGGTGAATGGCATGAATAAGACGGATTTAGTAAATGCGGTTGCGGAGGCAAGCGATATCGCAAAAAAAGATGCGACAAAAGCTGTTGATGCTGTTTTTGATGCAATCTTAGAAGCGCTAAAGAATGGTGATAAGGTACAGTTGATCGGATTCGGAAATTTCGAAGTTCGTGAACGTGCTGCTCGCAAGGGACGCAATCCTCAAACTGGCGAAGAAATCGAAATCGCTGCAAGCAAGGTACCTGCGTTCAAACCAGGAAAAGCGTTAAAAGACGCGGTTCAACAATAAACTACACAGCGCTACATAAATGCTGCGTTTCAAAAGACTCCATTTTATATAAAGTGGGGTCTTTTTACTGTTGGGGGAGAAGCTGCTAGTAACAGATTTATCTAGTTCTTTATGTGATAGTTCATTTTTACATATTTTTAAATATTTTTAAATATTTTTAACGAAAACGACATTTTTATATTATAATAACTATATCTAAATATATTATATTTTTAGAAATTTCTAATGCTAACCATGGTAAAGGGGACGTCTTGGATGAACGGACTAAAGAATTTGAAGGTAAGAACGAAGATTTTCTTCATAATTTTCATTAGTACTTTTGCATTATTCGCTGTAGGGGCAACAGGCTTCTATCACATGCGTACCATGAAAGAAAATACGACAGAAATGTATAATGACCGCTTACTTCCGGTTAGATGGGTTAATATTGCCAGATCAAATCTATATATTATAAAAGGGAATGTGCTTGAAACAATGCTAACAAGTGATCCATCCAGGCAGGAAGAGTTAATGAAAGAAATTGATAAGGCAATGAAGGAGAATAATGATTTAATAAAGCTTTATAGTGAGCGAGAACTGAGTGTATTTGAGCAAGAGCGGCTCAAAAAGTATAACACCCTTATATCCATATATAGAGTAGAAAGAGAGAGTTTTAGAAACCTTGTTAACAGGAAATAAAGAAGCCGCTTATTTGCAGTTTCAACAAAAAGCTAATCCGGCCCTGCTAGAAGCAGAAAGAATTATTAGAGAATTGGCGGAGTATAATGCAGATACTGCAGAAAAATTAGACCTTGCAAATACCAACAGTGCTCGTAATGCAGATCGTACTATTTTGTGTATTATTATCGGAGCTATGGTGAGTAGCATTGCAGTTGGGCTGTTTATTTCAAGATTAATTACCCGTCCATTAAAAGAAGTGCAACGTTTAATGGGAATTGCTGAAACAGGGGATTTAACAGCAGTAGGTAGTTATTACTCCAAAGATGAAATTGGTATGTTAATTAAATCGTATAATCAAATGTTGCGAGGGTTTCGTTCAGTTATTATTCAAATCCATGAAACCGCACATATTTTAGCTGCAAATTCAGAAGAGCTTGTTGCCTCGGAAGAACAAGCGCGAACAGCAAGTAATCAAATTACAAATTATATGCAAGCTGTATCCATCGGAGCAGCGCAACAAGTGGAGCAACTGCAACAGGTGACGATTGCAACAGAAGAAATGGTATCTGGTATCCAGCACATTGCAGTAAATACACAAAATGTAGAGCAAGCTTCTCATCATACGAAATCCCAGACGGAAGAGGGGCGGGCATTTGTCGTTACTTCTGTTCAGCAAATGAAGCAAATCTCAGAAGCGGTAAAGGTATCAGCGGAGTTTATACAATATATGCACAAAAGCTCTCAAGATATTGAAAGAATTGTAACCGCTATTACGAATATTTCGGGACAAACAAATTTATTGGCTTTAAATGCCAGTATTGAAGCTGCCCGTGCTGGTGAAAATGGTAGAGGCTTTGCTGTAGTAGCTGACGAGGTTCGTAAGCTGGCAGAACAAACAGCTGTTTCTGCACAGCAAATTAAACAACTTATCCAACAGATTCAGAGTCAGTCTTCACATTGTGTAGAGTCCATGAGCCTTGTTACGGAAGAAGTGGAATCTGGTGTTGTTGGTATGAGTAAAATTGATAACGCCTTTGAAGATATTATGCAAGCGGTTGCGAGAATGTTTGTAGAGGTGCAAGCGGTCGCCTCTATATCCCAACAACTAGCTGTTGGAAGTAAACAAGTAGCTGCATCAGCAGTGCAAATTGCTGATGTATCTCGTGAAGCAACGCATTCTATTCACACTGTTTCTGTTGTATCTCAATCTCAAGAGGCATCTATGGAAGATATTTCGCAAGCAGCTAAGAGTCTTGCTAATCTGGCTGAAGATATGCAACAAACCGTGGGTCGATTTAAATTTTAATGATATATAATTCTATACGTTGTATAGTGCTGATTTTTGCTTTTAAAAACATGTTTATGCTAGAATGTGTTCATATGAATACTAGCTATGAGTGTGGGAGGATTTAAACGGATGGCAAAAGTAAACTTATCACAAATTGAAGAAGCAGTAAGATTAATTTTGGAAGCAATCGGGGATGATCCAAATCGAGAAGGTGTACTAGAAACACCTAAGCGTGTGGCAAAAATGTATGCTGAAGTATTTTCAGGTATGCACGAAGATCCAAAAGAGCATTTACATAAAGTTTTTGGAGAAGAACATGAGGAATTAGTTCTTGTGAAAGATATTCCGTTCTATTCTATGTGTGAACATCATCTTGTTCCATTTTATGGAGTAGCGCATGTTGCATATATTCCAAAAGGCGGTCGTGTAACGGGATTAAGCAAGCTTGCACGTACAGTGGATACGATAGCGCGTAGACCACAGTTGCAAGAGCGTATCACTTCTAGCGTTGTGGATGCTATTATGGAAGTTCTTGAGCCTCATGGCGCAATGGTAGTTGTGGAAGCTGAGCATATGTGTATGACAATGCGTGGTGTGAAAAAACCTGGGGCTAAGACAGTGACATCTGCTGTACGTGGCGTATTGGAAACCGATGCAGCGGCAAGAGCAGAGGTGTTATCTTTTATTAAATCTAACTAAAAAGAAAAGCAGGACACTGCTTTTCTTTTTTTATCATTAACGGGCAGTAAGCTTTTTGGAGGATATAAACGAAGGAAGTGGAAAAGCAACTGTCCGTAAAAGCCTGATTGGTTCAACTAACCTTTAGCGATAAAATCATTCCCTAAAGGAAGTTTCACCTTATAGTCAAACCCATACATGTGATATAATAAGTTTTATTGCACGTAGGATTTTTTAGAAACAAGGGTGATGTAAGTGTATAACAACAACTTCAAGATATTGAAGGAAAGGCTTCAAGTAAAGTTGCAGCATCCCGTTCTTATGCAGCATATTGATATGCCGGATGTGGATGAGGAAAAGTTGCTCTTATTGTATTCGATACTAAAAAGCGCCAAATTGCATACAAAGCATATAGAGCATTATGCTGTGGCAGTGATGCTTGTTCAAATCGCTCTTGATACACATGAAAAAGTGTCCGAAATGAATGTAAAGAAACGCCAGCTTACGGTATTAGCAGGAGATTACTATAGCGGACTGTATTATCATTTATTAGCTGACAATCATGATATTTCTTTTATTAGAACATTGGCTAAAGCGATCGAAGAAGTGAATGAACATAAAATTTATCTTCATCAACATAGGGCAGCTACGGTAACTGAGATGATTCATAGTGTGCAAATGATTGAAGCGTCCCTGATTATGAAAACGTGTCAGCATTTTCAAGTTACTGGCTGGGAAGAGTATGCAGCTCTATTTTTAGGATATGCACGTATTGAGAGAGAATATAAACAGGCTTGCAATGGTGAAAGCTCAGTTATCTTTGCGGCATGGAAAAGCTTATCTGGTGAAGAGTGGGAACAAGAGTATCAAGTGTACAGACAAAACGCTGTGAGGGAGCTGTATGACTCTCCCATATATGAGCAATGGACAGCTATGACTGGGCATCAACTTTAACAGGAGGTAAAGCATCTATGCAACAATCTAAAGAAGAACGTGTACATGATGTGTTTGAAAAAATTTACAAAAAGTACGATGTAATGAATTCTGTCATTAGTTTTCAGCGGCATAAAGCATGGCGCAAATATACAATGAAAGTCATGGATGTAAAGCCTGGTCAAACAGCATTGGATGTTTGTTGCGGTACAGCTGATTGGACAATATCTCTTGCAGAGGCAGTTGGTCCAAACGGTAAAGTATATGGGCTGGACTTTAGTAAAAATATGTTGTCTGTAGGAGAAGAGAAAATAAAAGTAAGACAAATGAAGCAGGTTACGTTACTACATGGGAACGCAATGTCTCTCCCTTTTGAAGATAATACGTTTGACTACGTAACCATTGGATTTGGCTTACGAAATGTACCAGATTATATGCATGTATTAAAAGAGATGTATCGTGTGGTAAAACCTGGGGGACAAGTGGTTTGCTTAGAAACCTCACAACCCACCATGTTTGGCATCAGACATTTGTATCTCGTGTATTTTCGTTATATTATGCCTGCTTTTGGTAAAATATTTGCTAAAAGTTATAACGAATATTCTTGGTTACAGGAATCTGCTCGTACGTTTCCGGGTATAAAGGAATTAACACGTATGTTTAAAGAGGCAGGGTTTGTAAAAGTGCGAACAAAAGCTTTTACGTTCGGTGTAGCCGCAATGCACATCGGCTATAAAGGAGAACATCATTTAGGTTAAGGTGACAATATGAAGCTACAAGTAATGTATTCATTTTTAAAGTCAGATCTTGATAAGGTGGAGCAAGAACTTAAACAAATAGCCGTTTCTAATGACCCGTTGCTCGCTGAAGCGGCTTTAGCACTTATCGAAGCCGGAGGAAAACGTATTAGGCCGGTATTTGTATTGCTTGCTGGAAAATTCGGCGCATATAAATTTGAGACAATTAAACATGTAGCTGTCGCGTTAGAGCTGATACACATGGCATCTCTCGTACATGATGATGTAATAGATAATGCTTATGTTAGACGAGGATGTGCAACGGTCAATGCAAGATGGGGCGATAAGGTGGCTATGTATACCGGTGATTACCTGTTTGCCAAATCGTTAGAATGCATTACAAATTTAGAAATGCCAGAAATACATAAAGTCCTCTCACACACAATGGTGGAGTTATGTAAGGGAGAAATTGAACAAATTCGTGATAAATATAACTTTAACCAAAATTTGCGCACCTACTTAAGACGAATTAAACGTAAAACAGCTTTGCTTATCGCATCAAGCTGTCAGCTTGGTGCAGTAGCTGCCGGCGCAGATGAGCAAACATCCAAGCGTTTATTTTGGTTTGGTTATTTTGTTGGAATGTCCTATCAAATTATTGATGACATTTTAGATTTTATGTCTAACGAAGAAGAATTAGGTAAGCCAGCAGGAGAAGATTTACGTCAAGGAAATATTACATTGCCTGTTCTATATGCAATGGAGACCCCGGCTATTAAAAGAAAACTTGAAACGGTTCATGCAGGCATGGATAGAGCCGATATGCAGTATATGATTCACCTAATTAAAGACGGCGACGCAATCGAACGTTCATTTGAACTAAGTGAAAGGTATTTACAAAAAGCGTTGAAAATCATACAGTCACTACCTAAAAGTCAAGCAAAATCAGCTATGCAAAGTATTGCCAAATATATAGGAAAGAGAAAGTTTTGATTTTTTTAAAACGATTGATCATTTCTCCATTTCTGAACAGTTGCTAAATTTAAAAAGTAATGATAGTATTCTCTATGGGAGAACCCTATACATATTCAAGGAAGTGGAGAGATTTTCATGGAAAAAACATATCTAATGATCAAACCTGACGGCGTACAACGGAATGTAATTGGGGAAATCGTGTCTCGTTTTGAAAAAAAGGGGTTTCAATTGGTAGGCGCGAAATTAATGCAAGTAACAAAAGAAACAGCAGAACTACATTATGCTGAGCATAAAGAAAGACCGTTCTTCGGAGAGTTAGTTGATTTTATTACTTCTGCGCCTGTGTTTGCTATGGTGTGGCAAGGTGAAGGTGTAATTGCAACAGCTCGTCAAATGATGGGCAAAACAAACCCAAAAGAAGCTGCTCCAGGAACGGTTCGCGGTGATTACGGTGTAACGGTAGGTAAAAATATTATTCACGGTTCCGATTCTCCTGAGAGTGCGGAGCGTGAGATTTCTATCTTCTTCAAAGAAGAAGAACTGGTTTCATACACAAAAATAATAGATGAGTGGGTTTATTAATCTTTCAAAGAGAGATTTGTAAACGCTTTAAGACGCAGTGTGATGTCGCACTGCGTCTTTTTCTTGTAACATTCAGAATTAAAAACTTACCAAATGGAAAACGGTATGTTATATTGATACATAAATAATCTGACAGGAGGGAAATACAGTGAGATATTTGACAGCGGGAGAATCACACGGACCACAATTGACAACAATTATTGAAGGTGTTCCGGCAGGATTGCCTTTATTGGTATCCGATATTAATGAAGAGTTGGCAAGGCGACAAAAAGGTCACGGTCGTGGCCGCAGAATGCAAATTGAAAAAGATCAAGCAGAAATTTTGAGTGGAGTTCGTCATGGATATACGTTGGGGGGACCTATTGCTTTAGTTGTTGAAAATAACGATTTTAAACATTGGACCAAAATTATGGGTGCTGCCCCTATTACAGAGGAAGAAGCAAAAGAGGTGAAACGACAAATTACACGCCCCCGTCCCGGCCATGCTGATTTAAACGGTGCCATTAAGTATGGGCATCGTGATATGCGTAACGTCTTAGAACGATCTTCCGCCAGGGAAACAACCATGCGCGTAGCTGCAGGTGCAGTAGCAAAGCGTATTTTAAAGGAGTTAGGTATTCAGGTTGCAGGCCATGTTATTGAGATTGGTGGCGTAAAATCCAGTCATACATATACGTCGATAGAAGAAGTAAAGCGCATTACAGAGGAATCACCTGTACGCTGTTTAGATGCTGAAGCAGGCGCTCGTATGATGCAAGCGATAGATGATGCAAAAGCAAATGGAGATTCAATCGGTGGTATTGTAGAGGTAATTGTGGAAGGTGTGCCTGTAGGAGTAGGAAGCTATACGCATTACGACCATAAGCTTGATGCAAAGCTTGCGGCAGCTATGATGAGTATTAATGCTTTTAAAGGCGTAGAGATTGGTATCGGTTTTGAAGCGGCAAGAAAACCTGGAAGCCAAGTACATGATGAAATTATTTGGACTGAAAAAGGATATGGTCGTAGCACAAATAATGCCGGTGGGTTTGAAGGTGGTATGACAACGGGTATGCCAATTGTAGTGCGCGGTGTGATGAAGCCAATTCCGACCTTGTACAAGCCGCTTCGCAGTGTAGATATTGAAACAAAAGAAGAGTTCCAAGCAAGTATTGAACGTTCTGACAGCTGTGCGGTACCGGCTGCAAGTGTTGTGGCGGAAGCTGTCGTTGCTTGGGAGCTTGCAGCAGCTATTGTTGAGCAATTTGGAAGGGACAGAATGGACTTAATTAAAAACAATATAGATAAGCATAGAGAATATGCGAGGGAATTTTAATGCGCTATATTGAAACAAAATCAAAGTGTTATCCGTTATATTTAGGTGAAGAGGGACTTGCAGCGCTGCGAAGTGTATACCAACAGTTACAACCGACCCCCTCCGCTGTTCTTGTTATTTCAGATTCTTCCATAGCGCCATTGTATATGAAACAGGTAACAGAAGCGCTAACAAGTGCTGATGTGCATACGTATGTAATACCAAGCGGTGAAAAAGAGAAATCTTTTGAAAATTATTATGCCATCCAAACATATGCACTAGAAAAGGGGATGGACAGAAGGTCGGTCATTATAGCGCTTGGTGGAGGAGTGATTGGCGATTTAGCAGGGTTTGTAGCTGCAACTTTTATGCGTGGCATTCGTTTTATACAAATGCCAACAACTCTTTTAGCGCATGACAGTGCAGTAGGTGGAAAAGTGGGCATAAACCATCCGATTGGAAAAAATATGATTGGTGCATTTTATCAGCCAGAAGCTGTTATTTATCATATTCCCTTTTTGTACACGCTACCCCAAGAGGAATGGCGATCTGGCTATGCAGAAGTAATAAAGCATGGTGTCATTGGTGATGCACATCTGTATGATTGGTTACAAAAGGAAATTTTAAGCCTGGAAGATTTACGCGGAGAAAAATTACAGTATGCATTGCAGCAAGCAATTGCTGTAAAAGCAAAGGTTGTAGCTGCTGATGAGACAGAGTCTAGTGTACGTGCCTATTTAAATTTTGGCCATACCCTTGGTCATGCTATTGAGGCGGAGCTGGGGTATGGTCGGCTGACGCATGGTGATGCGGTGGCTATGGGAATGCGCTTTGCGTTGCTATTGAGTGAGCGTATATACGATGTGGACTTGGCAAGTGTAGCGTTTGCAAAATGGTTGTTTGGGTATGGGTATCCAAAACTTCCGATGGAGCTTAATATAGAGCGTTTATTATTGAGAATGAAGCAAGATAAGAAAGCGCAATCGGGCGAGATTCGTATGGTATTGTTAAGAGGAATTGCAGATGTTTGTGTGGAAGAAGTACAGGATAAAGTTGTGTTAGATGCATTGGCACAATTTATTCAAACAGAAAACTTATAAAAACTAAAAATCACAGAAGTCAGGGGGACATACAATGCTGAAAAAGCAGTTGCTAGAATTACATGCCTATTCTCCGGGTAAATCCATTGATGAAGTGAAGCGAGAATACGGTTTGGAGAAGATCGTTAAACTTGCGTCTAATGAGAATCCGTTTGGTTGTTCACCTAAAGTCTCAGAAGCGCTAACGTCACTTGCGGGGCAGTTTGCATTATATCCAGACGGAGGGGCTTATGAACTGCGCAAGCAGGTAGCCGCACACCTGAACGTTGCGCCGGACCAACTTCTATTTGGCAGTGGGCTGGATGAGGTGATTCAAATGTTGAGCCGCAGTATTTTATCTGCCGGCACAAATACGGTTATGGCAAAACCTACTTTTTCGCAATATCGTCATCATGCAGTGATTGAAAACGCGGAAGTAAGAGAGGTACCACTTCAAAATGGGACGCATGATTTGGAGGGTATGCTGTCACAAGTAGACGAGCACACAAGAATTGTTTGGATATGTAATCCGAACAATCCAACAGGTACATATGTGAACACTAAGCAATTACAAGACTTTTTGTCTCGAATTCCCAAAACGGCTCTTGTTGTAATGGATGAAGCGTATTATGAATATGCAACAGCAGACGATTATCCTGATACGCTGTCCTTATTGCCAAATTATGAAAATATGGTTGTATTACGCACGTTTTCTAAAGCGTATGGTTTGGCATCATTCCGCATGGGGTATGCAGTTGGGCATGCGTCCTTCATCAGCCGTTTGCAAGCAGGCAGATTGCCGTTTAATACATCTTCTTTCGCACAAGTTGCAGCTATAGCCGCACTTCAG
This sequence comes from Ectobacillus sp. JY-23, assembly GCF_023022965.1. Lineage (NCBI taxonomy): Bacteria > Bacillati > Bacillota > Bacilli > Caryophanales > Bacillaceae > Ectobacillus > Ectobacillus sp. JY-23. Next base: position 940,617 of record NZ_CP095462.1, on the reverse strand, counting down.
GATCAGAAATTTATTGAGCAATGTGTAAAGGCGAATGAAAAGGGATTACAACGCTATTATGAATTTTGTAAGAGACATGATATCAACTATTATCCTTCCCAAGCAAACTTCATCTTTATGGAAGTAGGAGACGGAAATGCAGTGTTTCAAGAGCTTCTGCAGGCCGGCTATATTGTACGCTCGGGTGCAGGGTTAGGATTGCCAAACGGTATTCGTATCACCATTGGTAGTGAAGAAGAAAATGAAGAGATTATCGCACTGCTTGAAAAAGTTGTAGCCAAAAAAGAAAACTGCTTGTAAGTAACGGGAGTGAGTAGTATGAAATTGCAGCAAAGAAGCTTAGTAGGAGAACTCCGTATCCCTGGAGATAAATCTATTTCTCATCGTGCCGTGATGTTCGGCTCTATTGCGGAAGGTAAAACAACTGTGTCAGGATTTTTGCCTGGTGAAGATTGTTTAAGTACCATTTCTTGCTTTCGCAAGCTTGGTGTAAGAATTGAACAACAAGGGGAAGAAGTAACCATCTATGGGAAAGGCTTGGAGGGGCTTCAGGAGCCAGCAGAAGTACTTGACGTGGGGAATTCTGGTACAACGATTCGACTTATGATGGGGATTTTGGCTAACGTACCGTTTCACTGTACTTTGATTGGAGATGCTTCTATAGGGAACAGACCGATGAAGAGAGTCACTGATCCTTTACGCTCCATGGGTGTAAAGATTGATGGTAGAGCAGATGGTCAATATACACCGCTTAGCATCCGAGGAGGTAGTACGAAAGCCATTGCTTATCATTCTCCTGTAGCAAGTGCGCAAGTAAAATCTGCTGTGCTACTTGCAGGTCTGCGAGCTGATGGGGTTACTTCAGTTACAGAACCAGAAAAATCAAGAGATCACACAGAGCGAATGCTTGCTGCATTTGGGTGTGAAGTGAAAAGTGAAGGCGTAACAGCGACAATAAGCGGTGGTACGTTACGAGCTACACATGTACAAGTTCCTGGCGATATTTCGTCGGCTGCGTTTTTTCTAGTAGCAGGAGCTATTGTGCCAAATAGTAAGCTCACATTGAAACAAGTTGGTTTAAATCCAACAAGAACAGGTATACTTGAGGTTCTGAAACAAATGGGAGCGAATATTATCATTTCCAATATAAATGAAGAAGCCTTTGAACCATATGGAGACATCACAATTGAAACGTCGGCGCTCCATGGTGTAGAAATTGGTGGAGAACTCATTCCGCGTCTAATTGATGAAATACCTGTTCTGGCGCTCGCGGCAACGCAAGCAGAAGGTATTACGGTTATTAAAGATGCTGCTGAACTTAAGGTGAAAGAAACAAATCGTATTGATACAGTTGTAAAGGAACTAACCAAAATGGGGGCACGAATTGAAGCTACGGATGATGGTATGATTATTTATGGAAAATCATCACTGTGCGGTGCGTCTGTAGATAGTCACGGTGACCATCGTATCGGAATGATGCTTGCAGTTGCTTCCTGTATTGCAAGTGGAGAAACGATTCTTGAGCAGGCAGAAGCCGTTGCGGTGTCCTATCCAAACTTTTTTGAACAATTGAACGAACTAAGTGAAGAATCTCCTCGATAAGAGGGGATTCTTTTGTTTATGGCGTATTTTTAGTACAATAAAAACATAATAGAGAAGGAGAGTATGAAATGATACAAGATGCAATGAAACAGATGGAAAGTGGAAACACAGAGGAGGCGTTTCGCCTTTTAGAAAATATAGCGAAAAAAGGAACGGATGAAGAAAAATATGAAGCAGCTCGCTATTATCATGCAATGGGGTTTTTAGAACAAGCATTAGTGATTGCTGAAGAATTGCATATATTATATCCTGGCGAAAGCGAAATAGCGCTATTTTTAGCTGATGTGTACATTGATTTTGATCGAGAAGATGAAGCGATTGAAGTATTAAATGAAATTGGAGAAGAAGATGAGGTATATGTACAAGCGTTGCTACTTTTAGCAGACTTGTACCAAACGCAAGGTTTGGATGAAGTGGCGGAAACAAAACTGCTCGCAGCTAAGCATCACTTGCCAGATGAACCGATTGTTGATTTTGGGTTAGGTGAATTTTATAGTAGTCGCGGTGATTTTGTAAAAGCTGTCCCTTATTACATGCATATTCTATCGGAAAGAAAAATTGGAGACGTGAATATTTCTCTGCGTTTGGCTGAAGCACTTAGTTCTTTGGGAAATTGGGAAGAAGCCATTTTACATTATGAAGAGGGCTTAAAAGACCAGAAGGACATTCATACATTGTTTGGATATGCATTTACCTTATACCAAGCGATGTATTACGAACGAGCATTGCCTGTGTTTTTGGAATTAAAAGAGCTCGATCCGCAGTATACGGCACTGTATGTATACGCAGCACGCTGCTATGAAGAGCAGGGGATGCTGCAAGAAAGCTATGATTTACTTCGTGAAGGTGTAAAAACAGATGAGTTTTCTGTGGATTTTCATGTGCGCTTGGCAGATGCCGCAGCAAGACTTGGAAACATACAAGAAGCAGAAGGGGCACTACTTGAAGCATTGGCGCTTGACCCAGCACATATGGAAGCGGTGTCGAAGTACATTTACATTTTGCAAGAGCAAGATAAGCACGAGGAAATTGTTGAAGCAGTTAAAATTGCAGTTGAAAATGGTGAAGATGACCCGCAACTTACGTGGGATCGTGCGCGTGCAGAAAAAGAGCTGGAGCTTTATTCAGATGCATTAAAACATTATCGCGATGCATATACTTCTTTTAAGGATAATCTTTCCTTCTTGGAGGAATATGGATTGTTTTTATTGGAAGAAGGGGAGAGAGCAGAAGCGAGAGAGGTTTTTGAGAAGATCCTGCAGTTGGACTCAACTCAAACGCATATTGAAGAGCTGTTATATAATTTGTAACATTTAAAGAACAAAGAAGGAAACGGGACATCTTTTCTTGAATGTATTGATAAAAAAGTGGGCAGAGGAGGGACTGTGCGAATGAATACCCCTGTTTCTGTGAATGAAAAAAAGGATTTTGTTAAATGGTTTTTAAGCAATTACCAACTTAAGCAAAGGGAATGTGTATGGATCTTGAACTATTTAATGAGTCATGATCAATTGATGAGAAAGGTACATTTCGTAGAGCACGCTAAGTATTGTCCGCGCGGTCTTGTGATGTCAACCAGCTGTGTAAAAGAAGCGCCGTTTCACTTCTATAAGCAAAACATTATGACAACAGATGCAGAAAAATCATTTCACGATATTCGTTTGAATCGAGATGAAGACATTTATATCCAGCTCAATTTCACGTCATCTTTTCAAAATGCTAACTACGTAGCGGTTCTCGAAGAAAATCCATATCTTCCAAAAAATATGGAAACGAATGAGAGAGATCGATTGCTGGCAGAGCGCTTTCTTGAAGAAAGTATACAAACATTTAGACGTAGCCGCTTGCTTAAACTAATTGACAATGCTCTAGATACGCAGGATGCCACAGCTTTTGCAGAGCTTACTGCACAGTTGAAGAAATTGTAAAGATAGGTAAAAATGTAAAAATTGTGACAAACAAAAAGAAAAACCCTCTATTACGGAGGGTTTTTCTTTTTGTTTGTAATAGCTATATGTTTTAATAGATTATGGAAGAATTTAAAGGAGGCATAACATGAAGTGGCGTACAAAAGACATTGAAGTATATGAAACAGCGAAAGAATATATTGATACGGCGCTGGTGCCGCTTATACCCTTTGCTCTTGAGGGAGCCTTGCAAGAAGTTGTTAGGCAAGGTGAATTTGTAGACTGTTTAAGTGCTGAAATGGAAAGAGAATATAAAGGGCGCATTGTATTACTTCCTCCGTTCACTTATTTAACGAGTGAAAAAGAAGACGAGCAAGAGCGTTTAAAACGGTGGGAGAGCCGCATCAAAGAAAGTGGTATCAAACATATTGTTTATATTACAAGTGATTATGAATGGAAAGCTTGTCCTGTACAAGAAACTGTGATTTGGTTACCTGCGATTCCTTTGTATCAATTGGAAGAGCATACACGTCGTGATGTATTGCAAGCTAATGTGCGTGATATCCACAAAATTTTGACAGAAAAGTGGGAAAAGACAGAATAAAATAATTGTTTCTATGATTATGAGTAGTATGTTATTGACCTGGAAGATTTGTTATTATATCATGATAGTGTCCTAGTTTTTCAAATTTTTGATTGGTTATCCTAAAGGGTTGATAGAGGGGGGAAATTTTCATGAGCGAGAAAGAACATAGGGTATCACGCCGCCAGTTTTTGAACTACACGCTTACCGGTGTAGGGGGATTTATGGCAGCGGGCATGCTGATGCCAATGACACGCTTTGCGCTTGATCCGGTGCTGCAAAAGGAAGAAAGTTCGGATATGGTAGCAGTTGGATTAGTAAAGGATATTACAGCTGAACCAAAGCGTGTTGACTTTAAAGTCAAGCAGGTTGATGGTTGGTACAAATCTGATGAACCAAAGTCTGCGTGGGTGTACAAAAATGAAAGCGGCGACATCGTAGCACTATCACCAGTATGTAAGCATTTAGGTTGCGTTGTTAACTGGAACAGCGACAAGTCACACCCAAATCAATTCTATTGTCCGTGTCATGGCGGACGATATGAAAAGAGTGGTAAAAACATTGCAGGTACACCACCTCTAGCGCCACTTGATGTGTATGAATCTAAAGTGGCAGACGGTAAATTGTACTTAGGAAAAGCGAAGCCGGCAGGAGGTGCCAAGTAGATGTTGAACAAAATCTATGACTGGGTCGATGAACGCCTTGATATTACGCCGCTTTGGCGTGACATTGCGGATCATGAGGTACCAGAGCACGTAAATCCTGCACATCATTTTTCTGCATTCGTTTACTGCTTTGGCGGACTTACATTCTTCGTCACGGTTATTCAAATTCTTTCAGGTATGTTTTTGACAATGTATTATGTACCTGATATTAAAAATGCTTGGGAATCTGTTTATTATCTTCAAAATGAAGTTGCTTACGGTCAAATTGTTCGTGGTATGCATCACTGGGGGGCAAGTCTTGTAATTGTTATGATGTTTTTACATACATTGCGTGTATTTTTCCAAGGTGCATATAAAAAGCCTCGTGAATTAAACTGGATTGTTGGGGTTTTAATCTTTGGGGTTATGATGGGATTAGGCTTTACTGGCTACTTGCTTCCATGGGATATGAAGGCTTTGTTTGCAACAAAAGTAGGCTTGCAAATTGCAGAGCAAACACCTTTAATTGGCCCATATGTGAAAACGCTTTTAGCAGGTCACTCTGAAATTGTTGGTGCGCAAACATTGACACGCTTTTTTGCAATTCATGTATTCTTTTTACCAGGCGCCTTGCTTGGTTTGATGGGAGCTCACTTTGTTATTATTCGTAAGCAAGGTATTTCAGGACCATTATAAGAGATTTATATGTTTATATGAAGGAGGGAGACTATGCATCGGGGCAAAGGGATGAAGTTTGTTGGTGATTCACGCGTACCGGCAGTTCGAAAACCGAATATTCCAAAGGATTACTCGGAATATCCGGGCAAAACAGAAGCGTTTTGGCCAAACTTCTTATTAAAGGAATGGATGGTTGGTTCAGTATTTTTAATTGGATATTTATGTTTAACGGTTGCGCATCCTTCACCGTTAGAGCGAATGGCAGATCCGACGGATACCGGATACATACCATTACCTGACTGGTATTTCTTATTCTTGTATCAGCTATTAAAATACACATATGCGGCAGGACCGTACACAGTAATCGGTGCTTTCATTATGCCTGGTATTGCAGGGGGCGCATTGCTTCTCGCACCATTTATTGATAAGGGGCCAGAGCGTCGACCATTTAAAAGACCTGTTGCGACTGGGTTTATGCTGCTTGCCATTGCGTCAATCACGTTTTTAACATGGGAATCAGTTGCGCATCATGATTGGGATGCAGCTAAGAAGCAAGGTGCCATCGTAAAGACTGTACAAGTGGACAAAGAAGCAGATGGTTATAAGATTGCCCAAGCAAACACATGTTTGACATGTCATGGTGAAAACCTGCAAGGTGGACCTGCAGCACCAACGCTACAAAATATGAGTCATACGCCTGAGGAAATCGCTAAGATTGCTAAAGAAGGTAAAGGTGCAATGCCAAAGGGTGTATTCAAAGGTACTGATGAGGAACTCAAAAAATTGTCTGAGTACATTGCACAATATAACAAGAAGTAGTTGAAGTCGGCTAATATAGCCGACTTTTTTGTGTGTCAGAAACCAAGTTTTAGGCATACAGTGATAAAGACTTACGTACTGTAGAAGTAAGCTGAAAGAAATTTACTTAAGGCAAAATATATAATATTAATAAAAAAAATTGCCCTAATGCTACTTTTCTAGTAATCTAGAGTTATCGTTAATATTTTTGCCTTAGGTAAAGAAAATTACTTTATGGAACTAGTTTTTTTTTACGTTTATTTTTGCCTTAGGGAAAAATTTATAGCTTGTGCTAAAACAGGAGGGTGTCATGTTAAAGAAGATATGTATACTAGTAACTACTATGATGTTGGTTTGTTTTGGAGTTGCTTGCACTCAAGAAACTGCAAATCAATCAAATGGGAAGTTACAAATTACGACGACAACAGGCCAAATTGCTGACATTACTGAGCAAATCGGTCAAGAAAAAGTTGTAGTAACACCTCTTATGGGAGCTGGGGTAGATCCTCATCTGTATCAAGCTTCACAAGGGGATATCCAAAAACTCAGGAAAGCGGATATTATTTTTTATAACGGCTTACATTTGGAAGGTAAAATGGGTGATGTTTTAGAAAAGATGGAAAAAGATAAGCCAACCGTTGCTGTTACATCATCAATGCCTAAAAACGAACTTATTTCTAGTTCGGGGGATGCTAATGCATATGACCCGCATGTTTGGTTTGATATTTCTCTTTGGCAGCATGCGGTTGCAGTGGTTCGCGATACTTTGATAAAGCAAGATCCAGACAATAAAGTATTTTATGAAGAAAACGCTACAGTTTATTTGAAACAATTAGATGAACTACAAGTATATGCACAGCAACGAATCGCTGAAATCCCTGAAAAAAGCCGTGTGCTTATTACTGCTCATGATGCGTTTCATTATTTCGGAGCAGCTTACAAGATAGAGGTAAAAGGTTTGCAGGGCCTCAGCACGGATTCGGAGTATGGTCTTAAAGATGTGCAAGCTTTGATAGACACCATTGTAGATCGTAATATTAAGGCCGTATTTATTGAAACAAGTATATCCGATAAATCTATTAAAGCAGTGGTTGAAGGAGCTAAAAAGAAAGGTCACACAGTTGTTGTCGGGGGAGAATTATTCTCAGATGCAATGGGTAAAAAAGGAACTAACACAGGCACGTACATTGGTATGTATAAACATAATGTTGACACCATTGTTGAAGCGTTGAAATAAGATTTATAAATATATAATGTGAAATATAATTTGGATTTTAATGGAGTGGGAGGATTAAGAAGTGGAACCCATTAAGGTAGAAAATGTTACAGTCGCGTATCATACTAAGCCTGTGCTTCAAGATATTAACTTCTCAGTACCGGCTGGAAAGCTAATTGGAATTATCGGTCCAAACGGTGCCGGTAAATCCACATTGATTAAAGCAATTTTAGGCTTAATACCACGCGCTTCGGGCGAGGTTGCTGTTTATGGAAAACCATACAAAGAGCAAAGAAAGTTAATTGGTTATGTGCCGCAAAGGGGTTCTGTAGATTGGGATTTTCCAACAAATGCACTTGATGTGGTGTTGATGGGACGATACGGCCATATTGGCTGGTTGAAGCGTCCTAGTAAGGCGGATAAAGAATTTGCTTTAGCCTGTTTGAAAAAGGTAGGAATGGAGCAATATGCGACGAGACAAATTAGTCAGCTTTCAGGGGGACAGCAACAACGCGTATTTTTAGCAAGAGCTCTTGCACAAGATGCCAGCGTGTATTTTATGGATGAACCGTTTGTAGGAGTTGATGCTGCAACAGAAAAGGCTATTATTGCGCTGCTGAACGAATTAAAAATACAGGGTAAGACTGTTCTCGTCGTACATCATGATTTGCAAACCGTTGAAGAATACTTTGATTGGGTGATGTTGTTAAATATGAAAACAATCGCTATTGGGCCAACAGAAGATGTGTTTACAACAGAAAACCTTCAAAAAACGTATGGTGGTCGATTGGCGTTTTTACACACTGCTCCTCCGGGAGGGCAGTAAGATGGGATTTGGAATTTTACTGGATGCCAATACACAATGGGTGCTAATGGGAACCTTACTATTAGGGCTGGCAAGTGGTGTTCTTGGAAGTTTTGCGCTTTTGAAAAAACAAAGTTTAATAGGGGATGCTATGGCTCATGCCGCTCTACCTGGCATTTGTATCGCATTTTTGTTACATGGTTCCAAGTCAATCGGCTGGTTCTTAGTCGGTGCGGCACTAGCAGGGCTAGCAGCAACTTATTGTATCCAAAGTATTATTCGCTACTCACGAATCAAAGAAGATACGGCCATCGGCTTGGTTCTTTCTGTATTTTTTGGATTTGGCATTGTATTGCTGACCTACATCAATCAAGGTCAGGGTGGCAATCAGAGCGGGTTGACGGATTTTATTTTCGGAAAGGCTGCTTCCTTAGTAGGAAGTGACGTAAGGATTATCAGTGGCATTGCATTGTTGCTTTTAGTAGGAAGCATACTTCTCTTTAAAGAAATGAAGATACTAACCTTTGATCCGCAGTTTGCGAAAGGAATCGGGCTACCGGTTGGCGTATTAAATGGTATTTTAATGAGCGGTATTGTAGCTGCAGTTGTGATAGGTTTGCAGGCAGTGGGAGTTATTTTAATGTCAGCTATGCTTATTACACCGGCTATTGCAGCACGGTATTGGACGGAACGCCTTGAATATATGGTTCTCATTTCCGGGGCAATTGGGGCTATTTCCGGTGTATGCGGAACTATTTTAAGCACGTTAGCAAATGGCATGCCAACAGGTCCACTGATTATCGTAGCAGCTACATTGCTGTTTCTATTTTCGCTCATATGTGCACCTAGAAGAGGGTTGCTCAGCAAGTATATACGTGAACGAAAAACAAGACGGCGTGTAGAACGAGAACATGTGCTGGAGGCGATGTATGATATATTGGAACGCCGTGTTTCCAGTGGAAAATATGTGAAAAGCATCAAGTTAGATGAAATTATTGCATGTAAGCCTATGAATACTAATGTGGTTCATCGGGTGTTATCCCAACTTAGAAAAGAAAAGCATGTGTACATCCATCACAGTGCGCTGAGGTTGACGCCAGCGGGACTAGAGGAAGCTTATGATGTTACGCTTCGTAATCGCTTGATGGAAATCTACCTGGCCAACGAGTCTTTGTATGATCATATCAATATCAGAGAAGATGATATATTGCATGTGTCAGAAGATGTTCTTGTGGAACTGATAAAGATGTTAAAATTACATGATAAGGAGCCGCTCATTATTCCCCGAAGTGATAAAAGGCACAAAGCCGGATATAGAGCCGGATGGGAGGGGAACAAATGAGCTATGAAGCCTGGATTTTATTGACAGGTGCACTTGTTGGTATTTGCTGTGGCATGGTCGGCTGCTTTCTTGTTTTGCGTAAAATGGCTATGTTAGCGGATGCCATCAGTCACACTGTTTTGCTTGGGATTGTAGGAGCGTATCTAGTGAGTCAAAGTATGGAAGGTATCTATATGCTAATCGGAGCTGTACTTGTAGGCATGCTCACGGCTTTCTTTGTGCAACTCTTAAACGAAAGCGGTGTGCAAGCGGATGCGGCGATTGGGGTAGTTTTCACGTCCTTGTTCGCGGTTGGAGTCATCTTACTTTCTGTATTTGCAGGTCGCATCCACTTAGATGCGGATCATGCCTTAATGGGAGAAATTACGTTTATTCCTTGGGATGTTCTTGTCATTAACGGTATGGAGCTAGGGCCGAAAGCAGTATGGATTCTAGGGTTTGTTCTTTTGATTAATGTTGTGTTAATTACGTTACTTTATAAAGAAATTAAAATATCATCGTTTGATCCGGAAATGGCTGTAGCCATAGGAATTCCTGTCGTAGTTATTCATTATTTGCTGATGGGAATGTTATCACTGACAACGGTAGCTGCATTTGATAGTGTGGGTGCTATTCTTGTAGTGGCTATGCTGATTGTACCGGCTGCAACGGCATATTTACTCACAGATCGCTTATTTTCGATGTTAATTATTAGTGCGGGTGTAGGCGTACTGTCAGCGATTATCGGTTACTTTGTAGCTTATCAAATCAATGCTTCCATTGCCGGTGCAATGGCCACAGCGTCAGGCTTCTTATTTTGCTTAGCGTTCTTTTTCTCACCAAAGCATGGATTGATTGCTAAATGGCTTTTACGTAAGAAAATAGGAACGACTACACAGAAATCATAAAAAATCCCGGAATGTGCCGGGATTTTTTTATTGTATATATGAAATTTTGCTATAATGAGAAGTGTATAAAAGGGAGGAAAACGCATGGCATTGTTATATTATTTTTTACGTGATCGAACCATATTGAAGCTACTTTTTATTGTAAACGTATTAGGGACTGTTTATGGATATATTTGGTATCAATATCAATTGGTTGAAACAGAGCCACAATTTTTATTATTTGTACCGGATAGTCCAACTGCAAGCTTATTTTTTGTGTTTGTCCTATTGGCCTTTTTACTTCATAAAAATTGGGGGCTGGTGGAAGCGTTTGCTGTTGTAACCCTATTTAAATATGGAATTTGGGCTGTGGTCATGAACCTGTTATTGCTACTTGTAGAGGGAGACTTGCATTGGACAGGTTATATGCTGATGCTCTCGCATGGAGCAATGGCAGTACAGGGCTTGCTGTACGCACCATTTTATCGTATCAAAGGGTGGCATCTGGCGATGGCTGCGATTTGGACACTACATAATGATGTGATTGATTATGTGTTTAGACAAATGCCAAGGTACGGCGTATTGGATATGTATTACCAGCCTATTGGTTATTTTACATTTTGGCTAAGCATCTTGTCGATTTTAATTGCCTATGTATATGGAATGAAAAAGAAGCGAATGAGTCTGTAACTTATATAATATAAGGCGTTGTTACATGTCTCTATTGCTTTCCGTTACACGAATTATTCCTTCAAGTAGCTATATGTCTCCTTGGATTTGCTTTCCTTACAGGAGTCTCATTCAACTTCCATAAACAAATGCCCAGTATCAATATTAAGATTTAATACAAAGCTACTCATATTATTTGAAAGTAAGTGGTGTGTTTTCTATTAATAAAAAGCCTTTCTCGTTTTGTTCTATTCTTGTCCCATTTCTCATACACTCTAGTAGATGTTTTAGGGGGGACAAGAATGAAAAAAATCATAATCTGCCTGATTTGGTTAATAATCTCAATTGTGCCGCTTCGTGCGGCAGCGGAGGATGAAATAAATCATCTGTTGGACGAGTCGTGGCAATTGGTGAAACAGCAGGAGTATGATAAGGCAAGGCAGATATTGCTGTATGCATCTCAGCAGCAAATTCACGCTAAGCTTCCGCAGCACGTGCAAGTTATTTCCACAGCATATAACAAGGCAATTGAAACAATGGGAGATGTGGTAAGTCCGCAGGAGGTCGAAAGTGATATGTTGGCGCTACGTCTTGTAATTGACGCAGAGAGCTCTCATTTCCAACCGTTATGGTTGAGTAGAGAAACAGCTGTCATGAGCGCATTTGATCGAATTGAGCAGGCTAATAAGGATGAAAATGCCGAATCATTTCGCACGGCCATTAACGACTTTTTATATGAAATGAACATCATCTATCCTAGTTTGTTAGTAGATTTACCTAAAGGAGAGGTACAGCGCCTGGATAAACACTTTGTGTATTTAGAACATGCGAAAACGGTAATGGCTAATGAAAGCAGTAAGCAACAATTAAGCGCAATTAAGCATGATGTACAGCAAGTGTTTCAATATCCGAAGGCTGATGTGCTGGCAGGTTCAACAATATGGGTGATGATTACGACCGGGCTTATTATTATTGCAACACTTACTTACGTGGGTTTTCGAAAATATAAAGGCGAGCAAGAAAAAAAGCGCAGAAAATCAAAAAACGGTTAAGATATACGTAAGGCGTTTCATTTGACAACGAAATGGCTGAAAAAATACAATTAATATACAACTACATCATGGGAGGATATCAATGCTGTATTTAATTTATTTTGCCATTATTTTGATTGTGCCGCTTATAGCGCAGGCGAAAGTAAGGAGCGCATACAGTAAGTATTCACAAGTATATTCTACATCTGGTATGACAGGTGCGCAGGTTGCGCGTAAAATTTTGGATGCAAACGGCTTGTATGATGTTGCAGTAGAAGAAACACCGGGTTACTTATCAGATCATTATGACCCTCGTTCTAAAACGGTTCGTTTATCAACGAACAACTACTACGGTCATTCTGTAGCAGGAACAGCAGTAGCTGCACATGAAGTGGGCCACGCAATTCAAGATGCTAAGGACTATGGATTTATGCGTTTCCGTCACGCGCTTGTGCCGGTTGCAAACATCGGTTCCAATATGTCATGGGTATTTATTATGATTGGTATCTTTGCACAATTATCAAACATGTTGTTGCTCGGAATCGTATTAATGGCAGCTGGAGTGCTGTTTCAATTAGTAACACTTCCCGTTGAATTTGATGCATCGAGCCGTGCAATGAAGCAAATAGATGCGCTTGGTATCATTGACCCAGGTGAATCTAGAAGTGCGAAAAAGGTATTGAACGCTGCAGCACTTACATACGTAGCTGCAGCAGCAGTTGCAGTATTTGAGCTACTTCGCTTGGTTTTAATTTACACAGGAATGCAGCGTAGTGACGAATAAAAGCAGGGTGGAATTCCACCCTGCTTTTAATTATGTAAAGGATTTTTATTTTCATCCAAAGTAAATCCTTCGCCGACAACATCATGCACATCGCTAACAGCAACAAAGGCATGAGGGTCTACAGATACGATAATATTTTTTAGTTTCACAATCTCATTTTTCGCAACAACACAATATAGTACATTTCGTTCAATCTTTGTATAAGTACCGATGCCCTTTAAGAAAGTAGCTCCTCTGTCCATCTCTGATAAGATTTTCTGTGCAATTTCTTCGTTTTTGTCTGAGATAATTGTAGCTCCCTTGGCTGCATACGCCCCTTCTTGCATAAAGTCGATGACGCGCGCGCCGACAAACACGGCTACAAGTGTATACATACCTTGTGTGTAGGAAAGATAGGTTAAAATAGATAACGCAATGACTACTGCATCAAATAAAAACATTGTTTTTCCCATGCTCCAGCCAGCATATTTATGTGCCAGTCTCGCGATAATATCTACACCGCCTGTTGTCCCGCCAAAGCGGAAAATAATACCGAGACCTACTCCGATGAAGATACCAGCAAACAAAGCAGCTAAAGTCATATCTTTTTGTAAGTTAAGGTGTAGGTTGAATGCTTCATAACGCTGGAAGATCCATAGAAATACAGATACGCTTATTGTACCGATAAGCGTGTAAATAAAAGTAGTACGACCAAGCAATTTCCACCCTACAAAAAACAACGGAATGTTTAACAGTAAGTTCGTATATGACGGATCGAGTTCAAATAAGAAATACAACAGCAGTGTAATCCCTGTAAAACCACCTTCCGCCAAGTGGTTTTCAATGTTGATATTCACAATTCCAAACGAAAAAATAGCGGAACCGATGAGAATAAATACAATGTTGCGGATATGGATATTAATCATAATATGTGCCCCCTGTTATGTATTACAACAACAACCTATTATAATGTATCCGCTCGAACGTGGCAAATTATGTACAAGGGGCTAAAAAATTTGTCAAACATGGGGGAATTGGCTAACATGAGAGATAGCGGTGCTATAAAAGAAAGAAGATTTTAAAGCAAATGATGTTGCAGTGATAGGGTTTGACAGAATAGATTTGCCGCTTTTTTGTGGTACAGAAATTTTTAGTATGTTTGAGGTGATTAAGATGCAAAGAAAAACAATGCAAGAGATGCAGCAAGAAGTTGATGCTTATATTGGTCAATTTAAAGAAGGGTACTTTAGTCCGCTTGCGATGATGGCAAGATTAACAGAAGAGCTGGGAGAGCTTGCTCGCGAAGTTAATCATTATTACGGCGAAAAGCCCAAAAAAAAGAACGAAGAGGCACGTACGATTGAAGAAGAGCTTGGAGATGTATTGTTTGTGACGATTTGTATGGCCAATAGCTTGAACATTGACTTAGAAGAAGCGCATAATAGGGTGATGCATAAATTCAATACAAGAGATAAAGATCGCTGGACAAGGAAAGAGGAGGAATAAAGATGCAAACAATTCGTGTTATTCTTGCTGGTCCCAGAGGGAGAATGGGAAGAGAAGCTGTATCATTAATGGAAAACACGCCGCATTTTGAATTGGTCGGGGCAGTGGACTATAAGCATGGCGGTACAAAACTGCGTGATATAGAAGGTATGCCGGCGCTTGCTGTACCAGTATACGATACGCTAGAAGCTTGTTTACAAGAAATAAGAGCTGACGTTTTGTTGGATCTAACAAATCCTGAAACAGGAAAGTTACATATACATACCGCGCTCAAGCATAATTTACGATCCGTTATTGGTACAACTGGATTTACAGAGGAAGAAATTGCGAATTTAACTGCAACTGCCGAGGAGAAAAAAGTAGGTACGATTATCGCCCCAAACTTTGCGGTAGGCGCCGTTTTAATGATGAAATTTGCGCGAATGGCTGCTAAATACTTTAATGATGTGGAAATTATTGAACTTCATCATGATCAAAAGCTTGATGCGCCTTCGGGAACAGCCTTAAAAACGGTAGACCTTATTCGCTCTGTTCGCCAGCCGAAGCAACAAGGTCATCCAAGTGAGGTAGAACAGTTACCTGGCGCACGTGGAGCTGAGTTGGACGGTATTCGTGTGCACAGTGTGAGATTGCCCGGTTTAATCGCTCATCAAGAAGTGTTATTTGGAGGAGACGGTCAGATGCTGACAATCAGACATGACTCATTTAACCGGGCTTCTTTTATGTCAGGGGTGCAAGTTGCGATTGAAACAGTAATGGGTATCGAGACTTTGGTATACGGCTTAGAAAATATTATAGACTAAGAGTAAAGGGGAGACGGAGATGAAAATTGCCTTAATTGCTCACGATCAAAAAAAACAAGATATGGTTACCTTTGCCTTTGCATATAAGCCTGTGTTTGAAAAGCATGAATTATTTGCTACGGGAACAACCGGTTTACGGATTATGGAAGCTACAGGATTACATGTAACACGTTTTCAATCAGGACCGCTTGGGGGAGATCAAGAAATTGGTGCAATGATTGCTAAAAACGACATGGACATGGTTATTTTCTTTAGAGATCCTTTGACGGCACAGCCGCATGAACCCGATGTAAATGCACTGCTTCGCCTGTGCGATGTGTACGCTATACCGCTTGCTACCAATATGGCGAGCGCAGAGCTTCTAATGCATGGCTTAAAGCGAGGAGACTTAAATTACAGAGATTTGTAAGGAGAACATTATGTTAGATATATTGGCATTTGGAGCACACGCCGATGATGTAGAAATCGGTATGGCTGCTACAATTCGTAAATATACAGCACTGGGATACAAAGTTGGTATTTGCGATCTCACACAAGCGGAACTTTCTTCTAACGGTAACGTGGAGTTACGAAAACAAGAGGCACAAGATGCTGCTAAGGTGATGGGACTAACAAAGCGAATTAATTTAGCAATGCCTGATCGCGGCTTGCATTGGAGAGAAGAGTATTTGGAACAAATAACAGAAGTCATCCGTACATACAAACCTACATTTGTATTTGCGCCGTATCAGGAAGATCGTCATCCCGATCACGCTTCATGCGCACGTCTTGTGGAGGAAGCAATGTTTTCTGCAGGCATTCGCAAGTATATGCCTCACCTTCCTGCTCATAAAGCAACTGCTTTATATTTTTATATGATTAATGGTTTTCATAAGCCTTCTTTTTGTATTGATGTGAGTGCACATATGGAAGACAAGATTCGCACATTGCAGGCGTATAAGAGTCAGTTTTTAGATGGAGAAGTGTCAACGCCGCTAACAGACGGTTACATTGAATCTGTTATTGCAAGGGATAAGTTGTTTGGCAAAGAGGTAGGGGTTGCCTATGCGGAAGGATTTATGACTAGCAGTGTATTGTTACATGATGTGTTGGGAGGGATACAATGAAACTGAAAATTGGAATCACATGTTATCCGTCTGTAGGCGGCTCGGGTGTTGTGGGTACAGAGCTTGGAAAACTGTTGGCAGAGCAAGGTCATGAGATTCATTTTATTACGTCTAGCATGCCATTTCGTTTGAACAAATTCTATCCAAACATCTATTTTCATGAAGTAGAGGTGAACCAATATTCGGTATTTCAATATCCTCCGTACGATTTAGCGCTTGCAAGCAAAATGGCTGAGGTCGTAGATCGTGAAAAACTAGATATTTTGCATGTACACTATGCTATTCCTCATGCCATCTGCGCCATTTTAGCAAAGCAAATGGCACAGCGCGACGTGAAAATTATGACAACTCTTCATGGAACAGATATTACTATACTCGGTTATGATGACTCTTTAAAAAACTTAATTCGCTTTGGAATTGAACAGTCCGATATTGTAACGGCCGTATCACATTCTTTAGCGCAAGAAACAATGAGTCAAATTGCACCACAGCAAGAAATTCGCACGGTACATAATTTTATTGATGAACGTGTATATAAGCGGCGAGACAGAGATCATTTAAAACAAGAGTATGGTATTAAACCAGAAGAGAAGGTACTTATCCATATCTCTAACTTCCGAAAAGTAAAAAGGGTAGATGATGTTATCCAATCGTTTGCTAAAATAGAACAAGAAATAGCTGCTAAACTTTTGTTGGTTGGTGATGGACCTGAACTTTGCGCGATGACAAAGTTGGTTAAGAAGCTTGAATTGGATGAAAAGGTCCTGTTTTTAGGAAAACAGGAAAATGTGGAAGACCTGCTTTCTATCAGTGATTTGATGCTGCTTTTATCTGAAAAGGAGAGTTTTGGACTTGTGTTATTGGAAGCAATGGCTTGTGGTGTGCCGTGTATCGGAACCGATATTGGGGGGATACCGGAAGTAATTGAAGATGGTGAAACAGGATATATTTGTTCGGTGGGAAACGTGGCCGAAGTTGCTGCTAAAGCGATTGCGCTTTTACAAAATGAACTATTGTATACACAAATGAAGGAAAAGGCGCAACAAGCCGTACTAGAAAAATTTAGTTCCGCGAGTATTTTAGCCCAGTACGAATTCTTGTATCGTGAGCTGCTAGGTGATGGTCATGAAGCAGTTTGAGGAAGCGGGCACAATTATTCGCAAACTAAAGGAAGCGGGTCATGAAGCTTATTTTGTAGGAGGAAGTGTCCGGGACTATATGCTTGGTCGCCCAATCGGGGATATTGATATTGCCACATCCGCTCTTCCTGAAGAAGTGATGCTGTTGTTTCCAAGACATATTCCTGTTGGGCTGCAACACGGCACGGTAATTGTACTGTATCACAACACACCTTATGAAGTTACAACGTACCGTACAGAGTCAGGCTATGAAGATTTCAGAAGGCCGACCGAAGTGACATTTGTTCGATCATTACAAGAAGATTTACAGCGTCGTGACTTTACGATGAACGCGATTGCTATGGCGGAGGACGGGAGAATTGTAGATCCGTTTCAAGGCAAACGGGCGCTTGACCACAAAATCATCACAACAGTGGGAGCGCCGAGCGAAAGGTTTCAAGAGGATGCTCTGCGTATGATGCGTGGCGTTCGATTTGTTAGTACACTGGGTTTTACACTGGAGCAAGAAACGCAGCAAGCTATTTTGCAGCATGCTCCTCTTTTGTCTCATATTTCCATAGAACGTATTGCGGTAGAGTTTGAGAAGTTATTGCTAGGAACATATCCGGAACGAGCTTTATCGCTTCTGGTGGAAACGAATTTGTATCTTTACTTGCCAGGGTTTGAGAAAAAAGAAGCAGAGTTATTGCAAGCGGCGTCCTACACCTGGAAGTATGTACAAAATGATATTGGCGCATGGACCTTGTTATTATATCTAGCAGGTTTGGATGCGGGTGTATTAAAGCAGTGGAAGCTTTCTAATAAAAAAGTAAAAGCGGTGACTGAAGCACTTGTGTTTTTACAACAGCGTCTCATTACAAATTGGAGTGTTGAGATGCTATATGGAGCAGGGAAAGAGACTATTGCTCTAGTGGAAACAATATATGCGGTGTTACATAGACAGGCGCCTGCAATTGAAGACGTGATAGCGACGTATAATGGTTTACCTATACAGAACCGTCAGCAATTGCAAGTATCGGGAAAAGACTTATTAAAATGGACAGGCCAACCAGGTGGGCCATGGACAGCGCAGCTATTGAATGAAATTGAGCATGCTGTGTTACACGCAAACGTTAGCAATATCCGGGAACATATAAAGGAGTGGGTGAGGTGCAAACTTCAATAAGAAAGCAGCTTTTGGAGTTGTTTTCAAAAGCTAATGGGGACTTTCTATCAGGGCAAATGATTAGTGAAAAACTAGGGTGTTCGCGTACGGCTGTGTGGAAGCATATTGAGGATTTGCGAAAAGAAGGATATGAGCTGGAGGCAGTAAGGCGTCTCGGTTATCGCATTGCGCAAAAACCGGACAAAGTGACTGCGAATGAGATTCATCTCGGGCTTGAGACAGAGTATATTGGGCGTCATATTCATTTTCAAGAAACAGTAGATTCTACACAAAGAATCGCCGCACGCCTCGGATATGAAGGTGCACCCGAGGGAACAGTGGTTGTGGCTGAGGAACAGACAGCGGGAAGAGGACGATTAAATCGACAATGGTACTCACCGCCTGGAACGGGGATTTGGATGAGCATACTATTAAGACCCAACATCCCAGTTCATCAAGCACCGCAGCTTACCCTGTTGGCTGCTGTTAGCGTGGCACAGGCAATTGAAGAGATTGGTGTTACCGTAGGGATTAAATGGCCGAATGATATCTTGATTGGCGGTAAAAAAGCAGTAGGAATTTTAACAGAGCTACAAGCTGATCCCGATCGTATTCATGCAGTGATTGTTGGTATTGGTATTAATGTGAATCAACAGTCGTATCATTTTGCGAGTGAGATTGAGAACATTGCAACATCTCTTTGTATTGAAAAAGGAACGCATGTCAACCGGGCCACTCTTATGCAACGAATTTTTGCTAACATGGAAAAGCTGTATAAGGAGTATTTACAAAATGGATTTACGGTGATTAAAGTGTTGTGGGAGAGCTATGCAATTAGTATCGGCAAAGAAATCAAAGCTCGTACCATGCACGAAACCTTGATTGGAACAGCAATAGGTATTACAGACGATGGTGTGCTAATATTGGAGGAAAAGAACGGAAGCATTCATTATATCCATTCTGCCGATATTGAAATTTAGTGGAAAAATGTTGCATCGCTTGTTATAATGAATGCGAACATGGGCAGTATCTTCAAAGAACTGCACCTTACGTAAACAGATACAAGCAGTATTATTTTTAGTCAAGGTGTATTTGTGTCATTCACGTAAACAGGTTTCTGCCTGGATCCAAATGGACTGGGACAGAGGGATGAATGTTGTGTAGAATCCTTCTTTCCGCATGGAAAGAAGTTTTTTTGTAAGAAACGATTTATTTTCCATCCCTCTCCTTATCCGAATTTAAGGAGGAGAATTATGAAGACGACAAAAGACTTTTTGCAAATGAAGGAGCGCGGTGAAGCGATTGTGATGGTAACCGCATATGATTATCCGTCCGCTCGTCTTGCTGAGCAGGCTGATGTAGATTTGATTCTAGTTGGAGATTCGCTTGGCATGGTGGTGCTAGGCTATGAATCAACAGTCCCTGTTACGGTAGATGATATGATTCATCATACGAAAGCAGTAAGACGCGGAGCGAAAAACACGTTTATTGTCACAGATATGCCATTTATGTCTTATCACGTTTCAAAAGAAGACACGATGAAAAATGCGCGCCGGATTATTCAGGAAAGTTATGCAGATGCAGTAAAGGTGGAGGGAGCAGACGAAGTATTAGACACTATCTACTCCCTAACGAAAGCCGGTGTACCTGTTGTTGCACATTTGGGATTAACACCTCAATCTGTTGGCGTTTTGGGTGGCTATAAAGTGCAAGGAAAAGATGCAGAAAGCGCACGTAAATTAATAGAGGATGCAAAGAAGTGTGAAGAAGCAGGGGCAATGGCCCTTGTCCTCGAATGTGTGCCGATGCAGTTGGCGGCTGAAATAGCCGCGATGCTATCAATCCCTACAATTGGAATTGGAGCTGGTAATCAAACCGACGGTCAGGTACTCGTGTATCATGACCTTATCACATACGGTGTAGAGCGCGTTCCGAAATTCGTTAAAGCATACGCTTCTGTACAAGATGCTATTGTGAGTGGGCTTCGTCAATATACACAAGAAGTAAAAACGAGGCAATTTCCTGCTGTAGAACATTCCTTTACAATAAAAGAAGAAGAATTAGCCGCTTTATACGGAGGCAAGCAAACATGGAAATAATTCGAAGCATCAGAAGTATGCAAGACACCGTGCAGGCAGTGCGTGCGGCAGGAAAAACAATCGGTTTTGTGCCCACCATGGGCTATTTACATGAAGGGCACCTGACCTTGCTACAAGAAGCAAGACGGGAAAATGATATTGTGGTACTCAGTGTATTTGTCAATCCGCTTCAATTTGGTCCAAATGAGGATTTTGATAAATACCCACGAGACATCGAAAGAGATGAACAATTGGCGGCTTCATTTGCAGATTATCTCTTTTATCCAGATGTGCAAGAAATGTATCCTGGCAAGCGTACAACACATATTACAGTTACATCGCGTGTTGATGTGCTGTGTGGTGAAAAAAGACCAGGTCACTTTGATGGAGTCGCAACAGTTTTATTAAAGCTGTTTAATATCACGATGCCGCACCGAGCTTATTTTGGAATGAAGGATGCCCAACAAGTGGCAGTGGTGCAAGGACTAATTACCGATTATAATATTCCGGTAACACTTGTTCCGGTACCTACAGTTCGTGAAGAGGATGGTTTGGCGAAAAGCTCTCGCAACGTCTATTTATCGGAGCAAGAGCGTCAAGAAGCGCCGCGTTTATACGAAAGTCTGGAACTGGCAAAACGGATGATCGCAGGGGGAGAGAGAAGCCTTAGTAACATTCAAAATGCCATAATGCAACATATTCATTCCCATACAAGCGGTGAAGTGGATTATGTAGAGATTCTGTCTTATCCGGAACTGCATATTCCAGCTGATGTAACAAACGAAATTATCATTGCAATTGCAGTTAAATTTTCCAAAGCAAGGCTAATAGATAACATCACGATAAGGGGAGAAGCACTATGTTTCGTACGATGATGAGAGCGAAGTTGCATCGCGCTACAGTAACGGAAGCTAACTTAAATTATGTAGGCAGCATTACGATTGATGAAGATTTAATGGATGCAGTAGGTGTGGTTGAGAACGAAAAAGTACAGATTGTAAACAACAACAATGGTGCACGTTTTGAAACATATATTATTAAAGGAAAACGTGGAAGCAAGGTCGTATGCTTAAACGGCGCAGCTGCACGTCTTGTACAGCCAGGAGACAAAGTTATCATCATTGCTTACGGCCTTGTTCCGGAAGAGCGTGTTCACGAGCATCAGCCTAAAATTGCTGTACTTGACGAACAAAACAATATTGAACAAATGCTTGGCTATGAGCCTGCATCGACAATTTTATAAAGAGCTGCTTATAAAAGGTGTCCTCTTTAAAGGACACCTTTTATAGTGGCAGACGATCATCCACAGATCAAAACAGTAGCATTCTTATTACAGAAGAAATCGGTTTTTGCCTTTTCGTATCTAAGTTTATTACTTTCGTGGTATAGTATAAGCAAGAAGTATTGTTTTGGCAGGCTAGTGAGGTGATTGGTATGAAATATGTGGTCGTGGATTTAGAGACAACTGGGAATGGAGCTAAGGGTGGCATCGATAAAATTACTGAGTTTGCAGCTGTTGTAATTGAAAACGGTGAGATACAGGAAGTTTTATCAACTTTCGTAAACCCAGGCAAGTCAATTCCTCCCTTTATTTCCGAATTGACTGGTATTTACGACGAAATGGTGAGTCGGGCCCCATCTTTTGCGGATATTGCACCTATGATAGCCGATCTATTAGAAGATGCTTATTTTGTTGCGCATAATGTACATTTTGACTGGGGATTTTTGCGCGAGGAATTTATACAAGCAGGACA
This sequence comes from Ectobacillus sp. JY-23, assembly GCF_023022965.1. Lineage (NCBI taxonomy): Bacteria > Bacillati > Bacillota > Bacilli > Caryophanales > Bacillaceae > Ectobacillus > Ectobacillus sp. JY-23. The sequence continues at coordinate 918,183 of NZ_CP095462.1, read as the reverse complement.
GCCGGTGCCGCATTGTCCTGTTATTGACACAGTTGAACTGGCACGGATTCTGTTTCCAACAGCGGAAAGCTACAAATTGAGCGATTTAGCTAAGCAATTTCAATTACAACATGATAATCCTCATCGTGCCGACAGCGATGCAATGGTAACAGGAGAATTGTTTCTGATTCTTTGTGAGAAGTTAAAGTCGCTTCCGTATGTTACACTATGCTCTTTGCATGAATTAAGCAGAGGGTTTCAGACCGACTTAGAACAGTTCATTTCGTTTTATATTTTACATAAAGAACAAACGCCATATGAACAGCACTATGATATTCAACATGGAATAGCACTTAAAAAGTATATTTCCACAAAAAGCTTCTATAAAGAGTCCATTTCGTTTTCAGCGTATTTAGCGGAAGTAAACACAAATTTACAGCTGAAAATGAAAGCATTTGAGCCACGTACCGGTCAAATGCTGATGATGCAAAAGGTACATGAGGCTTTTATAGAAGATCGTGTTTGTCTCATAGAAGCAGGAACGGGAACGGGTAAGACGCTAGGGTATTTAATACCTGCTTTGTTTCATGCTGTGCAAGAAGAAGAGCCTGTACTTGTCAGTACACAAACTGTACAGCTCCAGCAGCAAATACTAGATAAAGAAATCCCATTGCTGGAAAAAATCCTGCCTTTTTCTTTTAAAGTAGCTGTAATGAAGGGACGTAAACATTACTTATGTTTACATAAATTTGAGCAGGCTTTGCTTGAAGAAGATAAAAACTATGATAGTCTACTGACAAAAGCGAAAATTCTTGTGTGGTTACTTCAGACTGAAACGGGAGATGTGGATGAGCTGAATTTGCCTTCAGGAGGGCGCTTTTTATGGGACAGAATTTGCAATACGGGCGCACCTTCCATGAGGTGGGAAAATCGCTGCTTTTATAAACGAGCTCAGCATCAAGTATATTTTGCTGATCTTGTCATCACCAATCATGCTTTTTTATTTCACGACACGTATAAGGAAGATGCGCTATTTAAAAGTTATTCTCGTGTCATTTTGGATGAGGCACATCATATTGAAGAAACAGCAAGTCAGGCACTTGGTGAGAAGTTTTCATGCTTACAATTTCAGGCCACACTGTCTCGTATTGGAACCTTAGAAACAGAAGGAGCCTTAACAAGAGTAAGTAAACGTTTAGAAACAACTTCTTCTTTATTTAAAGAAATCAATTATTGGTTGAAAGAAATTAAATTTGAGTCGGATGAGCTATTTCGTATGCTTCGCGCTTTCTTATTTGAAAAGCAGGGAAACATAGACACTGTTCGTCTCGTACAAGCCTACGATGCACAAATGGAAAAGGGAAAGCTTTGGCGCGCCATTAGAGAAGCGGTAAATAGGTTATCACATTCAATAGATAAAATAATGAAAATTTACACAGTAGAGGAGCCACTGTCTGTTGTATACGAGGATTTGCAAAACGCTTTAATGACTCTAGAAAAGCAATGTGAGATACTGAAGCGACTGCTAACTCAAAAATTAGATGGTGTAACGTGGATGGAAGCTGATGTAAAAGGAACATTGCATTCCACAATATTATATCATCAACCTACTGATGTGAGGGATGTATTAGCAGAACGTTTCTTTACTAGCCGCAAAAGCGTTATTCTTACTTCTGCCACAATGACTGTAAAGGGAAATTTTGATTATATGATGCATACTTTAGGCCTGTCTTCTTTTCTTCCAACGACGTTGTATGTACCTCCGCCGTTTTCTTATAAAAATCAAGTCAGTCTCATGATTCCGACCGATTTGCCGCATGTTAACGAGGTGTCATTTGAAGAGTATACAGCTGCAATGGTTACACATATCATAGAGATTGCAGCAACGGTACAAGGGCGCATACTTGTGCTTTGTACATCATACGACATGCAAAAACGTCTGTATACGGAAGTGAAAGATAGTGACACTTTGCCGCAGTTTGCAGTGTTAAACGCAAACGCCGGTAGTCGTAATCGCGTTGTGAAAAACTTTCAGCAGTTTGAAAAGGCCATCTTATTTGGAACTAGTAGCCTATGGGAAGGTGTGGATATACCCCTTGATTGTCTTATAATGGTGCGCCTGCCATTTGCACCACCAAATGATCCTGTAATGCGCCGTAAGAGTCAAGCTCTGCGAGAAGCAGGAGAGAATCCTTTTTCTGCTTTATCTTTACCACAAGCAATCATTCGTTTTAAGCAGGGCTTTGGTCGACTTATACGTAAGGAAAGTGATCGGGGGCTGTTTTTTGTACTAGATCGTCGTATAGCAACAAAATCATATGGAAAAGATTTTCTTGCTTCTTTGCCGGAGTTGTCGGTTTATGAAAAATCGTTGCAAGAATTATTGTGTTCTATCAAGGAATGAGGATTTACGATAAAAAGCCTGTAGTTGCTACAGGCTAAGAATGTGGGTAGAAGAAAAATTTTTTAATAACGCAATGGAAATGACTGCATTGAGTTAGTCCGCATACTTTTACAGGACAGTATGACCTGTTATAATAAGGTGCGAGACGTGTGCTGAATGTAACTATATTATAGACTGGATTTGCTGTTCTCATGAATAGCAATATTGTGTAATGGAGGGGTTTGCATGGAAAAGAAAATTGAAGTGTTGGCCACAACACGTGTTCAATATACAAATGACTTGTATAAAGTTGTTGACAGCTTAAACAGAACCTTAAAGAAACAGGATTTAATGTTTGGGCTTGCATTGGACGAAAAAGAAAAAGACAAAGCCATATTTACGATATATAGAACGTAGTGATACAATGAAAAAGTGGATTTTTATAATTTTCTGTATATTTTTAGGTGTAATGGTAACAGTTGTATATGTATACAACACGTCTGTACATTCAAAAGATAAGGGAATCGTACAGGCAGAAGAACTAGCACGTAAAAAAGCGAATTTAGTCACCATTGCGAGTACCGATTATTACCATGGCATGACGGCTTATCACGTCATTGAGGGAAAAGATGAGAATGGGACGAGTTGGTTTGTATGGGTGCCCAATAATAAAAAGCAAAAAGTATTAGCAAAACGAAAAAGTGAAGGTATTACAGAGCAAGAAGCGATTCGAATTTTACTAAACGATAGAAAACGAAATGTAAAGCGTATTGAAAAAGTAAAATTAGGTGCCGAAAAGGGTGTACCGCTTTGGGAAATTACATATATTGACGAAGAGAGTCGCTACTCCTACTATTATCTAAACTTTATTGATGGCAAATATGAGGGGTATTACAGCATTTAAAATATATGCAGGGGGAACACAGGATGAAGTTAGCAAAGCGCGTATCAGCATTAACACCTTCTTCAACATTAGAAATCACAGCCAAAGCACAAGAGCTAAAAGCACAAGGGTTTGATGTTATCGGTCTAGGAGCCGGTGAACCGGATTTCAATACACCGGATTACATCATTGAAGCAGCGTATAAATCTATGCTAGAAGGTCATACAAAATATACACCAACAGGCGGACTTGCGACTCTTAAGAACGCCATTATTGCTAAATTTAAAACAGATCAGCAAATTACGTATGCACCATCGGAAATCATTGTTTGCAACGGAGCAAAGCATGCACTATATACATTATTTCAGGCGCTTTTAGATGAAGGCGATGAGGTTATTATCCCTACACCTTATTGGGTAAGTTATCCTGAACAGGTAAAACTTGCTGGCGGCGAGCCTGTGTATGTTTGTGGTTTTGAAGAAAATAATTTTAAAATTACACCAAAGCAGTTGCAAAATGCAATTACAGCAAAAACAAAAGCAGTAATTATCAATTCTCCTAGCAACCCAACAGGAATGGTGTATACAGAAGATGAATTACGTGCTATCGGTGAAGTGTGCTTACAACACAACGTTCTCATTGTGTCCGATGAAATTTATGAGCATCTGGTATATGATGCAACACACGTTTCAATTGCACAGCTCTCGCCTGAACTAAAAGAACAAACAATTATCATTAATGGTGTTTCTAAATCTCATGCTATGACAGGTTGGCGCATTGGGTATGCAGCTGGAAATAAACAACTAATTGGAGCGATGACGAACTTAGCGAGCCACAGTACATCTAATCCAACATCGGTCGCACAATACGCTACAATTGCTGCTTATGAGCATTCACAAGATGCAGTGGAGCAAATGCGAGTGGAATTTGAAAAACGTTTGCATATTGTCTACGATAAACTAATCAACATTCCAGGGTTTTCTTGTATTAAGCCGCAAGGAGCGTTTTATTTATTCCCAAATGTAAAGGAAGCCGCAAAATTGACAGGTTTTTCTTCGGTAGATGAATGGGCAAAAGCGCTTTTAGAAGAAGAAAAAGTAGCAGTTGTTCCGGGCTCTGGCTTTGGTGCACCCGACTGCATTAGATTGTCTTATGCAACTTCTCTTACATCATTAGAGAAGGCAATTGAGCGCATGCAGAACTTTATGCAAAAGAAAATGGCAAACTAGAGGCTGACATCAATCAGCCTCCTTTACATATGCAAGCTTTGCTATGTATAATGGACAATATAATTCGCTCTGTTTGAAGGAGCTTGCTCCGCAATCGAATTGAAGCTTTTTGGAGGGACCAGGTAAGTGAAAACAACTATTGGACAAGTAAAACACTATGTAGATCAAGAAGTAACAATTGGCGCATGGCTTGCAAATAAACGATCCAGCGGTAAAATTGCATTTTTGCAATTGCGCGATGGGTCAGGGTTTATTCAAGGTGTCGTTGTAAAAGAAGAAGTGGGAGAAGAAGTTTTTCAAAAGGCGAAAGGCCTTACACAAGAAACCTCTTTGTATGTAACGGGTATCGTGCGCGAGGATGCACGTTCTCCATTCGGATACGAATTAACGGTAACGAATGTAGAAGTTATTCATGCGGCAACAGATTATCCAATTACACCAAAAGAGCATGGTACAGAGTTTTTAATGGACAACCGCCATTTGTGGATTCGTTCTAAGCGTCAGCATGCTGTATTGCGTATTCGTCATGAGATTATCCGTGCTACATACCAATTCTTTCACGAAAACGGATTTGTGAAAGTAGATCCACCAATTTTGACGGGGAGTGCACCGGAAGGAACGACAGAATTATTCCATACGAAATATTTTGACGAGGATGCATACTTGTCTCAAAGTGGACAGCTTTATATGGAAGCTGCCGCAATGGCGCTTGGAAAAGTATTTTCATTTGGTCCGACGTTCCGTGCTGAAAAATCTAAGACGCGACGCCATTTAATCGAATTCTGGATGATTGAACCAGAAATGTCCTTTACAGATCATGAAGAGAACTTGCGTGTACAAGAGCAATATGTCTCTTATTTAGTACAATCCGTACTTCAAAACTGTGCGCTTGAACTCAAAACATTAGGCCGTGATACGGCGAAGCTTGAAAGCATTCAAGCACCGTTTCCTCGTATCACGTACGATGATGCGATTACATTCCTCCATGAAAAAGGTTTTGATGATATTCAATGGGGAGATGATTTTGGAGCGCCACATGAAACGGCAATTGCCGAGCATTACGATAAACCGGTATTTATCACACACTATCCGGCGTCTATTAAGTCATTCTACATGAAGCCCGATCCAAATCGTCCAGAAGTTGTATTGTGCGCAGATTTGATTGCACCGGAAGGCTACGGTGAAATTATTGGTGGATCACAGCGTATTGATGACTATGAACTGTTAAAGCAACGTTTAGACGAGCATCAATTAAGTGAAGATGCGTATAAATGGTATTTAGAATTGCGTCAATATGGTTCTGTTCCTCACTCAGGCTTTGGACTTGGCTTAGAAAGAACGGTAGCTTGGTTATCTGGCGTAGAACACGTTCGTGAAACAATTCCATTTCCTCGCTTATTAAACCGTCTGTATCCATAATAGGCTCGACCTCCCGCTTATGGGGGGTTTTTTTAACGAAAAGGCGGTGTCAAATGTTAGTGCTGATCATGGCCACTTGTTAACTAGTGTGGAAGTGGCGAAGTTTCTGCGGGAAAAAGAGACCCTACAGGGGCATAGCGGTGAGGAGGCTCCCTGACCATCCGTGGAAAGCGTGCAAAGGTCTTCGACAGAGCCGACCAAAAAGAAGAAAGCTAGCCCTGCTAGCGATTTGACTCTAAAGCTCCGGCTAAAGTTTTTGGCCGGTATTAAAACAAGCTGTTTGCGCTTTTCCGTGGCTTTGGAATGGACAACTTGTGTATACTAGAAACGAGGTGTTGGCATGAAAAAGAGAGTAATGTTGCAGTGGCTTGAGCAAGGAAGCATAGCAATTCCAAAGTTATTGATGACAAATTATCAAAAGCTCGGTTTAAATGAAGCAGAGTTTATGGTTGTGTTACACGTACACACATTTTTAGAATCTGGGAATTTATTCCCTACGCCCAATGAGATTGCAGCGCGTATGACAATTAATCCTATGCAATGTGCGGACATTTTACGCGTATTGCTACAAAGAGGCCTCTTAACTATTGAGGGGCGTCGGGACGGCGATTTAATTTGTGAAATGTATTCACTGCAGCCTCTATGGGAAAAAATGTTGCAACTTTTAATGAATGAAACATTGGGAGAAGAAGTGGAGGAAGAGAGAGCACAGCAATCTAGTTTATATAGTATTTTTGAGCAGGAATTTGGGCGTCCGTTGTCTCCATTTGAATGTGAGACTCTTGCGATGTGGCAGGACCAAGACGGTCACGATGGGACTGTAATTCAGGCAGCTCTTCGCGAAGCTGTGATTAGCGGTAAGTTGAATTTCCGCTATATTGATCGAATTTTATTTGAATGGAAGAAAAATGGTGTCAAGACGGTTGAACAAGCACATAACTATGGAAAGAAATTTAGACAACATCAAAAACAACCACGCTCAGATACTACGTATACAGGAAAAGTGCCTTTTTATAATTGGCTGGAGCAGTAAAGGGGGGAGACCGTGCTCACCATTAAACAGATTCGCCATTGTTTGGATACAATGGCAGAGATGTATCCGAGTGCACACTGTGAATTAAATCATTCCAATCCGTTTGAGCTAGTGATTGCTGTCGCTTTATCTGCTCAGTGTACGGATGCATTAGTAAACAAAGTAACAAGAGAATTGTTTCAAAAATATAAAACACCCGAAGATTATTTAGCTGTACCTTTGGATGAGCTACAGCAGGATATTCGTTCCATTGGTTTGTATCGAAATAAAGCCAAAAACATTCAACGTCTATGCCGAATGCTGTTGGAACGATACGATGGAAACGTGCCGAAAGACCGTGATGAATTAATAAACTTACCAGGAGTGGGGCGTAAAACAGCGAATGTAGTAGTCTCAGTAGCCTTTGGTATTCCGGCAATTGCTGTGGATACACATGTTGAACGCGTTAGTAAACGCTTGGCTTTTTGTAGGTGGAAAGATTCTGTATTAGAAGTGGAAAAAACGCTGATGAAGAAAGTGCCTATGGAAGAATGGAGTGTTACCCATCATCGCATGATTTTCTTTGGCCGCTATCATTGTAAAGCGCAACGTCCCCAATGTGAAGTATGTCCGCTGCTCGATTTGTGTAGAGAAGGAAAGAAGCGAATGAAAGGTAAGACACAATGAGAATAAAGGTACCTGCAGCGTTTCAAATCTCACCATTTGTTAATGAAGAGCTTATTTATGATGAGACATCTATTGAATACACTATTCAAAACGGCTACTTTACCTATGACATATTAAAGGGGCAAGACATACCTGCCTATGAGCCTTGGCTTGATGTAGATTATGCTATACCTCTTGTATTAGAAAGCTGGAAATCTAATAAGCCTTCTATTTCTCGCTTGTTTAAGGAACGAAAAAGAGATGAAGCGCAGCCGCTGATGGTTCATTATACAGCGCATTATTTATCAAGTTTGTATTGGTTAAACGGACTATATGTACGTACTCCGCAACTAGCAATATCAAACCTAAATATGCTATCAAGCAAGCCGGTCAATATAGAAGAACGCTTTGTTTTTATCATTAATCGCCCCGGGCATTATCATGCATTTATACAGCTTATCCAGTTATACGAAGAACTAGAAAAATTATTTGCTGCGATGATGATAAAAAAGAAAAGACCATCAAAGTGATGGTCTTTTCTTTATGGAATACCAAGTGGCGATTGCGCCGGTGGCTTCGGTGGTTTTGCTTCACCTGGATTACTGGACCCTGGTGGTGTCTCAGTTTCAGTACCTGTACCTGGGGGAGTTTCTGTAGGTGGTGTACCTTGATTTGTACCATCACCGTTATCTGGTGGGGATGGCTTTTCTTCCGGCTTTGCCACGTTTGTCACAGCGACCGTAATTTTTGCTTCATCGCTGACCTTACCGTTTGCTGCGGCAGTAATAAAGAATGTATAGCGACCACCTGCTTTTACATTACCAAGAGTAATGCTTGTACTTTTGGTGTTTGTTAATGTTGTTTTCGGGCCGCCATCTAGTGAGTATGCTACGTCAAATGAGACATCTTTCATCTCTTCTGAAGCTGTATATGCCCATTTTAAAGTAATAGTATTAGAAGCGGCATCATACTTTGCGGCCACCCCGGTTGGAGCATCAGGTTTTTCTTTTGGTAGTACTACTTTTTCGCCACCTGTTACCCCAAGCTCATTGCCAAAGCGGTATACAGTGGATGGTTGCTCAAATGGAGAAGTATCTGTTCCAAACTTGCTCATCATATTTCTAAAGATATATTGCGCGATGCGTGATGTTTCTTTATTCAAATACATACCTTGCCCGTTCTTTGCATATCCAGTCCAAACGGACATCGTATATTGTGGTGTGTATCCTACAAACCAACTGTCGTTCGTTGCATCGGCAGGATAGCCATATTTGCGCATCGTATCTTTATCAAAGTTTGTGGTACCGGTCTTACCAGCCACATCAAGTCTAGATACATTTGCGTTTGTTCCTGTCCCCGTTTTTACAACTGAGCGTAACATATCTGTAATGATATATGATGTGTAGTCCGCCATTGCTCGTTTTTCTTTTGGTTTAAAGCTTACTTCTTTTCCGTCCGGAAATACAACTTTCGTAACAAAATGTGGTTTAATATATACCCCGTTATTACCGAATGCACTGTAGGCACCGGACATTTCAATCGGACTGACTTGATTCGCCCCAATTACATATGATTCAAATACTGTATTGTTAGCAAAAGTGATACCTAAATTTTCAGCAAATACTTTTGCTTTAGGTTTACCTACTTCTCTCATGGTTAATAAAGCTGGAATGTTATATGATTGTTCCAACGCCTTACGAATAGTGATTAAGCCATGATATTTATTATCCCAGTTGGATATTTCAGCTCCTGTATCATACTTTGTTTCTTTATCTTCAATTGTGTGAGAAGTTGCCCATTTTAAATGCTCTACAGCAGGACCGTAAGCGAGAATTGGTTTAAATGTAGAGCCCGGCTGTCTATCTAAATCAATAGCATAGTTACTTCCTCTAAAAGAACCTTTGTTTTCCTTACGACCGCTTGCAATGGCGCGTACTTCTCCAGTTTTTGTGTCTTGAAATACAAATGCGGTTTGGAACTGATCGTTTGGATATCTAAATCCGTCTCCAGACTCTGCTAATTGTTCCGCATACGCTTGTGCTTTTGGATCAAGTGTCGTATAGATTGCTAGGCCATCTGTTCCAATGTTTACATCCTTTAGCTGTCCTTCCACCTCTTTAGCCACTGCATCAAGAAATGCTTGATAAGGCATTGGATTTTGAGCTGGTTCACGAACGCCTTCACGAACAGGTACCTGCATTGCTTCTTTCATTTCTTTTTCCGTAATAGCACCTTGTCGATGCATTAATGTTAACACAAGATTTCTACGCTTGGTGGCTTCTTTTTCATTCTCCGGTTTAGAAGGGTTATAAGCATTTGGTAGCTGTGGCAAACCTGCCAGCATAGCAGCTTGTGGCAATGTTAGATTTTTCAAATCTTTTACTTCAATGCCATAATAGTTCTTGGCAGCTGCAGCGATTCCCCAAGAATAGTTCCCTAAGTTAATTTTGTTAAGGTACATTTCCAAAATTTCATGCTTAGAGTATTTTTGCTCCAGCTTATAGGCGAGGTACCATTCTTGCACTTTTCGTTTTAAATTTTTGTCAGGTGATAAAAATGAGTTTTTAATTACCTGCTGTGTAATTGTACTACCACCTTGTGATCCAAATCCGTTTGTCAAGTTTTCAAAAATCGCTTTCGCCGTACGTTTAATATCAATGCCATGATGCTCATAAAATCTAGCATCCTCTGTAGAGAGAAATGCGTCTTCAAGCACTTTTGGGATTTGCTCATACGTAATCGGAGTACGTCGCTCTACACCATACTCATGTATAAAACCGCCATCTTTATCATAAAATTTGGTTGAAACAGGATCTGCTAACTTAGCTTCATCAATTTTCGGTGCATCCTTAATCATTGCATAAAAAGTCGAAACACCTGCTCCTAATACAATGATTCCAAGGAGTAGGCAAGTAATAAGAAACTTCTTAAAAAACGATCCTTTTTTACGAGGTTTTTCGCTTTTTTGTTTTTTTTGTTCTTGCTTCGCTTTTTCAGCTTGCTTACGTTCTTCGCGAGAACGATAATTATCCGACATTATCCTTTCTCCTACCTTTCACTATCTCAAAAAAGTCAAGACATGAACTTTATTGATGAATGTATCACGAAAAATACAGCATGTCTAGTATAGGAATATAATCAATGCGGGGGTGGAACCCTGATTTAATTCGATGTCCGCATAGCTCAATTTCCTGTTTGGTAATGGATTTGCGCCCACCCTCTTCATGTCTTGTCCAAAATCGAACGATATCTTGGCCCTTTAAAAAATAGGTTTCATCATGGTGTGCAAACTTAATGATAAAAAATGCTATGCCATTATGAGCAAGCACTTGCTTAATATGTTGAATTTGGTGGGGATGAATATTTTGTAATGGGAAGCTGGTCTTATTCTGTGTTTCTTTTGCTTCAAAGTCAATATATCGACCTTTATACACCCCGTTATAATCGGTTGTAGAAGGTTGTTTGAAATATGCCTCTTTAATAACGGCCGCGCTTCTTTGCGGATAATCCACTTTTACAATTTGAATAGGAACGGGCTTTTTATGTATACAGGCAATGCTATGCTCTGTGTAATAAGCATTGGTTTCGTTTAACTCTTCTTCCAGCGACATTCCTCTGTTACTATAAGTATGGTTTTTTACGGGTGTATTATGAGTGACATTGTTATATATTTTACCGTTGGGATAGCGAATGGTCATTACACTTTCACTCCAAACTAAAATAAGGTACTACAGGTGATTATATCAAAAAAATAGCATCAGTAGTTTATAAAATTTTACTAGCACAATAATGGTGGATTTAAATAATGAGCGGGGAGGGAAGCATGTGCATGGAGGTGAGTACGAAGCAATTCAAAAGCGTAGAAATAACACATTGTGGACTGAGCAAGATAAAGCAATAATTAATGAAATAGAAGCTTTAACATGGAAAGGAAATGTTGATAATATTGCACGTACACACGCGTATCAAGAGTATTACTTACAATATCCGCATGTACAGTGGGCGTTTTTGGCCAGCATGGTGTCTCGCAATGCGGGATGGAATATGGCTGACTTAGAAGGTAAGTACTATCCAAAAATGCTTTCAAAGGATGTAAGAAAGCGTTTGTTTTTAACATATGAACGCGCTAATTGGTTTATTTTTTCAGATGCTTATCCGCAACTGTTAGTGTATGCGTATTCAGTACGTGCTAATAAGGCCTTATTTTATCTGCTTCAAGCGTTTTCCGTTTCTGTTTTTATGGAACGAGAGTGGGAGTTGTTTTGGAAAGAAGGAAATGAAAATAGAATGATGACAGCACTTATTATAAATGAGCAACATATGATTCAAAAGCCTGTAATCGAACATCCTTATTTTAAAAAACATGTATTTAATTCAGTACTATTTAAGTTTCAAGAGTTGCTGCACTTTAGTGCAGTATTATTTCCGACTGTAAGCGGAAAGCTGTATGGGTTTTCAGTGCATGAATTTGTCGATGTACACAAAAGGATAGAGCTTGGTAAACGTTTAGCATGGCTACTGTTTCATCCGCAATATAACCAGCAATTTGAGGTGTTTGCCACGGAAACGGTTCATACAGGTTCCAGAATGGATTATGAACAATATTTTCCATTCGTAAAAGAGCCGGATACACCGATTCTGCGAGATGTGTATCCCATTATCCCACATCAGCGTCATAAAATGGAGGATTGGTTTAGCACCAATGAAGTACTTGCATTATTTGAACCTGTAGAAGAACAAAAGCAGTTTGATCTAACAGACTGGTTTTTAATTAAACAAAAGCAACTGCATGTATTTTCTGCTTTTGAACAATTTCTCTATCGGGATGAGTGAACTCCCCACCAATTAGCCAGCTCTTGAAGGGAAGACTTCTTTCGTAATATGTAAAAAGCAAGAGCAGGTGCTCTTGCTTTTTTGCAAGGTTTGTTTGAAGTGACTAGCTCCATCGGTTTGAGAACCTCGGATATGTGTCTAAGTTGTCACCTTCGCTTGTCTAGGTTGCTGGGAAGTTAGGTCCATCTAGCTTTTTGTCGCCTGTGTGTGGTGCTTGTTGTTTGCTTTTATCTTGCTTTTTTTTGTTTTCAGACTTGTTTTTTGCCATGTTAAACACCTCCTGTATGTATTTTTGCCGATTGGTTGTAAAACATGCGGAGAAAAAACACTTTCTTTGCCGAATGGAAACTAGTTTTGTCATACATGAAGGGAGTGCATTTGTGTAGACAGAATATGAATAATAACAAGTTAAGGGAGGTATCGATTATGAAGGTAGTTCCTAAAGAAAGTGCACTGCAACAAATGGAGGAGCTAATTAGCAGCTTTGATCTATTAGAAACAAACATAGCATTGCGTGTTAATCATGCGTTACAATATAAAGAAAATCAGGTTTTGGAGTATGCTGAAATTATTGCAGTACGGGTCAACCACATGGAAGAGAAGCTAACACGTCATTCCGAGGAAGGTTGGTGGCTCAAAACATATATGCATGCCCTGCCTGTTGTATAGAAAAGGTGAGAATGTGAGTCAATTATTATTTTATACGAATGAAGTTTTTCAAAAGAATGAGGAAATACTAAAGATATTTTATAAAAGAATGGAACAAACAGCAGATTTTTATACAGATATTAAGCCTTTTGTAGAGCAAACTGATGAATTGGTAAAAAAATGGAAAAAAGAAGCTGTGGAATGGGTGCGTGCAGAAAAACCTCGTTTTATTCATATTATACAGATTGAGCAGGCCTATGAAAATTTGCAGCGAAACGCATTAGAATGCTTTATGCCCCATACGAAGGTAAGGCGGTTTTTAGAAACACATAGAGCTATTGCATATGTTCTAAACAACATCATTGACGAAGTGAATTAACAGTAAAAAACTTTGCGCGTACGCGCAAAGTTTTTTATATGTGTGAGTGAATGATACCTTCTAATTCATAGTCTGGCTTTTTTGCACCTAATGCTTCCAATTCACGAATCATATCACGATATTGAAGTAAAGCTATCTCTCCCTTTAAATAGCGTTGTCGTGCAAAATCGAGCAATTCGTTTGAATCTACAGGCTCATATTGCTTTAATCCAATAAATAATGTACGAAGCTCTCCCAATGTCATTCTTTTAACCCCCTTAAAGAATTGACTTTCATATGTATCGTAACATGAAAACGCTATTATTAAATAAATTTTAAAAATTTAGAATTCCGACAAGGATAGACATATATAGCAACTCATATGTAATATATGCATCAAGATGAATTTTAGATTATAAATTGTATGACGACAAAATCTATTGTAAAGTTACAGGCTAAAATAACTTGTTCTTGAGTTTCCTACATGTACGTAAAAACAATAGTTCTAGTTATAGGATTTCCTTTGAAAAATTCCTTACATACAGTTACCTATCCGCCCTTTTTTCATATTCTAATTATAAATATGACAATGGGAGGGAAGAGTATGTTTCCGCATCAACAAGGTCCTTATATGTACAATATGCACCCATTCGAACCGTATCAAGCCCCACAAGTTAACTATTATCAGCCCTTTCAAATATCGCAGATGAATTCACCTATGTTTTATCCGCCGCAGCCTCAAGCCGCTTGGAATCCCTATACACCGTATCCAACCATGAACAAACAAAATTATAAAAAACAACAACAAGGGCAATTTTCCAGTGTAGTATCTCAATTCAAAACGGCTGATGGTAATTATGACATTAATAAAATGATGAATACAGCAGGGCAAATGATGAATGCAATGAATCAAGTTACTGGGCTTGTCAAGCAGGTAGGGGGATTTTTTATTAAGTAAAAGGGCAATACCTGCCCTTTATTTTTATAAAGTAACTATGCATGTAAAGAATTAACAAATAACATAGAGTTATAACAAATTTTGTTCTTAAAAAAGAACTTAAATTATATAATTAATATTATAGAATATAAAAACGATGGGGGTTTTATATTTATTTTTTGAAAATTCTAAATAAATAAATTTATTTTTTCGTTCTATAAAAAGGTTGTCTGTCATCTTATTACGTTTTAAAATTATATCTTGTGTAGACTATTTATAAATGGAGAGGGAAAACGTGAAGAAAGCAATCTTATACATGTTCTTTGCGATGATAACGCTGACGTTTTTGGTATTTACGAACTTTAAACATGTTTTGTACACTATTTTCTCTTAAGAAATAGGTGTTTGTATCAGGCAAGCATCAGAACTCTGTCATATTGTAAAGTGTAAGTACATTTGATGGAGAGGAGAAAAAAATATGTATTGTAATCCTTGTTTTGGAGGGCCTTCCTTCGTTTCTCCGGCTGTAACAGGGCCGGTAAACACATTGCCACCTGTCGTCCATCCGACAAAGCATTGTGTCACAAACACATTTTCTACAACAGTTGTACCACACATTCATCCAACACACACGACAATTGTTAATAATCAAACTATTCAAAACCAACATTACTTCCCGCAAACACAATCAGCTGTGACGCAAGTGCAACAGACAAACGTTCCTGGTTTTGGTCCAGCACCGTTTGTACCAGGTCAAGTAGCAGGTGCTATGGCGCCTGGCTTCGGTCCTGGCTTCGGTCCTGGTGGTCAAGTAGCAGGTGCTATGGCGCCTGGCTTCGGTCCTGGCTTCGGTCCTGGTTTCGGTCCTGGTTTTGGTCCTGGTGGTCAAGTAGCAGGTGCCGCAACAGGAAATATGGGCCCAAATGCAAACATGGTTGGCGGTATGTTTAAAAAGTAAAACAGAAAGAGCCAGCATCGCTGGTTCTTTTCCTTTTTAAAACGGTTATGTTAAGGTTTAGTATTAATAATGGGAACTTGTTGTTTGAAGTGAATAGGCGAACCCTTATAGTAGAAATTAGCAGAGAACTTTAGAGCCCTTACTATATTAAAGAAGGGGAGTATGTATGAGAATACTTGCAGTAACAGGGTATAAACCATTTGAAATAGGTATTTTTTCTCAAAAGCATCCCGCAATAGCATATATAAAAACAGCAATTCGTCATGCTTTGCTTTCTTTTCTTGAAGAGGGCTTAGAGTGGGTGATAATTAGCGGACAGTTAGGTGTAGAGCTTTGGGCTGCAGAAGTGGTATTTGAGTTGCAAATGGATTTTCCTGAATTAAAGGTGGGTGTGTTTACTCCTTTTTTAGAGCAGGAGGAAAAATGGAATGAAGCAAATAAAGAATACTACGAATTCGTGATGTCGCAAGTAGATCATATAGATAGTATTACGAAGAAGAAATATGAGCATCCCCAACAATTTCAAATGAAAACCCGCTTTTTTATTGAAAAGAGTGAAGCGCTTGTAGCGGTGTACGATGAAGAAAAGGAAGGCAGTCCTAAGTTTATGGTACAAGAAGCCCGTAAGCAACAGAATTATCCGTGCTACTTAATTGACTTTGCAGAGCTGCAAAGTATTATGGAAGAGGAACAATGGAAACAGCAAGAATGGGAGTAACATAATAAGAAGAGATTGTACAAACAACTGCCAGAATGGTAAAATATGCTTGAGTACGTTACATATTTAAGTTTTGATGATTTGAGGTGAGAGAAATGCTTTCCGATAAATTAAAATTAACAGCGAAAGAAATTTTAGAAAAAGAATTTAAAACAGGAATTCGCGGCTATCAACAAGAAGAAGTTGATAAATTCTTGGATATGGTTATTAAAGATTATGAAACATTTCATCAGGAATTGGAGAGTTTGCAACAGGAAAATGCCAGATTGAAGCGATTGCTTGAAGAACAGAAATTAAAGCCATCACCAGTCGCATCTACCCCTCCTGTGTACAATAATACTAATACTGATATTCTGCGTAGACTATCGAATTTGGAGAAGGCTGTATTTGGTAGTAAGCTATACGATTAACAGGTATAAAAATGAGGTTGCAATTTATTTGTTCTTGCGCTATAATAACTGTTGTCATGACGTTTGGGTGATCGCTGCAGCGCAAGCTGTAGAGGAAAGTCCATGCTCGCACGGTCTGAGATGATCGTAGTGTTCGTGCCTAGCGAAGTCATAAGCTAGGGTAGCCTTTAAGGCTAACGGCGGGAAAATAACCTAAGTCTTTGGATATGGTTAGACTACCCTTAAAGTGCCACAGTGACGTAGTCCCAGAAGAAATGAAGGGAGTGGAACGAGGTAAACCCCACGAGCGAGAAACCCAAATTATGGTAGGGGCATCTTCTTCAAGGAAATGAACGAGGAAGAAGAACAGATACTTCATCTGTAGATAGATGATCACCACTGGCGTACGAGGCGGGAGCCGCTTGCAGTACTAAGGTACAGAACATGGCTTACAAAACGTTATGAAACCAACATCACGAAATACAGCTCTCCTAAAGGAGAGCTTTTTGTGCGCTGTATGAATACGTACATATTGAGTTACAATGGTAAAGAAGTTTTGGTTGTTAGGAGACTGTACATGAATAAAATTACATTAATTGCAACAGCTGCTATGGGCTTAGAAGCACTTGTTGCTCGTGAAGTTCGTGATCTTGGTTATGAGTGTCAAGTAGATAATGGCAAAGTTACGTTTGAAGCTAATATAGATGCTATTTGCCGTGCCAATTTGTGGTTGCGTACGGCAGATCGTATTAAAATTAAAGTAGGAGAGTTTAAAGCTACTACCTTTGATGAGTTGTTTGAAAAAACAAAAGCTTTGAACTGGGACGATTATATCCCGGAAAACGCTGAGTTTCCTGTTATCGGAAAGTCTGTTAAATCAAAATTATTTAGTGTCCCGGATTGTCAAGGTATTGTGAAAAAGGCAGTAGTAGAAAAGTTACGCCATACGTATAAGCGCTCTACATGGTTTGAAGAGACAGGGCCTTTATATCGCATTGAAGTAGCTCTTTTAAAAGATGTGGCTACACTGACAATCGATGCGAGTGGCATTGGGTTACATAAGCGTGGCTATCGAGTTGGACAAGGCGAAGCACCACTGAAAGAAACGCTTGCATCGGCTTTAATTATGCTCACCAACTGGCAAGCAGATAGGCCGTTTGTCGATCCGTTTTGTGGATCTGGTACAATCCCTATCGAGGCGGCCATGATTGGACAAAATATTGCACCGGGTTCCAATAGAACATTTGCATCTGAAAATTGGGATTGGATTGGTAAGGAGCGATGGAACCTTGCTCGCCAAGAGGCAGAAGATTTGGCCAAATATGATCAACCTCTTGAAATTATCGGCTCTGATATTGATCATCGCATGGTCCGCGTGTCGCAAGATAATGCAGATGAAATTGGGCTCGGTGACTCTATCAGTTTTAAACAAATGCAGGTTAAGGATTTTACAACAAAAGAGGAATACGGCTATGTTGTGACGAATCCCCCATATGGAGAACGTTTAAGTGAAAAGCCCCTTGTGGAAAAACTATATACCGATTTTGGTCGTGTCTTTACAGCACTTGATACATGGTCTGTATATGTATTGACCAGTCATGAACAGTTCGAAGCGTTTTATGGAAAAGCCGCTTCCAAGAAGCGCAAATTATTTAACGGGTTTATACGTACCGATTACTATCAATACTTTGGAAAACGACCACCAAAGCAATAGCATAAGACTCCCGAAAAGTACGTATACTGTTTATTATGCTTACTTGTAAGGGAGGATTGTTTGATGCGAGATCGTTTTATTGAATTTGATATGATTCAGAGGGCCATTCATCATACGCAGCGTGTTATTACAGAAAATGCTTGTCATGAGCTAGAGATTGCTAAGGAGCAATACTTAATGGCGCTATCACATGAAACACTTGTGGAGGCCCAATATTTAAAATATATCATAGAGTAAAAAGTTTTCCTGTTGCGGAAAACTTTTTACATTTTATGTAGCTGGAGGAGACTATGGTGATACGAGAAAAGCTTCCATTTGAAGTTGGAAAACAAGACAACTTTTATGAAAAATTGAATGAGTGGATTGGCGATGTATTTTATGATATTTTACCTGAAACGGGATTTGAACTTCGTGATGAACAAATTTTCATGGCGTTCCAGTTAGATCGTGCATTTCGAGAGAAAAAAGTCATGTTTGCGGAAGCGGGTGTAGGCACTGGAAAAACGATTGTTTACTTGCTGTATGCTATTTGTTATGCGCGTTATACAGGAAAGCCTGCTATTATTGCTTGTGCAGATGAAACGCTGATAGAGCAATTGGTGAAGGAAGAGGGAGATATCGCAAAATTATCGCGTGCTCTTAACTTAAATATAGATGTTCGTTTAGCAAAATCGATGGAAAATTATCTTTGCTTAAAGAAAATTGAAGGTGTCATGGAAGGGATGCCTTCTGAAGCCATTGAGGATGCATACGATACTTTACCAGAATTTGTATTTGATCATGGCACATTACAGACTTTTGAGCCGTATGGTGATCGTAAAGAATATCCACTTTTAAACGATGAAGAGTGGTCACAGGTTTCTTTTGATTATTTCCAGGATTGCTCCACTTGTGATAAAAGACATCGCTGCGGTCAAACGTTATCTCGTGATTACTATCGTAAGGCGACAGATCTTATCATATGCTCACAAGACTTTTTTATGGAGCATGTGTGGACGTTTGAAGCAAGAAAGCGAGAAGGACAAATCCCGTTGCTGCCGGAAGGAAGTTGTGTAATTTTTGATGAGGGTCATCTAGTTGAATATGCAGCGCAAAAAGCATTAACATATCGTTTAAAAGAAACTATGATGGAAGATTTATTGACGCGCTTGCTGCAAAATGATATTCGCCAAGAGTTTGCGGAGCTTATTGAAGACTCGATTGCACAAGCAAGTGATTTCTTTTACACTCTAAAACAACATACAAATGCAACTGATTCGCACCGTTTAGAGATTGCTAGAACAGACAATTTAATTCGAGAAGCAAAACGTCTTTATAAAAAGGTAGAAGAGATTGGCGACGCGCTGGTATTTGAAAGTGAGTTGTATACAGTTGATCAATATGATTTAAATATTGTGGACGAGCATTTAGATATGTTGGAGCACTCCCTAAAGCTTTTTATACATGAAGATAAAGTCATTTCATGGGCAGAAGAAAGTGAAGGTGCACTCACTTTAATTATTATGCCGCGTGCCGTGGAGGAAGTACTTCGTGAAAAAGTATTTGCTAAAAATATTCCGTACATTTTCTCATCGGCCACTCTTTCTGAAAATGCATCATTTGATTTTATGGCAAAAACAATGGGCGTGACAGATTACTTATCTTTCTCGGTTGCCTCTCCGTTTGACTATGAGGAGCAAATGAAGGTATATTTACCAAACAATGAAACCTTTGCAGCGAAAGTATCTTATGCAGTCAGAGAGATTGAAAAAATAAAGGGACGAACATTAATCCTATTCCGCACAAAAGAGGAATTGCAGCGGTTTAAACAGGAAATAGATCAACATAACGTTACCGTACCATTTTTGTATGAAGGTGACCAAGAGATCAGTCAGCTTGTTTCTCGCTTCCAAAACGAAGAAGAAACAGTGCTGTGCGCAGTTCACTTATGGGAAGGACTTGATATACCGGGTTCTTCATTATCACATGTTATTATTTGGTCATTACCGTATCCACCGAATGATCCAGTATTTGAAGCGAAGCGAAGCAGTGTCACCAACTCGTTCTTAGAAGTGGATTTACCGTATATGATTTTACGCTTGCGTCAAGGTATTGGTCGTCTTATCAGAACAAGTGAAGATGAGGGGAAAATTTCCATTTTCTTGGGTGCAGATGAATTGCCTGCAGTAACCGAAGCGGTAAAGAAAGCATTGCCTGTTGCTGGAGAAATGCTACAATAAGCTTGGTAGACTTGCCAAGCTCTTTTTATAATTGTTTTCATGCTTAAACATAGATGAAAGGGGAGATTGAGATGAATATATACGAAATAGAGCAACAATTCTTAGCTTATGTAAAAAAAATGATGAATTATGAAGAAGCGTTAAACCTAATGTTTTGGGATCTGCGCACAGGGGCTCCGAAAAATGGTGTAGAACAACGCTCTGAAGTGATCAGTATGCTTTCAACAGAGATATTTGCTATGTCAACCTCTGAAGAGATGAAAGGCTATCTTAACGCTCTAGAAGGACAGGAATTGTCTGTTAACACACAAAAAATGCTAGAAGAGTGTAAAAAAGATTATGATCGGAACAAGAAAATTCCAGAGTCTGAATATACAGCATATGTTAAATTGCAGGCTAAGACGGAGAGTGTATGGGAAACAGCAAAGGAACAATCGGACTTTGCTATGTTTCAACCTTATTTAGAAGAAATTGTTGCTTATAAGAAGAAGTTTATTGAATATTGGGGCTATAACACCTATAAATATGATACGCTTCTTGATATGTATGAGCCAGGCATGACAACAGAGGTGCTAGACCGTGTGTTTGGTCAATTGCGTGAGCGGATTGTACCGCTTGTGAAACAAATTGCAACGTCTAACAAGATGTTAAAAACAAAGCCTTTGCAAGAATACTTTCCAAAAGAGAAACAGCGCGAACTTAGCTTAGAACTGCTTCGACAATTGGACTACAACTTTGATGCAGGTAGACTGGATGAAACGGTACATCCATTTGCTATTACATTAAACCCGGGAGATGTGCGTATTACAACGAAGTACGACGAGTCTGATTTTCGTACCGCTGTATTTGGAACTATTCATGAATGTGGACATGCGGTATACGAACAGAATATCTCATCTGAACTTGTTGGAACACCGCTTTGTGATGGTACCTCAATGGGGATTCATGAGTCGCAGTCATTATTTTTTGAAAACTTTATCGGGCGTAATAAACAGTTTTGGCATAAGAATTACAGCCTGTTAAAATCGTATAGCTCAGGTCAGTTTGATGATATGTCAATAGATGATTTTTACGATGCAATTAATGAATCGAAGCCGTCTTTAATCCGAATTGAAGCAGATGAACTGACGTATGCGCTACATATTATGGTACGTTATGAAATTGAAAAAGGTCTGTTTGACGGAGATTTAGAAGTGAAAGATTTGCCGCGTGTTTGGAATGAGAAAATGGAACAATATTTGGGCATTCGCCCGCAAACTGATGCGCAAGGTGTATTGCAAGACGTGCACTGGGCCGGCGGTGATTTTGGTTATTTTCCTTCCTATGCCCTTGGTTATATGTATGCGGCGCAGTTTAAACATAAAATGCTGCAGGATTTACCCCATTTTGATGAATTACTTGCTGCAGGGGACATTAAGCCCATTCGTGAGTGGTTAACAAACCGCATTCATCAATATGGGAAATTAAAGAAGCCGCTTGATATCTTGCATGATGTAACAGGAGAAGGGTTGAATGCTACGTATTTAGCGGATTATTTAGAAGAAAAATATAAAGCAATTTATCAGCTTACATAAAAACATTGTGAAAAGAGAGAATTGTACTGAGGAAAGAGTAGCAATAGGAAAAGTTTAATAAAGTCGAACATTCAAGACGTTTTATTTTTGTTTGTACGGAAAAAAGCTGAAAACTCTTTTCAAGTTGTGAAAATTGGGGTATAATATACGTGTGAATTAAATACGAGCACTCATATAATAGCAGGAATATGGCCTGCAAGTTTCTACCCGGACACCGTGAATGACCGGACTATGAGTGGGGATGACGTGTTGTATAACTGAATGTTATGATTCAGTAGCTTTAGGCATTTCCTCACTCTTTGAGGAAGTGCCTTTTTTATTACGCTTCTCTCCACCATACATTTGTGCTCCCGAAGAAAGGGGATTTTGTATGTTACTGCTGCAAGAAAAAATCAAGAACGAAGGAAAGGTACTATCAGATTATGTATTAAAGGTAGATTCCTTCTTAAATCATCAAATTGACCCAGAGTTGATGCAAAAAATTGGCAAAGAGTTTGCACGCCGCTTTGCAACTGAAGAAATTACAAAGATTGTAACTATTGAGTCATCAGGTATTGCTCCGGCAGTCATGGCTGCACTTGAGATGGGGGTTAAGGTTGTATTTGCCAGAAAAAGAAAGTCGTTGACATTGCATGATGCATATACCGCAAAAGTGTATTCCTTCACTAAACAAGAAACAAACGAGATAGTAGTAGCGAAAGAGCATTTGCAGAGCAGTGACCGAGTTTTAATTATTGATGACTTTCTTGCAAATGGACAGGCTGCGTTAGGGTTGGTTGAGCTTGTACAGCAAGCAGGTGCTTCAATTGCCGGAATTGGTATTGTAATTGAGAAATCATTTCAAGAGGGAAGAAGCTTGCTTGAAAAAGCTGGTTTTCGTGTAGAATCTTTGGCTGAAGTGGTTTCACTTACAAACGGGACAGTTGCTTTTAAACAGGAAGAAGGTGCACTCGTATGAGGCAGCATCCACTGCAAATATTTTCACTTGGCATACAGCACATGCTTGCAATGTATGCAGGCGCAATTATTGTTCCATTAATCGTAGGCGGTGCACTTGGTTTAAATGGAAAAGAACTTACGTATCTGGTTTCTGTTGATTTATTAATGTGTGGTATTGCTACGTTGCTTCAAGCATTCAGCAATCGTTTTTTTGGGATTGGTCTGCCCGTTGTACTAGGGTGTACGTTTACTGCAGTAGGGCCCATGATTGCAATCGGAAAACAATACGGTGTTTCCTCTATTTACGGTGCAATTATTGTGGCAGGTTTGTTTGTTGTAGTGTTTGCCGGCTTTTTCGGTAAACTTGTCAAGCTGTTTCCACCTGTGGTGACAGGTTCTGTAGTGACTATAATTGGGGTTACGCTTGTGCCTGTTGCTATTAATGATATGGCAGGGGGGATAGGAAGTAAGGATTTTGGAAGTCTCAGCAATTTAGCTTTGGCGTTTGGTGTTCTATTATTTATTATTTTGGTTTATCGTTTATTTGATGGCTTTATTCGATCTATTTCCATTTTACTGGGTCTTATCTTTGGTACTGCCATTGCTGCTTTTATGGGGAAAGTAAGCTTTCAGGCTGTAACTGAGGCTTCGTGGTTTCACGGTGTACAGCCGTTTTATTTTGGGACACCGACATTTGAATGGACACCCATTATTACAATGATTCTTGTTTCATGTGTAGGTATCGTAGAAGCAACGGGGGTGTATTTTGCTTTAGCTGATATTTGCGGTAAAAAAATAGAAAGTCGTGATTTAACAAAAGGATATCGTGCGGAAGGTTTAGCGATTATCTTTGGCGGTATATTCAATGCATTTCCATATACAACGTACTCTCAAAATGTGGGTCTTGTACAATTGTCCGGTGTAAAAAAACGCGTTGTTATTTATGTGTGCGGTGCATTATTAATTGTGCTGGGATTTATTCCTAAAATTGCTGCACTTACGACTATTATTCCTAAGTCAGTACTTGGCGGTGCTATGCTGGCTATGTTTGGTATGGTAATGGCTTACGGTATTAAAATGCTGAGCACGGTAGACTTCACAAAGCAAGAAAATTTGTTGATTGTTGCGTGCTCCGTTGGTATTGGTTTAGGTGTAACCGTTGTTCCGACCCTATTTGCAAAGTTTCCAGAAAGTATTCGTATTCTAACAGACAACGGTATTGTTGTAGGTAGTTTAACTGCCATTGTGTTGAACATAGTATTTCATTTATCTGCAAAGAAAAGCACCAATAAAAAAGTAGAAATAGCAGCTTGAGTATAAGTTGCATCTCAGTCAGGGCAAATTCCTGACTGAGATGCAACTTTTTTATGTGATATCAGATAGTATTACTCATCTTGTTATATATAATTATAAAACAATTGACACATTAACGTACGTTAGTTAATATGTAAGTGTAAAAACACATGATATAGCAGATCATTTAGAGCCTATGAACAGCTCATGTCCCGTAAGACCATCAGCAAAAGCAAAATTATTCTTTCAAATTTACTAGATACGACTGTGCTGTTATAAAAGGTGACTGATGATTCGAAAGTATAGGGAAGGTAAAGTAAAGAAAACGACTGAAGAACACATCTTTACAGTGAAAAGGGGGATGTTTGATGAAAGGAGAGTCCAGAATCCATCATGGGATGCGAAATCGGATTCATACAAAGGTTATTATATCATTATTTATGCGTACCATTTTATTCGCTCTTTTTGGCTGCATATTCGTCCTATACTTTTTTTTTGAGGGACATACGAGTCCTTTGCAAGCAGCGGAAAGGTGGTGGCCGTTTCAAGCTATTTTTGCCAACGTCGTTACATTTTTTGTGTTGCGATTATTTATGAAAAACGAAGGACTAACATATCAAAGTTTATTTTGTACGCAACCAAGATCAATAAAAAAGAATGTGTTTGAAGTACTGTGGCTCGTGCTTGTCGGCTTTATAATAGGTGGTGCTTCATTATATATTTTTTCTTATTTACTATTAGGATCACTAATTCCCCCGCCTATTATGTTTCAAGAACTTCCTGTTTGGGTAGTTGGTGTAGCGGTAATTTTGTTTCCTTTATCAAATGCCCTTGCTGAAACTCCTTTATATATTGGTTATGCTTTACCGAGAATATATGCAGCAACTCGCAACATCTGGCTCGCTGTATGGCTGGCTGGCTTAGGATTGGCATTGCAACATATTACATTGCCCCTCGTATTTGATGTGCCTTATATGATATGGCGCTTCCTAGCGTTTGTTCCCTTGGCAATTGTACTTGGTGTGATATTTACAAAAACGAAACGTCTTCTCCCTATTGTTATTGCACACGGAATTATGGATTTACAGCTCGTTTTGCAATTGATATTACTTTTACAATAGCCTGTGTTACAGCTAAATCATGGGCACTTATTGATTAGCGTAGAGGGAGAAGGTCCATTGACCTCCTGCGGCAAACAGACCTCTATATTAAAAATCACCGGTTAATCCGGTGATTTTTGCTTTTGAAAACCATATGTTCCTAGGCGCCATATGTATTCCATAGGCCCTTGTGAAAAGCGGTTGAGCCAAAGCTTGCTCGCCCATGCCTGCAGCATATAAAACCCAATACAAAATGGGATGCCTGTGTAAAGTGGCAGGTTGTTGCTGTTCGTTAGGAATAAGCTAAACAGTGTAAGTGTTGTAATATTTTGTAACAAGTAGTTCGTTAGCGCCATTCGGCCCACATATTGAAGAGGTGTAAGCAGGTGTTGCCAAGTTTGATGTGAACGCAGAAGTGTTACTACATAAAAAATGAACAATGTTTTCCCGCTTGCTACTATATAAGGGAATACGGCACCCGAATTGTAAATTTCATTTACTGTAAAGTAAGAAATAATTTTATACCAACTTGGAATCGTCAATAAGAATGAAATAATTTGCAACTGTTTTAGTTTGCTATCAAGTTCTTGGGCGCGACCAAAAACATTCTTTTTACCTGCATATAATCCCAGTAGAAAGAGGCCTAATGTTTCTGGAATGTAAACAATGTTAACTACAATTTGTTCGCTCACAAAGGCAATAGAACGTTCATTTACTTGCTTAATCCACTCTGTTAATGGTGTAGCATAAGAAGATGTGCTCGCTAGGCTGCCATTATGCGGTGTTAAGCTATAAGCAAAAAATACAAACAGCATGAATAAAGAAAGTAAACTAACAGACCAGACTAAAATTGTGTTTGGTTTGCGATTGTAAAAGAATAAAAGAAAGCAACCTGCAATTGCGTAGGAATGGAGAATATCGCCGCTCCACAGAAAAATAAAGTGTAGTGTACCAATAACAAATAAGAAAAATAAGCGTCGTAAAAATAGTAGCTTTGGTTTATGTGTTTTTTCTTCAGCTCGTTTCATAAAAATATAAAAACCAAGACCGAACAAAAAAGAAAACATGGTGTAGAATTTCGTTTGAATTACTAAGTCGTACAAGCAGCGAACCCATGCGTCAATGCCCATATAAGCTCGCTCTTGACCAGGAACTTCTATTCCTACTAAAGACGGCCAATTGACAAAAAAGATACCGAAAACAGCAAATCCCCGTATAATGTCTATTGCCTGAATGCGCGTATGTAAAGTCATTCTATCTCTCCCTTCATCATTATTATAGGATATGAGAAAGTAATTTCCAGATTTTTTTACTTTTAACGTGCTTCTCCTGCGATATAATAAAAGGGCACAGCAATACTCTTCAAAACAGGCAATAAATCCCGAGAAAGCTCCCGATGCGGAGCTTTTATTTGTTTCGTGCATACTTTGCTTATAATAAGGTAAATTAAGGGAAATGGAGAGAATTGGAAGTGAAATAAATGCCTAAAATTGTATCTGTCGGTATCGCCCCGCCGCCGCATGTTGTTTCACAAGATACTGTCGTGCGATTTGCCAAAGAGTTGTTTGGTGACACCTTCAAGGATATCAACCGTCTGTTACGCGTGTTTGAGAATGGTCAGGTAGAAAAGCGACACTTTGTTAAAGATCTTTCTTGGTTTGAGCGCGATCATACATTTGAAGAACGCAACAATGCCTACATCGAAAATTCGGTATCATTAGGTGTAACTGCAATCCAGGAATGCTTACAAAATCAAACATTTTTAAAAACTGCTGGTGCGCCTGAGGAAATTGAAGCCATTTTTTTTATTTCTTCAACAGGTATAGCTACACCAACTATTGATGCTAAAATTATGAATGTGCTTCCCTTTCACCCGCATACCAAACGAATTCCAATTTGGGGGCTTGGCTGTGCAGGTGGTGCTGTGGGCCTTTCACGTGCATTTGAATATTGCAAAGCGTTCCCAAAAGCAAAAGTACTGGTATTGGCCATTGAACTTTGCAGCCTGACCTTTCAGCGCAACGATATATCTAAAAGCAACCTTATCGGCACATCTTTATTCGCAGATGGCGCGGCTTGTGTACTCATTACAGGAAACAATGCAGCATATGACTCTTCTTTACCAGTGCTCCCAGTTTATCGCGATTCACAATCGACACTTATGAAGGATGCTGAGGATGTTATGGGGTGGGATATACGAAATAATGGTTTATACGTTATCTTTTCAAAAGACATTCCAACTATTATCAAAAATTGGCTACGTCCAAATGTGGAAGGTTTTCTTGCGAGATATAATATGACTGTACAAGATATTGCACATTTTGTTGCCCATCCGGGTGGGAAAAAGGTATTGCAGGCATATGAGGAAGCACTTGATATGCATGAGGAAAAAACACAAATATCACTTGATATCCTGCGACAATATGGAAATATGTCTTCAGCCACGGTTTTATACGTTCTTTCTAAGTATATGCAAATGGTACAAACACCTGGTGAAACCGGGCTCATCGCAGCTCTTGGACCGGGCTTTAGCTCGGAACTTATTTTGGTGGAGTGGGAGGAAGTATGAGCTTTGTTGTCTTTTTCATATTTATTGTGTTACAGCGCGTAGGGGAACTTGTGATTGCAAAGAAGAATGAACGCCATATGAAAGAACGCGGTGCGCTTGAATTTGGACAAGCGCACTATACGTATATGGTGCTTATGCATGTATCATTTTTATTATGTACAGTGACAGAGGTAATATGGCTTCATAAATCCCCTTCTCGATTATGGCCTATGCTTTTATGTATATTCATCATCACACAAATCTTACGTATATGGGCCATCTCGTCTCTTGGGGTCTATTGGAATACGAAAATTATCGTGCTACCGGGAGCTACAGTAGTAAAGAAGGGTCCTTACCGCTTCATTCGGCATCCGAATTACTTAGTTGTCATCGTTGAAATTTTAGTTATCCCATTGTTGTTTCAAGCGTATATCACCACCTTTTTATTTACAGCTTTAAATATCGCGATGTTGCGAGTGCGTATTAAGGAAGAAGAAAAAGCTCTAGTAGAAAGTACAACGTATCAAAATGAATTTAACGAAATTTCGCGTTTTACGCCTTAATGCTGTTGATAATGATTCTCTATTATGATACAATTGGTTTAATATTGATAATCGTTATCAGAAGGGACGGCGAAAACTATGCTGACAGGCTTTATTGGAGGCACCATCGTTATCTATACCATTATTACCAAATACGTATTACAACATGTCGCCGGAGCGGCAAAATAAATTTTTATAAAACTCCCTTTTTCCAAGTGAAAGGGAGTTTTTTGTTTTGTTAATACAATGA
Organism: Ectobacillus sp. JY-23; assembly: GCF_023022965.1. Taxonomy (NCBI): domain Bacteria; kingdom Bacillati; phylum Bacillota; class Bacilli; order Caryophanales; family Bacillaceae; genus Ectobacillus; species Ectobacillus sp. JY-23. Next base: position 889,592 of record NZ_CP095462.1, on the reverse strand, counting down.
AAATTTAGTAAAATGAACAAAGAACATCTTGAGATAAAGGGGACCATAGGGGATGGTTAAAATTATACAATCTAAAATGCAATCCTATCTGTATCTATACAGTATGTGGAAGCAAAAAGAAGATGCAGAGAGCAGTGAGCGACTAGCTGATGTAATCCGCAAATATGAAAAAGGAGAATTTATGATCGCATTTTGCGGACATTTTTCTGCTGGGAAATCAACCATGATGAACGCACTGTACGGGGAAGACTTATTACCGACAAGTCCTATTCCTACAAGTGCAAATGTAGTCAAGGTGCGCCGTGGTAAAAATCAAGTAGTCGCAACTTTATTGTCAGGAGAGCGCCATTCTTATGACGGCATTTATACAGACGAGCAGCTGAAGGCACTTTGCAAAAATGGAGATGAAGTTATTGGAATTGAAATTGTAAGAGAAGATGCGCCGCTTCCAGAAGGTGTAATGTTAGTTGATACACCTGGTATTGACTCTACAGATGATGCGCATAGATTAGCTACTGAGTCAACGCTTCATTTGGCGGACATTATTTTTTATATGATGGATTATAATCATGTACAATCGGAAGTTAACCTGCAATTTGTTAAAGAGCTAAAAGAGCGCAACAAATGTGTATATCTTGTTATAAATCAAATTGATAAGCATAAAGAGGATGAATTAAGCTTTTCATCGTACCAGGAAAGTGTGGCAGCGTCCTTCTCGAACTGGAATATTCATGTGGATGGTATATTCTATACATCACTTCGAAGTACCAATTATAAGTATAACGAATTTCAAGCGTTAAAGTCGTTAATTGCCAGTCTTATGGAACAACGAGCTACGTATATCGAAACGAGTACCGAGAGAGAAGTTGCATATCTGCTGGAGAAACATAGAGCCTTCTTGCTACACAAACATGAGGAAACATCTGTAGGTGCTGATAATGTGGATATACAAGAGGTTGAACAGATTTTAACGGACTTGTATCGTAAAGAAGAGCAATTATTGCTTCAAAAGCAAACGATAAAAAGTAATTTTTTAAAGGGTTTGGACCAATTGCTGGAAAATGCATACTTGTTGCCGTTTGAAGTGCGAAGTTTAGCCGAAAGCTATCTAGAGACCGAGCTTTCCAATTTTAAAGTAGGATGGTTTTTTTCTAAGACTAAAACACAAAAGGAAAAAGAAAAGCGTTTGCAGTTGTTTTATGAAAAATTTCGTGAGACAGCACAAACGCAGCTTGACTTTCATGTAAGGCAATATCTCTTGACTTTTTTACAAGAGCAAAAGATATACACAGAAGAGATCGGAAAGCAAATCTATGGCATTTCAGCAACATTCAGCACCTCACTTTTAATTGATAATGTAAAGCGTGGTGCGGGGTTAACAGGTGATTACGTATTAAATTACACAAATGATGTCGCAACAGCTGTGAAAAGACAGATTAAACAAATGGCTTTGCAACTAATGGAGGAACAGTTTCTTTTACTTGCTCAAAATATCGAGAAGAATCTGGCAGCAATCCAAAATGAAATTATTCAGACTGAAAATAAAAAAACTTCGGAAATGCTGATAAAAGAGCAAGAGCAAAGGGTGCATAAGCATATACGAGAGTTGTACGAAGTTTTTGCAGGAGAAAAGCAGCCGGAAATCACAGTAGAATCGCTACCAAGCGAATCTTATATTACATCCGAGCAAATGTTGATTAAGGTAAAGAATACAGAAGAGGTAGAAGTCATAGAAACAGTTTCGAATGCTCCTTCAGGCGATATCGCAACGGTTATTCAATATATTAAGCAAGCAGAAGAATGGATGAAGAGCATTCCTGCATTAAAACATTTATATGAGGAAGCTGTAGAAAAAAGACAGAGAGCAGAGACCAAGCAATTTACAGTTGCATTATTCGGCGCATTCAGTGCAGGTAAATCTTCCTTTGCTAATGCTTTGCTTGGAAATAAGGTGTTACCTGTATCACCCAACCCAACGACAGCGGCAATTAATAAAATTATGCCGGTTACACAGGAGCATCCACACGGCACTGTAGTCGTACAATTCAAGACGGCCGATGCACTTTTGGGGGATTTACAGCAGATTTATAAGTTATTTGAACAAAAAGTAACGACTTTAGAAGAAGCTATTGCCGGAATTCCGGCGTTATTGGCGCAATCGTCACCGAATCCAAGGCAAAAAACAACACTAAGCTTTCTTCGGGCGGTGCAATCTGGCTACATGGTATTTAAGCAGCAACTTGGCTGTAAATGTAAGAGTGAACTTTCACAATTCGCTTCCTATGTGGCTGAAGAGGAAAAATCCTGTTTTGTAGAATATATGGAGCTCTATTATGATTGTGCATTTACTCAAAACGGCATTACATTAGTTGATACACCAGGAGCAGATTCTGTCAATGCACGTCATACCGATGTAGCATTTCAATATATTAAAAATGCTGATGCGATTTTATTTGTAACTTACTACAATCATGTCTTTTCAAAAGCAGATCGAGAATTTTTAATTCAACTTGGTCGTGTGAAAGATTCATTTGCTATGGACAAAATGTTCTTTCTTATTAACGCTGCGGATCTTGCGGCGGATGAACAAGAGCTACAAACAGTCCAAAGCTATATTAAAGAACAGCTTCTTCAATATGGTATTCGCAATCCGCGCATGTTCCCAATTTCCAGTCTGTTTGCACTTGATGAAAAACTAGGTAAGAAAGGAAACTACGGTATTCTAATGAATTCCGGCATGAATGCTTTTGAAGAAGCTTTCCATACGTTTGTAACACGTGATTTGATGATGGTGTCTTTAACAGCTCTTACAGGCGTTGTACGATCTGCAGAAAACCTATTGCATACGATTGTGACAGATGCGAAGGAGAGCATGGATAAAAAAGAAGAAAAGCGTCGTCGTTATAAAAAAGAACAAGAGACCATTCAGCATGTTATTCATGCGTACAGTGTGTTAACTGAGGAGCAAGCCTTGGCACAAGAAATTCAAGATTTACTGTATTATGTGAAACAACGTGTTTTTTTCCGGTATAATGATGTCTTTTCTGAGATTTTTAACCCTGCTGTTTTACGGAATGATAGCGATTCGAAACAACGCTTACGCGAGTGCATTATCGAAATGCTAGACTTCTTAAGGCATGATTTTATGCAGGAAATTCGTGCAACTTCACTTCGTATTGAAAATTGGATGGATAAACGTTTAATGTTTTCCAAGCGAGCTATTGTGGAAGAGTGCTTAGCAATTCATCCAGGTATAGGATTTTCCGAGCACAGTCGATCATATAAACCTTCCGAGCAAGGCGAGCCTTTTCTAGAGATGGAACCAATACGTTTTAAGAAGGCCATGACATACTTTAAAAATGCAAAAAGCTTTTTTGAGAAAAATGAGAAAGCACTGTTCCAAGAAGAAATGAAGAATGTGTTAGAACCTGAGGCGTCCCGCTATATAGAAGAAGAAGCAGAGCAGCTAAGGCAGCATTATACGAAGGAATGGAAAAATGCTTGGCAGCAACTCAAGGAGGAGTTAGAAACGGATATAGCAGCCTACTTTGAGGGTTTGCTTCATGCGTTGTCAGACAATGTGGACGTAATTTCATACGAACATACAAAAGAGCAAATTGAAAAGATTCGAAAAGGGTTAGAGAAAGAGCTAAACATGATATAATAGCTCTGACCAAGGTCAGAGCTAGGAAAAAAATAAGCGTTCAATGCGTTTTTGCAATACCATATCCAGTGTTTTAACAAGTCCGGCGTATTCATCTGTGGATACCATATGCGAAAGCACAAGTCGCTTTCCTTCAGGGGTTTCGCCGGATAAGATAAAGGAAGTTAATTCATACGTTTTTCCTTCCATAATTAAAGTTGCATATTTTTCTGTATGCTTTTCTTTTCCTTTTCCACCGTCAATCGCGATAATATTGCATTTATTCTTGTTGTCATGTTCGGTCATTGCTTATCCCCCCTTTGTATTACATATTGGCTGATTGAAAAGTTTAGAACAGGAAAGGATGGGGAGATGAAAGAGATTATCATAAAAAAATCAGCACAAGTACCCATGGACTTGCTGTTGTTGGCTGATCCGAGCGAAGCACAAATTAGGACATATTTAGAACGCGGAACATTATTTATTGCTGTGTCAGTTGAGCAGGTGGTCGGTGCATATATACTCTTAGAAACACGTCCGCGTACCATGGAGATTATGAATATTGCAGTTGTCGATGAACACCAAGGACAAGGTATTGGCAAGCAACTACTAATGCATGCGATCCAAATGGCTCGTAGACAAGGTATGTACAAACTTGAAATTGGAACAGGAAATTCAAGCATCAGTCAATTGGCCTTGTATCAAAAAAGCGGTTTTCGTATGATAGGAATCGAGCATAATTATTTTACTAGGCACTATGATGAAGAAATTGTGGAAAATGGGATACATTGCCGCGATATGATTCGTCTTGCTATAGACTTATAAGAGGTGAAGGAAATGGAAGTACATAAGGCGATTACAGCACATTCAAAAAAACAGCAGGCAGCAGTTAGCGAGTTTCTGCAGCTCGAAGCGCGCCGAGAAGCAGCGATTGAAACAGCAGTGATGTTGTGTAGAAATAATCAACCATTTTCGGTAGATGCAATCAATGCTGTGACAAAAGAAATTAATATGTTTGCTAAAGATGGAGTAGTACCTGAGCGTAAATATGTAACGCTTGAAATGGTAAAGGAATATGTAGAACGTCTGAATCGTCAGGAGTGAATGGCATGCAGTATACAGTAGAAGCAACCTGGCTAAAGAAGCATCTGCAGGATGAATCTGTTCGCATTATAGATTGTCGTTTTAATCTTGCAAATGCTGGGGACGGGGAAGAGGCATATCAAGAAGAACACATTGTAAATGCTTTGTATATGCATCTAGAGCGCGATTTGTCGGGACCGGTTGGCACTTACGGTGGACGTCATCCCCTGCCGGACTTAGAATTGTTTATTGATAAGCTTTCTGATGCCGGTATCGATGAGGATACGACTGTTGTCGCATATGATAGTCAACATGGGACGATGGCTTCTAGGCTGTGGTGGTTGCTTACTTATCTGGGACATAAAAAGGTATATGTCCTAAACGGAGGATTTCTGCAATGGAAGCAATTAAATCTTCCTACAACACATCAAGTGCCCGTGTTTACAAGAAAGAACTTTATTGCTTATCCGCAGCATGATATGCTTGTACAGATGCAGGATATAAAAAACAGAATTGACGATGGAAGTGCGTTTGTATTAATTGACTCGCGCGAACCTAACCGATATAAAGGAATAGAAGAACCTATTGACAAAAAAGCCGGACATATTCCAATGGCTCGCAATTATTTCTGGAAAGAAGGAGTTACAGCTGAGGGAATGTTCCATGCTGTCTCTCAACAAGAGGCTCGGTTTGCCGATATTCATAAAGATGAGGAAGTGATTGTATACTGTGGCTCTGGTGTTACAGCTTGCCCTAATATCTTGGCTTTAAAAGAAGCGGGATTTCAAAATATAAAGCTGTATGCGGGCAGCTGGAGCGATTGGATTTCTTATGAAGATAATCCGATTGCGCAGAAGCAGTAAGTATTACATCTCAGCCTATTTTGTGGTAAAATGATAACTAAAACGTCCTGCTGTGTGCGTTGCTTGTTTATGTCTTAAACCAACATTGTTTAAATGGAATTCCAATATTTAAATGCCACCATCATGCCTTCTGCTTATGTAGGCCTGCGAGCTGCATGGTTTGAGGAAGATGAGAGCATTTGTGTGGATATCCACCTGCGAGAGCAGGTTTATGGACATCGGGAAGTGACGGCACAGTGGGCATAAAAACTTCACACCATCTGTGAGGTTTTTTTCATTTTTGGGGGGGGACAAGGTGACAAAAGTATTATTGATTGATGGTATGGCACTTTTGTTTCGTGCTTTTTATGCGACAAGTGTATACGGACAGTTTATGAAGATGAAAAATGGAATACCGACAAATGGTGTTCATGGCTATGTGAAGCATATTCTGGCTGCGATTCATACGGTACAGCCTACACACGTTATTGCCTGTTGGGATATGGGAAGTACAACATTTCGTACAGAATCATTTGAACAATACAAAGCAAATCGTGTTGCACCGCCTGATGAGCTAAAACCGCAGTTTGATCTTGTCAAAGAAGCCTCTGCACAACTTGGTATACCGAATATAGGTTTAACTAGATATGAAGCGGACGATTGTATTGGAACATTAGCCAAAGTATATGGAATGGAACATGAGGTATTTATTTTAACAGGGGATACAGATTTGCTTCAGCTGGCAGACCAACGGGTAACGATTATGCTTATGCGTAAAGGCATTGGCAATTATGATTTATATACACCGGATCGCATTTTAGAAGAAAAAGGTGTAATGCCAAAACAAATTGTTCACGTAAAAGCGTTTATGGGAGACACGAGCGATAATTACCCTGGTGTGAAAGGCATTGGAGAGAAGACCGCTTATAAATTGATTCAACAGTTCGGTAGTGTACATGGCGTATTAGATAACTTATCTCTCTTAACAAAGGCACAGCGAACAAAGATCGAAGAAAACTTAGAACAATTGCTACTTTCTTTAGAGCTTGCGAAGATTCATTGCGAAGTTCCAATTGCATGTGAATTGAGTGAAGCTGTTTTGTGTATAGAAGAATCACATATTCGTGAATTATGTTTATCACTAGAATGGAGTCGACCAGAGCCGCTTTTGAGTATGTTATAAAAACGAGAGTGGAGTAAAGCTTGCGTATGTAAACGCAAGCTTTTATTTTTAGTCTATTTTCAGAATAAATAACTATATACAATTCAGTTATCGGTGTGTAAAATTACACTATGAAGGTGCTTGCTTTAATACTTGCATAAATATATAAATACAAATGGTTTTCTAACATAATAGCAACAGAAGAACAAAAGCGGAAGAAGTCTTTCCTGCATGCTTATGATTTTACCAAACATCTCTAGGTACTAGCTATAGCGATGCATCGCTTGTTCTGCTAAAAAAGAGCAATTTTTTATTTGTATTTATATACTTGTTCTTTTGTATTCATAGACTGGTAATAATCGTTTGTTATGACTGTAGAAAAGGAGGAGAGGTTTTGTGAAACATAAAGAGTTATTATCGTGGCTCAATAAGTGGGAGGGTGATGGCATTATTTCTGCGGAGCAGAAGGAAAGGATGCTATCTACTTTTCAAACAGAAGATCGTGGGATGTTATTGCGATTGTTGCCGTTATTTGTATCTATACTGCTGGGACTTAGTTTATTGACCTTTTTAGCGTCAAACTGGGATGGCATGAGCAATGAAGTGAAATTAGTGATTATTTTTATATGTGTACCAACTTTTTATATAGCTGGAGCTTTGTTTTATCATAAAGGTAAGGACTCAATCGGTATAGGAGGCTTATTTCTTGGTGTTGTGAGCTTCGGTGTAGCAATGCTGCTTATTTCAGATATGTTTCAATATATGGCATATAGCGCTTCGTTATTTTTCTTTTGGTCGTTGTTTGCGTTTTTATTCGCTTGTTTATATAGGCATATGTTATTGATTGGAACGGCGGTTCTGTTAAGTGGCATAGGGCAAATTTACAGTATATCAGCATTTCAAACTGTGCATGTAGGAATACTACTAGCTTCTACTTTAGGGATTTTATATCTTATGTATAAAGAGAAGCAATGGGGATACGATTTAGTAGGCGCACTGCTTCTAATTTTGCAATGGTGTATTTTACTGCCAGTCAGTCTGCATGAAGAAACCAACATAGCTGGGCAGCTTGTGCAATGTACAATACCATTTTTTGTTTTAATACTGCTCATACTGTTTAGTTATGTTAGAAAGATAGATGTATGTGAAAAAATTGTTCTTATAAGTCTATATTTCTATCATGTGTTTAATGTGTTGTTGCCAGAAGTCGTGACGGTGGAAGTGAAGTCGTTTGTCATTATGACTCATATCATAGCAGTCGGTGCTTTACTTATATATGTACATCGTAAATGGCGTACGTTTAAGATATATGAATGGCTCTTGTTTTTACCTGTTTTATTTATAACCAATGAGACCGTGGCGGAGTGGATGATACTGCTAATTGTTGTTTTGTATCCAGTTAGTATGTTGCTTGATGGCTACGCACATGCACAGCAACACAAAGTAGCAGTCGGGTCGCGTTTATTTATCGTTAGCATGTTTGCAGCGTATTTTCAGTTCGGCTTCTCTTACATGTCCAAATCAGCCTTCTTTTTGATTGGTGCCATATTGCTGACAGGCTTGTATCTGTTTCTTTCACGGAAGGAAAAACAAATTCTTAAAGAGGAGAAGAAACGATGAAAAAGAGTGTTATTCTTATCGTCCTTGTTGCTATGCAACTCATGGTGCTACTTGTAATGGCAGGGCTACGTTATTATACAAAAGAAAATGGAACCAATCTTATTTTATTGACAGAGCCTGTAGATTTAAAGCAAATGGTATATGAAGATACCGTATATCTTACGTATGATGCTCAGCGTATCCCATGGAGTAAATGGGAAGGGAAAGCAAGGTTAAAAGATGGTGAAGCTATATATGTGTTGTTTGAAAAAAACGGCAACATCTATGAGCCTGCCCGTGTTTCACGCGAGAAAATGAAAGGCGTTGTATTGCGAGCGAAGTATCAATACGATGACACCGGATTTATGCATGTCACCTATGGTATGGAACGTTATCGTTTCTCTCCGAATACAAAAATTGAATCGGGAGAGCGAAAATGGCACGTTTATATTAAAACCTCTCCCTATCATCAATTTGTAACACAAATTTTGCCGTAAGAGCGCATTCGCGCTCTTTTTATTATGTTAGTGAAGAAATCTTTTTCCAGCGAGCGTAAGTTAACATTCGGAAATCTCCTATTTCACCATCTGGCGTCTGTACTTTTTTATGTTCACCTTTCATAAAAAACGGTATGATATATGTGAGAGAACGTAAGGGTGGGGAGACAGTGACAACACAAGAATATATTGCTTTTTTACAAACAAAGGGTTTTAAACTCCCAAAAGAAGCACTAGGGTTTATCGCGTTTGGACAGGGGTATACAGCAGCATCAGATGAGCTGGTTAATATTGCAATTGAAACAACGCTTAAACAGCAGTTTTGTTTTGATGGCAGTTATTTTATAGAAGTATTAGAGAGACTACAAAAAGAACAGCTTATAAATAAAAAAAGCGCACGCAACTATGTACGTGCTTTTGCAACCTTTTATTAAGCCGCTTTGGCTTTTTTTTGTGGTTTGCTTGGTAATTCGGCAAAAACCATACCGAGCAAGATGAGTGCACAACCTGCAATGGCAGCTGTGGTTAACGTTTCTCCCGCAATAAATACACCGGTCAGAGCGGCAAACACAGGCTCCATTGCCAAGATAATGGCTACTCTAGTAGGAGAAACATAAGTTTGAGCAGCCGTCTGAATGAAGAAGGCAAGCGCAGTTGCAAAAAGAGCCGTTAATAATAGAGCGAATAAAAACGACATATTAAGCCATAAATCTATCGATAGTATTCGTTGCCAGTCTTCAAACAAAAAAGCGCATATGCCGGAGAATATACCTACAGACAAAATTTGCACTGTACTTAGGAAAAGTGGTGTATACCGTTTAGAATAGTAGCCGTTTAGCAAAATATGTACTGCAAAGGAAATCGCACAACAAAGCACAAGTACATCGCCTTGATTTAAAGTAAATGCTTGATCAGCCGTGAGTAAAAATAAACCAACGGTAGCTATCATAACACCAATTACGGCAAGCAATCCTGTTTTTTGCCGTAAAAATACAAAGGAGATTACAGGAATCATTACAATGCTAAGACCGGTTAAAAAGCCGGCTTTCGAGGAGGTGGTATATAGTAAACCGAATGTTTGAAACAGATAGCCAGCAAATAAAAAAAGACCTACTACTATTCCACCACCAACTGGTTGCTGTCGTTCTTGTTGTTGTCTACAGAAAAGAACAACTACAAGAATTGTACCGGCCAGTAAAAAACGAATGCTATTGAAAGTAAACGGTTCAACTATTGAAATTGCGTTTTGTACGATAATGAAGGTGGTTCCCCAAATAAGAGCAACAAATAATAATCCAACATGTGCTATTACTGATCTATTCATTTTTCTTCTCCTTGAAGCGCTTTTCGAGCTAGTTCATCAGCAACTTTATTTTGTGAGCTTGGAATCCACTTCATAAAAAACAAATCAAATTGTGCAATTAACTGCAATGCTTCATCAAGCAAAGGGGCATACGCTTTGTTTTTAGCAAACTGCTTTTCAATAGCGCGATCAACAAGCTGCGAATCCGTACGAAAAGATACCACTTTATAGTTATGAGACAGACAATACTTTAATGCAGCTAGTAAAGCTTGATATTCCGCTTCATGATTGCTCATGACACCAAGTGGAATAGAAAGCAAAACCGGATTTGCAATGCCTTTTATAAAAATACCTGCACCGGAGGGACCCGGATTTCCTTTTGTAGCACCGTCAATATATACTTCAATCAATGGTTGATTCCTCATTTCTATAATGTATAAGTACAAACAATTTTCCTAACATGCTAGTATAACGAAAGCGCAAGGATACACGCTTACGTTCTGACTAACACGGCTCCTTTTAGGCACTAAACGTAGCAGAAAATCGCTTAACTTCTGTTTAAAAAAGAGTGTCGTTTTTAAATTATGCTTATAATATATAATTGTATAACTGCGTTTTGTATGGAATAGTCTCATTATAGCAATTCTATAAATAAATACATATAGGAAAGTTCAGATGATGTAAACTATGAAGAGCAAGCAGTTTTATTATATAGGCTCTGTTAAAGTTCGTTGTTGATTTCTGTTACGAGGGTTCGCTTTCCAGGGTGTCTCCCTTTGACTCGCCTTTCTAGCAGGAGTCCGCCCCCCTTGGCTCCAATCAACAAGTGCTAGTTAGAAACATCAGGCTTTAACACAGTCATTATGTAAGAAAGGCAAGTTTCCTGTATATAAGATACTTGTAGAGATAAGGAGTGACTCATATGAAGTTTCGTTTAGAATGGATCTATAAAACCAAAAGCGGTTCACAACTTGTGCTGCAGAGTGATTATATGCGTTTAGAAGAAGCACTTCGTTTTGCCGATGATTTTGAAAAAACGGGTCGAACAAAAGAGATTATATTTTATGATGAAATGGGAACATATTGGAATAAAAAAGAGGCGGCAAAATTGACGAAAAAAGTACAAGAAGAGCCACATGATATTATTTTATATTTTGATGGCGGTTACGAACCCCATACACAGCGAGCGGGATTAGGGGTTAGTTTGTACTATACGCAAAATGGTCAAAGTTATCGAATGAGACGTAATAAAGAAATTACAGAAATTGAAAATAATAATGAAGCAGAGTACGCAGCTTTGCAATTTGGCATATACATACTAGAGGAGCTGGGCGTGAAATATCAAACGGTTACACTTCGGGGTGACTCACAAGTTGTATTAAATCAGTTAGCAGGTGAGTGGCCGTGTTACGAAAAAGAACTGAGTAAGTATTTGGATAGAATTGAAAACGTAGCGAAATCCTTAAAGTTAAAGTATACATGTGAGCCATTGTCACGAAAAAATAATAAAGAAGCACATCAATTGGCAAAGCAAGCGCTCGAAGGAACAGCAATTGACAGTCATTCTATTGTAAGCGAGGAGTGAAAAAAGCTGGGTAAGAAAGTCTTAATTTCACAAGTGCATAATCTTATTGAAACATATTGTACTGGTTGTTTTATAAATCGCCATTTTCGCAAAGAGTATGGAAAATTGTATGCGCATTCTTATTGTATCCAGCAGTGTACAGTAGGAGAACAGTTGAAAGAATTAGGAAAACAGCTGTCATAATACCATTAAAAGCATCCCAGGGGATGCTTTTAATGGTTGGCCTCGCGCAGTTGATGTTCCACACTGGCCAATTTTGTTTCTTGTTCTTGTAAGAAAGATGTGTCAAGCTCTGTAGCCTGTTGTTTCATACTTTCGAGCTGTGCACGAGCTTCAGATACAGCAGTAGCTGCATGCTCTAAAAACTCAGGGTCCAAGGAAACTGTAGCGGATCCTACCATTTGCTGCGCAGCTTCTACTTTCATTGAAACTTGTTCGAATCCGTTAAATGGTCTGCTCATGTAAAAGCCCTCCTTTTTATATCAGTTGTAGTGTTTGTTACTATCTATACAAATATACAAAATGGTTATAAGGTCTCCTCTTTATCAATATGCTTAAATTGTACCCATACATAAGGAGGAAGATGATGCAACCTACATCTTATTTGCTTGACAATAACAGTATTATGAAAGGGCAGAATCTGCCTTCCTGGCTGAGTGATGAATTCATGACGTTTGTGAACGTAGTTTCGGATCCGACTTTCCCTTGTTACTTTGGTATGACTGGATTAAAAAAGAATGAATTGCGTTATTCTTTTATCACACATGATGATTGGAGTACATTGCCGGTGACCATGCTTGCTTTTTTGGAATTGATGAAGGAAAGACCTCTTGTACGGAGAGGATTATTCGTATTTGTAGAGCCAGAAAAAGAGGAAAAGACGCTAGAGTATTATCGGAATTACTTTTGGAACATTCTTCAATATCTTCATGAAGCTGATGAACATCCGTGGCCTGCTCATATTCCTAAAAATCCAGAACACTATTTATGGGAGTTTTCGTTTGGCGGGGAACCTATTTTTGCGTTTGGCAATACATCTGCTTATAAGCAAAGGAAAACGAGAGATTTGGGAAATTGTCTTGTAATTGGCTTTCAACCGCGCATGATTTTTGAGGGATTAGAAGGAAATATGCCCAAAGGCGCCTATTCTAGACAAATGGTAAGAGAGCGCGTAGAGAAGTGGGATGGTCTGCCTAAGCACCCAAATATTAGCCATTATGGTGATCCCGAACATCGGGAATGGAAACAATATTTTATAGGTGATGATATAAAACCTATTATGGGGCAATGTCCATTTCATCATAAAAAGTGATCCTGCAGCGCAGGGTCACTTTTTATGTATATGGATACTGCCTCTTTAAAGGATATCCAGGGTGTGTTCCATAATGAGATAAGGTGCAATGGAAATTGTATATGAATACTTACATAAATTTCTTTGAATAGGACAAGGTATAAGTGGAGAGAGCGTTGTTGCTATGCGCAGAGAGGGCATATATCAACGTTCTAAAAGTAGGACAACTTTCATTTATTATAGTAAAACGAAGAAGAAAGGAAGACATATGTTTTTGGTAATTGTGCAGCAAATCGTTTTGGGGGTTTCTTTGGCAGCACCTGTTGGCCCAATTAATATTGAAATGTTGAAAAGGGGCATCGAGAAAGGCTTTTGGCATGCTTGGGCTGTTGGTCTTGGGGGCATGACGGCAGATCTTCTATTTATGATTTTAATTTATTGCGGTCTATCATCTTTCTTTACATATACACCAGTACAATTATTCATGTATGGTGTAGGATTTTTTTTGTTGTTTCATCTCGGTTTTATGAGCATCAAACAAGGAATTTCAAAGGGAGAGATGGAATATGTAAAAGAAGAGATTGGAGGAGTTAAGGAGTCCTATTTGACAGGGTTCTTTATCGCCCTTTCCAATCCCATTAACTTAATTTTTTGGTTTGGTGTTTATGGTAGCACGCTTAGTTCTCTACTAACAAGAGTCAGCCAACAGGAGGCGATATTGTACAGTTTTTGTATTATTTTAGGGATCGTTTTGTGGAACTTAAATATAGCATTTTCCATTCATTTTGGTCGTATGTTACTAAAGCCGCGCATGCTGGGATGGGTTACGGCTGCGGCTGGGGTTGTACTAGTAGGCTATTCTATCCATTTTGCTTATAAAGCTATCGAACTTATGATTTAAGGGGAGAGATACATGTATCGTACATACGTAAACGAACAAGAAATTATCATTAAGCTATCAACCAAATTGCAACGTGACGTACATGATCGTGTACCGGTGTATGAAGCTGTGAAATCTGTGGCTCCGCGTGTACTGATTCACCCTCAGCAAATCAGCTTTGCGGTAAATGATGCAAATTTAGGTCTAATTATCGGGGAAGTGCAACGAGGTGCTATTACAGTATTTGCAGTGGAGCACATTATTGAAAAAAGCCATATTTTTGGAGAAAAACACGTAACAGAAGAAATAGAACGCGAAGCAAATTCATAAAACGACAGCCATATGTAGCTGTTGTTTTTTTATGAGTACGCTAAAGTGTTAGCGGTAAGAATAGGTTGCTCATTTTTCGAAAAATATGACTATATCCGCATAAGACATATTTTCTTTATTCTCAGAAAAATGTACATATTTGTCGGAATTTAAGCGTGTACTTTTATTACTTTAAAATGTATAAATAATAACTGCTACATAAGAATAGAAAAACGACAATGCAAAATTACATACACATAGATAGGTAAAAGCTTTTGTTTTATCAGTAAGTTATATTACTAAAATCAATCAAACTAGCAAAATTTGTCTAAAGAAACAGCTTCCATTAATGGGACAAATTACATAAAATGAACTTAAGTTTCAGAATATTTTAACTAATTTGATAGGGGGTTATAGAAATGAACCAACATGCCAAACAAATAAAGAAAGAAGTGAATTATACTGCTGTGGCGAACTCTGCTGATTTCCAACGGCTTTTACAGGCTAAGAAAAGATTTATTATTCCAATGTCATTATTTTTCTTTTGTTTTTACATCGCCTTACCGCTTATGACGTCGTATTCAAAAATTTTAAATACATCGGCTTTAGGAGATATTACGTGGGCCTGGGTATTTGCTTTTGCTCAATTTATCATGACCTGGGCACTATGTATGATTTACAGCAAAAAGGCTACATCTTTTGATAAAATGTCAGATCGTATTTTAGCAAGCTTAGAAAAAGGGAGGGAGTAAGGTTGAACGGAACTGCATTTGCACTCTTTTTGGTTATTGTATTGGGAACACTTGTTATTACATATTATGCATCTAAAAAAACGAAAAATGCCAACGACTTTTATACAGCAGGCGGGGGCTTAACAGGTTGGCAAAATGGTTTGGCTATCGCCGGGGACTATATGTCAGCTGCCTCCTTTCTAGGTATTGCGGGTGCAATAGCATTGACGGGATTTGATGGTTTTTTTTACAGTATTGGCTTTCTTGTAGCATATCTAGTTGTCTTATATTTAGTTGCAGAACCGCTTCGAAACTTAGGGAAATTTACACTTGCGGACATGATTGCAGCTCGATTTGAACAGCGTAAGGTACGAGGTGTAGCGGCTCTGAACACAATGACAATCTCTATTTTTTATATGATTGCGCAGTTAGTTGGAGCTGGCGCCTTAATCAAGCTGTTATTGGGAATCGAGTATACCACATCTGTTTTAATCGTGGGAACATTAATGACGGTGTACGTTATTTTTGGCGGCATGACAGCTACGAGCTGGGTTCAAATTGTAAAGGCTGTGCTGTTGATGGGCGGTACGTTAATCATATCTATTATTGTATTTGCAAAGTTCGGCTTTAGTGTGACAGAGATGTTTGCTCAAATGAAAACAGCTACACCGCTGAAAGAGACATTTTTAAATCCTGGCGTGAAATATAAAAATGGTTTGGATACGTTATCGCTTAATTTAGCATTGGTATTGGGAACAGCTGGACTTCCTCATATTTTAGTTCGTTTTTTCACAGTACGTGATGCAAAGACGGCTCGTCAATCTGTGGTTTATGCAACTTGGATGATTGGTGCTTTTTATATTATGACAATTTTCTTAGGGTTTGGAGCAGCTGCATTTGTTGGAAATGCTGAGATCATTAAAGCGAATCCGGCTGGAAATATGGCAGCACCTTTATTGGCACAGGAGCTGGGTGGAAATTTATTATTTGCCTTTGTATCGGCAGTTGCGTTTGCTACCATTTTGGCGGTTGTTGCTGGACTTGTTTTAACTGCCGCTTCCGCATTTGCGCATGATTTTTATAATGAAATTTTACGAAAAGGAAAGGCAACGGAAAAGGAACAGGTATCTATGGCACGCTATGCTGCAATCGGAGTAGCAATCTTATCTGTTATCCTTGCACTGTTTGCACAAACCTTAAATGTTGCGTTTCTTGTGGCGTTGGCTTTTGCCGTCGCGGCTAGTGCAAATTTACCGGTTATTTTATTCACTATTTATTGGAAACGTTTTAATACAACTGGCGCTATCGCAGGTATGTTGACGGGGCTAATTTCCGCTATTGTTCTTGTAGCAATTAGTCCTAATGTATGGAATCCTGAAGTAGGAAAAGCAATTTTTGTGGGAGAACCTCTCATCACCTTAACGAACCCAGGTATCATTTCAATTCCACTTGGGTTTTTAGCAGCTTTTCTTGGTACAGTTCTCTCCTCCAAAAAAGAAAATGAAGCGAAGTTTGATGAAATTCTTGTTAAATCAAACACAGGACATGGTATACAGGGAGTGTCTTCTCATTAAACAAAGCCCAATTTCGGGCTTTGTTTTTTTTAGACTGCAAATAAACAATTCGTTAAATTTGATACAAATCTATGGTTGTAAAATGTAATGATTTATATCAACTATAAGAAATAGATATGCAAGCTTGAAGCAAACATGGATAGAGTTTCAAAACAAAAGAAAAAATTTATTTTTTGATATAAAAACAAAAAACAAAAAAAACAAACAATACATCTTGCTTATATAATATAAAAATATATATAATTAGTATGGAATTATTAAAATCTAAATAATTATTCGACAGGTAATAATATAGAATTTAAAGGAGCGTATACATATGGCACATAAGATTTTGGTAGTAGACGATGCGATGTTTATGAGAACAATGATTAAAAATCTATTAAAAGGGCAAGAAAGCTTTGAAGTAATTGGTGAAGCACAAAATGGTCTAGAAGCAATTCAAAAATATAAAGAGTTGCAACCTGATATTGTTACGCTCGATATTACAATGCCTGAAATGGATGGCCTTGAAGCATTAAAGGAGATCATGAAGATAGATCCAAATGCGAAAGTAGTGATTTGTTCTGCAATGGGGCAGCAGGCAATGGTATTAGATGCGATTAAAAATGGTGCGAAAGATTTCATCGTAAAGCCGTTTCAAGCTGATCGTGTAATCGAAGCACTGACAAAAGTAGCCAATTAAAAGGAAACACAAATTAATTATATAAAGTACCTGAACCATCTCAAAAACAGTCCGGATATTGTATGAATGTGTTCAGGTGCTTTTTTGGATAACAAAGAAAAAGGTGATCTTGGGATGGATAATGATTTATTAAATATTTTCTTTGAAGAGTCACAGGAGCATTTACAGGCGTTAAATGAAAATGTTTTAGTGCTTGAAAATAATCCTGCAAATCTAGCTGTTGTTAGTGAAATATTCCGCTCTGCTCATACTTTTAAAGGTATGTCAGCAACAATGGGGTACACTGAAATGGCTGATTTAACACATAAGATGGAAAATGTATTAGATGAAGTAAGAAGCGGTAATTTACCGGTAACGCCTGCAATTATAGATATTATATTTGAATGTATAGATAATTTAGAGGAAATGGTTGCAGATGTACAGGCTGGTGGATGGGGAAATATAGATGCCAGGCAAACAACGAATAAAATTGAAGCCATCCTCTCCGGAACAACCTTAGAAGAATTGGTTATATCAGAAGATACAGCTACACAGAAAGAAGGAGACGCTTTGCAAATTCACATATGGATTCGTGAAGATGCGATGCTGAAAGCAGTTCGCGCGGTTATGTGCATGGAAGCGTTGAGAGGACATGGAAATATTGTTAAAACAGTTCCGGATTTGGAGTGCATTGAAGCGGATGAGTTCGGAAATTATCTTATGCTGGAGTATGCGACAGAAAAAACAGTTGATGATATTAAAGAGATTTTGTTAGACATTTCTGACGTTGAAAAGATTGATATTATTGTGCCAGAAAAAAAGGAAGAAAAAGTTGTTGATGTGCAAGAAAAAGCGACACAAACCATTAGTACTAAAGTCGAGAGCCGTTCTATCCGTGTTCCGCTTGAGAGAATTGAAAAACTGATGAATATGTTTGAAGAAAGTGTAATTGAAAGAGGACGTATAGATGAATTAGCACATGCCATCCAAAATAAAGAATTATTAGAGCACCTAAATCGACTTGGAGATATTTCAAAAGACATCCAAAACCTACTTTTGAATATGCGCATGGTTCCAATTGAAACGGTATTCAAACGTTTTCCTCGCATGGTTCGTTCCCTAGCAAAGGACTTAGGTAAAAAGATAGATTTAGAGATTATCGGAGAAGAAACGGAAGTAGATAAGATTGTAATTGACGAGATTGGTGATTCTCTTGTACATCTTGTTCGCAATGCAGTTGATCATGGTATTGAAACTGTTGAAGAACGACAAAAAGTCGGAAAGCCAGAGACTGGTAAGCTTACGTTAGAAGCTTTTCACAGTGGCAATCACGTTATGATTCAAATCTCGGAGGATGGCCGCGGTATTCACAAAGCGAAAGTGCTGCAACGTGCAATCAGCAAAGGTATCATTTCAGAAACAGAAGGTGCAAAACTATCTGAACGCGAAATTTACGAATTGATTTTACGCCCTGGATTTAGCACAGCTGAAGTAGTTTCTGATTTGTCAGGACGAGGGGTTGGGCTAGATGTCGTAAAGCATACGATTCACTCATTAGGGGGGCAACTTCTAATTGATTCTGAAGAGGGGAAAGGAAGTACATTCAGAATTGAATTACCTCTTACTCTATCTATTATTCAATCCATGCTTATCCAAACAGAGCAAACACGCTATGCAATACCTCTAGGCAATATCGTAGAAGCCGTACGTATTCAAAAGGAAGATATTCAAATATTACAAGGACGAGATGTTTTAAATTACCGAGATCAAATTATTGAGATTATAGATCTGGGTGCTGTTTTTGGAGAAGGTGAAAAAGGTTTTTTACTACAAAATAAGGAAGAGAAAATGGTTCCAGTGTTAATTGTAAAAAATGCCAGAAGAGTGTACGGACTCATTGTGAAAAATATTATCGGACAGCGTGAAATTGTATTAAAGTCACTAGGAGATTTCTTCGCAGATAGCTCTGCATATTTTTCCGGCGCAACGATTTTAGGAGACGGTAAAGTTGTCTTAATCTTAAATCCGGACAGTTTTTAAGAAGATGTCCCTTAGCGTGAGCGAGGGACATTTTAAATCAGTAATATAATTTTACAGGTACTATGACAGGAGAGACGTCATTATGGTCTATGATCAGAAGCAAGATATATTGGCAGATGAAGTAGATAACACATACGCCCATATATTAAGCCAAGAAGAGAAGGATATTTTAGGGGAAATTGCCAATATATCGTTCGGTTCAGCTTCCACTATTTTGTCTACACTTTTAAATAAAACGGTTACCATTACAGCCCCGCAAGTAGATGTAGTTAGCTTGATAGATAATCGAGATGTTGAAATTCCTCATGTTGTCCTTAATATTCATTTCACGAAAGGGTTGGATATGGACAACCTGTTGGTTATGAATCAAAACGTAGCGCTAGCCATTGCTGATTTAATGATGATGGGGGATGGTGATATCAAAGGAAAAGAATTGACTGAATTGGAGCTTAGCGCAGTACAAGAGGCTATGAATCAAATGATGGGCTTTGCGGCTACTTCCATGTCAGAGTTTTTCCAAGAAACGGTTGATATGTCACCTCCTACAATTCAAGTGGTGAAATTGATTGAAGAACTAGAAAAAAATCCAGGCATAGAGGGCAGCAATGTTTTCATTCGTGTAGCATTTAATTTAACAATTGATAATCTTGTCAAGTCAAAGCTTGTGCAAATTGTATCACTAGAGAACGCCAAAAAAATGATTCATAAACTTTATGCACTATCCGGTGAAACTAATAAAACGAGCGAAACGCCATCAATTCCAGCACTCAGTCAATATGAAAGAGATGCGCTTGGTGAGATTGCAAACATTTCTATTGGTTCAGCTTCCACGGTGTTATCTACGCTTTTAAATCAAAAAGTGCATATTAGTGTACCAGCGGTAGATGTTATTTCTGCACATGCGTATGACGAACAACTTATTCCTTTTGTTGTGCTGAATGTAGATTTCATTCATGCTGTTAACCATCAAAATGTATTTGTGTTATCTAAAGAAGTAGCATTAGTGATGGTTGATTTAATGATGATGGGAACAGGGGATATTGAGGAAGGTAAAGAGCTTACAGAATTTGAATTGAGCGCTACACAAGAAGTCATGAATCAAATGATGGGACATGCTGCTACATCCATGTCGGAGTTGTTTGGTGACGTTGTGGATATTACACCACCTGTTTTAAAAGTGGTAACATTGGCAGAAGAATTGAATCAGTTTCCTAAAGAGGCAGCTAAAGATGGTTTAGTGCAGATTACTTTTGAATTAGAGATTGGGGAATTAATTCGTTCTACCATGTATCAATTTTTACCGTTACATGAAGCACGAGTAATGATTGGCAAACTATCCTCTTATACGGAAGACTTTGAAGCGCCTGACGCAACTACTGCGGTCGAAGTCATAGAAACCGTTCAATTAGAAAATTTTGTATCACAAGAACGCATTGTTACAGGCCTTATGTCAGATGAAACATTAAGCAATGTTGAAGTACGGCTTGAGTTTATATTTGGTAGTACAACAAAAACCATTGATGAAATTCTAAAGCTGACGGATAAAGAAGTTGTATCTTTAGAAGAAGAGGTAGAAGATCCGATTCAAATCATGGCAAACGGTATTCTTATTGGATTTGGTGAGTTAGTTAATGTGAATGGATATTTTGGTGTAAGGGTGACGAAAACGCTATGAAGTTTTTTCTTGCCTTTACTTTGTTTACAGCCCTGTTACAGCCGTCGGAGATAGTACAAGTCTCTCATCTTTGCCAATACGACATAATGAAATCAGCAGAAGAAGATGTGCAAATTCAAGTTTCCGATCAAGACGTACACACTGGAGATTCAGTAAACATAACAGTAATATTTTCCGAGGACATCTCATCTCGCGCAGTATCGGCGGCGCTACATCCCAGCGAATTGACAAGCGATGTAAAGCAACAGAGATTGTTGGAACTTGTACAGCAAAAGAACGGCAGCTGGAGTGCTATATATGAGATAGGACCTTATGATAGCGAGGGGCAATGGAATCTAGAATTGTACTACTATACACAGGAATGGAAAAGAAAAACCATCAATGCATTTGTAAAATCCGATGAACCGGAATTAATAGACGAAATACCTCCGATTATTACAGCACCAAATACGCTAGAAGCTACAGTTGGCAATGCACTCCGTTTAGAAACGGTAGCGGACAACGAATCTGGTTTACAGGAAGTCTCTGCTGTGGTGACAGGTGGAGAAGAGCAGACCATTTTGTGTTTAAAAGAAGAGCAAGGTTCTTGGGTTACAACTTATACATTTACGAAAGAAGATATAGGTGAATACCACCTTGTTTTACGCGCTGTTGATGTAGCGGGTAATGTATATGAAGAGGAAGGGAAGCTGATTGTTCATGACCATGCAGAGGAGGTACCATCTCAAGAAGTGCCCCCGGAGGAAAACAAACCGGTAAAAGGACCTCAGATAGAATTGCAACCGGAAACCCCAGAATTGTTAGAGGTTGTGAAGAGTGAAGATCCTTTTGTTTCAGAGGTGAAAAAATCGTTTGTACCAGCTACCAATAAAGATCAGCAAATAGCAACGGTGAGGGAGAGAAAGAATCAAATACAGAATGAAAACAGATCGTCCTCTGCCACTACAGCGGAGTTGCCTAAGTCCATTTTATATATCGTCGGTGGTTTTGTCTTGTTTTTTGTAATCCGCGGTAGTATAGAGTGGGGAAGGATGGAGTGAAGGAACGTGAAAATTTCTTTCGATGTACCAACCTCACGTCCGCATTCTTCAACAAGTGGAAATGTACAGAACGCTAAACCACCTCAAATTATGAAAGAAACCGTGCACATGGTGTTTGGACCAACAACAGGATCTCCAGTTGTTACGATTACGAGCCTTTCAGAGGGTCTTGCAGCTGTACAAGAAGCAAGACTCGTTTATATAAATATGTTACAAGCACTACAGCAACATAGGAAAGAAACAGAAATTCAGGGAAGTATAGATGAAACAAATGTACTCTTAGGACAGTTGATTTACAACGCACGTGTTCAAAACATACCCCTATTGGATGAAGATGGGTATAAGATTACGATGCAAGTCCTTGTGAATGAAAATGAAATGATAACAGTGCAGATTCCGACTTTACCCGAGTTGTGTATAACAGAAGAGAAGGATGTCTCCTCGCTGAAGTTTCAGCAGTTACTGGAAACCTTACAAGAGCACATAACGGAATTAACTGAATTATTGCAACAGATGTACAAGCGTACGGGTATAGAGGCCGAAGAACAGAATCATGTTAATTTTATTTGGATGCGAGCGGTAATGGAATCAGTAATGAGTATGTTTGTAAAAGAATATACAAGCAAGTCTGTACAATCATTCATATTTGTCGGAGGGATCATAGTAATCTTTTTTCTTATTTTTATCATATATGTATTTATTACAAAATAGGGAGCTTACTATGAAACTGGTTAAAAAAATTACAATCTTAAATTCTTTTTTCATCGTATTATTGCTTGTTTTATTTCTTTTTGCGTCGTATATAGTTGGTACATATGAAGCAAAGCGGGAAAATATAATTACGCAAGCTGGTCAAACCATTAGGTTATATGATGAAGTGCGTTTTGAGCTAGTTTCTATTACATCAGCAGTGCGCGGTAGCTTTTGGTATGATCCAAATGCCAGTGAAGAAGCTGCACCGAAGCTAATAGATAAATTGCAAGAAGCAACTAAAGGTTATAGTGCTGTAAAACGTAGCATGAGCGACATACAAAAAAGTAAGTTTAAAACAAATTTTTTGCAGCAATTACAAATTAAAATTCAGCAGGGGGAAGAGCAGGTACTCCTGTTGACAAAAGAGCAAGATCGACTTCAAGGCTTTATTAAAGCCAATCAAGCGATGGAGGTCATCAGTACTAGCGTTGATTTAGCAAACGCCCAAAAAATATCAGTCGAAAAAAAGCTAAATGATGAGATTCGGACAATTAATCGTGCAAAGTTACAGGTTGAAGCTGTAACAGGCGCACTTTTAATCATTACTAGTATTGTGTTAATTGCAGTTAATTACATAACAATTCGACGATCATTACGTCCGTTGCATACAGTTGCTGAGCGGTTACAGGAATTCGCCAGAAACTCCGGAGATTTATCTTTTCAGCTTCAGTACAGTAAAAAAGATGAAATCGGTGATGTTGTACAAGGTTTTAACGCTTGTATAGAGGGGCTGCGGCAGATGATGCTTCATATTCGAAATGTATCAGAACGAGTATCAGTTGAATCGGCAAACGTAATGATGAGCTCAAATGAAGTGGCTGCAACAGTTGTAGAACAAGAATCGTCTCTAACGGTCATTTCCACCAATTTAATCAAACAAGCAGAGCGTATGAATCGCAGTCTCGTTGCGCTACAAGATATAACGGAAAGTGTACATCGTGTTTCCGCCGCTGCGACAAACGTAGCCAGTACAACAGCGAATGTAACCAATCAGGCGCACTCGAGCATGAAGAACATTGAAGATTCTGTGAAACAAGTACAAGTTATTGATGATGTAGTAGAACAAACTTCTGCTGCCATTCAAAATTTGTCTCAAAATTCTAAGCAAATTGAAAAAGTAGTAAAAACGATTCATAGCATTGCTGAACAAACGAATCTACTGGCATTAAATGCATCGATTGAAGCTGCACGTGCAGGAGAGCATGGTAGAGGTTTTGCGGTGGTAGCACAAGAAGTGAGAAAACTTGCGGAGCAATCAAAAAGCGAAACAACTGAGATTCAAGTGTTGATTTCACGTATTTATGAAGATATTCAACAAGCGGGAAAATGGGTTGAAACAGGTGTTGCAGAAACAAGCAAAGGACGAGATATGATAACAAGAGCTGGGGCTGAAATAGGAGAAATTGTCCGCAATATTACTATTATTTCCGAAGAGATGGCTGAAGTTTCGGCTTCTACAGAGGAAATGTCGGCGGGGGCTGAAGCTGTGACAGATACGCTGGTTGAAGTTGTGGCACTATCTACACAATACGCAGAGGAAACAAATTATATCGCAAAACAAGCAACTGACCAGAAGCAGACTGTGATGCATATGGAGAAGGAGGCTGCTTCTTCACAAAAAATATCTCGTGATCTTGCGGGAATGCTTGAAAATTATAAACTGCATTAAATCATGTGGTTTAAAATGAAAAGGTGTCTCACATATATGTATGAGAGACACCTTTTTATATTTTTTGATAAAAAAACGGCTGAATAATTTTGAATTGATACTTTTCTGGAGATAAAATTTGTTCAGTGCTGCCGACAAACAGCACACCGCCGGGCCTTAGAGCATTGCTAAATTTTTGATATACCATATTGCGTGCTTCTTCGGTAAAGTAAATCATCACGTTTCGGCATACAATTAAATCGTATTTCTGCGAAAAGGTGTCAGTAAGTAAGTCATGCTGTTCAAAGGAAATCTGTTTTTGCAATGTTTTGTTTATCATATACGAATCGTCTTGTTTGGTGAAATATGTATCTCTGAACAAAGCGGGAACTTCACTTATAGAACGCTCATGGTACACACCTGTTTTGGCTGCCTTTATAATGTGGGGATCAATATCGGTCGCGTGTATATGATACGACAACCGCATATGCTCTAAAATCATTGCTAATGTATAAGGCTCTTCACCTGAAGAACAAGCTGCACTCCAAACTTTAAGAGGAGTGTAGCCTGTTGATAGCAATGGTAGTATATCTTGCTGTAGAATTGTCCATCTTACGTAATTTCGAAAAAAACTAGACACATGTATCGTTAGATAATCAACAAATGTATTGAACAGTTCAGAGTTAAGCACTTGTAAAAAAGCTTCATATGTTTGAAAGCCTTGCCGGAGTAAAAATGAATCCACGCGACGCTTCATGCGATCTTGTTTGTAGAGAGAAAGATCAATTCCTCGCATTGTTTTCAGACGATGGCAAAATGTAAGATATGCGCGTTCTTCAGATGTTATGTTGTGCACAGCGGTATGTCCTTTCTGCAATTAGATACAATCTACAGTAAGCGAAGCATACGTTCAAGCTGCCGGTTGGCACGCTCGGTATGTTCTCCTGGTAAATCGCAAATAAAAGTATCTATTCCGTTTTCTTTTGCAATATCTGCAGCGATAACAGACTTATGTGTATCTCCATTATAAAAACATATAACCAAATCGACTTGTTTAACAAGGTTTCGGGTATACTGCACATAGTCAGAGCGGTACAAAGGAATCCGTGCATGATTAAAGGATGTATAATGTGCTCCTAATGACAGAAAGTGTGAAACCATATCCTGAAACCAGGCAGTCGTATTAGCGAAAGGTTGAAAAGTATATATATGCAAATGAGGTGCATATGTCTCATTTTCAAGAAAGAAACGTAACACTTCATTTTCAATAGATTTATAGCATAAAACATGAATGGAATGTTTTGGTGCGTATTGTCTTAAGAAAGTTTGAATCACTTTCTTATCCGCACTTGTCAATTGGTTAGATCCACAAACAAAAAGATTCATTATCAAGCCACCTCAATCAAAATTTTAACATATTTGCAACAAAATAAAACGATAAATTTAAGTATTTAAAATTACAATGGAAATAAAAAGTGAAAAATAGTAAAATTTATATGTAAAAACATTTTTATATTATATAAAATTGATAGAAAAATATATTGTTTTAAAAAATAAACTGTTATACTTAAATAGAACTAGTGATAGTTGGGACCTACCCATCCAAATGTCGTTATACCTATATACATCGTTTTTTCCGAAAATAAATATAAATAAGAATATAATGCTGTAAAGGGGATATACGTATGATGCGTTCCGTTTCGCTGAATCCAGCGTTTATTAATCCCGTTTCTACTTTGACACCGTCAAAAGAAGGTAATGCACTGTCGCCCAACTTTTATAAAGTCCTTCATGAGGGCGCCCAAAATGAAGATGCCGCCCATAAAATGGAAGAGCTTTTACAAGGGATTGAACATATAAAAGAAAAAATCCAGGTAGAGTTAACAATTGATAACGTAATGGAGTACAAAGATGCCGTAAAATCATTTTTAAACTTTTATGTGGATCATCTGATGCAGTATCAAGATGTTATGTCGAGGCATCCAAAATACGGATATGCACAAAAAATGACAGTTGTAAAACGAGTAGAAGCTGAAATGAATGAATTAGAAGATGTTATGAATTTAATTAACACAAAAACCGGGCACTTAGAAACCCTTAATAAAATTGGGGAAATTCACGGATTGATTGTGAACGTAGTCTTATAAAGAAAAGAGGGATACATATGTATGAGCGTTTTATTAGTTGTATGAAAAGCATTGGTAGCACATATAAAGAGATCACAAGTGTAGGAAACCAAGTACATATGCTATTGATTGAAAAGAAAGTTAAGGATATGCAGCCGCTTCAAATGCAAGTGATGAAGTTGCTAGAGGAACTACAACAAAAAGAAGCAGAGATTGCAAGTTTATTACCCAGTGGCAGTGTTGAGGAGGTCATGCTCACATCCTCAGAACGTGAGTATGTGGAAGCGTTAGTGGCAGAAATTCGACGCGAAGAACAGAATGCAAGACAAGTTTTAAAGCGAAACCAATATGCATTACAATTGCAAATTTCTATTACAGAGAACATTGTTGATTGTATTTCTGACATGCATATGGAACAACATCATAATTCGCAACTATTCGTAAATGAATTATTGTAAGAGGAGGTTTAGAGGATATGAGGCTTAGTGAATATAATACATCGCTATCTGGCTTGTTGGCGGCACAGCTAGGTATTTCTACAACAAAGCAAAATATCACCAATCTGCAAAGTGACCACTATGTGAGGCAAAAAGTTAATATGAACGCTTTTGGTGCTGTACCAGGAAGTCCGGGTCATGGTGTAAAGGTACTTGGTATTGAGAGAGTTGTAGATGACATTAAAACCGGACAATACAATAAGCAGCTGTCTGCGGTTTCGTATTACGAATATATGAAAACCGGTCTGATGAATGTTGAAAGCATGTTTCATGCTTCAGGTGATAATGGGCTGTCAACACGTATTGATCGTTTTTTGCAAGCTTGGCACGAAGTATCTAAAAATCCTACACAGCCTACGTATTATCAAACTGTTGTTTCTGAAGGTGTAAAGTTTGCGTCTGAATTGAATCGTGTTGCAGCTGATTTACGCACTGCAAAAGCACAGGCACAAGAGGATTTAAAAGCTTCTGTACAAGCTTTTAATAGAATTGCAGGGCAACTAACAAATATAAATAAAAGAATTGCAGACGCTTCATCTGTTTCAAATCAACTGCTAAATGAACGAGATCAATTAATTAGTGAGTTATCAACGTACGCGCAGGTGGAAATTGGTTATGAATCTTTAAATCCTAATATTTCTACAATCAGAGTGGGTGGTATGGTTGTTGTTTCGGGTACAGATGCTGTTTCATTAACACTAGAAAACGGAACATTACAATTAAACGGTATGCCTGCTCCGCTACAAGGCGGTCGTATAAAAGCGGCGGAAGAATTGGATAAACGTACTTCTGTGTATTTAGAAGAGTTGGAAACTTTCTCAACTAATCTTACGCAAAAAGTGAACGACATCGCAGGACAAGTATTTTTCGAAAATAAGGGGAATTTATTACAAGTGAATTCGGCTTTTGTAAGCAATGCGTTTTCCCTCGTGATGAGTGCTGAAAAAGCGGAGCAAATTGCACAATTGAAAAATACAACCAGCCCATTAGGTATCACATACCAAAAAGCAATGGATCAGTTGAGTGTAAAAATTGCAACGGACACGAACACAGCAATATCGCATCATACTATACATGAGGAAGTATTACAAGGAATTGATAAAGATAAACGCAGCGTAGAAGGCGTGAATCTCGACGAAGAAATGGTCAATTTAATGATGTATCAAAACTATTTTACAGCCAATTCGAAAGCCATTCGCGTGATTGACGAGCTATATGACACGTTATTTGGCATACTTTCATAAAGGTAGGAATAGACAATGAGAATTTCAACATTTCAACATGCCAACTGGACAAAACATGAGATTATGCGCGTGCAAACAAGTGTAGCTGAAAACCAACAAAGGGTATCATCGGGTAAGAAATACTTACGACCGAGTGATGACCCGCTAGCGGCGGGAAAAACTTTGGCGATTGGGCATGCACTTAGACATATTGAACAAATGGAAAAAGATATTACGGATGTGAAGAATGTGTTATCTAACACAGAAGGTGCACTCAGTAATTTACAACAAGCTTTAGATCGCACTAATACACTCGTACTTCAGGCACTCAATGGAACGCAATCTCCCGAAGATAAAAAAGCAATTGCGCATGAAGTGGCCAGCTTAATTAAACAGGTCAAGTATTTAGGCAATACGCAATACGATGGACGCTATATTTTTGGAGGGAGTAAAACAGAGACGGCTCCCTATGATGATAATGGTGCGTACCAAGGTGATGATCAAAGTGTGACTTGGAAACTAAATGAAGGATATGATGTCACAGTATTTCAAAGTGGTAATAAAGTGATTACCCCGGCACTTCGAACCTTGGAAACTATCTATGAAAAACTAAATACAAATGATATGGCTGGTTTACAGACGGCACTCACAGAAAACAGACGAAATACAGACAATGTGATTAATGCAATTACTGAAGTCGGAGCAATAGGCAGTACGATTCAAAGCTTCTCCGATATTTTAGGTACACAAAAAATCGCATTGGAGGAAAGCCGCTCTGCGGTAGAAAATATTGATATGGCAGAAGCGATTTCAGATTTATCGTATATGAATGCAACGTATCAAGCGACGCTCCAGGCTGTTAGCATGATGAACAAAGTAAGTATATTGAATTATATGTAGGAGGAATGAATAGTGGCCGGTACAGTTACAGCATATGGTTCAAACGGAACCCAAATATGGGGTCTTGGTAATAACCTTATTAACACAGCTGATCTTGTAGAAATGGAGCTGCAAGCGTTAGAAGCAAGAAAAAGCCCCATGCTTCGCCAGAAAAATACAGCGACAACAAACAAGCAAACGTACAGCAACTTTCAAAATGACTTTTCATCACTTATACAGGCAGTGCGGAAAGTTGCATCTTTTACTGGTAGTGAAAAAGCGGTCACGCTGTCTACTGCTGGATATGTGGACGTAAAAGCAGGAGCGAGTGCAATTAGCGGCTCTTATAAGATTGAAGTTGCAAAATTAGCAACGCGTCATCAAGTTGGTGGAGGAACAGCAATTAATTTGGCAGCGACAGTGACCTCAGCAACGGGTGTTAAATTAAATGGAAAAGATATAGTTATTGATGCAGGTATGACATATAAGCAGCTTATTGACAAAATTAATGGCGGGGACTATGGTGTATCTGTATATACGATTAAAGATGCCACCGGAGATCGTCTTTATATGACTGCCAAAAATTCAGGTGTAGCGTCAGCTATTACAATAGAATCAGGTACAGGGTCACTATGGCAAGATATTGGCATTGTAGACGGTAGCAATGCATTTAAAAATATTATAGAAGCGCAGGATGCAGAGTACTCTATTAACGGTGTATCTCTAACAAATGCTTCTAATACAGTGGAAAACATATTACCTGGTGTTAGCATCACATTAACTACTCCGACGCCGGCTAATACACCGGTAACAGTGAACGTAGGTGACTCTTCTGTAAATGATTCTGTTTCTATTATTCAGGCAATGAGTAATGAGTATAATAATGCCATTAGTAAGCTTGGTACATACGGCGGTGAAGGTGGCGTATTGCAAGGATCTAATGCAGTGTTAACAACAAGCAAGGCGCTAGGGACAATCGGTACATTTCAGGTAAATGGTAAATATGCATCTTCTTATGGTATTCAAATGGATAAAACAGGACGTATTACTATAGATACTACAAAGCTGCAAGATGCTTTTAAGAAAGACCCTGACGGTGCGAAAGCTTTTTTCTTTAGTGTAAATGGACTTGGTAAACACCTTGAAAAACAACTGGATAAAGTGTTTGGGGAAACAGGTAGTATTGGTAGTAAAATTAAGAGTTATGATGAAGAACTGCAAAAAATTAATAAGCAAATTACTAAAATAGATGAATTAAACCGCTCTAGACAAGATGCAATTATTGCAAAGTACGCCAAGCTAGAGCAACAGATGGCAGCTTTGAATACACAGCTGAATTACATTAAGGCTGCGACGAAGACAGACAAGGATGACTAAGAGGAGGAAGCGACATGCAAGCATGGCAACGATATATGCAAAATAGCATTATGACTAGTAACCCTATTAAAAACACAATCCTTATATATGAAAAAAGTGTTGCTGAGTTTCGTAATGTAGGAGAGCTTTTAAATAATTTTCGTTTTCAAGAAGCGGATGCAGTAATTGAAAAGCTAGAGAATATTTTTGAAGAGCTCACATTGCAGCTAAATCCTGATGCAGATGAGGAGTTATACAAAAATCTGACTTCGCTTTATGAGTGGATCTTAGCAGGACTTAGCAAAATAAAAATGACAAGAACTGCAGAAGGAATTAACGATATGATTTATGTTCTTCAACAATTAATAGAGGGATACCAAGGGGCGTTGCATCATGCAGAGCAATGAACCCTATCTTGATTTCTTGAGTTGTTTTAATGACTCAAGAAATATTATTGTATCCTACGAGAAACTACAAGAAAAAATGAACCACTTTAATCAGTGGTTTTTATCTCTTGAACAAGAAAAACGGGAAGTTTTGTCACAGCAACTTATTTTGTTGCTAGAAGAAGCAAAATGTAAAGTGCAAGAAGAACAAAATTTATTAGAACAAATCCTTTTATCAGAGAATGCAAAAGGGCGAGCTAATTCTACGTACGGAAAGTTTATATAAAAGAGCAAGGAGATATGAGCTGTGGATTTTGTGGGTGGAATCAACAATTACATGAGTTATTTGACAGCAAGACGCGATGTAATCTCGGGTAATATTTCAAACGCAAATACGCCCGGTTATAAAGCGAAAGATGTAACATTTATTGATAGGCTCAACGAGGCGGACAATGTACAACAAACAAAGCGCAGCAATGCACTTTTAACTACGCACGAACGACATATTCCCATCATGTCGCAAATGAATCGTCCGTACCAAATTCAGGCCAGCAATATTAAAGTTAATCAAGATGGGAACAGTGTAGATACAACGAATGAAATGATTGAATTAATGAAAACAAATCATCTGTATTCTTTAGCTGTTGGGGCACTCAACAATCAAAAAGCTATTAATCAAGCTGCGCGCGGAAAGTAGGAAATGTATATGTTTAATGCTTTAAATATAAGCGGTTCTGGGTTGACCGCTGCAAAGAAATGGATGGAAGTAACGTCTAATAATATTGTGAACATGAATACAACAAATGGGCCGAATGAAGCTCCATATTTTAGACAGCGCGTCGTTTTGCAAGACTCACAACAATTTTCCGGTATGCTTGAAAACGGAGGAAGAGGTGTGCATATCAAAAGTATATCGGTTGATCGAACGGAACGGCTTGTATATGAACCTACACATCCTCATGCCAATCCAGAAGGGTATGTAAGGTATCCGACCGTTGACTTAACGGCTGAAATGACAAATGCGATGATTGCGCAAAAGATGTATGAAGCCAACACATCTGTTTTGAATGCGAATAAAAAAATGCTCGATAAAGATTTGGAGATTGGAAGAGCATAGAAAGAGAGAATATCATGCGTATAGATCAAATTACAAACTTTAAACCCATTACTTTGTCAGCACCGTCTGTTTCGGTAGAAAACGAAGGTAAGCAATTTCTTTCTCTTTTAAATGAAATGACACAAACACAAAATGCAAATCAAGTCGCAACATATAACTTAATTACCAAGGGTGAGGGAGAAGCGAGCCAAGTTTTGATTTCACAGATGAAGGCAGAAAGTCAAATGAAAACAGCTGCGTTGGTACGCGATAATATAATTGAAAACTACAAGCAGCTAATGAATACGCAACTGTAAAAGGATGGGCTAATTGATGGAGAAACTGAAGGAAATAGCCGGGAGTCTTAAATCTTGGCACAAAATGGTGATTGGCGCAGTTCTCCTTGCGATTGTGACCAGTGTTTCATTGTATTTCACATTACCGGATAACTACGCAGTTTTATATAAAAATTTAAATGAAGCAGATCAGCAAGAAATTTTAGCCGAACTTTCTAAATTAGGTGTTGACTATCAGCTACAAGAAGACGGCTCTATTAAGGTACCTGATAAAGATGCAGTATGGGTACGGGCTAGTATGCGTGAGTTAGGTCTACCTAACAATGGTGCCGGCGGAGATGATATTTTATTAGAAAGCTCCCTCGGACTTAGTGAGCAAGACAAAAAAATGAGGCAAACTGTTGGTATTCGCAAACAGCTAGAAAGTGACATTGTAAAAAACATTAACTCTATTGAAACCGCAAATGTACAAATTACCTTACCTGATAAAGAGAGTATCTTTGATGAAAAAACACCGAGAGGAACAGCTGCCGTTACAATCGGTGTTCGTGGTAATCAGGGTCTCACACAGGAACAAATTCTTGGTATTCAATATATGGTCAGCGCTGCAGTACCTGGCGTGAAAGCAGAAGATGTTAGCATTATTGATAGTAAAAAAGGCGTTATCTCCAAGTCGGCAGACGTGGCACAAAATGCCTCTTCCTCTTTTGAAAAAGAATTGGTGATGCAAAAACAAATTGAGGAGCGCCTGAGACAAAATATTTCTGAAACGCTTGTTAACTTATTCCAATTGAATAACTTTCATGTAAATACAAGTGTGAAAGTGAATTATGATGAAGTTACAAGACAAACGGAAACATACGGCGATAAAAGCATGCTTCGCAGCAAGCAAGACCAAAAAGAACGGTCCACTGCAACGGAGAACGGCGGTGCTACAACGGAAGCCGGCATTGCCGCAAACGGTGAAGTTCCCAATTATAATAACAACGGTGCAGAAGGAAACGTATTATACAATCAAGACAACAGCAACACAACAGAAAACTATGAGATTGATAAAACAGTCGAAACAATTACTAAACATCCAGAATTAACGAACACAAATGTCGTTGTATGGGTAGATGAAGAAACTCTGTTTAAACGCAATATGGATGTGAATGCATTTAGACAAGCAATTGCAACGGCAGCAGGCCTACAAGCAGATGCCAATGGTAACTTTACAAATGGACAAGTGACAGTTGTACCTGTAGACTATGCAAAACAAGAACAGGCCAAACCAGCGCAGGTAGAAGAAAAGGGTAACAATTGGCTTATAATTTCAGGTATAGTAGCGGTGGTAACTGCATTGCTGTTAGGAGCAGGTGGGGTTTATGCAATGCGCAGACGCAAGCGTAAAGAAGAGCAGACTGTTGAAGAAGATAGAGAAGATTTGTTTGTTATAGAAGATATACCAGCTCATAAAGAAGTTGCAGCAACAATAAATGACGAAGGTTCTCAGGAGCCGTCTTTAGATCAGCAAGTGCAAGAACTTGCCAAGGAAAATATTGATGAGGCTGCAAGAGTCCTAAAAAAATGGTTAAATCAGTAGAATAGTGAGGGAAGAACATTGAGCAAAAATGAACAAATAACCTCACGAGAAAAAGCAGCTATCTTAATTCAAGTTTTGGATGAAGATACGGCTGCTGAAGTGGTAACTCGTTTAAATGAGGATGAAAAAGAAACTCTGTTGCGCGAGATTTCACGATTTAAGAAATATCCAACAGATACTTTACAAGATGTCCTTGGACAATTTATGCAAGAAATGAGTATTCGCGAATTAAGCATGATGGCACCAAATCGTAACTATATTCGCAGACTCTTTAAAAACATGTCAGATGAAGAATGGGAAGCGTTAATTCAAGATATGTCACTAAATCCTGATAATCCGTTCGATTTTTTAAACTCTGTAACTGACTTAGAGTCACTCTTAACAATTTTAAATGATGAATCACCACAAACGATTGCTATTATCGCATCACATATTAAGCCGCAGTTAGCATCACGACTAATTGAAAAATTACCTGAGCAAAAAATGGTCGAAACAGTTATGCGCATCGCTAAGCTAGAGCAGGTTGATGGTGATCTCGTGAACCAAATTGGCGAACTTTTGAAATCAAAGCTTAAGCATATGTCGTTCGGACCAACGAATAAAACAGACGGTTTGAAAACCATTGTAAATATCTTAAACAATGTATCACGCGGTGTTGAAAAGATAGTATTTGAGAAACTGGATGTAGAAGATTATGCGTTGTCGGAAAAAATCAGAGAAAATATGTTTGTTTTTGAAGATATTTTACGACTCGATGATTTGGCATTGCGTCGCGTTCTTGAAGAAATTAAAGATAATAATTTACTCGCAAAAGCGCTTAAAAGTGCAAAAGAAGAGCTTAAAGAGAAATTATTTACATGTATTTCAGCCAGTCGTAAGCAAATGATTGTAGATGAAATGGACGGATTAGGGCCACTTAAGGTTGCCGATGTAGAGAAAGCGCAACAAGTAGTGACAAGCACCGTTAAACGTTTAGAGAAGGACGGTAAAATTGTCGTGCAGCGAGGTGAAGAGGATGTCATTATTTAAGAACAGAATTCCCAGGAATTCTGTTTCTTTTTCGGATGAGCAATTTAAGCTTCGTTATAGTACAGAAGAGAAAGACGAGTATGTAATTCCTCAGGTAGATATCGTGAACTTTACAACTGAAAAGGAACAGCTACAAAAAGAGCGTGAAGAACTTGCAGAAGTCAAGAAACAGTTGGAGCTTCGTGAACAAGCTTTGCAGCAAGCACAATTGCAATTTCATGCAGATAAACAACGCTTAGAAGATGAAGTGGCACAAAAAGAAGCAGCGCTATCACAAGAAAGGCAACAGCTACATTATGAAGTACGGGAGTTTCTTTGGGATAATTCGCTGAAATTAGCTGAAAAAATTGTGAATCAAGCGATTGATACCAAGCAACTTTCTATGCTGGAAATTTTAACGGGTATTGTAGAAACATTGCCAATTGCTTTTGAGAAGCTGCAGATTACCGTACATCCTGATACGTATGAATACATTCAACAAGAAGAAGCGCGGGCACAATGGCTTTTAGGTATGGTAGAATGGAAATTTGACTTTTCCCTTGGTTTGGGAGAGTTCGTTTTAGAAGAAGAGAAAGAGTACTTTGAATATCGTATCGCAGCTATTTTTGAGCAATTGCGTGAAAGAGCTAAAGAGGCGCGGCAAGAGGAGGACGTGCTGTGCATCTAAAGCATGAACAAAAGCAATGGGACGAGCTCCTTTCTGTCCCCCTATATGTAACTAAAGGGAAAATTCACAGTGTACAAGAGCAACTCTTTATAGCAAAAGGTCCCAAAGTAAAAATTGGTGATATTTGTGCAGTCGGAGAAAATCGTGTGTTGTGTGAAGTGATTGCAATTGAAAAAGAAAATAATATGCTATTACCGCTTAACCAAAATGAAAAGGTCAGCTATGGGGACTGGGTGATAAAGCTTGCAGAAGAAGTCAGTATTCCCCGTGGGAAACACTTATTAGGAAAAGTACTAAACGCGAATGGAGAAATCCTTAATAGTGCTGAACAGCCTCCTGTTGATAAAGTGAAGCTTGATAGTCCGCCCATTCATGCATTTGAGCGGCAGGCCATCACAGATGTCTTTGAAACCGGCATTAAGGCAATTGATTCCATGCTAACAATTGGAATTGGGCAAAAAATTGGCATTTTTGCGGGATCAGGTGTTGGGAAATCCACATTGCTGGGGATGATTGCGAAAAATGCTAAAGCAGACATAAACGTTATTGGTTTAGTTGGAGAGCGCGGACGTGAAGTGCAAGATTTTATTCGTAAAGAACTAGGCGAAGAAGGAATGCAGAAAAGTGTCGTGGTTGTCGCCACGTCTGATGAGAGTCATCTTATGCAAATGCGTGCTGCAAAGCTTGCTACATCCATAGCAGAATATTTCCGTGATCAGGGTAATAATGTATTGCTGATGATGGATTCTATTACTCGTTTTGCTGATGCAAGAAGAAGCGTTGATATTGCAGTAAAAGATTTACCCATTGGCGGAAAAACATTGCTAATGGAAAGTTATATGAAAAAGTTGTTAGAGCGGTCAGGAAAAACACAGTTAGGATCAATCACAGGAATTTATACAGTGCTAGTAGACGGCGATGATATGAATGGTCCAGTTCCAGATCTAGCGCGTGGTATTCTCGACGGCCATATCGTGTTGAAGCGTGAATTGGCAGTTCTTGGCCATTATCCTGCTATATCGGTGCTGGATTCAGTGAGTCGTATTATGGAAGAGATTGTAGAGGAAGGGCACTGGCAATATGCAAATGAACTGCGCAAATATTTATCTCTTTACAAAGAGAATGAGCTGTACTTTAAACTCGGAACCATTCAAGAAAACGCGGAAACAGCGCATATTTTTGCAGCGAAAGATAAGATGCCTTTAATTAATGAATTTCTAAAGCAAGGCCGTTCACAATCATATCACTTCCATGAAACAATCGAAAAAATAAGTCAGCTTTCTTTCTCTTAAAATCTTCCATCAACATGATGGAAGATTTTTTATTAAAAAATATAAAAATATTATAAAAATCTAAAAGAAATTTTCACAAAAAAGATATATAATAATAGATAGATGTATGTATAAAGGAGGACAGACTTGTGAATCAAGAGCAGTACCGCATTATTAACATGCAAATGAAACATGAAGAGCATCAAGTTATGAAGGAAATTGGTTTATTGCTCCAGGAACTGCAAAATGTAACCACACAGAAAGAACGAGAGTTATATCGTTTAACTTCTCGCTCAAGAATGTTACAAACGGGAGCAGACGTTGCAGGAGGAATTCTTTCTTTACATACATTCGCACCTGATAGATTAAAAGAGTATGATAAGCGAATTTTAAAAATTCGGGAATTTATACAAAAAAATGAAACGATCTTGCAGCAAATTCGAGAAAAACAAAAAGTAGTACAAGGGCTGTTTGTGGAACAGGTGCGGGAGCACGAACGAGAAATGACAAAAAAAGAAGAACGTCATCTATTAGATTTCAAGATGTGTTTAGCAGTTGCTAAGTAGTAAAGGAGATTATAAATGAATATACAAATGCAAGTTGCAGAAATGCTATCGCTATATCCAGTGCCAAAACCTCAAACGCCTTTATACGATGTACAAAATTTACATAATGTAAATGGTTTTTTCGATATGAATATGCTTCCAAAAGTAAACGAAGTAAGTTCAAAAATTGATGCAGCGGAATTAAGTAGTGTACATTCAAAAAGCAAAGACGTTCTACTTTTGACTAGACCGGTCTCTGTTTCTGATATAGATCATACAGTTTTCTCTTTTTCGGACTTGAATCTTTTGTCCGCTGTATCTAAGCAACAACTTGAATTGGAGAAAGTAAAACAGGACGAGGCAAGTTTGGTT
The DNA here is from genome assembly GCF_023022965.1 of Ectobacillus sp. JY-23. NCBI lineage: Bacteria > Bacillati > Bacillota > Bacilli > Caryophanales > Bacillaceae > Ectobacillus > Ectobacillus sp. JY-23. The sequence continues at coordinate 851,948 of NZ_CP095462.1, read as the reverse complement.
CCACTGATACTAGCTCTGCAACAAGCACAAGAACAATATGGCAATATCAAAATTGACCAGCTACCAAACAATATACAAACTGATATATTGAATGCCCTACAGGTAAGACAAGATATACAATATTCTTATTTATGTTCCGAAGACACTACAGGGAGCTTATTGCAAAAATTAGAGGCACAACAAGTAATTTCTACGGAAGTATACAATATTTTTATTTCTAAAAGAAATATAGGTGACCAATCAGATTTAGATAGGATTCTCGATACTAAAGATTTCCAAAGCGAATTATTATTAGGGAATGAAGGTAGATCTAATGATACATTTGTGGGTATGGTGGATTCTGTTGCTAACAACGAACAAGTATCCATAGTTCATCTAATGGAAAAAGACAGTGTTGGTATACAAAGTGAGAAACTAAATATATCTTCTTTGCAACATCAACTTCACTCCAAAATACATGATATTCAAAAATATACTGTAAAAAGTGACCGTGTACTTTTACAGCTAACACCGGAAGCATTGGGATCTTTAGATGTTTATATTAAGAAAAATGGTTCTTTGATTCAAATTCACATAGACATTGAAAAGAATGATGTGAAGTCTTCAGTAGAAGCGGTGTTACATGAAATAAAAGAGAGATTGCAAGAACGATCTGTACAAGTTGAAGTAAGTTTCTCTGAAAAGAATCAGGAAGAGAAAAGAGAGGGAAATGAACAGAGCAGGCAGCAGGAGCGACAATCACAAGAACAAAAGCAAGAAAAAAAACCAAATGAAGATACCAATATGATATTTCATGGATTACTAGGGGGGACAGAAAATGAAGATTGATGGCAATAGCATCTATACGCCAGTTACACAAAAAACGCAACAAAGTGTAACACAAGGTATGATGCGGAAAGATGACTTTCTCAAACTTTTTTTAACAAGCTTACAATATCAAGATCCTTCTAATGCAATGGATATGAATCAGATGATGAATCAAATGTCACAATTGTCATTGATGGAGCAAGTGCAAAATATGACAGAATCAATTGAAACGTTCTCAAATGCTGTTCAGTCCAATGCAATTGAGGGTGGGATGAAGTTTTTAGGTAAGGAAGTCGAGGCTGCAAGTGAAAGTGGGGAAGTAATTGTAGGAACAGTGGATCAAATTCGCCTAAGTGGTGGTAGCATTCAGTTAGTTATTGGTGACCAAATCATTTCTATGCAACAAGTTATTTCAGTAAAAAACAAAATTGAGAAGTAAGGAGAAATTAAGATGATTCAGTCATTGTATACGAGTATTTCAGGTATGAAAACGTACCAAGAAGCATTGAGCGTTACATCTAATAATATTGCCAATTCACAAACTGTTGGATACAAAAGACAAAAAGCAATATTTGATGATTTGTTATATCGAACTACATCAGGATCAAAAGGAGATGATAAGTACGCTGGAACAAATGCGAAGAGTATAGGTAGTGGTGTAAAGCTAAGTGGTGTTAACACGGACTATACGAGTGGTGTTCTAACCTTAACAGGTGGGAAGACAGATGTAGCTTTTGAGGGAGCAGGTTTTTTCCTACTTGGAGATACAAATGGAGCAAATAATACGTATACACGCAAAGGAACATTCTCTATATCTGCGGATAATCGCCTTGTGAATGCAGAAGGCAAATATGTATTGGGTTATGGAACTGTAGTAGGTACAAATAACATTGACTTTTCCAAAAGTCCACAACCAATTTCAATCCCTTTGGGAACAGCAGTAGCAGGCCAAGAAACTGATTTTGGTAAAATTTCAGGAAATTTGGCTAAGGATGAACCGACAACTAAAATTCAGTTTCCGGTGTATGATGTAGCTGGAAACAAGCAAATGTTGGATGTAACGTTTACAGAGAATCCAGACGGATCGGTTTCATTTAGTGCTACTATTGATGGAAGTTCTACTCAAATTATCACAGGAACACCAGATGGGTTAGGTGGATATATCGAATCTGCGCAACCAACAGGTACTATAACATTTGATGCACAAGGAAACTCCAGTAATGATACAGATCGAAGATATATTGAGATTGGGGGTAAAAGGATTGAGTTAAACTTAACTGACATTACTCGTTATCCGACAGATAAAACCTTAAAGGTTACTGATGTGACTGGTAGAGCAGCTAGTATTCCTACAGATTTTGCTATTACTGATGGTGGTTATGTTATGGTTAAATATTCAGACGGTAGTGTAAAAACGGCAGGACAGTTAGCAGTTGCAACATTCCCGAATGAAAAAGGTCTAGAAAAAATAGGAAATGGTAATTATGTTGAGGGACCTTCGGCAGGAAACGTTAGTATTGGTGTATCCGGACAAAACGGTGCAGGTATTGTACGCGGTGGTGCGACAGAGGGCTCTAACGTAGACTTGTCAACAGAGTTTGTAGACCTAATGGTATATCAGCGCGGTTTCCAAGGAAACTCCAAAGTAATTAAAGTGTCCGACGAAGTGTTAAACGATATTGTAAATCTAATTCGTTAATAAAAAGGGGATTTGACTATGACAACACGTGAGGAGCGTATCCTGAGTTTACCATTTTTTCAGGATAAGCAATTGCTGGCAAAGCAGGTGATACAGTTTGAAAAAGAAACGGGAGTCTACTTACCGAATCAGTTTGAAGTCAAGCAAATTCCTCCGTATGAATTTGGCGAACGCAAAGCGGTAATAGGAAGGGTGCATACCTTTTATTTTATCGGTATTTACAAGCAAGAGGTTTGGCAATACCAAGCTTTTGCAAATGAAATGAAGTGCAAGGAGTTTTTTATCGCGCTGCCTGGCGAGGACAAAGAGCTTGCTTTTTGGCTAAACAATATTGAATTGTTGGCATAGGGGGGATTGCGATGAATAAGTACCGTGTTACATTTTTAACAGCAGAAGGGTTAGAGCAGCGAAGTATTATGGAGGGACATAACCTACCAGATCTTATTCAGAAAGTAGAGAGGGTTATTTCAGACCCGATCGGCTATTTTACCAATGATAAAAATAACTGCTATTTTCAAGTGATTCGAGAGAATATATCTTACATTCAATATGAACTGTTGTTTTCGAATACACCGATTCATTTTGAACGGGTGAAAGAGTTGCCAGCTGCTGTGTTTCAGCAGTTGTTTGTGAAAGTGCCGAATCCAGAAGTATACGCTTTGGCATGCAAAGGTCTGGACCTGGCTACAAAAGAGCGGATGCTTGCAGAAATGCCTGCTGCTTTGCGTACGTCGGTTGAAGCAGTTTTCCAACAAGTCTTGGATGCAACAGCAGCAGAGGTATATGAAGCGCAAGCACTACTACTCCATGAATTAACGGATATTACAAGATAAATAGTATTTTAAGTTAGCAAGGAGAGAGGGAGACGTATCAAAATGGCTAAGAGTTACATAGCGAATTTGGTGCCCCTCTCATACATAAAACATACGCATGATACAGGCGTGAAAGGGGTTTACAATGTCACAAAGTATTTTATTAGAAAGCGGCACAAATGAACTGGAGATTGTTACATATACAATTGGGGAAAGCTTGTTTAGTATCAACGTAATGAAAGTTCGCGAAATTATTAATCCAATGCCTGTAACAGCTGTTCCGCAGGCGCATACTGCCGTAGAAGGCGTTGTACAGGTGCGCGGTGAAATCTTACCGGTTATCAACTTGGCGCAGTGCTTAAAAATTGAAAGCGTAAAACCATTGGAAGAAACGAAGTTTATCATTTCCGAATTGAATCAAATGAAGGTAATCTTCCGCGTGGATGAAGTACATCGCATTCAGCGCATTTCATGGGAACAAATCGAAGAGCCAGGTTCTCTGTCCATGGGTCTTGAGGAAACAACGTCCGGTATTGTGAAGCTAGAAGGTAAAATCATCCTTCTATTGGATTACGAAAAAATTGTCGTGGAAATCAGCGACTCTTCCGGCTATGAAACGAAAAAGCTACCAAGCAACGAAGACGGTTTAAACCGTGGCGATAAGGTTATCTATATTGCCGAAGACTCTCATATGCTAAGACAAATTTTAGAGCAAACCTTAACAACCGCTGGCTATAAAAAGCTGCAATTCTTCAGCAATGGAGCAGAAGCGCTTGAGCAAATTGAAAAGCTTGCGAAAGAGCAAGGAGAGGGTATGCACAATCATCTAAATCTATTAATTACCGATATTGAGATGCCAAAAATGGACGGCCATCATCTTACAAAAACGGTAAAAGAGCACCCGATTGCACGTGCATTGCCAGTTATCATTTTCTCTTCATTAATTACAAACGAACTGCATCATAAAGGCGAAGCCGTAGGTGCCGATGCACAGGTAAGTAAGCCTGATATTGAGAAGTTAGTAGGCTTGGTGGATCAGTTTATTTTTAATGTGTGAGTATAAGAGAAGGTAGTGAACGCTACCTTCTCTTATATGTAAGTACCACAAGTTTATGACAGCGATAGAAAAATGAAAGCGCAAGAGCTTCGTGCTTTATATCGTATGGTCTTATCCAACACGAGTTTCTTTTAGTCCTCGCCTGAGGCTACACATCGCCCACTCTTCTCTCCAAACAAAAAAAGATTGACGATTTTTCTAGTGGCACTTGTATAATAATATTTTTATGTTCTTTTTAAAGAATGAAATTACTAAAATGTATTGACGGATAATTCAAAAATAGAGTACACTATAGTTAATCAACGAAATTGAATATAAAAATGTTCTTTATAAAAAACAAAGGGGCGGAATTTGAAAATGAATCGTAACGATATGATCCATATACTAACAACATTGCAAGACGCTCTATCTGCTAACACATCTGTAAATGAGTTTGAAGCAACTGCAGCGAAATTTGCAGAGCAATATGGTATACAAGGGGAAGAAGTCATAGATTTATATAAAAAAATGGTCGCGTTTCACGGTGCTGTAGCAGTACTCGGCGGAGAAGAAGCGTATGAAAAATCCGAAACAGTTTGGCTAAAAGAAGAATTGGAACTTTTACTTACTGTATATAAGTTCTTTCAAAAGAACGGGATTAGCGTGGTTATCATCTCTGAGCAAATTAGCAATGAGATGTTATCAGTGTTTCCTAAAACGAAAAGCCAATTGCAAAATACCTACTATAAACTCAGAAATGATAAAATGTCACTTGAAAATACAACAAAACAAAAACCAGGAAGAAAGCCAGGGCAAGAATACAAGAAAAGATCAAAACGGAACCTGGAAGCTTCACATGTGTTGCTACACAGAGACGCTGAAGTATTACATGATGAGCCGCGCAAAAATCTGGTTCATCTATTGTCCGGCATGATCCATAACTTTCAAGCAATTTCCCAGCACAACGAAGTACGTGAGCGCCAAATGTATCAATTAATAGAAGGTATATATGAGCTTTCTAATCTAGCTGTAGATCAAACAAGAGCAAATTCTGGTACAGAAGAGGAGTTAGAACAATTGCGAGCTGAAACAGCACGTCTGAAACAAGAAAAAGAAGAGCTGTTAAGCGGCATTCAACATATGACAGCCAACATCAATTCCTTTGTAACAAGCAGTGATATTGAACAAATCAAGGGTTTATCTCAGTTTGTATATACATGTAAAAGTGATTTGCATAAGCTTGGTATGTTACAAGAAGATTCGGAATTACATGGAGTAACACAAGAAGTGTAAGACAAAAAGCGTTGCAGTTGGCAACGCTTTTTATTGTGTATTGTTGCCGCTAAGCAAATCAGCTATAACAGCACGTATATGAAGTGATTGAGAGCGCCAGTGTACAGTTTTTTTATTTAGGAGAAGTTCTTTTGTTAAATGGCTAATTTCTTTGGCAGCTTGTCCACTACGAACGTCAATAATCATGTCGTCAATTTGAGTAACGGCACTTGTTAATAACAAAATATTTTCCTCTAATTGCGCCGCTGCTCCCTGCAATTGTGAACGTGTCACTGCGATTGTATGTAGAAGATTATGCGTTTTTTCATATTGTTTAGAAGTGTGAGAAGCCTGCGGTTGTAACACTTTTATTTTCTCTTTATCATTCTCTCGTGTAGGGTAAGCAGATGAACTTGTTATCGTCTTATACTGTGATGAACGCAGTGTCTGAGAGATAGATAACAGCGAAGCATCTGTGCGTCGTGCATCCTCCAATTCACTTTTATAATCTTCTATATAAGAATGTAAAATATCTCGCTCAGACTGTAGTTGCATTGATAAAGCTTGCATATTTTCATGCTGTATTTCACCCTGTTTTTTAGAAGTAGCAGAATCTTGCTGATAAGAGGAGAAGCTTGATACAGCAGTATGGCTCATGATCATATGTATAATCTCCTAATATATAATTTAAAAAATACCTTTTCCGTAGGGAAAAGGTATTTTTATAAAGCATTAACCTTGAAGCAATTTGCTTACAGCTTGCGCGCTTTGGTTTGCTTGAGAAAGCATGCTTACACCGGCTTCAGAAAGAATTTTGTATTTTGTCATTTCAGACATTTCTTTTGCCATGTCAGCGTCTTGGATTTGAGAAGCAGAGGCTGCCATGTTCGTTGCTTGGCTGTTCAAGTTTTCTACGTTAAAATCTAAACGATTCAATGTAGCACCTAAATTTGCACGAGACTCAGCAACATCATCGATTGCTGAATCGATAGCGGCGATTGCAGCTTGAGATTTAGTAGCATCTGTAATATCAATTGTAGCTGCATCTACGCCTAAATCCGCAGCTTTAGCAGATGCGAATGTAACATCAATTTGATCTGCAGCAACAGAGCTGTCAAGAGTCTGTACTTTTACAGTTTTACCAGCTGTAGTGTCTAAAAGAGCTTGGTTATTAAACTTAGTATTTGCTGCAATATAATCAATTTGCTTTTGTAATTCTTTAAATTCACTGTCTAAAGAAGCTTGGTCTTTTGTATCATTTGTTCCATTCGCAGATTGTACTGCCAAGTCGCGCATACGCACTAAGATATTAGAAACAGAGTTTAACGCTGCTTCGCCTGTACGAATCATAGAAATACCGTCTTGTGTGTTACGAGAAGCTACTGCTAATCCACTTTCTTTCGCGCGCATACGAGTTGCGATTGCAAGACCTGCTGCATCGTCAGCTGCGCTGTTGATACGCTTACCGCTAGAAAGACGGTTCATTGCTTGGTTCATTTTTGCTTCGTTTTGACGCATGTATTCTTGCGTTTTCATGCTGTTAATGTTCGTATTGATTTTCATGAGTATGTACCCCCATACAATTTTTATAATTAATTTTTCTGTTTATGTAAAAATAGTTAGAAAAATTAATCACACCTTTATTGTAGTTTTCGGATATCTCTTTGTCAACGAAAAATTCTAATGAATAAATATAATAAAATATGATTTTAACAATATTTTATATTTTCTTCACAATCTATTTACTATTCGTATTGCAAAGTGTAATAAAAAAATCTAATATTATAGTATCATCATGAATGTATAGGTGAATCTATGATTGAAAATATTGTGACAACATTTATAACAAATAAAAAAATGCAGTTTGAGCAGAAAATGAGCAATCCTCTTCAATTTGTAAGTAACGCGAAAAAGCAGGCGTTTCAAGCTGAGCTGGAGACGGCGATACAAGCGGAACAGGTCGCACAACCGGCTGTGAAGCAAACGATGCACGCGAACGAAACAGAGTCAGTGAAAGAGTACGAGCGCCGTTTTTCCATTGCGCCCGATACTTGGAAAGTAGGAAATAAGTATAATATCCAATCCATAAATCCTAAATATGAAAATATGTATATAGATATTATTAAGGAAATGGGTCAAAAGTACGGTGTTCCGGTAAAGCTGATTCAGAAAATGATTGAAACAGAGTCGCATTTTAGGCCAAATACTGTTTCGCATGCGGGCGCGCGAGGGCTGATGCAGTTAATGCCTGTTAACATAAGGGAGCATGGCGTGACGGACCCGTATGATCCAAGGCAAAATATTGAGGCGGGCGTGAAGGAGATTAGCGGTTATTTAAAGCAGTATAAGGGTGATTTGATTTTATCTTTGGCTGCGTACAATGCCGGACCTGGCAATGTGAGAAAGTATGGCGGTGTTCCTCCGTTTCGTGAAACAGAAAACTACATTAAAAAAATATTGAATGTGGATGTTAGAGCATAAAGGAGGGACGCAGGGATGGAGATTAATGAAAAGATTCCTTTAAACGTATATTTTGAAATCGGTAAAACGAAAAAACGCATTGATGATTTGCTTTCGATTACAAAAGGAACGTTGTATCGTCTTGAGGACTCTGAACGAAATGTTGTTCGTATTATGCTTGAAAACGAAGAAATCGGTAAAGGCAGGATTTTAACAAAAAACGGCCGGATGTATGTGGAAGTGATGTCTTTAAAAGACGAGTAATTGGTATGTGGCGGGAGGATTGTTATGAGCGCGGGTGAAAAGTTAAGTCAGGAACAAATTGATGCGCTTCTGAGAGCGGTACAAGAAGGTGACGACTTACCGGGATTTGTGGAGGAGCAAGAAGCGCAAGAGAAGTATCAGGAATATGATTTTAACAGACCTGAGAAGTTCGGTGTTGAACATTTGCGGAGTTTGCAGACGGTAGCGACAAGCTTTGGCAAGGCGACGATGCAAAGTGTATCGGCGCGCATTCGATTGCCGATTGAAATGGAACCGGTTGAAACAGAGCAAGTGCCGTTTTTGTCGGAGTATGTAGAGAAAATGCCGAAGGACTATTATTTGTTTTGCGTGATGGATTTGGGGCATGAGGAGCTTGGAGATATTGTCATTGAAATGGATTTAGCATTTATTTTATATCTTCATGAATGCTTCCTTGGCGGTGATCCGAAAGCGGATTTAAAAGGGCGCCGAGCCTTAACATCATTTGAACTCATCACATTGGAAAATTTGTTTTCTATTATTTGTGAAAATTTAAGGCAGGCCTTTGAGAGTATTGTATCCATTCAGCCGCGTTTAAAGGCCATGTATACGGTGCCGGACGGCTTAAAAATTACCACGGCAAGCGATATCATGGCGCTGCTGCATATCAATATGAAAACAGAGTTTTGGGACACAACGCTTCGCGTTGGGATCCCGTTTTTATCGGTCGAGACGATTATGGATCAATTAACATCTGAAAACGTGATTGACCGCATTTTCGGCAATGTGGAAACATACACAGAGCAGGTTGAACAAGAGCTGAAGAAGATGCCAAGGCCGGTACATATTTCAATCGGGACACAAACCACAACGATTGGTGAGCTAAAGCAGGTGGAAGTAGGCGATATTATTCCTCTGGGCACAAAAGTGACCGCGCCGTTACAGGGGTATGTAAGTGGTAAGGCGAAGTTTCATTGCTTTATTGGTCGTGAAGGAAATCGTAAGGCGTTTTTGTTTCATGAACATCTGAAAAACGACGAGAAATAGAGAGGGGGGAAGGGTTGCGTTTGGCAAGCCCGACACGTGAAGCAGCAAATAGCGAAAATAGAGCTTATGGATTTACAGCAACAGGACATGGTACATGCCGATCCGCAGCCGATTCGCAATGTCGCAGATATTGCGGTAGAGCTTTCGGTCCGCCTCGGTAAAGCAAATGTAACAATTGGTGACGTAAGGCAGCTTAAGGTGGGTGATTTGCTGCCGGTAACGAAGGAATCTGGTCACAAGGTGGATGTATATTTAGGTGAAAAAAAGGTTGGCATCGGTGAAGCCGTACTTTTAGATGATAAGTTTGGCATCATTATTTCGGAGATGAAACGAAGCAAATAAAGGAAAGGATTGCGGCATTTCTGTGTCGCCTTATTTATGATATGACATATGTTATGACCTTGCTGCAAATTGCATTATTTCTCGGTCTATTGGGATTCGGTGCATTTTATATGACAAAAAAAGCAAAAAAACAGCAGCTCCATAAACAAGGGCAAAACGGTTTGATTCAAGTAAAGGACGGTGTTCATTTGAATCATCAAATAAGCGCCTACTTATTTGAAGTTGAAGGAAAGCAAGTATTTACAATTTTAAGCAATAGCGGTGCGCATTCTATTGAGCTAAAAACAAATAGTTTTAATCAAGCGCTTCAAGAGTCTCTTGCAAAGACGGAGGCACCATCATGAAGCATTTAAAATTCCCGGTCGTATTTTTTAGTGCCTACTTTATGTTTATAAACTCGGCCGCCGCAGCAAATACAAATGAAATACTGAATTTTTCAAAAGGATTAACACCAAATTCAAGTGTACAGCTATTTTTACTTGTGACGTTATTATCGCTTTCGTCGTCACTTGTTCTGATGTTTACGCACTTTACGTATTTTATTATTGTACTGGGCCTCACGAGACAAGGCCTTGGTGTGATGAACTTACCACCCAACCAGGTATTGGTCGGCTTGGCACTGTTTTTAACATTGTTTACGATGCAGCCGGTGATTACAGAGCTAAAAACAGAAGTATGGGACCCGATGCAAAGAGAGGAACTTACCTCCGCACAGGTTATTGAAAAAAGTACACCTATTCTAAAGTCTTATTTGACAAAGCATACGTATGAACACGATTTGAAAATGATGCTGAAGGTTCGAAACGAAGTCGTTCCAGAAAAACCGGAACAATTATCCTTATTAACGCTGGTGCCATCGTTTGCTTTGACACAAATTCAAAAAGGTTTGCTGACAGGGATGTTTATTTATTTGGCTTTTGTATTTATTGATTTAATTATTAGTACATTGCTGATGTATTTAGGGATGATGATGGTACCGCCGATGATTTTAAGCCTGCCGTTTAAAATTTTAGTGTTTATTTATGTAGGCGGTTATACAAAGGTTGTCGATATTATGTTTAAGACGGTTTCGTAAGGAGGCAAACATGAATACAACACCTATTATTGATGTGTTTCAGCACTTTTTTTATGATGCATTTCAAATTTTGCTTCCGGTTGCGATTGTGAGCACTGTTGTTGTTGTCATTATTTCAGTTATTATGGCAATGATGCAAATTCAGGAACAGACGCTTACATTTTTGCCGAAAATGGCAAGCATTATAATTGTTTTATTTATTTTAGGACCCTGGATGTTTGCGGAGTTAACAGAGAGCATTACCGATTTATTTAATCAAATTCCACTTTTAGTGAAGTAGGGACAAATATATGACAGTTGATCTTTGGCTTGCGGCCTTTTTGGCATTTTGCCGCATCGGTTCCTTTTTATTTTTTTTGCCGATTTTTTCAGGACGAGCCATCCCTGTTATTGCCAAAACGACATTTGGTATGGCACTCGCCTTCTCGGTGGCTGATCAAATTGATGTAGCAAAGCTAACAACGTTGCCAACTATTCTTGCATATGTAGTTACACAATTGATCATTGGAATTGCTTTGGCCAAGATTGTTGAGTTTTTGTTTGTTATTCCCAAAATGGCCGGGCATATTTTAGATATGGATTTAGGGATTTCACAAGCGACACTATTTGATATTAACACCAGCCCGCAATCTACAATCTTATCTACTATTTTTGATATTTTCTTTGTGCTTATCTTCATTGCGATGGGCGGTGTGGATTATTTGGTGGCAACTATTTTAAAATCATTTGAATACACGGAAACAGCCGTAGCACTGCTGCAAGAAAGCTTTATTAAAAGTGTATTGGCTACGCTGTTGTTTGCCATTACGTCGGCTGTGCAAATTGCACTTCCAATTATGGGCAGTTTGTTTCTCGTTAATTTTGTACTTATTTTAATAGGAAAACAAACGCCACAGCTCAACATTTTTATGAACGCGTTTGTTGTAAAAATTACGTTTGGTATATTTTTGGTCGGGGCAAGTGTCCCCATGCTTTCTTACGTATTTAAAAATCTAACAAACACATTGCTCGACGAATATACAAATCTATTTAATTTCTTTTTAACAAAGTAGGGAGCGCTTATGGCAAAGGATAACAAAACAGAAAAGGCCACCCCACAAAAGCGAAAGAAGGCACGTGAAGAAGGAAATATAGCCAAAAGCAAGGATATTAGTACGTTGTTTACTTTGCTTGTGCTTGCGGTCATCATATATTTTTTCAGTGATGCGGTTGCGATGGAAATTGGTCAATCGGTCAATCAGTTGCTAGATTCCATTGATGCAAATTTTAGTGCCGGACCATTTTTGCTGTTAATGGGAAGTCTTTTACTCAAGATTATGGTGCCTGTCATTGTTCTCTTATATGGGTTTCAATTTGCAAATTATGTGATGCAGGTTGGATTTTTATTTTCAACAAAAGTAATTAAGCCAAAGCCATCTCGTATTAATCCAAAAAACTATTTCACACGTTTGTTTAGTCGAAAGAGTTTAATGGATACCCTGAAGTCCCTTTTATATGTAGGTTTGTTTGGGTATGTAGCATATATCGTGTTAAAGCGAAATGTTGGGGACATGGTAGGGATGATTGGAATGAGCTGGGGCTTTTCCGCACATCACGTCTTCGATGAGGTAAAAACTGTTTTTCTTATGCTGCTCATTTTAACACTGGTGTTATCTGTAACGGATTTCATTTATCAACGTTGGGAGCACGAGCAGGATTTGAAAATGAAAAAAGAAGAGGTGAAGCAGGAGCACAAGGATGCGGAAGGAAGTCCGGAGGTAAAGCATAGACAAAAGAGTGTGATGTATGCCATTTTACAAAGCGCTGCGACAAAAAAGATGGAAGATGCCACGTTTGTAATCAACAATCCAACCCACATTTCTGTAGCGCTGCGCTACGATAAGGCTATGGATTCAGCGCCGACGGTTGTCGCGAAGGGAGAAGAAGAGCTGGCGCTTTATATACGAACGCTCGCCAAAGAAAAGAAGCTCCCAATGGTAGAAAATAAACCGCTGGCCCGTTCTTTGTATTTTATGGTAGAAGAAGGGGAAGCGATTCCAGAAGATTTATATGTTGCCGTAATAGAAGTGATGCGGTATTTAATTCAAACAAAACAACTTGAAGTGTAAGGAGGGGGCACCTTGTTTGGAAATGCCGCTAAAACCTATTTTTCTATTTTTATTGCCATTTCATTCGTGATTGCTTTGCTGGTGCCACTACCGCCGTTTGTGCTAGATTTGGTACTTGTGTTTACATTGGCAATGACTGTACTTGTGTATATGCGAGCAACTACGATTAAAGAATGGGATGAATTAAAGTCTTTTCCAACTATGTTGCTTTTAATCGGGATTTTCAAAGTATCATTAAATGTTTCCACGACAAGAGCTATTTTAACGAATGGAAACGCGGGGCATGTTATTGAACAATTTGGTCAGTTCGTAATTGGTGGAAACTTATTAATCGGTATTGTCATCTTTCTTGTTTTAATTGTGTTTCAGTTTATCGTTGCAAATGGTGCTTCAAGGACTTCAGAGGTAGCGGCGCGTTTTACGCTTGATTCTTTACCAGGGAAGCAGATGTCTATTGATGCTGACTTAAATCAACGCATTATTACAGATACGGAAGCGAAGGAAAAACGAAAAAAGTTAAATATGGAAACAGAATTTTACGGTGCTATGGATGGTGCGGGAAAATTCATTAAAGGTGATGTTATCTTCGGTATCGTTATTTTAATTATTAACGTTACATTTGGACTCATTGTTGGCATGCTACAGCAAGGGATGACGTTTCAAGAAGCAGCCTATCACTATACAAAACTAACCATTGGTGATGGTATTGTACACCAAATCGGCTCTTTATTGCTTGCGGTATCAACGGGGATTATTGTAACGCGTGTATTTGATGGTTCTGAAGATACGCTTGGTGACGGTATTTACAAGGAATTAATGACACATGATGTTGTGGTGTATGCACTTGGTGGTTTGTTTATGATAATGGGTGTGTTTACTCCACTTCCATTTCTGCCGTTTGCACTTGTTGGTGCTGGTGTTATTTTCCTTGGCATGCAATTTAAAAAGCGTATGAAAAAAGAAACGGAACGAAAGCTCCATGAAGAAATGGAAATGATTAAAAGTGAGGGTGAGGGCGGAAAGTCTCTGGAAGACTCATTTGGTGTATTCACGGATAAATATCCAATTATCGTAGAGCTTGGACTCGATTTAGCAGCGCTTGTTAAACAGAAAATTAATGGAGAAACGGCACGTGATAAAGTCATTCTGATGCGTAAATCCATTATTAATGATCTTGGTGTGAATGTACCCGGGATTAATTTTAAAGATAACACTAGTTTTCGCCCACGCGGCAAATATGTCATTAAAATAAAGGGTGCTAAAGTTGCAGAAGGTGTCTTAAAATCTGGTCATTTATTAGCACTGAAAACACCGCATGTAATGGCCGATTTAGATGCGGAGCCGACTAAAGACCCAGTATTCGGTGAAGATGGCTACTGGATTATGGAGCATATGGTACAAGATGCACAGCTGAAAAACTATCAAGTATTGGAGCCGCTTAGCATCTTGATTACCCACCTTGATGTAATTATTAGAAAAAACCTGCATGAATTGATTCAGCGTCAGCATGTGAAAGATTTATTGAATTCACTGGAAAACGATCATGAAGTACTGCTAGAAGAAGTGAAAAAGAAAGAAATTGATTTATCGCTTATTCAAAACGTTGTTAAGCAGCTTTTAAAAGAGGGTATTTCTATTCGAGAGCTCCCTACTATTATGGAGGGGATTATTGACGGTAAAGACATGTATCAAGGGCATGCTGATAGTGTTACGTCTTTTGTACGAGAAAATATTTCAAAAGTCATTTGTGAGTATGCGAAAAATTACGATGGCAAGATATATGCAGCACTTCTAGTAGATACGATTGAACTTGAAACTGAAATCGTGAATAATCCACAGCAAGGTTATCTCTTAAACTGGGATTTAGAGCAAGAGATGAAAGTAATGGAGCAGGTACAGCATATTCTGAAAAAAGCGCGCCTGACCGGAAAAGATCCTGTGCTGTTAACAAGAAGAAAAGATTTCCGGTTCGGATTTGTTCGTTTGCTGGAGAGATATCAAGTGGATATGAAGGTACTTTGTGTAAGTGAATTGGCTCCGGATGTAACAGTAGAACAAATCGCATTGATTGAATAGGAGGATGCATGATGGAACAAAGCCTTGAACGCATTCAAATCATTCGTGCTTCCAATAAGGTTGAACTGTATGAGAAGCTGTTTGAGCAAAGTGGGGAAGATTATTATTATGTGATTGAAGAGAATATAAAACGGCATCGTATTCTTCCTTGGCGCAAAGAGTATGAAATGATTGTAAAATTTGTAGCGCCGGAGCCGAAATTAGAGCCAGCAATATTGGTGCCGCGGGTTAAAAGTGAAGCAGAGCGAAAAAAAGAGAAATTGGCTTTCATTATGAAGGCGTTGGAACGACGTGATGAAAGTTTACCGCACACCAACATACCACAGGAAACGCTGCCTTCTCAGAAAAAGAAACAGTTTCTGGAGATGTTAGAGGAGGGTCATACGGCAATACAAGCAGAAACAGTTTCGAGTCAGAGTAGTCCCAAAGAACATGCAGAAATAGTGGCATTAAAACAAACGATTGAAGAATTAAATAAAAAGCTGAGTATCGTAAACGAGAAGGGGAATTCATTTTTAATAGATAAGCTGGAATATACGCTAAAAGAAAATGACGTAGAAGAGCGTGTAGTGAATAGTTTAATTTCGGAAATCAAGCAACTAGAAAAAAGTGATAGAACGGAAGCAGATCTACACGGACATGTCATTGAAAAGTTGGCTGCGTACTTTCAAACAGCGGAGCTTGCTGATATATCCGCTTACGGAACAATTGCGCTGGTGGGGCCGACGGGAGTTGGCAAAACAACAACGCTCGCAAAGCTAGCTTGGCAGCTGCGGAAAAAACAGCGAACAGTTGCTTTTGTCACAACTGATCTGTTTCGCTCCGGAGCCGTATCGCAGCTTCAGGATTATGCGGATGCGATGGGGTTTGAAATGAAAACGGCAGACAGTCCTGAGGCACTTCGTAAAGTATGCGCGTACTTTAAAGAGAAGAATGTGCAGCATATTTTAATTGATACAGTGGGGCGCAGCTATATGGAACGCGGCGCGATGGGGACGGTCTTAGATTATATACAAGCGATTGAGCCTGACTTTACCTGTTTAACTGTCTCTGCTTCTATGAAAAGCAGAGATGTAATGGATTTGCTTGCGAAATTTAAACATACAAATGTGAATGGTCTAATCGTAACGAAGTTTGATGAAACGGCATCGATTGGTGAGTGGATGACGGTATCGTCTCGCTCGGCAATTCCCATCGCTTTCGTTACGGATGGGCAGGATGTAACAAAACACATTTGTGCACCGACAAAGCAACAATTAGCGGAGCGCGTGTTGTCTCGAAATGTAGAGTTTCAAGGACAGCTCTTTCTGACATAATTAGGAGGCTTATAATGAACGGACTATACATCGGGTCAATGGGAATGATCAACTATCAACAGCATTTAAACGTACATGCCAATAATATCGCAAATGCACAAACAACGGGATTTAAAGTAGATCAAATGACGTCAAAGGTATATGCAAGTGAGAAAACGTACAGAAGCGATAGCAATGGCCGAACACTTATCGGTACAATTGAGCATTCTGTTGTTCCAAACGCAGTTCACGTGAATCTTGTACCCGGAAGCATGAAGGTTACAAATAGTAATACAGACTTTTATTTAGAGGATGCACCGGGTCAAACTACGTTTTTTGTGGTTGGCAAAAATGATACGCAGTACCTAACAAGAAATGGGAGCTTTTCCGTAAATGAAGAAGGGTATTTACAAACTTCAGGTAACGCATATGTACTTGATGTAAACGGAGATCGTATTCGGATGGAAACAGGTGGTGATGTTACAGTCGATACACAAGGTAAGCTTAGGAACGCGCAAACAGGTGTTGAGATTGCTACCCTGCAAACCAGAGCTGTGGACAGAGAAACAGCGAACCAATTAGAAAAGCATGCTTTTGAAATGTTTACTGTACAAGACACAAATATAAACGAGCTTCCGCTAGGTACTGCGAAAATCTATAATTATATGTTGGAAAACTCCAACACGGATATGACAAAGGAAATGTCGAGTCTTATGGTAAATCAAAGGATGGTACAAGCCTCACAACGCGTGATGCACTCTTTTGATAAAGTATATGAAAAGGAAGCGAATGAACTATTAAAATGAGGAGCAATTGCTCCTCATTTTATATTTGTACCAGTAGCTTTACTCGCTTTCTCGTTTATATTACCTAAAAAACCATATGCATTTGCATTTATACAGTTGGTTCTTATAAAAGGTATATTCTATGTACAGTCATAGACATGCACACTTTACTATTTGATGCTACTAGAATAATTACTTATATATTCAAAATATACAAAAATGCATATAATGAAAAGTATCTTTTATAGAAGAGGGGAATACTTATGTTCTTTTTGCAAGTAGATGAAGAAATCCAAATTAAGTTGCTAATGCCAAAAGATGCTACTGTTTTAAGTTCTTGCCCTAAGTGGATAAAGAGCTTTTTCTTTTTGGAAAGGCTGTGTTAAAGCCTAATATTGATCATTTGCACTTGTTGATGGGAGTGAAGGGGGTGAGACTCCTGCGGGAAAAGCGAGTCAAAGGGAGACCTCGCAGGCGCATAGCGCTGAGGAGGCCCCTGACCGCCCGCGGAAAGCGAGCCCCGGGAACGGAAATTAACAACGAAATTCAACAGAGCCTTTGGAAAAAATATAAAAACAGTATTGACCTTCACGTTACGTCAAGGTGTACATTGAAATTGTCAGGAGGTGCTGATATGGAATATACAGTGCAAAAGCTAGGGCAACTGGCAGGGGTGAGTACGCGTACGCTTCGGTATTATGATGAAATTGGCATTCTGAAGCCGGCCAGAATCAATTCGTCGGGATATCGGATTTACGGGCAACAAGAAGTAGACCGTTTACAACAGATTTTATTCTACAAAGAGCTTGGCGTGGGGCTCGAACAAATTAAAGATATTCTTTGCGATCCTGCTTTTGACGCTTCAGCGGCACTACAAACACATTACAACGAACTTCTTGACAGGAAAAAGCAGCTAGAAACACTTATTGCAAACGTGGAAAAAACGATAGCTGCGCAAAAAGGAGAGGTTATCATGTCAGATCAAGAAAAGTTTGAAGGCTTTAAAAAGCAGATGATAGAAGAAAATGAGAAGAAATACGGAAAAGAAATACGTGAGAAGTATGGAGATGCCACAGTTGAGAAATCAAATAACATCGTAAAGAATATGACAAAGGAACAACATGAGGCGATTACACGCCTTAGTGAAGAGGTGAATGAAACGTTGCGCCTTGCGATGCAAGTAGGTGACCCAGCGGGAGAATTGGCGCAAAAGGCAGCTGATTTGCATAAGCAATGGATTAGCTTTTACTGGGGACATTACAGCAAGGAAGCACATATGGGACTGGCGCAAATGTATGTAGATGATGAACGTTTTACAGCCTATTACGACAAAGTACAGCCGGGTGCGGCGTTGTTTTTACGAGATGCCATTGCGGTATATACAGGTATGAAAGCATAAAGTGAGCCCCTGTTTATAGAACAGGGGCTTTTTGTATGTGTAACTGCTTGTATGCACATGAATTAGAGTATATAACCATTACAATTACTAAAAACAGAGTAATTTTCATTTAGATCCTACTAATTCTTCGGCTGTTCGAACAAACATGCTTCTACCAAAAGAATGAACCCCTTTAAATGGGATGCGTGCTTGCTTACAGCACTCCGTTGCCCAGTAGGTGGCATCGTGTGAGATGTGTTGCAACATAAAAACCGCAGCATCCGCCTTACAAAGAGAAGCTTGCATAGAAGCTTTAGGTTCATCGCCGCTTAAAAACAAAAATTGACCACCGCGGCTGACGACTTCTCGTTCAAAGGCAGCGCGTTCTGGCTCAAAACCAAGCATCAGAATGGTTTTTCCTGCCAATGTTTTTTCTACTTCCTTCTTTTCTTTTTTCTCTTGCTTCTCAATTTTAACGGTATGTTTTATACAGGGAATTTCTGAAATATCGTATTTCCAGACAATCCGCTTCATGTTGGGGTTGCTTTTGAGGTAGGCTACATCAATTACGTCACCAGATTTAATATCCAGGTCTTTAATGTCTTTTTCAGGAAGCATAATTGTTTGAGGCGCTTCGTCAATTTTAATAAGTTTGCCATCCGCTTGTCTATTGGTTACGAAAGATCGTAAACTGGGGTCATATTCAACGATGCAGTAGTTGAGCTCTATCCGCTCTTTGTTTTCTTGCCCCATCGCTTGGGCGAGTGTATATAAATAACGTGGAGATTCACTGCCGTCATCAATTCGTTTTGCATGAATGAGGTCGCCATGAGAGAGGTTGAACTGCCTGACGATGTATTCTGGGACGAATGCGGAGAGTTCTGGAAGTAGGCCGCCGCGTAGCTGTCGCTCGAAACGATATACGGGCGATACCTTCTGAGGTTGGGGATTAGTTTCCACAGTAAGAGGCTGAGGTAAAGCAAGTAGAGCATGCAAAAAATGAAAATAGGCGTGTATTTCCTTTTCAACACAGCTTATATTGTCCGGATTTAGATGCTGCAATCGCTCTTGCATAGCTTGTGCTGTTTTTTCAAACAGTTCCTGTTGCATGATTGTTCCCCTCTTTCCCTATTTTTTATATATATTATACGATATAGGCGGCAACACGTGGGATTATGCATGAAATTTTACATAATAAGCAGAAAGGGAATATTCGCTTTTTTGTGGAATGTGTTTGATAGCATCGAAGAAACTCCTCATGAGATGATATGAAGGGGGGAATAGGTATGCAAAGACAGCGGTTAAAAGTGAATGGAAGCAGATTGCGCAGTGAATTGGAGCGTTTCGCTGCGTTTGGAAAAACGGAGAACGGGGGCGTAACTAGATTAGCATTATCGGAGGAAGATCGGGCGGCTCGTGATTATTTCCGGACATGCTGTGAGGAGCTGGGCATGGAAGTTAAGATTGATGATATGGGCTGTATGTATGCGGTACTGCAGGGAAGTGAAGAACGCCCCCCTGTTGTGACCGGCTCACATCTTGATACGGTGAAAAAAGGCGGACGTTTTGACGGTGTTCTTGGTGTTGTTGCAGGTCTTGAGGTCGTACGAACGTTGGTGGAAAACAAGATGAAATCAAAGGTACCGATTGTAATAGCCAACATTACCAATGAAGAAGGGGCAAGGTTTGAACCGTCCATGATGGCTTCTGGTGTGTTATCTGGTAAATTTAATAAAGCAGAGATGCTGCAAAAACGAGATATAAGTGGTATTACGTTCGGCGAGGCACTTTGTGAGAGCGGATACGAGGGAGACATTAGACATCGTTTAACAGAAGCGGAAGCGTTTTTGGAGCTTCACATTGAGCAAGGTCCTGTACTTGAACAGGAAGGTATTTCCATTGGTGTGGTCGAATGTGTAGTCGGTATGGTCTGTTATGAATTGACGGTTTGGGGCGATTCTAATCATGCAGGAACAACGCCGATGCGTATGCGAAAAGATGCACTGTTTGTAGCGAATGATCTTATGCAGGAGATTCGGACGAAGCTTGGGCGTATTGACCAAGACCTTGTATTTACTATGGGACGAATGAATGTGTATCCAAATATACATACGGTTATTCCCAATAAAGTTATATTTACGCTGGAGGCGCGTCACAAGGATCCGGCTATCATTAAACAGGTGGAAGACGTTATCGCCGGTCTTCATGTAGAAGCTCGTAAGCTATGGGGGCGTGATACTGTTTGGTTTGATAAAGATGTGTGCAACGTGGTTCAGCAAGCGACAGAAAGCTATGGCTATTCTTACAAACGAATGGTAAGCGGTGCAGGGCATGACGCACAGTTTTTAGCAAGCTATGTGCCAACTGCGATGATTTTTGTGCCGAGCATTGATGGGAAAAGTCACTGTGAAGAAGAATACACACCATGGGAAGCTTGTGAGAAGGGTGTCAATGTACTTCTTGAAACAATTTGGCAATTATCACAATAAGCAAAAATGCTTGGTCTTAGACCAAGCATTTTTTATATCTTTCTACTAAGAGTTATTGCTGCATAGGCATTTTCTTTTTCATCGTCATGCGTTGCAGACGGATAAAGTAGAAGCATACAAGCGCGATGACACCAAGAATGATGGGTGAGGAGAATAATAGAATACTAAAAAAGCAGATAACCAATATCGCTGCACCAGTTTTAAGAAATGAAGAGGAGAAGATTCGCATACAAGCGAGTACCCCCAGTAAAGCGTTGCACAAAAAGAAAGCATTGGAAATGGCGACAAGGTGACTGATGGATATTATGTTTGCTGCATACAGTACAAACATACAAACATGGATAATAAACATGAATGTGAGAGCCCGTGCAGGTACCTGCTTCTTGTTTTTGTGGCTGAGCCATTTTGGCAACACACCTTGTTTAGCTTGATCAGCAATTAAACGTGATACAGCGCCAATGACCAAAAGCACGGTACTGATGCAAAGTATAATGGTAATCGTTGAGATGAGGGGTGTTGCCAATGAACCAAACAAGCCGGTAAGTAAGCCGCTCATTGTATGATTTCCCCATTGAAATGCCATGGCAACAATAAGGCTCACCGAAGCAATTACAGTAAAACTGATAAGAATGGCCCTAGGAAGGGTGCGTTCTGGATCCCTAACCTCAAGTGAATAATTTCCAACAACTTCCCAGCCGATTAATGCCCAAAACAAAAGCAAAAGGCTTTGCCCAAACTCTATTACTGTAATAGAACCAAGAGAGAGAGTTCCGTCTGTATAGAGAAGGGTATAGGCGCTGCCGGCAAATAAAGTGATAACGATAAAGCTTGACATAGCAAAAGCAAGCTTGCCAACCGCCGTAACGTTTTGGGTGAGCAGCAGATAGACAAATAGCAGGCAAATCCCAGTGAGCCATAACTCATTAAAGTTTGTTAAAAGTTCGAAATAATGCCCAGCCGTCGCCATTACGGCAACTGGTCCGAAACATACGGCGAGGGCGAAAAAGATTGCTGCCAAATTCTTTATATGTGTACCAAAAGCGCGCTCTACAGCGAGTGCGACACCGGAATCACCGGGGATCATCACGCTAAGTTTTCCGAATAAATGTGCGAACAGCATGCTTAAAGCAAGCATGATTACCCAGGCAAAAATCGCATAGTCTCCCGCAATTGCGTACACAGCCGGCGGCAAAATGATAATCCCAGACCCTAAAATCGGTCCTATCATCAAACCGCTCAGTAATAAAGCGCCCATCTTTTTGTTCATTATCATCACCTCATATTTTAGATTGAAAAAACGAAACATTTCGTATAGTTTAAGTATATGTAAGGAGTTATCATCAGTAAAATGAATAAATATGATGATAACAATCGGTAAATGCGATGGGAGGGAATGGTGTGGAGATTCGCCATTTGATTACATTTAAAACCATTGCCGAGCTTGGCGGCTTTACAAGAGCGGCTACACATCTTGGCTATGCACAATCAACAATGACAGCTCATATCCATGCGCTTGAACAAGAACTCAAAGCCCCTTTGTTTGACCGGATGGGCAAAAAAGTGTACCTGACAGCGATGGGGGAACGTTTTTTACGGCACGCACGGGAAATGATTCGCCTGTATGAGCAGGCGAAGGATATGTCAGAGCAAGAGGAAGAAGGAACGCTTTGCATCGGGGCACCTGAGTCGTTAACGATCTATCGGTTGCCACGTATTATTCAAACGTACCGAGAGCGTTATCCTAGAGTAAATATCTTATTGAAGTCGGGTTCTTGTTGGGATTTGCAGGCACAGCTACGCAGGGGCGAGCTTGATGTAGCATTCTTTTTACAAGCCCCGTTTACGGACCACGAGTTATATACAGAAACATTGGTTGATGAGAAGCTTATGTTTATTTTACCGCCGGGTACAAAGCTAGCCGAACATGAAAATGTATTGTTTACTGAGAAAGGTAGCTATCGTGATTATTTTGAAGCATTTCTACGAAGGCAAGGGATTGCAACGGAAAATGGTATGGAGTTTTGGAGTATTGAAGCAATCAAGCAATGTGTAGCATGTGGTCTTGGTATGTCTCTTTTGCCGTTTGTGACAGTACATGCTGAGTTGATTGAAGGTAAGCTTGCAGGTCAAGCGTGGGATCCATCATTCGGAACAGTTTCCACTATTATGTCTCATCATAAAGAAAAATGGGTGTCACAAGCAGCAGCTGCATTTATGGAGATTGTGCGCACGCATGCAGAAGCATGGAGAAGTGACGAAAAACAATATTCATTAAAACATGACAGAGACCTTGATTAAAAGGTCTTTTTCTATTTCCTGGTGCTTGTATATAAGAAAATGTGTATAATGATAAAATGAATAAGGAATAAAATATACGAAAATGTACGGTTTATGTAAATAAAAGGAGATTGATGGATGTCAATTCGAAAGAAAATTTCATGGCTGTTTATCGGCATTGTGACATTTATTTTGATATGCAACAATACAGTTCAGTTGTACTGGACCAAAAATATTATTTTAGAAAAAGAACGCGGCGAAATGAAGCTCATTGCTAGTATTGTTGCTAGTCAGATTCAACAAGTAAACGCAGGTTCTTTGTATGTAGAAGATTTAATTGCACAAAATTTGCGAACAACTGCAATTGCAGCACAGCTTGCATTGCCACCGCGCGCAGTTGATGTATCCAATCAACAATTAAGAGATTTGTCTCAATGGTTGCAGGTAAGTGAAATTACATTGTTGCAAAAAACGCCGGATGGTCGGGAAATGATTGGTGTAAAATCTACAGATGAAAAGGAAATTGGAATGAAAACGGGAGAGTGGGGGTACTGGAATACAGCATTTTTACAAATGTTGAATGGTCAGCCGGTTAAGGTAGATAAAGGAATGGTTCTCCCTAATTATTGGAGCGGTCCGCTTGAGGTGGCTGCAAGTGATCCTTCTCATGTGGACAAGTACGGTTACTATTATGATGGGAAAACAGACTATCTCATTAATCCTTTTATGAGAGATACGTACGTGATGTACTATAATGAAAGGTTTGGTCCAGAACAAATATTAAAGCAAATACAGGCGAGTGCAAATGGTGTTCTAGGAATTACCGTGTTCAATCCCAACACGTTTGGTGAAAATGGTGTGTCTGTAGAAACGAATGGAAATCAGTACACAAGATTGCATGATGCTCCTGTTGTAGCAGGTACGTATATATATCCTAATAAACGTAAGGATACAACATATATCAAAGAGGCAGCTGCCACCGGAGAACCAATGGAGTACTATACGACATCTGAGGGAAAGCATGTATTAAAAATGTTTTACCCTATTCGTGTGTATGACGTTTCCTATGTAGTCGGTATCGTGTTTGATTACGACGTTGTGCAAGAAGTTTTGCTAGATCGCTTGCGATACTATATGCTACTCATTGTACTGATTGCTGCTGGCATTATTTTAGCATCGCACTTCTTTACGAAAACGTTGACGACACCACTTGAGAAAATAGCTTTGAAAGTCAATGAGATTGCATCGGGCAAGTTTGGTGAACAAATTGATGTGCAACAAAAGGACGAGATTGGTGAACTAGCTCGCAATGTGAATCAGATGAGTGTGAACTTGCGAGATTTTACCAATACATTACAAAGACAGCAAAAGGAGATTGAATACCAAGCGAATCACGATGCGCTGACGGGATTGCCAAACCGCCGCTATATGAAGACCTATATTCAAACACTTCTACAAGAAACAAAACAAACTGGGGAAAAAATTACATTGTTTTTTATGGATCTTGATCATTTCAAGTCAGTGAATGACGTACAAGGCCATCATGTGGGTGATGAATTAATTCGTTTGGTAGGAGAACGACTACGCAGCAGCTTGCCACAGGAAGTATTTATTGCTCGTCAAGGTGGAGATGAATTTATTCTTGTCTCTCATCGTTTAAATTCTTGCGGAGCAGTTCATGAATTTGCGAGTTGTATTCTTTGTTGTTTTAAGGAACCTATTTTACTAAAAGGACAAGAGCTGTTTGTTAATGTAAGCATCGGTGGGAGTGTTCTAACGCAGGAAGAGGATGATATTGATGCATTGATTCGCTACGCTGATATCGCTATGTACGATGCAAAAAAAGCAGGAGGCAATCAATTCGTCATGTACGGTGCCACAAAAAGCGCGATTGAAGAAGAGCTTCGATTGCAGCATAAGTTAGCGCGTGTAATCGAAGAGAAGCGACTTGATGTGTATTATCAGCCTAAAGTAGACTTAAAAACAGAACAACTTTCCGGAGCCGAGGTGCTGGTTCGTTGGTATGATGAAGAAGATGGATTTATACCGCCTATGAAGTTTATTTCCATTGCCGAAAAAGTAGGACTGATCACACCACTTTGGAAAATAGTTATGGAGAAAGTATGTATACAAATGAATATGTGGAATAAAATGGGCTATACTATTCCGTTCTCTGTTAATTTTTCGGCAGGACAATTTCAGCATACAGATCAATTGGTTGCTGATATTCAGTATTTACTTCGAACATATGGTGTGTCACCTCATGTATTTGAAATGGAAATTACAGAGAGTGCGCTTATGGAAGCGGGTGCAGTAGAAGCGTTACAGCGGATAAAGGAATTGGGAATACGAGTATCTGTGGACGATTTTGGGACAGGCTACTCTTCTCTTAGCTACTTAGAATCGTTTCCGTTAGACACAATCAAAATTGATCGCTCTTTTATTGGCGGAATGGAAGACAGCGACAGAAAGTGTCAAATTGTTGAGCTCATTATCGCATTCGCTAAGAAGCTTGGCCTTAAAGTCATTGCAGAAGGTGTAGAAACCGAAGCGCAACAACAATTACTAAGTGACTGGAAATGTGATGAAATGCAGGGCTATCTGTTTAGTAAGCCGTTGCCAGCGCAGGAGTTTGAAGAGAGATTTTTGACGAGATAAAAGCGTTCGGGGGCGTTCCTGAACGCTTTTTTATAAAAAGTAAGAATCTATTCAATTGAAGAATGTGTACTCGTCTTATAAAAGCGGCGAAAGTAGTCGAGCGATAGATTCTCGTATACGCTTGCTGATACTTCGTTGTAAAAATGTATCTCTATCAATTTCATGAGATACAGAAAAATCTTCCTGAAATTGTGTATATAGCTGATATACAGCTTCATTATTATATAGAAATACATTTACTTCGTAGTTGAGTGCAAAACTTCGGATATCCATGTTGCTTGTACCGATGGAAGCAATATTTTCATCAATTAATACGGCTTTTGCATGAACAAAGTTTTCTTTAAAGCGGTAAATGCTCACGCCTGCCTGCAGAAGCGGTGCAAAATAGGATTGTGATGCATAATCACTAAAGGAGCTATCACTTTTTCCAGGATATAAGAGCCGAACATCACGACCAGCCAAGGCTTGTAGTCGTAATGCAGTGAAGAGTTCCTGATCTGGAACAAAATAAGGTGTTACAATCCAAATGGATGATTT
This sequence comes from Ectobacillus sp. JY-23, assembly GCF_023022965.1. Classification (NCBI taxonomy): domain Bacteria; kingdom Bacillati; phylum Bacillota; class Bacilli; order Caryophanales; family Bacillaceae; genus Ectobacillus; species Ectobacillus sp. JY-23. The sequence continues at coordinate 825,552 of NZ_CP095462.1, read as the reverse complement.
AGCATTCGCTATAAGGGCCAGCAGGATATTCCGTATCGTCATATCCTTTGTATCTGGACCGCTATCGGCAATCTGCACAATGCCTGCTGTTGGTACAGGTTCAGGAAATGTTCTGGTTTCTAACGCTGTACCAGTTGCGTAAGACCAATCGCGTAAAAAGACATGTTGCAACTGATGCACTGCCGTTCCTTCCAACCGCAAGTGCGTATCGCGCCAAAACCCCATACGCGGTGAACGTCCCAAATATTCATCACCTACATTTAATCCTCCAGTAAAACCAATGTATCCATCTACAATGACAATTTTTCGGTGATTGCGATAGTTGGCTGCTTGAAGCCAAGAAGATAAAATGGGATCAAAGGCCCGTACAATTATGTTAGCTTCCTGCATAGGAGCAAGAAAAGCTTTTTTCAAGCCGTGACTGCCAAGACCATCGTATAAAAACCGTACTTCTACGCCTTGTTGTGCTTTTTGAATCAATATATTGCGAAGTTCTGTACCAATTTTGTCCCCTCTATAAATATAATACTCCACATAAATGTAGTGTTCTGCTCGTAGAATAGCTTCCTTTATGGATGTAAAGGTTGCATCTCCGTTTTGTAATACATCTACCTTTGTGCCTGTCACACCAGGATAAGCACCAAATTTCTCAAAAGGATATGGATAAGAAGCAACAGGTGCATCGTATGTGTAATTCGTAATTCTGTTTCGCCTGTACTTACTGCGGCCAAACAGTATATATAAAATGAGTGCAAGTTTTGGAAAGATAGAAAAAATGGCTAACCATGAAATGGTACTATGTGGCGAGCGGTTTTCTATAAAGATAACAGTTACTGCAGTCGCAATACCTATTGTGATGAGAAGTTCCAGCAATGTATAAAAAGACCCGAATGTTTGATTTAATAAGGAGGTAATAATTAGTGTATATCCAATCCCAACTAGAAATTTAATCAGTTTCTGCTGGCTCATACAGACCTCCTTTAAATAAGTTTATTCTTATGATGTACAGTTTTAGGAGGATTTAACGAGAAGCCGACCATTTTTTGCGAACTAAGATGAAAATACCTATACCTGCTATACCTGTAAGTGTATATATTCCGTATTGATATACGTAAGCTCCAATCGTTTCAATATGTTTGCCAAAATAAAAGCCGATGATAAAATAAGAGAATGTCCATACAAATCCGGTTGTGTAAGAGAATAGTGCATAGCGCCAAAACTTCATGCGGTTAATGCCGACAATATATGGTACAACATGGCGGACAACAGGCAAGAAGTAACTGAAAATTAACGCATAACTGCCATGGCGCTCAATCAATGCGTGTGATCTGGCAAGATAAGGTCCAATATTTTTCTTTTTAGCTAATTTGTCTAACATAGGCGCACCGACACGAAAACCAAGGACATACCCGAGAGAAAGACCTGAGACAACACCCAAATATGTTAATATAAAAGCTGGTATACCGTGTAAAATATTTAAGGAAGAGACAAAGCCCCCGGTCATGACAATCACTTCATCAGGAATTGGCATACCTACAATACCAAGCCAAAGTGTAAAAAACATAGCAGGATAACCATACTGTGATACCAATTCGAGTACAAAATCCATATAAATCCTCCTCAGCTGTAGATACCTTCAGATTACAGACAAAGTCTTAATAATCTTTATAGGAAAATCTTAAGAATTCTTAAAAACAGTTTTTTTAAATTGAGGGCTGTGTTAAAGCCTAATGTTGATCATTTTCACTTGTTGATGGGAGTGAAGGGGTTGAGACTAGCGAATTTAACCAGGAACTTTTACAGAGTCCTTTATTATTGTAATAGCTTTTCACATACCGCTGTGATATGATTAGTTTTTACAGTGAAAAGGACGTGAATGCATGATTAATATTACAGTTCCAAAGCCAGATGTCACAATTACAAAACAAATTAATCCCGAGATGAGTAACATTTATGGCTTTACGGATTTTCATTTGATTTCTCGTGAAAAAGGCGGTATCTTCATGTTTTATAATAAGCAGGAAGAGTTGCTGTTTGCTGGGAAAGCGCGTAAGCTTCGTCAACGAATAAAAAAACATTTTGAAGACAATGTATCACCAATGAAGCCGTATCGTGAAGAAGTATACAAAATTCGCGTATGTATTATAGAAGACCCGACAGAGCGTGATATATATGAAACGTATATTGTAAATAAATACCGTGCGAAATATAACGTGGACAAGGTATTTTATAAGTAAGAAAAAAAGCAACAAGCGGCGGCTTGTTGCTTTCTTAAGGAGGACTTTATGTTTGTTTACACATACGCCTGTAGACCAGAAGAAGAATCATTGTGTCAGCTAGAGCTTCGTGCTCTATTTGGTAAACAGATAACTGGTACATTTCTCAGTGAAAGAAAGATAGACCCAAGCCGCAGTCCGTTTATCAAGGAACGTATTGATGTTTTATATGAAAGTAATGACTGGCAAGAGCTTAAGCAATTGGCGAGCGAAATTGTGATGGGAGAAACAACATTTAAAGTCATTTGTATACGAAATCCTGGCGAGGAGAAACTACCGCATGATGACAGGCGTGCGGCGGAACGTGAAATTGGCGCTTGTATAAATGGAGAGGCCAATGTCAAAGCTCCAATGCATATATTCGGTTTAGTACGCCTCCACGGAAAGTGGTATTTTGGAGATTATTATAAAAGTATGCCCGTATGGCTTGGACATGTAAAAAAGCCGCGTGAATATTCTACAGCACTGGATACACGCCTTGCTAGAGCGGTTGCTAATATTGCAGCTCCGGTAATTGAAGATGTAAGCATGATTGATCCGTGCTGCGGCATTGGTACGGTTCTAGTGGAAGCACTATCTATGGGCATGCATATTACAGGACGCGACATTAACTATCACGCAGCGAGCGGCGCACGTGAAAATATTGCGCACTTTGGCTTTAATGGTGAAGTCAAGCGCGGTCCGATTTCTGAAGTAAACGAGCAATATGACGTGGCCATTTTGGATATGCCGTATAATTTATGCACGCATGCCACACCCGATGATCAGCTGGATATTTTACGTCATGCTCGGCGCTTTTGTAAGAGAGCAGTCGTTGTGACTATGGATCGAATTGATGAGATGATAATAGAAGCTGGATTTGGGATTATCGATCGTGCTATTGTGAAAAAAGGTTCATTTACCAGGGAAGTTCTGGTTTGCCAATCAGACAATTCAGCGTAATCAGCTAAATTGACCGAAAAAAGACATTCAAAATAGGTTGAGTGTCTTTTTTATTGCGCAGATGATCCAATACAAAATGATTTCAGTGAAGGCTTTAAACAAATCTTTGGTATCAGTAAAGCATTATCTGTAGCCATTACAACGCAATGCCGGAAATGGGGCAGGGTGGTACGCAAAATTATGAGATGGTCATGTGGACAGGAGGTGCTCTATTTGCCGCTACGACAGCTTTCTTTATTCGTCGCCGCGTGGCACGTGAGAAGTAATAGATAAAAAGAGAGGCAAATTCATCTCCTTTCTGCTGTGTCTTGCGATATAATACAGGCGGGAGGGAAATTATGGACAACTTAGCAAAGGATTTTTTGTTGTATTTAGGGGTGAAAAAACAAGAGCCGTCACTTACGTTTTTAAATGAGCTTGTTAGAGAGCATCAGTTGAAAGTCAGATGGGAAACAGTTACGAAAATGATAGATTGGGAAGCTGGCAAGAAAGATGGAGAGTTTTTGCCACCAGTTGAAGTATATATGAAGCGTATGATCCAAGATGGGTGTGGTGGTACGTGCTGGACGGTTGCAACTGGATTTCATTGGTTGCTGCGGGAGCTCGGCTTTACTGTTCATTATTTATATATGGACCCGGGGCATTTATGTTTGCGCGTTGATTTAGATCAGCCTTACTTTATTGACTTAGGTTACTGTGCGCCGTTATTCCGTGCATATCCGCTCTTGCAATCTTTTACAGTAAGTGATGCAAGAGAAACATTCTCTTATCAAGTAGCTGACAGAAATATTGTCATCACAAGAACATCAGGACCTACAAAGGTATTAAATCCAGAGCCTATCAATTTACAAGACTTAAAAGAAGTTATTCAAAAGGCAAATGAATGGGAAACAGCCTTTGCACTGCAGGCAGTGCGCGTATTTGGTTATGTTGACGGGGTATTAACCGGCATCAGTAACAATACGCTAAAGCGTTACGGTAGAGAAAAAGAAGAACGTGAATTAACGGAGAAAGAGCTCATGTATTGGGTAACAGAGAAGTTTCAGATGAATCCGGAGGTATACACAGAAGCTGTTCGCATATATAGTCAACATAAAAAGTAACATTCTTCTTTGAAGAATGTTACTTTTTCGTTTTTCGCTTATAAAACTCATATAGATGCCGGGCATCTTGCTCAGTCATCGCAATCCAATGGATAGGTTTAATTTCAATGTCAAATTCGTGATAGATGCGCTCCATATAATGGGCAATCCGCTCTTTTTCCAGTTCATACAACTGTGTGTTTTCAGAGGTTTGATTATATAATAGTTTCATGCGTTTCTCCTCAAATCCTTATATTTCTGTCAATTCTAATAATTGCAGTAGTATCAGGATTACCGGATTTCGCAAATGTATACGTTATGTATGAAAGCTGAGGTTAACCTCAAGCTTCCTTCTCTTTCATAATTTCATCCTCGAGCACGAAGAACTCTTCCGCAATCTCCAAATGGATATCGGACATATCTTCATACCCCTTTTGCAAGTCCATCGGGTTCCAGGTTGTTTTTTTCTTCATACCACACACTCCCTTATCTGACGCATAGACAGATGAAAAATGAATTCTCTCCTATTATGAACAAAATTTGGACAGATGTCTAGAGACAGCCACTAGATAGAATCTTACAATATTAGGGAATGTAATGTTTGTAAAAAAATAAGCGACTCTGTCTATTCTCATTAGAATGACAAAGTCGCTCACGTTATATACATGCTCATAGATCTAGCTGTACTCCCTTCTTTTTGAAATCGCTTACAAATTAAGCTTTAGATTTGGAGTTTTTAAAGTATTGATCTAGCATAATTGGCAGCAAGAAAAACGGCGAAAACAAAACCATCCCAATAATAAAACCTGTCATTATTCATCAACGTCCTTTCCATTGTCAATGTTATAGTGTATGCAAATGTGACAAAAATGTGAACTATTTATGTCATAATTGTGACACAAAGTATAATAAAAAGCAATATTATTTTTTAGATTAGTCAGAAAATTTTACACTGCATATATACTGCTTTATTTGTGAATTATTATTATCCAAAAATTTCCTTTAGTGTAGAGGTGACTTTCCGTATATACGGAAAATTCCGGTGATTCGGAAGGTAAAATAGCCTTTTTTCCGTTAAAGAGGAATAACGGAACCGTCTTTTGTACGTTATATGAACAGGATATATAGGAAATGGATGTATAAAAGCATCTACCATATTGGCATACAACTTGCTTGTAATAAGTAGTAAGACAAGGATTTAAGATGAAGAGAGGAAAGGAGAGAGAAGTATTGTAATAAATCAGTGCTAGTTTTGTACTTTTACCGTCTAAGAGATTATATCCCTCTAAATATCTTTTCGTTTCATGTTTGTGAGTCATCAGGCTATATGCCATGACACCAAATAGTAGATAGGAGAGTTTGGTTGCATCAAAAATGAAAACGTATTCACTTTTAAACTGGGAGGAATAAGAGAGATGTTAAAAAAGCTCAAATTGATGGTGCTAATCGTGTTTATATTTACAATTGTGATACCGAGCGTCAGTGCTGCTGGAAGCTTTACAGCTAAAACCTATAATAGTAGAACATATAAAATATATGTGCCAAGTGGCTATCAGCCTGGTACCAAGGTACCGCTTGTTGTAATGTTGCATGGATGTACACAAAATCCGGACGATTTCGCTGCTGGCACACAGATGAATGCAGTAGCAGAAGCAAACAATTTCCTTGTAATATATCCTCAGCAAGATTCTACCTATAATGCAAACAAATGCTGGAATTGGTTTGATCCAAATCATCAATCGCGAGGCAGCGGCGAGCCTGCACTTATTGCCGGTATGGTGAATCAAGTCAAAAGTCAGTATACAGTTGATGACAATCGTGTATATGTAACGGGACTATCAGCAGGAGGTGCGATGTCTGTTATTATGGGAGCAACGTATCCGGACATCTTTGCTGCAATTGGCGTTGGTTCAGGTTTAGAATATAAGGCGGCAACCACACAAACAGCGGCGTTCACCGCAATGAGTAGCGGCGGTCCGAACCCAACGCAGCAGGGTCAAGCTGCCTATACTGGAATGGGAGGCTATAAGAGAGTGGTGCCAACAATTGTATTCCATGGTAGCTCCGACACGACGGTAGCGCCGGTGAATGGCAACCAAATCCTAACACAATGGGCACAAACCAACGATTTAGCCGATGACGGTACAGATAATAACAGTATTTCCGATACGGCGGCGCAAACAATAAATGGACAAGTACCTAATGGGCGTAGCTATACACAGTATATTTATCATGATAAAAACGGTATGAATGTGATGGAAAAGTATATTGTTACCTCTATGGGACATGCATGGTCAGGTGGCAGTAGCGCAGGGTCTTATACAGATACGCAAGGTCCAAACGCCAGCACCCTCATGTGGTCGTTCTTTAACAATCACCCAAAGAATATTTCCGTACAAACAACAGCCAGTCCAGCAGGTGGAACGTATGCAGGTGCTGTCAACGTAACACTCAGCACCAATGTAGCGGCAAACACGTATTACACAACGGACGGTTCAACACCAACTACTTCTTCCTCGATATATACAGGGCCAATCTCTATCAATGCAAGCACAACGTTAAAATATTTCAGTATAGACACAAACGGTAATACAGAGGCCGTTCAAACGCAAAGCTATACAATTGGAACAGATACGACACCACCAGTAACAACGGTTAATTCAGCAGGTGGAACATACACAAATGCGGTTACAATTCAATTGTCAACGAACGAAGCAGCCAGCACGTACTATACGACAGATGGCTCGACACCAACCGTTAACTCGACAAGATATACAGGACCATTTACCCTCAGCGGGACAACAACGTTAAAGTACTTTAGCATAGATGTAAGCGGAAATGCGGAAGCTGTCCAAACGCAAACTTATACAATTAACGTATCGCAAGCGACACTGCTTTCAATTGGTACGGAGGACGGATTCGTTGGACAGTTAAGCGCGGATTCTTTTAGTGCGACAACTTCTAAAGTTGGCGATAAAGGGATGTATAACACAGACACATACCGTACTGTTCTGTCCTTTGATACAACACAAATTCCAGCAGGTGCAGCAATTAAAGAAGTCAAGTTGCGTGTCTATCGTAAATCCTTATCAGGAACCGTAAATAGTGTTACGGTAGACATGGTGAGCGGAGCTTTTGGCGGAACAAGTACACTCCAGCAAAGTGATTACAATGCCGCGGCTTCTGTAACTAATATTGGCACATTAGGTGTACCTACAGCAAACGATACGTATACTGAAATCACATTGCCCACATCCGCTCTCTCCTATATCAATACATCAGGCAGAACGCAGTTTCGCTTAAAAGCAAATACCACAGCGAGCTTTGCTGCCAATACGTTAACCTTTTATGGAGGAGAAGATGGCACATACAGCCCATCTCTTATTGTGACATATTGAAGCAGGAGAATTGCATAAAACGCCGTACATATTATAGTAGTAATACAAATGCGGGAGGTAACTGAATGTATAAACTGTTATGCACGCTGTTATTACTGCTAGGCTGCACAGCCTGTACGGCAAACGAACCAAAACAAGAGCCGATTATCTTTCAAGGTATTGTCGAAGAGGTAGATGAAACAGCGCGCACGTTGCTCGTACAAAGTGAAACGCATGGAACAGTACGTGTTGCCATCCCTGCAAAAGATGAAGTGAAAAAATACAGTCTTAAGCAGGAAGTTTCCGTTTGGATAGTGGGTGGCTTGCAAGAAAGCAATCCAGCCCAAGGCAAAGCATCACGCATCGAAGTTTTAGAAGGGCTTATGCTACCCGAGGAATCACCTAGTACAAAGTTATAAAAATGCCGCGTCTTATCGCGGCATTTTTTGGTGCTTACAGAAAAAAGAGGAAGGAAAATTCGACAATTCTGTGACTAATATAGCGTGCGAACGTTTCCGCATAGTTTCTGGTTATTCTTTTCCCTTGACGTATACCCCTTGTTCGCTATTGAATAGAGAGAGAAGTGTTTTTAAACGGAGTAAACAATATTTTCATGTGGATAAAATGAAAAAATAGGACATTTTATGTTACAATGGAAGACGACTTTGAAAATAGAAAAGAGGATAATCATGCGAAGTGATGTGAAGGTAGAACAAAGTATGCAAGAAGCCTCTTTGGAGCTGGAGAAACAGAATTTGTCCAAAGTACTGGCAGAAACCGTAAAAACGGGTATTATTAAATCCAATTTATTGGCGATGTTCGCCGGATTGGCATTAGCTTTATATAAGGACAGTATTAGTCCATTCGATAAACTCCCTGAGATTTTCTTTTCCATGATCGGTTCTATATTAGTTATCGGTGCGGCAGGTGCATTTAACAACCTATATGACCGGGACATCGATTCCATTATGGAGCGTACAAAAACGCGCCCAACGGTAACCGGGACTATCCAAGCGAAATCTGTGTTATTGTTAGGAACTGTGATGACAATTGTCGGTCTTGGCACATTAGCCCTGGCCACACCACTTGCGGCGTTGTTTGGTTTACTTGGTTTGTTTTTCTATGTGGTACCATATACAATGTGGTCAAAGCGCCGCACTATATACAACACAGAAATTGGTAGTATTTCAGGTGCGATGCCGCCGCTGATTGGATGGGCTGCAATTAGTTCAGACTTGATGCATCCAGGTATTATTGGATTGTTCCTATTCATGGTGTTATGGCAGATGCCGCATTTTTATGCAATTGCGATTCGTAGACACGATGAATACAAAGCTGCAAACGTACCGATGCTACCCGTTGTCAAAGGATTCAAACGCACGTATATCCAAACAAATGTGTACTTAGTTATCTTAATTGCAGCAAGCTTTTTATTCGCTTCTGTAAGCACAGGTATTTTACTTGTATCTCTCATCTTAAGTATTGGTTGGTTTGCGCTTAGTATTGTTGGCCGTAAAAAGATGGAGATTGAAAAATGGGCAAAGACAATGTTTTTGTATTCGCTTGCGCACATTACCATTTTATTTGCGACCATCATTGTTTACTCATTTATGGGTACGTTTTTTAAATTATAAAGTAATGAAAATCCCTTGGTTCTTAATCAAGGGATTTTTGCAGTATTAACGTTTGGAAGAAAGGGAGAAAAGAATGGATTTATATATCTGGAAAGGGCTAGTCATTGGTTTGTCACTTGCGGCACCAGTGGGACCAATTGGCTTACTTTGCATTCGTAGAACATTAACACAGGGCAGGATAAATGGCTTTGTATCAGGTCTTGGCGCAGCTAGTGCTGATGCAGTATATGGTATGATTGCAGCGTTCGGTTTAACATTCATTACTGAATTTTTATTAGGCCAGAAGACTTGGTTACAGCTTGTGGGTGGTGCTTTTTTATGCTATTTAGGAATAAAAACTATTCTTTCAAAAGTTGCACATACACCTGCTAATGCACAAGGAAAACAATTACTGAGTGCGTATTCTTCAGTATTTTTTCTAACTTTAACTAATCCGATGACGATTTTATCATTTATTGGTATTTTTGCTGGTCTTGGTGTAGCAGCTGGAGATACTACTTCCTCGCTTACTCTTGTAATTGGTATATTTCTAGGTTCCGCGCTATGGTGGCTTTTTCTTGCCACTATAGCAGGTGTATTTAAAGAACGTATGAATACGCAGGCTTTAACGTGGGTAAATAGGGTATCGGGAGTCATTCTTATTATAGTTGGAAGTATAGCTTTATTTGTATGATAAAGTAAAAAGAATCAAGCATGCTTGATTCTTTTTACGTTTCATTTTTCAATAATAAGTACACAAAATACGGCGCTCCGATAAAGGCGACTATAATTCCTGCGGCGATGCCGTCCGGTTCAGCTAGATTACGACCGATGGTATCGGCAAGCAAAAGTAGCCATCCTCCAAGTAAAACAGCAACCGGAATAAATAACTGATGGCGAGAGCCGACAAGTGCTTTTGCAATATGCGGCCCCATTAGGCCGATAAAAGCAATACCACCTGTAACGGAAACGGCGGAAGCAGCTAATGCAACCGCGGCAACTAACAGCATAATGCGTTCTTTTTGAATAGAAATACCAACACCTATAGCGATTGGTTCACTTAAATTAAGAATGTTTAAACGGTTGGCTTTATATAACGTAAACGGAATAAACAGCAGTAACCAAGGTAAGATAGCTAGAATGAACGGCCAATCTGCACCCCACACATTTCCGGCGAGCCACTTTGCAATAAAATCGACTTTGGCACGTTCAGCGGAAGAGATAAGGACAATCATAATACCTGACAAGGCCATTGAAAAACCAACACCGATAAGCACAAGGTGAACAGGCTGCATACCGGTTTGTTTGTTATAAGCAAACAGATAAATGAGTGTCGCAGTCAATAAAGCACCAATGAATGCCACCACTGGCAACATGTAAATGAAAGAGCTGGAGTCAATCGGGAAGTACAAAAAGAACACCGCAATTGCCGCACCCGCTCCAGCATTTATACCGATAATACCCGGATCGGCTAAGTCATTGCGCGTAATACTTTGTAGGATGGCTCCTGATAACGCCAGCGCCATTCCGGCCAACAGGGTAATGACAATGCGCGGTAAACGAAGTGAAAACAGTACAAATTCTTCTTTAAAAGTGCCTTGTCCAAGTAAAGTAGGAAGTAGGCGGTCATATGACAAAGATGCTTGTCCTAATCCTATGCCGATGATAATTGTAAATAGGATAAATGTGGTTGTAATGCCGAGAATGATGCGTTGTTTTCGTAAGATGGACGGATGAATCATGATAACGCTTTACCTCCTTTGCGCACGATAAACAAAAAGAAGGGCAAACCAAGTATGGCGATGATGGCCGCAACTGGTGTTTCATAAGGCGCATTAATGGTTCTCGCCAACGTATCGGCAAGTAGCATGAATGTTGCGCCGGTCACGATGGACATTGGTAAAATATATTGATAGTTTGTTCCAACAAATATTCGCACAATATGAGGCACCATGAGCCCGATAAACGCCATGTTGCCGACAAGTGCAACAGAAGCCCCGGCAAGCAGCACAGTTACTACAAATAAAACAACCTTTACTTGTATCGTCTTTTGACCAAGTCCTATAGCAACTTCTTCACTTAGGCTTAAAATTGTAAGCTGTTTGGATAGGAAAAGAGCGATCATCATACCTAGCGCAAGAAATGGCAGTATAGTTTGGAGCTGAGCCCATGTAATGCCGACTGTACCACCTGCCGTCCACATTGACACATCTTTTGAAATTTTAAAATAAATACTGATGCCGTCTGTACAGGCATATAAAAAGGCGGAAATCGCAGAGCCGGCTAACACGATGCGAATGGGCGAGAAGCCGCCCTTTTTTGCCGATCCGATGCCGAATACAAGCAACGCACCTGCAGTAGCGCCAATAAAGCAAGCAAGCGTCGTGCCAAAATACGACACAGATGGAATGAGAGCCAGTGTCACAGCCAAAGCTGCGTTCGCACCTGCCGTAAGACCAAGCAAGCCTGGGTCAGCTAATGGGTTTCGCGTTATCCCTTGCATAATAGCCCCGGCTACAGCTAGAGACGCGCCCACAAACATAGCGGCGACTTCACGGGGCAGGCGAATTTCACGAATAACAGTCAATTTGTCCCCGGATACCTTGGAAGTAAGAGCGAGCCATACGTCTTTGGCAGTAACATCAGCTGCGCCAAAGACCATGGCTGCTGCAAAGGATGCGATGCATACACATATACCTACGAGTAAGGTCGCAGGGAAGAGAATCCGTTTTCTTTCGGTCATAAGCAATCAACTCGTCTTTCTTAGGATACAGGAAGAGGAATTCTTTCATAAGAATTCCTCTGTGATATATTAGTTGCCAAGAAATAGCTTTTTAAATGTATCAAGCTGGAAGTCCAATGTAATTGGATCGTTAAAGTAAAATTCTTTTGCGTTTACTTCAAACAATTGATTATTTTTCACAGCTGGAATGTTTTTGTATGTTTCTGTTGTTTGGAAGGAGTTATCAGCATCTTTGTTTTTACTGAAAATCACATAATCTCCTGCAAACTCAGGAAGAACTTCAGGCGATAGTGCGTAATAGCCGTCTTTTAATGCCATTTCTTTTACCTTTTCAGGCATTTTTAGTTTCATTTCTTGGTAGAGAATTTCAGTGCCCCGTCCCCAGTTAGCGCCGAACACGTAAAGTTGTTTATCAAATCCTTCGATAACGGAAACTGTTTTATCTTCACCGATTTTTGCTTTAATATCTGTACCCGCTTTTGCAGCACGTTTTTTGAAGTCATTAATCCATGCTTTTGCTTCTTTTTCTTTATTTAATAGCTTTCCAATTTCCAAGTGCTGCGTTAAGTAGTCTACTTTTCCGTATGTATACGTTACAGTAGGTGCAATTTGTTTTAATTTATCCACGTTTTTAATGTTGGACAAGCCAATGATTAAATCAGGATTCAGTTCAATGATTTTTTCAATGTTTTCATCTGATACTTCAGCCACGTTTTTTAATTTGCTGTCAAAGCGCGGGTTCATTTTAGACCAAGAGTCTACCCCAACAAGGTTTACATTGAGGGCCATTACGTTACCTGCAAAGGATGAAAGAACAACAACGCGTTTTGGATCGGTAGGTACTTCAATTGGACCGTTTTCAGATTGATAGGTAATTGTTCCTTTTTCTTTCTTTTCGTCTGTGCTTTCTTTTTTGTCTGCCGCATTCCCGCAGGCGCTAACGATAAGTACAAATAAAAGTACAAATGGTACAAGTAATTTCTTCATAATGATTCTCCCTTTATTAAATTATATGTGATACATATCGGCTTTTGAGTGCGAGGGTCGCGCCCAATTTCAGCATCAATGTGAAATACCTGTTTTAACACATCGGCATGAATGACTTCTTCACAGCTACCGACCTTGACGATTTTGCCATCCTTTAAGGCGATGATATAGTCAGCAAAGCGCGCAGCTTGATTGAGGTCATGCAAAACCATCACAATCGTTCGTTTTTGCTCCTGATTCAATCGCTGCAGTAGCTCAAGCACTTCGAGCTGATGCGCCATGTCCAAATAGGTTGTTGGCTCGTCCAAAAAGATAATATCCGTTTGTTGCGCCAGTGCCATCGCAATCCATACGCGCTGGCGCTGGCCCCCGGATAAGGCGTCGACAGCACGAAACTTGAAATCTATTGTCCCGGTGACCTCCATGGCCCAATCAATCACTTCGTAATCTCTCTTTGTCAGGCGGCCAAAGCCTTTTTGATAAGGAAATCGGCCGTAAGAGACCAGTTCACCGACCGTTAAACCGGCGGCGCCTTCCGGGGTTTGTGGCAGAATCGCCATCTTTTTCGCGAGCGCTTTTGTGTTTTCTTTTGCAATATCTGCTCCGTCCAGCACAACGGTTCCGGATTGATACGCAATAATGCGCGTCATCGCTTTTAATAGTGTAGATTTTCCGCAGCCGTTCGAGCCAATGATGGTGGTAATCTTTTTATCCGGTATTTGGATGCTGAGGTTTTGTACGATTAGCCGATCATCATAGCTAATGTTTAAATTATCTGTATATAATCTAACCATAAAAAACCCCCATTTGTTAAAATAGATAACTGAAAATGATAATGATTATCAAAATCGGTAACAATCTCAATATAAAAGTATTTGTGAATAATGTCAATGATAATTTTTCTCATTGCAAACACTTTGGGAAACAGGTATATTTAAATGAGAATGAGAATCACTTTTTGATTGTGAGGAGTAGACGAAATGCAAACAAATGTGTTCGATGTAACCATTATCGGCGGTGGACCAGCAGGTTTATACGCTGCTTTTTATAGTGGGTTGCGAGAAATGAAAACAAAAATTATTGAATTTCAGCCGCAGTTGGGCGGAAAAGTACATGTGTATCCAGAAAAAATGATTTGGGACATCGGTGGTCATCCCCCGATTTCAGGAGCGAAATTGATTCAACAACTCGTCGAGCAAGGTATGACGTTCAACCCAGAAGTGGTATTAAATGAAAAAGTAGAGTCTATTACAAAGGATGAAAAAGGCCTATTTTTTCTGCATACAGCCTCAGGTAAAACTCATATTTCGAAAACAGTCATTGTAGCAGTTGGAAGCGGCATATTGAAGCCGCATAAGCTAAATATAGAAGGTGCTGAAAGATTTGAGGTTTCTAATCTTAACTATACGGTAAAGTCATTGAAGCATTTTAGAGGTAAGACAGTTATTATTTCAGGTGGAGGCAATTCAGCCATCGATTGGGCCAACGAACTGGAGCCAGTTGCAAAGAAGGTATACGTAACGTATCGTAAAGCTGCTTTAGCAGGTCATGAGGCACAGGTTACACAGCTACTTAGTAGCTCTGCGACGTGCTTATTTCATACTTCCATTACGAAGTTAATTGCGGGATTGGATGACCAAGTAATTGAACAGGTAGAATTGACAAATCATGAGACGGATGAGGTGTCTTACTTGACAATTGATGAAGTGATTATCAGCCATGGTTATGAACAGGATACAACCTTGCTGGGGGATAGTGAATTACAGATTGAGATGTTAGATAACTATTATATTGCTGGAAACGCGAACAGTGAATCTTCAGTTCCAGGTTTATATGCGGCAGGAGATATCTTAAAGCATGACGGCAAATTACACTTAATTGCCGGTGCATTTCAAGATGCGGCAAATGCTGTAAATCAAGCAAAACGATACATTCAGCCCGATGCAGAAAGAGCAGCGATGGTATCTTCCCACAATGAAGTGTTTAAGGAGCGGAATCGTGAGCTGGCTAAGCAAATGATTAGATAGAAAACTTAATAATTTGATGTTTTTAATATATGGATTATCATTTATAAAAATGAATTTTGGATGATTTTTCTAGAAACCATATATGTAATTTGTAAAAAATGTATTGATTTTTACAAAAAGGCAGGTATCAAAACCTGCCTTACTTGTTTTGCTTATTAGCGTGATCTATTCACATAATGAAAGATAGGGTCACGTAATTCAAATTCATACGTAATGCCGTCCACAATTCCTACTACTTTGTCGCTATCGTATAATGCTAACAGGAAGTGTGCCATTTCTTTGGCTGTATGGAATTTTGGCACAACACCTTTGTATACAAAGGAATCTAGATCGGAAGCACGCTTTGCAAATTCCGTTTCGGTTGCGGCTGGAGCGAGTACCTTTGCTTGCATAGCAGCGTTCTGCTCCTTTAGCTCATGAGCTATCCCTTCAGTAAATGCACTTACATAGAACTTGGTTGCGCAATAAGTAACTGCATTTCCAACAATCGTATAACCACCGCCGGAAGAGATGTTAATCAATTGTGTACCTGGAACATGAGCATAATCACGCACAAATAACGAAGATAAGATAGTTAGAGCCTCGATATTCAAATGTAGCATTGTTTCGATTTTGTCTAAATTTTGCTCGCCTACAGAAGCGAAGTTACCGAAGCCAGCATTATTGATGAATGTCTCAATTTCATAGTTTTTTAAGCTACTGTAAAAGGCATGAACATTTGCAGAAACGGACAAGTCCGTCGTACGGATAATAACATTGACATTAGGGTTTACACTGTATACAGCTTTTTTTAATTCTTCCAATTGCTCTGTTCTTCTTGCGGCAATTATCAAATTCTTACCGCGTGCCGCAAAAGCAAGTGCCGCTTCGTAACCAATACCAGAGCTTGCGCCTGTGATAACTGTATATTTCATAAGAAAAATCCTCCTCGTTGCTTCATATTATGACCAATTTCATTTTGATTATAGTCCTTAGAGTTTACTCTAAGTCAAATCTTTTTTATAATTATAGCTGTGAAAAGGAGGTCGCTATGTATACAATTGGTGAGGTTGCACACATGCTTGGGCTAACGGCACATACGTTGCGCTATTACGAAAAAGAAAAGATTATTGTTCCAGAGCGAAGCGAAAACGGTGAAAGAGTATATCAAGATACGCATGTAGCGTGGTTACGATTTGTAATGAAGTTAAAGCAAACGCAAATGCCGCTTGCGCGTATTAGAGAATATGCACAGTTATTTAGTGAAGGGGAACGTACTGCGGAATTGAGACTACAGCTACTTGAAGACCATTATAACAGCATAAAGCAACAAATGGAGACGCTCCAAGAGACAGAGCGCATACTTGCTCACAAGATTGCTTCGTATAAAATGATGCTAGAATCAGAAAAGAGGGAAGCAACATGAAAACATTACTGCAAGCATTATTTTGCGCTATTATGTTCTGTCTATCAGCATGCGGTATTTTTTCTGCTGCACCGACGGACGAGCTAGAATTTATGGCACAAATAAAAGATTTAAAGAAATTAGAAGCAGAGGTTGTGCGCTGTGCAGATGGTGATACGCTTACTGTCATTCCAAAACAGGGCAAGCACGCTGGTAAAGAGATAAAGGTACGGACGCTTTTGTTTGATTCAACTGAGTCAGTTAAGCCTGGTACAAAGCCAATGGCATGGAGCAAGGAGGCATCTGCAAGACATAAAGAGTTGGTTATGGGCAAAGTGGTTACGCTTGTTTTTGATAAAGGAAATCAGCAGGATCGCTATGGCCGTTATCTCGCATATGTGTATGTGGATGGAAAGAGCGTAGGTGCACAGATGCTTCGCGAGGGTCTTGGGATTGTTCGCTACGTGGAACCGGGCACAGATACATTATATAAGCAGTTTAAAGAAGCTGAGCAAATAGCACGGGAGGAAAAGAAAGGTGTATGGAGTATACCGGGTTATGTGAAGCAAAGAAAAGGAAAAGAAGCCTACTATGATTTGAGAATGGCTTATTAGATAAGATGAAAGTTTAAGTAACATACAGATTTATATTGAAAATACAGAGGGTTTATTATATAATTTTGAAGATTTAAAATTATGAGTCATTAAAAAAGGGAGGGGTTTACATGAAAATATATATCAAACGTTTGTTTTGTCGTCCCCTTTTCTATTTTAGGGCCAAAGCATTTTGCTTTGGTCCTTTTATTTTGGCTATGTTAAAGCCTGATGTTGCTAATTGGAACTTTTTGATGGGAGTGAAGGTGATGAGACTAAGCGAGTGCCCCGTAGGTGCATAGCGCTGAGGCAGCTCTATGACTGCCTACAGATAGCGAATCCTCGTAATGTAAATGAACACGAACTTTAACAGAGCCTTTATTTCAAAGGAGGGAATTTTAATGAACAAATACAAACGAGTTTTAATTAAACTGAGCGGCGGCGCACTGGCGGATGAATTCGGCAACAGCTTTGGCACGGCAAATTTAGAGCATATCACTGATGAAATTTTATCTCTTATAGAAGAAGGCATAGAAATATCGGTTGTGATTGGCGGCGGCAATATTTTTCGCGGTAATTTAGCCCAAGAATGGGGTATCAATCGGGTAGAAGCCGATAATATTGGAACGCTCGGGACGATTATTAATAGTTTGATGCTAAGAGGGGTATTAACTGCTAAAACA
This sequence comes from Ectobacillus sp. JY-23, assembly GCF_023022965.1. Classification (NCBI taxonomy): domain Bacteria; kingdom Bacillati; phylum Bacillota; class Bacilli; order Caryophanales; family Bacillaceae; genus Ectobacillus; species Ectobacillus sp. JY-23. The sequence goes on along the minus strand of NZ_CP095462.1, from coordinate 807,845 downwards.
GATAAAGAGGTAAGGGTCATGACATCTGTTCCAACGCCGACTGTTGCTGAGCCGTATATTCGCTTGCGTGCTGTCCATCATTTGGAGAAAGGCTATATTGTCATCTTTGGCGGTGGGAACGGACAGCCATTTGTAACGACGGATTATCCTAGTGTACAGCGTGCAATTGAAACCGAGAGCGATGCCATTTTAGTGGCAAAGCAAGGTGTGGATGGCGTCTTCACTGCGGATCCAAAGCAAGATAGCAGTGCGAAAATGTATGAGCGATTGAATTATAATGATGTTGTACAAAACAATTTAAAAGCGATGGATCAATCCGCACTTTTGTTAGCAAGAGACTTTAATTTGCCTGTACATGTGTTTAACTTTCTTGAAAAGGGTGCAATGAAGCGCATTTGTACCGGTGAAGCTATTGGTACACTCATTCATGGCGGGCGAACAAAGGTTAAAACTATGTAAATTGTACAACAATCTGTAACAATTTCTTTCCAGGTGACAAGGAAATCTTTTTGGACGTAACGAATATCACAAAGAGATATCCAAACGTTGGGAGGAATGCGGTATGACGTATCATTACTTTACATGCGAAGAAGTGAGACCCGGTGTATATGCAGCGATTGTAAAAGACGGGAAAGGTGCGCTCGGTAACGCTGGTTTTGTAAACCTCGGAGAAGAAACCCTTATCTTTGACACGTTTATGCTACCGCAAGCAGCCGCGGAGCTTCGCGCTGCCGCAGAAGAACTTACCGGTAATACAGTGAAATATGTGATAAATAGTCATTATCATGGCGACCACACCAATGGAAATGTCACTTTTAAAGATACTACTATTATTTCGACGGCAACAACAAAAAATATGATGATAGAAGCATTAAAAGGAAGAAGTAAAGAGGAAGTAAAAGCTGGTTTAGCCAGTTATGTGAAACATCTGAAAGAACGCATTGCAATTGAAACAAATGAATGTATGTGGCAAGCGCTTGTGTATGATCTGTCTGATAAGCAGCTCTTAGCTAATTCATTAGACCTTCTTGAACTTACACCTCCGAACATTTTGCTAGAAGATAAACTCGTAATTGAGGGTAGTGCGCGTCAGGTGGAGATATATCACTACGGCGGCGGTCATACAGCAAGTGATACCTTTATGTATGTACCGGATGCGAAGGTACTGTATAGCGGTGACTTGGTTCTTGTTAATACACATGCTTGGATGGGGAGTGGTCAGCCGCAGGAGTGGTTAAAGATATTGACAAAGGTAGAGAGTTTTTCTATAGATGCTCTTATTCCTGGACACGGACCTGTTGGAAGCGCCACAGATATTCAACATATGCGCTCGTATTTGACAGGAATGATAGAGTATGTTTCGAATTGTAAGACTTCGCAGCATACTTTAGAAGATATATTGCAACTTCCGGTGCCGCAGCAATATGAGCAATTGGCTGGTGCAAATGTATATGAGTGGAATGTGCAGTTTTTGTTTCAATATCTACAAGAACGCGTTGTGCCGCAATCATAATCATAAGCTGCCTTGTACATCGTGTACAAGGCAGCTTATGATGGAATAGGGAGGATGAAATGGGTCTGCAGCATGAGTTTTTTCTTGTACCGGATACAGTAGATGCATATTGTTTTTCTATAGAGCGACAAGTGGAAGCTGCAATAGATGTTGTATATATACATGATGATCTAATTGTGTATATGTGGGACACACTGCAATGGATTCCAAGTAAAACACCGCGCAAAACTGGGATAGAAGAAGGTCTGGGCTTAAACCGTTGGGGTATCACGGTACTAGATGATGAATCTGTTGAGAAAATCAGTAATATTTTACAGGCATGGCGGATGTTATTTAAAATGTCCCCCCATCAACTTACACTTACTGGTGGTCTTATGTGGACAGAAAATGAGTTGGTGGAATACGAGCAACTGAAATTTCAACGAGAAGAAGTGCTAGAGCAGTTAGATAAACTTATTGTATTCACTAAACAAGTACAAAATAAATCTTATTATATTTGTCACTGGGGTGTGTAGAAAGATTAATATGAATTATATAAGTTATATCAAAAAGCAGTTTCTTAACCTTTCAATCTCCTCTTTTCGAGTTGAGACGAGAGGGTGGGATAACATTGGCATTATCATAAACGAAGAACATTTATACGAGCGGTGCAACAAAGAAATGTTGCGAGTTGTCTAATTCATGGGGATTTAAGTTATACACATATATTATATCAAGATACGATTTCTGGTATCATAGATTTTGGAGACGCGTGTATCGGCGATCCAGCGTACGAGTTTTATAGATTGTATGAGGATTACGGAGAGGAGTTTGTAAGGTTAGTTTATTTGTATTATAAGACAAATTATCCGTTCCCGTTTGATGTAACTTTTTATGATCAAATGCAGCGTTATTATCGTTATCATACGGTGTTTCATGAGCTGCTGTATGCGATTCAAATGCGAGATAAAAGGAATATAAAGAAGCGTGTAACGCAATATGAAGAGCTTCTATATGACAACATAGGCAATCCACTAAAAAGGATTGTCTTTTTTTGTATTTAATCTAACTATTCACAACTGTTTTCATAGCTGTTTGTCAGATTCTAATGCAAAGTAGGTTGGTGAAAGTAACGAAATCCCTTGAAACAATGCCTTTTTTATAAGTATATACAGACAAGATATCTCAAATTCAAAACTTTTGACATCCGGCTAATATCTCTTGTATAACTAAAATGTAGCATTTGCACATGTGTTGTATAATTTTTGTGACATGCATACCAAGTGAAAAGGGAGGAACTGCAGTATGAAACGATTTTTATCTTTGTTAGTAGCTTTAATGATGTTCTCTGTATTGGCAACAAGCGCGTTTGCCGCGGAACAAAAAGAAGCCATGGTACGAATTGTTCATGCATCCCCGGATGCACCCGCTGTTGATGTAGTGGTTGATGGAAAAACAGTTGTTACAAATGCTGCATTTAAAGCGGCTACGGATTATGTAAAACTAAGTGCTGGTGAACATGAGGTTCAAATCTTTGCAACGGGTACAGTTGCAGAAAACAAACCAGTTATTTCACAAAAATTAAACGTCGAGGCAGGTAAATCTTACACAGTTGCTGCAATTAATAAGGTTGCCAATTTAGAGCTTCTTGTTATGAATGACGAAGCAATGACAACCGAAGGAAAGACAAAAGTACGTGTCGCACATCTTTCCCCGGATGCACCTGCTGTTGATGTAGCATTAAAAGGTGGGGACGCACTATTTGCCAATGCACCATTCAAAGGTGTTACAGACTTTAAAGAAGTAGATCCTGCAACACTTGATTTAGAAGTACGCGCTGCCGGAACAAACAACGTGGTATTAAATCTGCCGCAAACAGAATTGAAGGCCAATACCCTATATACTGTGTTAGCAGTAGGGTTTGCACAAGGTGAGCCGAAACTTGATGCAATTGTATTAACAAATATGTCCGAGAGTGCTATGCCAACAAGTATGCCAAAGACTGGAAACGGCGGCGCGTCTAATGTATGGTTATACGCAGCGGCAGCAGGTTTACTTGCTGGTACTATCTTGATGTTTCGTAAAACAAAAACAAACTAAATATATTATTATGGTGCTGCTTCTTGCAGGTTGCGGGCAACCGGATCTTACCGCGAAACAGGCTAGAGAAAACGTGCCGCTAGCACCTCAAGTTTCCCAAACGACAACGGTCGCAAAAGGGATAGAACCAGTCCGTATCGAAATTCCGAAGCTACGTATTAATGCGCCGGTCGCACCCGTTGGTTTATTAGGAGACGGGTCGATGGGCGTACCAGAAGATACAAATGAAGTCGGCTGGTATGAGCCTGGGGCCAAGCCAGGTGAGTTTGGTAATGCCGTATTTGCAGGACATGTGGACAGCTATCTTGGCCCTGCTGTTTTCTTTTACTTAAAAAAACTTGAGGTGGGTGATGAAGTCATCATCCGTGGCAAAAACGGCGAGACATTCATATACGTCGTAACAAGTAAGGCTTCGTATCCGTACGACCAAGCCCCTGTGGAAGATATATTTGGTTACACAGCCGCAAAACGGTTAAACTTAATTACATGTGCAGGACGCTACGATCGAAAAACCAAAAATCACGAGGAGAGGCTCGTTGTCTATACGGAATTAAAGGAATAGCGCGTACATTTTCGTACGCGCTATTCCTATGAAATGAAAGAAAACATACCTAATAGGATAATAGACAGTCCAGCCAACTTATTTACCAAATCGAGATGAACGTTTATTTTGTTTCTAAATATACTAGCTGCTACGCTTAAAAACAGCCACCATAATGACGCCCCTATAAACACACCGCTAATGAGCGCTGTAGTTGTGATGGTTGAACTTGATTCCTGATCAAACCCTAGTCCTGCAAACATTGCCGTAAAGTTCAAAATTGTAACCGGATTTGTCATCATGAGCAAAAAAGTTGAGATGTACATAGATAATAATGTTTCATTTGTAAGGTGTGCAGTTCTTTGTACCGGTTTCTTTAAGAATGTTTTTATGCCCAGATAAAATAAGAAGATTGTCCCTAGAATGTGTAGATATATTTCTTGCTCCAATAAAAACGAGGATACAATAGAAAAACCAGATGCAGCGATACTAGCGTATATCATATTGGCTGTTACTGCACCGAACCCAGTTAAAAAACCTGCTGTTTTACCATGCGTTAATGTTCGCTGTATACAAAGCAGTCCTATTGGTCCAACTGGTGCAGATACAGATAGTCCTAAAATAAAGCTTTTCATAAACAACATAGAATGCTCCTTTCCTTATATAAATGCTATATTAAGTTGATTAGTGGAGGGGACTGTTGCGGGAAAAGGGAGCCACAGTGTTAACCTTGCTTATCCAGGATCTTACCATCCCCAGCTCGCTATGGTTGCAGTATGCATTACTTTTCTTTATTCATACTTTTTTCATAATAACATACAGTTGAAGGGAGATATAGATAGTTGTTTGAGCACATAAATTGACTTCTTAAACTGTAAACGATAAGATTACAGTAATCTTCTTAATGAAAGAAGTGATTATGTGAACAGTGAATTTACGATTGCCGTGCATAGTCTTGTATATTTGGCCTATGTACCTGAGCATATGGCAAGCAGCGAGCAAATTGCGAAAAATGTGGCTACACATCCAGCTAGAATTCGTAAAATTATGAGTTGCTTGCGGAAAAATGGCTTTGTCAGAACAAAGGAGGGTATCGGCGGCGGTTATATATTAAGTTGTAATCCTAACGAGACGACACTCGCACAAGTATATCGTGCAGTCTCTTATGGAACTCTAAAGCCTCATTGGTGTACAGGAGATCCGGAGCAAACTTGCCTTGTGTCCGCAAATATCCAAACGGTCATGGATGGCATTTTTGCAGATGCCGAATCCTATTTCGAAGCATATTTACACGGTATTACCATTCATTCTGTATTGGAAAAGATTAAACTTTGTCCTTAAGTTTAATTTTTCCGTCATTATAATGTAATTTTTTATATTACAGATGGAACATAACTGTAATAATTTTTGTAACAATTAAGATAGGGGTGAATATAGATGGAGTACAACAGCAAACTACTAAAGGTTGGAGATTGGGTAAGGGGCGAGGCGCCAGAAGGGGAATTGATTCATGGATATATTGAATCAATGGATGCGCTTAAGGGGATTGTCAAAGTGAATGTGGTAGTCTCTGACAATGAAGCTGTAGTTGGGAAGCGTATGCATCTGCTGGAAAAACGCGTAGAAAAATTAGCTGCGATATCTGCAGAAACAGAGGAACAACTTGCAGCATTGATTGATATGGCTTTGCTAACAGAAGACAGGGAGTGGTTTATGGAATTGACTGCGAAATTAAACGCAATAAAAGAGCGCAGTGAAAAAGCAAGTTATACGAGGGGCAATACAATTCCTACACGCGAAAGAATATTTGAAGCAAGAGACTAAAACTAGGAGGAGGTACAGTATGGCAATTGTCAACGCAACAGATCAAACATTTACACAAGAAGTAAAAGAAGGCTTGGTGTTGGTAGACTTCTGGGCACCTTGGTGTGGACCTTGTCGCATGATTGCGCCCATATTAGAAGAGATTGATGAGGAAATGAGCGGTTCCATAAAAATAGTAAAAGTTAACGTAGATGAGAATTCGACTATTGCAGCACAATTTCAAATTATGAGCATACCTGCACTTATTTTATTTAAAAATGGTGAGATTGTAGAAACAACAGTGGGCTATCAATCAAAAGAAGCGTTAACAGCACTGATTTCCAATTACGCTGAATAAGCGGGTTTCGTTACCCGCTTTGTAATAAAAATGGAGGGATAACATGATGAAAGAACAATATGCATCACTTTTTGAAGAATTTACATTTGCTAACGGTGTACAGCTGAAAAACCGTGTTGTTATGGCACCGATGACGAACTTTTCTGCTAATCTGGATGGAACCGTGTCAAGCGAGGAACTGTCTTATTATGCGCGTCGTTCAACCGGCGTCGGGATGGTAATTACAGCTTGTACATATGTGACACCAAATGGAAAAGGATTTCCGGGTGAATTTGCAGGAGACAGTGACGAGATGATTGAAAGCTTACGCCAATTGGCGACTACGATTCAAAAGAAAGGCGCAAAAGCAATTTTGCAAATTTTTCACGGAGGGCGTATGTGTCCGCCTGATTTGGTTGACAAAGATGTTGTAAGCGCCAGCGCAGTTGCAGCTCCAGGTAGCGATGTTTTACCGCGAGCGTTAGAAACAGTAGAAATTGAAGCAATTATTCGTGAGTTTGGAGAAACAACGCGACGCGCCATTGAAGCTGGTTTTGACGGTGTGGAAATTCACGGTGCCAACGGCTATTTAATTCATCAATTTTTCTCACCACACTCCAATCGCCGCGAAGACAAATGGGGCGGCAATGTGCAAAAACGCTTAACATTTCCACTTGCTGTGGTTGATGCAGTAAAAGAAGCGGTTAAAATGTACGCAAAGCAACCATTTCTTGTCGGATATCGATTCTCACCCGAGGAAGCAGAAACGCCGGGTATCACGATGGCTGATACATTGGAATTAGTAGATGCATTAAGTGAAAAGGATCTGGATTATTTGCATATTTCCCTAATGGAGTTTTGGTCTAAACCGAGACGTGGTGTAAACGATACGCGTTCTCGCTTAGAAATCATTCAGGAGCGCATTGGACATAAAGTACCAGTCATTGGTGTTGGTTCTATTTATACAGCAGACGATGCGATGAAGGCAATGGAAAGTGGTGTTCCTTTGATTGCAATTGGACGAGAGTTAATCATTGATCCAGACTGGGTGGAAAAAGTGCAGCAAGGTCGAGAGGATGAAATTGAAACAAAGCTAGATTTACGTGCACAGGAACGTCTTGTTATACCTACGCCTCTTTGGCAAGCAATTGTAAATAGACCGGGCTGGTTCCCAGTTGCGGAATGAAAAACAGGTAGCATTTGGCTACCTGTTTTTCATTTATTGAGAGAGATTTACACGAAAAATTGTTTTTGTAAAACTAAGTAATCTTTTTTTGTACAGTTTGCTATATTCTACTAGAAGTCTATCTTTATTTACGTTTCTTCCTAGCTCAAATTCTAGTTCGACACGAGATGGTACAATCCAGTTCAAAAGTGCATACAGCCTATGTGTGTAAGTGTCGAAATCTAAAAAAGTAAAGTAAAGAAAGCTGATATATTGCTTGTATGTTATTTTTGTTTCACAAATAAAAGAATACTCCCACCACAGATTAGATTTTTGCTGAAACGGCAACTCTTTAAGGTGCACGAGTTCAGGAAATACGTGATAGACGATTGATAAGGTACGCCATACCCTTTTATATGTTTTATGATTCTTGGCTTCGTTACATAATGTTTCATAATTGAATTCGTGTGTTGCTACTGAAATAATCTGTATAACATCTAAAAAGTATTTTAAAGAATTTAAATTGTGCTTCCAGCCGTGTAAACAAATCATATAGAATGTATGAGGTATAGAAAGTTCTTTTACATGTTGAAAAGATGGCAAAGGCGTTGCATGTTCCCAAAAATCTGCCATGCGAAGGGAGGATGTATGTTTCTTTAATAAGTGCCAGTGTATTTCCACGGTAAGAGGGATTTCAGACCCGGGCAGCAGTTTACTGAAGCTGCAATGAAAGTGAGATGGGATCATTTCTTCTTCTTCCGTAAATCCAAGCTCTTTTACGCATTGTATAGCTCTATAGATATCAGATTCTTTAACTAAAATATCAATATCTGAGGTAGATCTTGCCCCTATATGCCCAAAGTATTTTTCTGCAAATACCACACCTTTAAGTGGGATGACTTCAATCTGCAGGCTTTCAAAAGCTTGGAAAATCTGTCGTGTCTGATTTTTAATGAAAATATTCTGATAGAGAGCCGCGGTATACGCCTGGCACAATTGTTCTTGAAAAAAGGCAGGCGTTTCTTGTAAGCGGTTTTGTTGCTTTAACAAGAAGTATACTTGCGACTGTATGCCAAAACGAGAAATATTAGTTAGAGCCGACTCATAATATGCATCTTCTTGTGGAAGTGGACAATAACTAGGGTTATATAAAGCTTGTAATAATGCAATAGTCAACTACGTAACCGCCTTTCTTTAATAAGATTATTATGTTTCTTGCAGTGTAGAGGAGTAATTAGCGTATAATTCTCGATATAAACCATCTTGTCTCATCAATTCTTCATGTGTACCAGTTTGAACAATATCTCCATTGTCCATCACTACAATGATATCGGCGTTTTGAATGGTTGATAAACGGTGAGCGATGATGAGAGTTGTACGGTTTTTCATTAGTCTATCTATTGCTTTTTTTACTGTCTCTTCTGTTTGGTTGTCAAGCGCAGAGGTTGCTTCATCCAATAAAAGAATGGGAGCATCCTTTAGGATAGCTCTTGCTATGGCAAGGCGCTGTCTTTGGCCACCTGAAAGATTCACTCCTCTTTCCCCTACCTCAGTATCATACTGCTTGGGCAATGTCATAATGAAATCATGGATGCTTGCTGCGGTTGTTGCTTGTATCATAGTGTTTTCGTCTACATCAGGCTTGGCCATTTGCAGGTTCTCACGAATAGTACCCCTGAATAAGAAAGGTTCTTGCGATACATGTGCAATAGAACTGCGTAATTGTGCAACCGAATAATGTTTTATAGATGTGTGACCGAGGGCAATGGTCCCCTGTTGCGGCTCATAAAACCCTTGCAACAGTTGAAACAAGGTGGTTTTACCGGCTCCGCTTAACCCTACAATTGCTGTTGTTTTACCAGCCTGTATATGAAGATTGAATTGTTGTAAAATATGATCTATCCCATCATAACTAAACGTAATATTTTGGAAGTGAATGTCCTTTTCTCCTATATGTATAGGTGTATAAGAAGAGAGTGTAGCAGTTTCAGTAGGGAGCTGGAAAACAGCCGTTAATCGTTCTACGGATGTAATAGCCCGTTGAAAGCTGGCCCACTGACTGGCCAATTCAGTCAAAGGATAGATTAAATAATTTACCAAGTTCATAAAAATGAGCAACGTACCTGCAGTCATCGTTCCTTTGAAAACAAACAGGGCACCTAAGCAAAGGCTAATTAAAAAGGTAACAGAGCTAATAGCTTGTCCAGCAGCGAAAAAAGAACCGCTTAATCTCGTATTTTGCAATTCTAATGTATATAAATCCGTATTTTGAGAAGTAAACTTCTTATAAAATAGCTTCTCTAAGGTGAACGAACGAATTACTTGTAAACCAGTAAATGTTTCATTCACATGCTGGTGCATTGTATCTTGTAAATGCAGCATAACACGACTGTTTCGTCTTAGTAGTGATCCGAAAATAAGGCCTGAAAGTACTGCAAGGGGAGCAACTGCAATATTTAAGATAGTCAGTGTCCAATTTATATTGCATAAATAGATAAGAGCTGCTACATAAATAAGGGGTAAGCGAATTAAGTTCATCAAACTGCGGCCTACAACACCATTAATGCTATGAATATCAGTTGTAAAATAGGAGAGAAGCTCTCCAGAACGCAAACGGTTCATTTCTTTTGTGCGAAGCAATAAAATGTGCTTAAATAGAGCAATTTTTAAATCTCTTTTAATGCCGCTTGTTACTTTATTCTCAATGTACGTATCCATAAAATGATAGATAATGCTGACAACGGTAAGCCCGCATGCCAACGGGACAATCTGTTTTAAACGTGCGAAGTTACTTTGCACAGCAGCGTCCAAAATTGTGCCGAAAATCCAAGCGAACAGTAAGGTAAGGGCAATATCAACAAGCAATAAGAATAGTAAAATAAAGTAATATATTCGATAGGAAACAATATAAGGCCATAGTAAGGAAAAAGCTTTTTTCATATCGTCTTTTTTAAAATATGCTTGCACATGTTGATAGATTGTATCTTTTTGAATTCGTATCATATAAACACCTAATCTTCTCTTTCAATTATATACATGAGCGAAACAAGGAGACTCACATTCGAGTCTCCGTATTGTAAAGCGTTATTAACGATTGCCCTTCCCTTTTCCATTCCCCCCTCCGTTACCACCATTGTGCGGACCTGTATATGGAGGGTTTGGATAATTAACACCGCCATTTCCAGTACCTGGGTGATCAAGGTTGCCGTGACCTTTATTCCAGCTTTGGGCTGTTTCAAAGCGAATAGCTTGAGAGTGCATTACCACTGGTTTTTCATAAGTTTTTGTCGCTTGCATCGCATCACCTCCTTTTATCAATATATAACGCTTGTCATTCATTATAAAGAACAGGTGAGTCAAAGTAAAGATACTAAAAAACAATTATTTTCTTGTTGTTCATAGAGGATATGCTAAGTTAAGGGATAGTATGTCAAGGTAATTTACTTGTAAAATTAAAGGATTTCCATAGATTGAACAACGATAAGTATTTATTTAGTTTTATATTGAAATATATTTACAAAAAGAATAACAGAGATTAAAATAGGTTAAAAGTTCTTTATAGAGAATAATTTATTATATTGTAAAAAAAGAGTAGCCTATAAAATATGACTTAGGAGTACAGTGCATGGAACAAACCTATATTGAAATTGGTGACCATTGTGTTTTAATTTCGTCTGTATCTAAAGTACTGATGAGGTGGGTTAAGGAATATTTTCCTGCAAAAGAACAAGCGCATAAAGAAGTTGATCTTACTGTAAATCTAGCGGATGGATATGGTATGCCTTTTATAAATTATGATGTACATATTTCTACGAATGAAACCAGCATTATATATCAACGTGCGGATTATGAATTGTTAGTAAATCCTACTTATAACCATGCCATTATAGCAGTGTATGATGAACTTGCTCTAAGGCATGCGCTGCATAACTTGTACAGTGCCTTTATTGTGCATCATAAATGGGGATTGATGGTTCATTCTTCTTGTGTGGCACATAATGGCCAAGCCTATATTTTTAGCGGCCAGTCAGGAGCAGGGAAATCAACAGCTGCAAAACTATCAATGCCGCGACCGTTATTATCTGATGAAGCAACCCTAATTAAAATAAGCGATTCAGGTATTCGAGTTGTCAATTCGCCGTTTCGTAGCGAGTTCATGGAGGCATATCAAGATGTTCCACTACCACTAGCAGGGATTTACTTCTTAAACCAGTCATTAGATATAAAAGCAATACCTCTAAAAAAATCAGATGCATTGATAGGTATGATTGATAAAGTATTTTACTGGCAACACGATGAACAAGAAACTGTCAAATTGCTTGAAATGTGTAAGCGGTTAGTTGTACAAACATCTATACATAACATGTATTTTCAAAAAAATAATCGGTTTTGGGAGGTTATCGTATGAGTATAACGTATCAGTGTTCGGCTAATTTGGATATTGTAGAAATGGACGGAGAATGGGTGGTTCTTGATACAGAGAGTTTTACTATTACGAAAATAAATGAAGTAGGTGCTTCTATTCTGAAAGGAATACAAGCAAAGCAAAGTGTAGACAGTATTATTAAAGAAATTGTGGCGACGTATGCTATTGATTATACTGTTGTAGCTCAAGATACAGCATCATTTATAAAAGAGCTACAGAAGATAGGGTTAATTATGAATGAGCAACATGTCTAATTTAGAGTGCTACCAATTCAAGCATTTGCTTCTCCATAAAGGATGGTTAGATTTACCTTCATCAGGAGTAAGTATGTATCCTCTGATTCGAGAAGGAGATATTTGCCGATTTGTTTCTCTCACACATCTAGGCGATATAAAACGAGGAGATATCCTTCTGTTTATTTCTAATCATGGAAAACTTGTCGGTCATAGGTGTATAGGACGTGATGGAGAGTTCTATATATGCAAAGGTGATACAAATGTTTGTCATGATCCTATGTTTACCGTTGAAGAGTTGATTGGAAAGTTACTCTGGATTCAAAAAAAGAGATATATTCTAACAGCAGACAGTATATTGTTTCGCATATGGTCGTTTGTTGTTAGCGTATGTCCGACAGTTCCTATTTATTGCAAAAGATATTATAATTTTAAAAAGCGTTGTACAAGCTTTTGGAAAAATAGGCGACTTTATTAGGAGTCGCCTGTTTTTATCCGCGTTTTACAAACAAAGGAAGCTCTGTATGTCCCATTGCTCGAACATATACAAAAAGATTGCCTTTATGATGGATTTCGTGTTCATATGCCATTTGTAGCACATGTGCACCAGGTAGGCTTGCACCAAACACGCGCGTCAGGTCAATCACGCGATCAAAATCCTCATCCGTTAAAGACTCTAATAGGGCAATTGTTTCGTTTGTATACTTATCTGCAAGCTTGATAAGATTTGTTTCTGTATCTTCAATCGGTGCCATTAGCGGTGAAACATCACCGGCTTTTACAACCGCAGCAAATTTATAAAAAGACGTGAGCATATGTGTGACAAGCTTTTCTGCCGTCATAGAAGTTTCTGTAGGCTTAAAGTCATAGTTACCTTGCTCAATTTTGTTGATTAAATCGACAGTTACGTTGCGATGTGCCAAAAAGTTATGAATGAATTGCGATGCGCGATTCATAGTAATTCCTCCCTTTTACAAAAAGTATGTAGCTTACCTTTATGAATATATCGGATTGTGAGCTAAAAAGCTAGTGTAAACAACTAAGATATATATTTAAATTTATTAAATAGTTTTAGTTTTTTTAAGCTTAGCTGGACAAAAAGGAGGGAGATAAGATGAACGATTTTGTGATGATCGAAATAGATAATCAAAGATTTGCGTTACGTGAGCATCATGATTTTCAGTGGCTGGCGCAGCTTGGAACCGTTTTCGCTGTATTTGCAGAACAAGATTCAGGGAATCTTTGTTTTGGTGTGACGAAGAATGGTGCCAAGCAGTTTGTGAAGTATGCTGGCGCCAAAACGATGATGTATGAAGAGAAGCCGGAGTATGCAGTGGAAGTATTGCAGCAAGCCGTTTTGCGATACGAAGTATTACAGCATCCGCACTTGGTAACGCTGCAGCATCACTTTCCAACTGCATGTGGTTATGCGGCTATCTTTGATTGGTTTTCTGGAGAGTCGTTACATATGCCTCGGTCGTTTCCAGGTGACAGTAAATATACGGAACCAAGATCCCCATTTCATCGATATCGTAAGTTATCAGTGGCACAGCGTCTTGCTTCCTTACACGCTTTATTTTCTTTTCACGTGCACGTTGAAGCAAAGAATTATGTGGCAATTGATTTTTATGATGGGAGCATATTGTACGATTTTGATAATCACACCACGAAAATGTGTGATATTGATTTATATAGTCCCAAGCCATATGTGAATAAAGCGGGGAGAATGTGGGGATCATCACGATTTATGGCACCGGAAGAAGTTACCTTCGGTGCGGTCATTGATGAAAAAACCAATGTCTTCGCCATGGGGGCCGCAGCATTTGTATTGCTAGGTGACGGTCGAAATCGTTCATTTACATATTGGGAGGCAAATAAAGATTTGTATGAAGTTGCAAGAAAAGCAATACAAGAGAACAGGGAAGAGCGATACACTTCGGTGAAAGCTTTTTTTCAAGCATGGTGTGAGGCAGGCGGAGAGTGATGCATCTCCGCTTTTTATCATATTGCGATATGTTTCAAATTTGTTGTAGTCAGTATATTTTTGTATAAGCTGTCTAAAGCTAGCATGGTTTAAAAAATGCCCCATATACTGATAAGGACACGCTGAACGGAAAGGAATGAGAAAATGAATTATGGTATATCTGGTATACCTATATTATCTATTGTAATTGTAGTCAGTTTATTTGCTGTCCTGCTAGGTTACTTGTTGTTTGTATTTAAAAAAGAAGAAGAAGAGATTGATAGACAAATCAAGAGCAAAAGCGAGCGACTGACAGATTTGCAAGAGGAAAAGAAAAAACTAGATGATATGAGCTTATTAGTAGAATCCATCAATGTATCTGGGGCTAGTACACAAAAACTAGATAACCGGCTTGTAGAGATAGAAGAAGAGACGGAGCAATTACAAGCAGACATTAAACATTTAACAGAAGAGCGGACAGGAAAAGGAAAGATTCACAACCGAATAGAACAATTTACAAAGTGGGGGTTTTGTGGTGTGTTGGGTGTATTTTTCCTTGTGACAGTATGGCGTTTATTTGTGCTGTTTGTATAAGAAACAAAAGAGTTACAATCGCAAGGTGTAACTTCACTCAGTTTTTCGCAGTGCGGACATCGACTTCTAATTACTTTCGGTATCTGCAAGTAGCCGTATTGAATATAGGATAGAATAGCCCCAGGTAAAATTCTTATCATGTAGTCCTCCTTGAAATGGATTGAAGTATTTGGATGCAACCTACTTGTACTTAGTATGAGATAAAATAAGTGTTTTTAGTTTCTAGCAGCATAAGAAGTATAAAAGCAAAAAAGGCACGTGCTATTCACGCGCCTTTCTTCATTAGTTTGTATCTGGGTCTTCATCCCAATACTCAGTACCGCCACCAGTTTGTGCATTGAACGTCCAGTCTACTTTTAATGTATCACCTTGGAACTGATTTTGATCTGTTCCATCATCCACAAACTCAAATTGAACAAATAATTTTTCAATGTTGTTTCCTAGGCCTTTGCCATCATCAGCTGGAATACCGTCTGGTATTGGAAGAGCGCCAGTCTCATTATTGCTTCCAACAAAGCTGCCGATTGCTGTAATATCTGGTGTCATATCTTTTAATTCAGCTAATGTTTTTTCAACAACGGTAGATGTAGCACTACTCGTATTGTACAAAATCCTTACTTTAATATGTTTTGCTAAATCATCTGTATTCTCTTCTGTACCTTGTGCATTTTCTACTTCATATTTGGTACCCAGTAATACTTTATTAATATCCAATGAACCGCTGTTAGTCAGTGTGAACTCACGATACACAGTATCGCCAGGTTTAAGGTTGCTGATGTTTACAACCGCTGTCGGATTCACAGCTAAATCTAGTGTACCGTTTGCGAATGCGTTTTGTGTTTCTACTTTATCGCTAAAGTAAGCTAGTGTTCCTCCTCCCATTAATGCTAAACCTAAGCTTGCTGTCATAACACCCTTGCTAACTGTTTTAAAAAAGCTCATTCTTTCTCCTCCTTCAATATGTATAAAGTATTGTAAACTCCTATGTGTTGTAGAAACACATAGGTGGGTTAACCAATTTCAGAGTGCTTTTTTACCTCAAATCGTTTTGAAGAGGCAATGATGGAAAGTACTGCGGATAGGAATAGCAATGCTCCGGGAATAAACAACAGTAATGCTGATCCGACTTTTGAGGTTGCATAATTTAGTGCATATCCTACATATGGAATGGTAAAGCCATTGTATTGTCCAACAACAGTAGATGCAGACACAGTCCATAAGTCCACGGTATTGTTGTTATCACCTTTTGTTTTGTAAGAAACTTGTCCACCTTTTGTTAGTACCTCTACAATTCTGTGTGTCACTAATTGATTTTCTATTTGAAATGTGATGATATCGCCTTTTTCATATTTGCTTGGATCTTGTTTGATATTAATTGCGATAATTGAGCCTGTTTGAAATGTGGGCTCCATTGATCCGGATAAAACGGCCTTGAGCTGATAACCAGCTAGTGTTGGATCGCTACCTGAAAAGCGAGAGCTTAAAATAACAAACGCAAGTGCACATATGATCAATGTAAAAACAGTACGTATAATACCCGTCATTATTTTTAATAGCGTATTCCTCATGTCCTATCTCCTTATTGTTATTGAAAATTCTTTCGACTAATGAAACGTTACGTAAAGCTAGGTGCATCAACTGTTTCCCTAGAGACGCTTCATTTCACCTCTTTCTCAATTAAATCCTTTGACATTCATTATTACGCACTTAGCGGAAAAAGGAAATTGGGTTATTACAAGCTTAAAACCTTGTTTTTTTTTGTCGAAAATTGCGCTTGTATATGTAGAATGTAGTCAAATAGTAAGATAATTAACCCAATTGCTTTTTTTCTGAATTTTTTAAATAATAAAGTTGAGTTTTCTTACAAATTGCACAAGGGGTGATTGGATTGAAACAGAAGAAACAAAAAAAGATGAGTAAAAAAGCAGCAATTCCAGCTGTACTTGCATTATCTTTCATGGCTGGCGGTGTATTGCCAACAACTGCACCGAAGGTATATGCAGAAGAAACACAAGTAAGCGCAACGACTCCAGAAGAGGTAGCGCTCGCTTATCTTCAATCTCAAGTATTGAATACGGCAAGATCTTTTGTTACAACAAATCAGTTTCAAATTGTAAACAGCATCAAAGATAGTACAACGAATACATATCATGTGCGTACTATTGAGCAATACAAAGGTATTCCGATTTATGGATCTGGACAAGCTGTAGCACTAGATGCAAACAACAATGTATATGCCGCTGTTGGCAATGTTACACAAAACTTAAGTCGATCAGTTATTCCAACAGAAGCTGCCATTGCTAAAGAAGATGCAGAATCTATTGCGAAAACTGAAGTAGAAGCGTCTATTGGCGCAGTTAACAATTATGATGGTATTGAAACAGAACTTACGATTCTTCCAAAAGATGGACAACACCGCTTAACATATCTAGTAAAGTTATCTACTTCTATCCCGGCGCCGGGTTATTTCCACTATTTTGTGGATGCGACAACAGGTGAAGTGTTAGAACACTTTAATGCGGCCCATGAAGCCATCGATCCTGCGAATGTTACACCGATTACAGGAACAGGATTAGATGTGTTCGGTAAAAAGCAAAGCTTCATCTCTGTAAAGAATAACGCAGATGGTAAAAATTATCTGTATGGTGGTGCTATTGCAGGTGGAACTCTGACAAATCCTAATATTGTACCTGTTGCTACGTTTGATGCACGTCGTATGCCGGAAACGTCATTTATTTTATTAAGTGCGTTGTTCGGATTTACTGGGTTTGAAGTAAGATCAAATACATCATTCTTTGCAGATCCAGCAGCGGTTTCTGCTCACACCAATTCAATTAAAATAAATCAATACTATCAATCTGTTCATAAGCGTAACGGTATTGATAATAAAGCTATGCCGATGATTAGTACAGTTCATATTGGTTCTAAGTGGAACAACGCAGCTTGGAACGGAAAGCAAATGTTATACGGAGATGGTGATGGTGTACTACTTGGGTCGTTAGCAGGGGGACTAGATGTTGCTGGTCATGAAATTACACACGGTGTGATTGAAAAAACAGCAAACTTAACGTACCAGGATGAATCAGGTGCAATAAACGAATCTTTAGCAGATATTTTCGGTGAATTGGCAGAGCTGTATGCGGGTGGAATTACTGTAACTCCGCCTGACGCATGGGAGATGGGAGAAGATATTTATACACCAAACAAATTGAATGACGGTGGTCTTCGTTCTATGAGCAATCCGAAAACAAAATCTCTTTCTGCTGCTTATGGTTTAAAAGACAATAAGTATCCTGACACTTATGCTGATCGTTATATTGGTACATTAGATAAAGGTGGCGTTCACATCAACAGTAGCATTAACAACAAAGCTGCTTATTTAATCGCAGCCGGTGGTACGCACAATGGTGTAACTGTAACTGGTATTACACGTCAGAAAATGGAAAAGATTTACTATCGTGCACTAACATTATACTTGACGCCTTCTTCTGGCTTTAAAGAAATGCGCCAAGCAGCAATTCAATCTGCTCGCGATCTATATCCGGACAATCGAACGACTGGACAACCATCTACAGAAACGAAAGCAGTTATTGCTGCGTATGATGCGGTTGGTGTACCGGCTGAGTAATCATGAAAAAGGAGAGCGATTATCAATCGCTCTCCTTTTCAGCTATGTGCGAAACCCCATTGAAATACTATTTTCATTTTAAAGTAGTTTCCGGTAACGAGCTCACCTTTCGTTTGTGGAAGGTAATGTGATAGATAACGGTAGATATACAAATTATGGTAGATAGGA
Organism: Ectobacillus sp. JY-23; assembly: GCF_023022965.1. Lineage (NCBI taxonomy): Bacteria > Bacillati > Bacillota > Bacilli > Caryophanales > Bacillaceae > Ectobacillus > Ectobacillus sp. JY-23. The sequence continues at coordinate 789,395 of NZ_CP095462.1, read as the reverse complement.
GAAAGCTAACCCAAATCGCGGTGAGGTTTTCCACAAACGTTAACGTGATATATCCCCCTGTACTACCTAGTAGAGAAGCGAAAGGCACGATGATGGGCACGCGTGATTTCCATAGGACGATGCAAAGCATGGGGGCAATGATAGCGGCATAGACATTGCCAAAGAAGAATAGCAGCTCCAACGGACTTGGCGTGACGAGTGATACCGCGATGAGCAAGATAGTACAAATGATGCCCGAAGACAAAAACGAGAACTTCCAACGTTCGCGATTCGTCAGCTCTTGGAAATGAGCGATAACATTTTTGACAAGCAACGTACAGATTGCATGAAGCTCGGCGCTGAACGCGGATGAAATGGCACTGAAGCAAAATAGCAGAAAAAAGACGATCAACATGGTGGACTGAATTTTTTCGACCAGTTCAAACAGCAAAGAATACAAAGTATCGTAGCTTCTTCCAAAAATGATAATCATAAGCAGCGAGGATAGAGCCAACGGAATGGTCGCCCATATCAATCCCGCAAGTGTAAAGGCCATGCGCACTTTTTCTTTTTGTAAAATGAAAATGCGTTGCCACGTCGCCCGGTCGATTATGATTTGTCCGAAGCCGATCAAAATAGCGGTGGCAATGAACGAAACGACGTCGGTATTTTTAATATACAGCAAGTATGGATGATATAATCTGACACCCTCGTAAACGGGACGAACACCCTCTTGGATATAGAAATAAACCGGAATGACGATGACGGCGATGAAAACGAAAGTAACGCTAACGCCCGCAAGCTGATGAATGCGCTGCATGCCACCTATGCCTCCGACCAAAAAGCAAAACAGTAAAAATAGAAGCATGCCCGCGAAAACCGGTAGAGCGGAAATTATATGAAACAGGATACCGGCACCCATTGCTTGCACGAACAAAGAATCGAAGCTGGTCACAAGCAAGAGGGTTATCATGTACCAGTAGCCCGTAGGAGATAATTTGGCGCGTAAAACATCGCCAATCGTTTGATGTTCGGTATAGCGTTCTCGAATTATTTTGGCCAGCAGACCGAATAGTATAAGCGCGAACGCCCCCATCATAGAATAGCCAATCCCTCCGGCCAGTCCATATTTAATTAAGGTCTCAGGGGAAGATAGTATGGTGTTTCCTGTTACCCATCTTGCCAAAAGAATGACCACGCCAAAGCCGAGACCTAGTTTTATACTCCCGGCTATATAGGTTTGATAGTTTTTATTCAACGAAAACTCCCCTTCAAGCGATAATCTCTAGGTGATTCACCCGTTAAGCGCCTGAACATTTGACTGAAATAATGCTGACTGTTGAACCCGCAGCGCTCCGAGACCTCCTGTATGCTGAGATTTGGATGGTCCAAGAGTATTTTCATCGCTGTTTTCAGGCGGAAATCATTGAGATACTCGGAAAATCCCATCCCAACCTCTTCCTGGAACTTTCTGCTTAAATAGGTGGCGTTGATATGGATGTGAGAAGCCAAGTATTGCAAGGTGAGCTTCTCGTTATATTCCTGATGAATGATTTGCAAGGTCTTCAGAATTTGTTCGGAGTAGGGATGGGAATGCTGGTAGCGTTCCAAAATGGTCAACAATTCTTCTTCAATAACGGGCTTGGTAATATAATCGGTAACACCCAAGCGAATGGAAGTACGCGCGTATTCAAAGTCTTGGTACGCTGTGACCATGATTATGTCCATGTTGTATATTTTGGTCAAATCAGATGCTAGCTCCAGTCCCGATTTGCCAGGGAGCTGAATATCTAAAAAGACCAGAGCGATTTGCTCGGATTGAACGATTTGCATAGCTTGTGAAGCATCACGAGCCTTATGTATATGCCAGGTTGAAAAACGATTGTGGATTAAATACTCTAGCTGCTCCAGTTCCAATGGTTCATCGTCTACAAGCAATATGTTCATACTGTGGCACCTGCTTTCATTTGTGACTTTCTAATAAAAGGAAATATAACGGAAACTGTTGTCCCGTTTTCAAAATGAATCATATCGATCGCTGTTTTGTCAGGTGAAAATAACAGATTTAATCTTTTTGAAATATTATCAAGACCAAGACCATGTTCCCTGTTCGCATTGCTCCGTTGCGTGGCGCAGCTGTTCCAAACGGATATGAGAATCATCTGGTTTTGTTGCTTCACTTCAATACGCAAACGCGCGTCTCCCGGAACTTGCTCAAATGCATGTTTAAAAGCATTCTCGACAAGCGTTTGGATTAAAAAGGGAATTGTAACGGCTTCTGTCACATTTTGCATGAGCTCGATTTCATAAAAAAGACGATCCCTGAACCTTATTTTTTGTATCTCTAAATAGTAGTTGACATATGTAAGCTCTTCGTCGATGGTGATGAAGGGCTCAATAGTTCTGTATTTGAATTTGAGCAATTTGGATAGTGTTTCTATGGAGCGAATCAACTCGGATTTTCGATTCAGTCTGGCCAAACTTAAAATGCTGTTCAGCGTATTGAAAAAGAAATGAGGCTGTATTTCTTGATTGAGCTGATTATAAAGAGCTGTTTGCAGCTCGCGTTCCAGGGCGATTTCTCGTTTTTGTTTTTCTAACAGGTCAATCCGTTTTTCAAATATGAACAAAAATAACAATGTAAATGTACCAAGCAACGGTGCCAGCACACAAAACATGATATAAATTGAAAAAGCATCCAATGTTAACATATAGCGTTCTCCTTCATAGAGAAAAAGGGAGTTAACAAAACTCCCTATCCTGTAATACTATTGTACAAAATTATGAAACTTTTGAAAATATATTAGGATTTTTACATAAGTTCTTTCGTAAAATGACAGCTTACAAAATGTCCTTTCTCTAACTCTTGTAAGGGGGGGGCTTCCGTTTTGCACATTGCCACCGCATGCGGACACCTTGTATGAAAGCGGCAGCCGGTCGGCGGATCAATTGGTGAAGGTACATCGCCTTTTAACATGATACGCTCTTTGCGCAGTTCGGGATTTGTGATGGGAATGGCTGATAGCAAGGCCTTTGTATAGGGATGAAGCGGTGTTTGGAAAAGTGACTTTTTATCAGCGATTTCCACTATTTTTCCTAAATACATGACCATCACACGATCTGATATATGACGTACGACACTAAGGTCGTGTGAAATAAACAGAAAAGTTAATTGGAATTGCTTTTGCAGGCGCTTGAGTAGATTCAAGATTTGCGCCTGGATCGACACATCTAACGCGGACACTGCTTCATCGCAAACAATTAACTTTGGGTTTACGGCAAGCGCTCTTGCGATACCGATCCGCTGGCGCTGTCCGCCGCTGAATTCATGCGGATAGCGATCGAGCGATTCTGGGGGGAGTCCCACGTATTGAAGCAACTCCAACATACGGGCCGTACGCTGCGGTTTTTCTGTGACCTTTTGAATGGACATCGCTTCATTCAATATTTGTTTGATGGTTTGTCTGGGATTGAGAGAAGCGAAGGGGTCTTGAAAGATGATCTGCAAATCGCCCCGGAGCTTTCTCAGCTCTTTATTGTTGAAGTTCAAAATATTTTTGCCGCTGTAGTGAATTTGTCCGTCTGTAGGTTCATCCAGACGCAAGATGGCTCGCCCTGTTGTGGATTTGCCACAGCCGGATTCTCCAACAATACTTAATGTTTCACCCGCGAAAATATGAAAGGAAATATCGTCGACCGCTTTTACATGAGATTTGGGAAGTAGAAAAGGATTGCTTCTGACAGGAAAGTATTGCTTCAAGTGATCAACTTGCAGAATGACCTGTTTATCTGTAATTTCCTTCATGTTTATACAACCCCTTCAGTTTGTTCTTGCCAATGTTCGGTGTATTTCCAGCAGCGCACCTGACCGCTGGCAGTATCGAGCAGTTCGGGCTGTTGTGTAGCGCAAACCTCTCGTTTATAAGGACAGCGCGATGCGAACCGGCAGCCAGCAGGCATTTGATAAGGGCTTGGGATACTACCCTCGATCGTCTCTAATTCTTCATAATCCTCATGAATGCTTGGCAATGAAGCGAGCAACCCCTGTGTATAAGGGTGCTGCGGGTCGGTAAAAATTTGAGCTGTAGAAGCGTATTCTACGATATTGCCGGCATACATGACCGCCACTTTATCGCAGGTTTCCGCGACAATACCAAGATCATGCGTAATCATGATGATTCCCATACCAAGCTTTTGCTGCAAATCCTTCATTAGTGCAAGGATTTGTGCTTGAATCGTTACATCCAGTGCTGTTGTCGGTTCATCGGCAATCAAAATTTCCGGTGTGCAAGCTAAAGCCATGGCGATCATCACTCTTTGGCGCATGCCGCCGCTTAATTGAAAGGGCTCTTGCTTAGCTCGCTTGTTGGGGGAGGGAATTCCAACAAGCTCCAGCATTTCCACCGCTTTGCTCCACGCTTCCTTTTTATTCATATGTTGATGCAATCTAAGCGCTTCGGCGATTTGTTCGCCGACAGGAATCACTGGGTTCAACGAAGTCATCGGCTCTTGGAAAATCATTGAAATTTCATTGCCGCGAATGCTTTGCATTTCTGTTTCTGATAGAGTTGTCAAATCTCTTCCTTTAAATATTACAGACCCACCGACAATCTTTCCCGGAGGAGAAGGAATAAGGCGGAGAATGGATAAAGAGGTCATACTTTTGCCGCATCCCGATTCCCCGACAATTCCTAATGTTTCTCCTTTATGCAGCGTAAAATCAATACCATCCACCGCTTTACTTATTCCCCGTTTTGTAGTGAAGTGAGTTTGCAGGCCTTTTACTTCCAAAATTGGTTTGTTCATGTGCATCACCGCCTGTTAGTTTAATTCAATTCGTTTGTTGAAGAAGCGATAAAAAATATCGACCACTAAATTGACTGTCACAAAGATAAGCGAGGCGCACAAAACACCGCCCTGCACCATTGGTAAATCCCGCATACGGATTGCGTCCACAATCATCCTCCCAAGCCCGTTGATGGCGAATACGGATTCTACGAGCACAGTTCCGCCTAGCAAAGCGCCAAACTGCAGTCCCACAACAGTAATAACAGGAATCAACGCGTTCCGTAGCGCATGCTTATAGATGATGACTCGTTCACGAAGCCCTTTGGCGCGGGCGGTTCGAATATAATCTTGGCGGATCACCTCGAGCATGCTTGAACGTGTCATTCTCGCTACAATGGCCGCGCCACCTGCGCCTAGTGTAAAGGCGGGAAGGATGACATGCAGGAGGCTGTCCCACCCTGCTACCGGAAGCGCTTGTAATTTGACTGAGAAGAAATACATCAACATCAAACCGAACCAAAAGCTTGGTAAAGAAATGCCGAGCAAAGCGACAACCATCACGCCAAAATCCGTAAGAGAGTAGGGCTTCACAGCAGAGATGATTCCTGCGCCCATTCCCAAGACAATGGTGATAAGGATGCTGAAGAAGGCAAGCTCCATTGTAATAGGAAGTCGCACCAGAATTTCGTCAAGAACAGGTTGGCTATTTTTTAAAGAAGTGCCTAAATCCCCTTGAAAAACATGCGTTACATAGTCAAAGTACTGAATCAAAAAAGGGCGATTGAGACCAAGCTGCTCTCTGAGTTGCGCGATGGTTTCCTTAGAGGCACCTTCTCCTGCCAGCAGTACTGCGGGGTCACCCGGCACAAGCTGCATAATAAAAAAAACGACAAATGTTACGCCAATGATGACGGGAATGGTCTGAAGAAGACGACGAACAATAAAGGTCAGCATAGTATTTCAACCTCCTGATAAGTATGGGTGTTACTTTTTCATTCTGGGATCGAACGCATCCCGCAGACCGTCTCCAAAGATATTGAACCCAAGTACCAAGATAGAGATGGCAAGACCGGGAAACAGTGCGATATAAGGTGCTGAGAACAGGAAATCCCGGCCGTTGCTCAGCATTGATCCCCACTCCGGGGAAGGAGGCTGCGCGCCGAGTCCAAGAAAGGATAAACCAGCGGCGGAAAGAATGGCAGTTGCCAAGCGTAACGTACCCTGTACAATAATAGGCGAAAGAACATTGGGCAAGATGTGCCTTGTGATGATGATAAAATCGTTGGCACCAAGAGAACGAATGGCATCGATATATTCCAAGCGCTTAACCTCCAGCGTCGATCCACGCACAATACGGGCAAACAACGGTACAGAGAACGCTCCAACGGCGATCGTGACATTGATGAGACCAGGGCCGAGGGCGCTGATGATGGCCAAAGCCAATAAAATTCCAGGGAAAGCGAGCATAATATCCATGATTCTCATAATGATAGAATCTATCCACTTGCCGTAATAGCCTGCGATCAAGCCAAACATAATGCCAAAGGTGGCTCCGAATGTGACAGCGGAGAATCCGACACCCATGGAAAGTCTGGAGCCGTATAAAACTCGGCTTAAAATATCACGTCCTTTATCGTCGGTGCCCATCCAATGTTCCATCGATGGGGGAAGCAATTTCTGATTAAGTCGGATTTCATAGGGGTCATAGGGAGCTAAAATGGGCGCCAACAAGGCGATTAATATATAAAATAGTATAATAATTGCTCCCGCCATCGCCGCTTTATTTGCTATAAATATAGAAATGAAGTCTTTTAGTCTGGATGATTTCGAATGTAATACAGGTTGTGTGACAAGCTGGGATTGTGTTGCGTGAATTTCTGGTCTCATACAGTTCCCTCCTTATGTTGTGGTGAAAAGCGTCCTCCTTTCGATAGATTTGTTTGTTTAAAATTATCAAAATCTAAAGTAATGTAAATCCTTTTTTTTAAAATAGTCAAAATATTTAAAAAATAAGTAAAGATTTTGTAAATATCACTCGGTAACTTTCTCTATAATGCAGATAAGTAAGTATAAAGAGGGGGGATGAACAAGCAAGTGCAGTTGGATGGAACGAGAAAGGGGAAGAGACGATGATACGGAACAAGAAGAGTGTGTGGAATTATATCTTGTTGGTTCTTTTGATGGTTATGCTGAGTGTGGCTTCAGCATGTTCCACTCAATCGATGATATCGAAAGAAAAAAAGAAAAACCCGTTAGGAGAGAAGCAAGGAGGAACTTTGACAGTTGTCCGCTCGTCTGACGCGACCAAACTGGATCCGCATTTCATAACTGATATTCCATCAGCCAATATGATCTACCAGAAAGTATACGAGACGCTTGTAGAGCCGGATAAGGATATGAAAATTAAGCCGTTGTTGGCGTCGGAATGGAATGTGGTGAATGACACGACATGGGAATTTAAGTTGAGAAAAGGAATCACCTTCCATGATGGAGCCCCATTTGACGCAAAGGCTGTCAAAGCGACATTTGATCGCTTGCTTGATCCAAACACAGGCTCGCCGCAACGTGAGAAGTTCACCATGATAAAAGAAGTCAAAGTTGTCGATGACACGACAGTGCAGTTTTTGCTTTCCTACCCATATGCGGCGCTTCTTTCCATTTTAGCGAGCAACGAGGGTAGCATCATCAGTCCGAAAGCTTTGACGGATAATCCTAAGAAATTGACGGAGCACCCTGTAGGTACTGGTCCTTTCTTGTTTGAGAAGTGGAAAACAGGACAGGAAATTGCTTTAAAGAGAAACGATTCTTACTGGGGAGAGAAACCGTATATCGATCGCGTTGTATTCAAGATTGTTCCGGAGGATGCCACAAGATTGGCCATGGTCGAGACTGGGGAGGCTCATATCAATGACCAGATACCAGTAACAGAGATTGAAAGAATTGAAGCTTCAAAAACGATGGGACTTTATCGTACAGAAGGGCTATCTGTGGAGTATATAGGCTTCAATACAAAGAAAAAACCACTTGATGATGTTAAGGTCCGAAAAGCAATTAGCCATGCGATTGAGCGAGAAGCTATCTTGAAAGGTGTTTACAACAATATGGGGTCACTTGCCAATTCGGCTATGAGTCCTAAAGTGTTTGGATACAGTGAAAACGTCAAGCCATACGATTATGATCTGAATGAAGCGAAAAAATTATTAAAAGAAGCGGGTTACGAGAAAGGACTATCTATCTCTTTGGTCACAAACGACCGGAAAGAACGTGTCAATATGGCGGAAGTGATTCAATCACAGCTCAAGGGGATCGGAATCGAAGTGAAAATTCAAGTGATGGAATATGGGGCGTATTTAGAAGCGATCGGCAAAGCGCAGCATGATCTTTTCATCGGAGGATGGGGAAATGCGACGGGTGACGGCGATTACAACCAGTACAACTTGTTCCATTCCGTGTCACAAGGTTCGGCAGGAAATCACTTTTATTACAGCAATCCTGATGTGGACACGATTATTGAAAAAGCGCGTCGTGAAACAAATGAAAAAGTGCGAAAAGAATTATATGAAAAAGCACTTAAGCTAGAGTTGGAGGATGCAGTATATATTCCAATTCGTAATTATCAGCATTTGGCGGTGCACGGAAAAAATGTGAGTGGATTTTGGCTGAGTCCGGCCAATTATTTGATGATAGATAAAGTCGTCATTAAGTAATAACTAGGCACAAACTGGGGATGAAGCGAAGAAATCTATATAAAGCAGGAGGGACAAATGAGGGGCACGAAATGGAAAAAAATGATTTTATCCACAGCGTTCTTATTGAGCACTCTTCTTTTGCAGGCATGTTCCACACAGACGCAGTCGAGTAAGCCAGCGGTTCCGTCATCGGCAAAAGGCAAGGACGGCGGCACATTGACAGTTGTGCGTCTATCGGATGCGACAAAGCTGGATCCCCATTTTATAACTGATATTCCATCCGCAAATATTGTATATCAAAAGGTATATGAAACATTGGTTGTTCCTGACGAAAACATGAAGCCTCATCCGAAACTGGCGACGAAATGGACGCAGTTGAATGAAACGACTTGGGAATTCGAATTGAGGCAAGGTGTGGCGTTTCAGGATGGAACGCCTTTCGACGCTGAAGCGGTACAAACGACATTCAAGCGGCTTTTAGATCCGCAAACGCGGTCACCTCAAGCATCCAAGCTTGCCATGATCAAGGATATAGCGGTAGTTGATAGGTATACTGTGCAGTTTCATTTAAACGAACCTTATACGCCGCTGTTGTCCATTTTGGCCAGCAATGAAGGAAGCATCATCAGTCCAAAGGTGTTAAAGGAAAATCCGAAGCAACTTATGGATCATCCGGTGGGGACTGGACCATTCATGTTTGAGCATTGGAAAACCGGGCAAGAAATTGCCTTGAAGAAGAATGGAAACTATTGGGGGGCAAAGCCTGCGATCGATCGTGTCGTATTCAAAGTCGTTCCGGAGGACACAACAAGATTGGCAATGGTGGAAGCAGGAGAAGCGCATATCAATGATCAAGTTCCGGTCAGTGAGATTGACAGGATTGAAGCTTCCAAGGCTCTTTCTTTGTACCGTACGGAAGGGCTGGGTGTCGAATTCATCGGCTTCAACACCCAGAAAGCGCCGCTTGATAACGTGAAAGTCCGTAAAGCCATCAGTCATGCGATACAGCGTGACGGGATGATGAAAGGTGTCTATAATAATTCCGGCAGATTGGCGAACGCGGCGATGAGTCCAAAGGTATTCGGGTATAGTGAAGAGATTAAACCGCTCGGCTATAATCTGAACCAGGCAAAGCAACTTCTGAAAGAAGCCGGCTTCACCAGCGGATTGGAACTTACCATTGTAACAAATGATCGCAAGGAACGAATTGCCCTGGCAGAGGTCGTTCAATCGCAGTTGAAGGGAATTGGTGTCAACGCCAAAGTACAGGTGCTCGAGTGGGGCGCTTACATTGATACGCTTAATAACGGCAAGCATCAGATGTATATAGGGGGCTGGGGAAACGCGACAGGAGATGGGGACTATAATCAATATAATCTGTTCCATTCATCTTCTCATGGCGGCGCTGGCAACCATATGTATTACAAAAATGAGAAAGTGGACACGTTGATCGAAGCGGCAAGAAAAGAAATGACGGAAGGGAAACGGAAAAGCTTGTACCAAGAAGCGATGAAGATCGAATTGGAGGAGGCTGTGTATATTCCAATTCGTTATTATGAGCATCTTGCCGTGCACAACAAGCATGTGGAAGGTATCTGGATCAATCCTGTCAATTATCTTATGCTCGATGAAGTCACTTTGAAATAACATGACTTCATCGAGTATCTATAGACTTTAAGCGAGGAGGAATGGAAATGGGCGTGTGCTGGATTACAAATGCGCGTTTAGAAACGGGGTTCATATACGAAAATGAGAGAGTTGTAGGCACGGAAACCGTTCTTTGTCATTTGAAAGTCGAGGACGGAAGAATTACGGAAATCGTATCGGATTTTCCGAGCCGTGCTGAAAACAAGTATGATGCGAAAGGATATTTGCTTCTTCCCTCGCTTCGCGATATGCATATCCATATCGATAAGACCTATTACGGAGGGCCATGGAAAGCTTGCACGCCAAGCACAAAGGGGATTTTCACGCGCTTGGAGGAAGAAAAACAGCTTCTACCTAAGTTGCTCCCTACAGCACAGGAACGTGCGGAAAAAATGATCGAGTTGTATTTGAAACATGGGCATACGCATATTCGTACGCATTGCAATATCGATTCCATCATAGGACTTAAAAATTTGGAAGCCACTGTTAATGCCCTGCAAAAATATGAACATGTATTGACATACGAAATCGTCGCTTTTCCGCAGCACGGATTGCTTAGGAGTGATTCGGTGCAGCTTGTACGTGAAGCAATGAAGAACGGCGCCACGTTAGTGGGTGGGGTGGACCCTGCCACAGTGGATCGCAATATTGAAAAGTCGCTTCATACTATTTTTGACATTGCAGTGGAGCATGGTACCGGTGTCGACATCCACCTTCATGATCCGAATACGCTCGGCGCATTCACTTTTGAAAGAATGGCCCATTATACCGCACAAGCCAATCTGAAGGGGAGAGCCACAATTAGTCATGGTATCGCTTTAGGAGACTTGGCGGGAGATGCGCTCATTGAAATGGGTGCGATGCTTCGCGAACAAGAAATTGACGTGACAACCACGATTCCAATCAATCGCCCGACTCTTCCGGTTCCAGTTCTGGATAAGCTAGGCATTACGGTTTCTGTGGGACACGATAGCATTACTGATCATTGGTCGCCGTTCGGAACAGCGAATACTATGCAAAAGCTAGGGCTATTGGCCGAACGTTTCCGTATAATTGATGAGCATTCTTTATCTCGCGCTTTAAAATATGGTACTGGAGGAATCACGCCGCTTAGTGAGCGGGGAGAACAAGTATGGCCGAAGGTCGGTGATGAAGCCACAATGATGCTTGTGAACGCTACATGCTCAGCGGAAGCAGTTGCAAGAAGAGTTGATGTCATGGAATTGTTCTTCCAGGGAGCGAAGGTAGAAAGGGAACCCTCCTCCGCACGGTTACAAGTAAACTAGGAAAAAGGGGGATTTGCGATGACAAAAGTATATTGGCTGAAAAATGTGCGGCTGGAAATCGGATATATAGAAGATGGGAACGGTATTTATACAACAAATACAGCGTGTTTTCATTTGAAAATCCAAGATGGAAAGATTTTGGAAAAGTGCGGTGCCGACTTTAGCGTTCCGGCGAATGAAACGACTTTAGATGCGAAGGGCCTGTTGGCTGTACCGACATTCAAAGAAATGCACAATCATTTGGATAAAACATATCTTTCCTTACCCTGGAAAGCATGCAAGCCGGTGAAGAATTTGTCCGAGCGTTTGCATTGCGAGGCCTTAGAGCTTGAGGAACTAGCCCCAACTACAAAGCAAAGAGCCAGCGCCATGATCGAGAAAATCCTGGCGAACGGCTCCACGCATATCAGAACCCATGTGAATATCGATCCTTACATCGGTTTGAAGAATCTTGAGGGAGTACAGGCGGCTTTGGCGGAGTATGCGGACAAATTGACATATGAAATCGTGGCATTTCCGCAGCACGGTCTGCTGAAAGGAAACGTCATTCCGCTGATGAAAGAAGCGATGCGCTCCGGTGCGCATATTGTGGGCGGCCTAGATCCAGCCGGCATCGATAAAAACATTGAAAAATCATTAGATGAAGTGATGAATTTGGCAGTGATGTTCGATGCGGATGTCGATATTCATTTGCATGACGGCGGTCATGTCGGATATTATACGGTAGATAAATGGACGGAGTTTGTAGAAGAAGCGAAGTGGCACAACCGTACCGCGGTTAGTCACGGGTTCGGTTTGGGAGAAGTTCCTCTGCAGCAGGTTGAGGAGCTGGCAGAAAAAATGGGACGGCTTGGCATGGCGGTCATGTCGACAATTCCTATCACAAAAGCGCTTCCGCCAATTGAATTGCTAGACCGTAAAGGTGTACCTGTCTATCTCGGGTGCGACGGCTTTTATGATTCTTGGGGACCTTTCGGCAACGGAGACGTGCTGGAAAAGGCCAAGCGCTACGGTGAGCTGTACCGAAAGAGCGATGAGCTGTCCTTGGCGCAATCGCTGAAATGGGCGACAGGGGGTGCAACGCCGCTGCGGTCCGATGGAACCGTGAGTTGGCCGCTTGTGGGCGATGATGCGGATCTTGTTTTAGTGCAAGCATCATGCAGCGCCGAACTTGTAGCAAGAACGCCGCGAAGAGAAGCAGTGCTACACAAGGGGAAAGTTGTGGCAGGTCAGGTTTGAAAAACAAGGAAGCCCTTGATGAGGGCTTCCTTGTCTCTGATGGAAAAGGCTCTTAATATCATGTTTATTTTTACAAAAAAGGTTGGTAATGCGCAAAGGATTTAGTTTTTCTGCCCACTTTTCAAAAAGCTAATCACAGCATGCATATGTTGTGTCGCTTGTTGCAAAAAGGAAGGTTTTTGCTGGGATTTTGTTTCTTTCTCGTTAACGAGGTTGGGCATTTCTTCTTTGCCCAATTCATTGGCTGTAACAGCCTCTGAGATATGTAAAGCTTCTTTTGTTGTATGCTTTTTTGTTAAAATTCGAATCACACTTTCGTTTTCTCGGATACCATCTTTCGTTTCAAGTATGATTCGTAGCTTGCCATCAGTGTGTGCCTGGTGCAGCACTTTCACGCCTGGTTGAAGCACTTGGATTTGTTTGATTTCAATATTTTGGGTAGCAAGCTGCAAGTCGATGGCTTTTGTCGTACTTTTTTGGTTCTTCAGCTTCACATCATATTCGGTAATGACTTGGTCATTATGACCGGTTGATGGAGATAGGACCAGATTCGCAGCGTTCTTTTGAAGCTGATGTGCCTGGTCGGTGAACATGCCTTCTAGAACATGAGAATCACCGATCTCTTGCTGCTGTAAGCGAAGGGCAGACAATACAGTGGCTGCGGCATCAGGTGTTGTCCCGCCTTGTAAAATCTTCTCCCCATTTTCTGCGCGACTTACCGTACGTCCGTTGGCGGCAAAGAAAATGCCTTTTGCCAATTGGGAATTTTGTCCGTGACTGAATTGATTTGAATATGTTCCGTTATGCCCCTCTGTTCCCCCACCATGGTCAGGCATGACAAGAATCAAGGTATCATCTCGTAAGCCCTGCTTATCCAGTTCTTCTACCACTGTTCGAATATGGGCATCTGTTTGTGCTATTTTGTTATAAAATCCTTGTGTATACCAGCCATACGAATGACCTGCGCCATCAACCTCATCAAAATGCAAGAACATAAGAGAGGTGTCTTTCATTTTTCCGTTCGTGATAAATTCTTTAGCCTGTTGGGCGATTTGAGCATCATTACCGTGTTTTGATTCGACACCTAGTGATGGCTCAATATGTCCTCTTGTGATATTTGTCCAGTTCACATATGACGCGATGTTCCGTTCAGGCATCTCTTCACGAATTGACTTAAAAATGGTAGGATACGCGCTATTTTCAGGATAGTATTGAATGCCACTTGTTGTATTGCTGATGCCGTGTTTATCATAGGCTACTCCTGTAAACATGGCACCCCAGTTTGGTGACGAGCTGGTTGGCATAATGGCTTGGGCCGTATAGCTAACGGCTCCTGTTTCAATTAAGCTGCGCAAATATGGCATCTGCAGGCGACTGTCAACATCTGCTTTGGAGCCTGTCAAATTGCTCCAAAACGGCGCGCGCTCATGAACACCTACACCGCATCCGTCAATGCCGATAAATAATACACGTTTATAAGGTTTTATTTGTGAAGCGGCAGCAATCCGTTTTTTCATATCCTCTGATAGCCCGTCAGCAATTGCGTCCGCCACTGTCACGAGACCATCTTTGTTGGTATCGATATCTTGCTTTTGGTGAATAGTGATTTGCTTGGAATCTGTTGTGAGTTGCTCGATTGTATAAAGGCGATTCGTTTCATAAAACTTACTTTCACCAACTGTAATCAAACCTGTGCCGCTTTCTTCAATTGTTTCAAATTTCAAATCAGCAATCTTTGTATTGGCAAAGTCGAGTGGTTTTGTGTCGTTGAAATTCTTCGATCCGTTGGATACCACCTTTAATATACCTGGCGTCGATGTGTCCACTGTAACGTTTGTACTAGCGGATACGAAGCGGAATTTTTGTGAGTCATACGCAAGGGTGGTTTCTATTTTATTTGGTAACACGTTCATGTTGTTCGTGCGAAGATGCAGATTCATAGAAAACTGGGCGCCGTTGACAGTATGAGATGCGCCAACAAGCTCCAATTTACCTTTGAATGATTCTATTAAAGGAGGAAGAGCTTGTGCGGCATCTTTATGCTCTTCGTATAACGCACGAATCTGCTCCTGCGTCAGTGCACTTTTATCAATTTGGAATTCCTCCAGCATTCCGTTATTGAGTGCGTAGCGACCGAGACCATCGGCACCGATATTCACATCTAGAGGTGTATCAACAGTGCCAGTTCCTGCAATGTTGATAACATGTTCGAGCACCCCGTCTTTATAAAACTTGGCTTGACCGTCTCTGTCATGCGTTACAGCAATATGATGCCATTTTCGATCAGCAACTGTAATTTTCTTTTGGTTCTTTAAATCAATTCTGTTTGTAGAGGCCCCTTTCCAATTCCAAAGTAAAAAGTTGTTTTCAATGCCAATCAACCATCCTTGATTTGCCCCGGAATCCCAGTTTTTATTTGTGATAATCACATCATCATCGACAGGATCCGCTTTTATCCAAAAACTGATACTAAAGTCTTGATTGGCGCCAAAGGAAAGTTTATCCTTTGGCAGTGTGATTTTACCGCCCGAAAACGTCGCAGCTTTTCCGGAAAAGCTATCTGTGAATGTAACATTATTGCCGATGATACCTGTGTTCCCGTTGCCGGAACTATCTTCCCCGCCATTATTAAACGGCAGTTTAACGATAGTGTCGCTTGTTGTTCCGGCGGCCAGTATGGACGGAATGGCTTGTGAATGATAGATCCGATCCATAGGCAGCACTCCTAACATAATCCCTGTTACAGCTGTAATCGCAAATGCTTTGTTCAAAATCTCTCCATCTCCTTTGTTAGTTGATTTTATATGTTCATTATAAAAGTAGATTGTAAAGGTGATATTGAGGTCTAGTATGAGTTGGATGAACGAGTCGCACATTTTTTTAGACAATTCCATCGCGACATATGTAACATAGGGCTATATAAGCAGGATGCCAATTTAATATGAATGCAGTGTAAAGAATGTGCAAAAAGAACAAAAAAATATCCCACATAATCTCACGATATTGCGTGGACTTTGTTGATTACATGTTTCTACTGATAGTTTAGGATGTAAAGAGAGACAAGCATATAGCTTTACTGACCTCTTTGGTTGTATTAATATGTTGTTTTGGAATAACCGACTCATTGTGAAACTGAAAGTGGTGTTTATTATGAAAAAAGGATTTTCATCTGTAACAATGTTTTCCGCAACGCAATGGCTGTTTTTCATTTTCGCCAATACAGTTGTTGTGCCGATTTCCGTAGCGAACGCTTTTGGCGTCCCGTCTGAAAGCATGGCGACCATGCTTCGTATCTCGCTTGTTTTTACAGGCCTTGCTTGTATTTTGCAAGGCAAACTTGGGCATAGGCTACCTCTGATGGAAGGACACTCGGGTTTGCTATGGGGTGTGATTTTGAACTTGGGCCTGTCGGCGCATTCCATCGGTATGAATACCGATGATATCGGCGGTGGCATCGCGACTGGGATTTTGGCCGCGTGTCTTTCCACGCTATTGCTGGTCGCTTGTAACGGCATTGGTTTACTGCAGCGGATCTTTAGCCCGATGGTGATGACTGTTTATTTATTTCTGCTTACATTTCAGCTAATTTTCATCTTTTTCAAAGGGATGCTTCCTGTCCATAAGGACGGCACATTGGATATCGGAATATCTCTGTACTCACTTGGGTTGGTTGTTTTTGTAAGTGTGCTGAAAGTCAAAGGAAATAAAACATTGAGCAATTTCTCCATTCTAATCGGACTGATGGGGGGATGGGCGGGCTTTGCATTGTTATTTCCCGGCGTGCTTGCACATCCTGCTCATGTGAGCAATACAGCATTCTCCATCTTTCCGCTGGGAATGCCCAATTTGCAAATCGGGATTGCGGCTGTAACGTTTTTTGCGACGATGATGAATTTGAGCAACACGGTCGCCTCCATTCAAGCGGGAGCTGACCTTTTGAAAGAATCGTCATCTGAAAAGCAGTATCGTAACTCGATTTTGGTGACAACTTTTTCGACAGCCGCAGGTTCCTTGTTCGGTCTGGTACCGTACACACCGTTCACATCTTCAATTGGCTTCTTGCAAAGCACGCGCATTTTTGAGCGCAAGCCTTTTCTGCTTGGAGGTGCTTTGTTGATGGTGATGGGAATTGTGCCTTCCTTTGGCACCTTTATGACGACGATGCCGATTACGGTTGGAAATGCAGTGTTGTTTGTGGCGTACCTGCAAATGTTTGGTACAGCTTTCCATAATTTGAAAGGACGGAGCTTCAACTCCAATACGATTTTTCGCCTTGCCATGCCGTTGTTGCTGGGAGTATCTTTAATGAATACACCGACCGAGTTGTTCAGAAATCTACCTGTTTTGCTTCAGCCCTTCCTTTCTAACGGGTTAATCATGGGGGTCATTATCTCTATAGGATTGGAAAGAACGGTGAATTGGCAGCTTTATGAGCAAATAGAGAACTAAATAGCAAGAGCTCCATGGAACAAACCGGACGAATCTAATTCGCCCGGTTTGTTTTTATATTTTATAACAGATTCTTTAATTCACAATATATAAAAATAATAATAATAATCATAATTATGAAAATGCTTTGTATGATAATTTGTGGGGGAGTTCTAAACAAAGGGGGATTTTGATGAGGTGGAAGAATAAGGGATTTGTGCGAAGCGGAATGATAACCTTGTTTGGTGGGGTGCTTTTTGTTCTGTTTAGTTTGTTTGTATTCGGTAAAGAAGCCGCGGCGCACGGCTATATCCAATCACCGGCAAGCCGCAGTCTTTTATGTCAGCAGGGACAAAACGTCAACTGCGGACAAATTCGATACGAGCCGCAGAGCTTAGAGGGAATAGGTGGATTCCCGCAAACAGGACCGGCTGACGGGCAAATTACAGGTGCGGGACATTATCCGGAGCTGTATGAGCAAACTGCTACACGCTGGTTGAAAGTCAATCTGAGCGGAGGAGCGAACACCTTTACCTGGAAATTGACAGCAGCCCATCGGACAAAGGAATGGAAATATTACATCACTAAAAAGGGATGGGATCCGAATAAACCAATAGCTCGTGGCGATTTGGATGCGATGCCATTTTGTTCCTTCAACACGGGCGGTGCTGCGCCGTCATCCACGGTGAGCCATCAATGTACCGTACCGACAGATCGCACCGGGTACTATGTGATTTTAGGTGTGTGGGAAATCTTTGATACCTCGAATGCCTTTTACCAGGCGATCGATGTCAATTTATCCAACGGAGGAACAGGAGAACCGCAAGTCCCGACCGCTCCAACCAATGTGACATCTACGTCCCAAACGGAAACCTCAATCGGGTTAGGATGGACAGCATCCACTGCCGCGAACGGCGTTAAAAATTATGCAATATATCGCAATCAGCAATTGGTCGCAACAGCAACGGGCACATCTTATACCGATACAGGGTTGCTGGCGAACACAACATACACATATGCGATTCAAGCCGTGGATTATGCTGGCAATAAATCGGCATTGTCAACGGCGCTTACAGTAAAAACAAAGGATACCGCTACAACAACGTTTCCAGCCTGGGACCCGGCCAAAGCGTATCAGGCAGGGGAAATTGTCACATACAACGGCGTCAACTATCAGGCCAAATGGTGGTCGAAAGGTTTTAAACCTGACACAAAGGTGAATTACGAATGGGAAACGCCTTGGAAAGTATACGTTGCTACTTTGCCATTTTTATCACTTTCCCATTTGACGAAGGATATAGAGGAAAGTCAGGAGGAGCTTTGCGGCCAACATTACTAAGGTGTTAAACTCGGATATATATTGAACATATCCGAGTTTTTAATGCTATTTTCTATGAAGTAAAAGACACGCTTTGTTCAATTTTTTTTGACATATTTGTGAATAAATTCACAATGTTATTCTCAGAGAGCCTTAAAAGCTTTATATTGAACGTGTACTTATCATTCATATAAAAAAAGGGGAGGTACAGAATGTTTAATCAATGGTTAAGGGAAAACAAAGTTGTGTCTGCTATTTTAACTATTGTACGTGTGTATTTAGGATATTCTTGGTTTACTGCGGGTCTTGGCAAACTACAGAGCGGTCAATTTGATGCTACTGGATTTTTACAGGGAGCCGTGGCAAAACCAGTTGCGGGACCTGACGGTGTAGTATATGGATGGTATGTTGATTTTCTAGAGCATATCGCTGTCCCAAATGCTCATGTATTCAATGTAGTAATTCCTTGGGGGGAAACACTTGTTGGATTAGGTCTTATGTTAGGATGCCTAACAACAGCTGCAGCGTTTTTCGGTGTTGTTATGAACTTTAGCTTCTTACTGACTGGCGCTATATCTCACAATCCAACTGACATTTTAATGGGTTTTATCATCCTTGCTGCTGGTTATAATGCAGGTCGCTATGGATTAGATTATTATGTACTACCGTTAATTCAAAAAGTTTTTAAAAAAGATAAGGTAGTTCGACAAAGAAAAGAAAGCTTAAATGGCGTTTAATCAGGTGCCAGATCTTCTTACAAAATGCGTTTTCTCATATGAGGAAGCGCATTTTTTGTTTATTAGTATAAAGGTTTTGTATGTGTCAGCAAAAAATGGTATGGACACAAAAAATACTCTTATGAATTCTGAATTGACAGAACTGATAAGAGTGTTTTAGTCAAAATGAAATCCATATACAACGGGAGTTTTGACTGAAGTGCTGTAGAACGATTCATGTATTAAAGTATGGAGCATAGGGGGCTCGAACCCCTGACCTCTACGCTGCCAGAATAACAGGTGCATGTTCAATGCTATAAAATATGTTTAAATGCGTATAATGGAATTCAATAAACCCTTGGTACATCAGTGTTTGGAAGAGACGTGTTTACTAATTACGTTAAATAAAGTAAATTAAGAAAAATATGTCTGTGCACATTTTGTGCAGATTTTATGTGTAAGCATGTGGTCGATTTAATTGTTTCATCATGCATCGCCTTTCCCTAGGTTTGTCTTATGTCCAGCGTATAAATTTCATTATTAGCTCTATATAAGGAGAGCGCTGCTTTCCATATAAAATTCTATTTCCACTATGTACTAATCAAAACGAAGGTTTTTAGCTGCTTTATCTAGAAATAGGTTAACATTAATCTATACGACAAGAGAAAGAAATATCAATTAGAACGGAACAAGAAATAAATGAAATATTAAGAAGCGAGGGAGAAAGAGATGGAAAAAGATAATAAAGATGCAAACCTAAAAAAACATGAGGAAGACAAGACAGTTCCTAATAAGGAAATTGAAGAGATTTTTCGTAGGATTATTGCCGAGCACGGTGAGGCATTAAAAATGCTAGGTAAGAGCTAGTGATTAAATAGGTTTTAGTTAATAGTATTCTCGAAGTTTAAATACCGGTGAATTTATCTAAAGCAATACTAATTATTATGTTTTTTGATGCAATATATAATAGCTAGACGGATACAAAGGGGAAGAAAGTATGGATAAATACAGGAAATATATTGCGAAGATTCAGGACTTTTATAATAATGAGGAGTATGCAAAAGCTGTGCGACTTTGCTGTAAATTAATAAAAGAATATCCCAATTACCCTGACGCATATTTTGAACGCGCGATGGCACGTTTGAAACAAGATAAGGATAAGCAAGCTTTTCTAGATTTTGAAAAAGTATTAGAACTAGATCCTCATTATCCTGGAGCAAAAGAAGAGAAGGGCGACGTATTAGCATCAGCAGCACTTAATCTAACAAGAAGCAAAATAAAAGGACTAAGTTATTTACAGCATAAGATTAGGGTTAACACATTAAATACAGAAAAGCAATTCACGCTATGTACAGAACAACAATTTCCAGATCAAGAGCTCCACGAGTTATTTGAACAGTACAGTAAAAGAGCTCATGCTGTTCACGATGAATATTTGCCGTACAAAGGGAAGAAGCAATTATGGAATATGTTGATGAACGATAAGAGTGAGAAAGGTTGGAAGTTTAAAAATGAGCAATGATGAATTAAACCAAATAAAAGTAAGGTTTTTTCATAAATTGTAGTTATTGTAAATGGACTAGTAGACCTTATAATGGTTGTTTCATCAGATGTTGAAGACGCTATTATGGGATTAGAACAGATGGCAAGAACTGCTACATTTAATTATTGCCACACAACGTGCTTCTGTTGATGTAATTATGGGTGTAAATATTCCTTCTCGTATCGCATTTGCGGTATTTTCACAGACTGGTTCAAGAACAATATTGGATTCTTCTGGTGCTGAGAAGTTGCTTGGAAGGGGAGATATGTTATTTATGCCCGCGGGCTCTTCTAGGCCAACACGAGTGCAAGGTGCATTTTTATCAGACGACGAAGTAAACCGAGTTGTTTCTCATGTCATTTCACAGCAAAAAGCGAACTACCAAGAAGAGATGATGAATTTGGAGGTCCATGTAAAAAAAGAAGAAAAGCAATCTGCTAAAGATGACTTATATGAGGAAGTCGTTGCATTTGTTATTCAAGCACAAAGCGCATCTACTTCTTCGTTGCAGCGTAAGTTTAGAATCGGCTATGCACGCGCATCGAGACTTATTGACACATTGGAGGCAGATGGGGTAATTGGCCCTTACGAGGGAAGTAAGCCAAGAAAAGTATTACTAAAAGATGTAAAGCAAAAAACATCCTAAGAGGCGCGACTATGCGTCTTTTTTTATTATGGATTTATATATGTAGAGGGTTTATTTACATAGATTACATTTTGTATTCTTTAATCAGGGGCTGATACTGATACATTCGAGGAGGTAGGCAATGGCAAAGGGGATTGCACGTATATATTTACTGTTTGTACTTATTTGTTCATTTGTTCCACACATAGCGATGGCTCATCCAGGCCGCACAGATGCTAATGGAGGCCATGTATGCCGTACAAATTGTCAGCAATGGGGTCTACAATATGGTCAGTATCATTATCATAATGGGGGGAACCAAGCGCCAGCATATGATCCACAGGTAGAATATGATGCTGGTTATCAAAAGGGATATGATATTGCTTATCAGTATGCTTCTAACTGTCAGGAGTACACGTGGGAGTGGAGAGGTGCACAAGACTATGGTGATGGATTTGAAGATGGGATACGTGATGGAGATGAAGATGGCCAACAGGTATGTGAGGATAATCAAAAACAAGAACAGGAAGCTGAAGCAAAAACAACAATAACTATGCCTAAAGTGAATGATATCACTGCACAAATAGAAAAAAATCACAATGAGCAAATATTAAAAGTACGTAGCTACAAATTTGGTAAAGCAAATGGCAAGCAAGATTATAAAAACAACAAAGAATTTGAAACAGATAGAAATTACTCAGAAGATTGGGATGGAGCTACATATAAGTCAGCCTACAAAGATGGATGGAACGAGGCAGAAAAAGAACATAAAAGAATGCAAGAAGAGTCTAATAAAAGAATGATGATTATTGCTGGAGGCGTAGGTGGGGTAGGGTTACTTACAGGCGCAGTGATATATGCTCGCAGAAAATCAAAACAAAAGCAATAGTCTTACGATTCATAAAAATAACATGTATACATTTTTTGTATACATACTATACATACACCGTGTTTATACAAACAAGATCGCTTTCTGCGGGATGCACCTCGTAAGTGATATCTATTGCAAAGCAAAGAAGTCGCTATTTTATAGCGGCTCTTTTATTTACCTCTATTTCTTTGAAAAGGAGGGGCTGGTTTGTTTTATCCAATTGTAAACAGATTGTTTAAAGAAAAAGGGAAGATGTATATTCGCATATCGTATCGAAAAGATGAGATAGATATTATTAATGCTGCACGGCCGCGGCACTTACTTCGTATTCATATTGGTGTACATCCAGTTCAGATAAATGTCTGCAAAAAGACTTACTTGATAAGATCAATTATACCCCGGAATCAATCATTGTTGACTCCAGGTCTTTTTCTATTTCATTTCGAGACTACGGTTTAATAACTGAAATGATAGACACCTATAGGGAGAAAAAATATTAGTTATTAACCATGTATCATAGTATAGAAATAAGCACAAGAACTACGTATTGTAAATATTAGATATATACTCTTCTAAGGAAGCGCTCCTCCATGAATTTTTCAATCTTTTAGGCTTTACAACGTACTCTCCAATTTCCCTATGGGCGTTTAGCCACTCTTGATTAGTACCAACATATCTAAAGATCCATAATCTCGCTTCCTTAAGCCCAGTGTTCCGGTTTTGTTTAATTTCGTGAAGAACTTCAGATGTGCCACTTTTAGAAACACCTGTGATTATGTAGTCGCCTGTTTCTTGAGAACCATAAATTTGAAAATATGGCTTTGTAAACTTCTCTACGTTACTCAATTGTATTCTCCCTTCTAAACTGTTAATTCCTTTACAATCCGTAACACCTTAGCCACTTTCAAAACGTCGCTCTCTTCGTTTACAAATAGCCACATGCGGTAATGACCCCAGTTATGACTTTCAGGCACCACCTCATGCTCTATATCTAAAGACTCTACAATCTCCGTAATTCCTGGTGTGTTAATTCGGATTAAGACCTTTACGCGTTCTTTTTGCGCCTGGATTTCAGCTAATCGTTTAGACTTTTTTTCTTCGTTATCCCATACACCCGCATGAATATACCCGTTACGTTCTTCTAATACGAGATGCACATTGTTCACTAACTGATAATACAATTCTCTACCTCTTGTCAGCTCCATAGTATTAGACCTCCCTAGTTAATTCTTGCTACGACATACTTAAAACTTTAACACGATTATAGCTCAGATATAACAAGAGAATTAGTTAAATAGAAAGTCGCGCACGATTAATCACTGTAGATTTAGTACCAAATAAACCTTATTGAAATGAAATCTCGTCCGTTAAAGATTACATCTATGAGTAAACAATTTAAAGACTGTATCACATCTTGTTCATGCCTTTCTTATTAAATATAGATATGTTAAAAATATTATATTTTTATTGATGACCTATTGACATCTGAATGAAAAATGGTTTTGTTTATAGCGCAGTCAACAGGAGATTTCTAAGGCAGAAAGTGACTTAGTGTGTTTTTAGATAGATGGGTAAGTCACTAGTAGTAAAAGCACTCAAACAATTCAAAGCATTATAATTGCAAGGATATTAGTGTCGCGCATTTACTTTTTTTGATTAGAAAGAAGGGCTCAATTCACTATACATCAATTCAAAATGTTTAAATGTAAAGCATAACGGAGGTTGTTATATATGAATGAAACAGAGATTTTAACAGCTAAGGAAATAGCTAATTATTTAAAGATATCATTACCCACAGCTCATACTTTAATGGATGATCCAACATTTCCACTTATCCGAATTGGTCGCTGCAAACGCGTAATTGCCGGGGATTTTTATAGTTGGCTTAAACAGCAAGCAAGCAGATAATTTATTTTATTATTGTTGACTAGCAAACTAAAGCATATAGAGGGAGAAGAGAGTTATGACAATCAGAAAACTAAGAAAATCATGGGGATTTCGTATTGATATTGGGAGGGATCCTCGCACGAATAAGCGAATTCAA
The DNA here is from genome assembly GCF_023022965.1 of Ectobacillus sp. JY-23. Taxonomy (NCBI): domain Bacteria; kingdom Bacillati; phylum Bacillota; class Bacilli; order Caryophanales; family Bacillaceae; genus Ectobacillus; species Ectobacillus sp. JY-23. Next base: position 765,222 of record NZ_CP095462.1, on the reverse strand, counting down.
AAATCATTCAGTGGTTATCGTACCAAACGGGAGGCACAGGATGCTCTTGCGGAAATTCAAGTACGTATTAGCAATAAAAGCTTTCTTTTACCTGATACAAGGACATTTGGTCAGTTTTTTGAGCATTGGCTAGAAACATATTTTAAAAAACAAGTTTCAATTACAACATATGAACAAAGATTATATATGATAAACAAGCATATAATTCCATACTTTGAGGGCTTTGTACTTAGAGATATTACAACTTTTCATATTGATGAATTTCTTCATCAAAAGCTTGAGGAAGGTCTTTCAAGGAGGTATGTGAAAATGCTCCAATCACTACTATATTCAGCTTTTGAGACAGCATTCAAATGGAAGCTTGTACAACATAACTGTGTAAGGGATTCTCGCTCTATTAAAATAGAAATGAGTGAAAAAGAGATTTGGACTAAATGTGAAATAAATACGTTTTTAGATGTTGCTAAGAAAAAGCGCCGTCATCTTATTTATATGCTAGCAATTTATACCGGAATGAGAATCGGAGAAATTCTTGGCTTAACTTGGGACAATGTGGATTTAGATAATGAAATCATTAAGGTTAAGCAGTCACTTGCTTATACAAAACAAGAAGGTTTTCTTTTAAAATCAACTAAAACAATGAGATCCAATCGTAATTTGCCCATTCCTGCTACTCTTACTCGAGAATTGTTACAACTAAATAGAAGCCAGAAATCTATAAAGTTAAGTCTAGGGGAGCATTACAATCCGTTTAATCTTGTATTTTGTTCTTCTACCGGAACTCCACTTTATGTTGAGAATGTACGCCGTCAATTTAATAGGCTAATCCAACAAAGCGAAGTCAAAAAAATAACTCTTCACGATTTGCGACATACACATGGTTCACTTTTAAATGAACTCGGTGAGAGTCCCAAGGTTATTCAAGAACGATTGGGTCATTCCTGCGCTGCATTTACCTTAGATACGTATATTCATACTGATACGACAGCGCAAGTAAAAGCAATAAACCGCTTGGAAAAGGAATTAATAAAATCTGATGTCACTAACTAAAGTGAACACCCTACAAGTATCTCTAATTGCAGAGGTACTTTTTTATTTCTAGAGTAAAATAATAAAAACACTCAATAAATAGTGAGTGTTCAGGAATTATATTTATTCTCATTCATACATAAACAGCATTTAAAAGAAACTAACGGATGGTTATACCATTACCGATAAAGATCAAACTGTTATTACATTCTCTACGACAGGGAAACCGCAATCCATCACGGATGAATATGGAAACAAAGTAACCTATACGTATACAAATGGAAAGCTGGTCACAGTTACACATGCGTCTGGACGAACGTTTTTGTTTGAATATACAGGAGATCGTGTGACAAAAGTAACCGGGCCGGATAACAAAGTGATCACGTTTACCTACCAAGGCGAAGAACTGATATCCTCTACCACACCGCGCGGCAAGACGTACCGGTATGGCTATGAAAACGGGCTGCTTCGGTATGTGTATGATCCGAAACATACGACTCAAGTGCCGTATCAAACCACGTATACTTATACGGGTAACAAATTGACAGAGGTGAAAGATCCACTCGGAAAAGTTACGTCCATTCAATACGACGATACGAAGCGGGAAGTCACGGTTACCGATCCGAAAGGAACCCAAGACAAGTATGGCTATAACATAGCAGGGAATCCTACGTATGACATAATAGATGCGGGACGTCTGAATCTTACAACAACGTATGAATATGAAGCAAATTTACTCAAGAAAACAGTATACCCGAACGACCAAGGACAACGGTTGTCCGAATCATATACGTACGATGGACAAGGGAACGTCACAACGGCTACCGATGCCATTGGAACAGAGCGTTATAACTATAATGAAAATCACGATGTGACAAAAGTAACCGATGCAGAAAATAAAACAACAACCGTGACGTATGAAGGATCGAATGCTGTTTCGGAGACACAGGAACAAGCCAATACAGCTTCTGTCACACAATATGACTCCTATGGCAATCCCATTGCAGAAAGTCAAGAGTTAGCTCCAGGAGCCAATCTTCTCAGCAACGCTAGCTTTGAGGAGGCACCTAACAACGGCATTCCTGGCTGGATTGGGGAACTTGTGAATAACCACGGAGATAATACGACCTACTCGTTATCTTCCATTATCCGTTCTCCAGAACTAGGGGGCGGCAAACAAGCCCTTCAACTGGGTGTCAAGCCAACAGCGGACGGATGGGGAACCGCACAGGCAACGCAAATTGTCCCTGCTAAGGCAAACACCACGTACACTCTTAGCTCGTTAATTCAAACACAAAATGTGACGGATGCACAAGCCTTTTTAGAGGTTGCGCTCTTAAACGCGCAAGGACAGGCTACCCATATCAAGGCGCGTCATAATGAACTAACCGGTACGCAAAATTGGAAAAAACGACAACTGTCTTTTAAAACGTTGCCTGATACAACCCAAGTGAAAGTCTACATGGTATTATCTCATAATAGTATCAACAGTAAAGGACTGGCTTGGTTTGATACGGTTCAATTAGAAGAAGGGCCTGTTTCCTCTTCATTCAATCCGGTCAGCAACAGCAGTTTTGAACAGATTGGAAACGGACCAACAGGTTGGTTTTGGTCTCCTGCATTAACAGGTGAAGTGAGTGATGCATTCCAAGGCGATAATGGTATCGTGATCCGCCGAAACAGTGTGACAGATCCAGAACAACAGTATCATCAAAGAGTGTCAATCAATCAAACAAGCGCCATACCACTTACAGTGACAGCGATGTCAAAAGCGCAGAATGCAAAAACAACAAGTGGAGCCAAAACAAATCGGGAGTATGGCTTGTGGATTTATGCAAACTATACAGATGGAACCTATGATCCATTTTATATGGAGTTTCCATTAGGAACGCAAGAATGGAACCGTCAGGCTCTTACCATTCCTGCAAAAAAACCGGTCAAAGACATCGATATTTACCCTTTATTCCGTGGACCAAACACGGGAACGGTATGGTACGATGATATTCGTATTCTAGAAGGCAACGTTTTAACAAAGCAAGAGTATAGTGACAATGATTTTCCAACGGCGTCTTATGATGAAGAAGGGCGGAAAACAACGTTCACGTATGATACGTATGGTAACCAGACGTCTGTAACCGACCCTAAGAATCAAAAGAAAACACTGGAATACAATGTTGATAATCAATTGACCAAGACAACTTTGCCAAATGGAACGGTTGTATCCTATGATTACGATGACAATGGCAATACTACAAAGAAAACAATCACTGCGGGCAGCAAGACACAAGTGGTTCAATACGATTATGATGTAGATAATAAAAACACGGTCTTTATTGATGCCTTAAATCGTCGCATTCAGCATACGTATGATGCTAATAGTAACCTTGTCAAAACGGAGATGCCAAATGGAAGTGTGTTAGAATGGACGTATGATACAGCAAATCGAGTGACGGAACTTCGTCGCAACCAAAATCTCGCGTTTTCTTATGTATATGATAAGAATGGAAATGAAACCAAGATAACGGATGCGGTCAATGGTATCACGCGAGACAAAGCATATGATACCGGCAATCGCATCACTAGCATGACCGATCGCGGGGGCAGTGTCTCGTGGACCTATCATACAGGGTCATATAAATTAAAAGACTTAAAACTTCAGCACGGAGCAACGAGTAATACCACAAGCTATGAATACAATTCGTTAAATCAGAACACAAAAGTTACCGATCAGGGACAAACTTATTTCTTTGATTTTGATGAATTTGGTAATGTTGCTTCGTATCTGGCAGGCAATAGAGCAGGAACGTCTTTCCAGTATGATGCCACTCAAAAGGTAACAGATTTGCATATTGCAGATAAAGACGGTAAGGTGATTGCATCGGAAACGTATGAATATGATGAGAATGGTAATCGTACGAGTATTAATCGAATAACCGGCCTCATGGTAGGGAAGACAACTTACACGTATGATAATGTAAACCAACTTACCAAAGAAGCATTACCAGATGGAACGATCAACGAATTCACGTATGACGGATTTAGCAACCGAACTAGCGTAAAACAAACAAAAAATGGCACGACCACCACCAAAACAGCGACGTTTAACAGTGGTAATCAACTAACAAATTTCGGAAACGAAATCTTGACATACGACGCCAACGGCAATCGCACAGCAGATGGGGAGTTCACGTATACGTGGAACGCGGCGGATGAACTGATTGCTGTGACCAAAAAAGGTGCCTCTACGCCATTTGCGACCTACAAGTATGACGATGACGGTCGCCGTATTGAGAAAACAGTAAATGGCATCACAACCCGTTATCATTATGACGGCGACAGCATCCATGTATTGTATGAAACAAACACAAGCGGTGCGGTACTGCGGCAGTACGTGTACAATGCGAACGGCGTACGTCTCGCGATGAAAACCCAAGGCCAAACGTTTTACTATCACTACAACCCACATGGTGATGTTATTGCGATGACAGACAGCACAGGCAAAGTCGTGGCGCAATATACGTACGATGCGTGGGGCAATGTGCTGACAAGCAGTGCAGAAGGCTTAGCAGCAGATAATCCGTTTGGATATGCAGGATACATGTATGATAAAGAAATCGGCATGTATTACCTCATGGCGCGGTATTACCATCCGGTGCATGGTGTATTTATTTCGGTAGACCCAGATCCAGGTGACGCGGATGATCCGATTACGCAGAATGGGTATACGTATGCGAATAATAATCCTGTTAAATATATTGATCCGGATGGAGAAAAACATAGAAGAGCGGATGAACTTGCTGATCTAAGTTATGCTATTTTAAAAGCTTATTTAAAAGAAAAAGAGCGTAGGAAGCAGGCTAAAAGTAAATCAAAAAAGAAGAAAAGTTCTATTCATAATAATTCTCATAGTACACCTACACCTGCTAGAGGTTATACTTTAAGAGATATCAAGACTCATAAAATACAAAAATATGGCGAAACGACAAGAGGAAGAGCAAGATATAGTAAGAAATTTTATAAACAGGAAAATGTTTATATGCAGTTTGAAGTCAGCGGAACCAAAAAGGAAATGCATCAGTGGCAACATAAAAAGATAGTCGCATATAAGAAGAGATATGGTCAGCGACCAAGGTTAAACAAAAGTGATTATTAATAACATGGGAAGGGTGAGACAGTATGGAGTTTTTTTTCAGTGGTGAATTAGAGAGCGATATTAGCAGAGAATTCATGAAGCAACTTGCTAAAATTAAAAAGAAACTAAAAAAACTTGAAGGCAATTACGGTAATGAGGTAGAAGAAATTGCTATAATCCCTATTGTTGTTAAAAAAGTCCCAGGATATGAAGAATCTGATTTCTTTGCGGAAAGAACATTGTTTTTTAAAAAAGATAAAAGTTCAGATTTAAGGTTACGAATCAGTCATGAAGCTTTTTTAAATGCAAATGATGAAATGAGAAAGCTATTAATTATAAAAAACATTATTCAGTGTATTAGAATATTAGGAACCAAAGCAAAAACAGATTTCAATGCTAAAAAACTAGAAGATGATATTTTGGACATGTTTCATATCGATGAAAATACAATCAATAAAATTAATATGTAGATAGCTTTTATTACAAATACCCACGCTGTAAGCATGGGTATTTGTTACGTAGAGAATATCAAATATAATAAATGATCTGTAGGGGGAAATGGATTGATTAAACTCGTTAAAAACCATCATAACGAATGTTTGTATTGGGAAGTTTGTGCAAAGGGTAGGATGTTACTAGTTCATTATGGAGTGGTTGGTGATATTGGATGGAAGAAAGAAATACAGTTATTGCCGTTTCAAAGAGCTGAGAAGGAAATGAAAAAGTTAGCTGTAGAGCTAGTTTTCAATGGATGCGAAGAGTTAGAAGAAGATAATTTAATAGCATTTATTGTGCAGTATCCCTATGAGGAGGAGGGAATAGAAGAAGCACTTAAAAAAGATATCTTGTGGAAGATATAATGAACGAGTGCCTAGGGTGGACTGGAAATGGTCATTGTGATGGTGAGGATATTGGAAGTGGAACTATCAATATTTTTAATTTTGTAATTGATGTAAAAAAAGCTTTACGTTCTACGCTTAATGAATTTTCCCAAAATAATTTACTTGAAGGTGTAAAGATAGCTTGTGAAAATGCCGAAGGAAACTACGTTTTGTTATATCCAGAAGGAAGAGAATTCAATTTAATGGGATAGAGCGTGTCGCGCAACACTCATCTTTATACAAAAAATGTACATAAAACAGCCTGGTTCTTAACTGATATTAGATAAAGAAAATAAAAACAGGAGGTGTATCGGAACAATTAAACACTAATAGCGCAGGTTATTGATGCTTGTTGTATCCTCTCATCAGTATCGCAGAAACAGGCAAAACAACACCATTTGCGACCTACAAGTATGACGACGACGGTCGCCGCATTGAAAAAACAGTAAATGGCATCACAACCCGTTATCATTATGACGGCGACAGCATCAATGTATTGTATGAAACAAATACAAGCGGTGCGGTACTGCGGCAGTACGTGTACAATGCGAACGGCGTACGTCTCGCGATGAAAACGCAAGGCCAAACGTTCTACTATCACTACAACCCACATGGTGATGTCATTGCGATGACAGACAGCACAGGCAAAGTCATGGCGCAATATACGTACGATGCGTGGGGCAATGTGCTGACAAGCAGTGCAGAAGGCTTAGCAGTAGATAATCCGTTTGGATATGCGGGATACATGTATGATAAAGAAATCGGCATGTATTACCTCATGGCGCGGTATTACCATCCGGTGCATGGTGTGTTTATTTCGGTAGACCCAGATCCGGGTGATGCGGATGACCCAATTACGCAGAATGGGTATACGTATGCTGATAATAACCCGGTGATGGGTGTAGATCCAGATGGAAACGCATTTTGGCTTGTAGTGAATGGTGGATTTGCTGTATATGATGGATATTCAGCTTATAAAGCTGGAGCGTCACCTAGAAAGATTATTCAAAAAGCAGCACTTGGAGCAATAGGTGGCGGAAGAATAAAGCTAGCCAAAGGACTTATTAGAGGGGTAAAATATAAGAAAGTAACTTCTCACTATAGTCATTTAAAGGATTCAAGAAGTGTAGGGCGCGGTAAAAATTTTACAAAAAAGCAAAAAGAAAAAATAATTGCAGAAAATATGAGAAGAAACAAAGGTGTAGTCAGATCAGATTTATCTGGTAAAGTACTCTGTAGGCCTAAGAGGAATAAAAGGGGAGTGAAACCATGCCCTAATGAATGGGCAATAGACCATATGATAGCGAGAAGTAAGAGGGGACCTAATAGCTTTAAAAATGCTCAAGTATTGTCTCGTGCAGAAAACAGAAAAAAATGGAATAGATGAAGAAGGAGGAATTTAAATGAATGTAAATGTACATGAGTTCAATCTTACGAGTAATGAGCTATGGAAAGGATGCATGTTAGCATCAATTGCACATGCGATTATGGTAGCTCACTCCCCAATGTTTGCCCATGAACATTCATGGGACGGTAATAATTATAATATACAAGATAGTCAAGGAGCCCGTGGAACTGTAACATTTCACTCTAGTTATTGTGTAGCAGCATTGTATGATGCTGCTAGTACTAGAAATAATCATTTAAAGCCAGCTCTAGAATATTTTGAAGGAGCATCACAATCCGTTAAAAAAATTGCAAAAACTGAAACACTACAGTATCTATTGGAAGAAGAAGATGGAAAGGTAGTTCCTGTTATTACAACGTCTTTTTGGGGAGATTCATCCACAATCTATTCATTAGACTCCTTTAATGATATGCAAGAGCATAGTGGATTTATATTAGAAAATCAATTCATAAATATAAAACTGGCAAAGGAAGCATGGATAGAATATCATGAAATGGATAACAATCAAGTCTTATTGTTAGAGTCTATATATCAAAGAAAAGTTACTAACCCTAACCAGGATATTATATTGTCTCAAGCAGAAATAGAGATGATTGGAACAAAAGACTTAGAAGGACTTGAGGAAAGTAGAACTTCTTTCTCTGAAATTGGAATTAAACTAACTTTATGATACCGTTAGGATGGAAAATATGCTAATCTACATCCTTTGTATAAATTTATTTGGGACTAATGCAATCTCAGACTTTAATTAAAAAAACTCTTACAAAATATTCTGAATTCAATTCACATTAATGAAGAGAGTAGTGACATTACTAGTATATAGAGAAATTTTAATAATTATTAGCCCACGTCTAAGAGACGTGGGCATTTTGCATTACAGTACTAGACCCAGTACCAACGTTGCTGTAACCAGGGGCAAAGTAGCAAATCATGGTACACTATTTCTACTTTGCTCCATCTGATATTAAGTAAAGAGAATAGTAAGCCCGAATTATAAAAATAAGCGCACCTTTACGGTACGCATCGCAAATAGCCGTATATCATTCACTTTTTCATGAGATATACGGCTATTTTATTTTCCACATGCTGTTTGGATGTGTTTGGACCAAGGCATGTATTGATTTAATACTGCTGGGTTACGATGGATATCTTGATATTAAGTAAAGAGAGTAGACACAGATATTTTACAATTATGCAGCATTTTTAGAGTACATACGTTCGTATTCAGATGGAGAACGATACCCCAAGGTCGAGTGAATACGTTGGTTATTGTAAAATATTTCTATATACTCAAAGAGCTGTTGTTTCGCTTCCTCACGTGTCGCAAACTTCGTCTGGTAGACGAGCTCTCGCTTGAGAATCCCGTGAAAGGACTCGATGCAGGCATTGTCGTAACAGTTGTCCTTGCGGCTCATACTGCCTTGCATCCCGTATTGAGCCAGGCGCTTTTGATATTCCAGCGAGGCATATTGGCTTCCTCTGTCGCTGTGATGGAGCACCGAACCCTTCGGTTTTTGTCGCATGTGGGGTTGTTCCAGCGCCTTCAGGACGAGCTCTTTTGTCATGCGGTCACTCATATGCCAGCCAACGATTTTGCGCGAGTATAAGTCCATGAGCGTCGCGAGGTAGAGCCATCCCTCATCTGTCGGGATGTAGGTGATGTCCGCTACCCACTTCTCATTGGGCTTAGTCGCGACGAACGACTGATCCAGCACATTTTCCTGCACAGGGTGGTTATGCTTACTGTTCGTCGTCGCTTTGTACTTTTTTACAGTGCGAGACTTCAGCCCTTCTGCTTTCATGATGCGCGCCACCGTGCGTTGCGAAATGCTGACGCCCTCTTGGTTCAGCTTCTTGGCCACTTTTGGGCTGCCGTAGAGCTGGTGTGAACGAAGGAACACTTCCTTCACCTGCACGGTCCATTCTTTGCGTTGCTTGTCACGCTGGCTTTCGTCTCTGTCGCGCCACTTGTAGTATCCACTTCGAGATACATGTAATACCTTGCACATCTTCTCCAATCGGTACTCGAAGCGGTGTTCATGAATGAACTGGTACCTTACCGATGGTCTCTCGCGAAGAAGTGCATCGCCTTTTTTAGGATGGCGTTCTCCTCCTCCAAATCCTTGATGCGCTTTCTCATCTCCCGCAGTTCATGTTCTTCGGAGGAAAACACCTGAAGGCTCTGAATCTCTGGTTCCTTGGTATATTTCTTTTTCCAGCCATGCAGGGTATCCACGCTGATCTTCAGTTCCCGGGCCACTTGGGCTACACTCTTCCCCTCCGAAACCAGGTACTGCACCGTTTGTTTCTTAAAGTCTTCATCATATCGTTTCATGTAGACACCTCATCCTCAATTTCTCTCTTATTATAATCTGTGTCTACACTCTAGTCTAACATCAAATTGAGGAGAATCTACAGTGACCAAACGAGAAAGACGAACGTTTACAGACGAGTTTAAGCACCAAATCGTTCAACTGTATCTAAGTGGAAAGCCTAGAAAAGATATCATTCGTGAGTATAATTTGACACCATCTTCTTTAGATAAATGAATCTATCGTAGTCAAGTGGTCAGATCTTTCAAGAAAAAAGATAACCTGACAGAGGAACAAGCAGAGCTCATCAAATTACGTAAACAAGTGAAACAGCTTGAAATGGAAAATGACATTTTAAAGCAAGCAGCGCTGATACGAGGACGAAAGTAATTTTTATCAAGAATAATCAACACAAATACGAGGGTATCAGCAATGTGCAAAGTCCTACAAATACAAAGAAGTACCTATTATTATGAGGCAAAAGAGCGCAAGTCAGAAGACGATGTAACATCGGCCATCATTGAGATCTTTCGTCAAAGCCGAGAAAACTATGGCACACGAAAAATGAAGGTAGAGCTGAAAAAACAAGGACACTCTGTTTCCTGGCGGAGAATTGGTCGAATTATGAAGGAACAAGGCCTTGTCTCCAGTTACACGGTTGCACAATTTAAACCGCAACCCAAGCCGTGTAACGAGTCAGAACAGGTGAATGAACTTAACCGAGAATTTCAACAAGAAGAGGAGCTAACAACTGTCGTAAGCGATTTAACATATGTAAGAGTCAATCAAAAATGGCATTACGTATGTGTATTTGTCGACCTCTTTAACCGAGAAATCATCGGTTACAGTGCTGGTGCACAAAAGGACGCACCCTTGGTTTATAAGGCGTTTGCATCGATTCAAAAGGACTTGCGCCACATTCAAATGTTTCATACAGATCGTGGCAGCGAGTTTAAAAATAAACTCATTGATGAAGTGCTAGAAACGTTTCAAATTCGGCGTTCTCTGCACATGAAGGGTTGCCCATATGACAATGCCGTAGCTGAGGCTACTTTCAAAATCATCAAAACGGAGTTTGTCAAAGGGCAGCGTTTTAAGAGCTTAGCAGACTTGGAGAGAGAGTTACGAGATTATGTCCATTGGTTTAATCATATTAGAATTCATGAGACATTAGATTACATGAGCCCGATGGGATATAAGAGGACACACCTTAACAAAACTGTCTAGTTTAGTGTTGACAATCCAAACTGCATAACATATGATCAAGGATCATCATAACTAATAAGCAATTTTTTGTGGTAAGTAGCTACATAACTAACTGTAAAGGTAATGCAACTATTACAATATCTATAAATTAAAAAATGTACCTTTTTTTCTCCACCTAAGGACAAAAGATATCTACTTGAATTAATAATTTGCAACGTCTCTAAGGAATAAGGCGTTATTAAATGTATACAGTCCTTATTTGTTGAGGTGTTAAGTAGAAAGGTATTTGTGCTATTGATTTGAGCACGTGGAGTTTCAACCAATTCTGATCCAGATGGTTGATGTGTTGTTTGTACCATGGTTTCCCCTAATAACGAGTTAGGCAGCAATTCTTTTTTTAATGTTTCTCCCTTGCATACATCAAAGTAAGGGGTTAGATTATTTATGTTGATTGATAGTTCTATTTCGTTAAGTTGCTGAAGAATTTCAGCAACTATTTTTTTGGCTCGTTTATCAAGTTCTGAAAGAGTTAAGTTCCCGTTTATTATATTCAATACTTGTTGGGCCCGATACTTTGTACATTTACCGCGCGTTTGAATATCGTCTAAAGAAGGGATATTCTTAATAAAGACAATTTCAGAAAGGGTTTTTCTTCTAAACTTCTCATCTTCTAGAAATCTTTTAACGCTAGATTTTGAACGGAGTCTTAATTCATAGCGATAGTAGTTCTGAAATAAAGATTCTATGTTCTTTCCCTTATTACACATTTCTTTAACTTTATCGTAAATTGCATGACGTATAGGGGAATTTTGTTGGAATCCGTAATAAGTTGTATTCTCATATTGATTATTGTACTGTCTGTTCGTATTAATACAAATTGTATGATACTTTGACAGATCTTGATCAAAATCAAAATTGATGTGCATTTCAGAGATTATAAGATCTTGCATGGTAGCAACAAATTCATTAAAAAATGGAAGGAATGCATCAATGTTACGCATGGCTTTATTAGGATTAAACTCATATCTGACAGGAAGATGCGCGAATATATCCTTAGTATATGGAGTGTAGAACTCTCCAAAAGATCTCGTTAGAACATACTTTTGTTCATAACTTAATTTGCCGAACCGAAATCCTTTTTTTCTTTTGTTATTATATTTAAATGTACTCTTAATTTGATTGTTACGCTTATACTTTATTAACTTATTAAAGAACGGCAAAGTGCGCACTTGAACATTTTCTTCAAACTCTCCGTATTGCACCGTAGCAGCTTTGCTTAATGTTTTAGTATCTCCACCATTAATATTTAGACGCTTTATGCCTACTACTCGTCTATCATCACTGCGTTGCTTTGATACGTCTTTTAAAGCGCCTGTGTATATAACTTTGTCTATACCTGTGGCGAATGCTTTAATTCTCATACTAACTATGCTCCTTGCTGTATTAAGTGGTCATCAACATAACCATTAAGAAACATAGAAAGCAATAACTAATAATCTAAAAATAACTATGAAATTTGGTGGAAGGGGTTTTTTAAAAGAGAGGAAATAGTGACATCGCATAGAGGGACATGCGGGTATAACTACAAATAGTTATCTTTGCAATATAGCGCTTGAAAATTATCTACTATTTAATATAAGAAAAATGAAATTTTTTCGGTGTGAGAGATCATTTTGAAAGGTGTTTAATAAGCATTTTTTACGAATACGTTAGTATAGGTTACTTCTGTGCCAAATCACTATATGGTAAACTTATAAGGACCACAGCTTACACAATCTAATTATAGAAAGTGCAGGTGTAAGTATGGACTTTGATAAGATACTGAAACATGGGAAGAAAGGGTTTTATTTTCGGACAGATGTAGGAAAAGATCCTGTTACAGGTAAACGAACACAAAAAAGTTTTGGACCGTATAAAAACAAAGCAGAAGCAAAAAAGGCGTTCATTGAGATAAAAAATCATGTCAATGAGGGCAGTTACTTTGAGCCTTCAGATCAGCTTTTTGAAGGATTTATTACAGAATGGTTTGAGACAATCTATAAAACACAAGTTCATGTAAGTACAGCAGAAAGTCGTAAGTATATGATTGAGAAGAGGGTAATCCCATACTTTAAAAAACGACCCCTAAAAGGCATGACGAAACAATTGATGGCAAAGTTTATTGCTGATCAAGCAAATGATGGTTGTAGCGCCGCTTACATTAAAAATTTATATTCCCTGCTTAACCAAGCATTTGATACCGCTGTTGATTGGAAATTAATAAAAGAAAACCCTATTAAAGGTATAAAAAAACCGTCTGTGAAGAGTGGAAATAAGACTGATAAAACTTGGGGAAAAGAAGAGATTAATGCTTTTCTTCTTATGGCTTCAGAGAGAGGTGTTACTGTTCCGTATATCTTAAGCATCAATACAGGCCTTCGGCGCGGAGAGTTATTGGCTCTTATATGGAAAGATTTAGATTGGGAAAATGGAACGATAAGAATTGACAAGAGTGTTTATCGAGTAAAAGGAGAAGGGCTAAAAATAGGACCAACCAAAACGGAAAACTCTAATAGGACAATACCTCTTGCTGATTATGTAATCAATGTGTTGCGCCAACATAAAGCTGTACAAGAGAGTATAAAGGATTATTATGGGGAAGGCTTCAATCCATTAGACCTTGTGTTCCCTTCGGAGAATGGAAATATTATGGATCCTGATAATTTTAGCAGGCAATTTAGAAAGATAGTTGAAAAATTACAGGTTAAGAAAATATCCCTCCATGGATTGCGTCATACACATGCGACAATCTTAATGAAGGCAGGGGTAAATGCTAAGGTAGTAGCTGATCGTTTGGGGCATTCCCGCGTACAGATTACGCTAGATTATTATACACACACGGATGAAGAAGTGCAGAAGCAAACATCAGAGATATTAGCAGGCTTTCTACACAATGAATAAAAAATGAAATAGAGACGTGCAGATTTTGTGCAGATTTTTAAAATGCAGACAGATCAGCGCGGCGTGTAAAGAAATAAAAAAAGCCAAAACCCTTATATATCAAGGATTTTGACCTCTTTGAAAGTATGGAGCATAGGGGGCTCGAACCCCTGACCTCTACGCTGCCAGCGTAGCGCTCTCCCAGCTGAGCTAATGCCCCGTTTGTGTCATGATATTATTGTACACGGTTTCATGAAGAAATACAATAAAAATTTTCATAATTTTAAATATATAAGTATGTTTGCGAATGTATGGTATGGGTATTAACTTTTCCAAAATTTAAAAAATAAAGTTTTTTCTCTGCAACGTTATGATAGAATATAAGAATAAAAATAGGGTGTGAGGCGAATAGATTCGCTATCTGATCCATGTTACATAAGGGAGAGGTTTTAACATGAAGGGAAAGCTTCTTTGGGGAATCATCTGGTTTGTCATTATATGCGGTGCTGGTGCCATCGGTTATTTTGGTGCGCCGTATATTATGGATAAGAAACAAATCGGTATCAAGAAAGAAACAGCATCGGCACCAATCGAGGAAGCAACACCCGCGGGTATTAGTGACAGTGTATATGCATTTGTAAGTACATATCATAAGACGTTAAATGATCTAACAGGTTGGGGGCAAATTAATTCTCCGGAATGGACTACTGTACATACGTATGCGGGAGAAATTGTAAAAAAAGTTGATGAGATGCAATATGCGGGGGATGCAAACTTAGAACAAGATTTAAAAGCAATCCGTCAGCTTGCAGCAGATTTACAGCGAAGTAAAAGTAAGCGTGATTTAACAAAATTACATCGTTACTTTCATGATTTGGATGTGGTAATGAATCGGGCGAATGGAGACGGGAATTACTATAAAGTATCAAAGTGGGGGAATGCGCATAAATAGGAAGATGTTATACGTTCTTTTAATTTTTAAAACGATACATATGCTAGGGAGAACTTCATTTAGGTTTGTTAGTATCTAATAGAGGTAAAGGAGAAAACATGATAACAGACAATATATTTGAAGGAACATATGTAAGACTTGGGATGGCAAGATCGGAAGATGTGGAAGTGATGGCAAAGTGGGGTGAATCTTCAGTGTATTTGCGCCATGTTGATACAGATATTGCTTTCCCGGGTGGTAGAGAATTTACGGGGGGATTAAAGTCAAACAGTGTTTCATTTCGTTTACGCAGCAAAGAAACTGATATGTTAGTTGGATTTGTTGCTCTTCACGGTATTGAATGGAACAATCGAACAGGTTTATTGGCGATTGGAATTGGTGAAGAGCATTTAAGAAATAAAGGGTACGGTACAGATGCCTTACAATTGATCTTGCGTTATGCATTTTACGAATTAAATCTTGATCGTGTGGGTTTAGACGTTATTTCATATAACCAGCGCGCAATTCGTACATATGAAAAAGTAGGTTTTATCGTTGAGGGGGCGATGAGATCAGCTGTATATCGAGATGGTAAACGGTACGATCGAATTATTATGGGTATATTAAAATCTGAATGGGAAGCAAAGCTAACGAATACTATGCATAAAATATAAGCTCCGCCACACACTAATGACAAAAGGTGAGGTAGGTGACTTATAATGAACATCAATGATAACGATAAAGCGATTATTGAACAGGCGCTAAAAGCAGCCGCTGCGAATACAACAGATTATCAGGAAATTTATCAATATGAAAGCGTACTAGAAAAGATGGGAAAGAAGTCAAAAGCGCAAACAGATGGCTTTCGCTATGATTATGACGATTCCTCAGATGTATAAAAGCTGATGCGGTGGCATCAGCTTTTATTTTTTTTCGATACAATATATTTGTTATGGTTGATGCTGATAAGACAAAAAGATTACTTTGAGGTGATAGCGTAGTTGCACCTCAGCAACATATATTTTCATATAACCTCTCTTCAAAACATGTGGTAGCGACGGCTACAAAGATCTTTATACTTTTTGCGTGTGTTGCGTTTGATGCATGTTGGACAAATGACCGTTCTTGAATCTAATTTTTGTATGGTACTATTCTGGGAGTTTTCAACACATTTCAGCGTGTATAGCACGTAAAGCAGGGAAGCGGACTAATGCTGAGAATGTATTCATATAGTCATACAAAAGGAGGTGAGTGTTGTGTCTGATGCGGTAGGATTGTTTTTCACTATCATATTGGAAATTGTTATCTTTGGTTTTGCCAACTTTGCTGCGTTTAAATATTCTGCTGATGATATAAAAAGAAGAATCATAGCTGGCGTTCTATTTCTACTATGTACACCCATTGTGTACGTCATTACCTTTTTCTTTGTACTAATTTACGATGAAAGCGGCTGGGGTGCAGGTATATTGACGGTCATTTTCAGTGGGCTTTATATGATTAATGGCGTTATTATTGTATTGTCGGCACTTCATTTATATATGAAAAACCTTAAGTAACATGTTATGAAATTGTTAAAATGGAAGTAAAGGTTTACTTTTGTTTAAGATATAATAGAGGGAGAGGAGGGAAGCATGTGCGCAATAGACCGACACTGCCCGTCCAAAAGACAGTGATAGAAAGAGTTCTCAATATCATTTCTATCATTCTATTAGTTGGAATGATTGGTTATGTTGCTGCGATGTGGGGAAGTATTGGTAATCGAGTTCCTATTCACTTTAACGCAGTTGGTAAACCTGACGCATGGAGCGGGAAATTTTCTATCACTGGTATTTTGATTGTACCTGTTGCTTTATATATGTTCTTAACGTTTCTTGGGAATCGTCCGCATACACATAATTATTTGGTGGAAATTACCGAGGAGAATGCACAGCGTCAATATAAGAATTCACGTTTGATGCTAAGTTGGCTAAAAATAATTTTAATAGCAACCTTTGCGTATGATACATGGCGTACAGTAGACATTTCACTTGGCCGTGCAAATGGTTTAGGAACATATAGTGCAGTTGTATTTATAGGTTTATTATTTGGTACCATTGCTATTTTTATCTTTCGAAGCATACGTTTAAAATGAAGAAGCTGCAGTTTTATGCTGCAGCTTCTTTTGGTGTTTTTTTCTGTACATAAAGTAGGCGCATGGAGAGAAAAAGGGCGCCAAATGCGAGTCCGGAAATGAGGCCGACCCAGTAGCCTTTTGCAGCTAAATCCGTTTGTATTGCAAGGATATGACCGAGTGGTAAGCCAATAATCCAATAGGCGATGAGCGTCATAATCAGCGCCGCATTTACATCTTTATAGCCACGCAATGCCCCTTGTACAGGTGTTGCAATTGCGTCTGAGATTTGAAACAAAATGGCATACAATAAAAATTGCTGTGCCAATTCACGAACGACGGGGTCAGTTGTGTAAATGGCTGCGACTTGTTCGTCAAAAACAAAAATAACAACAGAGTAGAGCAGTGCAAACACAAGTGCGATCCCAATCCCAAGCCAACTATACACTTTTGCATCATGAAGGCGATTTGCACCTACTTCAAACCCAACAGCAATTGTCATTGCCATGGCTAAGCTAAGCGGTGTCATATAGAGCATAGAAGCAAAATTCAACGCAGCTTGATGCGCTGCGATTGTATTGGTATCAAAGCTACTCATCAGCAGCGTGACTGCGGCGAAAATGCTAGTTTCAAAGAAAATAGCAAAACCAATCGGCACGCCCAGCTTCAACAGTTCCTTCCACTTGGCAAACGAAACGCGATATAAACGTTTAAAAATACCAAACGGTGCGAAGGGGTATTTTGTATGAATCATGTAAATGGCAATTAATAAAATGCACCAATACGTAACAGCGGAAGCAATACCGGCACCAACACCGCCAAGACGTGGAAAGCCGAACTTTCCAAAAATGAGTACATAGTTTAATAAAATATTAATGGGTAACGATAATAGTGTAATAAACATCGTTACCCTTGTTTTGCCAAGAGCATCAATAAAGCAGCGCAAAACAGTATATACAAATAATGGTACAATCCCGAATGAAAGAGCGAGCAAAAAGTTTGCAGCGATGGTCCGAACGTTGGATTCTAAATTCATATGACTAAGAATGGGAGAAACCGCAAACGTACCAATCAAAATAACAGCCAATGCGGCAGTGATGGCAAGGTAGATTGCTTGCATAATAACCGGAGCCACTTCGTGTTCTCTTTTTGCTCCTTTTAGCTGTGCCACAGTTGGCGTGACTGACAGTAAAATGCCTGTTAAACCAGTGCTGGCTGGAATCCAAATACTTGTTCCGATTGCCACGCCCGCCAGATCTGCTGAGCTGGCATGACCCGACATCATTGTGTCAAAAAAGCTCATGGAAAATAAGGCAATTTGCGTAATAAAAACTGGGAAAAACAAAATGAAAAATTGCTTTAATTTTTGAGTAAAGGTAGTAGTTTGTACCATGGCAGCTCCTTTCTTGTAGCAAAATACGTTCATTATAACACACGGACCTGTGTTTGAGTGAAAGAAAAATAAAAAGAAGCTTCTAAATGAATAGAAACTTCTCGCATTAACAGTGAAAGGACTTAGTTTGCTAAGTCCTCTTTTTCTATTGTACATGAATCGGTACTTTTTTACGGGTGTCAATTCCAGCGTCAATATCAACTTTAATTAAAAAATACACATCTTTTTCTGAATCGTGTTCGCTTGCTGGATACAAGGTATGTGTGAATGGAAAGCTTCTTGTTTCATCGGGGGCAATTATAAACTCATCTCTTGTTACGGCAGTAGCAGAGAGCAACTCTTTTTCACTCATGGGTAGGTCAGCAAAGCCACGGTACAACTCTAAATTCACTGCGTTGATATGTTGTTTTGTTTTCCCTCCCTTAACAATAACTTCACCATGAATTTGTTCACTTGGCTTGTATGTGTCTTTTGGTATATGTAAATGTACTTCAGCCGCGCCTTTTCCAAGCTTGGCCATAAAACGTTTTAGCATGCTGTCACGCTCCTGGTTGCATAAAATAGATAAAGTTCTGTCATAAGACTGTGGCTAGTATACCAAAAAAAGAAAGAGACCATGCGGGTGTTACCTAACTGTGATAATTTTGTAATACCTTTATGACATTTGCAATAAGATTTGCTTTTCTAATGTTAGAAAAAACAATGCGGTTTTTGTCAAAATGAGGTATGATGGATAAGTATGCTTTGTAAGGGAGGTTTCTGGTTTGGCGGATTGGTTAATTGGATTGATAATGGGAATCGTGGAGGGGCTTACCGAGTTTTTACCGGTATCTTCGACGGGCCATATGATTTTAGTAGGACATTTAATTGGATTTGAAGGCGAAAGAGCAAAAACATTTGAGGTTGTCGTACAACTCGGCTCTATTATGGCAGTCGTTGTTGTGTTTTGGAAGCGTCTTTGGACACTGGTTGGTGTCGGTCGCAAAAAGAGCGGTGCATCTTTGAATTTAATTCATATTTTACTTGGTATGCTCCCTGCGGCAGTACTAGGCTTTTTGTTTCACGACGCAATTAAAGAAGTATTGTTTGGACCAGGTCCGGTCGTTATCAGCTTAATTGCTGGTGGTATTTTAATGATTGTAGCGGAAAAGTTTTCAAAAACCAGCACGGCACAAACACTGGATGAAATTACGTATAAACAGGCCTTGTATATTGGTTTATTTCAATGTTTAGCGCTGTGGCCGGGCTTTTCACGATCCGGTTCCACAATTGCCGGGGGCCTTTTATGCCGTGTATCTCACACGACGGCAGCGGAATTCACATTTATTTTAGCAGTACCGATGATGCTTGGCGCTTCTGGTTTAGATTTAATTAAAAACTGGGACATACTATCAGCTGCGGATTTACCGTTGTTTGTAACGGGATTTGTCACGGCCTTTGTTGTAGCGATGCTTGCAATTGTATCGTTCTTGAAGTTGTTAGCACGCGTAAAACTTACGCCATTTGCATACTATCGCTTTGCATTGGCAGCACTGTTTTATATTTTCGTTATGATGTAAGGAGCCCAATGGCTCCTTTTCATATAAGTCAACAGAAGTATAAAAAGATGTTAAAGAAATAATCCATATGTGCATGAACATAACAAAAGCCAACTCATTGTGATGCAGCAAGTTGGCTTTTTGGTATTTATGAACTATTCTGGCATCGGTGTTGGTGTTGGTTTTGCATAAGCATTTGTGTATTTTCCATCAATATGGCGACGAATAAACAGCGTGCTTTTTCCTTGTTCGGCAAGTATGGAAGCTTCACGGGCAATTTCTAGGCAATTGATGCAGTGTGCCGCATGCGTATCCCACACAATCTCTCCGTTTGCCCGTATCTCGCGTATAAAGCAATCTTTATTGTTTTCATGTTTGGCGCGTTGTCCGCATCCGCAGTAGCAAGGAATCCACTGAAGTACGTCTGTATGTGCACTTGCAAGTTTATACACAGCTTTTACCTCTGGTTCATAGGCGTCTAGAAAAGAAGGCAAAACGTTTAAGCTTGTCGTTGTTTCCGTATAATTGCCGGGAAAGCAGTAATAATCTTGTGAAGCGGGTGTACTGAACGTGAGCATTGCTGCGATAAGATAGGTAAGCATCATGCAACTCCTTTCTCTTTTGAGATGCCCAAAAGAAAGCCCCTTCATACGTATGAAGGGGCTTTCTTTTATACCTGGCTTATTTTAGGACAAACGTTCTGTTACACTTTCTATAACACTGTTCCAAATCGTTGTGTCTGTTGCAAGTTTATGGCGAAACGCTGCATACATTGCTTTTTGCTTGTCTTCAAATGACGGATCTTCCTTTGGAGGCAACTGAGCACGCTCGGTTGTAATGAAATCTTGTACCAGCTGTGAACGTGGTCCCCACACCGCATGTTCTTCCCCGCTTTCGTTTAGAAAGATAAAAATTGGGATGGCTCTAGATGTGCCATTTGTTAAATATTGATCCATGAGTTCTAAGTTTTCATCTCGGATTAAAAAGCGAGATTCTACGCCGTGTTGCTCGCACATACGCTGAATAATTGGTACACACAGCATGGCATCGCCGCACCAATCCGCAGTTAGTACAACAGCACGGGTTCCTATATTAAGCTCTAGCTTAGGTAATTCAACTGTGTTATAAATGTGTAATAATTCCTCGCGATGTACACTCATACTATCTACATATGCAGCAAATGTCATGCCCTTTTCAAACCAATCTTGTAACTGCACTTCAATACCCCCTATGTTAAAAGTATCTATATTATATCATGAAGTGGTTATAAACAAAGGCGATGTTACAGATTAATATGAATGGGTATTTTTTAATGGCTCTTTTCTAAAAGCTTGTTGTTTTTAAATAGGTTTCTTTGTTTCAGGTTGGTTGGAGCGGAAGGTGCGAGACTCCTGCGGGTAAAATCAGCCAGAAACATTAATGGAGGTTAAACAAAAAAAGAAGGGTGCACTGCACCCCTCTATTGGCAGAACGCCAATGAAAGCAACTGTTATAGGTATTGACAATTTTTTTGCAATTCATGCTGGCTACATTTGTTTTTTTACAAAAATAGTGACAGATTTGTAATTTAGGTGTATATTTAATTATATTTTTATTTAATTAAGTTAAGTATTTGAAGAGGTGACAATTTGAACGATGTAAAAGAGGAGCTATCGCTGTTAATGTTTGATGTGTTTCGAAGTTTTCGGACTGATATCCGAAAGCGATTTGAAGATTACTTACCCATCAATGAATTCACTGTACTTCGTGTATTAAAGGAACAGGGGAAGAAGAAAGTATCTCGTGTTGCAACAGAATTACAGGTTTCAAGCAGTTATATTACTGCGGTTTCTGAGAAGCTTATTGATAAAGGACTGGCAACACGAAGTCGATGTGATACTGATAGACGTGTTGTATTCTTAGAAGTAACCGAAGCAGGTGTATTGCTTGTAGAAACAATGGAGGCTTTAAAGAGAGATTATGTAAAAGAGAAATTTTCCGTACTTACGGATGAAGAGTTAAACATGATGCTACTTGTGTATCGCAAGCTGAAAGGATGAGAAGATGGAACATCTTGATATGAGACGGAAAATGATTATTATGGGGTCTATTATGGCCGCTATGTTTTTTGCTTCCGTCAATCAAACAATTGTAGGAAATGCTTTACCACGCATTATTGCGGTACTCGGCGGAATGGATTATTATAGCTGGGTATTTACGATTTACATGCTAACATCCGCTGTCACCACAATTTTAGTGGGACGTTTATCTGATATGTATGGACGTAAACCATTTTTGTTGATTGGTATATTTGTGTTTACAGTTGGAGCGTTTTTGGCTGGACTATCAAAAGATATTTATCAACTGATCGCGTTTCGAGGCTTTCAAGGCCTAGGAGCTGGTCTTATTATGTCTTCTGCGTTTACTGCTGTTGGCGATTTATTTTCTCCTCGTGAACGAGGGAAGTGGAATGGACTCATGAGTTCCGTTTTTGGATTATCAAGTGTGTTCGGTCCAACTATGGGTGGCTATATTGTAGATCACTTCGACTGGCATTGGGTATTCTGGGTGTTCTTGCCGCTTGGTATTGTTGCATTTGTATTGATTTGGGTGTTTTTTCCACAAGTGGAACGAGCAAAAGGACAACGAATCGATTATGTTGGTGCTTTGTTATTAACAGCTACAATCGTACCTATGCTATTGGCTTTTTCATGGGCAGGTACCAAATATCACTGGTCGTCTATGCCCATTGTTGGTTTGTTTATTGGTGCTGCTGTAGCACTTGTACTGTTTATTATAGTTGAGAAGAAAGCAGAAAATCCGATTTTGCCATTATATTTATTCCGTAACTCGGTGTTCACGATTTCAAATTTGGTCGGATTTACACTTGGGGTAGGGATGTTTGGTGCTGCCATGTACATTCCATTTTTTATTCAAGGTGTTCTAGGTTTTAGTGCCACACATTCCAGCTATATTACAATGACGCTAACGTTAAGTCTGGTGGCTGCAAGTGCTGTGAGTGGACAAATGATTTCTAAAACGGGAAAGTATAAAACGTTATCATTTATCGGATTGTTCATTACAGTTGCAGGGCTATTCGGAATGAGTACGATGAATATTCACACGAGCCAATGGACTATTATTGTATATTTGATTGCGGTTGGTTTTGGACTTGGTATCGCGATGCCAGTGTTTACCTTAACTGTACAAAACGCGGTGGAATATGGCTCACTGGGTGTAGCTACTGCTTCTGTCCAATTGTTTCGCTCACTTGGAGGTACGGTTGGTGTTGCAATTATGGGAACGGTGTTAAGTACACGTATGCAAGATAGACTTAGCACTTTCAGTGGGACTGCGGCTCAAATACCGCAGGACCTTGCTAGTAAATTAGAAGCGCTGAAAAACCCGCAAATCTTGCTGGACCCAGAAAAACTTTCACAGATTGGTCGTTCTTTACCAGAGCAAATGCAACCCATGTTCACTGAAATTGTTGCGCATTTGCGAGATGCCATGAGCTATGCTTTATCTGGTGTGTTCTTAACAGGTATGGTGATTATGGTGTTAGCAATAGCTATTAATATATTTTTAAAAGAAGTACCTTTGCGCAGTGCAGCACAGGGTACAGAACAACTACGAAAAGCAGATTAAACGGAAGATGTCATGCATGCTCATACGAAAAGTGGAAAAACTATTGGTAGTTTTTCGATAAGGAGGGATCGTATGACAAGCAAAAACGGTAGCAAAGGAAGCGGCAATCAAGGTGCGCCGAAAAACGGGGCGTATCAAATGGAATTCGGCTCCGAGCTAAGTGGAAACGATAATAAAGGCAAGGAGTATCGTTCTCATAAAGGAAGCAAATCTAAACAAAAGCACGAAGATTGAGCGGGCAACCGCTCTTTTTTATTTGCGTTCAAATATAAAAGGAACTGCACAGATGTAAAAAAACTCCTTGCCAATTGGCAAGGAGCAAGGGAAGGGGGGCCAGTTTATATGAAAAAGGCACGGTTCACGTGTAGGGATCGTGAACTACCGTACTTATACTATAGAGGCATGCTGTGAAATCCGTGTGAATTTCATGTGACAAAAACAAGAACTTTGTAGTTTGACGTAAGGATGAAATGTAGGTAAAATTTTGGACAAAAGCATACAGGAGGAAATAGCGTGAAAACAGCACTAATTACAGGTGGAACAAGGGGAATTGGAAAGGCGATTGCGCGTCGATTTGCAAAGGAAGGTTATCATCTTATTTTAAATTACATGCGTAAAAAGAGCGATGCAGAACAAACCAAAGCTGAAATTGAAGAAGAGTTTGGGGTAAAGGTATTGCTTGTGAAAGCAAATGTGAAAGAAATGGAACAAATTCAACATTTATTTGCAGAGGTGCGGGAGCAATTTGGTCATTTAGATGTGTTTGTAAGCAATGCGGCATCAGGAGTTTTGCGTCCTGTCATGGAAATTGAAGAAAGTCATTGGCAATGGACTATGGATATTAATGCGAAAGCGTACTTATTTGCGTCGCAAGAAGCAGCCAAGCTCATGCAAAAAGGTGGTGCAATTGTTGCATTATCGAGTCTTGGTTCTATTCGAGCTTTGCCGAACTACGTCACAGTAGGGGTATCAAAAGCAAGTGTGGAGGCCATTACACGTTATTTGGCTGCAGAATTTGCGGCAAAAGGAATTGTTGTTAATGCAGTGTCAGGTGGTGCAGTTGATACAGAGGCACTTAAGCACTTTCCAAACCGTGAAGAACTACTAGAAGCAGCTGCGGCACGTAATCCAGCTGGACGTCTTGTTGAGCCAGAAGATTTGGCGGAAGCGGTATACTTTTTATGCACGCCTGCTGCGAGTATGATTCGTGGTCAAACCATTATTGTGGATGGAGGTCTATCATTGCTTTGCTAAGAAAAATTTATGTTGCAAAGATAGGGAAATAGAATTATGCTCAGATGTGGAAGTAGCACACAATAAGGAGCAGTTATATGGTAAAGCGAAACAAAGCAAAATGGAAAAATAAATTTATCCATTTAAGTCCACCGCAAATTTTAGCAGTTGGTTTTTTCTGTTTAATTGTAATTGGCGGAATACTACTTAAACTACCGATGGCGACCAATCAATCCATTAGCTGGGTAGACGCGTTTTTCACTGCAACATCAGCTGCAACTGTAACGGGTCTTGGTGTAGTAGATACAGGAACAACATTTACTGCCTTTGGCCAAGTTATCATTATGCTGTTAATTCAAGCCGGTGGGCTTGGATTTATGACGTTGGCTATTTTAATTGTTATGGTGTTAGGAAAACGAATCGGCCTTCGGCAACGGTTGTTAATTGGGGAAGCGTTGAACCAAACAAATATTGGAGGTCTATTGGTTTTAGTAAAACGAGTGCTGTACTTTTCACTTTGTATTGAAGCAATCGGTGTAGCTTTTTTATCGATACGTTGGATTCCGGAGTTTGGATTCGTCAAGGGATTACATTACAGCGTTTTTCATGTAGTGGCAGCATATAATAATGCAGGGTTTGCGCTTTGGCCCGACAATTTAACGAGATATGTTGGTGATCCTATTGTTAACCTTGGTATTTGTTCTTTAATCATTACCGGAGGAATTGGTTTTACCGTTCTGATTGATATATGGTACAGCCGTACGTTCAGTAAACTTTCTTTGCATTCTAAAATTATGATTGTTGGTACAATTATACTTACGATATTGTCAATTGTAACAATTTTTGTGTTGGAGTATACAAACCCAAAAACACTTGGAGCTTTAAATAGTATTGAAAAGTTTTGGGCATCATTCTTTCAAGGTATTACACCGCGTACGGCAGGATTTAATACAATCGATTACGGCAGTATGAGAGAACCCACCTTACTTGTTACAATGGTACTAATGTTTATTGGTGCCGGAAGTGTCTCAACAGGTGGTGGAATTAAGCTAACGACATTTGTGATTTTATTGTTTTCTGTGTTTGCTTTTTTTAAGAGGAAAGAAGAGCTTGTTTTATTTAAGCGTACAATTAAAATAGCAACAGTAACGCGTGCGTTGGCGATTGCAGTTGCGAGTCAACTTTTAATTTTCATTGTTGTATTTTTACTGATGATTACTGAAAACTTTACGTTTATGCAGCTATTGTTTGAAACCATTTCTGCATTTGGAACAGTAGGGTTATCAATGGGAATTACAGCGGGACTATCAGCAATCGGGAAATGTATCATTATGTTCGTTATGTTTTGCGGTCTTATCGGGCCTTTAACATTGGTCTTTTCATTAGCACGTCCTGATAAAGAACGAATTCGTTATCCAAGCGAGGATGTATTTACAGGATAACAGAAGCCGGGATAAGGTATCCCGGCTTTTTGGTATAACATGGAGAATGAGCTGCTCTTGCTTAAAATAGTGAGAGCAAGAAGCTTAGCACAGCTACGCGGAAAACAAGCGCCATTACGGCTGCTACAGCACCTAAAATAATAGCGATGCGCCCTGTTGTGCGTGCGCCTTTACTTGCAGCGTATAAACCGATTAATACAGCGGCAATTCCGAAGAAAACCGGAAATGTGAAGAAGGATAAAATCCCAAGGGCTAAAGCGATAAAGCCAAAAATGGCGCCTCCGGATGTTGGTTCAGCAGCGGTATGTTTGATGCGAGCAGGAGCAACTTCAGCAGCATACTCTTCATCTGTGTGATCGCGCAAGCGTTCATAATCTCTGTCTGCCATTGTACATTCCTCCTTACAAGATTTTGTCTCTCCATGAGACTACTTTTAGTATGTCTGTTATATATGTCTTTCATTTGAACAACATGGTGAAAAAAGTTGGTATGCTTATGTTATTTTTGGAAAACATAGGAGAGATAAAAAGTGAAAGTGAGTGATTGGCAGTATGCAACATCCTATTGAGGATTTAATGAAAACGGCTATGCATAACTTAAAAGAAATGGTTGATGTGAATACCATACTTGGTAAGCCTGTTTCTACAAAGGACGGTAGTGTGATCTTAACGGTATCTAAAGTTGCATTCGGTTTTGGTGCGGGTGGCAGTGACTTCGGCTCCACGTCTAGGAAGGTAAGTCGCCCACATAACGGTCATCGCGCACCTGAAAAGCCAGAACATGAAGATGCTTATCCGTTTGGTGGGGGAAGCGGTGCTGGTGTTTCCATTGACCCTGTTGCGTTTTTAGTAGTAGGCGCAAAGGGTGTACAAGTGATGCACTTGCACAGCAACACCCACTTGATTGAAAAAGCGATGGATGCAGCACCGCAAGCTCTGCAATCCGTACAAAGTATGATAAATAAACAATAAAAAGCGACGTCAAGGCACGTCGCTTTTTTATATCAATATTCAATGCGCAACATAAGCATCAACTTTATGAGTTGTATTTTTTCGTGCTTCTGGTTTTTGATAACTCAAAGCTTGGCGCCCCATTTGAATCCATGTTTGTTCAAAATCAGAACGTTTGATACGTCTATTCGGCATGTGATAAAGTGGATCATTCACATATACATATTGACGCGAATAGCCGGTAAGTAAGACACTATGCATGGCATACGTGACATGCATAGGTCCTTCATTTGTAAACCAAGTTTCAAATCGTTCAGCCGGAAGAGGAGCGAATGTATCATTGACAATTGTCCATACGGGAACGCCTTGGTCGAGTTTGCGGTATAGGTCTTCGGGATTACCCCCAGTTAAGTTGTTCACAGTATGTAAGTAAGAAAAAGCAAGTTTATAAATAGGCTCTATATATACGCCAAGTCCGGGTCTACTGAAGGAATACATATCTCCCACAAACCCCTCTTGCATGTTACCGTGCAAGTTATGTTCTTCAAAAGCAACTTTGTTGATATTGGCAGCTAATTCCATTTTATCCACGTCAATGCCGGCGTGACAAAGTAGCATTGCAAGACTTGTCACTTCACACCCGCGCGGTAGTTCGGGGTTTTGCTCAATGTGAGGGGCACGGATTAATACAGCAGGAGCGTATCTTTTCTTCCAACCATAATAAGAAATAGCGGCTAAAACAGGAAGTGAAAGCAGTACTTTCTTTTTGTGATTTTTTACAATTTGTAACAACAAAAACAGCCTCCTTTGCCTACTTGCTTTTCAAAAAAAATATGATATAGTGAAAAAAGTGTGCGTATGGACATATATTTCGTGATGATTGCAAGGTTTCCTTTCATTAGTTAAAAATATTCATTGAGAAAAGTCTTACTGTCTGTAAGACTTTTATAAAGTGTATTGTATAAATATAAAAAGGAGAATGTATATGATTAATGTGAAAAAATTTGCTGCAGGTTTAGTGTTGCTGGCAACGGGAATTATTGTGTATATTTTAAGAGAAAAAATGCACCTGTTACCCGATAAAAATCAATATGTGTAAGAAACCATTATATTTGAATAAATAGTTAATATTCATTGTTCCATTCCACATAACATATATCGGCTAATTCAATGTCTTTATCCTCCTGTATTCTTCGATGCAGCCATGTAGTAAGCCGTTTTCCTTAAGCGTATCTTGCCGAATTTGTTCATCGCTGACTAAAATGATAGGTAGCAGAACGTCTTGTTGTGGTAACTTCAAGTCCTGTTTTATGACTGAATCGTATGCAGCATTTCGTAATACACTTACCGTTCCGTCTTTTTCTAAAACAGCGTGCTCTACCTCTTGTAAAGAGAAAATATCTTTTGCTTGCAACAATTGCATGAGCTGATCTATATGCAAATGATTTTTTGAGCTTTTTCCGATCGAGTTTTCTATTTTGGACAATAAGCAAAGGTTGCCTCTCAAAAAAATTCTGAGTCTTCTTGATTTTTGTGTAACTACTTCAGTTGTATAAATAAGAGGAGTCCACACTCCTACCCTAAATACAATTCCTGTTCTGCTTCATAAATTGAATTTCCAACAAGTTCATCTAATACGAGTGCTGATACAAAATCAAACGGACTAATGTGACTAATTTGTGTTTCGCACAAGTATATACAGCGATATAGCTAACCAGCAGTTTGATACTAATGTCAACAAACTTCATAAATATCAACCAAAATTTAGATAATGATACTATTATTTCCTAGGTGGTTAAATTTATCATAACATCTTTTACTTCTCTGACAATGCTCTGCTATATAAGAGTCTTGTTTAGGTAGGTTTTGATATAAGATGAAATCTGCAATGTGAAACATGTTATTCCGCTGCTTAAGTGGTAAAAATCACAGCATATAATGTAAGAAAAAAAGCCGATAATGACAAAAACCTTCTATATAATATAAGGAAATAGTAGAAGCTATATAGGTGTGGAATATTTCATCATCACTTGTTGATCATGAACACCTGCGAGGAAAACTACAGGTTCCTTCAATAAAAATTAGTTCTAGAAATTATGTTTTTTGAGTTGATTTATTTTCTGTAATGATATATAATTTAATTTCGTGTCTCAGTTTCATTTACTTTACTTGGAAAAAAGTCGATATATATTAAGTATGCAACAGAAATTAGGGGATAAGATTGGTGAAAGATCGGGCTGAGTGCCAACAACTTTTACCATCTTGGGAGAAAACGCGTACTGATAAAGATCGGCTGATATGGAGCGGTCCTGGAGCCGTAGTGGTGAAAGAGAGGTAGGGCTTTCATCCGTAGAGTACAAAAAAGTTACTTTCCCGTTACAGGTAAAGAGCTCTCTATAAAGGAGAGCTCTTTTTGTTTTAACTATGTTTAAACTCAATGTTCATAGCCATAGGTAACTTTAATATATTTTTTAATCGTTATATACCCCGGTAAGCATGCGACTTACAAGTGCATCATTCCACTCATTTTGCGACTGTACATTAATTGAAGCTGTGAAGGCTAATTCATCTGCACTTAGTTTCGCCATTTCCTCCAATTTACACATACCCTGCTCGTTCATAAAGTCAAACAATTGTAACATTTCCATTACTTCTTGACGCGTTCCTTTGATTTGTAATGTAGCCATTTTCCTTCCTCCTCTAAAGTGTAGTGCTTTTTGAAAATAGGATTATGAGTAGAATGCACTGAATATGCCTGTAATTTTATGCACTCATCATGTCCCGATTTTCTTTGGTGTGTTTTTGTATCCTTGTTGCAAAGCTTTTTATAACTTTCTGTATGAGATGATGGTGACGAATTATATTCGAACAATACCATACAAATCCTCTTTCTACAAAAACATTTTTAGTGAAAAAAATGTCGAAAGATTTTTGAGGAATATTTGTAAACGCTACCAATGTTGATATATCAACACCTGTAGCATTTGTAACAAATTTTAATATTTAAAATATTCTAAAAATTGTTTTGATTATTTTGAAAGAGGAGCGTAAACTAGAAAACAACCAAGGACGCGGGAAAGTTTTCCGCAAAACATAAGCAAATGGGGGATCACTGGTGAGCGAGCAATGGATTTATTTAAATGGGGAATTCGTGCCAAAACAAGAGGCGAAAGTTTCTGTATATGATCATGGCTATTTGTACGGAGACGGTATTTTTGAAGGCATTCGAGTTTACAGCGGCAACGTGTTTCGATTAAAGGAGCATCTGGTACGTCTGTATGAGTCAGCGAAATCCATTTTGCTTGACATTCCATACTCTTTGGCTGAAATGACAGAAATCGTGGCTGAAACAATTAGACGTAATCATCTTTCTGAAGGCTACATTCGGTTAGTTGTATCAAGAGGAGAAGGTAACCTTGGATTAGACCCGGCATCTTGTTTAAGACCAAATATTGTTGTAATTGCTGAACAACTAGCATTGTTTCCGGCTGAATATTATAAAACGGGAATTCCAATTATTACTGTAGCAACAAGGCGTAATCGACCGGACGTATTAAGCCCGCAAGTAAAGTCACTCAATTACTTAAACAATATTTTGGTGCGCATTGAAGCGAAGCTCGCTGGTGTGCAAGAAGCACTTATGCTGAATGAACAAGGGTACGTAGCGGAAGGATCTGGCGATAACGTGTTTATTATAAAAGGGAATAGACTCATTACACCACCTAGCTCTGCAGGAGCGCTAGAAGGCATTACACGAAATGCCATTATGGAAATCGGTGCTGCCCTTGGTTATGACGTCAGGGAAGAATTATTTACACGTCATGATGTATATGTAGCTGATGAGGTCTTTTTAACTGGTACTGCGGCGGAAGTGATGCCGGTAACAAAGGTAGATGGCAGAGTCATTGGAGATGGTGTACCAGGTGTACATACTAATCGACTTCTTGCTGAATTTAGAGCACTTGTGGTAAAAGACGGAGAAAAAATTTATGCCGATAAAGTGAGTTGATAATGTTGCGAAGCAATATGATTAAAAAAGGAATTGACCGTGCCCCGCATCGTAGTTTGTTATATGCGGCGGGTGTAAAAGAAGAGGATTTTGACAAACCATTTATTGCAATCTGTAATTCATATATTGATATCGTACCGGGGCATATTCATCTCCGCGAGCTAGCTGATGTAGCAAAAGCGGCCATTCGTGCAGCTGGTGGCGTACCGTTTGAGTTTAACACCATAGGTGTAGACGATGGGATTGCGATGGGGCATATAGGTATGCGATATTCGCTCCCAAGTCGTGAAATTATAGCCGACGCAGCTGAAACGGTCATTAACGCACACTGGTTTGACGGCGTATTTTATATGCCAAACTGCGATAAGATTACGCCTGGTATGCTAATGGCTGCAGTTCGTACGAATGTACCGGGTGTATTTGTATCAGGCGGACCGATGGAAGCCGGGGTATCTAAAGACGGAAAGCCGCTCAATTTAGTGTCTATGTTTGAAGGGGTGGGTGCCGTAAAGGCAGGGAAGCTTAGTGTAGAAGACTTAATTGCTATGGAACAAGCAGCATGTCCAACTTGTGGATCATGTTCTGGCATGTTCACCGCAAACTCAATGAATACGATTATGGAAATGCTGGGTGTGGCGCTTCCTGGAAACGGTACGATGGTTGCGACGAGCAAAGAACGTCATGAACTGATTTATAAAGCTGCCTTTCATCTCATGGACTTAATTAAGGAAGATATTAAGCCAAGAGATATCATTACAAAAGAAGCGATTGATGATGCATTTGCACTTGATATGGCGATGGGGGGATCAACAAATACAGTGCTTCACATGCTGGCGATTGCGAATGAAGCTGGCATAGAATACGATCTTGGCCGCATTAACGAAGTCGCAAATCGCGTTCCGTATTTAGCAAAAATTAGTCCTGCTTCCGACTATTCTATGCACGATGTACATTTGGCGGGTGGTGTGTCTTCTATTATCAAAGAGCTTGCCCGTATTCCAGGGGCTATTCATCATGAACGGATTACAATTACGGGAAAAACGCTTCTTGACAATGTGCAAGACGCGGAAATTATAAATACTGATGTTATTCGCAGAAAGGAGAATCCTTATAGTACAACTGGTGGCCTAGCAATTCTTTTTGGTAATATCGCACCTGATGGTGGTGTTGTTAAGGTCGGGGCAGTTGATCCTTCCATTGAAACATTTACCGGTGAAGCAATTTGTTTTGACTCACATGATGAAGCAGTGGCTGCAATACATAGTGGCATTGTAAGAGAGGGACATGTGGTTGTCATTCGTTATGAAGGTCCTAAAGGTGGACCTGGCATGCCAGAAATGCTAGCACCAACATCAGCCATTGTAGGCCGTGGTCTTGGCAAAAAGGTAGCCCTCATTACAGATGGACGCTTCTCTGGTGCAACACGCGGTATTGCAATTGGACATATTTCACCTGAAGCAGCCGATGGTGGTCCCATTGCTTATGTGGAAGATGGAGATATTATCACAATTCATCTTCGCAACAATCGGATTCACTGGGATATTACAAAGGAAGAGCTAGAAAGAAGACAGAAAAGCAAGAGTTTACCAGAGTCAAAGGTAAAGAGTGGTTATTTAGCTCGTTATGCGAAACTTGTAACATCTGCAAATACAGGAGGAATTTTAAAGGTGTAAAGCGATGACGGGGAGGAGTAGTTGTATGTGAAGCCTCACAGAGAGTCGGTGGCTGGTGAAAACCGACGGTTCACACAATGAACATCGCCCCCGAGTGCCGGATTGAATAGGTAGGTTCGGACGGTAGCCGCGTTATAGGCTTGACTCTAGTAGTCTCTGAGGCAAGGATATTCCTTGTGAAGAAGGGTGGTACCGCGAAAATCTTTCGTCCCTTTAAGCTGTATTAGGCTTGGGCGAGAGATTTTTTATTGGAAAAATTTCAAGTAGGGGGTTAAACATGTCTTGGCAAACGCAAGAAAAGAAGGCGACAGGGGCAGCGCTTTTGTTGGAGGCGTTACAGCGAGAAGGGACAGAAATTATCTTTGGATATCCAGGCGGTGCGGTATTGCCGTTATATGATGCGCTTTATGATTGTGATATTCCTCATATCTTAACGAGACATGAGCAAGGTGCAATTCACGCTGCGGAAGGATATGCTCGTATTACAGGTAAACCAGGTGTTGTCATCGCAACAAGCGGTCCTGGTGCAACTAATGTGATTACAGGACTTGCAGATGCGATGATGGATTCATTGCCGCTTGTTGTATTTACAGGGCAGGTTGCAACAACTGTAATTGGAACAGATGCCTTTCAAGAAGCTGATGTAATCGGTCTTACCATGCCAGTAACTAAGCATAATTATCAAGTGCGTCATGTGTCGGATCTGCCGCGCATTGTAAAGGAAGCTTTTCATATTGCTTCTACAGGTAGACCAGGGCCTGTTGTAATTGATTTACCAAAGAACATGATTGTAGAAACCGGGGATGTTACGGATATAGCTGAAATGGATTTGCCTGGCTATCAGCCAAATTATGAACCGAATCGCCTGCAAATTGCAAAGCTTCTCACCGCAATAGAGGAGGCGGAAAAGCCCGTTATTCTAGCAGGAGCAGGGGTACTGCATGCGAAAGCCTCACAGGAGCTCATTACCTTCGCGCGTATGTATCAACTGCCGGTCGTTCATACCTTACTTGGTCTGGGAGCGTTCCCTGCTGATGATCCCTTATTTCTCGGGATGGGCGGTATGCATGGCTCCTATACAGCTAATATGGCACTGTATGAGTGTGATTTGCTCATTAATATTGGGGCGCGATTTGATGACAGGTTGACAGGAAATTTACAGCATTTTGCTAAGTATGCAACGGTGGCACATATTGATATTGATCCTGCTGAAATTGGGAAGAACGTTCCCACAGCAATTCCTATTGTTGCCTCTGCAAAGCGTGCATTGCATGTCATTTTAGAGAAAAGCGGCAAAAAGTTAAATCATATGGAGTGGCTTGTAGAGTTGCAAAAAAGAAAGGAAAGATATCCGTTTTCCTATAAGAAAAACAATGAAGCTATTCAGCCGCAATATGCAATGGAACTACTTTATGAAGTAACTGGTGGCAATGCCATCATTACAACAGATGTAGGACAGCATCAAATGTGGGCCGCGCAATATTACGGCTTACAGGCGCCGGACCGGTGGGTTACTTCAGGCGGACTCGGTACGATGGGATTTGGCTTCCCAGCAGCAATCGGCGCGCAATTCGCAAAGCCGGATGAGCTGGTTATCGCTGTTGTTGGTGATGCGGGATTTCAAATGACCTTGCAGGAGCTTAGTGTTTTGAAAGAACACGACTTGCCAGTAAAGATATTTATTGTCAACAATGAAGCGCTCGGTATGGTAAGGCAGTGGCAGGAGTCATTCTATGCAAAACGCTACTCACACTCGTTGCTTCACTGTCAACCTGATTTTGTTGCACTTGCCGCAGCGTACGGTATAAAGGGGGTTCGTATCGAAAATCCGGAAACAGCAAAAGAGGAATTGGCCGCAGCCATCGCATATGATGGACCAGTTGTGATTGATTGTCGTGTGGTACAGTCTGAGAAGGTGTTGCCTATGATTGCACCGGGAAAAGGTGTGCATGAAATGGAGGGGGTGGAGTGATGAAGCGCATCGTAACTGCAACTGTACGCAATCAAAGCGGGGTGTTAAATCGAATCACAGGAGTGATGTCACGCCGGCAATATAATATTGAAAGCATTTCTGTTGGTCATACGGAATATCCTCATATGTCACGCATGACGATTGTTGTACATGTGGACAGTATCACCCAGATTCAACAGCTCATCAAGCATTTGCATAAGCAAATCGATGTACTAAAGGTATCTGATATCACAGATGAAGCGATGATCGCAAGAGAATTGGCACTCATCAAGGTATCAACAGCAATAGCTTCAAGAGCCGAGATTTATAGCTTAATTGAACCGTTTCGAGCGACTGTTATTGATGTTGGTAAGGACTCCATTATCGTGCAAGTAACGGGTACGCAAGATAAGGTAGAGGCGCTTATAGAACTCTTGCGTCCATACGGACTAAAAGAAGTAGCGCGCACAGGTGTAACAGCTTTTACGCGCAGTACAAAAAAGCAAGAAAAGCAAATTATGCTTTTAAATTAAAAAAGGGGGAAGAAAAGATGGCAAAGGTATATTACAAAGATGCAGTAAAGGAAAACGTTTTAGCGGGTAAGAAAATCGCGATTATCGGATACGGATCACAAGGTCATGCGCATGCCCAAAACTTGCGTGATAACGGTTTTGATGTTGAGGTTGGGTTGCGTTTAGGTAAATCCTGGGATCAGGCTCAGGCGGATGGGTTTACCGTTAAGTCAGTAAGTGAAGCTGCAAAGACGGCAGATGTAATCATGATTCTTTTACCGGACGAGAGACAGCCTGAAGTGTACGAAGTAGAAGTTGAGCCATACTTGGAGGCAGGTAATGCTCTTGTGTTTGCACATGGTTTTAACGTTCATTTTAAACAAATTACACCGCCTCAAGATGTGGATGTGTTCTTAGTGGCGCCAAAAGGACCGGGTCATTTAGTGAGACGTACTTTTACAGAAGGTGCTGCAGTACCGGCCTTGTTCGCTGTACATCAGGATGCAACGGGAACGGCACGAGAAAAAGCTTTGTCCTATGCAGACGGTATTGGTTCAACAAGAGCTGGTGTGCTTGAGACAACGTTTCAGGAAGAAACAGAAACGGATTTGTTTGGTGAGCAAGCAGTACTCTGCGGGGGTGCAACGGCTCTGGTGAAAGCGGGCTTTGAAACATTGGTGGAAGCGGGGTATCAACCGGAGCTTGCGTATTTCGAGTGCTTGCATGAGCTCAAATTGATTGTCGATTTGATGTATGAGGGGGGGCTTGAGAACATGCGTTATTCTGTTTCTGATACAGCACAGTGGGGGGATTTTGTATCAGGACCACGCATTGTTACTGATGAAACTAAGCAGGCGATGAAGAAGGTTCTTGGGGAAATTCAGGATGGCACATTTGCGAAAGGTTGGATTGCAGAGCATAAAGCGGGTCGTCCAGTTTACAACGCCATCAACGAAGCAGAAAATAATCATCAAATTGAAAAAGTAGGACGCGAGCTTCGGGCTATGATGCCATTTGTAAAGCCTCGTGTAAAAGTGGAGGTCTAATATGAAGCATATCCAATTCATGGACACGACATTACGAGACGGGGAACAATCAGCCGGTGTGAATTTGAATCCACAAGAAAAGCTGCAGATTGCAAAGCAGCTTGAACGACTCGGTATACATGTGATGGAGGCGGGCTTCGCCTCCGCCTCTCTTGGTGATTTTCAGTCGGTCCAAGAGATTGGTAGAGTCATTCAACACGCATCTGTTATGAGCTTGGCTCGAGCAAAGGAATCAGATATTCGTGAAGCTTATGAAGCTTTAAAGGGTGCTGTAGCGCCCCGGCTGCATGTTTTCATTGCGACAAGTGATATTCATTTAAAATATAAATTGCGCATGTCAAGATTAGAGGTTCTTGCATCTATTCGGGAATCTGTGAAGCTTGCAAAATCGTTGTTTCCGACTGTGCAGTTTTCGGCAGAAGATGCCACAAGAACGGAGCGTGCTTTTCTAGCACAAGCATTAGAAGAAGCAATTCGCTGCGGAGCGGACGTGGTAAACATTCCTGATACAGTGGGGTACACAAATCCACAAGAGTATCTTTCCTTGTTTCGCTATATGCAGCAACATGTTCCATCGTATGAAAAGGCAGTTTTCTCTTGTCATTGTCATGATGATTTGGGATTAGCGGTAGCCAACTCACTTGCAGCCATTGAGGGCGGTGCTTTGCAGGTAGAAGGGACAATTAACGGCATTGGAGAACGAGCAGGCAACGCAGCACTTGAAGAGGTTGCAGTTGCCTTGCGTATACGTCAGGATTATTACGAGGCACAAACAAATCTTGTATTGAAAGAAATTAAAGCAACAAGCGCGCTAGTAAGTCGCTTAACTGGAATGGTTGTACCAAAAAACAAGGCAATTGTAGGCGCAAATGCATTTGCTCATGAATCAGGTATTCATCAAGACGGCGTATTAAAGGAAGCATCTACCTATGAGATTATCTCACCGCAGCTTGTAGGTGAGGAACAAAATAAATTGGTACTTGGTAAGCACTCTGGTCGTCATGCCTTTACAGAGCGCATGAAAGAAATTGGTTACGAGTTTACAGAGGAAGAAAGAGATCGTGCCTTTCGGACATTTAAACAGCTAGCTGATCGTAAAAAAGAAGTAACAGAAGAAGATTTACACGCCCTTATCTTAGGGGAAACCTCTCTTTTGCATCAGCCTTATGAAGTTAAACATTTGCAAGCGCATTTCATCTCAAACGGCACTCAATCCGCAACGGTCGTAATCGAGGATGCAAAAGGTAATGTGCTAGAAGATGCTGCAACAGGAGCGGGTAGCATCGAAGCCATTTACAATGCAATTGATCGCATTTTACAACTAAATTGCAAGCTTGTAGATTACCGCATTCAATCCATTACACAAGGCCAAGATGCATTAGCGCATGTACATGTGGAATTGGAAGGAGCTACTCGGGTCACAGGGTTCGGCGTTGCACAAGATGTGTTAGAAGCATCGGCACGAGCCTATGTGCATGCCGCAGGAAAACTACTTAAAAGGAGTGAAATGGATGGAAAAACGAATCGTATGCTTAGCAGGTGACGGAATTGGTCCAGAAGTAATGGCTGCCGGGAAACGTGTTTTACACATGATTGAACGTTTATACCAGCACAAGTTTCACTTACAGGATGAGTTGTTTGGCGGAGCGGCCATCGATACATATGGACACCCGCTTCCGGCTCGTACATTAGCTGCTTGTCTGGCAAGCGATGCTGTATTGCTTGCAGCAGTCGGTGGTCCGCGTTGGGATACAGCGCCCGAACGCCCAGAAAAAGGGTTGCTTGCACTTCGCAAGGCACTTGGGGTATATGCAAATGTTCGTCCTGTTACAGTAGATGAAGCTACTTTGCATTTATCGCCGTTAAAAGAAGAGCGTGCAAAGAACGTAGATTTCGTTGTAGTGAGAGAGCTAACAGGTGGTATCTATTTTTCGTATCCAAAGCATCGAACGAGAGAACAAGCAACGGATACATTGACTTATAGCAGAAGAGAAGTAGAACGCATTGTAGAATATGCATTTAAATTGGCAGCAACAAGAAGAAAAAAGGTGACGAGTATTGATAAAGCCAATGTACTGGAGTCCAGCAAACTATGGCGTGAGGTAACAGAAGCAGTATCGCTTCGTTATCAAGGCATTGTGCTTGAGCATTTACTTGTGGATGCGGCGGCGATGGAAATGATTAAAAATCCAGGGCGCTTCGATGTGATTGTGACAGAAAACTTATTTGGAGATATTTTAAGCGATGAAGCGTCGGTTTTAAGTGGGTCTTTAGGGATGCTACCATCTGCGAGTCATGCTGAGCAGGGCCCTTCTTTATATGAACCAATTCATGGTTCTGCTCCTGATTTAGAAGCGGATCGAGCAAATCCGATTGCGATGATTCGCTCTGTTGCAATGATGTTGCAACAATCCTTTGGTTTGTCGGCCGAAGCAAGTGCAATCGAACAGGCAATTCAAAGTGTACTAAAGGCTGGTAAAGCAACGGGTGATTTGGGAGGAAAAGAAACAACTTCATCGTTTACAAATTATGTGTTGCAAGAGTTAGAAGCGCAGGTTTTGGTAGGGAGGGGTCGTGTATGAAGACTTTGCTAGATAAGCTTTGGGAGCGTCATGTTGTGGCAAGTAGAAATGGCTATGATTTACTGTACATTGATTTACATCTCGTGCATGAAGTTACTTCACCGCAAGCCTTTGAAGGCTTGCGGTTAAACGATAGAAAAGTTCGTCGACCGGATTTAACCTTCGCTACTATGGATCATAATGTACCTACAAGAGAGGTCTGGAATGTGACTGATCGAATTGCTCAAAAACAAATGGATGCGCTTCGTATGAATTGTAAAGAATTTGAAATTGAGCTTGCTGATTTAGACGATGAAAGACAGGGTATTGTACATGTTATTGGTCCGGAGCTCGGATTAACACAGCCTGGGAAAACCATTGTATGTGGTGATAGTCACACCTCAACGCACGGTGCATTTGGTGCCTTGGCGTTCGGTATTGGTACAAGCGAAGTAGAGCATGTGCTAGCCACACAAACACTGTGGCAGAAGAAGCCCAAATCTATGGGAGTTGAACTCAGTGGTGTATTGCCTAAAGGGGTATATGCAAAGGATGTCATTTTGCACCTTTTAGCAACACATGGTGTTGCGATGGGAACAGGTCATATTATTGAATTTTACGGAGAGGCAGTGAGGCGCCTTTCTATGGAAGAGAGAATGACACTTTGTAACATGGCAATTGAAGGAGGTGCTAAGGCAGGATTAATCGCACCTGATGAAATTACGTGGTCATACTTACAGAATAGACGCTACACATCTCCAAAGGTCATGGATTTATTTACAGATAACGGTGCATCTTATGATAAGTCCATTCATATTAATGTATCCAATCTGGCTCCTTATGTAACATGGGGAACAAATCCAGGTATGGGCGTACGTGTCGATGAGGTGTTGCCTCCAGTTACAGATGAGAATGAAGATCGTGCCTATGTATATATGGGGTTGAAGCCTGGTCAATCCGTTTCGAATATTCCAGTGCAACATGTATTTATTGGTTCTTGTACAAATTCAAGGTTATCTGATTTGGAGGAGGCAGCACTTTATATTAAAGGTAAAAAGGTAAGAGATGGTGTTCGAGCGTTGGTTGTACCTGGATCAAAAGCAGTGCGCAACGCTGCGATGGCAAAAGGGTTGCACACCATTTTTATTGAGGCCGGTTTTGAATGGCGCGAGGCTGGCTGCTCCATGTGTCTTGGTATGAATCCTGATCAAGTGCCAAACGGCGAGCATTGTGCCTCTACGTCTAATCGAAACTTTGAAGGGCGTCAAGGCAAAGGAGCACGTACACATTTAGTCAGTCCAGCAATGGCTGCGGCTGCTGCCGTATACGGTAAGTTTGTGGATATTCGAAAGGAGGAGTACCGTGAAGCCATTTCGTACGCATAAGGGAAAAGCAGTCGCATTGCTTCGTGACAATATTGATACGGATCAAATTATTCCTAAGCAATATTTAAAGCGCATTGAACGAACAGGATTTGGGGAATTTTTGTTTGATGAGTGGCGTTATGTGGAAGGTAGAACAGAAAACCCGAAATTTCCACTCAATCAAA
Source organism: Ectobacillus sp. JY-23 (assembly GCF_023022965.1). Lineage (NCBI taxonomy): Bacteria > Bacillati > Bacillota > Bacilli > Caryophanales > Bacillaceae > Ectobacillus > Ectobacillus sp. JY-23. Next base: position 724,810 of record NZ_CP095462.1, on the reverse strand, counting down.
AAAAAGATGCAACTATTTTAATTGCAGGTAATAACTTTGGATGCGGTTCCTCACGAGAACATGCGCCGTGGGCATTAGATGATTATGGCTTCCGTGCTATCCTTGCAGGAAGCTTTGCAGACATCTTTTATATAAACTGTACAAAAAATGGACTGCTTCCGTTAGTACTTAATGAAGAAAGTCGCCACGTACTGTCTGGTGTACGAGAGGAAATCACCATTGATTTAGAGATGCAAGAAGTACGTACGTCAGAACATATTTTTAGATTTGATATTGATCCGATTTGGAAAGAAAAGTTGCTCGGTGGCTTGGATGATATCGCTATGACCCTTCAATATGAAAAAGAAATTTCTTTATATGAAGCAATGCGTGCATAACCTCCGAAATACATTTCGGAGGTTTTTTTTGGATGGGATAAAAAATCTGTTTTATACAGCTACGACTACTTCAGTTACCGAAAAAATTTGACAGATGAAATCTTACTATGTATCTTGTAAACAAACAACTTACAAGAAGGTGTGACATATGACAAAATGGAAGCGAGCAAATCCCACTGGTACACGTGATTTGTTTTTTGAAGATAGTACGCTACAGGAAGAAGTAGAACAGCGTCTGCGCCGTGTATTCATATCACGCGGATATGAGGAAATTCGAACACCGACAATTGAATTTTATGATGTGTTTTCGTTTCAAAATCGACCAATTGACGAAGAACGGATGTATAAATTTTTTGATCATCGCGGGCGGATTTTAGTATTGCGTCCTGATATGACAATCCCGATTGCGCGGGTTGTAGGCACAACAATGATGAAGTCACCGCTTAAGCTTACATATAGCGGTAATATTTTCCGCGCTAATAAAAGTCTGGCTGGTAAATACAATGAGTTAACACAAGCGGGTATTGAAATCATTGGTATTGATAATCTACGCGCTGAGGTAGAGTGTATTGTGAGTGCTATTACCGCACTACAGGCAATTGGCGTGAGTCAGTTTAAAATTGAAATTGGCCAAGTAGAGCTATATAAGTCTATCATTAAAAAGTTATCGTTAACAGAAAATGATGAGATTGTGCTGCGTAGTTATATTGAAAACAAAAGCTACACAGGATTGACTGAATTTTTGAAAAGAAAGAATTTTGATAAAACAGATGCCACAATTCGCTTGCTGCAACGTTTACCGCGCTTGTTTGGCGGCATAGAAATCGTAGAGGAAGCAGAGCGCTTGGCGACAAATAAAGAAATGAAGCAGGCTATTGTGCGTGTGCGACAAATTTATGAAACTATTGCGAGACTGGGCTACGGGAATTATGTGTCTGTAGATCTTGGGATGGTACAAAATTTACAATATTACACAGGGGTTATTTTTAGAGGCTATGCAAATGATGTGGGCGAAGAAATTGTAAGTGGCGGTCGCTATGATGATTTGATGGGGCATTTTGGTGAGCCACTTCCAGCGGTAGGTCTTGCACTTCAAGTTGATCAAATTGTGCGCGTTTTAAAAGAACAAATGCCCCCTGCCGAGGTTGAACCGGCTGCAGTGTTGATTCATTATGCGTTGGAAACCATTGAGGAAGCAGAACGTTTGCGTTCTTTGCTCGGAAAAGACGGTGTGAAAGCAGAGTTATCTATGTGCGAAACATTGCAGGAATCCTTTCACTTTGCAAGAAGGCATGGTGTTCAACGAGTCATAGATACAGCTGGCGATCGATTGGCTGAATATGAGTGGAAAGAGAAATGGCAGCTTATGAAGGAAGGAGAAACATCATGCGTCACATTCAAATTGCGCTAACAAAGGGAAGACTTGAAAAGCAAGTTGTACCCCTTCTTGAGAAAATCGGGATCGATTGCACGGAACTGAAGGATAAGGGACGTAAACTTGTTTTTAAAAGTCATAACACGAATGTCAGTTTTATTTTAGTGAAAGCTGTTGATGTGCTGACGTATGTTGAGCACGGTGTTGCGGACATTGGTATTGTGGGAAAAGATGTATTGCTTGAAAATGAAAAAGAGCTCTATGAAATGATTGACTTAGGAATTGGGAAATGCAAGTTTTCAGTAGCGTCTATCCCGACATATGACCCAAGTAGCTATAAAAAGAAAACCATTGCTACAAAATATCCGAATGTTGCTTCAGCATATTTTCGCCAAAAAGGGGAAGATGTTGAGATTATTAAAATAGAAGGTTCAGTTGAAATTGCACCACTCTTAGGTTTGGCAGATGCCATTGTTGACATTGTTGAGACAGGACAAACATTGAAAGAGAACGGTTTAATTGTATTTGAGGATATGCATGATATTTCAGCTAGGTTAATTGCCAATAAAGCATCTCTTAAAATGAAGAAAGAAGAAATGTTCGCTATTATTGACCGTGTCGAACAAGTTGTAAAGGAGGGTGAGGAATGAAAATATTATACGGAAAGCAAAACGAAATTATTGCAGGCATGAATACGTTACGAGAAGAGGCAAAGCAGTTTGAAAAAGAAGCGGCGCAGGCTGTCGAGCGTATTGTTACAGACGTAAAAGTACGCGGTGATGAGGCGCTTCGGTTTTATACGAAAACCTTCGATAAAGTAGATTTGCGATCGTTCCGCGTTCCTGCGGCGCAGCTGAAAGAAGCTCTTGCATCAGTAGAAGTTTCATTTATAGAAGCTTTAGAAGGTGCAAAACAAAATATTGTATCATATCACGAAAAACAGAAGCGCCACGGATTTTTAGAGGCTGAACAAGACGGGATTATACGAGGGCAACTTATTCGTCCGCTGGAGACGGTTGGGGTATATGTGCCAGGGGGAACGGCGGCTTATCCCTCGTCTGTATTAATGAACGTGTTGCCAGCGAAAATTGCTGGTGTCAAAAGAATTGTAATGGTAACCCCGCCCCATTCAAACGGCGTAAATCCTTATATCTTAGCGGCTGCCAAAATTGCGGGGGTGGACGAAGTATACAGCATCGGGGGTGCGCAAGCTGTCGCCGCACTGGCATATGGGACAGAGAGTATTCCGCGCGTTAACAAAATTGTGGGACCGGGCAACTTGTATGTGGCGCTTGCGAAACGTGCTGTGTTCGGTGATGTTAGTATTGATATGATTGCAGGGCCTTCTGATATCTTGGTTATTGCAGATGAAACAGGAGATGCGCGCTATATTGCGGCAGACTTGCTGTCTCAAGCTGAGCACGATGTGAACTCTGCAGCTATTTTGGTCACAACGGACCAAACCTTGGCTGAAGCTGTGCAGCGTGAAGTGAAAATACAGCTACAACATTTGCCGCGCAAGGAGATTGCACAAGCATCCGTGGCACAAAACGGGGTTATCATTGTTGTAGATTCTTTGGAAGAAGCGTTTGAAACAGCCAATCGCATTGCCCCTGAACATTTGGAACTACATATAAAAGAACCAATGATGGCATTATCACAAGTGAAGCATGCTGGCTCCATTTTCCTAGGGCCATATGCCCCAGAACCGCTTGGGGATTATTATGCAGGTCCAAATCATGTGCTTCCGACAAGTGGCACGGCCCGTTTTTTCTCAGCACTTTCTGTGGATGATTTCATTAAAAAGTCAAGTATTCTTTCGTATACCAGAGAAGCGTTATATAAAGTAAAAGATCACATCACTATTTTGGCGGAAAAAGAGGGCTTACACGCGCATGCGAAGTCTATCAATATTCGATTTGAGGAGGAAAAATAATGAGCCGTACAGCAACGCTATCACGTACAACAACAGAAACAGATATTTCCGTTTGGGTCGATTTAGATCATCAAGAGGAAGTAAGCATTGATACAGGTGTAGGTTTCTTTGATCACATGCTTACCTTGTTCGCAAGACATGGGCGTATTGGTTTAAAAGTAAAGGCAGTAGGAGATTTACATATTGATTCTCATCATACGGTAGAAGACGTTGGCATTGCAATAGGAGCTTGTATCAAAGAAGCTCTTGGCGATAAAAAACAAATCAACCGTTATGGTACGAGCTATGTACCGATGGATGAGGCACTCGGATTTGTATCGCTTGATATTAGCGGTCGTCCATTCTTAGTATTTGATGCTGAATTAAAGGCCGATATGCTAGGAAATTATGATACAGAGCTTACAGAGGAGTTTTTCCGTGCTATTAGCTTTAATGCAGGAATCACGCTGCATGCGCGTGTATTATATGGAAGAAACACACATCACAAAATTGAAGCGCTCTTTAAAGCATTTGGACGTGCACTACGCGAAGCAATGGAAATAAATGAGAACATTATCGGAATCAATTCCACGAAAGGAATGTTGTAAATGATTGCAATCATCGATTACGGCATGGGGAATTTACGCAGTGTATCAAAAGCGCTTGAGCATGTAGGTGTAGAGTATGTTATCACCGATAATGCCGATGTTATTCGAGATAGTACGGCCATTTTGTTACCAGGAGTAGGCGCTTTCCCAAAGGCAATGAAAGAATTGCGTGATAGAGGACTTATTACATTGATTCGCGAGCAAGCATATCTAGGTAAACCGATTTTAGGAATCTGTCTCGGCATGCAATTGCTGTTTGAGAGCAGCGAAGAAATTGAACCAACAGAAGGACTTGGTTTGCTTCCGGGAATAGTTCGTAAAATTCCCGCAGGGCGCAAAATTCCGCATATGGGCTGGAACAATCTCCAGAAACGGAAAGACTCACCGCTATTAAAGGATGTGCAGGATGGGGCGTACGTATATTATGTTCATTCTTTTTATGCAGATTGTCCTGAAGCGGTAATTGATGCTGGTAGCGAATATGGTGTATTTGCACCAGGTGTAGTATCTAAGGGCAATATTTTTGGCGCGCAATTTCATCCGGAAAAAAGCAGTGAAATCGGTTTGAAAATGTTACAAAACTTTAAGGAGCTGGTCACATGTTGATTTTCCCGGCAATCGATTTAAAAAATGGGCGCTGTGTTCGCTTATATCAAGGGCAATTTGAACAAGAAACAGTGGTGAACGAAAATCCACTTCAGCAGGCACTACGCTTTGAACAATTAGGTGCAAAAGTCCTTCATTTGGTAGACTTAGACGGCGCTCTAGATGGAACACCGACGAATTTGCCGGTTATTGAACAAATTGCTAAGACACTTCGAATTCCTGTTCAAGTAGGTGGTGGTATTCGCTCATTAGAAACAATTGAAACGTTGCTGTCTGTAGGTGTAAATCGTGTGATTATTGGAACGGCAGCACTGTTAGATCCCGCATTCTTACGAGCAGCGTTGGCAGCATATGGTGAAAAAATTGTAGTTGGTATTGATGCAAAAGAAGAATATGTGGCAACGCGCGGTTGGCTCGATGTATCAGATGTACATTATATTACACTCGCCAAACAGATGGAGGAGATGGGGGTAAAAACGATTGTGTTCACTGACATTTCCAGGGATGGCACACTGGCTGGGCCAAATTTTGAACAGTTGGCATCCTTGCAAAGCGCGGTTGCAGTCAACATTGTTGCCTCAGGCGGAGTGAGCTCACTAGCAGATATTGAAAAACTCAATCGTATGAATTTGTACGGTGTTATCACTGGAAAAGCGTTATATGACGGCAAGGTCGTATTAGAAGAAGCACTTGAGGCGGTGAAAACATGCTAACAAAACGCATTGTACCATGTCTAGATGTAAAAGATGGTCGCGTTGTAAAGGGTGTAAATTTCGTTGGATTAGCAGATGTTGGCGATCCAGTAGCTATAGCAGCTGCCTACAATGAAGCAGGCGCCGATGAACTGGTATTTTTGGACATCACGGCAACACATGAAGGCCGTCGCACGATGATTGATGTGGTAGAACGCACGGCTGCTGAGGTATTTATTCCCCTTACAGTAGGGGGAGGTATCAGCAGTGTGGAAGATATGTATAATATGCTGCGCGCTGGTGCAGACAAAATTTCTGTAAATTCAGCAGCTATTCGTAACCCGCAGCTAATCGCAGATGGGGCGGAGCGTTTTGGGGCACAGTGTATTGTTGTAGCCATTGATGCTAAACGAGTAGGTGACAGGAAGTGGCACGTCTTTATTAATGGTGGTCGTATCGACACGCGATTGGATGCTGTAGAGTGGGCGCAAAAAGCAGAAGCGCTTGGAGCAGGAGAGATTTTGCTCACTAGTATGGATGCTGATGGTACGAAAGAGGGATATGATTTAGAGTTAACAGAAGCGGTATCCAATGCAGTTACCATCCCAGTAATCGCATCAGGCGGATGCGGGAACAATGCGCATATTGTAGAGGTGTTTAAGAAAACATCCGCATCGGCAGCGCTTGCAGCTTCTATTTATCATTACGGTGAAACCACCATTATGGAAACGAAGCAGGAGATGAGGAAAGCGAATATTGAGGTGAGATTATGAAGCCGAATTTTAGTAAAGGCTTACTACCTGCCGTTGTTATTGATGATACGACGCAAGATGTGCTTATGCTTGGTTATATGAATGAAGAGTCTTATGCCAAAACATTGGAGACGAAAACAACGTGGTTTTTCTCGCGTTCCCGCAATAAACTTTGGAATAAAGGGGAAACATCCGGTCACTTTCAGCACGTTAAGGAAATCTTTTTAGATTGTGATCAAGACACCATTTTAGTTCGTGTTAACCAAATTGGACCTGCTTGTCATACAGGCAGTCAAAGCTGCTTTTTTACAAAGGTATTGTGAGAGGAGAAGCGCAATGAGCATACTGCGTGAACTGTATAAAGATATTCAAAATCGAAAAAAGAATCCGCAAGAGGGTTCGTATACGAATTACTTGTTTACAACAGGTGAAGATAAAATTTTAAAAAAAATTGGTGAAGAATGTACAGAAGTAGTCATTGCTTCCAAAAGTGATAACCGTACAGAGCTGGTTAGTGAGCTCATGGATTTAACGTATCACTGTCTTGTACTGATGGCAGAAAAGGATGTCTCCTTAGAGGAGCTTGAGGAAGAAGCAAAGCGAAGAAGAGGAAAGTTGTCTAAGGTGGGAGACAGAAAAGAAATTGATACGCTATAGGAGGGGGAAAGGATGAGGATAGATTATCACCTGCATTTGGAGGAAGGACCATATTCATTACGCTGGCTTGATCGCACAAATGTAGCGTTGCAGCATTTTGTACCGGTGGCAGCCCCAAGACATTCTTTAGATTGGCTTAAGCAATCACAAGCGCTATTGCAAGAACGCTTAGAAAAAGGAGCATTCTCACCGTTTTGGATTGATTTATACTTAGAAGAAGCAGAGCGTAAAGGCTTGCAAGAAGTAGGAATTGTAGACCATCTCTACCGTTTTACAGAAGCGCGTGATTACTATTATCGCCATATCGACATCAGTGATAGCGATTTAGGCTGTTTACAAAAGGAATGGCTAGATCAAGTAATGATTGAATCTATTCATCATTTTACAGCTGCGATTGAAGAAGCGAAGAAAAGATGGGCAAAACGCGGCATAACGCTTCGCCTTGGGCTAGAGGCCGATTATTTTGCTGATGGTGAAGAAGAGCTACGAGAACTGCTGAAGCTTGGGAATTGGGACTATGTAATCGGCTCTGTACATTTTACAGAAGGCTGGGGATTTGATAATCCAGACACACAAGCGCGTTTTCAAACACAGGACGTACCAGCTTTATATGAGAAACATTTTGCACTAATTGAGCGTGAAATTCGATCTGGCTTATTTGATTTTGTTGCCCATATTGACAATATGAAGGTCTTTAACTATCGACCTGATGAAAATCATTTACTTCACTACTATGAGCACATTGCTCGTGTACTGAGGGAATGTGACGTGGCAACAGAGATTAACGCAGGTTTATATTATCGTTATCCAGTCAAAGAAATGTGTCCGAGCCCGTTGTTTTTAAGTGTACTGGCTCGTCACCGTGTACCTATTACAATCTCATCTGATTCGCATTATCCTGACGACATTGGTAGCTACGTGGCTCAAAATGTAGAAACCCTGCTTCGTCATGGTTATACTGAGGTGGCTACGTTTGAAAAGCGTCAGCGCATTATGAAACCGTTAAAAGGATAAATATGTTAATACTGAAAGGTCCTATTTTGCTAACACTAATAGTGAAATTAATTCGAGGAGGCGCTTATAGTGGGTAAAGAGCAGTATAAGGATACAGGCAAATTAACTAACAAGCATTATGGTGAAGCAAGCCCAAAAAGCGATCAGTCGCTTACACATGAACAAGTACAAAATACATTAACAGAGGGAACAATTGATCAACAGGTAAAGCGACACTAAATGCTATATCAAACGTCTTGCACAGGCTGCAAGACGTTTTTGTATTCTAATTATTTGGAAACAGATTACTTGTATGTTTGTATACAAATTTTTTACAATAATAAAGTCTATAAAGAAAAATAAAAAGCTAACAGCTTATCAAAAAGGGGATGACATCATGGGAAAAATTTTTGTTGCGGGAAATATACCAAAAATTGGATTAGAAATGCTGCGCGATCACGAAGTGGAAATATACGATGGCGAAGGTTTAATCGGTGAGGTAGAGCTTAGAGAGCGCTTACAAGGAAAGGATGCTTTACTTAGTTTGTTATCTACAAAAGTAACAAAAGAAACAATTGACAGCGCGGATTTAAAAATTATCGCTAACTACGGGGCTGGTTTTGATAATATTGATTATACATATGCAATAGAAAAAGGGATTGCTGTAACCAATACACCTGATGTTTCTACAGAAGCTACAGCAGAATTAACAATGGCCATTTTATTGGCTGCGGCGCGTCGTATTCCAGAAGGAGATGTGTTATGTCGTACAAAAGGATTTGATGGCTGGGCACCGCTTTTCTTTTTAGGGCGTGAAGTATATGGAAAAACGATTGGTATTATTGGGCTTGGTGCAATCGGTCAAGCTGTTGCGAAGCGAGCCAAAGCTTTTGGTATGGAGATTGTATATACGGGTCCAAGCCGTAAACTTGAAACAGAACAGCAATATAGTGCGTCATATGTAGCGCTGGAGGATTTACTGAAACAATCGGACTTTGTAACAATAAATTGTGCATATCATCCAACGTTACATCATATGATTGCTGAGCCGCAGCTTGCGCTGATGAAGTCGACCGCTTACTTAATTAACGCGGCCCGCGGTCCAATTGTAGATGAAGTGGCTTTAGTTGCTGCATTAAAGAACAAGGTAATTGAAGGAGCTGCACTAGATGTATTTGAATTTGAACCACGTATTACAGAGGAGTTAAAGACACTCCCGAATGTTGTGCTGACGCCGCACATCGGAAATGCGACGATTGAAACACGTAATGCGATGGCAGAAGTGGCAGTGCGTAATATTTTAAGTGTACTTGCAGGGGAAGAACCACTTACCCCTGTTAAGAAGATGGTAACGAAGTAAAAAGAAAAAGAATAACCGCGCTTGGTTATTCTTTTTCTTTTTCATTTTTCTTATCAAAATGTCGTTGACGTAAGAATTGAGACAACATATATATAACGTAAAGCGGAATTGCGATAAATAAAAATTCGGGTATGTTTCCGAAATTACGTTGATACATTGTTACGATAACCGCGATTAAAAATAAGGTAACAATAATACTGTACTTTGGAAGCGGAACATCTTTTAGACTTGGAATCTGAATTCGACTGACCATTAGAAAGGCAAACCCAACAAATAGTGTGATAAGTACAATATTTGGAATTTTATTCGAGAACAGTGTTAAAAATGCCATGATGCCGCCTGCTGCAGTAATGGGAACGCCTGTAAAGTACCTGAGTGACGTAGAAGAAGGCGTTACGTTAAAGCGCGCTAGGCGATAAGCACCGAATAATGGGAATAATGCCGCTATGTATAGTCCAATAAAGCCGTATTGGGAGAAGGAGGTATAATACATTAAAAGTGCAGGTGCGGCTCCAAATGTAACAACGTCAGCGAGAGAATCAAGTTCTTTTCCCATTTGAGAATCAACGCGCAATAAGCGGGCAATTCGTCCATCGAGACTATCTAACATCATGCCGATAAGAACAAGGATGGCCGCGGATTTATAGTGGCCCATAGAAGCATAACCAATTGATAAAAATCCGCTATAAAGATTTCCTAAGGTAAATAAATTTGGAATGGCTGCTCTGTACAAGTTAAGATCCCTTACTTTCTGTTAAAATTCTTTCTTAGTGTGTGAAAGTACTTGGTTTTTATCATACCATAAAATGCTAAAGGTGTTGAGTAGATTATAAAAAATAGGTGTAGCTAAAGTTCTTTGTGAATGGTTATGATGGGTGTTTATTTGATTAGGACGCCTTTTTAGGCGCACCTACAAGTTTGCTCAAGAGATTAACATAAGGTGTAATACAGCAAAAAAATAAGCCGGAAAATCCGGCTTTACTGAAAGGAAGTGGTCATTGTGCCTGTTTTACGTTTATTATGACCATCAAAGCGAAGTAAATCACCATAAATTAATCTATCCGATAAACTAAGCTCTGTTTTTGCCTTTTCTGCATAAGGAGCACAAAGTGCACGATCTACAATAGTACCATTTGTGTTATAGCAGATGCCTTTGGTATATGCATAGTTTTCAGTAATAAAACTACCGTCTCGCAAAACCGTCATTGCTTCTTGTTCAGCTACGAACAGATCTGTACCAAACTCCATATGATCTTTTGTTTTAATGCCAAGCAGGTGTAAAAGAGTAGGCTTTACATCAATTTGCCCAGATACTTTTGAAATGGTTCGTCCCGTCTGTCCTGGTATGTGAATCACGAGTGGAACGCGCTGTAGTGTCAGGGTATCAAATGGTGTGATCTCTTCTTTGCCCAATACTTGGGCCATTGCTGTATTATGATTTTCTGAAATGCCATAATGATCACCATAAATGACAATTATAGTGTTATCGTAGAGTCCTTCTTCTTTTAATCGCTGTACGAAATATTTGATTGCTTCGTCGGTGTAGCGAACTGTTGGAAAATAGCGATTTACAATATCACTTTCTGAATTGTACTCGTCTATATAACGGTCTTCAGATTCTAAGATGAACGGAAAGTGGTTAGTAAGTGTTAAAAATTTTGTATAAAAAGGCTGTGGCAATTCTTTTAAATAGCGTATAGATTGCTCAAAAAAGTCTTTATCTTTCAAACCCCAACCGACGGAATTTTGCTGTGTTCCTGTAAAGTCAGTCAGATTAAAAAATCGATCGTAACCTAGTGCCGGATACATGATGTCGCGATTCCAAAACGTCTTATCATTAGAATGAAACACAGCGGAGTAATAACCGTAATCTTTTAACAGCTCCGGCGTTGCCATGTACTCATTGTTGGCATGAGTAAAAAAAACAGATCCTCTGTCGAGCGGATATAGGGAGTTTTCAATAATAAATTCCGCGTCTGATGTCTTTCCCTGTCCTGTTTGGTGATAAAAATGGTCAAAGTAGTAGCTTTCTTTAATAAAATCATTTAAAAAGGGAGTCACTTCTTTCCCATTGATCTTTTTGCCAATCACAAAGTTTTGTGTGGATTCCATTGAGATAACAATAACATTCTTTCCTTTGGCCGTACCAAATAATGATTCATCCACATGCTTATCTCGTGCACGAATATAGTTTTCAATCTCTACATAGCTATTTGTGCTTGCAAATGCGCGTTGTGCCGAAGATCTTGATTGAAGCGCAATATCATACAAGTGATAGTTGTAGAGTCCTAGATTTTTCACTACCATTTCACGATCGAATGAACGAGTAAACAGTGAAGGCTTGTAGAGCTCCGCTACGGAAACAGTAAGAACAAATATCGTAATCACACTGGCAAAATAAGATGTTTTTTCTCCCTTTGTTAGAGATTCCGTAGAAAAATAATTTGGGAAGATGCGAAGTAGCACAAATAAGAGAATGAGATCGCCAAACATTAAAAAAGTTTTATATGTTAGCAGTTCTCGTATACTTGTGCCTAGGTCGGCCATGTTATTTGTTTGAAATAAGACGGGCAACGTGACAAAATCATCGAAAAAGCCATAGAATATAGCGTTTCCAAATAGTACGAAAGAAAGCAAAGCGCTTATGCCCAATATAAAGCGATTGCGATGTTTGTTTTGAAACAAGGCAAGGCCGATAAAGAAGAGTAAAGAACTTACGGGGCTAAACAGCAAAATCAGTTCATCCCAATCGCTCTCAATTTTAATATCAAATGCCAATTTGTATACAATGTATGTTTTAATCCATAATAGAACAACTGCCAAAAGTGTGAATCTTAATTTTGGAAGTAGTCTGGTCATATGTAAACTCCCCCTGCATGGCCTGTTTCTGGACAAGCTGTTTGTATAGGATATTAAGCTTTGAAACAGGATATTCTTCTTTATTTAGTATAGTAGGAAATCTTCTTTATTGCATTATTTTTCTTTACATGGTCTGAGAAAAAATGGATATACGGAGTGAAAAGATAGTAAGGGGTTACAATAAAAGAGGAGGTTTTATGTGATGAAGCGATTAACAATTTTATTATGTATGTGTTTGTATAGTATACCGATACAAGCCAATGCTGATGCAATGCTTGAAGATGCATTCTTTTCAGTGTTGTTCCCAAAAATAAATGGGGCGCTTGAAAAGCGGTTTGGTGTGCTTAAAAAATATGATTGCCCGAAAATCGTCAGTATGAACAAAATGGTCAATGGTACATACTTATTTCGTGCAACGATAGATGTGATTGTATATGAGCAACAGCCTGGTCAAGAACCAAAACCACCGTTTCAAAAAGTAAGTATAAATTTTAATAACGAGGATGGAGAGTGGGAGGTTCAGACGATACAAGTAACACGTCTTCCTGACGCAACGAAGTTGACTTGTCGTAAGCCTGTCTAAAAAAGATTTGACAAACTGATTTTCTATCTGTTATTGTAAGAAGCATCATAAAACAAAATATAACCCTCATCTGATCTCGAAATAGAGGTTGCGACATTTAAGAGTAGTTTGTGTGAGATTTTGTGGAATCGAAGACCGCAGCATGAAAGGAAATGTCGCCGAAGTAAAATGGTTGCCTCAACAACATTTTGCTGGGACTGTATTGAACAAATGCAGGACTGTCACAAGCAATTGTGGAGAACTATGGAGATGTTGATGCGGTTTCTTGTAAAAATTATAAGAAACGCGTGTGAACATTGTTCCACGCGTTTTTTTTATTTTAGGCTGTGTTAAAGCCTAATGTTGGTAATGAGCACTTGTTGATGGGAGTGAAGGGGGGAGAGACTCTTGCTGGAAAAGCGAGTCAAAGGGAGACCACGCAAGCGCATAGCGCTGAGGAGGCTCCCTGACCGCCCGTGGAAAGCGAACCCCCGGAACGGAAATTAACAACGAACTTTAACAGAGCCTTATTTTACAAAAGAAAGAATGGTATAACTCTCGGGCATAATCAAATTTCAGTGCTTGATTCTTAGATCTGTAGAGTAGAACGAGTTGCTAGTGCTTTTCATACAAAAAGGGGGAACAACATATGTATTTACATGGAACAAGTAGAGTGAATGAAAAAGGACATTTAGAAATTGGCGGCTGTGACACAACAGAATTGGCAACAACGTATGGTACGCCTCTTTACATATATGATGAGGCGCTAATCCGTCAAAAATGCCGAGCATACAATGAAGCATTTCGCCAAAGTGGTTTTTCGTATCAAGTTGCATATGCGAGCAAAGCATTTTTATGTATGGAGATGTGTCGCTTGGCAGCAGAAGAAAACATGTCTCTTGACGTTGTGTCAGGTGGAGAATTATATACTGCCTTACAAGCCGGCTTTCCAGCAGAACGTATCCATTTCCATGGTAACAACAAAACAGAAGCAGAGCTTGTAATGGCACTTGAAGCAGGAATCGGTTGCTTTGTAGTAGATAACTTTTTTGAACTGGAAGTACTTCACGATTTAGCCAAAGAGCGTGCTCTCACGGTAAACATTTTATTGCGTGTAACACCGGGGGTTGAAGCTCATACACATGAATATATTACAACAGGTCAAGACGATTCTAAATTTGGGTTCGGCATTTCTAGCAACCAAGCTTTGCAAGCTATGAAAATTGCCTTACTGAAGCCTCATTATCATGTAATGGGTGTGCATTCTCATATTGGATCGCAAATCTTTGAAACCGAGGGGTTTGTAAGAGCGATTGAAGTGCTAAGCGCATTTTTGAATATCGTACGGGAGGAAACGGGACATACGATGCAAGTGTTGAATTTGGGCGGCGGATTTGGTATTCGTTACACAGAAGGTGATACGCCATTGCCAGTTGCGAGCTATATTCAAGAAGTAACGGATGCAGTTAGAGAACAGTGTACAGCACGCAATTATCCATTGCCTGAAATTTGGATTGAACCAGGGCGCAGTATTGTAGGGGACGCAGGAACAACATTATACACAGTCGGATCTATTAAAGAAGTACCAGGGATTCGAAAATATGTCGCTGTAGATGGTGGCATGACAGATAATATTCGCCCTGCTTTATACAATGCATCATATGAAGCTATGCTTGCCAACCGTGCCGACGAAGCGCCAACAGAAACGGTATCTATCGCCGGGAAATGCTGTGAAAGCGGCGATATGCTCATTTGGGACATTCAGCTCCCGACTGTTGCATCTTGGGATTTGTTAGCTGTATCTTGTACAGGAGCATACGGTTATTCTATGGCAAACAATTATAACCGTATTACACGGCCAGGTGTCGTATTTGTAAAAGATGGAAATGCTCAGGTTGTTGTAGAACGTGAATCGTTTGCCGATTTAATTAAAAATGACCGCGTTCGTACACGCGAATTTGTTTAATATATGGCTGTGTTAAAGCCTAATGTTGATCATTTGCACTTGTTGATTGGAGTGAAGGGGTGAAACTCCTGCGGGACAAGCGAGTCAAAGGGAGACCCGCAGGCGCATAGCGCTGAGGAGGCTCCCTGACCGCCCGCGGAAAGCGAATCCCGTAACGGAAATCAACAATGAACTTTAACAGAGTATAATAGAAGAAAGCTTGCGCAAATGCGCAGGCTTTTAGTATGCTCCGGAAGAGTATGTCATTTCGTAGCTATGTGTATAGATTTCAATTAAATTGCCAAATGGGTCTTCGCAATATACCATTTTAAAAGGCTTTTCACCTGGGTAATATTCACGAATTGGCATGCGCTGTTTGCCGCCATGTTCTACAATTTTTTGCGCTAACCCTTCAATATTGGGATCTTGCACGGCAAAATGGAAAATACCTGTTTTCCAGTACTCAAAATTATTTTCGGGCGTTTTATGGTTAGGAAATTCAAAAATCTCAACTCCTACTTTATCGACGGTTGATAGATGGGCAATTTTAAAGCTACCCCACCCAGCTCCAAATACATCGCTACACATGATGCCGATGGCACTGTCATCTTCTACAATCTCTGATGGCTCCATGATGACGTACCAGCCCAGTACTTCTGTATAAAAGTTTACTGCTTGTTCTACATCGGGAACTGAAATACCAATATGAGAAAATGAACGTGGATATACTGCATTCATCTAAATGACCTCCTGCTAATAAGTCTTGCTTTAGTATAAATAAAGAACATGTTAATTATAAGTGCGCACTTTTTTGTAACATAGTCCCCGTTTAGATACCTGAATTATCCTCGACCAGCTTGAAAGCTTGGATACTTGGTCATACCTCCATCGGAAAATAAAGTAATACCGGTTACATAACTAGCTTGTTCAGATGCTAAAAAAGCAGCGCAAGCAGCAATTTCTTCTGGTTTCCCAATATAGCCCATCGGAATAAGCTTCTCAACATCAGGATCTGAAAACTTTTCTGCGTTGATTGGTGTATCAATAGCCCCGGGTCCGATACTGTTGACGCGAATCCCTTTCGGTGCATATTCAAGTGCCAGCGTTTCCGTCATCAATTTTATGCCACCTTTGCTTGCTACATAATGGACAAAATGTGGCCGTGGGATCATTTCGTGTACGCTGGACATATTGATAATATTGCCTTTTATATTGTGCTCGAGCATATATTTAAGTGCTTCGCGGCAACCAAGGAACGCACCAGTCAAGTTGGTGCTAATAACTTTATTCCAATCTTCAAGCAGCATGTCTACAGTAGGAACTTCATTTTCAATGCCTGCATTGTTAATCACTATATCTAGGCTACCAAAATGCTTTGTTGCAGTTTGAATAAGTGTTACCACATTATGTTCGTTTGTTACATCTGTAAACACACCAATAGCCTCACCACCCATTGAATGGGTATCTGTAATAATATCGTCCACATCTTGCTTTTGTTCTTCCGGAAAATAGCAAACAACAACTTTTGCTTTTTCTTTTCCAAAGCGAAGGGCCATAGCTTTGCCAAGACCGCTACCAGCGCCTGTGATAATGACTACTTTTCCTGCCAAATCAGGATACATGATGTGCCTCCTTATGTTTTAGTAAAACCCAGCATGACACCGCCTGCAATAATAAGTAAGCAGCCAATTATTACAAACACCATTTGTTTTTTTGATTTCTTTTCTCCTAAAATAAAAATGCCGCCAAGTGTAGAGATAATAATACCAGTCTGTGATAAAGAAAAACTGGTTGCAACGCCGATTCGTGGGATAGCAAGTAATAAACCAAGATTACCAATGCCCCACACGGCACCAGTAATCACATTACGAAGCGCATACTTGTTAAATGGTCTATGTTTAATGGAAAAAAGCAATGCTCCGGTTACCATCCCTACGCCTTGTGGTAAAATAGCAGACCAACCGTCAATTTCGAACCAGCGTATGATTACGACATATGCCAAAAATCCGACTGTAGAAACTACTAGGAGAAGCAACCCTTTTTTTCGATCACCGCTCTTATTTTTATGTTCTTCTTTCACTGTAAAAAGTACCCCGATAATAATCAATGCAATGGCAATACAGCCGATAAAAGTTGCTGTCTGTGTTTCCCATTCCTTAAAAATAAATACGCCAAAAGCAGTAGTAGCAACAAGTTGCATTCCTGTAGACAAAGGAACTGTTTTAGAAACGCCAAGGTGTTCTACACTGCCATATTGGTTGCCTTGACCGAGAGACCAGAACATGCCGGATATGAAGCCAATAAAAAAGATAAACCAGGATAGATCTGGTGTTTTGTATATATACATAACAATGGAAAATAAAAAAGCGCCCCATGCTGTCCCAAGTAATTGAGAGCGAGAGTCGCCACCGAGCTTGGTACTTAGTAAAACAAGACTGCCCCAACAAAGGGCTGGAAGCAAAGCCAATAAAAGACCCATGGTGTAAATCCTTTCTTTTTATTATTAGTTTGACCCAGTGCATACACTTTTATATATGCAGGATTGGTTTACCCACCCATTCATGCACCTTGTTAGTACTCATAAGAATGTAACTTCCTAAAAAAATTAAAACTTATCGGAAAAGTGCGATTGCAAAAATTTAGAATTGTGTTACAATAAACTAAATCACTTATCCAGAGAGGCGAAGGGAACTGGCCCGATGAAGCCCGGCAACCTGCGAAAAGCAAGGTGCTACTTCCAGCAAAATGGTGCCCATTTTGAAAGATAAGGTAAAATAGTTACCTCAACAGTCTTTTCGAAATGGAAAGATTTTTTTGTTTATTATGGGAAAAGGGGGGGCTGTTGTGGTAGCAGAAGAACAGTATCGAGTCATCATGGAAAAAATTAAATTGATGCTCGACGATATGAAGTTCGGATCCATTACACTCATTGTACAAGATGGCAAAGTTATTCAGCTTGAGAAAAATGAAAAAGTTCGGTTGAAGTAAAAGCGCTGACTAGAGAAACTAGAGGCGGTTTTAACCTAAGGGTTAAGACTGCCTCTTTTTGTATAAAGGAGGAAGGTCGCATGATTACGTATGAAACGTGGGGAACCCTCCCTTCCTTTTCGGAGGATGATGGTGCAAAAGGAGCACTGTCTGTACTGCGCTGGGCATACGAAGAATATGGCGAAAATATTGTGTATGCCTGTAGCTTTGGTATAGAAGGGATTGTACTCATTGATCTTATCAGCAAGGTAAAACCGGATGCTAACATTGTTTTTCTGGACACAAATCTTCATTTTAGAGAGACATATGATGTGATTGCAAAAATAAAGGAGCGATTTCCAAAACTGCGTATTGAAATGAAACGGCCTGCACTGAACTTACAAGAGCAAGAAGATGCGTACGGACCTAAGCTATGGGAACGTAATCCGAATGCATGCTGTAACATTCGAAAAGTACAGCCATTACATGAAGCCCTCAGTCAGGGAAAGGCATGGATTTCGGGTTTACGTCGTGAACAATCACCAACGCGAAAGAATACAGAATTTCTTAACCAAGACCATAAGTTTCATTCCATTAAGGTTTGCCCACTTATTCATTGGACGTGGAAGGACGTATGGCGTCATGTATACCGCGAAAATTTACCTTACAATATACTGCATGATCAGGGGTATCCAAGCATTGGTTGTGAAATGTGTACGCTGCCTGCACAAGGAAGAGATGGCAGATGGTCAGGTACGAATAAAACAGAATGTGGTTTACATTAGAAAACCAAGTAAACCAATTTGAGAACTATATAAATGCAAATAGGAAATCTGACATACTTTTTGAATAGGAAAAGGCTATGTGCAACTACTCTTAGTACCTAAGATAGGGCAGGGCTTATGAGCTAACAGTTTTTGTGCTTTCGTTATTCTATTGTTGGTATGTCTCAAAAAATTTGCTGTATATGGATAAAGGAGCGAAAAAGAATGAGTCAGATTCTCCCGCATGGAGGTACATTAATTCAATTAGTGGATGAAACGTACGATACGTTTCATATTGAAAAAGAAGTCGAGTTAGACACGGTCGCACTCAGCGATTTGGAATTGATCGCAACAGGTGCATATAGTCCCTTGACTGGGTTTTTAACGAAAAAGGACTATGATGCAGTCATCAACCATATTCGTCTGGCCGATGGTACTGTGTGGAGCATTCCTATCACGTTGGCTGTTACCCAGGAAAAAGCAGGTGAACTACGTGTAGGTGAGCATGTTCGCCTTATAAAAGATGGAGTAACATATGGCGTTCTTCAAATTGAAGACATATATACACCGGATAAATTAAAAGAAGCACAGTATGTGTATGGAACAAGGGACGAGGCACACCCTGGTGTAAAGCGTGTGTTCAATCGACCCAATGTTAATTTAGGGGGGCGCATTACTCTTGTAAAGCGCGTTCCAAAAGATCAATTTGCATCATATCGACTAGATCCCATTGAAACAAGACAAAAGTTTGCCGAGTTAGGCTGGAGAACAGTGGTAGGGTTTCAAACACGAAATCCGGTTCATCGTGCGCATGAATATATTCAAAAGACAGCGCTAGAAACAGTAGACGGTCTATTCTTAAATCCACTGGTCGGTGAAACAAAGTCCGACGATATTCCGGCGGATGTTCGCATGGAGAGTTATGAAGTATTATTGCAAAAGTATTATCCAAAATCTCGTGTGTTTTTAGGAGTATTTCCAGCTGCTATGCGTTATGCAGGACCACGTGAAGCAATTTTTCATGCACTTGTGCGTAAAAATTTTGGCTGTACCCACTTTATTGTAGGCCGTGATCACGCAGGGGTTGGCGATTATTATGGCACATATGATGCACAGAAAATCTTTAGTAATTTTACAGCAGAGGAGATCGGGATTACGACATTGTTCTTTGAAAATAGCTTTTACTGTAATGAGTGTGGTGCAATGGCTTCTGCGAAAACTTGCCCACATGGAGCCGAAAGCCATGTAATTTTATCAGGTACTAAGGTTCGTGAAATGTTACGAAATGGAGAGATTCCCCCGAGCACATTTAGCCGTCAGGAAGTCATCGAAGTGTTAATTCGTGGATTACGTCGGGAACAGGTTGCTGCTGGAGGTGTCCAATGAGTGAAAACATTATCTGGCACGATGCCTCAGTAACAAAGGCGGAACGAAGAAAACAAAACAAGCATAACAGCTTTGTACTTTGGTTCACTGGACTATCTGCCTCTGGTAAATCCACTGTAGCAAATGCAGTGGCACGGAAGCTATTTGATGCAAATATCCGTAGTTATGTACTAGACGGCGACAATGTGAGGCACGGTTTAAATAGAGGCTTAGGTTTTTCCGAAGAAGACCGCAAGGAAAATATTCGTCGCATCGGCGAAGTTGCAAAGCTGTTTGTTGATAGCGGCACTATCGTATTAACTGCCTTCATTTCACCATTTCAAGAGGATAGACAAACGGTCCGCAATTTACTCGAAGCTGATGAGTTTATTGAAGTATTTGTGTATTGTCCGCTAGAAGAATGTGAAAAACGAGATCCAAAAGGTTTATATGAGAAAGCAAGAAACGGTGAGATTAAGCAATTTACAGGAATTGATTCACCGTATGAAGAGCCTGTGAAGCCAGAAATTACCCTCCATACGCATGTATATACGGCAGATGCGTGTGCGGAGCAATTGCTACAGTATTTACGAGAGAAACAATACATTTAAGGGGGCGCAAGTATGGGATATGAAAAAACATGGGCGGAGAACCCGAAATTAAATGAAACAGAAAAAAAGAAGCTCGTTAAAGATGGTCTTGAGATTTATAAAGATATTCCGTACTACGCGGAAAATGGATTTGATTCTATTCCAAAAGAGCAGTGGGATATGTTCAAATGGGCTGGCTTATATTTGCAGCGACCAAAAGAAGCAGGTTATTTTATGATGCGTGTCAATGTACCGTCCGGTATCTTAACGAATAATCAGGCTATTGTGTTGGCAGAAATCGCAAGAGATTATGGTCGCGACGTCGTGGATATTACAACGCGTCAAGCTATTCAATTTCACTGGCTGCGTATTGAGCAAATTCCTGATATTTTACAGCGACTTGAAAACGCTGGCTTGTCTTCAGCTGGTGCTTGTGGTGATATTACACGTAATATCGTCGGCAATCCACTTGCTGGCATTGATCGAAATGAACTATTTGACACCACTGAAATTGTAAAAGACGTGTATGAGTTTTTCCAATTTAACGAGGAGTTCTCAAACTTACCACGCAAATATAAAATGTCGATTAGCGCTAATACGTACAATGCATCAAATGCAGAAATTAATTGTGTGGCATTTACACCAGCTGTAAAAGATTTAGATGGAACTCGTGTTAATGGCTTTCATGTCAAAGTGGGCGGAGGATTATCAGCGCGTCCATTTTTAGCACAAACGCTGGATATCTTTATTCGTCCGGAGCAAGTAAAGGATATTGCGATTGCAATTACGACAATTTTCCGTGATTACGGTTATCGTGAAAAACGCCACTTATCTCGTTTAAAATTTTTAGTTGCTGATTGGGGCGTAGATATATTTAAGGAAAAGCTTCTTGAGCTAACAGGTCCATTGCCAGAAAAGGGAGAAGATGCAACGGAAGGATGGAACGCCGGCTACTTTTACGGGGTCCATGAACAAAAGCAGGATGGATTATACTACGCTGGCTTTAATGTACCAGTAGGGCGTATGAATGCAAGTGAATTGCTTGAAGTGGCACGCATTGCAAAAGCATATGGAAATGGTGATATTCGCACATGTAACTCACAAAACTTTTTAATTCCGAATGTACCAAAAGAGAACGTTGAAGCTTTGCTACAAGAGCCGTTGTTCCAGCGCATCAACCAACAGCCGCAATCGTTTATCGGTCACGCTGTTTCTTGCACAGGGATCGAATATTGCAATCTTGCTTTAGTAGAAACAAAAGAACGTTTACGTCGCATTGCCACCTATTTGGATGAACAGCTCACATTAGATGTACCAGTTCGTATTCATATGGTAGGGTGTCCTAACTCCTGCGGACAGCGTCAAATTGCTGATATCGGCTTGCAAGGCGTGAAAATGAAAACAGCGGACAAGCGCATGGTAGAAGCCTTTGAATTATATGTGGGGGGAACACTGCTTGACGGCGGAACTTATAATGAGAAGCTCAAAGGAAAGGTTGATGGCGAGCATTTACCAGCCGTCTTGTACGAATTTTTATCTGTATTCAAGACAGAAAAGCTACCAAATGAATCGTTTTTCTCTTATGTAGGTCGCGTTGGTTTAGAGCATCTGCAGCAAAAGCTTGATGATATTCTAGAGGAGGCGGCGGTGTAACGATGGAGCTATATCGTTTTGAGGTGGTGGCTGAAGAGAAAGTGATTCCAGTCATTATTGTTGCTGAAAATGAAGAAAAGGCGTTTCGGGCAGTTGAGGTAGAATTAGAAAAATATTTTTTACGATTACCTGTGATTACAGATATCACCTTATATGAGAAAAAGCGCATTCATAAAAGTGCTGGATATGTAATTTATGAGCAAGAAAATATTTCAATATAAGGCGTTCTTAATCTCGCTGTGAACAAGCAACGGTGAGATTTAACAGAGTCCATCATAAAAAGTGAGGGGAAGCGTGTGGGAAAGGTATATCTTGTCGGGGCGGGACCGGGAGATCCGGATTTGATTACTGTGAAAGGTTTAAAATGCATTCAGCAAGCGGATGTAATCCTATATGATCGGCTTGTGAATAAGGAGTTACTGACGCACGCAAAGCCCGAAGCGGATTTAATTTATTGCGGTAAATTACCCGATTATCATACGATGCAACAGGAGACAATTAATGCTTTTTTAGTAAAGCTTGCGAAAAAGGGGAAGGTAGTTACACGTTTAAAAGGAGGTGACCCGTTTGTATTTGGACGGGGGGCTGAAGAAGCAGAGGCGCTTGTGAAAAATGGGATTCCATTCGAAGTGATTCCAGGTATCACCGCAGGTATTGCAGCTCCTGCATACGCTGGTATTCCAGTTACTCATCGTGAGGCCGGAGCAAGCTTTGCCATCGTTACGGGACATCGACGTGCAGGTGCAGAGGAGCAAACGAAATGGGAAAGTTTAAAAGGGATTGACACGCTGGCGATTTATATGGGCATGAGTAATTTACCGTATATTTGCGGACAGCTCATCCATCATGGAAAAAGCGAACAAACGCCGGTGGCTTTGGTGGAATGGGGTACAACTGAAAAGCAACGTACAGTCACAGGAACGCTTGGTACAATTGTCACAATTGCCCAAAAAGAACAGGTGCAAAATCCAAGCATGATTATCGTGGGGGAAGTAGTGCGCTTTCGTGAAAAGATTAAATGGTTTGAACAGCCGCTTCCGTATGCAAGAGAGGCGTTTTAAATGCAAGCTGTCTTATATGTATGCCATGGAAGCAGGGTAAAGGAAGCTAATGAACAAGCACGTTTTTTTACTGAGCAAGCGATGAAGCTTGTGAATGCCCCGATACAAGAAGTGTGTTATTTGGAGCTAGCTGCACCTTCGATCGCACAAGGATTTGCTACGTGTATCACAAAAGGAGCGACACGAATTGCTGTTGTACCTGTTTTATTGCTAACAGCTGTTCATGCAAAAGAAGATATTCCCAATGAGCTGCTTTATGTCAAGAGGCAGTATCCGAACGTTACAGTGACGTATGGAAAACCTTTTGGTGTTCATAACAGTATTATAGATATTTTGCTAGAGCGTATTGATGTAAACCAAGCTGGAGAGGGGGCACGAGTGCTACTAGTAGGGCGTGGCAGCAGTGATACGGATGTGAAACGTGATATGAAACAAATTGCGCAACTTCTAGAAGAGGCTCACCCATTTCAAAGTGTAGAGATCTGCTTTTTAGCCGCCGCCGAGCCGCGCTTTGAGGAAGCGATCAAAACTGCAGCTGCAACGCAAACACAACTGTTTGTTGTGCCCTATCTCCTTTTTACAGGGCTGTTAATGAAAGGAATGGAACGAGAAGTTCAGCGCTATGGTAATCACGTTGTACTCTGTTCGTACCTTGGCTATCATACACATCTGCAACAGATTTTAGCAGAACGAGCGAATGAAACGATAAGGGGTGAGGCTTTTGTATCCAATTACAGTCCGTATGGAAGGTAAGAAAGTAGTGGTAGCGGGCGGGGGGAAAGTAGCTTCCTTTAAAATTCGCCCGTTGCTTGAGGCGAAAGCAGATGTAACTGTAGTTAGCAACGAACTTTCTAGTTCCATCAGAGAGTTAGTGGAGGCTGGCTGTGTACACTGGATTCAAGGAACATATGAGCGAAACGATTTTAAAGAGGCGTTCTTGATCATTGCAGCAACAGACGATAAAGATCTGAACATTCGAATTGAACAAGAGGCGAGTGAATATCAACTTGTGAATGTAATTACAGATCCCGAGCGCGGCAATTGTCATTTTCCAGCAGCGCTAAAACAGGGAAAGCTACTTATCGCAGTATCCACGGGTGGCGCTAGTCCGAAGCTTGCAAAGCATATTCGCAATCAGTTACAGGAACACTATGATCACACATATGAACCGTACTTGGAGTTTTTAAACGAATGTCGTATGCTTATTAAAGAGCGCTATGAAGCAAAAGCAGTAAGACATCAATTATTGGCGGAAATCTTAGAAGATGAGTATCGTTTATCACGTCAAAAGCAAGAACAGTTTAAAGAGCGTATCATACGCGAAACCGTTGATTTACGGTAAAGTGTGTAACACAAAGTGCCTATAAACATGGCACTTTTTTTCATTTTGTAGTAAGTTTGTATAGAGAATATATGAGCGACAGATGTAGGGGGGATAGCATGAAGATTCGTAACTCAGCAAAAGCTATCATTATCAAAGATAATCATTTGTTGGTGATACAAAAGCGGGACACCGATGGGGACTTTTATTTATTGATTGGCGGCGGCCAGGAGTTTGGAGAAACATTGCACGAAGCGGTACAGCGAGAGTGCATAGAAGAAGCTGGTATTGAAGTGAAGCCGGGTGATTTGCTATTTGTGCGAGAATATATTGGCAAGTTTCATGAACATGCTGCTTTTGATTCGCATTTACATCAGATGGAGTTTATGTTTTGGTGTGAAGCATTGACGGAGCCTAATAAAGAAAAGGCATCACAACTAGATGAGGGGCAGATTGATGTTGTCTGGTTACCACTTGCCGATATTGAAAAGTATCGATTTTATCCACAGGAATTACGAGCTTCATTACGCCAGCGCTTTTTAAATGAAGACGCCGGACGTGTGTATCTCGGCAGTATCAACTGATACATAGTAGTAAAACGGAATAGTAAAGTGCTTGTTTGTATACACTGATAAAAAAAGATAAGGAATGATTTTGATGCTTCGAAAGGCAATAATAGCGCTTGTGTTATTAGCTATGGCAGGATATGCAGGATACCAGCAGTTTACGAAAGACAAGCTAGTAAAACAAACAATCCAGGCAGAAGAAGCGATGGCAACCGCCGGACCAGAAATCGGTAAGCCAGCTCCGGATTTTGAACTGCAGGCACTAGACGGTTCGAAAGTGAAGCTCTCTGCATTAAAAGGTAAAAAAGTAATTCTTAACTTCTGGGCTACTTGGTGTCCGCCTTGTAAAGAAGAAATGCCAGATATGCAGAAATATTATACTGCTCATCAAAATGATGTAGTGATTGTAGCTGTCAATTATACTGTATCGGAGCGTGCGAACGGACAAGAGAAAGTTCGTACCTTTGCTAGCGAAAATGGCTTAACCTTCCCGATTTTACTTGATACCCAATCTACTGTCAGCAATACATATAAGGTAATTAGCCTACCGACTTCGTATTTTGTTGATGAAAAAGGGATTGTGCGCCAAAAGTATATCGGACCAATGTCTGAAGCTTTTATGGAACAAACCATTAAAAACATGCAGTAAAACCTGTGCTAGCACAGGTTTTTTTATTTTGCTCGAGTAAACGAAGAGGAGAAACAAGAAACAGAAGTAAAGTATATATAGAAGCATGCTCTTGTCTATCAAACATTCATCCTGCACCCCTATCGTACCTTGACAAAGATGACTGTTGTTTCAAAATTCATTAAAGTTTAGAATGTATTCGTTTTTATTGGAATTGTATCAAAAATCGGATTAAACTTACTTATTTTGTCCATACTAGCAAAAAAGTGATGGAAAGGAATGATTGTATGCGTCGCAGTAGAAGAAAATCATTTGAAGAGCTAGTGATGGAAAATAAATTGGAATTGATGAGGGATAGCGAGGCAATTGAACGGCTTGAGGACCGTTTAGAAGCGAGACTTGAAAAGCGCCTCAAACAAGCGGAATAAGGAAGAAGCCCCTTAGGTCATACTAGCTATGAAGGGGTGATAAAAATGGGAAATCCAAAAAAACATTCAATGCATTATACACCAAATCATATCGGTACAAATACACGCGAAGCCGGTGGAAATAAAGGGAAGCAAATGCAGGATAAAACAGGAAAACAACCGATTGTTGATAACGGTTAACGTAAAAAGAGGCGAAACTTCGCCTCTTTTTACGTTCATTGTATAGTCTTTTTTATTTTAAGCACAATAACGATGTATTCTATTACTAAGGAGGATCACAATGGAGAATTACAAAGCGAACCCGGATGATAGAAGCGATAACGAAGTAAAACTGCAAGAAATGGTACAAAATACAATTGAAAATATGCATGAAGCAGAAGAAGCTGCCCGCTTTTCTAATGAACAAGATTGCGCTGATATTGAAGCGAAAAATCAACGCCGTTTAGAGAGCATTGAAGCGATGCGCAATGAAATCAAGGAAGAAGCAGCGTATAATAATAAGCAACAATGATAAAAAAGCTGACGACTGTCAGCTTTTTTGATTTAGCCTTTTTTGTTAATCGTAAAATTTTCTGCCAATAAGCGACTGTTTTGAGGAAATGGTAGGCCGATTTTCCAATAGCTTATGCCACGTAGGCCTTGTTCCTTTATTAGATTGAATTTCGCCTGCAAGGAACGAACGTCTTCAAACCAAACCTCGTGTTCTTTCCCATCTTTCACATAGTGGAAGGTTGGTGCCTGTGCTCTGTAATCATAACGAATGGGAACGTTATTGTTGCGAGCGATTGCTACAGCTGCAACAGAGCTGACAGCTTGTGCTTTCCCTCCAGCTTTGTATGGAAGTGTCCAATCGAAGCCGTATAAATTTTGCCCTAATACGATTTTATTGGCTGGCATTTGTGTTTTTGCGTATTGAATAACTTCTTTTACAGGTCCGATTGGTGATACCGCTTGTGCAGGTCCTCCTTGCCATCCCCAGTCATAAGTCATAATGACAACAAAATCAACGATAGTTCCATGTGCTTTATAATCCAATCCTTCATAGATGGCGCCTTTTTGGTCAGATCTTGTTTTAGGAACGAGAGTTGTGCTTAATGTATAGCCTTCAGGCAAACGCGTTTTGACATTGCGTAAAAACTGATTGTACGGTTCTCGATCCTTGGGAGCGACATTTTCAAAATCAAAATGCACATCACGCATGTTATATTTTTGAGCAGTTGTAATTACATTTGTAATAAATGTATTTTGTAGGGAAGGATTATTAAAAATTAGTGATGTTACTTCAGAACTAAAATTGCCGTTCTCCAAATTGGTAATGACCAACATCGGAATGACACTGTTTTGCATGGTAATATTTAGAACAGCTTCTAGACTCACCGGCTCTTTCAAAGTACCATCTCGTTTTGCTTCAAAGCTGAAATATGCTAAATAGGTCAGGTTAGGACTGATGGCTTTTGTTGCGCTCAGCAAGCTTTCTTTAATGGGTACCGTTGTAGGCTGTAAATATGCGATAGGCTCAATGATTCGCTTTTGTCCTTTTGGGATATATAGCCGCTGATTTTCTAGAAGCATTTTATTGAGTGATAAATTGTTCACTTTCGCAAGTGTTTGTAACGGGACATTGTAAGTAAGTGCAATCGTATACAAGCTATCGCCTGGTTGGACATAGTATACGTTTCCTTTTGTGTTAACGAGCAACGCCTGCCCGATGACGAGTGGTGCACTCGCGTTCAAACCATTATCCAGGACGATTTGTTCGATGGTTGTACCGTACTGCGTTGCCATCTTAAATAACGTATCGCCTCGTTTTACAACTGCAATTTGAATCATACAACCACTCCTTATTGGAAAAGATGCATTGTTTCTATTTTATTTTGCAGAGGATTGTATTATGATAGTGTACATGGAAAGAACAGCCAAAAAGGAGCTTTTATTATGCATGTATCTGAACATATCATCGATATTCGTTACGCGGAAACTGATCAAATGGGCGTGGTATACCATGCCAACTATGTAATTTGGCTTGAGTTGGGTCGTACCAAGCTGATAGGAGATTTAGGTTTATCGTATATCCAAATGGAGCAAGACGGAATTGTGTCACCTGTTCTTGATTTGCAAGTTACATATAGGAAGGCAATGCGATACGGAGAGAAAGCTATTGTAAAAACATGGATTGAAGCTGTGAATCCACTGCGAGTTGTGTATGGATATGAAATCTTAAACGAAAAAGGCGAGCTATGTATTACAGCGAGCACAACCAATATTTTAGTGAAAAAAGATACGTTCCGTCCGGTGTCATTTAAAAAGTTGTACCCAGATTGGTATGAAATTTATGTACGCGAGCAAAAGAATGAGAACATAAATTAAGCAAAGAAGCTGTATGTACAGCTTCTTTTTTCATATCTACATACTGGACTTGCATAAAGTAAGGTGGGGGGGAGTAGTGTGAGGAAGAGAATACGTTTGGTTTCGCTAACAGGAACGCTCTTAACGATACTGTTTATTACAGTGTTTGGATTTCGTGCTGCGCATCATAGTATGGCTGCATTTCAAAATGAAGCTCATCCGTATCGAGTAGATGTTGTGGAAGAAATGTTTCAGGTTGAATTACAGGGCTTCCGATCTTATACCTTTAGTGAGCTGATAGATCGAAGCGTGGAGGAGCCGGAATTACTATCGTTGCTTGCAAGCGTATCGAGTATTTGTGTCAAGGGATGTGAGGAAGAGCCCATTGTATTTATGAAACTTAACAAGGGCTATGTTGTGTACGAGCAGGATGGGGAAGCAAAATTACTTCAGGTGCATCTGAGCAACGATGGATGGAAGGAGCAAAAGTAAAACGCGGCACTTTCGCCGCGTTTTACTTTTGCTTTGTTAAGGTTGTTTGTTAATTATCAGCAAGCTTTATTTTTCGTAATGAAAAGTAGGTTCTTCTTCTCCTTGTGTATATGTAATTGATAAGTTATGACCGTCAAAATACCACTCATCGTCCGCTTCCACAAAGAAAGTGAGTCCTTCTGCTTGTGTGCTGGCAGCCATATGCTGAGGAAGGTCTTTTCGAATACCAAGAGATAAGCCTTTTTGTACTGTACTGCAACCGCCGTATTGTACAAAAAAACGAATTTGATCACCTTCGTTTAAAAGCATTTCGCGCTTATACCAATTTGCTGCGTCATTTGAAATTGAAATGTGCATAGTGAATTCCTCCTAGTTCGTCACCTTAAGTATAGAGGATGTACAGGCAACTCGCTATCAATATGCTTAGAATTTCACTTTTGGCTCTGTTTTATTGATAATTCGTGAAATATTAGCACGATGGCGATAGATTACAAATACAGCAAGTACTGAAATTGCGATTAAAAATGGCGTATCGTCTACAAATAGGGCAGCAATCACACCAATTATGGCAGTGAGCATAGAAGATAACGATACGTATTTCGTTGTAAACAACAAGCTTAGAAACACAATTAACAAAATAACAAAAACAACAGGTTGACAAAACAGCAATACACCAGCAGATGTTGCAACAGCTTTACCACCGCGGAAGTTAGCAAATATGGGATACATATGTCCGATTACCGCTGCGATTCCAAACCAAAGAGGATTCCACTCCAGTCCGAATAGAATCGGTAAAGAAGCAGCCATTGTTCCCTTTAAAATATCTCCGATGGTTACAATAAAGCCCGCCTTTTTTCCGAGTGTACGAAATGTATTCGTACCGCCGAGGTTGCCGCTACCATGTTGACGAATGTCAATGCCATAGCCTACTTTTCCGACAATCAAGGCAAACGGAATGGAACCAAGCAAATATGCTGCTACAAACAATACGTATGTAAGCATAAGTCCATTCTCCTTTAAAAACATGATAAAAAATAATAAATATTGCTTGTCCATTGTATCATAACCAGAAGAAGCAATGTAAGAGAAGAGTATCTTTTTATATAGAATTCTTATTGTCATTGTACATGGACAAGTAGGAAAATGAGTATCCTCTGATACACCTGCTCATACAGTAGGTGGTTTCGGTACCATTTTATATCCAGTGCCGCTAGATTAGAATGTATATGTTGTGGTCAAGCCAAAAATGCCTGCTTAATCGGTAGTTTTAAACCTACAAAATGTGTTTCATATGGTATGATATGAAAAACAAACAATAGATAAAGGATGGGATATTGCTATGAATAAAACGGTGCTGCTTGTGGAGGATGAACAGCGCCTGCGCGAAATTGTCTCGGATTATTTTTCGAACGAGGGATTTACAGTCGTAGAAGCAGAAGATGGAAAGCAAGCGCTGTCCCAATTCGAGGCACATAATATTGATTTAGTAATTCTCGATATCATGTTACCAGAAATTGATGGATGGTCTGTATGCCGTCGTATTCGAAAGGAGTCAGTTGTTCCGATTATCATGTTAACAGCACGTGCGGACGAGGAAGATACACTACTTGGTTTTGAGCTCGGTGCGGATGAATATGTAACAAAGCCGTTCAGTCCAAAAGTATTAGTAGCGCGTGCAAAAACATTGTTAAAGAGAGCGGAAGGTTCACTTGGGCAGGAAGAACATATGTTGTCTTTGAGCGGTATTGAGGTAAACAAATTGTCGCGTACAGTATCCATTGAAGGAAATGAAGTGATACTAACCCACAAGGAATTTGAGCTTCTTTTATACTTTATGGAAAATAAAGGAATCGTTTTATCGCGGCAACACTTGTTAAATCAGCTTTGGGGCTATGATTATTATGGCGATGACCGTACGGTGGATACACATGTAAAGAAACTGCGAAATAAGCTGGGAGACAAGGCACATCATATTATTACTGTTATTCGTGCTGGTTATAAATTTGAAGAATGAATGGGGAATAATCTATAATAAAACTAAAATTTCTTGTTGAAATTCACGATAATTTCACAGCGAATACACAGTAGTGTATTACACTGAGTTTACTTACAAGAAAGGGGCCAGTAGAATGGGATATTATGACGAAACTGATATGACAAGATACGAGAAACGAAAAGGCAGCAAAAAAGGCTATTTCTTTACCGGCCTGGTCGGAGCGGTAATTGGGGCAGTAGCTGTTACAGCGGCAGGGGTGTATATGCCAGGAGATGAGGGTGTACAAAATATACAGCAATCGGAAGGTACGGTTGTACCGGTTGTGCAAAACATGAAAGCAACTGATATTGCTGGTATGGTGGAAGGTGCCAAGGATGCAGTCGTAAGTGTAATGAAATATCAAAGCAACGATCCGTTTTCTAATAGGACACAGGCAGCTGGTACAGGATCAGGTGTTATTTATAAAAAGGTTAATAATAAGGCATTAATTGTTACCAATAATCATGTTGTTGAAGGTGCGAAGCAACTGGAAGTTGTACTCAGTACCGGTAAAAAGTTAGAAGCAAAACTTGTTGGTACAGATTCTTGGCTGGATTTGGCTGTTCTTGAGGTGGACGGAAGTGAAATTACCAAAATCGCTACGCTCGGCGACTCAGATAAAATCCGAGCAGGAGAGACTGCTGTTGCTATTGGTAGCCCACTTGGATTTGCTGGTACTGTGACAGAAGGGATCATTAGCAGTAAAGATCGTGAAATACCCGTAGACATTAATGAAGATGGTAACCCGGACTGGCAGGCACAGGTAATTCAAACAGACGCATCTATTAATCCGGGCAACAGCGGTGGCGCATTGCTGAGTGCAAACGGTGCAGTAATTGGGATTAACTCTAGTAAGATCGCGCAACAAGAAGTAGAAGGAATCGGCTTTGCAATTCCTGTGAATGTTGCAAAGCCAGTACTGGAATCAATTGAGAAATATGGAAAAGTACAAAGGCCTTTTATGGGCATTCAGCTTAGGTCTTTAGATGAAATATCGAGCTACGGACTGTCACAACTAAACTTACCAAAAGATATAACTGGTGGTGTTGTTGTAATGGCAGTTACACCGGATTCGCCTGCGGCAAAAGCGGAGCTAAAGGATTTGGATGTAATTGTGGCGTTGGACGGACAAGCGATTAGCAATGCGGTACAATTCCGCAAACATTTGTATGATAAGAAAAAAATCGGCGAATCTATGAAAGTGGAGTTTTATCGTGCAGGACAAAAGCAGGAGAAAACAATTACGCTTGATGTGAATGCAGAATAGGTAGAGTGGAGGCAGATTATATGTTCAAAAACCCAACGCGAGAGGAAATTGGTCGTATTTTAAAGCGAAGCAAGCGTATTGCGGTTGTTGGTCTTTCTGATAATCCGGAACGTACATCGTATATGGTATCCAAAGCCATGCAAGATGCTGGGTACAAAATTATTCCAGTCAATCCGAATGCGGATATGATTTTGGGAGAAAAAGCAGTAAAGTCATTAACGGATATTGAAGGTCACGTGGATATTGTAAATGTGTTTCGTCGTTCTGAGCACCTATTAGGCGTTGCTCATGAGTTTATGAAGATTGATGCTGATGTGTACTGGGCACAACTGGGCCTGCAGGATGAGGCAACGTACGAATTTTTAAAGGAAACAGGACGAACAGTTATCATGGATCGCTGTATTAAAGTGGAGCATGCTTTAACAAAGTAGTGGAGAATACAAACTTTTTTCGCGGTTGTTTATGGGGTGTGATTTTGGTCGCACCCTTTTGGATTTTTGTGATTTGGCTCATGAGTAAAATGTTTGGAACTTAAGTATAAATAGAAAAAGTAATATTCATTTTAGAAGAAAAGCAGAACGTGAAGTTTGTAGCTATGATATGACTAGGGCTTACGAAAAGTATGTGTTGAATTAAATTATAAGTACCTAGTCAGTCGTTCTTTCGTTATTGTTTTTTTGTTATTTATCATTATAGAAAAACCCCATAAACTTATATAGGTCATCTTAGTTAAGATTGACAAACGTATCTTTTTTTGGAATAGTAGCGTAGAGGAATCCTTGTTATACACAAGGATTTTTCTGTTCAACCTTGTATATTACTAATATATACGGCAGTCAATTAAGATAACATTTTGAGACATATTGGCACACAACCTATGGATGCATGCTTGTCAGAAACGGATAAGCTATGTTATAAAAGAAACATATGTTCTTGTTTTCGGAGGAAAGGAGTAAGCACTTTGGCAAATATACAATATAATGAAGATGCAATTCAGGTGCTGGAAGGACTGGAAGCTGTACGAAAGCGACCTGGTATGTACATCGGTAGCACTGATAGCAGGGGATTGCACCATCTCGTGTATGAGATTGTAGATAACTCTGTAGATGAAGCTTTGGCCGGATTTGGCAATGAAATTAAAGTTATTATACATAAAGATAACAGTATTAGCGTGCAGGATAAAGGACGTGGGATGCCGACTGGTATGCACCGCATGGGAAAACCGACACCGGAGGTTATTCTTACCGTACTGCATGCGGGTGGTAAATTTGGACAAGGTGGTTATAAAACGAGTGGTGGCTTACATGGTGTAGGTGCATCTGTTGTAAATGCACTGTCAGAATGGTTAGTTGTAACAATCAAACGCGAGGGCTTTATATATGAGCAACGCTTTGAAAACGGCGGCAATCCGGTCACCACACTGGAGAAAAAAGGAACGACGAAACAAACCGGAACAACAATCCATTTTAAACCAGATTCCCTCATTTTTAGTACGACCAATTATAACTATGAAACTTTAAGTGAACGTTTGCGCGAATCGGCCTTTTTGTTAAAAGGCATGAAAATCACTTTAAAAGATGAGCGCAATGATTTAGAGGATGTCTTTCATTACGAAACGGGTATTCAAGCTTTTGTCTCCTATTTAAATGAAGAAAAAGACGTCCTTCATCCTGTTGTCTATTTTGAAGGTATGCAAAATGAGATTGAAGCAGAAGTTGCGTTTCAATTTAATGACGGATATTCCGAAAATATTTTATCGTTTGTCAACAATGTGCGTACGAAGGATGGAGGTACACACGAAGCGGGCTTTAAAACGGCTTCGACTCGTGTATTTAATGAATATGCACGCAAAATGGGACTTTTGAAAGAGAAAGATAAAAACTTAGAAGGCTCTGATATTCGAGAAGGCATTTCTGCTATTATATCAACTCGTATTCCGGAAGGATTATTGCAATTTGAAGGGCAGACAAAAGGTAAACTTGGAACAAGTGAGGCTCGCTCTGCTGTAGACGCAATTGTTTCTGAGCATTTAGCATATTTTTTAGAAGAAAATCCAGAATCAGCAAACTTATTAATTAAAAAGGCTATCAAAGCATTTCAAGCGCGTGAAGCTGCTCGAAAAGCACGTGAAGAGGCTCGTAGCGGTAAGAAGAAAAAACGTTCTGAAACATCGCTGAGCGGTAAATTGACACCGGCGCAATCACGCAATCCGCAAAAAAACGAGCTGTACCTTGTGGAAGGTGATTCCGCAGGGGGGTCGGCTAAACAAGGACGTGATCGTCGTTTTCAAGCAGTCCTTCCTTTGCGTGGAAAGGTCATTAATACTGAGAAAGCAAAGCTCGCAGATATTCTGAAAAATGAAGAAATTAACACGATTATTCATGCTATCGGCGGGGGTGTTGGTGTGGAATTCTCAGTGGAAGATATCAATTATGATAAAGTTGTTATCATGACGGATGCGGATACGGATGGAGCGCATATTCAAGTATTGTTGCTCACATTCTTTTATCGCTATATGAAGCCTTTAATTGAAGCGGGGAAGGTATTTATTGCATTGCCGCCTCTTTATAAAGTGAGCAAGGGTACCGGTAAAAAGGAAACAATTTTATATGCTTGGTCAGATGAAGAATTGCAGGTAGTAATCAAAAAAATAGGTAAAGGTTATACAATTCAGCGCTACAAAGGTCTTGGTGAAATGAATGCCGATCAGCTTTGGGAAACTACAATGGACCCGGAAACACGCACGTTGATTCGTGTTAAAATTGATGATGCAGCTCGTGCAGAGCGTCGCGTGACTACGCTCATGGGTGATAAGGTCGAGCCGCGCCGTAAATGGATTGAACGTAATGTACAGTTCGGATTGCAGGAAGAAGGAAATATTTTAGAAAATGAAATGATTACAACGGAGGTGGAGTAACATGCAAGTAGAGAAATTTCATGATCTACCTCTTGAGGACGTGATTGGCGATCGCTTTGGTCGATATAGTAAATATATTATTCAAGACCGTGCATTGCCTGATGCACGTGATGGATTAAAGCCGGTGCAGCGCCGTATTTTATATTCAATGTATGTAGAGGGCAATGTACATGATAAACCGTACCGAAAAGCAGCTAAAACAGTCGGAAATGTTATTGGTAATTATCACCCGCACGGTGATACATCTGTGTACGAAGCGATGGTTCGCTTGAGTCAAACTTGGAAAGTTCGTAACGTACTCGTTGAAATGCATGGCAATAACGGCAGCATCGACGGCGATCCCGCGGCGGCAATGCGTTATACAGAAGCTCGTTTGTCGCCAATTGCGTCTGAATTGTTACGCGATATTGATAAACAAACGGTAGAATTTGTTCCAAATTTTGACGATACAAGCGAAGAGCCAATTGTATTGCCTGCAAGTTTTCCAAACTTGCTCGTGAATGGCTCTACAGGTATCTCCGCCGGGTATGCAACGGAAATTCCGCCGCATAACTTAATCGAGGTTATTGATGCTGTGATGATGCGTATTGATCGACCTGATTGTACGGTAAGTGATCTTATGCAGGTAATGAGCGGTCCTGATTTCCCGACAGGAGGAATTATCCAAGGAATGGAAGGTATTAAACGCGCGTACGAAACAGGTCGCGGTAAAATGATTATTCGGGGAAAAGCGGTCATTGAGGATATGCGCGGCGGCAGGCAGCAAATCGTCATTACAGAAATACCTTATGAAATTAATAAAGCCAATCTTGTGAAAAAGATGGATGATTTACGTATTGAAAAGAAGCTCGAAGGTATTGCAGAGGTACGTGATGAAACAGACCGTACTGGTCTTCGCATTGTAATTGAATTGAAAAAGGAAGCCAATG
The DNA here is from genome assembly GCF_023022965.1 of Ectobacillus sp. JY-23. Taxonomy (NCBI): domain Bacteria; kingdom Bacillati; phylum Bacillota; class Bacilli; order Caryophanales; family Bacillaceae; genus Ectobacillus; species Ectobacillus sp. JY-23. The sequence goes on along the minus strand of NZ_CP095462.1, from coordinate 688,780 downwards.
CAGAAGGAATTTTAAATTATTTATACAAGTCTACGGATTTACAGGTACCGTATAATTTTAATATGGTTGCTATTCACAATCGTCGCCCCAAATTGATGGGATTACTGCAAATATTAGATGCTTATATTACACATCAAAAAGAAGTAGTAACGAATCGATCACGCTTTGATTTGAAAAAGGCGGAGGATCGTCAACATATTGTGGCTGGTTTAATGAAGGCGCTGTCTATTCTAGATGAAGTCATCGCAACGATTCGTTCCTCAAAAGATAAACGAGATGCAAAGGATAATTTAATTGCAGCATTTGCGTTTACCGAAGCGCAAGCGGAAGCGATTGTGTCTTTGCAATTGTATCGCTTAACAAATACTGATATTACTGCCCTGCAAAAAGAGGCGGATGAACTCGCCAAGAAGATTCATGAGTTGCAGACAATTATTGGAAGTGAAAAGAAATTGTTGCAAGTTATTAAAACAGATTTAAAACGCGTCAAGAAAAGCTATGGTGATGAGCGTAGAACAATGGTTGAGCGTGATATCCAAGAAATTAAAATTGATATGGAAGTTATGATTCCGCAAGAAGATGTTATAGTTACAATCACAACAGAAGGTTATGTGAAGCGGACAAGCTGGCGCTCACATAATGCGTCCAACGGTAAGGACTTCGGTATGAAGGAAGGAGACCGTTTGTTGGCCCGGTTTGACTGCAACACGACAGATACACTGCTTTTGTTTACGAACAAAGGAAACTATGTATATTTACCGGTATATGAAATGCCGGATATTCGTTGGAAAGATTTAGGGCAATATATTACAAATATTGTCGCATTAGAACGGGATGAAGTGTTAATTGAAGCTATTATTGTTAAAAATTTTGAAGAAGATCAGCGCTACCTTGTATTTACGACGCGAAATGGTATGATTAAAAAAACAGAACTGAAGCAGTATAAAGTGCAACGTTATTCTCGAGCACTTGTTGCGGTAAATGTAAAAGGTGATGATGAGGTTGTAGCTGTAAAGCCAACAGACGGTACAAGCAACATTATTTTGTTCACGCACGGTGCCTATGCACTGCGTTTTCATGAGGAAGAAGTAACACCAATTGGCGTGCGAGCAGCGGGTGTAAAAGGAATCAATTTAAAAGATGGCGATTACGTTGTGCAAGCCGTATGTGTAGCTGATGATGAATATGTAACAGTGATTACACAGCGCGGTGCCTTTAAAAAGATAGCGGTAAAAGAAATTGATTTATCGAATCGTGCGAAGCGAGGTCATTTAATTTTTAAAGAAGTGAAAACCAATCCCTATTATATCGTGGGGGTGTGTGTAATGAGAGAACAGCAAGTATTATATGTAAAGCTTGCAAATAATGAGATAGAGGAAGTAGCAACAGCGCAGTTGAAACCACGCGATCGTTACAGTAACGGTAGTCCTCTTGTCGACAGTGGCAGCAATGCTGTTTTAGAAGTTTGGTTGGAAAATCGATAATAGAAATTAAGACTTGTTGTTGATTATGAATACGAGGTCTTAATGCAATCAACTAAACAAGAAATATTTGAAGTAGGAGCATTTCTAACAATATGTAGGAATGCTCCTTTTTTGTTTCTTTTATAGCTTTTATAAAGATTGACTTTGATCATTGGGATGTCTTAAGGAGAGTAAAAGGAGTGACTTTCATAGAAAGCAAACTCCAGCAGCTAAAATTAACAAGGAGCACTTATAAAGTCTTTGTATAAGTATGCAAAAAGAAATGAAATTTCATTTCGTTAAATAACCTTTATGGATAGACGCGATTTATATAGAACAACAAAAAATAGTGTTGCACTTTTTAAAATTTCACACACTGTATGTCTAAATTTGTATAAAAATATAGGATTGTACATTTCTACAAATTCACTTATTATTTAACTAAATATTTTTAATATTTAAAAAATAAGGAGGAACTTCAGTGACGTTAAAAAAAGGAATGGCACTAGTTCTGTCTACATCCCTATTTATGGGTATATTGGCAGGGTGCGGCAGCAAACAATCGGAACCGACAGCAGGAACATCGGGAAGCGGAGATAGCAAGGTAATTAAAATTGTGACGCAGTCTCCGTTATCCGGCGCCTCAGCTACACAAGGAGAAGCTATTAAGCTTGGTGCACAATTGAAACTGGAAGAACAAAAAGAAGAATTTAAAAAACTAGGATTTGAGTTACAGCTTGTTCCGTATGACGATCAGGCTGACCCGAAAAAAGGGGTTGCCAATGCGCAGCTTGTCGGGGCTGACAAAGCTGTTCTTGGTGTTGTTGGCCACTTGAATTCGGGGGTTGCGATTCCATCCTCTGAAGTATATGAGAAAAACAATCTTGTTATGGTTTCTCCGGTAAATACAGCAACAGATGTAACAGATCGAAAACTGAAATCGGTTAACCGTATTTGTGCTCGTGATGATTTCCAAGGACCTGCGGGTGCAACTCATGCAGTTAAAACATTAAATGCGAAAAACATTTTTGTGATTGATGATAAAACAGCATATGGAACGGGTTTGGCTAAAGCGTTTGAGCAAGCTGTCGAGAAAGAAGGCGGTAAAATCCTAGGTCACGAGTCTATTACAGTGGGAGAAAAAGATTTTAATGGGGTATTGAATAAAGTGTTGGCAAAGAAGCCGGATTTAATTTATTTTGGCGGTTTGTACGCTGAAGCGGGTCTTTTGGTAAAGCAAGCGCGTGATAAAGGTTTGGATATCCCAATTATGGGTGGAGATGGCATTGATTCTTCCTCCCTAGTAGAGATTGCGGGTACCACAATCAAAAACACATACTATACCTCTATTGCAGCTGACCCAATGAAGTCAGAATCAGGAAAAAAGTTTGCGGAAACTTACAAAAAGAAATTCGGTAAGGAAGTAGAGGGGTATTCCGCTTACGGATATGATGCGGCAGGGGTTCTTTTAGAAGGCTTAAAAACAGCAATTAAGGATAACGGCAATAAATTGCCTACGCGCGAACAAGTTCGTGATGCGGTTCGTAAAACCTCTAATTACGAGGGCGCAGTAACAAAGGTTGGATTTGATGAAAAAGGTGATAACAAATATTCCAAAGTATATATTTATAAGTTCAATGAGCAAAAATACCCAGGTAAACAAGAGGGGGAAATCGAAAACAAGTAGTGCACAAGTGCGAGGTGCTGCCTCGCACTTATTTTGTGTAGATATCCTAAGAGTTGAAATTTGTCGAAAAGCCTTTTTTAGAAAAAGGTTGTCATTTGTCGAAAAATTATTTAGTATCTTATTAAAATATTATAAATTTTCTAAATTTTATATAAATTCAATTATGCCCTGCATAAAAGCATAAGTAACCTTTCTAACATATCAAAACCAGAAATGAAAGTGCGCGATTCGTTCATCGGATATTCATGATTTTAGCTAGTGCAAGCTTCTTATAACTTCTGACCGCATCTTTCTTTCTCAACTAAAAGAATGTTAGCTCGTCTACTTGTACATATAGCAGCATGATTGGAGTTTATATAGATATACCCCAAGACTTAGATACTTTTATGAAAGAGAGGGAAATGCATGCTAACAGAAATTTTGCACACGTTGCCGCAAGTCTTGCTTGACGGTCTCACACTGGGTGCTGTTTATGCCATTGTCGCTTTAGGTTATACAATGGTATACGGAATTTTAGAGCTCATCAATTTTGCTCATGGTGAGATCTTTATGACAGGTGCCTTTATCGGTACTGCAATTTTCTTGACAATGACAGGATTAGGAGTGATGGGCGCAATGCCAGCGCTATTGGCTCTTGTTCTAGTTCTTGTTGTAACATCTGTACTAACAGGCTTTCTTGGAATGGGAATTGAGAGGGTTGCTTATCGTCCGTTGCGGAAAGCTCCTAAACTCATCACGTTAATCACAGCAATTGGGGTATCTTTCTTACTTCAGGACTTAGTTCGTTTTATCGCAGAACTGAAAAAGGGAAATTATATCATTACAGGTCCTAGTTTATTTACAAATCAAGTTACTGTTGAAGCATCTTCTCTTTTTTCGACATTTAACAATGCGCAACTCAAGTCATCTTCAATTATTCTCATTGTTACAGCCATTATCATGATGTTTGCTTTAGACTTTTTCATTAATCGCACAAAATGGGGGATGGCGATGCGTGCCGTAGCGCAAGATCGTGAAACCGCCGCGTTGATGTCCGTCAATGTAAACAAGGTAATTTCTTTAACTTTCTTTGTTGGATCGGCACTTGGCGGTGCGACTGGCGTCTTGTTTGCAGTACAGTATGGTACGATTGATCCTTATATTGGTTTTATTTTAGGGTTAAAAGCATTTACCGCAGCAGTGCTTGGCGGTATTGGGAATATCCGCGGCGCGATGTTTGGAGGCATTTTGCTAGGGTTACTAGAAATGTTTGCAGCAGCGAATCTGTCCATTCTCTCAGGCGGTGTCCTTGGAGGAGAATATAAAGATGTATTTGCATTTGCAATTTTAATTTTGGTACTGATTTTCAAGCCGGAAGGTATTTTTGGAAAAGCAGTTACAGAGAAAGTGTAGGTGAGAGAATATGTTGACAAACCTAAAGGAAAATAAGATGCTACAGGCTGTGTTTCTTGCTGTATATGTACTCGTTACATCTTTAAGTCTCTATTTTGCTCAAAAATCCGTTACTGCATTTTTACTTCTATTGCTTTCTCTTTTACTATTATACTTCACGAGATTTTCTGGGAAGGTGAAATGGTTGATTGGTTTGTTCGTCATGGTGATATTATTGCCGTTTTCAGCGAATGGAGGTCCTTCCTACGAGGCGTATATGGAAGTGGCGACATTGGTTGGTATTTATGTGGCAATGGCGTTAGGTCTTAATATTGTAGTTGGCTTTGCAGGTCTTCTCGATCTTGGTTTTGTTGCTTTCTTTGCTGTAGGAGCCTACACGTATGGTATTTTTGCAACGGCGCAGGCCAATAATTTTATGCCATTCGGTCAATACCCATTGTCGGGTGAAAGTTTTTGGATTTTTATTCTGCTCGGTTGCTTAATGGCAGCTATTATGGGCGTACTTCTCGGTATTCCTGTTTTACGTGTAAAAGGAGATTATTTGGCAATTGTAACCCTTGGATTCGGTGAAATTATTCGCATTGTATTTAATAACTTGGACAAGCCGGTTAACATTACAAACGGTGCGATGGGGTTGTCCTCTATTAAATCACCTGAGCTATTCGGTATGACGCTGAATAATTCCAGTCAATTTTACTATATTGTCCTGGCCATCCTGCTTTTTGTTATATTCGGTGTAAGACGGTTAGAGTATTCTAAAATAGGTCGTTCATGGAAAGCGGTTCGGGAAAATGAAATTGCTGCGCAGGCGATGGGGATTCATCTAGTGCGTACGAAACTTTTAGCATTTGCAATTGGCGCTTCATTCTCCGGTATGATGGGTGTCGTATTTGCAGCTAAGCAAACCTTCGTAGATCCGACTAGCTTTACATTGCTTGAATCCATTACCATCCTAGTTATGGTGATTTTAGGCGGTATGGGCAGTGTACCTGGGGTTATTCTCGGTGCTGCGGTTATGACAATTTTGAACTTGCAGGTGCTCACAGAAATTACAAACTGGTTAAATCAATTGAGTATGAATGGTGTATTAACCATTCCGGATGCTCTGTCACCTGCAAAAATGCAGCGATTCATCTTTGGTGGCATTCTCATTTTATTTGCATTGTATCGTCCGCAAGGCTTAATTCCTGCGAAAAATCGCAAGCTGAGCATAGCAGAGGTTACAGATGATATACCGCCAAAATCCAAAGAAAAAGCGTTCGGCGCGTAAGGAGGGATCAATATGAATATTTTAACAGTAAAAGGCCTAACAAAGCGATTTGGCGGTCTAACTGCAGTCAAAGATGTTGATATGACAGTAAAGCGCGGGTCTATTACAGCGGTTATCGGTCCAAATGGCGCCGGCAAAACGACTTTTTTTAATATGATTACTGGCGTATATAAGCCAGACGAAGGTGAGATTAGTCTTGGCAATTATGCGCTTGTTGGATTGAAACCTCATGATATTTCTAAATGCGGTATTTCGCGTACCTTTCAAAATATTCGTTTGTTTAATGAAATGACGGTTCTGGAAAACGTTATGGTGGGCTTTCATAATCATTTAAAAGGTACATTCCTTGGTACACTTTTGGCATTGCCGCATGTTAGAAAGGAAGAAGCGGATGCGAAAAAAGAAGGCTATCGCTTGCTTGAATATGTAGGGCTGGCGGAATTTTTTAATGAAGAAGCGCAAAATTTATCGTACGGTGCACAGCGTCGCCTTGAAATTGCCAGAGCACTGGCGACAAAGCCAAAGTTGTTGCTACTTGATGAACCTGCAGCAGGTATGAACCCTAAGGAAACAAAGGAACTTACGGACTTAATTTATCGTATGCGAGAAGAACTTGATGTAACAATCGTACTAATTGAACATGATATGAAGCTTGTTATGGAAATTTCTGAACATATTGTAGTACTCGATCACGGCGAGAAAATTGCAGAAGGAAAACCTGTTGAGATTCGTAACAACCGAAATGTGATTGAAGCGTACCTTGGAAAAAGTGCCGTGGTTGCGAACGAGGGGAGGGGACAGAATGTTAATTGAACTCAAAGATATTAATGCGTACTATGGTGGCATTCATGCCCTAAAGGGTCTTAATGTCCGTGTAGATAAAGGAGAGATTGTAACACTTATCGGCAGTAATGGTGCGGGTAAATCAACAACGCTTAAAACAATTAGTGGGCAAGTTATACCAAAAACTGGACAAATTATCTTTGAAGGAAATGATATTACAAAACAGCCACCTCATGTTACTGCCATATCTGGTATTGCTCATGTTCCAGAAGGGCGCCGCATTTTTCCACGACTTACTGTTCGAGAAAATTTAGAAATGGGAGCATTTTCGGTAAAAGATAAAAAGGTGATTGGTGAAAGAATGGAACGGGTTTTTCATTACTTTCCACGCGTAAAAGAACGCATAAATCAGTTAGGCGGTACAATGAGTGGCGGTGAGCAACAAATGCTTGCAATCGGTCGTGCATTAATGAGTGGTCCTCATTTATTAATGCTCGATGAGCCGTCCATGGGACTTGCCCCAATTGTTGTAGAACAAATTTTTGAAATTATCCATGAACTTAATAAAGAAGGAATGACCATTTTACTTGTTGAGCAAAATGCGTATCAAGCTTTACAAATTGCGCATCGGGGATACGTCATTCAGACCGGCGAAATCAAAATGGTCGGTGAGGGTCGTGTACTTATGAACGATGATATTGTAAAAGAAGCGTATTTAGCATAAAAGAAAAGAAGCTCCAAGGAGCTTCTTTTCTTTTATGAAAGTCTTTGTTAAAGTTCTCTTTACCCATAGAAAGCTTTAGCAATATCTAATGAAAAAGTAAAACTTTACAAGATTAAACCGTCATAATCGGTATCACCGCTACTAATTTGGTCAAGATGCGCTCGCACGTACTGTTGTATGTCTGGAGAGATTGGATTGCCGGGCGCATCTGGTGTGTAGTCTATAATGCGCCAGTTTCAGAATGACGTAAACGTGTAACGCGCTGTGTCCCGATAAAATGGGAGAATAAAGTTTCGTATGCCATAATATCACCTACTTTTTTCTTAGCTTCTTGTGAGCAAAAAAATATGTACGGGTAATATTGGGAAACTCATTTCGTTTCTTGTGCCCAATGCTCGGCAATGAAGGCGTCGCGACCGGATTCAACACGCTCTTGTTTATATTTTTCTGGATTCTTTTTATAGAAGTGCTGATGATATTCTTCGGCTTCGTAAAACGGAGAAGCGGGTAAAATTTCTGTTACAATGGGCTTGTTGAATTGACCACTGACAATTAGTTCTTGTTTAGACTTTTGAGCGGCTTGTTTTTGCTTGTCATTGTGATAAAAAATAGCAGCACGATATTGCGGACCGCGATCAAAAAACTGACCTTCCGCATCAGTCGGATCAATTTGGGGCCAATATAAAGATAATAACTTTTCATAAGGAAATACATCGGGGTCAAATGTAATTTGTACAACTTCATAATGACCTGTTGTACCGGTTTTTACCTGTTCGTAAGTTGGATTTTCTACATGTCCCCCGCTGTAGCCAGAGACTACGTTATGAATACCTGGTAGTTCATCAAAAGGTTTTACCATACACCAAAAGCAGCCACCAGCAAATGTTGCGAGTTCGTATTGTTTTGTCATCATCCTCATCCTTTCATTAAAAAAATCCCTTCTTCATGAGCGAAGAAGGGATTTTGCGTCCAAAGTCTTCTTCTTATCTTGCAGGATTACCTGCCGGAGTTGGCACCTTCCATAACGGGGTTGCCGAGGCTTTAACGGGCCGATCCCTAGACCTCTCTGGATAAGAATTATGTAAGCTTTATTATATAAGATACATGCAGTAAGTACAAATTTTTTTGCACATACTAACAACAAATTATTTGATTGCAGTTGTTTAAAGAGGTAACGCCCTTCACTGCAAGAAAAAATTAGATCACGGAGGAATGAGTATGAGGCAAAATAAAAGTGGTGTGGAAATAGAAGGGATAGTGTTGGTAAATGGCGATGAAGGGGAAGTTTCTCACGAGGAATTTTTGCAGGCCTTTACCCAATTTGTAGAACAACAAGGGTGGATTTTTGCTGGTGCTACCAAGCAAAGTCGACCTCAATAATTGAAAAACGTAGGAAAATGTTTGTTTTTTTCGTAATATAAAAGAAAAAGGTAAAGGGTGAAGAGTATGAAGGGAAAAACTATTCTAATTACAAGTGGCGGTTGCTTAGAAAAGTGGGACAATGTGCGCGGTCACACAAATATGGCGAAAGGAACGATTGGAAGCTTATTGGCAGAAGAAGCACTGTCTCTTGGTGCACGTGTCATTTACTTACATGGGTATTTCGCTAAAAAACCAGTAGTAAAAACCGGACAACTTTTGCAAACATGTACGTTTGAGGGAATTTTAGATTTGAGTGACAAAGTCAAAGAGATTGTTACAAATGAGCGTGTGGATGCTGTGATTATGGCAGCTGCAGGGTCTGATTGGATTGTCGACAAGATGGTGACACCAGCTGGTGAAGAATTACCGAATAAAGGTAAAATTTCTAGTGACCACCCACCTATTATTCACTTTAAAAAAGCACCTAAAGTGATTAACTTTATTAAAGAATGGAGCCCAGCATCACTTTTGGTTGGATTTAAACTAGAAAGTGATGTAGAACGAGAAGTGTTGTTAGAAAGAGCAAATCTTCGTATGAAAAGTTCGAGGGCAGAACTTATGGTGGCAAATGCATCCGATTCACTGTATACAACTGAAGCAGTTCATTACATCGTAGACAAAGAGGGACATGTAACGATGTGTGAAGGAAAAGAAGAAACTGCAAAGCGCTTGCTACAATGCATTGCAGAGCATCTTTCCATGTTTAGTTATACACTATAATCGTGTGCAACATTATCAATTTTAAGCTTTTTTTGAGATATATATTGTGCAATAAAAGTTGGTTTGATATAGTATGTACTTAGAAAAAGCTAGTAATCTTTACGGGAATATGGGGATTTCAGGGAGAAGGGTTCAAAGGCGGGGCTGCATTCAGCTTTTCACAAATTGTTATGTTCGGGTGATTAAAAATGCAAACAGAAGAACAATTACTGGTGAAAATCGGGAGCACGATTAAATCAGAAAGAATGAAGAATGGGTTGTCACAAGCGGATTTGGCGGAGCAGTCTAACCTTCATAAAAACTTCATCGGTATGGTGGAGAGAGGGCAGCGTGGTGCAACTATTGCATCCTTGCAAAAAATCTGTTTGGCGCTTGGTATCAGCTTAGGTGAATTCTTTCAATCTCTTAATTTGTAATGATCTTCTCATGAAATGAAAAAAGACGTTGATAATCAACGTCTTTTTTCATTAGCAAGTACCACTCTAAGGTAGAGAAAGGCTTTGCTCTTTCTTCTCCTTGCTATACATGGTATAGTAGAATGTATGTGTAGATAAAACGATTTGGAGGAAATGAACATTGATTCAAGTAAGTAATGTAAGTTTAAGATACGGAGATCGTAAATTGTTTGACGATGTAAACATTAAGTTTACACCAGGGAATTGCTATGGTTTAATTGGTGCAAATGGTGCCGGAAAATCTACGTTTTTAAAAATTTTATCTGGCGAAATTGAACCTAATACAGGCGACGTGATTATCACACCAGGCGAACGCCTAGCTGTATTAAAGCAGAACCACTTTGAATACGAAGAGTACCAAGTGTTGCAAACAGTTATTATGGGACATGCTCGCTTGTATCAAGTTATGCAAGAAAAAGATGCGATTTACATGAAAGAAGACTTCAGTGACGAAGATGGCATGCGCGCAGCTGAACTAGAGGGCGAGTTTGCTGAAATGAATGGTTGGGAAGCAGAAGCAGATGCAGCAATCTTATTAAAAGGTTTAGGTATTGATGAAGATCTTCACTACAAAACAATGGCTGAACTTACGGGCGGAGAGAAAGTGAAAGTGTTGCTTGCGCAAGCATTGTTCGGTAAGCCAGATATCCTTCTTTTGGACGAGCCAACGAACCACTTGGACATTAAAGCAATTCGCTGGCTAGAGAACTTTTTAATGAATTTTGAGAATACAGTTATTGTCGTTTCCCATGATCGTCATTTCTTAAACAAAGTTTGTACACATATGGCCGACTTGGATTTCGGACGTATTCAAATTTATGTAGGTAACTATGACTTCTGGTATGAGTCTAGTCAGTTAGCATTAAAGTTGGCACAAGATGCAAATAAGAAGAAAGAAGAAAAAATTAAAGAACTCCAAGGCTTTATTGCGCGCTTTAGCTCTAACGCATCTAAAGCGAAACAAGCGACATCACGTAAAAAGCTTTTGGATAAAATTACCCTTGATGATATTCGTCCGTCTTCTCGCCGCTATCCTTTTGTTGGATTTACACCAAACCGTGAAGTAGGAAATGATTTGCTTCGCGTAGAAGGATTGACAAAAACAATTGACGGTGAAAAGGTATTGGATAATGTCAGTTTCACTGTAAATAAAGGAGATAAAATTGCGTTCGTGGGTCGCAACGAAGCTGCAAACACAACGTTATTTAAAATTTTGTCCGGTGAAATGGAGCCTGACGCAGGCACGTATAAATGGGGTGTGACAACGAGTCAAGCATATTTCCCTAAGGATAACTCCGAATATTTTGAAGGCAGTGATTTGACGCTTGTAGAATGGCTTCGTCAATTTTCGCCGCAAGACGAGTCGGAAAGCTTTTTACGTGGTTTCCTTGGTAGAATGTTATTCTCCGGTGAAGAAGTATTGAAAAAAGCAAGTGTCCTTTCCGGAGGAGAGAAAGTTCGTTGTATGTTGTCTAAAATGATGCTAAGTGGTGCAAATGTTTTGCTGTTTGATGAACCGACAAACCACTTGGATTTGGAGTCTATTACAGCTCTGAACAACGGTTTAATGGCGTTTAAGGGTACAATTTTATTTACATCACATGACCATCAGTTTGTAGAGACAGTTGCAAACCGCATTATTGAAATTACGCCAAGTGGTGTGATGGATAGGCAAACGACGTATGATGAGTATTTGGAAAATGAGGAGTTACAAAAACGCTTGGAAGAAATGTATGCTTAAATAAAAAACTTGCGCAATCGCGCAAGTTTTTTTGTTTGGATAAAGGCACTTTGTTATATTGGTATGTATTTGAGTAAAAAGTTTAAATTGTACTACAAATTTGTTTGAAACATTTCAAATACCTCTTGTCTAATTTGTATTAATAATATAATATTTAAAATATTCAGAATAATATTACTCGGGGGGTACAAGTATGAAGCGAAAAAAAAGCATATCCATGATGTTGGCAGGTGTTCTCATGAGCGGGTTGCTAGCGGGATGCGGAGGCAACGAAAAGACAAGCTCGACAACGACGACAGGTGCCAAGAATGATAGCAAGGTCATTAAAATTGTATCGCAGTCTCCACTTTCTGGTGGTTCCGCTTCTTTTGGTGAATCGATGAAGCTAGGTGCGCAACTAGCTGTGGAAAAGCAAAAAGAAGAATTTAAAAAGCTTGGATTTGATTTGCAATTTGTACCATATGATGACCAAGGGGACCCAAAAAAGGGCGTTGCCAATGCCCAAACAATTACAGCAGATAAAGCGGTTTTCGGTGTAGTAGGGCATTTGATGTCTGGTGTTTCTATTGCTGCTTCCGAAACGTATGAAAAGCAAAATTTAGTTATGGTATCTCCATCCAGCACGGCGGTAGATTTAACAGAGCGAGGGTTAAAATCAGTAGCTCGTCTCGTAGCACGTGATGATTTTCAAGGTCCAGCTGCTGCGAAATACGCAGTAGACACATTAAAGGCAGCTAATATCTTTATCATTCAAGACAAAACTGCATATGGACAAGGTTTGGCGGATGCATTTAAAAAAGAGGCTGAAAAAATAGGTGCCAAAGTAGTTGGTTATGAAGGGATTACAATTGGTGAGAAAGATTTTAATGGCGTATTGAACCAAGTGGTTGCGAAAAAGCCTGATCTTGTTTATTTTGGCGGCTTGTACGCAGAAGGAAGTATTTTAGTTAAACAGGCACGTGAAAAAGGTATTAAGGTGCCAATCATGGGTGGTGACGGTATCGACTCCCCGACAATGGCTGAAGTCGCTAAGGATGCTTTAAAAGACACGTATTATACAACAGTTGCCACATCACCAAGCACAACAGAAAAAGGAAAAGCATTTGTGGATGACTATAAAAAGAAATTCAACAAAGATATCGAAGCATTTTCTGCATATGGTTATGATTCTGCGGCTGTAATTTTACAAGGTATTAAAGAGGCGCTGCAGAAAAACGGCGGAAAGATGCCGACAAGAGAACAGGTTCGTGATGCAGTACGCGGTGTGACATCTTTCGACGGTGTAATTACGAACGTAAGCTTTGATGAAAAAGGGGACAATAAAAATGCAAAGGTATACATCTATAAGTTTGAAGACGGTTCGTATCCTGGTAAGCAGCAAGGCGAAGTGAGTAAGTAAAAGAGAGAGGCGTCCAATCGGGCGCCTTGTTTTTGTGTGATATAGGCTTCCTGACTGCACGTAGAAAGCGAGCCTCTGTAAGGGAAATCAACAACGAACTTTAACAAAGCATTACAAAAAAATTACTCTTTGAGGGAGCCTTTCCAATATAAAGACTTATTTCTTCGTGTAAGGGAGACTTCTTGATACCTACATGAGGAAGAGGTAAATAGGCCTTGTAGCACCTTTCTTATACTACAAGAATATCTGTAGGATTTATTTTTGAATTTTGTATATGCACCACCTCTATATCTTTTTATAAAATAGATATGCAATTGAAGATTTTAACAAACCTGTAGGTAAGGAAACTATATGTAGGATCTAACCTGCTCTAATATAAATAATATGTACACTCGTAATAAATAATAATTTTTATGTCATTAAATTAGTAAAAGAGCTATATATTCATAGGGATGTATCGTAGAATACAAGCTTTTAAGAGGGAAAGGAGAAAAAGGTAATGTATGAGCATGCATAAACAGAACAAAGAAAATAGAGTTATCTTTATTTTTCATGCAGTAGAACTAATGGAATATGCAATTCTTGTTTAAATATGGATATATTTAGTTGATTAAATTCCTTGTTTTTACAATCTAGTGATAAATATTACAGTAATAAAATAAAATTTTAAAATTTTTTACGAATAGTACTTTACAAATCTTCAAAATTTAGTAGAATATAAACTAATAGAAATTTTCTGATAATTTTATCTCGAAATATTCATAGAATTAACAGAAATTTTCTATTGTCAGAAGATATATATTTTTTGAGGAGGGTACATGAGTATGAAAAAGAAAACAAAATTAGCTGCAGTAGTAGCGCCGGTTTTAGCGGTAAGTGTGGCCTTAACTGCATGTGGCGGCAACGATCAGAAAGCAAACACTGAGCCAAAAAAAGAGGGCAAAGGTGAAGAGAAGCTTGCTGCGAAGCAAGTATTAAACTTGCTAGAGTCTCAAGAAATCCCATCCATGGACTCCGCTAAAGCAACTGATGCGGTATCTTTCAACGTTATGAACAACGTTATGGAAGGTCTATATCGTTTAGATAAAGATCAAAAACCAACTCCAGGTGTAGCTGAATCTTTCAAAAAGAGCGATGACGGTAAAACATATACATTTAAACTTCGCAAAGATGCAAAATGGTCTAACGGTGACCCTGTAACGGCTAAGGATTTCGTATTTGCTTGGCAGCGTGCGGTGAATCCAGAAACAGCAGCTGAGTATGCATATATCATGTTTGATGTAAAAAATGCAGAAAAAATTAACAAAAAAGAGCTTCCTGTTGATCAATTGGGCGTAAAGGCTATCGACGATCAAACATTAGAAGTGCAATTAGAAAATGCGGTTCCTTACTTTGTTGAGTTAACTTCTTTCGCAACATTCTATCCGCAAAACGAGAAATTTATTAAAGAACAAGGTGCAAAATATGCACTAGAAGCAAATACAGGCGTATACAACGGACCATTCGTACTTAGCGAGTGGAAGCATGAGCAAAGCTTTAAATTAACGAAAAACGATAAGTACTGGGATAACAAAACAGTTAAGTTGACGGAAATCAACTTCAACATCGTTAAAGACGTTGGTACAGGTGTTAACCTATACGAAGCAGGCGATGTAGATCGCGCTGGTCTATCCGCTGAGTTTGTAGACAAGTACAAATCTTCTCCAGAGCTAGTAACTTCTAAAGATGCATCTGTGTTCTTCTTGCGCTTCAACCAAAAACGTGGTGGTCAAGACACTCCACTTGCAAACTTGAAAGTGCGTCAAGCACTTAGCATGTCCTTTGATAAAGCAGGTATTACAAACGTTATCCTAAACAATGGCTCTGTTCCTGCTGACTACCTGGTACCGCAAGATTTCGTTAAAGGTGCAGATGGTAAAGACTTCCGTGCAACAAACGGCGCAATGAACAAATTCAATGCTGATAAAGCAAAAAAACTTTGGGAAGAAGCAAAAAAAGAGCTTGGCAAAGACAAGCTAACAATCGAGTTGCTTAACTACGACACTGAATCTGCAAAGAAAATTGGTGAGTACTTAAAAGCTCAAATGGAGAAAAACCTTCCAGGTCTAACAGTTAATATTAAGCAACAGCCGTTCAAGCAAAAGCTTGATATTGAGACAAAAGAAGATTATGAAATGTCCTACGCTGGTTGGGGTCCTGACTATCCAGATCCAATGACGTTCATTGATATGTTCGTTACAAAAGGTGCACACAACCAAATGAACTACTCTAACTCTAAATACGATCAACTTGTTAAAGATGGAAAAACAACTTTAACAACAGATCCTAAGAAGCGTCTGGAAGCTTTAGCGCAAGCTGAGAAAATCTTGTTCGAAGATGCAGCAATTGCACCATTGTTCCAACGTGGTACATCTTCTCTAATGCGTTCTAACGTAAAAGGTTGGGTAGATCACAACTTCGGTGGAGACTACTCTTACAAATGGGTATACCTAACAGAGAAAGAAGACAAGAAATAATAAAAAAGAGAGCCTCGGCTCTCTTTTTTTATGTGAGAGAATTTTCTGTTAAAAAATCAGTTTGTTTCTTTTTCTATATTGATGTTATATCACCTTTTAGGAGTATTTCGCATACATATACAGCAAAAAAGATAGCGGGGAGCATATGTATGTATTCTTATATTGATTTTTTAGCCCTGTTTGGTGTGGGTAGTGCACATCCAGGCGGATTTGCTCTTACAAAACAATTATTAAAGCTTTTGCCGCTCAACTCAAATACAAAAGTGTTGGACCTTGGTTGTGGCACTGGCAAAACAGCTGTGTATATTGCCAAACAGTATGGATGTCAGGTGACAGCACTGGATTATCATCCTGTTATGATTGAAAAAGCCAAACAAAGAATATTACGAGAAAATGTCAATATAGAATTGGTACACGGCAATGCGGAACAATTACCGTTTGCGGATGAAAGCTTTGATATTATTATTACAGAGTCTGTTGTAGCGTTTACTAGTATCTCTCGTACATTATCACAGCTATATCGGGTGCTACGAAAACAAGGCTATGTAGCGGGTACAGAGATGACTGTTGAAAGGCCTTTGCATGCCCAGGAATACGCATATATTAGACAATTATACGGTGCTGCAGAATATTTAACAGAACAACAGTGGTATGAGTACTTTACTAAGCAAGGTTTTCAATGTGTGGACGTGATACACAGAGACACAGTGGCAACAGCGCAATATGAGTGGACACCAGAATGGGATATCTCCGCAAATATTTCTCCATCTCTCTATGAAATATGGGAGCAACATGAAAAGATTTTAGCTATGTATGGCCATGTACTTGGACACCGTGTGTTTCGATGTCAAAAGTAAGAAGGAACCTTGTATGAGGCTCCTTCTTTGTATGAGATGCGGTTCGAATAACAAACATTAAAAGAAGAATAGAGCTGCTAAAGCGATACCCACAATAAATCCTAACCCAAGTGCATACGCACCGCCATAATAGTCATCGTCACATCTTCCGCGGCAATCCCTTCTCTCGTAACCATAGCGATTGCGATCTTCATTGTACCCATATACTTCTTCATCGTATGGAATATAGCCAAAGCCACGATTATATCGTTGTCGAACAGGCTCAATCCAAACGGAATCATCGGAAACCTTTTTAATCCTTCCGATATGATAGTTACCAGATTTGTCTTGAATACGTACAACTCTGCCATTATATTGACAGCATAGATGATAACATTGTTGTCGGTTCATTATAAACCTCCTTTCACCTCATGATAGAGTATGACAAAGGACAAACATTGCTTGTGTGAATATCTCGAATGTATGAGTAAAAAGAAGTATAAGCATTGCATTTATCTGTAAAAATTTATAGTATTAGAGGGATATAGATAGATAGGGGATAGATGATGCTGGCTGAGAAATTACTGTTACATATTTTAATTATTATGGCACCGATGTTTTTTTATGGGTTATTTATAGAACACCACTCATTGAAGAAATCAAAGATACTCGGCGGTATACTTCAAGGAGTAGCGGCCTGTTTATGTATGTTATTTCCATTTGTAAGCCACGGGTTTCATTGGGATTTACGATATGTCCCTATCATTGTAGCTTTTTTGTATGGAGGCCCGAAAGCAGGAACAATCGCCTTCTTAATGGTCATATGTATGCGCATTGCAATCGGTGGTCCTCTTGTTTTATATGGTATAGGTATTATTGTGTTATCTGTGTTGTTTTCTTTTATGTTCGTAAAGCGATTTTATGAACATCCATCAAACCACAGAATCATCATAGGTGTGTTAATGGGTTTTTGGTCTGCTTTCTCTGCTACCCTAACCGTGTTGTTTTACATGTGGAACACAAAATCCTGGAAAGGTGGCCTGGCTGATGATTTAGTACCTATTGCGCTCATTCAGATGCTAGGTATGACTGCTTCTGTTTTAATGCATGAACGAATTGTGGAACGAATTGTGATGCGCCAAGAGATGGAACGTGTCGAAAAAATGAATACACTCGGAGAGTTGGCGGCATCGATTGCTCACGAAGTACGAAATCCTCTTACTGTAGTGAAGGGCTTTTTACAAATGATGAAGCAAGGTGAAAATTATCAATATGTGCCGCTTGTGCTGAGTGAAGTAGAACGAGCAGAAAAGATTATTAGCGACTATCTTAATTTTGCCAAACCACAATTTCAAGAAAAAAGGCGTTTTTGTTTAGATATTGTATTAAATGAGGTTTGTATATTGCTAGAACCATTAGCTATGAACAAAGGAATTTCTTTACAAGTTAAAATTGGGGCAAATCCACTTCTTGAGACCGATGCAGATCAGTTGAAACAAGCATTATTGAATATTATTAAAAATGCCATTGAAGCTACCTCATCAGGAGGTGTAGTTGTTGCAACTGCTGCTGTAAAAAGTGGTGTTGAAATTCGAATTGTGGACACTGGGAAAGGGATGACCACCGAGCAGCTTAAAAGAATCGGAACATTGTTTTACACAACGAAAGACCAGGGAACTGGACTCGGGACATTGGTCTCTTTGCGTATTATTAACACAATGAACGGAACACTGATGTATAAAAGCCAACCAGGAGTCGGTACAGAAGCTACCATTACGTTACCTACAGTATAATCTTCACCCCCATAAAACAAGAGAATACCGGGTATACTAATGCAACAATACAAATAACAGTCTTTTAGCTGTATTGTAAGTTGATAAAGGGGCGTCTAAAATGCGATACCGGCTACTTTTATTGATATGTTTTATCATTCTTGGAGGTTGTGCGACAGGAACAGCCAATTTGAGAGTGCATAAAAATGGCAGTGCTGATGCAACAATTCAATTTGCGCTAAAACAGGAGTTAAAGCGTTATACAGCTGATTTAAATCCATTTTCGTCTATGGAAGATGTACTTCGCAATCAAGGGTTTCAGATAGAGGAGTTTAATCGTCAAAAAGAATTTGGCTTTGAAGCAAAGCGTCACTATCATTCATTGCGTGAATTACAAGGAAGTGCAGCGACAAGTATTCCTGCCAGTGTAGAGAGTCGTATGTTACATGTTTCGTATGAAGAAAAACACTCTCTATTTTTTACGACGTATCGCGTACGTGCAAGGGTTGATTTACAACCTTTGTATGATGATTTTCTATACACGTTTACTCGTAAGTTCCAAGCCGCGGATTGGACAGCGAACTATATTGGAGATGAGCTTACTAAACAGTTGTTGCTTCATGTGAGAGTCATATTACCCATTAGAGCGTCATCGTCTAATGCAACGCAGATTGCTAAAGGCGGCAAAGAACTGGAGTGGAAAATGAGCTTACGTAAGGTTAACGATTTGCGTATGGAAGTAAAAGTGCCTCGTATACGCAACTTTGCCGTAGCCGCTGGAACAGGACTATTATTTTTGATTATTCTGTTCGTTTGGTGGAAAAAACGCCGTCTGCAAAAAAAGAAATAATTGTATAAATTTTCGGAATTACATTGACTTTTATACGAGTAATCCTTACAATTGTGAATACAACTGTATATCGTTATTTTCTTATCTAGAGAGGTGGAGGGACTGGCCCTTTGAAGCCTCGGCAACGGATTTACTATAATACCGTGCCAAGTCCAGCAAGCATCTGCTTGAAAGATAGGGGAATGAAGTATTTGTATATTTCAGCCTCTTTCTGTCTTTAGAAAGAGGCTTTTCGTCTAAAAGGAGGATTGCTATGAAATATGGATTTTGGATGCCGATTTTTGGTGGGTGGCTCCGTAATGTAGATTATGAACATATGCCGCCAACCTATGCGTATGCAAAAGAAGTAGCACAAGTAGCTGAGCGCTGGGGATATGATACGACTCTTATTGCTGAATTATATCTTAATGATATTAAAGGGCCAGAGCACGACTCATTAGAAGCTTGGACGACAGCTGCAGCTTTAGCAGCTGTTACAGAGAAGATTGAAATTATGACTGCAATTCGACCAGGGTTTCATAACCCAGCTGTGGCAGCTAAAATGACTGCCAACATTGATCATATCAGCAAGGGTCGTTTTACACTGAATGTGGTTTCAGCTTGGTGGGCAGAAGAAGCGAGGCAATACGGCGGTATTTTTTCAGAGCATGATGAACGATACGAGCGTACGAATGAATTTGTAGATGTATTAAAGGGGCTATGGACAGAAGAAACCTTTACATATGAAGGTAAATATTATCATATTGAAAATGCAAAGCTTGCTCCAAAACCTGTACAAAGACCGAATCCTATTTTGTATGCGGGCGGGGAAAGTGAAAAAGGCAAGCAAAGTATTGCATCTTTTGCGGAT
Source organism: Ectobacillus sp. JY-23 (assembly GCF_023022965.1). Taxonomy (NCBI): domain Bacteria; kingdom Bacillati; phylum Bacillota; class Bacilli; order Caryophanales; family Bacillaceae; genus Ectobacillus; species Ectobacillus sp. JY-23. The sequence continues at coordinate 668,900 of NZ_CP095462.1, read as the reverse complement.
GCGTATGTAATGCATGGAGGGACACCTGAAGAAGTTAGCATAAAGATTGCTGACATGAAGGCGCGCAGACAAGAAATTGGTAGGGAAGCATTTCATTCCTTTGGTATGGCCGCATATGTAATTTGCCGCGATACAGAAGAGGAAGCAACAGAAGAACTACAACGTATCACAGATATAAAAACTGGAAGTGCATACGCTGGATATGACGATTTTGTGAGCAAATCACAGCTTGAACAACAAGTAAAGCTATATGATTACTCAGTTTCTAATCGTGGGTTACGTCCTAACTTAATTGGAACACCTGAACAAATTGCAGAGCGTATTCTAGCTTTTGAACAAGCTGGTGTGGACTTATTATTACTACAATTTTCACCGCAACTAGAAGAGATGGAGAGATTTGCTAAGCATGTGATGCCGTTAGTTGAACGAAAAAGAAATCAGATTACAACATAGAAAGAGAGTGGAAATGATGGGGAAAATTTATGTAATTCACGAAAACAGTGAGTGGACAGTGCATTTAACAAAGCGATTGGAAGAGTTGAAACTACCTTATGAAGAATGGCATCTCAATGAAGGTTGTATTGATTTATCAACGGAGCCACCTGAAGGTATCTTTTTTAGTCGCATGAGCGCATCTGCACATACAAGGGGACATCGTTATGCACCGGAATATACAGCAGCCGTTTTGCATTGGTTAGAGGCACATGGTCGTAAAGTATATAATGGCAGCCGTGCGCTTTCTCTAGAGGTTAGTAAAGTACTGCAGTATCTTGAGCTTGAAAAGCATGGTGTACGAACACCAAAAACGGCTGTTGCGGTAGGTCGTTCGCAAATTTTAGAAGCGGCAAAGCGCTTTGATGGATGTCCTTTTATTACAAAGCATAATCGCGCTGGTAAAGGTCTTGGTGTGCAGTTGTTTCAAAGTGTGGAAGCACTGCAGAGATATGTGGAAAGTCAAGCGTTTGAAGAACCTGTTGATGGCATCACATTGGTGCAAGAATATATCCATTCGCCTGAGTCTTATATTACACGCTGTGAATTTGTAGGGGGCAAGTTCGTTTATGCCGTGCGTGTCGATACAACAGAAGGATTCCAATTGTGCCCTGCAGATGCTTGTCAAATTGGAGACTTATTCTGCCCTGTAGGAGAGGAAGTAGAAACAAAGCCAAAGTTTCAAATAATAAACGATTTTCAGGAAGATGTTATTGCAAGCTATGAAAACGTGCTTGCGGCTAACGGAATCAGCGTAGCCGGCATTGAGTTTATACGCGATGCAAACGGAATTATTTACACGTATGACATTAATACAAATACAAACTATAATTCTGATGCTGAAGCAGTGGCAGGTGTATATGGAATGCTTGAAGTTGCGAGGTTTTTACAGAGTGAACTGCAAAAGTACCATCCAAACAGTGTAACTACTCTTTCGTAATAGATATAGTGAAGAGATCTTTGTCAGATGATGAAGATCTTTTTTGTGTTTGATAGACATGTCAGCCCGGCTTGTACATATATTGTAACAGATACGATTGAGGAGGTTTATATGGATCCGATGTATACAGGCAGTATTATATCTTCGCTTTGTACAATAGCGGGGGCAGTTCCTGCTATGTTTTTACAGCATATTTCGCATCGAGGTCGTGATATATTACTGGCATATACAGCTGGGATTATGGTAGCGGCTTCTACCTATGGATTAATCCCCTCAGCTATGAAACTATCAAATATATATGTGCTGACTATTGGTGTGTTGCTTGGAACGATTGCACTGACTTTTCTGGATAGTTGTCTGCCACACATAGAGCTTGAAAGGAAAGAACATCCGTTTCAAGGCGGCCAACCCTTACTTTTAATTGCGATGGCTTTTCATAATATACCGGAAGGCCTTTCAGTAGGTGTGAGTTACGGTAGTCATGTAGCTGATTTAGGACCATTGGTTTCATTTGCGATTGGACTGCAAAATGTACCAGAAGGGTTTCTGGTCGCCCTTTATTTAGTATCGCACGGCGTAAAACCAATATATGCTTTATTGTGTACGGCTTCTACAGGAATATTGGAGCTTGCCTTTGGTATCATCGGTATTTCATTTGCCGGACAATTCTCCGCGATTGTTCCGTATGGACTGGCGTTTGCGGCAGGAGCGATGTTGTTTGTGGTGTATAAAGAATTGATTCCAGAAAGTCATGGGGATGGAAACGAACGTTCTGCCACGTTCTCCTTTATTGGCGGTCTCTTAACAATGATTGCACTAACACATTTCATCCGTTGACAAAAATAGTGAATAAAGTTCTGAATACCCCTTTTTTGAAAGGAAATTTCAATGATGTTGTCGAATACGAAAGTATGTTGAAATATGGGAGGCGAACGATGTTAGCTGAGAAGTTGCTATTGCATATTTTAATTATCTTAGCACCCATTTTGATTCACCATGCTTTTTTTGAAAAATGGCGTCTTGGCAATTCGCCATGTGTGTATGGGGTATTACATGGTGTCGCAGCGGGTTTATGTGTATATGTTTCTTACTTTAGCCACGGAATGTATTGGGATTTACGATATGTCCCGATTGCGTTGTCCATGTTATATGGTGGTCCAATTGCCGGTGGCATTGTGTGTATGGTTGTATTACTTGTTAGAGGTTCATTAGGTGGTGAGACACTTGAAGTGGCTTATGGAGGCGTACTTTTGATTGCTACAACTTCGTATTTCCTTTCATTGGTGTTTCAACGTAAAAAAGCGAGAAAGCGAGTGCGTATGATTGTAATTGGCAGCATGGGTGCAGTTTGTATAGCATTCACAATCATCGCTTTTTATGTTTTGAATAGCAGTTTGGCCAACCACCAAGTATTGTGGGATTATGCATTGTTTAATCTAATCCAAATTATTGCAATCGGTTTCGCAGCCATGTTAATTGAAGAGAATCTAGAAAGAATGCGTATAAAGGCTGAAATGCAGCGTACGGAAAAATTAAATACATTGGGTGAACTTGCTGCATCGATTGCGCATGAAGTACGAAATCCATTAACAGCAGTCAAGGGTTTTTTACAGCTGATGGAGCAAGAGAAGCAGGTGAATCCTACGTATTTGCCTATTATACTAAGTGAAGTGAATCGTGCCGAAGCAATTATTAGTGATTATCTGACTTTTGCCAAGCCTGAGATTAAAAAAGTAGAATCGTTTTCTATTGCAGATTTGCTAGAAGAAGTAGCGCAAATATTAGATCCTCTGTTACTGGGTAGAGATGTATGTTTAACAAGAGCGTTTCAGTCCAATGCCCGAATGAAAACGGACCGTGATCAACTTAAGCAAGCGCTTATTAATATTGTCAAGAATGCGATTGAAGCCAATGAGAGTGGCGGAACAGTGAGCATAGGTTTATATGTAGCTAATCATAATGCGTACATTCAAATTAAAGATACAGGTAAAGGAATGAATAGGGAACAGTTGTCTCGCATTGGTACGTTATTCTACAGTACAAAAGAAACAGGAACAGGCTTGGGAACTGTTGTTTCCATTCGAATTATTGAGATGATGAAGGGGAAAATATCATACAAAAGTGAGCCGGGTTTTGGAACCGAAGTTACGATTCGATTACCTATTATAGAAATGAAGTGAGCCTTGCACTGTTATGCAAGGCTTTTTTACTTTATATACAATAATTATATTATGTAAACAAATAAGCTTGACACAAATACAAGTCATATCAACTTTTTTTTCTCATATGATGAAGCATAGGAATTTGTCTATGCTTATCCTCGTGTAAAGGTGGCTTCAGCATATGAGAAAACACTTGATGGCCACATGTGCGCTGTTGCTTCTTATTCTGATGTGGACGCCTAACGTGGTAAAAGGAGAACAAAAGCAAAGAACGGTCGTATTGGTATACGATGACTCGGGAAGTATGCGTACTATGAACCGCTGGATGTACGCAAGTTATGCATTGCAAAGTTTTGTGGGTCTTCTTTATGAAAATGATATATTTTCTTATGTTCCTATGAGCACACCAGATAAGGAAATCGCTGTTTCGCTTACTAACAGGCAGTCTGAAATACACAGCATACGTAACTGGAGTAATTATAAAAACACCCCGTTTCAGTCTGTTGAAACAGCAATTCAAGCATTAAAACGTCAAGCAGGGAAGGGTGCTGAGGAACTGTGGTTGATTGTGCTGACTGATGGAGCCTTTAATGAATTGGAAGATCCCAATAATCCGCAGTATGAAGGGAATAAAAAGAGGATTGCAAGTACACTGCGCAACTTTAAAAGTGAAATGGATCAAAAGCAAGTCGCTATACACACAGTATTGATTACAGTGGAATCACATCTTAGTGAAATAGAGAAACAACAAGTTAATACATTTAAAGAAATTTGGCAGGATACGACTAAAGGGATTGTGCTTCCAACAGATGGAGAGTCTGGAATTATAAATAGTGTGAATGCGGCAGCAGCATTAGTCGCTAACCGTGATCCGTTTTCTCATGTAGAAGATGCTGTGAAAACAGAGATAAAAGATAATCATGTGAAGATTACTTCACCGTTTCCAGTGCGACGAATAACACTTGTACAACAGGGGACTAAACAAAATGCACGTGTAAAAACAAGTCCATTTGAAAAGGTAGATTCATATGGAATAGAAACACCGCAGACGCTAATTCAAGGATATATCACTCACTTATCCTATACTCGTAAAGTTATCCAACCAGGCACGTATGACATTATATTAGAGCAGCCACCGCCTCCTGATACAAGAGTATTAGTAGAACCGGATTTAGATTATAAAGTTACTGTATATAAAGAAAAAGAAAATACACTTAGAGAAGCAAATGGAGAGGTATATACAGGAGATCCGCTCATTATAGAAGCAAAACCAGAGGAATTGCCGACAAAATCTTCTTATTTTGCTGCGTATATTACAATGGATGAACAACAACGTTCTATGACCTGGAATGAGGAAAGAAAAGCATTTCAGTATCGGTTGAACGCTACATCATTTCGTGGTTCCATCAGTATGAACATTAAAGGCTTTTATCAACAAACTAAGGAATTTCAAATTAAAGCGGTATCTAAACCACAATTATCGTTGCGCGTAGAAACCGTAAATTGGAAGCAATCTGTAACGGAGCTCGTGCATGCAAAGCCTCTTGTCTTACAACCGCTTTTAAACGGAAAAGCGATGACAAAGGAAGAGCTGAAAAACGTTTCATACCAAGTTCGCCTGAACAAAAATATTCGCTATGAATTGCTTCATAATGAAAAAATACATGTCTATTTGCGCCCGCTATATTCAAATACTTTTAATTTCACTGAAACAGGAATCGCAGAGGCAACTGTTACAATGAAACATCCGAAATTCGGAGAGGTGTCGCAGTCTGTAACGTTCACTGTAGAAAACACATCCATGTGGCAACGTTACCATATTTTGTTGCAATATGTTATTCCGAGTATATTGGCACTTATGATGTTAATGTTTGTAATTGTTGGATGGATTGTCAAGCCGAGGTTTCATCGACGTGCTCTTGTTTCGTATGAATTAGATCAGTCTTTATCAGATGAGTGGATTCATAAAGCGGAACCTGAAGTGTTGCGAGGGCCTTGGTGGAAGCTCGGGATACCGTACCGAGCTGAACGTCGAACAGTCCAATCTGTTACTTTTGTGGCTAGAAAAGGGACGAAAGCAGTTTTAATAGCGAGGGAATGTCAAGTGGAAGGGATGGTGATAGACGGGTCTTTTTTGCAACAAGATGAGATTGGTACTGAGCATAGAACTTTATATCCGAACGAAACCATCATCGTAGATCGCGGCTATGGAAAAGAAACATATTGGTATGAATGTGATTAGGGGGGGATGAAGAGTATGAATGCGCAAGTTCCGACGATTTTAATTGGTTTAGGTGGGATCGGAAGTTCCATTACGCATCGTGTATACGGGAAAATCCCAAAAGAGCGTCGTAAGAAAGTGGCAATGCATGTGTTTGATACAGATATCAATACGGTAGGGCGGTTTGGGAACAAAAAGTTTGTCACACAAACGAGCTCTAGTAAAACGCCGCGCGAGTATATTGCGGAGGATCCGACTATTACAGATTGGTTTCCGGAAGACCCAACTATTTTAGATAAGCCGCTTACCGAAGGGGCAGGACAATTGCGCGTTATTTCGCGTTTAGCCTTGCGTGCTGCGATGAAAGATGATAAATTGACCGCATTTTGGCAAGAGATTGAGGGGATTTTTCCGGTTACCAGTGACACAACTGAATATGGTGTTCGGGTTATTATTATCACGTCGCTTGCAGGTGGTACAGGATCGGGGATGTATCTGCAGACTGCCCTGTATTTACGCGAGATGTTACGAAAAAAATTACAGCATAATAACATTATTATACGAGGAGCATTTTTACTTCCGGACGCCTTGGTAAAAACACGAACAATCAGTGCCAAAGAGTATGAAACTGTTCAAGCGAATGGATATGCTTCGTTAAAAGAGCTACATGCGATTACACTCGGCTCTTCCGGTGAATTGTCGAGACGAGGTGGAGCGACAATTGAACTTGAATATCGCCCGGATCAAGTAGATGAAGATGGTCGAACTAATCATACGATTATGCAAAAGCATCTTCCTTATAATTATTGCTTTTTGTACGACTACGAAAATTTACATGGTCACCATCTGCAAAATTTATCAGACTATATGGAACAAATGACGAACACGATTTACCTGCAATTGTTTAGTCCCATGTCAGCCAACCATTTTGCGCAAGAAGACAACCAAATTCAGCAGCTAGCGGACTCAAATGGAAAAGCGCGCTATTGCGGTGCAGGTGCTGCAAAAATTATTTATCCCTATAGTCAAGTCGTTGAGTATGCGTCTTTAAAGTGGGCTGTACAGGGGCTAGATGAATCGTGGCTACATCTTGATAAGCTGTACGATGAGAAGAAACTGCGATATGAACAGGATATCAGGCGGGGCGTACAGCGAGAAAAACCAGACCGGGGCAGAAGCTTTCTAGAGGATTTGGAACATTTGGCAACCAGACCGGAGCGCGCGCATCCCTTTTATAAGCAAGTATATATGGAAACACGGGAAGGTGCGGAAGGAAATAAGCCAGGTACGTCAAAGGCGAAGCAGTTTTTAGAGGCTGTAGAAAGTTATGTACAGCGCACGGTGCAAAAAGATGAAGAGTTGAATCGTTTACAACGCGAATGTAAAATCATGACTGCCAAGCTCAAGGTAACAGAGCATATGAAGGGAGAAGTGGGGCGGGTTGATCATGCAGTTCGTTTATATGCCTACAGCATCCCAAGCCGTGTCCATGAACATGTCACTACACTCGTATATGATATTATTGAAGCCGATCAATTCTCTCCAATCGGTACAGAGGGGCAATCTTATCAGCTTAATACTTGGTTTTTAAAGCGACCATCACCAGTTCATCCTGTTACAGCTCGTTACATGTTATATGAGGTGCGCAAGCTTCTTGGAGAGCGCATGAAAAAGTTACAAGAAAGCAATGAGCAAAAGCGTGTGTTGATTCAAAACTATGATAAGAAATTTAATCTAGGCAATATAGAAGGACCAGTGAGCGCCGTGCGGCGCGTAGAATTAGCGGAGCAGCAGGGTTGGTTCGGCAAAGTTTTTTATAATATGCATCGCTCTTTTCGCAAAGAATTTCAAGATATTATTAGTCAATATGTAAATAAGCTCACAGCTTATCGGAAAGAAATGCTACTAGAGCTTGTCTATCAGGCAATTTACCAAGCTGTGGAAGAGATGATTCGGCACTGGGAGCGCTTTTTTGATAATTTACATGAAACACGTGAAAACTTATTGCTTGAAATTCAAAAGCGCGCCAAGGAATTCGAAGGCAAAACAAATCCGACGCATGTGTATGTGCTAGCAAGCGAAGATATGCAAGAAAAGCTCTGGAAACAAGTGTATCAAAGCGTAGATAACGGCTTGCCACCGGATATTTCAGCTGAAATCTATTTAAGCTTGTACCGGGCTTACTGTACAACTAATGCAACAAATGAGAAGGCACAAAAAGTGGAAGACTTTTATCGTACGCATATCTTGGCATATTGCCGTAGTGAGCTCCAATCTCGTTATCGAGACAAACTTGATCTCAATATTGTGGAAGCACTCCGTAAAGAGGCAGATTTGAAAGGGCAAGAGCGCAACGAATATGTAAAAGAGCGGATCGACAGCTTAATTCGCCTTGCTAGTCCATTTATTCCAAAGGTTGCTCATCATCGGGAGCTTCAGTATTGGGGCATACATCCATATGTATATCGTGAATTAAATGAAGAACTCCTTCAAGAAGTATTCGAAGAAAAAGAAACGGTAGATACAGCTTTTTCACCTTATGAAGTCGTTTGTTATCGTGCGCATTATGGTTTATCACTTCAAGATTTTCCAAAGCTATCAGCAGGGCATGCGGGACTGAGCGACGGGAAAGGTGATTACTTTCAAGCCTATTATCGTCGTGTGCATAAGTTAAATGGCAAAAAGTCTAATTTAACACCGCATCTCGATAAATATTGGCACCTTCCAGCGTTTATGCCGGACTTAAACGCCACGCAAACGAAGCTTGATGAAGAAAAATGCAACCGTGCCTTTTTATACGCTTATATTTTTAGATGGGTAAGTCTGGCGCTGGTAGATGAGCAAATGGTGTATCAATATAACGGAGTAGGGCGCAGTTCTTTAATTCAGTCACGCGGTCAGAACGTGACAGGAGAAGGGTATAAGCTCCACAGAGGGCTTCTTCATAATCCGTTCATATATGAGAATATTATTACTCGTTTTGAGCAAGAGCAGGAACAAGCATTACAAACGGGTGGTCATTTATATACACATCCATTTGTGACGGGAGCCCAAGATGTAAAATGGTTACGCAAAGAATTTGTTCATAATATATTGGATGTTGTGCTTATGTATGGCAGTGAAGCGAAACGCGATACCACGCTTGAAGAAACATCCGATGAGCTGCTCCGTCTGCTGCTCAATGAAATTGAGAGCTATTTTAAAAATTACTATGGGGCAGGGGCAGAAGGAGTGGCCCGAAAGGAAGCGGCTATTTTTATTGAGCATCTATGGAATCGCTCTTACGCAAAAGGTTTTGTAAATGAAAACAGCGCGTCATATCAGAAGTGGCAGCATATGCTTGGTGTGCAGGATTCCTTTGAAGAAGTAGAAACAAATGCATAAAAGATTAGAAATGAGGTACCCTTACCGTAAGAACGTTTTACGGGAGGGTATTTTATATGCCGTTTACAGACGGAACGTATCAAGGTTTTGGATTATATCCAGGAACTTATAATATGCAGTTTGACTATACAAGTAAGATGCATCATGATTCATATGAAGTATATGTCAATGAGGATTTTGTTGGCATGAAAGCAATGATAAATGATGCAGAGCATATTCAAAGCGTCGCGGAATTTTTACACGGTCGCGGTTTTACAAATTTTACGCCCAGCCTTGATGGAGATCACTATACGATTCATACGAAGGAGCAAGCTGCTTTGATGAAAGAATATATAGCAATGTATTTAAACAATCGTTAGTCACAGTACGCCACCTTCTCTTATGGTATAATACAGAAGTAGAGGAGTTGTGGCGGATGAAATGGGCATATATATTCGTTATAAATGTATGGGCGTTTTATTTAATGTGGTCTGATAAACAAAAAGCAAAGAAAAGAGAATGGCGAGTATCCGAAAGTGCATTGTTCTTTGTGGCAGCTATCGGAGGTGCATTTGGTGCATGGTTGGGCATGTACGTATTTCGGCATAAAACACAAAAAATGCCATTTATTATTGGAATGCCTTTTCTCGCTTTTTTAACAGTTGCGCTCTTATGGACAATGCGGTAAATACGCATTGTTTTTACGTTGTATTACATATAGAAGGAGAAGATGAAATGAATATGCAGCAAAAAGGAGTTTGGTATGCCGGCAGTGCTTATGTGATGTGGGGTGTTTTGCCTTTATATTGGAAGCTCCTGCAACATGTACCGTCAGAAATTATTTTAGCACATCGTGTAATATGGTCATTTGTCTTTATGATGGGGATTATGATATTCAAACAGCAATTTCATGCTTTATGGGTGTCTTGTCGAAATCTTGCAGCGCAGCCTAAGTTGTTGTTACTATTAGTGACAGCATCCTTTCTTATTAGTATAAACTGGTTTATTTACATTTGGGCCGTGAACCACAATCATATTATTGAAGCAAGTCTCGGCTATTATATAAATCCACTCGTTAGTATTTTACTAGGGATGGTTGTTTTAAAAGAAAAGCTAACATTTTGGCAAATCGTTTCGGTCGTTTGTGCAGCAACAGGTGTAAGTATTTTAACATTTTCATATAGTGTTTTTCCGTGGATTGCGCTTTGCTTAGCCGTTAGCTTTGGTGTATACGGTTTGGTGAAAAAGATAATTGCTCTTGATGCTGCAGTTGGATTAACAATCGAAACGTTATTAATTGCGCCTGTTGCACTTATATATGTTATGCTACCTCATACCAATACTAGTGTTATAGGATGGCATGACTTATTGCTTCTTGCTGGTGGGGGGGTAGCGACAGCACTACCACTTTTATATTTTGCCAAAGGTGCTAAGCTAATCTCTTTATCTATGATTGGATTTTTACAATACATCGCCCCAAGTATTAGTTTGGGAATTGGTATATTTTTGTACAATGAAGAATTTACGCATACACATATGATTGCATTTTCATTTATATGGATTGCACTTCTTATTTTTTCATTTGCAAATACAAAGTTGATGATGCGTTTGCGCCCGAATATACGAAAAAATAAGGCGGTATAAGTATTTTTATAATTCTATAGAAAAATAAGAAAAGAGTATATTAAAATGGAAATAAGTATATAAGTCTAACTAGAACATCCGACATTTTTTGAGATAGGAAAGAGCAATAGGCACTGACAGCAGTCACGTCCTAAGAGACCTAAGACGATATGTGTCTAAATTTACTGTTTATAGTTGGAGAAACTTTATAGATTTATATAAAGTAGATTTTGGGAGGGCGCTATGGAGATAGGAGTAGTACAGCAGCTTGCAGTGTATACCATCGGATGGGGGATTGCAACGGCAGCAATGTTTCTGGATCAGATCGTGTGGACTACATTTGTATGTGTAGCTTCAGTTATATGTGCAGTCTTGCTTTGGAAGTGGAAAAGTGCGCTTTTGTATGGATTAGGATTAGCAATGATTCTTATTATAATGGCTAATCATGTAAATGGGGTATTCCTCACAATCGCAGTGGTGCTAAGTGTCACATACGGATTGAGTATTATATTACAAAATATATTAAAGAATCGTATGACAAGCAAGCTCGAGAGAATGTTAGATACAGAAAAGCTGCAGTGGAAAAGAGAAAAAGAAGAGCTGCAAGAGATGATCAAGCATAGTCATGAAGTACTGTCCGCCATGCAAAACCTTGCACGGGCAGGAGAAACGTACAGTGAGCTTTTACATACATGTATGCGGGCATTACAAGCATATCTACGAACGGATGCAATTGGCATTTATGCAATAGATGAGCAAAAAAATGTTTTGCAGCTTGAAATGGGACTTGGTACAATGCCACGTATCATAGAACATGTTACCTATCCGGAACGAATGCAAGTAATCGAACAAGAACACTCATTCTTATTACTGCCATTTGTTTCTTTGCAAAAGATAATCGTTATACCTGATTACGTACAACATCTCGAAGATCCGTTTATCGAATACCTTCTGCAAACGGCTGTGATTCATTTCCAACACTTGCAAAAGCGCCAAGCTCGTTTTATGTGTTATGAAGGCACGAAAGTGTATCAAATGTCTTCGTTTCAAAGGTGTGTAGAAGAAGAAAGAGCGCACTTTCGTAAACTGGGACAGTCTTTTGTTTGTGTAGGTATGTACGTACGTGGACTTGATGAAGATCGGTTGCAGGATGTAGAGCGTATCTTGCGAGAAGAACTATTCATATTAGACCGCATTGGTTTTAATCATATAAATCATATGCTGTATATTTTACTGCCGGCATGTAAGGCAGAACGAGTTGCGCATATCAGAAAACAGTTTGAAGCAATGCTTAAGGAGCATCACTTTACTGTGATTAATTGGACTATGCTAGAAAACGAAAAAGCTGGGTGACGATTTGCCTTTTCCTGTAGAAAAAATTATGATTAAGAAAATGTTTTTTTGGGGGGATTGCAATGGAAAATATCCTTCACAACGGCCCGCTGGTGACAGCTGTAATTTCTTGGTTTCTGGCGCAGCTCATTAAGGTTGTCATCGTATTGTTTAAAACAAGGGAGCTCGATGTAGCTAAATTTTTTGCGTCTGGCGGGATGCCAAGTTCTCATTCATCCACTGTAACAGCTCTAGCTACTGCTATCGGTTTTGAGGAAGGTGTTACAAGCACGCTGTTTGCAATTTCGGCCATTTTCGCAGTTATTGTGATGTATGATGCCTCAGGAGTACGCCTTGCGGTAAGTAAGCAAGCAAAAATCTTAAATGATTTCTTTCATGGTAGGACAAAAGATTATAAGCTATTAAATGAGCTTGTCGGTCATACCCCATACCAGGTAATTGTGGGCGCTATTTTAGGTATCGCTGTTGCAGCTTGGTATTATTAAGTAACAAAGCCTCGCCATATGGCGAGGTTTTTGTGTTTTCTTAAGGAAAAACATACGTCTGCATCTCCTTGAATAGGGTAATAGGGGGGTGGCATATGTACAGTCAAGACCGAATTGAGGAGTTGCGACGCTTGCAGCAAGCAGACGGAACATGGCGCTTTTGTTTTGAAGGAGCACCTATGACCGATTGTTTGATGATTATTACAATGCGTATGTTGGATATACAAGGAGAGGAATTAATTGAAAAACTGACAAAGCGATTAGCGGCATTGCAGGGGAAAAACGGAGCATGGAGCTTATATGAAGATGAGCGTGGTAACTTATCTGTAACCGTTTTAGCATATACCGCACTACTTGTATCCGGTCGATACAAACCAAGCGATGACAATATGCGTCAAGCGGAAGCCTATATACAGACACAAGGTGGCCTCGTACGTACCCACTTTATGACCAAGTTTGTTTTAGCTGTCATTGGCCAATATCCGTATCCGAAGCTGTCCGTACCTACGCCGTTGTTTTTATTACCATCTTTTGCTCCTATGTCTATGTATTCCTTAAGTAACTATGCACGTATTCATCTTGTGCCAATGGTAATTTGCTTAAATAAGCGCTTTATCATGCCGCAAGATATAGATATGAGTCATCTTTTGCTAGGAGAAGCTTCTTGGTTTAAGCAAGAACGTAATGTGTCTTCAAACCTTATACAACAAGGAAAACGCTTGGCACTATATCCAAAAAAACTTCACGATAAAGGATTTCAGGAAGCTGAGCGCTTTATCTTAAATCGTCTGGAAGACAACGGAACATTCTATAGCTATGCAACGTCTACTTTTTATATGATTTACGCTTTACTCGCACTTGGATATAAACAGAATGCTCCGATTATTGTTAAGGCTATGCAAGGCCTGGTTTCCTATTTATTTCATACAGCCAAGGGACTACATCTGCAAAATTCTCCTTCCGAAGTATGGGATACTGCTTTACTTAGCTATTCTTTACAAGAAGCTGGGGTGTCTGTTCACGATCCCATGATTCGAGCTGCAAATGCATACCTGGTCCATAAGCAACATCATAAAATGGGGGATTGGAGTGTTCGTGCACCGCGGGCTACACCAGGTGGGTGGGGCTTTTCAGACAGCAATACCTTTGTCCCTGACAACGATGATACATCAGCTGTACTGCGAGCACTAAAGGGAGAGAAAATGTATGAAAAAGCATGGCAAAGGGGATTGTCTTGGCTTTTAGAGATGCAGAATAAAGACGGTGGCTGGGGTGCGTTTGAAAAAGGGGCAGACAATGAATGGCTTACTGTGTTGCCACTTGATAATGCGGAAGATGCTATCATTGACAACTCTACACCGGATGTAACAGGAAGAGTATTGGAATTTTTAGGTAATTATGCGGGTTTGCATGAGGAGCATAGCATTGTTAAACGAGGCGTGACCTGCTTAGAAAGGTTACAACGTCAAGACGGCTCATGGTACGGCAGGTGGGGGATATGCTACATATATGGAACATGGGCGGCGGTCACAGGCTTGCGTGCGGTTGGTGTTCTGGCATCAGATTCACGTTTACAAAGAGCTGCTGTTTGGTTAGAGTCTATTCAGCATAGTGACGGCGGTTTTGGGGAATCGTGCAGAAGCAGTGAAAAAAAGCGTTTTATACCACTATCCTTTAGTACACCGTCTCAAACAGCTTGGGCAGTTGATGCTTTACTTGCTATAAAAGGACGCGATGCGCAATCAGTACAGCGAGGTGTCGATTTTTTAAGGCATTGGGAGAAATGGACGGAACGAGCCAAGTCATACCCCACTGGTTTAGGTTTGCCGGGGCAATTTTATATTCGTTATCATAGCTATAACTACATTTTCCCCCTTTTAGCACTTGCTCATTATGATAAGAACAATGGCTAAAAAAGACAAAAGACTGTCGGCACACCGACAGTCTCGTTTCATTAGTTCATATTCACCCAAACGCTCTTTACTTCTGTATAGTTTTGTAGCGCATATGAGCCCATTTCGCGTCCGAGACCAGATTGTTTGTAACCGCCAAATGGAGAAGCTGCGTCAAATGCATTATAGCAATTCACCCAAACGGTTCCGGCACGCAATTTTGCAGCTATGTAATGTGCACTTTTGAGGTTTTCTGTCCATACGCCTGCTGCAAGGCCATAATGAGAGCGATTGGAACGCTCAATGACTTCATCTAAATCTTCAAACGGCATCGCTGCGATAACCGGTCCGAAGATTTCTTCTTTGGCAATTGTCATTTCATCCTTTACGTCTGCAAACACAGTCGGTGCAACAAAGTAACCGTCCTCATAAGGATTAGTCCCGCCTGCGATCAATTCTGCGCCTTCTTCTATTCCTTTATTAATGTAACCGAGAACGCGGTTTTGCTGTTCTTTGGATACAAGTGGACCGATGTTTGTGTCAGGATTGATACCGGCACCTTGCTGTAGGTTTTTAGAATATAAAGCAAGATCTGCTACAACATTGTCAAACATCTTTTTTGGTACAAACAAACGTGAACCCGCGCAACATACCTGCCCCTGGTTGAACATTACGCCGTTTAATGCACCAGGGATGGCCCGAGATAAATCAGCATCAGGCAAAATAATATTTGGCGACTTTCCGCCAAGTTCAAGTGTCACACGCTTTAGGCTTTCAGAAGCCTGCTTCATAATAATTTTTCCGACTTCGGTTGAACCAGTAAACGCAATTTTGTCCACAAGCGGATGATTTACAAGCGCTTGTCCGGCAGACTCACCGTAGCCCGGAACAATGTTGACAACACCTTTTGGAAAGCCAGCTTCTTCAATTAATTCTGCCAAATATAAGGCAGAAAGCGGCGTTTGCTCTGCCGGCTTCAAAACGACTGTGCAGCCTGTTGCCAGAGCGGCGCCAAGCTTCCACATTGCCATTAAAAGCGGGAAGTTCCAAGGAATAATTTGTCCTACAACACCAACTGCTTCGTGGCGTGTATAGTTAAAGTAGTTACCGCTGACCGGGATGGTTTGCCCGACAATCTTCGTTGCCCAGCCTGCATAATAACGCATATGCTCAATGGCTAATGGCACATCGGCCGCCGTTGTTTCACGAATTGGCTTGCCATTATCCAATGTTTCAAGCTGTGCCAATTCTAATTGGTCCCGCTCCATCAAGTCAGCTAGTTTATACATAAGTCTGCTTCGTTCTGCAGCTGCCATCTTGCTCCATGGTCCTTCATCAAATGCTTGGCGCGCCGCAATAACAGCTCTGTGGATATCTTCACGGCTAGCTTCATAGACTGTAGCTAATGTTTCCCCTGTGGCGGGGTTAGGTGTTTCAAATGTTTTCTGGGAAGCGCTTTCAATAAATTGTCCATTAATGTATAACCGTTTTTTTCCTTGCAAAAAAGTAGCTACCTTTTCGCGTAATTCAACCGCTACTTGACTCATAAGACAACCCCCTATACGGAATGTGATGAGTGGACAGGCTGAAGCATTCTAACATTTATTGTACATAAAATTTCATAATATTCAAATTTCATTAACATTACAAACTTGAAATATTTGTAATATAGTATACGTCTTATTGAATAGGACAAAGTAACAAGGGAGGTGAAGAAAATGGGCAAGCGTAAAAAAGATCCTGCACGTGCACAACTTGGCTCTGCACATGTTGAAGGACAAGGCACAACAACAAGTGAATCAGGTAGAGAGCGCTCTTCTGCGCGTCATAAGCAAAAACAATCATAACTCACACGCTGCTGTGAGTTTTTCTTATGAAAATAATGGGAATAAATGATACAATATAC
Source organism: Ectobacillus sp. JY-23 (assembly GCF_023022965.1). NCBI lineage: Bacteria > Bacillati > Bacillota > Bacilli > Caryophanales > Bacillaceae > Ectobacillus > Ectobacillus sp. JY-23. The sequence goes on along the minus strand of NZ_CP095462.1, from coordinate 652,463 downwards.
ATTTGCAATTTGTATACCAAAAGGAGAGAAAAACATGAAAGAAACGAAGGATCCACGTTTTCGGATTGCTCATCGTGAAGCGTGGATAGGGTTGGGGTTGGCTGTCATCAATTTTATTTGGTGGTTCAGCTTTGCTTATGGTATGGGTACAAAAGCGCCGCAGGATTATACGTATGTTTGGGGACTTCCAGCTTGGTTTTTCTGGAGCTGTATTGTTGGGTTTATCGTAATGGTAGTACTCGTTATAGGAGCTGTCCGCTTTTTATTTACGGATATTCCATTTGAGAGCGAGGGTGAGTCATGAATACATATGTACTGATTCCGATGATTGCCACCTTTATAGTCGTATTTCTAATAGGGTTATACGCATCACATAAGGTACGCAAGGCGGCTTCGGGTAGCTTTTTGCAAGAGTATTTTCTTGGTGGACGAGAGCTTGGGGGTTTTTTACTTGCCATGACGATGATTGCTACATATGGCAGTGCCAGCAGCTTTATTGGGGGACCAGGTATTGCTTATCATACAGGTCTTGGTTGGGTACTTTTGTCTTCTATTCAAGTTGTGACAGGATATATTGTACTAACAACGCTAGGTAAAAAATTTGCTATTATTGCACGGCAAATGAAGGCTGTCACATTAGTAGACTATTTAAAAATGCGCTATAACAGCAAAGCGGTTGTTATTTTATCAGCACTTTGTATTATTGTGTTTCTCTTTGCTGCCACTGCTGCCCAGTGGGTTGGCGGCGGTCGATTAATTGAATCGTTGACGGGTTTATCATATCCAGCAGCACTGTTTATTTTTACTGTTACTGTACTTGTTTATGTTATAATCGGTGGATTTCGTGCCGTAGCACTGTCTGATGCACTTCTTGGTGCAATTATGTTGGTGGGTACAGTTGTTATTTTAGTAGGCACAATTGTTGCAGGTGGAGGAATATCCAACATCATGAAAGAGCTTGTGGCCATTAATCCAAACTTGGTAACACCATTTGGAGCAGATGGAAAACTCACAGCGACTTATGTAACGTCTTTTTGGATTTTAGTTGGTGTAGGAGTAGTGGGATTGCCGCAAATCAGTGTTCGAGCCATGTCCTATAAACATGCAAGGGCGATGCATCAAGCACTTATTATAGGTACAATTGTGGTAGGTGCTATTATGATAGGCATGCATCTCACAGGTGTGCTAGCAAGAGCAGTTATGCCTGGTGTAGATATACCAGATAAAGTAATGCCATTGCTTGCAATGAAGGTGTTACCACCTTGGCTCGCAGGTATTTTTTTAGCTGCACCGATGGCTGCTATTATGTCGACCGTAAATTCTTTACTGCTGATGGTAAGCTCATCTTTAATTAAAGATGTATATGTAAATTACATAAAGCCGGATGCCTCTCATCAAATGATAAAAAGAGGTACATTAGCAGTAACCGGATTGGTAGGTATTGTTGTTTATTTGGCAGCTTTACATCCCCCTGAGTTTTTAATATGGTTAAATTTATTTTCGTTCGGAGGGCTCGAAGCAGCGTTTATTTGGCCGCTTGTTTTGGGGTTATATTGGAGAAAGGGAAATGCGGCGGGTGCATTGGGATCATTAGTGGTTGGTGTTGGCTCTTATATAATTTTTCATTTATTTTATCAAAATGCATTAGGTATGCATACTGTTATTTTGCCTGTTATGTTATCCTTTTTAGCCTATGTTATAGGAAGTTTTATGGGGAAGTAACAAGAAGTCGCACTTTGTTGCGGCTTTTTTGTGTTAGTAGAGCTGTGTTATTCATAAAGTGAACTATATAGTTGTTATCCAAAAAATGTAATACAGGGCAAGGATTCAATGAGAGAGGAGGGGATGTATGAAAAAAAAGGTATTATTATTTTGTGACCCTGGTATTGATGATTCATTAGCAATTATTTACGCGCTGCTACATCCAGATATTGAACTGGTTGGGCTTGTTACGAGTTACGGAAATGTCTCAAGAGAGCAAACTACAGCCAACGCCGCTTATTTGCTTTCATTGGTAGGGCGAGAGGATATACCTGTTATTCGAGGGGCGTACCGACCGTTTAGCGGCGAAAGCAATGTGTATTATCCGGAAATACACGGTGAAAATGGTATGGGTCCTATTCAACTGCCAAAAAGTTTTTTACAGGCTCCTACGTTCTCTATGGGGAAAGTAATTGATATTATGGATGAACATAAAAATGAGTTGATCATGGTGGATGTAGGCAGATCGACAACACTCGCGATTGTATGCAATATTGGTGAGGAACGGATGGAGCAAATTCAAGGTTATTATATTATGGGAGGCGCCTTTTTTGTACCTGGAAATGTGACACCTGTAGCTGAAGCGAACTTTTACGGTGATCCTGTAGCGTCTAATTATATTATGATGCATGCAAAAAATGTGACGCTTTGTCCGCTTAATGTTACAAAAGACGCGTTAATTACGGAAACGATAATTGAAGAAGTTGCGGCTGTAAGTCAAAACCCGTTTCGTAAGTTAATTAAAGATATTTTTATGTATTACTATCAAGCATACCAAAAGTTGATTCCTAAAATTACCGGGACGCCGTTGCACGATGTGTTAACGGTGATGGTTGTTGCAAATCCAGAATTGCTGCAATATGTGTACCGGCCTGTTTCGGTTGCAACAGAGGGTGTATCTCGTGGTGAAAGTATTGCCGACTTTCGAGCACTACCACATACGAATGGAAATTGGGTGAAGATTGGATGGGAGCTCAATCAAAATTTATTTGTGGAGCGCTTTAAGCAAATTATGATAAGTGCTGTTGCTATAAATTAGAAAAACGCCTTATACACCTAGAAAAATAGAGAGAAGAAGGTGACGTGGCGTATAAAACATCATATTGGCAACTCGTTCTTTTTTATACTGTTATTATGTTATAACATAGCGACTTGTACTTATATAATTCTGGTATATTGTACAATCACAAGAACGGCTATTACCGCCTATGATAGGGTAAAAGCATGGAGGTATTGCCGTGAAAAGAAAGAAAGATGCATTTGTAAATGTGGAAGGAGAACGTTTTCCAGGAAAAACGTATGTAGATCAGGTATTGCGGCACGTTTTTGAAGGTCAGCGCGATTATTTACGAAGTTCAATGTTCGCAATTCATTATGCACATGTTATTATGCTAACGGAACAACATGTTTTATCTTTGATTGATGCCCAAAAAATTTTACGAAGCGTTTATCAAGTGGAAGCTGAAAATCATAGCAGCGTGGCATATGATGAGCACTATGAAGACTTTTTCTTTTTTATTGAAGATCGTATTAGACAAGTGGCTTCAGATGAAATAATTAGTAATATGCATATTGGTCGTAGTCGCAATGACATGGGTGTTGCCATGTATAGAATGGTTATTCGAACACATATATTAGAGGTGCAGGAAGCCTTGTTAACGTTAGCTGATAGCATATTAGAACAATCTTATGAACATGCAACCACAATTATCCCAGCTTATACGCATACCCAGCCTGCACAACCTACCACACTTGGACATTATTTGCTCGCAATCTACGATGTATGCATGAGAGACTTGAAGCGGTTACAAGCAGCATTTACGACAATCAATCGTTCGCCAATGGGAGCGGCTGCATTAGCTACAACCGGATTTCCAATCAATCGAGAACGTATTTGCGAGCTTCTTGGCTTTGAAAAACTTGTGGAGAATTCTTATGATGCGATCGCAGGTGCCGACTATCTGGCAGAAGCAGCCAGTGCGATGGCAGTTTGTATGCTTAACTGTGGTCGCTGGATACAAGATTTTTTACTTTTAGCAACAAAGGAGTTTAATGGGATAATTGTTGCAGATCCGTACGTACAAATCAGCAGTATTATGCCGCAAAAACGGAATCCGGTATCAATTGAACATGCTCGCGCGTTAGCAAGCGGATCATATGCAGAAGCCCTTGCCGTGCTGCATATGATCCACAATACCCCTTTTGGTGATATTGTGGATACTGAGGATGACTTACAGCCTTATTTGTATAATTGCTTTGCCAAGGCGAAGCGGGTTTTTTCATTAATGCAAGCGGTCATAAGAACCATAACTATCAATAAAGATGTGTTAAAGGAACGCGCTTCAAAACATGCGATTACGATTACGGAATTGGCAGATGAAGTAACACGAAAAGGTATACCGTTTCGCAGGGCACATGAAATGGCTGCTACAGTTGCCAAAGCATGTGCAGCGCAGCAGAAAGAATTATATGAGTTTACACTAACAGAAGTGAATACTATTCTAGCTGTTGTATCACTTACCTATGAAGAGTGGGATCATATTACTTCTCCAGAATCTTTTATTAATCGCCGCAATATTACTGGTGGCCCCGCCTTACAAGAAATACAGCGGATGCTTCAAGTAAGGAGAGAAGAAGCGAAGCAACACCAAGAAAGGATTAGTAGCATGCAGGCAAAAATCCAACACTGCGCGACACACTTACGGGTACTTGTACAGCAGTATGTAAAATAAGTTATTGTGCAAAACGTAGCGCAGAGGATGTGTTCTCAGGTATAAAGATTGCAGCAGCCACATTTCTATCAGCTGCATACAAGCAAAAAGCGACTTTGTTACGTTTCACTGTATCTTTACAATAGCGAAGTACAGGGGCTGGAATTGCGGTTCGTTCATCAATACGAGCAGTAGACAACTCCAGTTTATGAAACTGTTTGGTTTCCATAACAATAACGAGTACATCGGTTTGTCCTTCTGTTTGAACAAACATCTCACAATTAGAAAAGTCGTAATCCAAGTTTAATCTATATTTGTTGCGTGTTGGAATAAAAAGCTCTGGTGATTGTTTATACCATTCTATATTTTCAGCAGCCGGATAAATGTAGCAATCCGTCGCACGAAGCAGTAAAGGTTGAATGAACCCCATCATATTTTTAACATTTGGTAAAATCACATTAGCAACTGTCAATTGTCTCATCCTTTCCATTTTCAAGTAAACAAAAAGAGCCATGCAGGTATAAAAAATCCTGCATGGCTCTTAGCAACGCAGGTACAACGGCAATAACCCTTGTACCTGCGTGTAATATATACACGGGTTCAAGGGTTTATGTATGATGATGTAATTGTGCAATAATCAATAAACGCAACATAATCCTGCACGTCCTTTTCCCTAAATTTTGTTCTAGTATATCATGATACGATATATTTGCAAATATTTTTTATGTCAAAGTCTATAAAAAAATCCTTTTTTAAGATGCTACTATATGTAGAGACTATAGCTTTACTTTTTTAGTAAAAACAACTTGCTTCATTCAATGAAATAAGTTACACTGATTTCAACTTGCTTCATTCAATGAAATAAGAGACAAGCAGCCAAACAGCCATTTTTTACGTTGTGGGACTGTGTAAGAGGTGATGCACAGCATGCAGAATCAAAACATGCGAAAGGGCAATAAAGCCTTTATAAAAGAATGGAATCGATACCTGTTACTAGAGCAAATTCGTTTAAACGGACCGATCAGTCGCTCAGAGTTAGCAAAGGTAACTAAAATGGGGCTGTCAACCGTAACGAACATTGTAGAGGAATTATTAAAGCATAATCTTATTAAAGAGACGGGAACTGCAATGTCAACAGGGGGAAGAAAGCCCATTTTATTGCAGTTCAATGAGACGTATCAGTATGCGTTTGGTGTAAAAATTGAAGAAACAAAAATACGTATTGCATTAACAAATTTACAAGCGGACATTCTCCAAATTTGTCATGTTCCGTTTGCTGAAAAAAGTAAACCGGATATTGTTATTGACACGCTAGTACAATATATGAGTGACATGCTTGTTTCGCAAAATCTGGATGACAGTTGTCTATGTGGAGTAGGTATTGCAGCTTCAGGGCTGGTGGATCGAGAAACTGGGACCATTGTCCGCTCTTCCATGCTAGGCTGGGAAAATGTGCCGATTTGTCAGGAAGTTAGCAAGCGAATGAAGGATATACCTGTTTTTTTAGATAAAAATATAAACGCTTTCACATTGGCTGAACTCCATTTCGGACAGCCGCGAAAAAATTTTGTATGCTTGTCTGTCGGTGCTGGTCTAGGTATGACAACTGTTATTGACGGACACATCTATTATGGTGAATTCGGCGGTGCTGGTGAATTTGGCCACACAACCTTACAGATCAACGGCTATCCTTGTCATTGCGGTAAAAGAGGATGCTTGGAAATGTATGCATCCGAACCTTTTTTTAAGCATGAAGGAAAGCGTCTTCATATAGAGGCGCATTCTTATACATTTGAGCATTTAGGAGAACGTATATCAAAACCAGAGATTGCAGGGTTATTTAAACAGCTTGGTGTTCATCTTGGGTACGCCATAGCGAATATTATCAATACTTTGAATCCTGCTGCTATCGTGTTAACAGGAGAAGGAATGAAGTATGCTGCACATTTCTTGCCATACGCACGTGCAGAGGCTTCACAAAACTTTTTTGCGGCTACAAACGAAACCGAAATTGTCGTTTCACTTCTAAGTGATGATGCATGGGTGCAGGGAGCTGCCTTGCTGGTTATAAGGGAACGATTCCAGTTGCCATTATATGAAAGGGAGTGACAATATGAAAACAGAAAAAGAAAAGATGATTGCTGGTGAAATGTACAATCCCAGCGACACTGAATTGTTAGAGGGACGTATTCGTGCCAGGGAATTAACATGGGCGTTTAATGCAGAGCCAGATGGAGAAAAGAGAAAAGTTATTTTGAAGAACCTTTTCGGTTCTACTAAAGAAAATTTGTATATGGAGCCTAGCTTTCAATGTGATTACGGTTATAACATTCATGTGGGTGAGAATTTTTACGCGAATTTTAATTGTGTCATCCTGGATGTTTGTCCTGTTACATTTGGTGACAACTGTATGCTCGCACCAGGGGTACACATTTATACGGCATCTCATCCGCTTGAAGCAGAAGCACGTAATTCCGGTAGGGAGTTTGGAAAGCCGGTTGTAATAGGAGATAACGTATGGATTGGAGGACAAGCAGTCATTAATCCTGGTGTGACAATTGGAGATAATACAGTCATTGCATCCGGTGCAGTTGTTACTAAAGATGTTCCGCCTAATACAGTGGTAGGCGGCAATCCGGCTAGAATCATCAAACATATTGACAATGGGGGTAACTAATGATGCAAACGTTTGCGAAAGGTAGCGCAGAATGGTGGAAAAAAGCAACAGTTTACCAAATTTATCCGAGAAGTTTTATGGATTCCAATGGTGATGGCATTGGCGATATCCAAGGAATTATTTCAAAGCTTGATTATTTAAAAGAGCTTGGTGTAGAAGTTATTTGGCTTAGTCCAGTATATGATTCGCCAAATGACGATAATGGTTATGACATTCGCGATTATGAGAAAATTATGGCTGAGTTTGGTACGATGGAAGATTTTGATCTTATGCTTGCAGAAATGCATAAGCGCGGTCTAAAGCTTGTAATGGACTTGGTAGTAAATCATACGTCGGACGAGCATGAATGGTTTGTACAGTCAAAAAGCAGCAAAGATAATCCATACCGTGATTTTTACTATTGGCGTAAAGGAAAAGATGGTAAAGAACCGAACAACTGGGGATCTGTTTTCAGCGGCTCTGCTTGGGAGTATGACGAGACAACAGATGAGTATTACTTACATCTATTTACGAAAAAGCAACCTGATTTGAATTGGGAAAATCCAAAGCTTCGCGAAGAAGTATATAAAATGATGCGCTTTTGGCTAGATAAAGGCATCGACGGTTTCCGTATGGATGTTGTGAACTTTATTTCAAAAGTCCCCGGCTTACCCGACGGTGAATTGCAACCTGGACAATTATATGCAGATGGTGGTAAATACTTTTTGAATGGCCCACGTATTCATGAATTTATGCAAGAAATGAATCGTGAGGTATTATCAAAATATGATATTATGACGGTTGGTGAAATGCCAGGTACAACACCTGAAGACGCGGTATTATACACAAATCCTGAACGAAACGAAGTCAATATGATTTTTACGTTCGAGCATATGGACCTTGATAGTGCACCGGGTGGCAAATGGAACTTAAAGCCGCTTGATTTGGTGGATTTAAAGGATAATCTAAATAAATGGCAAACGGGTTTGCACGGTAAGGGTTGGAATAGCTTGTACTGGAATAACCATGACCAGCCGCGCATTGTTTCCCGCTTTGGTAACGACCAAGAATATCGTGAAAAGTCAGCCAAAATGCTGGGCACTTGCTTGCATATGATGCAAGGTACACCGTATGTGTACCAAGGCGAAGAAATTGGGATGACCAATGTACGATTTGAAAATTTATCGGATTACGAAGATGTAGAAACAATGAATATGTATAAAGAGCGTTCGATGCTTGGCTATGCCCATGAAGATATTATGGAATCTATTTATGTAAAAGGACGTGACAATGCGAGAACACCGATGCTGTGGGATGACAGTGAAAACGGTGGCTTTACAACAGGGACGCCGTGGCTTCGTGTAAACCCGCGTTATCTAGAAATTAACGTTAAACAAGCACTCGCAGATAAAAATTCTATTTTCTATTATTATCAAAAATTAATTGGGCTTCGCAAAGAGCTTGATATTATTACAGAGGGTAATTTCAAGTTACTACATCGCGATCATAGTGCCATTTTTGCTTATAATCGTACTTGGAACAATGAAAAGTTGATTGTGCTCTGTAACTTTAGCAATCAGGTGCAGACAATTGAAGATGAGGCGCTGCTTCATGAAATCCAACATGCTGATGTGCTCATTGCCAATGATGAGGTATATGAAAAAACATTAACATTGCGTCCGTATGATGCAGTGGTATATTACAAAAAATGAAAAAATAGGGAAAGGAAATAAAAAAATTCCTTTTCCTTTTAACTTGCTATTGATGTTTTACTTGCATTTTTGTAGCATTATATATTGTACAACTTAGGAAACAAGGAGACGGAAACATGACAAAACACTGGTGGAAAGAAGCGACAGCTTATCAAATATATCCAAGAAGCTTCATGGATTCAAACGGAGACGGTATCGGCGATTTGCCGGGTGTTATCGAAAAGTTAGATTATTTAAAAGAACTTGGAATCGATGTCATATGGATTTGTCCATTCTACAAATCACCAAATGATGATAACGGTTACGATATCAGCGACTATCAAGATATTATGGAAGTATTTGGTACAATGGCTGATTTCGACAAGTTGCTTGCAGAAGTGCATAAGCGCGGCATGAAACTCATTATTGACCTTGTTATTAATCATACAAGCGACGAGCATCCTTGGTTTATTGAGTCTCGTTCTTCAAAAGATAATCCAAAGCGCGATTGGTACATTTGGCGTGACGGAAAAGGTGGAAAGGAACCAAATAACTGGGAAAGTATCTTTAGCGGTTCTGCATGGGAATATGATGAAGCAACGAAGCAATACTTCTTACATGTATTCTCGAGAAGACAACCAGATTTAAACTGGGAAAACAAAGAAGTGCGCGATGCCTTGTACGAAATGATCAACTGGTGGCTTGATAAAGGAATCGATGGCTTCCGTGTAGATGCCATTTCTCACATTAAAAAGCGCGAAGGCTTCCCTGATATGCCAAACCCAGATAACTTAGATTATGTATCTTCGTTTGATTGTCATATGAACCAGCCCGGCATTCAACCGTTTTTAGAAGAACTCAAAGCGCAAACGTTTGCCAAATACGATATTATGACAGTTGGTGAAGCAAACGGTGTAACAGTAGAAGAAGCTGATGAGTGGGTTGGCGAAGAAAATGGTAAGTTCAACATGGTTTTCCAATTTGAGCACTTGGATCTTTGGGATAAAAGCAATGTTGGTACCATCGATGTTGTGTCCTTAAAGAAAACGCTAACGAAATGGCAAAAGGGCCTTGAAGGCAACGGGTGGAATGCCTTGTTTATTGAAAACCATGATAAAGCGCGTGTTGTATCCACTTGGGGCAATGACAAAGAATATCGTGTGGAAAGTGCAAAAGCTTTTGCGGCAATGTATTTCTTAATGCAAGGTACGCCTTTCATCTACCAAGGACAAGAAATTGGTATGACAAATGTTCGTTTTGAAACAATTGAGGAGTACGATGACGTTGCCATTAAAAACTTCTACCGAATCGAGCGCGAAAAAGGTACATCTCATCAAGAAATTATGGAAGTCATCTGGAACAGCTCTCGCGATAATTCTCGTACGCCAATGCAGTGGAGTAATGAAGAAAAGGCAGGCTTTACAACGGGAACACCTTGGATTGGCATTAACGAAAACTATACAAGTATTAACGTGAAGGACGATATGGCAAATCCAAACTCAGTTTGGAACTTCTATAAAAACATGATTCGTTTGCGTAAAGAAAACGAAGTATTGGTTTACGGTACGTATGATTTAATTATGCCAGAAGATAAACAAGTGTACGCATATACAAGAACACTTGGAGATAAGAAGGCAGTCGTTATTACAAACTTATCTAAAGAAACAGCGAATTATGAATGTACAGGTCTTAGCTTGTCTACAAGTGAGCTAGTACTATGTAACTATGATGTAGAAGTACATGAAAACGTGCATGCATTTGAATTGCAACCATACGAAGCACGTGTATACATGATCTAAGCAAAAAACTGTCGGTCAACATACCGGCAGTTTTTTTATATAGTCGATATAATTTTCAGGAAGTTGCACATAATGATGAGCATAAATAAAAAATTTTTTCTTAAGAAGAGAAGAATGGACGATGTAATGGAGGTAGTACCTCAAAGATGCCTATGTTAAGTCACTTTAGCTTTTTTATTCTCTAGTTGCGTATCTATGAGAAACACTACATGAACCCATATATCAATGACGTATTGCAAAATAGGCATGTTATTGCAAATACTTTCAAAAAATATTTGCAAACTTTTTGACTGTTGTGTATATTATAAAATAACATATGAAAGCGAAGAAAAGGACATGAATGATTGAGACCGGTTTACAGAGAGGGAAGCAGAGCTGAGAGCTTTCTAACGCAGGAAAATCATTTACCGCCTTGGAGCGCATTGGTGAACCGGTGCCGTCTAAGCCGCGTTAAGGTAAACAAAGCCGTCGTATGACGGGAATTTGGGTGGAACCACGGGTGTAACACATTCGTCCCTATTATATAGGGATGAATGTGTTTTTTATTTGGAAAAAGCGAAGAAAAGGACATGAATGATTGAGACCGGTTTACAGAGAGGGAAGCAGAGTTGAGAGCTTTCTAACGCAGGAAAATCATTTACCACCTTGGAGTGCATTGGTGAACCGGTGCCGTCTAAGCCGCGTTAAGGTAAACAAAGCCGTCATATGACGGGAATTTGGGTGGAACCACGGGTGTAGCGCATTCGTCCCTATTACAGGGATGAGTGCGCTATTTTATATTTTGGCTGTGTTAAAGCCTCATGTTACTAATGGGCACTTGTTGATGGGAGTGAAGGGGGTGAGACTCCTGCCGGAAAAGAGCGAGTCCAAGGCAGATCCCGCAGGCGCATAGTACTGAGAAGGTTCCCTGACCGCCCGCGGAAAGCGAACCCCGGTAACGGAAATCGACAATAAACTTTAGCAGAGCTTATATTTTAGACAAAATGGAAAATGGAGTGAGTAGAATGGAACGTATTGAAATTTCTTTACCAGATGGAAAGAAGAAGTCGTATGAAAAAGGTATTACATCTGCACAAATTGCAGCTGATATTAGTCTTAGTTTACACAAGAAAGCACTTGGCGCAAAGGTGAATAGCGAGCTGTTTGACTTACAAAGACCAATCTATCATGATGCGATGCTAGAAATCATTACATCGTCAGTCAAAGAAGGCGTTGATATGATGAGACATACTGCTGCACATGTTTTGGCCCAAGCAGTAAAAAGGTTGTATGGGGATGTAAAATTGGGAGATGGTCCTGTAATTGAAAATGGATTTTATTATGATATGGACTTGACAGAACGTGTTTGTGCCGAAGACCTCGTGCGAATTGAGCAAGAGATGAAGAATATTGTTGCAGAAAATTTGCCGATTGAACGACTGGAAGTGAGTCGTGAGCAAGCGCAAATATTGTTTCAAAATGACAATCTGAAGTTGGAGCTTCTGCAGGATATTCCAGCAGGAGAAAGCATCACATTATATCGACAGGGAGAGTTTGTAGATTTATGCCGTGGTCCCCATGTACCGTCAACAGGTGCACTACAAGCATTTCGATTAACACATGTGGCCGGTGCTTATTGGAGAGGTGAGAGTGACAAACAAGTATTACAGCGTATATATGGTATTGCGTTTGCAACATCTAAAGAGTTAGAGAGTCACCTCGTTTTTTTAGAAGAGGCAGCAAAGCGAAATCATCGTAAACTAGGCAACGAACTCGAATTGTTTATGTTTTCAGAGGAAGCGCCTGGTATGCCATTCTACCTGCCGAAAGGACAGCTACTGCGAAACAAGCTTGAAGCATTTTTAAGAGGTTTACAAGAAGCGCGAGGCTATCAAGAGGTGAGAACACCGTTTATGATGAATCGTAAACTGTGGGAAAACTCAGGGCACTGGGATCATTATAAAGAAAACATGTATTTTTCAGAAGTGGATAATACGAGCTTTGCGATGAAGCCGATGAACTGTCCTGGGCATATGCTGATGTTTAAACATAAACTGCATTCCTACCGAGAACTGCCGATACGTATGGCAGAGTTTGGCCAAGTGCATCGCCACGAATACAGCGGAGCGCTCAACGGGCTGCTTCGAGTTCGCACATTTTGCCAGGATGATGCCCATATATTTGCTACGCCTGAGCAGATAGAAGATGAAATTCAAGCAGCTGTAGCACTGATCGATCAAGTATATCGTACGCTTGGTTTTAAATATGAAGTAGAGCTATCTACAAGACCGGAGAATTCCATGGGAGAAGATAGTCAATGGGAAAAAGCAGAACAAGCGCTGCAGAATGTTTTGGAAAAACTAGGATACTCTTACCGTATTAATGACGGTGATGGTGCATTTTATGGTCCGAAAATTGATTTTCACATTAAAGACGCTTTGCATCGAAGCCATCAGTGCGGAACAGTTCAGCTGGATTTTCAAATGCCGCAAAAGTTTGATTTGCATTATGTAGATGCGCAAAATCAAAAGCAAAGACCTGTTGTTATTCATCGTGCCGTGTTCGGTTCCATTGATCGTTTCCTTGGAATTATGATTGAACATTTTGCTGGGGCTTTTCCTTTATGGCTGGCGCCTGTGCAGGTAAAGATTATCCCGGTATCTCATATCGTGCATGCAGCGTACGCTAAGCAAATTGAAAGCAAACTGCAGCAAACAGGTATACGTGTAGAGCTTGATGTAAGAGAAGAAAAGCTGGGCTACAGGGTCAGAGAAGCACAAATAAAAAAGATACCGTATATTATCGTTGTTGGCGACCAAGAAGCAGCGGAGGAAACTGTGAATGCGCGGAAATATGGACAACCGGATTCAGTAAGTCTTTCAGCCGAAGTATTTGTGAAGAAGCTCGTGCGCGAGATTGAAGAAAAGGTATTTTTATAAAAGAAAAGCCTGCTTGTGCAGGCTTTTCTCATGATTTTTCATCAATGCGTATGACACCGCCTTGTTCAAAATCATCAGCTTGGAGTAAATTGACAACCGCTTGCGCAACGTAGTCGGGAGAAAGGAGCTTATCTTCTTCTTTCAAAGCATGAAAACGTTCTACGTTCATAAAATCTTCTTTATCGGTACTGCGAATTTCAGCCTGCATGTCTGTATCAACTACGCCGGGTGCAAATGAAATTACTTTTACCGGGTACTCTTTTCCTTCTTCTTCGAGCGCTGTACAACGTGTGAACATATTAATACCTGCTTTGGCTGTACAATATGCCCCCCAGCCATAATAAGGGTTTATCCCTGCGCCGGATGAGATATTAACAATACGCTTGTCGACAGGTGCATCTTGTGTACGTTTTAAGAATTCGTGAGTCAGTAACATAGGTGCCAACAAATTAACATGTACATTTGTGATAAGTTGTTTTGTTTCCGCTCGTTCAATGGGCTTCATAGGTGCAAGCATACCAGCGTTATTGATTAGATAAAGAGCTTGTGCACTGTCTGCGTCCATCAATGCAAAAATTTCATCTGTTAAGTCTGTAATGCTATCAATATTGCTAAGGTCAAAGCTGAAGGGGTAAAACAAGGTATTGTTTTGCTTTGCAAATTCTTCTAGTGAAATGTTTCTGCTTCTGGAAACGGAAAATACAATGATTTCTTGCTCTAGAAGTCTGCGTACAATTGCTTCCCCCACACCACGAGAGGTCCCTGTTACAATAGCATATCGCATAAAAAATCCCTCCTTTCTCTACAAACTAACAGAAATTTCTACAAGTGTAAATTGGGAAAGTGCGAAAAATGAAAAAAATCCAAGAAAATTGTTAAGAGGTTGGAGTTATAAGGGGAACGATGTATTTTATGTCGAAATTCAAAAATAAAGGAGGCACCATAATGATTGTGACAACGAAGCGTTGGTGGCTTGTTATATATAGAGGATAGCTATTACTGCTGAGTGTTTAGAAACCGATCATGCTTCTATCCATGTCTAGGGGGAAGGGTCACTTCATGCGTACGAAAACATAGGGAGACATAATAGATGGGCAAAACAAGAGCGCTGATTTAGTGCTCTTGTTTTGTCCATTCGTCTTTTAATAGCCCGAAGATAACAACATCTTCAAGTCCTTCTGAGGTTTTTGTGCACTTTCGAAGGACTCCCTCTTGCTTAAAGCCGAGGCGCTTTGGAATTGCTTGGCTCTTTGTATTTCCGACTGCTGCCAAAATCTCAACGCGCTCTAGCTTCATCACGGAAAAAGCATGATCTACAAAAGCTCGGCAGGCCTTTGTTATGATTCCTCTTCCTTGATGTTTTTCAAGTAACCAATAGCCAATCTCGATTTTATTGAGTGTTGTATGTAAACCATGAAAGTCAATGATACCGGCAAACTCATCGCGCCACCAAATGCTTGTACAAAACCCTTTATGCTGCGCAAATTGATCCATTGTTGCTTGAATAAATTTCTTTGTATCTTCTACCGTATGGGTGTCGTCTACCCAGGGGAGCCAGCGTCGCAAATGTTCACGAGAAGTGTCTGACGCTTTAAAAATGAGATCAGCCTGCGACATGTCGAGTAGTCGTAATGTAATATCTTCATCTACTTGAAAAGCAAAAAACATATGTAGTCCCCCCCAGCTTTTGTTATATCATAGCAAACGTGTAGGTAAGAAAAAACAACTAAATTCAGTTGCTTTTTTCCAATGATTCTTCTGATGGTGAAGCATCTTGCACCGCTTTGGCAACATATAAAAACCCAATTACAAAAATAGCTGAGAATCCCCAGTTAATAGCTTGACGTAAAATAATGCCTTTATCAAACGCTTCTACACCGTATTCAGTAATGAGCCAAACTTTTAAGGTGGCTAAAACAATATCGCGAACAGCGAAGCCGAGTGTAATCAGCTGAAATACAGTGAACAGCTTCTTGCTCATAAACAGTTCACGTAGGTTGCCTCGGTCCTGACCCTGCAGCTCCGCAAGATCCAATGCAAAGTACAAGGCAAGTGGTTTTCGAAACAGTGCTGTCAATGCAAATACAGCAGCTAAGGCATATGCATAGTACACATTGTTCCAAAGAAGCTGTATAGCAGAACCTGCCAGAACATCTACAAGTGCGCCAAGTATTAAGTTTGCAAGCATAAAAATACCGAATACATTGAATTGCTTTAAAACCACAAATCGATATACGCTGTAGATGATACCGGGTACAGAAGAAAGGAGCATTGCATAATAGTCACCAATTATATCACGACCATAATTCCATACAACGAGCGGGAAGACAAGAAAAAAAATAATATCATATAGCGCAACTCTATTCTTCAAAGGAAACCACCTTTCTGTATAAACACACATAGAAAAACGACATTCTTGGTAGTGAGGAAAGAAAAACTGGCGATATGTAGTTGCAGTCAGGGTAAAGGGCTGCCCATACCGAATATCTAACCAGCTGTTCTAGTTATATGTCGAAAAAACTACATGCCCTTATAATACAATAATTCTATCATTATTATAATAAGAGAGGGATAGAGATACAACAAAAGGATTGAGCGAATGTGCTCAATCCTTTTGCTTTTACAATTGCGCTGACAGTGTGTTTAATTCTTCCGCAGAAGAGGACACCTGTTTTACTGCCTCGTTGGCATCTTGAATCATACGTGAAATCTTAAGTAATTCTTCTTGTGTTTGTACATTTTGTGCTTTATTAGAATGAATGCTTAATAGTACTGTTTCAAATGATTCGCTCATTTTTTCTGTTTGGCTGTGACTTTGCTTAATCAGTTCAGCTACATCTTTCATACGATTAGACGTCATAGCAATTTGTTCATTAATTTTAGCAATTAAATCGGAAACACCTGAAACGGAAACCTTGGTTTCTTCAGACAGCTTGCGAACTTCGTCTGCTACTACGGCGAAACCTTTACCATGCTCACCCGCACGCGCTGCTTCAATGGCTGCGTTTAGCGCCAACAGATTTGTTTGTTCGGCAATCGCGGTAACAATGCTTGCAATGTTATGAATTTCGTTTGATACATTATGAAGTACGGTGATTTTATCCATAATATCTTCTGTGCTTTCTTGAATACGGTTCATCAATGTTTGCTGATTATCTAAGTCATGTTTTCCTTTTTCAGCAGCCGTTTCTGTTGTGGCTGCAATCTCTAAAGTATGTACAGACATACCATTTAAATCTTTTGTTTGTTCATTAATAGCAGAAACAGAACGGCTTGTTTGTTCGGCAACCGTTGCCAATTGCTGCGCAACATCGCTTAGATTGTTACGAAGTGCTTGTTGTTTTTGCGTATTTGCTTCCGCTGTTTGTGTAACCTCGTTTTCATATGCATCGAGTACGAGCTGTTGTTCTAGTATAAACATCTTAGAAACAGCCTGCATAGCAAACTTGTATTCTGTTAGGTCCTTAACGTGAAGTGAGATAATATTTGATACATACATCAGTAAATTTTGAAACGCAGCAATATACCATTTTGGCTTCAGACCAATTCGGAAATGTGTAATTGCAATCTTCTGTCTTTTTTCCATGAAAATTGCATCAACTGTACCGCTGAACATTTCACTAATGTGCGTTGCTAATGTACCTTTTAATTTTTCTACTGTACTGTTTTCATTAATAATCGCTGATAAACGTGTCTCAGCACCAATGTTTTTATAAAAATCGGTTAGAATTTCTTCCATATGTTGCTGTATAATAGGTTGTAAAAGTGCTAGAACGGCGAGATCTTTTTTTTCTAATCCAATCATATCAATGTGTTTGTTTAAGGCGGCATGATCCTTGTATAGGCTTACTTTCTCTTCATATTGATGTAAATCACTGAGTAAGAAAACACTTTTGGTTTTCTTTTTAAAAAATAATGGACTCATAATTCAATCTCCAATCTCTTAATAGAAAAATATTTAAATATACAAAAATTATACTAAAAACAAAGAAGATAGTGAAGATGTTTTCAAGGTATATATTAAAAGAATAAATTATTTTTTAGATTGTAATGAAGTAAATATAAAAAGAAGTTAGTAAGAACGCAGATGTTTCTGCAGTGGGGGAAATATGAACAACATCTACAGCTTTACAGACATGATTGAACAGCAGTTATTACCCGAATTGATATTAGAAAGTGAATATGTATATGATCCTGTGCGTATTACTCGAATTCCTAGTGAATGGGAATGTGTAGGAACCGGCAACTACGCAGGGGTATTTACACATATAAATTATCCGCATTGGGTTGTAAAGGTATATGCCAGGGATTTTGCTGGTTTAGAAAAAGAAGCGGAGGTATATAGAAGGCTTGGTGAACATCCTGCGTACTCTCAGTTATTGTATAAAGGAGATGTATATCTGGTACTGAAAAGGTTATATGGCATGACGCTGTATGATGCATTTCATCGCGGTCTACCCATTCCAGAATCTGTAATTATAGATGTGAATGAAGCGCTTTGTTATGCAAAAGAGAGAGGGCTTAATCCGTTTGATGTGCACGGTAAAAATGTAATGATGCATAATGGTCGAGGATACGTAGTTGACATATCAGACTTTTATAAACAAGGAGAAGACACCAAATGGAGAGATCTTGTTAGAGCCTATTATCGTATATATCTTCCTTTATTTTATAAACGGCGCATTAAAGTGCCCTACACATTGCTTGATCTAGTCAGGTACTCTTATCGAGTGTATAAAAAATTTAAAAATATGTTGTAGTTACTGAATTATTTAGGAAAGTTGCCAAATTACTCATCCAAGTCGCCAGATAATGTGCTAGAGTCACCAAAAAGTGTGTGAAAATCGCCAAATCATTCTAAAAAGAGATGTTTGTAGATGAAAATTACTACAAATGTCTCTTTTTTTATAGGAACATGTAATCTCATACTCATGATAAGTGCTAAACGAGCCGCTTGCGCTTTTCTATTGTCTAGCTCCAGCGGCTAGCTTCTTCAGTCAGAGAACCCCAGCCCATAAAGGCAAAAAACGCCTTTTTGTGCCAGGAACCTCTGCCTTATGAAGCTAAACGAGCCGCTTGCGCTTTTCTAGTTCACGTCAGATTTTCTGACAATATTCCTGTACATTGTGGTAAATGAGCTTGTGTAATCATTTAACTGATTGTCTAATGTAAATTTATCAGAAAATTATTACAATTATAAAAAGCTTAGCGTGATAGCTTTGTTTTGTGATGTTGAAGGGGGGAGACAAGGTGAATCATTTGCAATTAGAGAATAACTTTCAAGAAATCGAAACTGCTTTGTCAAAGCGGGAGGCGGTAGAAGAAGCAAATCGTTGTTTGTATTGCTATGACGCACCGTGCATCACTGCATGTCCCACTGGAATTGACATTCCTTCTTTTATCAAAAAGATTGCATCTGGCAATATGAAGGGATCTGCAAAGACGATTATGGAAGCAAATCCAGTAGGGGCCAGTTGCGCAAGAGTATGTCCAACGGAAGAGCTGTGTGAGGGCGCTTGTGTCTTAAATCATTCAACAAAGCCGATTATGATAGGGAATTTACAACGCTATGCAACAGATTGGGCCATTGTGAATGAACAAACGTTCTTTACACCTGGAAAATATAACGGCAAAACTGTGGCGGTTGTTGGTGGTGGACCGGCAGGGTTATCGACGGCGCGGGAACTAGCACGTAAAGGATACGAGGTTACCATTTTTGAAGCGGATGAAGAAGCAGGAGGATTAAACACGTATGGAATTGTTTCCTTCCGTTTACCTCAAAGTATTGCGCGCTGGGAAGTGGAACAAGTCAAAAAACTTGGGGTGACGATACGAGTCAATACGCGAATCGGAAAAGATATAATGCCTAATGATTTGCTAGCAACATATGATGCGGTGGTATTAGCAATTGGAATGGGAGACGTACCAAGTCTTCATATTCCTGGAGAAGAATTGGAAGGCGTGCACGATGCGATTCAATTTGTCAAAGAAACAAAGCGGACACTCCCTACTCAATATATTGGAAAAAATATAGTTGTTATTGGTGCAGGAAATACCGCAATTGATGCGGCGACATGTTCCGTTCGACTAGGAGCTGAAAATGTAAAAATCTTATATCGCCGTACAAGAGTAGAAATGACGGCTTACGACTTTGAATATGAATTTGCAAAGCAGGATTGTGTTGAATTTCGTTGGTTAACAGTACCAAAGCGCATTATCGGAACAGACGGTAAGGTAACCGCAATCGAGTGCATAAAGATGAAGCTATCAGAGGCAGGGGAAGATGGACGTAAACGTCCCATACCGATTGCTGGATCAGA
Source organism: Ectobacillus sp. JY-23 (assembly GCF_023022965.1). Lineage (NCBI taxonomy): Bacteria > Bacillati > Bacillota > Bacilli > Caryophanales > Bacillaceae > Ectobacillus > Ectobacillus sp. JY-23. The sequence continues at coordinate 632,607 of NZ_CP095462.1, read as the reverse complement.
ATTTATTTTACCTGCAGACGGTGTTATTAAAGCAATTGGTCAAAAGCGCCATACTAGCTTAATAGAAAGCTTTGGCCTCCATCATACAGACGGCGCTCTTACAATTGATAAGGGGCATCGCACTTCTCATCCGCAGGTATTTGCATGTGGTGATGTGGTGTTCGGAAAAGGGAAGGGGGAGGCCATGGTTGTAACCGCCGTTCAGCAAGGGAAATTAACAGCACATGCGATTCATGAGGTATTGCAAAAAGAAGCACAACCAAAGGAGGTATAAGATGGCGGATTTACGAATCAACTTTGCAGGTATTCAATCGCCTAACCCGTTTTGGCTCGCCTCCGCACCTCCCACTAATTCCGGTTATCAAGTGCAGCGGGCATTTGAGGCTGGTTGGGGCGGGGCGGTATGGAAGACGCTCGGTGAACCTATTTTAAACGTTTCTTCCCGATTTGCAGCAGTCAGCTTTAACGGGCAGCGTGTTGCAGGTTTTAACAATATTGAACTAATTACGGATCGTCCTTTAGAGGTGAATTTGAAGGAGATCTATGAAACAAAAAAACGTTTCCCAAATCATACTGTTATTGCTTCTTTGATGGTAGAGCCAAAGCAGGAAAAGTGGCATGAAATTGTCAAGCGTGTCGAGGCTGTAGGTGTAGATGGACTAGAACTCAATTTTGGATGTCCGCATGGTATGGCTGAACGCGGTATGGGTTCAGCATCCGGACAGGTGCCAGAACTGGTTGAAAAACAAACATATTGGGTAAAAGAAGTAGCCCAAACACCTGTTATTGTTAAACTTACACCAAATATCACTGATATTACGGTTACTGCTGAAGCAGCTGTTCGAGGCGGTGCAGATGCAGTGAGTATGATTAACACCATTAATAGCCTAGCGGGTGTAGATTTGGATACGTGGAATACCATCCCGCATGTTGCGGGAAAAGGAGCCCATGGAGGCTATTGCGGACCGGCAGTGAAGCCGATTGCATTAAATATGGTTGCTGAATGTGCACGGAATCCGCACATTTCTGTACCCATTTCTGGCATGGGCGGGGTGTCAAGTTGGCGCGATGCGGTAGAGTTTATGTTAATGGGAGCAACTGGTGTACAGGTATGTACAGCTGCTATGCACCACGGCTTTCGAATTGTCGAGGACATGCTTGATGGCCTCCATAACTATTTAGATGAGAAGGGTATTGCTTCTGTTATGGATTTGGTTGGAAAAGCGGTCCCGCGTTACTCAGATTGGGGTAATTTAGATTTGAACTATAAGGTTGTAGCTCGTATTAATACGGATGTATGTATCAACTGCAATAAGTGTCATATCGCCTGTGAAGACACATCACACCAATGTATTGATATGTTGAAGGACGAGAAGGGAAAATCGTATTTGCTTGTACGAGAGGAAGATTGTGTTGGTTGTAACCTATGCTCCATTGTTTGCCCGGAGGAGGGAGCCATTTCTATGGTAGAGCTTCCGCATGAGCTGCCACCGATGACTTGGAATGAGAGGCAATCTGCGTGTACGCTGTTAAATCAGCCAGTAAAATAAAGGAGGGCATTATGAAAAAACTGATTATAAATGGAACCGTTGTAACCGCTTCTGATACATACCAAGGTGATATTTGTATCGAGAATGGTGTGATCACCGCAATTGGAAAAAGATTGCCACAAGAAGGGGCGGAAGTAGTTGATGCGAGCGGACGTTATGTATTTCCAGGCGCAATTGACCCGCATACACATTTGGATATGCCCTTTGGCGGTACGGTAACGAAGGACGATTTCGAGACAGGAACCATTGCTGCAGCCTTTGGCGGTACGACAACAATTATTGACTTTTGTTTGACGAACAAAGGAGAGCCCTTGCAAACAGCCATCAACACATGGCATGCAAAAGCAAAAGAAAAAGCGGTCATCGACTATGGATTCCATCTTATGATAGGTGAAATTACCGATGAGGTATTACAGGAGTTACCAAAGGTTATTCAAGAAGGCATTACATCTTTTAAGGTATTTATGGCATATAAAAATGTGTTTCAGGTAGATGACGGAACGCTATATAGGACGCTTCTTGAAGCAAAGAAATTAGGCGCCCTTGTTATGGTGCATGCTGAAAATGGTGATGTGATTGAGTACTTGACAAAGCAAGCCCTCGTAGAAGGCCATACTGCGCCTATCTATCACGCATTGACAAGGCCACCTGAGATAGAAGGGGAAGCAACAGGCCGAGCATGTCAGCTTACAGGTCTCGCAGATTCACAATTGTATGTTGTGCACGTTTCTTGCCGTGAGGCGGTACAAAAAATCGCTGAGGCGCGAAACGCAGGATTTGATGTGTGGGGAGAGACGTGTCCTCAGTATTTGGTGCTTGATCAATCTTACTTAGAGAAACCAAACTTTGAAGGCGCAAAATACGTGTGGTCACCACCATTACGAGAAAAACACCATCAGGAGGCACTTTGGACGGCTTTGAAAAATGGACAATTACAAACGCTAGGTTCTGATCAATGCTCTTTTGACTTCCATGGTCAAAAAGATCTTGGGAAGGGTGACTTTACAAAAATTCCGAATGGCGGTCCAACCATTGAAGACCGAGTCAGCATTTTATTTTCAGAAGGTGTAAAAAAAGGGCGTATTTCACTCAATCAGTTTGTTGATATTACGTCTACTAAAATAGCGAAGTTATTTGGTTTGTTTCCGCGAAAGGGCACCATCGCAGTCGGCTCTGATGCAGACTTAGTTATTTTTGATCCACATGTGGAACGTGTCATATCCGCAAGCACACATCATATGGCGGTAGATTACAGTGCGTTTGAAGGAATGCGTATTACAGGTGAGCCTGTGAGTGTACTGAGCCGTGGTAAATTTATTGTGCGCGATAAACAATTTGTCGGAAAGCCAGGGCAAGGTCAATATATTAAACGTGCGCAGTATGGGGGGGCTCTCGCATCAAAAGAAAATGCAACTGTGCTATAGGAGAGGGGGAGCGATATGGCGAAACGAGAAGATTACTTAAAATCACCGGGCTTATTACCGGTGGCTCATGCAGATAAAAAGTTACGTATTATTTGCCGTACTGCAGGTGTTTAACACAGCCCTCGGCATTAAAGTGGTTGAACGCTTTGCTGATTTAGCAGCACCAATCATTATCTTAATTTCCACTTGGATGTATACAACGTTGTCCGATAAAGCATTGCAAGAAGGTAGGGACGTTTGGAGTTGGATTGAAAGTCCAGTAACAGGAGGCGTAGCAGTCACAGCCTTGGAGTTTATTTAACGTTATTATTCCAGCACTTCTCATTGTAGGCGGTGTACTTTCAGCAATCGTAGGCATTTTATTCGCAGATTATTATCTACTTCGTAAAAGACGAGTCAATGTACCGGATTTATAAGAGCATGATGGGTAATTTCGCTACTACAAAGGGGTTAATATAGCGGGATTTCTCGGTTGGATTATCGGTGGAGCAGTTACCTATGCATTAGCTACGTATTTGTTTGTTGTCGGTTTTATTGTAGGTGCAGTTGTCTATTATATACTAGCAAAATACTGGTGGTTCAAAGCGTATCGACAAGTAGAATTAGAAACACCGAGTGATGATGTCTCTTAGAAATTACAGTTGCTCGGGGTTGGCAAATTGATATGCCGCTAGATATAGAGGTTGTGAGTGAAGAAGGACGACCAATGTAAAGGAGATATGCTATGTCTTACAATGAGTTTATAGCAGAACGTGAAAAAATTGATTTCTTGTTAGAAAGAGGATATCAAATTGTGAGTGTGCATGAAGATCTAGATGGTGCCTTCGTCTCGTTTCAAAAAGCGGAGGATCGTATTACATTGCATATCCAAACAGCTGATGCACGAAAATATTTTTCAGTAAAATTGCTGCGATGAAGGCCGGGAAACCGGTCTTTGTTTCGTATAAATCTATGTGGAGCAGGAATGGCAGAAAAAAGAAAGAATAGTATAGCTATTACCTGTTAAGAGAGGTGGAGATATGCATCACTTCCCGTTAACCGTCTGTGATGTGTTGAAGCGTAAGCATTTCGGACATGTGGAAATTATTGCAGGCAACCTTGGGTTGAATCGAACTGTCAAATGGGTACATATTTTGGAAATGACCGATATTAAGTCGCTTTTAAAAGGCAATGAACTCATCTTATCTACTGGCCTTGGTTGGCGAGAGGATGAATCGTTGTTCGTATCTTTTCTGGAAGAACTCATTGAAATACAAGCAGCAGCACTATGTATTGATATGACAAGACAACCGTTTTCTATTTCCCCCCATATTATCTCGTTAGCAAATGAGCACCACTTTCCAATTTTATTGTTTCAAGAAGAAGTTCCTTATGTGGAAATCACCCAAGATATTCATTCCTATCTGATTAATAAACAATATCAAATGATTACAGATCTTGAATGTTATTCACAAATCCTCAATAAAAAGCTGCTATCTGTGCGGAGCTATGAAGAGATTGTGGAATTGTTACACGAACATACAGGTCATGGGGTATTGTTCCAAATGGAAGAAACAGAAATTTTGTGTCCGGCAGGTGCTTGTATAAACCCGAATACGCAACGTACACTGCAACAATGTATTCGGTTGTTTGGGCAAGATTATGCACAGCTATACCTGTTTGGTAGTCGTGATGTAACAGAGTACGATAAACTAATGTTGGATCGGACCGCAACAGCCATGGCGCAATTTTTACTGCGTGATTTATATGTTGCTGAGAAAAGAAGGGTAGAAGAAAGTGAATGGGTACATAGCTGGTTAGCTGGTGAATATGAAGAAAAAGAGATTCATGATATGTTACATAGTCACCGAATTGTAGCTACAAAAGGTGGAACAGTATGCGTTTCTAAATTTCAAGACGTTGATGCGGATTTTACCTACTATAAGTTGCTGTTTCGAACGATTTTTGAACAGTTTGGCTTTTTTTCTTTATGCACAGAAAAGCGAAATGAACTTTCAGTTATATTGTTAAATCAGCGCGAAGGAAAAGCGAAGCAACGTTTAGAACAAGCGCTTGAGCGTTTGTTACAGACCGATTTCATGAGAAAACAGAAATATGCTGTGTTTGTAGGTATCGGCAAATTTGTAGAGTTTTTGGGTGAGTTTCCAAGAGCGCTTCAAACTGCAAAGGAGACCATCAAAATACAGCAGGTGATGCAAAGTGAATGCCGTTTCTATGAAGATATGCATATGTACCGTTTACTTGCCATGTATAAGCATGAGGACTTACAAGAGATTGTTATGGAATATTTGGAGCCTGTTATTTGGTACGACCAAAAATACAAAGGAAAGCTGATCGAGACATTACGTGTGTATTTAGCGTGTCACGGTTCTAAGCAGGAAACAGCTAAAAAGCTGTTTGTTGTACGACAAACATTGTATCATCGCATTACAAAGCTTGAACAGCTTCTCGGTGAAGACTTCATGAAGCCCGATAAGCGTTTAGTTATCGAATTTATGCTCCAAGCCTATGATTACTTACTTACCACAAAACGAATGAAAACATACAAAAACAGTCTGTGATGCTTGCTTCATCGTACAACAGGAAACAAGAGTGTGCAGTAGTCAACTTGTAGCAGAAATGCTGTTGCACATTTGACATTCTGTCTAATGAAGGAACTGTAAGGATACGAGATAATAATAGAAAGCCATTTTTATATAGGAGGAGTTTTATGACGGCTACGGATACATTGGTGTTAAAAAATTTCATTGACGGCAATTGGGTGAATTCGCAAGGAACGGAAGTATTGGATGTGCCAAATCCGGCTACAAGAGAAGTTATAGCTAAGGTCGGTATTTCAACTGTTGCAGATGTGAACGCGGCTGTACAGGCAGCAAAAGCAGCATTTGCGACATGGAAGAATACACCTGCACCCAAACGCGCCCGTATTTTGTTCAAGTACCATTTCCTACTAAGCGAGCAGCATGAACAATTAGCAAAACTGATTGTAACAGAAAATGGAAAGGCATACAAAGAAGCGTATGGTGAAGTCCAACGCGGCATAGAGTGTGTGGAGTTTGCTTCGGGTGCGCCAACGCTTTTAATGGGAGAAACGTTATCCAGTATTGCAGAGGAGATAGACTCGGAAATGTTTCGATATCCGCTTGGTGTTATTGGAGGAATTACGCCATTTAATTTTCCGATGATGGTACCGCTTTGGATGTTTCCCTTAGCAATTGCATGCGGAAATACATTTGTTTTAAAACCCTCTGAACGTACTCCGATGCTAGCAAACCGCCTTGCAGAATTGTTTAAACAAGCAGGTGCACCGGACGGCGTATTAAATATTGTACATGGCGCTCATGATGTAGTGAATGGTTTGCTTGATCATCCCGATGTAAAAGCAATTTCATTTGTTGGTTCACAGCCTATCGCAAAATATGTGTATCAGCGTGCTGCAGCGCAAGGAAAACGAGTACAAGCGCTATCGGGTGCGAAGAATCATCATGTTGTCATGCCTGACGCAGATATTAAAAAAGCGGCAGAACATATTGTTTCCTCCGCGTTTGGCAGTGCTGGGCAGCGCTGTATGGCATGCAGTGCTGTTGTCGTAGTGGGTGAAAATGATAAGTTTGTACATGAACTGCAAGAAAAAGCCATGGGATTAAGTATGGGAAGCGGTATGGATGAAGATGTATTGCTGACACCAGTTATTCGTGAATCTCATCGTGAAAAAGTAGTTGGTTATATTGAAGCAGGGGTGAAAGAAGGTGCCACTCTTCTATGTGACGGACGCAAGGAAATGGAATCTATGCCAGAAGGGACATTTTTAGGACCGACTGTATTCGACCATGTTACACCTGAAATGACAATTGCGACAGAAGAAATCTTCGCTCCGGTTTTAAGTGTATTGCGCGCAGAGGATTTAGATGAAGCCCTTTCTTATATTGAGAAATCTCGCTACGGTAATGGAGCAACAATTTATACGAAGGATGCGAAAGCGATTCGACAGTTTCGAGAAGAAGCGGATGCGGGAATGCTTGGGGTTAACGTTGGCGTGCCGGCAACGATGGCATTTTTCCCGTTTTCCGGTTGGAAGGATTCGTTCTATGGCGACTTACATGTAAATGGAAAAGATGGCGTAAACTTTTTCACGCGGAAAAAAATGATTACGTCACGATTTGACTTTTAAGGGGGAGAATATAGTGGTAACGAGACAAAGCGGAGAGTCTTTAGTGAAAGACGAGAAATACGTTTGGCACGGTATGCGCCCATATAGCCCAGATGCTACAATGGTTGTTGATACAGCAAGCGGGGCGTGGATTACAGATGAAAATGGAAATCGTTATCTCGATGCAATGGCGGGCCTATGGTGCGTAAATGTTGGCTATGGACGCGAAGAGCTGGCGGAAGCAGCATACGAGCAATTAAAAAAACTTGCATATGTACCGATGACGCAAAGTCACAGTCCGGCTATCGCATTGGCTGAAAAATTGAATGAACTGCTTGGTGGCGACTATGTAATCTTCTTTTCCAATAGTGGATCAGAGGCGAATGAAACCGCATTTAAGATTGCCCGTCAATATCACCAGCAAAAAGGAGAAGGAAGTCGTTATAAAATTGTGTCCAGGTACAGAGCGTACCATGGCAATTCTATGGGAGCACTAGCTGCCACAGGGCAAGCGCAACGCAAATATAAATATGAGCCGCTGGCACCTGGATTTCTTCATGTAGCACCACCTGATAGTTATCGTCTTCCCGAAGATGGGGCGTCATCTGAGCAATTGCAATCTGTGCAAGCCGTGGATAATGCGATGACGTGGGAATTAAGCGAAACCGTTGCAGCTATGATTATGGAGCCTATTATTACAGGCGGAGGTATTTTAATGCCGCCTGAAGGTTACATGAAAGGTGTGAAAAAGGTCTGCGAAAAGCACGGAGCACTATTGATTGTTGATGAAGTGATTTGTGGATTCGGACGTACCGGTACGCCGTTTGGCTTTATGCACTATGGTGTAAAGCCAGACATTATTACAATGGCCAAAGGTTTAACAAGCGCTTACTTGCCGCTTTCGGCAACTGCTGTCAAACGAGAAATTTACGAAGGGTTTAAAGGGTCGGAAGAATATGATTATTTTCGCCATATTAATACATTTGGCGGTAACCCAGCCGCATGCGCGCTAGCGCTCAAAAACTTAGAAATTATGGAACGTGAACATTTATTTCAGCGATCTGCCAAACTAGGAGCACAGTTGCTAGAAAGCTTGCGATCGGCTCTTTCTCAGCACCCGCTTGTTGGTGACGTGAGAGGGAAGGGGTTACTTGTTGGAATTGAGCTTGTAACTGACAAAAAAACAAAGGAACCGCTTGATGTAGCTCTTGTGAATTGTGTAATAGCTACTTGTAAGCAACAAGGTGTTATCATTGGTAAAAACGGAGCAACAGTTGCCGGATATAACAACGTGCTTGCCATTTCACCTCCTCTTACGATTGAAGAAGATGATTTGGATTTGCTTGTTAAAGTTTTAACCGTAGCACTAGAAGCTATCAAATAATATAAACAGGAGCGTACCGGGTTGGTACGCTTCTGTTTATATTGTTTAGCTAATTAGGTTAGTCTTATAGTATAATCTTTATTTTTCATCGTATGTGGGGTATGGACAAAAGAAATCCATTTATTAAATGCAGCTATCGTTTCAGATGTATTAGCAAATGAGTCCACTTTATTAAAAGGAAATTAATCAGAAAATAATAAAAAAATTTATTTTTTTAAATGTATCGTTATATAATGATAAAAAGAGGTGATGCGGTATTAGGATTATAAAAGAGTAGATACATATACTTAAAACCTGGTTGAAGGGGGAAGCGCCTGGATGAAGCTGAATATTAGGCAAAAAATTTCGTTTTCTTTTTTATTAGTCATTGCATTGATGCTTAGTGTGATTATTATGTCAAATTATGAAATGAGATCCCTGCATAATAAATATTCGCATCTGCTTGAAGTTGAATCTAAGGACTTAGAGAAAACACGCTTAATTCAAGTATCGTCAACGCGACTGGAAAGTCAGTTTTACTCATATTTACTTTCAAAAGAAGCGGATGATGTGAAAGCGATGCAGAGCGAGCAAGGTATCATTTTGAAGCGCATTCAAAGTATTAAGGAAAACGAAACAAATAAGAAAAGTAAGGAATACTTAGGACAAATTGAGGGATTGGTACAGGCACATGAAAAACGATTAACACAAGCAGTTAAACAAAATGAGATTGAAACATCCATACAAGAAAATATTTTAGCTGTATCCCGTGAAATTCGCACGATTGCAGACCAATTGGCGCAAGAAAAGCAACGTGAAATTGACGAAGTAGTTGCTTCTAGTTCAGCTGATATTGAGAAAAAGCTAAGATGGAGTCTACTGATGAGCGCTGGTGCTATTATCTTATCTGTTACAGTGGGAATTATCTTATCGGTTGTATTATCAAGACCAATTAAGTTAATTAGTGCGCAAGCGGAAGAAATTTCAAAAGGGAACTTAGCGATTTCTGATTTGCAAATTCGAACGAAGGATGAGACAAGTATATTAGCGCATTCGTTTAATACAATGAAAGCAAATTTAAGGGAGCTTATTTATCAAATTCAAGCAGGTGCCGGACAAGTATCAAAAACAGCAAGCGAACTTGCCTCAGGGTCAGAAGAAAACACAGCAGCAACGCAACAAGTATCTGAGCACATTCAGCGTACATCACAAGATATGCAGCAGCAGCTTTCTCATATCCATATGAGTACGATGCAACTGCACGAGGCCGCGCAAAATATTGCAGGTATTGCAGTAAACGTACAGGATGTTTCCGCATCAGCGGGATATGCAGCAGAATTGTCTATGCAGGGTCAAGATGTGATTCGAGCAGTGACAAAGCAAATGACAATTATTCAAAGTACAATTGATGCTGTTGCAGAAAATGTAGAGTCTTTAAATAAACGTTCAACAGACATTAACAGCATTACAGAGGCCATTAAATGGATTGCTGATCAAACAAACTTATTATCACTAAATGCAGCAATCGAAGCTGCTCGAGCAGGGGAGCACGGCAGAGGATTTGCGGTCGTGGCTGATGAAGTTCGGAAGCTTGCTGTGCAATCCGCTAAGTCTGCACAGGATATTACTGCTCTTGTAAAGTTGGTACAAGAGGAGGCGAATCAAGCATTTTACGCAGCACAGCACGGAATGAGTGAAGTGAATCAAGGTTTAGAAGCAGTACAAACTGCAGGAAAGCAATTCACAAATATTCATGAGTCATTTACGAATGTGGATAATAAAATTACAGGTATTAAAGAGGCAATACAACAAGTATCTACTCAATCAGCGGAAATTGTGCAAGTGTTTGAACACATGTCGTCTAAAACCGATGAAATGGCGATGAGTCTCCAAACTGTAGCTGAAACAGCGAAGGAGCAGTCGGCGGCATCCGAAGAAATCGCCGCCTCTGCTGAAGAGATGACGGCAATGGCTGAGGGACTTCACAAGGGAATTGCAAAGTTTAAAGTATAGCAAAAAACAGACAAGCAAGGGCTTGTCTGTTTTTGGTTTCTATGGATTTAGTTTACTATGCTTTTTACTGTATACGAAGTAAATAACTAAACCGATTAATAGCCATCCTCCAAAGCTAATCCAGGTTGTCAATGGCAGTTGGAGAACCAAATATCCACAAAATGCAACGGCTAAGATGGGGATAAGTGGTACAAGAGGCACTTGGAAACCTCGTTTAATGTTCGGCTGCGTTTTACGCATGACGAGAATGCCGATGGAAACAGTAATGAATGCAAACAGAGTACCGATATTTGTTAATTCTGCTAATTTGTTAAGTGGTAATACACCAGCGAAGAAGGAAACAAAAATGGCAATGATCCAGTTGTTTATGAGCGGTGTTTGTGTTTTGTTGTTTACACGTGAGAATACTTTTGGCAGCAAGCCGTCGCGGCTAATCGCATAAAACAAACGAGATTGGCCATATAACATAACAAGTAATACTGTTGTAATACCAACAATAGCTCCTAAAGAGATAAAACCTGCAACCCAATCCTGATTAATATAATTTAGTGCAAATGCAACAGGGTTTTTCACATTTAACTGGTCGTACGGTACAATACCTGTTAAAATCGCGGAAACAATAATGTAGAGTGCTGTACACACAGCAAGGGAAGCAATAATCCCAATTGGCATATTACGCTTTGGATTACGTACTTCTTCTGCAGCTGTTGAAACAGCATCAAAGCCAATGTAAGCAAAGAAAACTGTTGCGGCGCCTGTAGCAACACCGGAAAAACCAAATGGCATAAAGGGTGTCCAGTTTTCAGGTTTTACGTAAAATGCTCCAACACCAATAAAGAGAAGAATAACTGCTACTTTGATAATAACCATGATTGTATTAAAGCGAGCAGATTTTTTAACGCCTTTTGTTAATAGGAACGTAATGATTAAAATAATAAGGATAGCAGGTAAATCAATAAATGTACCTTTATCAGGGTTATAGGCGCTAGACAAAGCCGTAGGAATCGTTATACCGAATCCTTCTAATAAACCTTGAAAGTAGCCAGACCACCCTACCGCAACAGCAGAAGAAGCTACGCCATATTCTAAAATTAAATCCCAGCCGAGTATCCAAGCGATTAGCTCACCAAATGTTGCATAGCTGTATGTGTAGGCACTACCTGCTACGGGAACAGTAGAAGCAAATTCCGCATAACAAAGAGCTGCGAATACACAAGCAAGACCTGAGAGAATGAACGATAAAATCAGGGCAGGACCGGCATGCTCTGCAGCGGCAACTCCTGTTAATACAAAGATACCTGTACCGATGATGGCACCAATACCTAGCATTGTTAAATCAAAAGCACCTAAATCTTTTTTCAAGGAAACGCCGGTGCCGCCCGATTCCTCAATTAAGCTTTGTATGGATTTTTTTCTGAATAAGCTCATGTTGCTCCTCCTTGTAAAGAAAAATGTCGAAACTCGCTGTGTATGTAGCGATTGTACAACAATCTGAAATTGTTGTAAAGTTAGAAAAGTTAGATAATTTATAAAGATTTTATTTTTTTTATTGTTTTTGGAGTGTATTATGAAAATTATTGTAGTTGCAGATACTCATATTCCAAAACGATCCAAGCAGTGGCCATCCGTGCTAGAGGAAGATCTGCAAAATTATTCTGTTTAACCCTGGCTCACCTACGGATAAAAGGCGGCAGCCGATGTATTCATACGGTGTGATTTACCTAGAAAATCAGCTAGAAGCAAAGTACATGTTTTTTTGAAAATATGGAAACAATATCCTGTATAAGCGCGGAGGTGAACAACATGAAGGAAAAGAAAAGTAGTCATGATCTTGGGACAACAGAACGTATTGCGCAAATGGAAGAGCCAAGAGATAACGCAACAGAGAGACGCGAAGCAAAGCGCCCTATCGATCAGTTTCGTCTCGATGTTATGAATATGGATTAAAAGGTTATGTTAAAGCTTGATAGTAGTAATCGGTACTTGTTGATTGTAGTGAAAAGGTGAAACCTTTGCGAAAAGAAATTCCCCGTATTGAAATCAACAGGGACTTTAGCAGAGACAAACAAAAAAAAGCCGCAAAAAGCGGCTTTTTTCGTAAGTCCCGCTCTGCCGTAACTCTAGTGTCTCAAAACCCGCTCTCGCAGGTGGGCATCCTCATCCACTTTTTCAACGTCCTGTCTATGCAGGCATGTTGGCAAGGTGTCATATTGAATTCCCGATAAATGTTTATAGGTTTGAGACAACGAAGAGCATACGCACATCGCAGGGGAGATAATTTATTATATGGTAACAATTGCTACGTGTCAAACTTTGTAGTTACTCATGTATATTGCTTTTCTATAGTGCTATTCTACTCTGTATTACATAAAAATACAAGGGTAAAAAATATCTTTCTTATCAGACTCAACAGGTTAAGGTATTTTACCGAGGAAATAGCGACTTTTCATAAAATATAGATAAGTAGTATAAATAAAGTAACAAAAAAGACCCTGCAGAGCAGGATCTTTTTCAAAAGCTATTAAGCTTTGTGTACGTTAGAAGCTTGGTCACCACGGTTGCCTTGAACGATTTCAAAAGTAACTTTTTGACCTTCTTCTAAAGTTTTGAAGCCTTCGCCTTGAATTGCAGAGAAGTGAACGAATACATCGTCGCCACCTTCGCGCTCGATGAAACCGAAACCTTTTTCTGCGTTAAACCATTTTACTGTACCTTGTAACATAATGTTACCTCCTGCTATGTGCTGTGCACATCTTGTAATACTATCCTTGCTCTTTGAAAATACCAAGACGAAAACTTGTTATCTTACAAGCCGAACAAAAATAATTCTTCTTTATCATAACAGGTGATAGATAAAATAGCAAGCTTTTCCTTTTACCCAAGGGAATTGACAGTTTGAAGTGGATAACGTACCATTGAAAGCGCGCTATAATTATATAGATATCAGCTAAAAAACTAATATTGCTTATTAGATGAGAGAGAAGAGCGGTTGATATATAGTTACGGTCAGAGCTTAACAAGTGCATGTGCAAGAGGTAAGAACATAGATATCTGACAAGTTGTTCTTGTGTTTCTATTTCTATGTGTGAAAAGCACTTGTATTTATTTACAGGCTCTGTTAAAGTTCGTTGTTGATTTCCGTTACGGGGGCTCGCGTTCCTCGCATTAGTCTCACCCCCTTCACTCCAATCAACAAGTGCAAATGATTAACATTGGGCTTTAACACAGCCTATTTAAATAGAACTATTTCCATATTATAAAAGTAGGAAGCGTAATTTATGAAGGAAAGGACTATACATATGAGTGAACAATCTAATATACAAACGTCATCGCGCCGGACATTTGCGATTATTTCGCATCCGGATGCAGGTAAAACAACACTGACGGAAAAGCTGCTTCTTCTTGGCGGTTCCATTCGTTCAGCAGGAACGGTAAAAGCAAAAAAGTCAGGTAAATATGCAACATCTGATTGGATGGAAATTGAAAAGCAACGTGGTATTTCCGTTACCTCCAGTGTGATGCAATTTTCGTATCGTGATCATCATATTAACATTGTTGACACACCAGGTCACCAAGATTTTAGTGAAGATACCTATCGAACACTAACAGCTGTTGATAGCGCAGTTATGGTGATTGACGGTACAAAAGGTATTGAGGCGCAAACACTTAAATTATTTAAAGTATGTCGCATGAGAGGAATCCCTATCTTAACGTTTATCAACAAATTAGACCGTGAAGGGAAAGATCCTCTAGAACTGCTAGAAGAAATCGAAGAGGTACTTGAAATTGAATCTTACCCAGTGACATGGCCGATTGGTATGGGGAAAAGATTTCAAGGTACATATGATCGCTTTGAAAAACAAATTGAAGTTTACCGCGGTAATGAGGAGTCGTTATTTGTTAACTTTGATGGCGAACATGTAACAGATGAAGTAGCGGAGCACATTAATGAAGGGATGCTACCGTCTTTAATGGATGAGCTAACGTTGCTTAATGAAGCGGGAAATGAGTTTTCAATGGAAAAAGTCAAGAATGGTACATTAACACCTGTTTTCTTTGGAAGTGCAATTGCAAACTTTGGGGTACAATCATTCTTCAATGCATTTTTGCAGTTAACATCACCACCGCAGCCACGAAAATCATCCATAGGTGAAATTGATGTAAACAACCCTGAGTTTTCCGGATTTGTTTTTAAAATTCAGGCGAACATGAATCCGGCGCACCGTGATAGAATTGCTTTTGTGCGTGTGTGTTCTGGGAAATTTGAGCGTGGCATGACAGTTACGTTATCTCGTACTGGGAAGAAAATCAAGCTTGGTCAGTCTCAGCAATTTTTAGCATCAGAGCGTGAAACAGTAGAAGAAGCATATCCAGGCGATATTATTGGCTTGTATGATGCCGGCACCTACCAAATTGGTGATACAATTGTCGGAGGCAGCAATACCTTTAAGTTTGAGGCACTGCCAACCTTCCCGCCGGAATTATTTATGAAAGTTCGTGCGAAAAACGCGATGAAGCATAAGCATTTTGATAAAGGAATGAATCAACTTGTACAAGAAGGTGCGGTGCAGCTTTACCGCACACCATTCTTTGGTGATTACATTTTAGGCGCGGTTGGTGAACTTCAGTTCCAGGTATTTGAATACCGTATGAAAGCAGAATATGGTGTGGATTTGGAGATGATTATGATGCGCCATGACATCGCAAAGTGGGTAACTGGCGGCGAACTAAAAGACAGTATGCTGGACTCGCGCGTAATGAAGGTGGAAGATCGTGAGGGGAATCCTGTACTGTTATTTGAAAATGACTTTGTATATAGAATGTTCCAAGATAAATATCCAGACATAAAATTAAGCAGCGTGTTGGAACTGTAGAAAGTGGTCTTGTCCAAGACCACTTTCTTTTTTTGTTTACTTATTTTAGAATTTTTGTAATAATCAATTTTAATATGAAGGAGGGATGTAGATGGAAGTGAGGTTGTTGCAGCCTGATGATGCGGCAGGGTATTGGGAATTGAGATTAGAAGCACTTAAGAACCATCCTACAGCGTTTGGAACTAGTTACGAGGAAGCTTTACAGCGAGTGAATCCGATTCAACAGATAGCGGAGCGCTTTATAAACCCTGGGGAATATACGTTCGGTGCATTTGTGGACGGTGAATTAATTGGCGTAGTAACACTCATGCAGGAACAAGCGAAGAAGTTTTGTCATCGTGCTACCATTTTCGCGATGTACGTCACGCCCGAAAACCGTGGTAGGGGTATAGCTAAAGCATTGTTACAGGCGGCCATTAAACAGGCTCAACAAGTAGAGTCCATCATCAAAATTAATTTAACAGTTGTGTCAGAAAACGTAAGTGCGAAAGCTTTGTATCAAAATTTAGGCTTTCAAGTATTCGGTACAGAAGAGAAAGCGCTTTACTACAACGATGTATACTATGATGAAGAGCACATGGTTTTATTTCTGTAAAATATATAGGAGATGGATGATATGATAAAAGCTATTTTTTTTGATTTAGATGACACGCTGTTGTGGGATCAAAAAAGTGTAAAGGAAGCATTTGCAGCAACATGCCGCTTTGCGAGTGAACGATGCGGCGCAGATCCAAAGCTTTTGGAGGAAGCTGTACGAAAAGAGGCAGCAGCATTATATGCAACATATGAGACATATCCGTTTACACAAATGATTGGGATCAATCCATTTGAAGGGATGTGGGGGAACTTTTTAGATGAAGAGGACAATTTTCGTAAAATGAAGGAGATTGTTCCTATATATCGAAAAGAGGCTTGGACAAGAGGCCTACGTGCGCTTGGTATTGAGAATGTAGCGCTCGGTGAAGAACTTGCCGAAAGGTTTCCTGCAGAGCGTAGAAGCAGACCCTTTGTATATGATGAGACGTTTCAAGTATTGGATGCGCTGCACGGTACATATAAATTGTTGTTGCTAACAAATGGTTCTCCGGATTTACAAAATACAAAACTTTCTATTACACCGCAACTTGCGCCTTATTTTGATCATATTGTAATCTCTGGAGCTTTTGGAAGGGGAAAGCCTGATCCATCCATTTTTGCACACGCACTGGAGCTGCTTTCGTTACAAAAGGAGGAAGTTGTAATGGTTGGGGATAACCTCATGACCGACATTCTTGGTGCATCGCGGGCAGGTATCACATCGGTTTGGATTAATCGTCATCAGAAAGAGCGAAATGAAGTTATACCAGATTATGAAATTACACATTTGGAAGAGTTATACAAAATTTTGACAGAACTAGATAAAAGATAAGGCTGTTTTCTTAAAGTTTGTTGTTTTTAAAGATTTGTTTAGTTCTTTGATAAATTATTGGTAAAATATAGACAGAAAATAAATGAAAATGAGGTAATAGAAAATGAATGTAGAACTAACCAGATTTAGAGTCAAAGAAGGTAAATCGGAACAAGTAGATGAATGGTTAAAATTTTTAAACGAAAATATGAAAGATGTTCTTATTACTCTTGAAGGCGAAAAAATGTTTGTTGAAACGATATTTAGAGAACAACTGAATGGCGATGAATACTTATATTGGTACTCAGTTCAAGGTGAAGGTGGTCAAGAAGTTGAACAATCTAACCATTGGATTGATAAAAAGCATTTAGAATATTGGGATAAATGTATTGATGAAACATTTAGACCTGTTGACTTACAAACGGAAGTTGTTATGATTCCTGAAAAAGTAAGAAAAAGTATGATATAAACTTATGACCTCTAAACTGAGGTCTTTTTTATGCACTTCTTAACATTTGAACAGTTGTATAATTAGATTTCTGACACGCTGAAATAAGCATTTGTTCTACTCGTTTTTCAAATGCTACATTTTTGCCTAATTCGAGCCAGCGGAACCAATAGAGATAGTTGTCCAAATAGTGCGTTCCGACACCTTGGAAACGTTCCATCCAACTCTTTAAACGGTTATGGAAGTTGTTAACGTGCTGTATATGAAAAATCCCTTTCTTTACACGCTGTTTTTGTCGCTCATTGACCGTTTCGTGCTGTAATCCTTTTATCTTGGCAAACTTTTTATAATTCGTCGCTGTATCTGTACACAACAAAGCAGATGGGTGAATATACTCACCTATCACAGTATCAATTTCTTCGGCTTTTACACGTCCTGTTCCTGCTTTCCGTGCAATTACATTACTATTTCTATCTTGTGCTACTACAACGGCAATTTTAAGGTTTGAAATCCCTCGTTTCTTGTCTTTTTCACCACGTTTTTTGGATTTTCTATGGGTGATTGTACGTTGACCTTTCAAAGATTCACGAAAGAAAGTTTCATCGCTCTCGACAATGCCTTGTAGTTGATTAAAGCCAAGGCTACATAATGCGTTCAAAATCTTGTGTCTCCAATAGAAGGCGGTAGAGATGTGAATTTTAAGGCGTTTAGCGATTTTAGGGAGCGTACATCCTTCGACCATCATTTCTACATACTTCACCCATTTTTCAGGATAGCGAGAACCAGAGAATGGTGTATTCGTCATATCATTGAACGTCTTTCCGCAGTCCTTACATAAATAGCGTTGTCTGGAACGATATTTACCATTCCGTTTAACCGAGGTGCTTCCACAATGAACACAGCCCAATCCAGAAGCGAATCGAGATTCACGAATACTTTTGAGTAACGCTGTAATTTTATCTGGTTCTTCTGGAAACAAATCTTGTTTCATCGCATTAAATAACGCCATTTGTTCTGATTTGCTCAATTCACTAATCCCTTCATACACATCTTCCCACACATTTGTTCGCCTCCTTGAACCGCATTATATCAACCTTTTAATAGTATGGTCAAGAAAGCAACAATTTATGCGAAAACAGCCTTGTCTTTACCCAATATATATCAAAAAGTAGGAAGCAATGACTAGAATAAGTAAAATGACAGCTAATGAAATCCAAATTGTCATAGGCCCAACTGCTTGAAAGGTTTGCTCATTAATTTCCTTACGCTTAACCAAATAGCTCCATGTAGCTAAAGCAATGATAATGATGCCTACGACAATGGAAGTGAAGCCAATGAGAATGGCAATTTTATTTCCAAGCGCAGTGAGCTCTTCGCGTACTGCAAAATGCAGGTTAGCAACTAAAAATCCAAGACCGGACACTGCGATAGCCGTTCGTAGCCATGCGAGATAAGTTCGTTCATTCGCTAAGTGCTGCTGAATATATTGTGAATCAATGGTAGTTGTTTGTTTTTTCGCGTTATGCAATCCCAAATGGAAGGACCTCCTTTAAGATGACAGGATATACTACACTAGTATATACCCAAACAGGTATTTAGGAAAGAATAGCCCTTTAGTTTGAAAAACAATTATGAGAAGTGTATGGAAGGGTATGCATTATGCAAATATGGATGGGAAACGCTAACAGTATCTCTTACATAAGGTGGTTTATACAATGGAACTATATAATGGACAACCATATTGGCTCACAACATATCCAAATGCACCTGCATATCCAAAGCTAGAGGAAGATATTACATGTGATGCATTGATTGTCGGTGGGGGCAGCTGCGGTGCGCAATGCGCATATTATATGGCAGATACAGGACTTGATGTAGTGGTTGTAGATCAGCGGAAGGTTGGACACGGAAGTACATGTACAAATACTGCACTTGTTCAATACTTAGGGGATAAAATGCTCTATCAGCTTGTGAACTCGTTTGGCGAAACAAATGCAATCAGGCATACCAAGCTGTGTGAGCAAGCGATTGCAGATATTAAATCTGCGTGTGATTCACTAGATATTCATGCTGAATATGTACAGCGTGCCAGCTTGTATTATGCGAGCTATGAAAAAGATGTAGCTAAGCTGGAAAAAGAATATGGGTATTTGCAAAAGCATGGGTTTATGGCAGACATGTTGACTGAAGAACAAATTGGTAAGTGGTATCCATTTAAAAAACGAGCGGCATTGTACGTACAAAATGATGGGGAACTCAATCCTTATAAATTTACAATTGGACTATTGGAGAAGGCGAAGCAGAAAGGCGTGCGCATATTTGAGGAAACAGCCATTAATGGAAAAGTATTCAAAGAAGATGGCGCGATATTTTATACGAAAACTAACCATACGATTAAAGCTAAGCATGTTATTATTGCGAGCGGGTATGAAGGACTAAGTTTTAAAAAGGACAAAAACGCGGTGCTCACTACTACATATGCTATTGTTACAAATCCTGTAGAAGATTTCAGCAGTTGGCACGAACGTACGCTGATATGGGAAACGGCAAGACCGTATATTTATATGCGCACAACAGCTGATAATCGCATTATAATCGGGGGATTAGATGACGATGTGATTAGTCCGATGCAACGAGAAGGAAAATTACCGCACAAGCGCGATAAGCTTGTGCAAGAATTTCAAAAACTTTTTCCGAATCTAAACGTCCGACCAGAGTTTTACTTAGGTGCCTATTATGCAGGAACCCACGATGGTTTACCAATGCTCGGTCATTATGAAGAAATGCCAAATTGTCATATTATCTTTGGCTATGGTGATAACGGACTGGTTTATAATATGCTTTTGGCGAAAATAACAAGAGATGTAATTACAAAGGGCACACATGAAGCCTTGGATATTTATTTACAAACAAGACCGATGATGCAATAGGACTTCGCGTAAGCGAAGTCCTATTTTACTTGCAAGCTATCTACAATAAAAGATTCATCAACTGCAGATCAGCATGTTTTCTCATGCGTGTAAGAAAACCGGAGGCTACTATATCAAAAGTTCTCTATACAGTACGAGTTACATACATATAAAAAGAATAAATAGACAAAAGGAGGGAATTATATGGGCTACTATGTAACTGTTGAAACCAGTAACCAAACGGAGCATATTGTGAACATATTTGTGGAGGATATAGGACCTAGGGATGGCAAGGTGATTTTATTTTTGCATGGCTGGCCAGTGAATCATAAAATGTTTGAGTATCAATATAATGAATTGCCTAAACATGGCTACCGTTGTATTGGTGTTGATTTACGAGGATTCGGTAAGTCTGATCGTCCTTGGAGCGGCTATTCTTACAACCGACTTGCAGATGATATTCGAAGTATTGTCGAGACACTGCAGCTAAAAGCGTTTGTTTTAGTTGGGTTTTCGATGGGAGGAGCTATTGCTGTTCGCTATATGGCTCGGCATAGCGGGCATCAAGTCGCGAAATTAGCTTTACTTGGTGCTGCGGCACCAGCATTCACACAACGTCCTGGGTATCCGTATGGACTTACGAAGGATGCTGTAGACAAGCTAATTGAAGATACATATCAAAATCGACCCAGTATGCTCCAAAGCTTTGGTGACATATTTTTTGAACGGTATATTACGGAGGCTTTTAAAAGTTGGTTTTTTCAATTGGGTTTAGAGGCATCTGGGCACGGCACTATTCAATGCGCTGTATCTCTGCGGGACGAGGATTTGCGAGCGGATTTGTCCGCCGTTCATGTACCCACTGTTATTTGTCACGGTATACATGATAAAATCTGCCCTTTTGTGTTAGCAGAAATTATGCATGCTGGTATTAAAAATTCACACCTTATTCCCTTCCAAGAAAGCGGCCATGGCTTGTTTTATTGTGAGCGGGAGAAGTTAAATCGTGAGCTATTACGCTTTGCGGATAAAAAATAATGTCTAGAATTTCGTCAACCTAGACATGCGCTGCAAGACATAGAGAGGAAAGAAGTTTGGTTATTGTTTTGTGATTAGTTATACCAAACCGTAAGGGTAAACTGAATTGGTCAAACATTGCATATGCCTCAAATTCAGGTTTTTACATCATAAATACAGTTATCTTTATGAAAGAGTGAGCTTCAAACCACTTGTCACCCTTACGGTTTGCTTGAAGGAGAAGATTTCTTTTGAAAAATGCTAAAAATTACCTTTCGGCTGCAAGTTATTTTGCATGTGTTCCTGCACCGTAACAATTTGTTCAGTGGAAGCAATTTCTGTTTTATACCAACCTTTTTGATTTGCTATTTTATATAACTCGTATTGGCTGTTGCTAGCGTTTTCAAAGCATTGTTGATAGATGGAACGAAGCTCTTGATGACTTGTCTCTAACATTGCATTGCTTGTACTATGACAGCGTCCTTTTTCCAACTCTAAGCAGAGTTGCAGTATTTCTCGGTCAGTTAAACCGCGTTTTTCTATGTTGTTTGGCATGTATAATCTCCTTTGCGAGTTATTGAAGCATTTTAGAACGATTGAAGTATTGAGACAAGTCCGCGACCTTCAATTGATGTTGTTCTGCAATTCGTTCTAAAGTCTGTTTAAGTTCTTGATCTGTACACTGAGAAGCACACCAATTCAAAGTTTTTGCGATAATTTCTTCTGCACGGATTTCGTCTTCCATAAAAGAAAGTTCTTTTGTTGTAAGCTGATGCATAATCTCACCTCCCGAAAATTATAGAATTCTCTTGGTAGTATTTGTTTAGTTTATATAATTTTATCCGCAATAAAAAATACTCGGCGCACAAAAGCGTCAAGTATTTAATAGTGATGTATCACATATTAATCGTTGCTTGTTTTGAAAGCAATTTTACTAATGACTTTCTCCAATTCATCTGGCTTCAAAAACTCAATCGGTGAAAAACCTTTCTCAAAGGTTAGCATATCGGCTTCAATCATCAGCACATACTTATTATTCACTTTCGCGATATGAATCTGCTCCCCAAAATCCGCCAGCAAGCCTTTCACAGAAATATGGTCCGCCTTTAGTTTTAACTCTACTTCTGGCGCATACTCCACAATCTGCGCCGCTGCTTCCATGACTTCTTCTGTGCTGAAATGTTCCATCATCTCACGCTTCGGACTCGCTGACCAAATTTCCATCGCTTCCTCAAATTGCTGGCGTTCTTCGCTTTCTTCCTCGTAGACGTTTTCCATACGGTCATATACCATGGTCATGACTTGGTTTTTGACAATTTCGGGCATGGACCGCTCGTACTGGACGAATTTTAAGAAATCCTCAAAATAGCGTGCGTGAGAGGATTGATGAATTTTTAGCTCACGCTCCTCCATCATGCCTTCCTCTGGCATGTAAGGGTATTGGATGGATTAATCCTTATCAGTACTGGATTTTGTGCAGTTTGAAAGTCTTTTGGTCACTCCTTTGGTCACATTCCGATAATTTTGTCCAATTTATCTGAGACAGATTTCTGCATATCGGGGAGGACATGGCTGTATGTGTTGAGCGTTGTTTGAATATCCGAGTGACCCAGCCGCTCCGAGATAAGCTTCACATTTACATTTTGTTGAATTAAGATGGTAGCGTGAGTGTGTCTCAGGTCGTGAAAACGTATCTTGGGTAAACCGACCTTCTCTACAACTTTATAGAACTCTTTTCTAAAGTTCCTTGGAATCATAGGCTTGCCATCTCTTGTGCAAATAACTAAATCATTGTCATAATAGCTTTGCCCAAGAAGTAGCTTTTCCTGTAATAGTTGTTTTCGATAAGTGCGTAACTCATCAATCAGCTTGTTTGGGATGTGAATGGAGCGTAGGCTTGCTTGATTCTTTGCTCCTGCCTTAACCTTAGCGTTCTGTGTCAGCGTTTGTCTTACGAAGATTGTTTGTGTATCGAAGTCGATGTCTTTCCACCTTAGTCCAAGGACTTCTCCTTGCCGCATTCCCGTAAAGATTGATATAAGGAATCCGATATGGCAACGAGTAAGACGTTTTATTTTCTTGGCTTCGCTAATAAAGAAATTCACCTGTTCTAGAGACCAAACATGGATTTCTTGTTGCCTTATCTTTGGCAAAGTAATTCCAGTGGAAGGGTTCTCCTTAATAAGTTTCAAGACCTTAGCCTTCTTGAGAGATGCACTGACAATACGAAAGATGAGATGGATAGTGTGTTCTGAATAGGACGTGTCGTTTACTAAGTCGTTAACAAACTTTTGAATTTGGATGGGAGCGATTTGCTGTAACTTTAGATGACCGAGTTTGGGTTTAATGACGTTTCGATAGAAGATGGAATGAATCTCGAAGGTTGATTGCTGTAAACGACTTTTCCTTTCTTGAAACCACTCTTCTAGGTATGTGGCATAAGTCATTTTCGTTAAATCGAGAAACGCATTTTCTAACATTTCCGCTTTTAGTTTGGTCATCTCATCCATAGCATCACGTTTGGACTCAAAACCTCTCCGCTTGATTTGTTTACGCTTACCAGTTAACGGGTCTCTCCCACCGTTAAATACAAAATCCCATTTTCCTGTTTGTTTATTTCTAGTTATACTTCCTGTCACAGTAAGAACAACCTCCTTAAGAAGTTGCTCTGTTAGGTGTAAGAGTTTCCTTGGATATATTCTAGCATATTGATGAATATAATTGGAAAAATTCCGTTGAGTATTTAAGTAATGAAATTAATAAGTAATTAAGGCGTGAGAATTGTAATGAAAATACCGGCCTATAGGAAGTTTAAAAAATTCACGACTCGAATTAGTTTTGTGTAAATTATAAATTTTATATCGATATAACTAGTTGTGTGGTTTTTATTCATATTATTTTGTGGGTTAATTGGCATATTAGTGTATTAGTGTGTCATTAATACACTAATACATTTGTGATGTTAAGTATATTATAAAACAATTTGAATGTTTAGACTAGTTATAAAAAATATTCTTAATATAATAAAGATATGGTGCTCGTTTATCAGATGAAGTACCTCAAATTTCTATATAAGGAGGAGGTTTACAATGTTCGTTGATAATGAAGAGAAGTCAAATGAAGAGGTAATTCAAGAGTACGTGAAGCAACACATTGACGATACCAAAAATTTGCTTGATGATTTGTGTATGTTAGTAGAAAAACATAAAGAAACGTTACATGAAGAACAGTTTTTTGCGGTATGGAATGATTCACCGCTTAGTAAGCAGATACCTACATATGGGCTTACCATATACCATACCCTTGTATTAATTGCAGAAAGACTTGGTATAAAAGTTGTAAAAGGTCCATGGTTTAATGAGATATCGGAAGGAAAAGCAATAAAGAAAATAGACTTATTTATGAAAGTGTTGAGAGAGCAATACCATTTTCATCAACATGATATAGAAATTTTGGAGAATACCGGAATAAGTCTTGCTGAGGTATTTTCTGATTTCAATTTATTAAGTGTAACAGAATCTATTATTAGACCTCAATTTTCCGAAGCTTATAAGAAACTGGTGAATGATTTTCTAGCTGATGAAATAGAGGGGGAAAAGTTAGAAAGCAAAATGCTAGAATTGGATACTACGTTAGCTGAAGAAATTTCCTTAGAACAAAAATATGTTGTCATTAAGCAGTTGTCTAAAGTAAGAGAAGATTTACAGTGTCGATTATCAGAGTTGCGTGATAATGGTATATATTTCAAAGATTTGGATGAAGAGCAATTGTTGGTAGATTTATTGAAGGAGCTTCGTTCTTTAAAGTAATGGTCAACCCCTTATTTCATAGGAGTCAAAGGCGTTAGAGGATGCCCTTGTCTATCTGGAAAAGAGTAATAATAGGTAGTACGTAATGAGGGGATGAACCTAAAAAAGGAGAATCTGTGTGAAATTAAAAACGTATGGCTATGTTGAGAAGTGTTTAAAGATGCCCCATGCAAAAGCAGTCGGTTATTTTGTAATGGATGAAGAGAAAGTCTATGTTGCTATCCATGAAAATGGAGATTGCTATTTCAATAGAGAGCAGCAAGAACTCGTTGAGAAGTATTACAATGATTTAAGTTACAAACATTTTGTTGAAATTCCAAGAGCTGTAGTGGTTGAATCAGATTTGTATATAGGTGATACTAAATTACAATGTTCGGTATTAAATGATGGTCGACGAGTTATTAAAGACACCAGTTTATTTGCTGCGCTTGACCGTAAAAGGAAAGGTGAAACAAGACTTGATGGGTTTCCTCCTATTATTGGCTCTAAAGTATTAGCGGCGCTTTTAATGGATATGTATCCAGAGCATCTACACACTATTACACCTTTTGATGTTGCTCAATTTAATGGGAAAACTGGAAAGTGGTATGATGCGAATACTATTCCAATAATCTGCGATATATACATGGAGGCTGAGAAAAGAGGGTTAATTACCGCTTCACAACAACATGTACTAAATAAGGCTAAGATATTACTCCGCTCTCTTGCAAGAGTCGGAATTACTGCTCTCATCGATGAAGCGACAAATTATCAGAGTATTAGAGGGAAAGATGAATTACAAGTTTTATTAGAGGAGTTCATATCTGAAGAGTTAAGACCGTATTCTAAGGAATTTCATAGTGAATATTTTGAACAAATCTTTCGCATTTATGGTCTGCCATATGACCCGACTACACAGAGAAGACCCAAATTTTTTGCTGGGTTTACTCGCACCTATGTGTATGATATGTTACCACCTAATGTTTTCGAGAAATTAGACGAAATGAATCCTCTTATCCATAATAGTCAAACTGGACGTGTTGACCGTAAATTCCGCTTGTTCCAACATCTCTCGGATGAAGGAATTCAATATCTTCGGAGTCACTTAGAAGGGCTTATTTCAATAATGAAGCTTTCATCTGATAAAGATGATTTTAAAGACAAATTTAAGCTTGTTTACGCAGATAAAATTAATCGAATACAGAAAATGAAGCAAGATTTCTATCAGATTACCATGGATGACGTTTGAAAAGTAGGATTTGAAAAGCAACGGATTGTTAATATTATTCATTCCACTGAAAGAGTAGTCATGGCAGCTCTCTATTTGTTTAGAAAAGTTACGGTAAGAAAGAGAATATCATTAACAGAATTTAAAGTAGCATTAATAGAAATAAAAGGAGTAACCAAAAGAGAATCTACTAGATTTAATTCGTAATTATGTCAGCGGGTCATAATGATGGGGGAACATCTCCAAAAACATCATTTATCAAAGGACGAAGAGAAAGAAGTCATTGCTCGTTTTAAGAAGTCAATGTCAGAGGATAAGCTATGCTTCATAATCGTATGTGACAAACTCCTGACAGGCTTTGATGCTCCAATCGAGCAGGTTATGTATTTAGACAAGGCAATCAAGGAACATAACCTCTTACAAGCCATTGCCCGTACCAACCGAACGTATGACAAAAAGACATATGGTTTGATTGTCGATTACTAGGTGTTTCCAGATTCCTAGAGCAAGGACTTAATATTTTCAATAAGGAAGATGTACAAGGAGCATTACAAAGTATTGATACTGAAATACCAAGATTACAGTCTCGTCACCGTTCTGCGATGCGTTTCTTCGATTACATTCGGAAAGATGACCTAGAAGCATGCTTATAAGCATTAGAGCCAGAGGATGTACGGAACGAGTTTGATACAGCATTTAAACGCTTTTCGGACAGCATGGATATGGTCATGCCAAGTCCAAAGGCACAAGATTATATAGCTGATTTACAATTCTTAGTAAAAGTACGACAAGCTGCAAAGTCTCGTTATCGCATGGATGGGATGGATATTAGTGATTGTGGGGAAAAGGTTAAGCTGCTTATAGAGGAGCATCTTGCATCGGTAGGAATTGATGTTGTTCACGAGCTAATTGACATTCTTTCTAATCGATTTGAGAAACAAATAGAGGAAATGAAGATATCAGAAGGTAAAGCGGCTGAAATGGAACATGCTATTCGTCATGAAATACGGGTCAAGTTGGAAGAAAACCCTGTGTACTATACATCCTTAAAAGAACGGCTTGAAGAACTCCTCCAGCGACGGAGAGACCGTCAAATAGATATTGATGAGTAGTAGAGGAATATCGTAATATAGTGAATGATATGCGAAATACAGCACAAAAGGGTGAAAAACACGGCTTTACTCGTGAGCAATATCCGTTTTATCAGATGCTTGAGAAAGAAATACCCCCATACGACGATGTAGAGGATTTAAAAGCACTGACGCATCTTGTTACGGATATTATTCAGCAAGAAGCAGTAGTGGAATGGACAAATAAAGAAGATGTAAAACGTGAAATGCGAAAGAGGATTAAGAAGCAGCTGCGTGTAAGTCCTTGTCCAAAGGAAAGGTTAGAGAGTCTGACTCAGCAACTAATCGATTTAGCAGCAGTACATTACAAAAAATAACATGTTAATGAAATAAGCCATCTGTTTGAGATGGCTTTTCTATTCTAATGTTAAAGTAGGACCATTTATCCGTAACCATTCTTTACGTTGTCCATAGTCGGGCAATATCGAACCTACAAAACTCCAGTAGTCATTGCTGTGATTCATATACTTCAAATGTGCCAGTTCATGTACGAGAATTTCTAATAAGGTTATGGGATGTAGAACAAGAAGTAACAACCAGTTAAGATTTCAATAGAGTAATTAACATCCGAGTGGAAGAATCGCAATGAAATTATTGAAAAACAGTATTTTCTTTTATACACAAGATATAGGGGGTATGCTTTCCACATCTTTATGGGGTTCATAAGTAGGAAATGGGGTAGGTTGATTCATCCACACAGCACTGCTTAAATTAATAATGAAATTCAGATTTTATTAGCTTTAGACGTATTGAGATTAATGAGATAAATATAATTATATGTAATACAAAAACCAAACCTTGTAATATGAGAGTTTGGTTTTTGTATTAACGCTTATGTTGTTGTGATTTTTAAAATATGAAAGTCCTTGTGCCACTTGAAGTCTTTTTCAGTATCTATATTAAAATAAGTGCAGGGTTGATTATGATACTATACTAATTTTTCTACTAAATTAGGAGTGTTAACAGTTTGGTTCATCTTAAATAAACCATTTTCTACATAATTTCGTATAACCCATCTTTGGTTAAGACTGCTGTTTATGAGTGCTTTGGTCCAATCTATACATTGTATATAGTGCCTTTTCATCTTCATCTACAACATTAATCGTTTAATTTGTGTTCTTATTTTCAACCCACTTAATCACATCTTAGCCAAGAAGAGGAGATTGTCTTTATCTCCGTATACTCTAAATTGCTTTCTTAGTAATTGCTGTTCATTGATAACTGCTAACACTAAAACATAATATACCCACCATCTTGATAAATTGATTTAAGGATGCGTTTGACTTCCTTTTTTAAATGCTTTAGCAATCTGCTTGCGTGATTGCATTAAAACTTCGTAAAGACCATCTTCGGTTAAAAACCAAGCTTGTTGATTACCTCCAAGGGTAGAAACAATGTTTCGCACCTTTTCATCATTTTCAACCCTGTTGAGCGTTACTGGTAGTCATTGAATGAAGCGGGATAAAATATTTGAGGAGAATCCAGGTGATTTCTAGCGGGAGAAGAGCAGAACTAAAAAGCACTCTAAGTAACAAGTAGAGAATACTTTGAAGCTGCTGTAGAGTTTTGTATTGAGGTGTTGGTGCTTTTGTAGAAACCACTTCCATTCACACAGACATATAGTAAATTTCCGATACGACTCAAGTAACAGGTGATATTTTGTGCGGTCAAGTGATAAATTAGATATAACAAAATGATATTGTCGATAAAGAAAATAAATGACGGAGTGTAACTATTGAGCGTTGTCTATGAAAAGATATCACAACCTTTTATAGGTTGTTTTTGATAAGATTTTTGTAAATTTAGAGCGTGCTGTAAATTTACAGCCGATAAGCATTACATAATTGTAAATTTGAAATTGATATTATAAAAAATTTACAAAATGAAAATAAAGTCTTTGACTCTAGATTTACAAAATGCTATTTTTGATTCATCAGATAACACGAAAGGGACGATGAACGTGAACATAGCATACATCAGAGTATCGACAGTTGAACAGAACGAAGCAAGACAAGTCGAAGCGATGAAGCAGTACAAGATAGATAGGGTTTATCAAGAGAAGGTATCAGCCAAGAATGCAGACAGACCAAAACTACAAGAGATGCTAGACTTTGCGAGAGAAGGAGATACAATCTATGTTGCAGACTTCTCAAGATTAGCACGCTCTACAAAAGACTTATTGGAACTGGTCGAGCGATTAGAGCTAAAAGGAGTTCAACTAGTATCAATTAAAGAGAACATTGACACTTCAACGGCAACAGGCAGACTAATGTTAAAGATGATTAGTGCTATTAACGATTTCGAGCGTGAAAATATGCTCGAAAGGCAGCGTGAGGGTATTGCGATAGCTAAAGCAGAAGGAAAGTACAAAGGACGAAAAGAAGTATCAATACCAGACTTTGACAAGCATTACCAAAGATATATGAATCGAGAAGTGTCAAAGTCGCAGCTTGCAAAGGAACTAGGGGTATCGAGACCTACACTAGACAAGTTAATTAAACAAAAAAATGAAAGTTAAGAAAGAGGTTCCCTATGGTGTCTCTTTCTTCATGCTGAGAATAAGGGGGATATTTCCACATTTTTAAGGGGGGCATTGTGAGAGTACACCCTATGTACCCTCATCCACACGTCACAAATAATCCGAAACGATGAAGAGCTATCAGACAGTAAAAGAATGGTATGAGTAAGATGAGCATAAATACCCGACATCTTTTAATTGATATATTTATATAATTACGAATTAAAAATATAATGCCTAGCTAATTATTACTATGGTACAATTTACTTATATGTTAGAAATTTCTTTATAAGGATATGGGATGGTAATAGGGTTAGTAATTTATACAAAAAGAAAAAGACAAATATTATTGCATGGTGCAAGAAATAGTGCTGGTGTTCTAGAAAGGTGAGAATTGGTAAATGGAGGTGAAATTACATGGATGTAGATAAGTATAATAAAAGTTTTGCAAATCAAGAATATGTTAAAGGGAGGGGGGAAGAAACCGAGTATTATATTATTACTGCTAAACTAGGAGATAGGAGATATAAGTTAACTTTGTTAAGAAATCATTCAATTATTGAGGAAAGTTATCACGAAGGTCTAACAGCAGCTAAAAATAGTGCGTTTGAATGGCTTATTAGCCATGACCCTTTAATTTTTAAACTAAATAAAGCAACAATGGTTCATTATAAAGAAGATAGACCAAATGGGAATGTTTGGGTTAAAGATACAAATGTTGAATTACATAGAAATCTAGAGGCGTATTTGAAAGTTAATAATATTGAATTGAAAAATGGTACTTTTAAAAATGTGGAAGTATCCCAAGGACAGCAAACATGGATATTTCAAGGGAACCCTAGTATTTTTGATATTAATAACTATATTAGCAACCATAAATACATTTGGTGGTCATTAAGACAAGAATATTTCGCTGATAAAATACAGATAAATGATAATGTATTTTTGTGGAGGTCTGACGGAGGGAAAAGGGGGACAGGAGGTATCATAGCAGCATGTAGGATAGTGAGCTTACCTCTCGAAAAGGCAGATGACAGCGATGCGCAGGAGTATTGGTACACAGACGATTGGAAGAACGCTTACCTAGCTGTGAAATTAGAAGTTCTTGAGGTTAGGATTGGAGCGGAGTTTATAAGTAGACTTTCCTTGCTTGAACACCCTATCTTAAAGGAATTGCTTATTTTAAGACTTCGGCAGCAGACAAACTATTTATTATCGAAGAAGCATGCAATTGAACTTCAGGGGTTATGGGAGTCTAAAAATAGTTTTCACGATGAACTTAGAAATCAAGTTTCCAGTGATATTGAAGCTTCTATAAACCTTGAAATAACAGATACTGAAAAAGAACGAGTCATCAAGTCCAGAATTGGTCAATCAGTTTTTAAAAAGGCTCTCTTAACAAGAGAAAAGAAATGTGGATTATGTGGGGTTTCAGATGAGCAGTTCTTAGTAGCGAGCCATATCAAACCATGGAGTCAATCGAGTAATCAGGAGCGCTTAGATGTTAATAATGGATTGCTGCTGTGTCCAAATCATGATGCTTTATTTGATAAGGGCTATATTAGTTTTGGTGATGATGGAGGAATTTTGATTTCGGAAAGCTTAAATGAAGCAACGAAGGTTTTTCTAAATATCAACGAAGATATGAGGATTAATATAAGTGAGAGTCAACGGCAATATATGAACTGGCATTGTGATAATGTATTTAAAGCCAATTACAAATGATAATGAATTGTCTTTCCATTAATAATAAACGGCTTAAGGTTTAACAAATATAAAATAATCATTGGGGTGCTTAGACAAATGCCAATTTCTAAAATAAGTGTACCACATCTCGAACCAGTGCAACGGAAAAGGGAATATAGCCTTTACACAGATTCTGTTAGGGAAAGGGTGGTTTATGAATATCTATTTAATTCAGAAAGTCACCGCTGGATTGATGAACATGTTATAGGTTTAAATCCAGATGAAAGTCGTGGTTATCAAGCTATGGGTATATTACACTTTATTGGGTTAAAAAGTGTTCATAAAGGTATTTTCAGTGGAAAAGACATTCATGAAGTTATAAATATACTAGAAGGACAAGAATCCGATTTTAGCTTAGTGATTCAGTGTCTTTATAGGCTTATTAATCAAAGAGTGCAGAGTCGTAGTTTGAAAGAGGTTATAGTCGATGATATTGAATCGGAAAAGGCTGAAGAAGAAAATTTTTATACTGATGGGACGGTTAAAGAGTATTATGGAAAGCGATATGAAAGAAATCCAGAAAATAGAAAAAAGGCAATTGAAATTCATGGTCTAAGTTGTGTTGCTTGTGGGTTCAATTTTGAAGAAATTTATGGTGAGCGAGGGAAGGATTTTATTGAGGTACATCATGTTAAACCGTTAAGTACCATAGGTAAAGAGATTGTTATTAATCCTAAGGAAGACCTTGTATCTGTTTGCTCGAACTGCCATAGAATGATACATAGATTGAAAGATGATGTATTAACGGTTGAGGAATTAAAGCTAATACTTATTAATCAATCTTAGGAAGCAGAAATATGAAAAGGGACATTGAAGAACTATTAAAGAAAAAAGCATATTATCCATTAACAACACCATTGTGGAATTCATTTCAGTTTATCCAAGTAAAACCGAAAAGTAACCAAGAAAGACAAAATAACTTAGAGATTATAGAGTTAAATGTGAAGGATAAGAAAGGAATTTATGTATATAGAAATGAAGCAGATGAAGTACTTTATGTAGGCAAAGGAAGCCCTCTGAAATCAAGAATACAAAGTCACTACAACAAGTTATCAAAAGTAAATTCCGTAAGTAGAAGAGATACTTTTTTTCAAAATGACCAAGGCGTTATGACAATATTCTGGTTGGAAATTGAAGAAAAAGAAGAAAGAGAATTAACAGAACATTTACTTTCGTACTTGCTCAATCCAAAGTATAAAAAATGGAGGGCAATTTAAAATTAATTATGTATTAATAAAATTTTGATATTATTAATTGGGTAGTAGTATTATTATTTATGGGAGGGGAATTAATTGGATTCTTTAGGATTTAGAAAAGCTGTAGAAACTTTAAAGTTATACCATAGAATAAATAATAGTGATTTTGCTATAGATGGAGCAAATGAAAGAAACAATCATATAGATAATTTATATGTTGATTTGCTACCAAGTTATGGAGTGTATAGTCAGATGGCTTCACCTAGAACAACTTTTATAGTTGGGAGAAGAGGAACTGGCAAATCGACTATTTTTGCTTATTCTCAAAGCCAGATACATAAAGTTAAAGAAGATTTGTCGGTTTATATTAATGCTAAAGCAGTTCATGAATCCTCTAAGGTTGAGAATATAGGAATAGATTTAACGGAGTTAAGTGGGGTTCTAAATGATAGTGAGTTAAGAAGACTATTGTTGATAAGGAATTTTTTGAAAACCTTTAAACAGAGTCTGATAGAAGAGTTGAAAAAGGAAAACAACGGTTTCTTTGAGAAGATAAATAACTATTTTAGGGATAAAAAGCTACAAAATGCTCTAAATAAACTAGATAATATAATTGAAAATCCAGAGCTGATTAATATTAGTAAAGCTATAAGTCAGAATACAACAACAAAAGAAACACACGAATCATTAGCAGAGATTAAAGCTGCATTGCAAAGTTTAAGTGCTAGAATAAGTAATAAAAGTTCTGATAGTTACGAGGTAAGTTCTTCAAATATTCTAGCAAGGTATTTTAATCTTAAAGATGTAGTGAGTTCAATACAAGAAATTTTAAAAATATGTAATAGAGGAAAATTGTTTATATTCATTGATGACTTTTCTGAGTTAGAAAAAATTGATATGGTTTCTTTTGTTGATGTAATTGTAAGTCCTCTTTATCATTTGGGTAAAGAGTATATTGTTTTAAAAATTGCAGCTTATCCAAATAGAATATACTTTGGAGATTTAGATGTAGGGAAGTATGATTTGGTAAGTATAGATATGTTTGATATATATAAGCAAGAGAATATTGTGAGTACTGAGAAATTAGCTACAAGTTATACTCGAAGAATAATTGAAAATAGAATAACATATTTTTGTAAAAATAGAGTAGAGGATTACTTTGATGTAAAGCTTTTAAGTTTAGATGAATATTACAGGTTATTGTTCCGAAGTTCTATGAATATTGTACGTGTATTGGGTCATGTATTGTATAATTGTTGGCTCTCCCATGTTTCGCAAGGGAAAAAAATTAATCGTTTTGCTATAGAACAAGCAATAGAGAAATATTATCTTGACCATACGCTTAGTTATTTTTCAAAGAATAAGCATTCTAAGGGAACTAAAGGAGTTTTTGATGATAAGGTGGATATCCATGTACAGGAAAACCTACTTAACTCACTGGTACAATATGCGCAAGAAAATAAATATTCTCTTAGCAATTTAGATAATTCATATTTTGTAGATTTATTGGCTGTTCCGACAAGTCATTTTACTATTCAGCCAGATTTAGATAACGTACTTGCTTCTTTAGAGTTTAATGGATTTATACATAAAATTAATGAACTAGCTGCAAAAGGTAGAGCTAGAGGTAGTATGAAAAATACTACTAATATATTATACGCTTTTGATTTTGGTCTCTGTTTTCATGAAAAAATACTATATGGGAAGCCAGAAAATAAGGATTCTAAATTTTTCCAACAGAGAGCTTTTGATTATTCAAGTTTTATATTTGATTGCTTAAAGGAAAGTAAACAAATAGTTTGTAAGGATTGTAAAGCAAAGTATTCAATAGATAATTTAGAGTTATTCGAGAAATTCAAAATGAAATGTATGTCTTGTGAAAATGGAAAATGTCAAGTTCAGTATGATGATAAACTTTTAAAGATAACAGAAAGTCAATTTGAAAATGCAATCTGGACTAAGGAAGAAATTGAAATTTTACAAACAATCCATTTGTTAACTAACGATAATCCAGCTTCTAAAATAATTGCAGGTATGATAGCTGAAGAAATAGACAGAACAACTTCATTTGTAGCTTGGAGGTGTAAAGAACTATCCGAAGCTGGATATCTTCGTAGAAGTGGTGGAAAACCGTATAGCTATGAATTAATGCATAATACGGTGTTAAAATTAAAAGAAATTAATATTATAGGTAGAGAGAGGTCTGAAATCTAAATATCTATTGTATCTTAAAAGAATAATATAATTTTTATGAGCCGCTTAAGAATATACTTGAGTGGCTTTATTTATTAAAGTCTTAATATTATTTAAGATAACGCTGAAATAAGGCTTACAATAATAGTCAGAAAGGCTAAATTGTCTTCATAGAAAAATACTCAGAGGGGAAATTCAAAGGTTCATAATTGAGGTGAACCAAAAATAAATGGTATCAATTGGTACACATTATGGTAGGGAAATCAAGAGCGGAATGATTTCCAAAAAGACAAGCCGAAAAAATATACAAAGCTACAAGTAAGGCAGGCTTTGCAACTGCTTGAGAACTAAACAGATAAGGAAGTTGAAGCCATGACGGGCATTACTAAAAGAACACTCATTTGCAGGAAGAATGAGCAGAAAGCTACAGTTTAAAGAAATGCTTGAGATGTTGAAAGCGATTAATAAGCGATAATAAATATATAATTGATATTCAGTTGATATGACTCGCAAATAGGACATTTAGTTGAAAGAGAATAAAGATAAATTAGAAAAACTCCATTATTTTTATCTTATAGCAAATAACCTTTTTTCTAGTACTCTTGTTTACCATTTTTACATCTACCTCATTAATATAATACGTTTACCAATGCTATTAACCTTTGTAAAATTTGGATTGTAAAGAGGGTGAATTGTAACCTTCCATTGAATAATATGGATAAATATTTTAGTAAAAGCTACCTATTATCCGTTATAATAAAACTATCATATACAGCACAGTTAAGGACTCCAAGGAGGCTCTTAACGATGAAAGGAAGCGTCAAAAAAGATAAGAGAACAGGAAAGTATTTTTATATTGTAGATGTTGGTATTGACCCTTTAACAGGTAAAAGAAAGCAAAAGAAGAAGAGGGGATTCACTACCAAAAAAGAAGCAGAAAATTCTTTAACAAAGCTACTCTCAGAAGTTCATATTGGAATATATGTAGAACCTAGTAAGCTACTTTATGGTGAATATCTGGAGAGTTGGTTTAATACAAAGAAGCATAGTGTTGGCATACAAACAGCGAAAGTGTTGAAAGGGTATTTAAACAGCCGTATCATTCCTTCTCTGGGCAATATCAAATTAGCTAAGTTAACATCATTGCACATGCAAAATTACGTTAATTCGCTACGAGACGAAGGTTTAAAGCGAGGGACAATAGAGAAGATAATCAAAGTCATTCGGAACTCTCTTGAACATGCGATAGATTTGGAGCTAATTACTAAAAATGTTGCAGCTAAAACGAAGTTGCCTAAAGCTGATAAGGAAGAGTTAACTGTGTGGAATGAACATGAAGTACAGTTATTCTTAAAAGCTGCACAGGACAGCAGGTACTCTATTGTCTTTCATATGGCTCTTGTAACTGGAATGCGACAAGATGAATTGTTAGGGTTACGGTGGAAAGATGTTGATTTAGAAAAGGGACATCTAACTATTAGCCAAACGTTAAGTCATGATGGGAAGACGTTCTTGGTTGGAGGAAAGACGAAATCCAGTTTAAGAAAGATACTATTACCTGCATCCACAATAGCGAAGCTGAAGAAACACAGAGCAGTCGTATTGAAAGAGAAACACTTTATCGAAAAATAATACTATTCCACTATCTGTAGGAACTGTATTATTCGGATTTTCCCAGACACTCTTATTTATTGCATTATACCATGCTGTTCTAGCTTCTGCTGGTTATGAATGTTTAGTACCTAAGGTAGTTGATAATTGGAAGTTGGGATTATTTTTTGATAAATCTAAAAATATGGCTATATAGACTAATAAGATTGTAAAAGACAAATGGTTAATCCCATTTGTTTTTTTTTTTTTTTTTAATTTTCAGTAAATAAAATTGAGAATATGTAAAAGGTATATCTTAAATAGTAATATGTGTATAAAATCTAGCTATTGAGTATGAAGTTTACTAATAGATTAAGGAGGAGCAAATATGCTACAGAAAAATTATATTGTTACTTTTAAACTAACCACTGGAGAAATTAAAAGTTCCATTACTGCACTGAGCTTGTCACACTTGCATAATAGTTTGGCTCAAGAAATTAAGGATGTAACAACACCAGTTTTCCTTGTAAACGATATTTATTTGTTCAAACATCATATAAAGTCATTTAATATTGAAAAGAAATAAAAGGGTGGGAGATTAAAATCAAATAAAAAATTTGAAAAGTAACGACCTAAATTTTTTGGATTTGAATGACTACATATTAATCTTGTAATAAGTAATTGGTAGTCTTAATAAATGAAAAAATCCTACCCCCTTTATGGGAGATAGGATTTTTTGATGAAAAGCCCTTGTTCTTTTTGTAAAAGGGAAACTATCACTTACAACCTAAAGAGCAATTTTTTGGTCACATTTTTGGTCACTAAATAAGCATCAAACGCTGTAGTAGCAACGTTTTTAAACTAACATTTTTGGTCACTAAATCGGTCACTAAACCCCTAAAAATCCTCACAAAAACCCTCATAAATCCCTACCTCATCCCCGTTTTCTCCCAATCCGCTCCATGACTTTCTCCAATTCATCCGGCTTCAAAAACTCAATCGGTGAGAACCCCTTCTCAAAGGTCAGCATATCGGCTTCAATCATCAGCACATACTTATCATTCACTTTCGCGATATGAATCTGCTCCCCAAAATCCGCCAGCAAGCCTTTCACAGAAATATGGTCCGCCTTTAGTTTTAACTCTACTTCTGGCGCATACTCCACAATCTGCGCCGCTGCTTCCATGACTTCTTCTGTGCTGAAATGTTCCATCATCTCACGCTTCGGACTCGCTGACCAAATTTCCATCGCTTCCTCAAATTGCTGGCGTTCTTCGCTTTCTTCCTCGTAGACGTTTTCCATACGGTCATATACCATGGTCATGACTTGGTTTTTGACAATTTCGGGCATGGACCGCTCGTACTGGACGAATTTTAAGAAATCCTCAAAATAGCGTGCGTGAGAGGATTGATGAATTTTTAGCTCACGCTCCTCCATCATGCCTTCCTCTGGCATGTAGGGATATTGGATAGACTTCATGTTTTTTGTTGTGATGGCCATTTCGACGTTGCGAATCAGTGTTGCTTCATCGGAAATAGATGCAACTTTTGGTTCAAAGTCACATTTCATGATAAACATAAAGGGCTCATCCAAGTATTTGCGCAGTTTGGCACTTGCTACAAGCAGCACGCCACCGCGTACAGCGCTTGTGTCTGTGTAAGAAGAAGTGAGAATCTCGCTAGCAAGCTGGAAAGCTTCTTTTGTAGTTGCATAGCGAACGCGCTGAAACACATTGAAGTTCGGGTTAGAATCTAATCCATGACCTTCCTCTGTAATAAAATATCCAATTTTAGTAGGTACTTGCTCCCCCTTTGGATGCCGTTCAACCTTGCGTTTTACGATCTTAGCTAATTCTCCGTCTAAAAAGTCCTTTAATGGGCTAGCTTCATATTCTATTTCGTCTAGAGTTTGAAAATGTTTATAGTATTTGGTTGTTTGTTCCCCTTTACCTTCCACGTGAACAACGTAAAAAGATAGATAATTAATTTGAAAATCCATTGCTTTCACCCGCTTCTGTTAGATTGACTTGTTTTAGTATAAGAAAGGCGTCTCCCGCTCGTCAATTGTTGAAATTATTTCATTGTTAATGTTATATAACTACTTTTTACAAATATGTAAAACTATTTAAAGTGAAGTACACACTGTGTTTACTTTTGTTCGTTATGATAAGTCTGTCTAAAAAATAGAGTAAGGGAGAGACGTGTATGTTGAAAAAGGTAGCTGCGGCATTGTTGGGGACAAGCTTGTTGTTTGGCGGCATTACGATGACAAATTCAAAGGAAACCGATGCAAAAGTAAACTATGATTTAAAGGGAAAGGTGAAAAATATTATTTTCATGGTGCCTGATGGATTTTCCGCATCTTATGCAACCAATTATCGTTGGTATAAAGGACAGGAAGCAGCTTGGGATTCTATGCTTGTTGGCATGATGCGTACATATTCTGCTAACTCTGAAGTGACGGACTCTGCTGCTGCGGGTACGGCAATGGCAACGGGCTATAAAACTAACAATGGTGTCATCAGTATGACACCAGATGGAAAATCTCTTAAAACATTGCTTGAAGGTGCGCAAGAAGTAGGAAAGGCAACAGGTTTAGTTGCAACATCTACAATTACACATGCGACTCCTGCAGTTTTTTCTTCACATGTCGCATCTCGTGCAAGTGAGGCGGATATCGCCATTCAAATGCTTGATCATAATGTCGATGTTATGCTTGGTGGTGGTAAGAATAATTTTATCACGAAGGCGCAGGGTGGGAAACAGGAAACGCGTGACTTGTTGGCAGAGGCGAAGCGAGCAGGCTATACAATTGCTGAAGATGCCAACTCTCTAAAAGAAGCTAAGGGTGAAAAAGTATTAGGGTTATTTGCACCAGAAGGAATGGCGCCGGAACTTGACCGTGATGAAACAGGTCAGCCGAGCTTAGCGGACATGACAAAAACAGCATTAAACAAGTTGAAAAAAGATAAAGATGGATTCTTCTTGATGGTTGAAGGCAGTCAAATTGACTGGGCGGGTCACGCACATGATGCGGCGTGGGCAATGAAGGATGCTGAGGCATTTGAGCAAGCGGTAAAAGAAGTCATTCGTTTTGCGGAAAAAGATGGTCAAACAGTTGTAGTTGTTGCAGGTGACCATGATACAGGTGGTATGTCTGTCGGTGGCTATGGTCAATACGACGCAAAACTTGAAGTACTTCGCAATGTCACAGCAACCGGTGATTTTATGGTAAAGCAATTTAATCTAGATAAGACCAATATAAAAGAAATAGTAAAAACTTACACGCAAATTGATCTTTCCGATCAAGAAGTTGAAAAGATTAAAGCTGCAGGCTCAAAAGCATCTATCGTATTAAATGAAATAATTAGCGAGAAAGCACTAGTAGGTTGGACAAGTACACAGCATACTGGTGTAGATGTACCACTGTACGCTTTCGGACCAAAATCTGACTTGTTCCGTGGTTTAAAGGAAAACATCGAACTACCAATTATTATGGGTAGATTAATTGGAGTAAATTTACGGTAACAAGTAAAAGCGCCTTCTTAAGGCGCTTTTTATATGAGAAGAACGCATAAAGTCCTAGGTGTTTTCCTGTTTCAGTAGCTAGCTTCTCAGGTTGATAATTGTTGTTTTTGCGCTTTAATACCATTGTTGCCTCAAAAACTCAAGTGTTGGATGTAAATCTATCGTGAGTGCTGTTTCTACGAGCAAATCATATGCCTTTACATCATCTAACGGTACATTTGATGGTAATGTGGGGTTTAAGCGATGATAACGATTTCCAAGCAAGCATTCACTGTATAACGAGTCGGCCTCGGCACCACCATTTAGCATAACCGAAAGCAAAGGAAATTGTGGTTCTTCAGATCGTTGTTTCTCCGGTGCATTATAAGCCCATTGGCCAAATCCCCATTCGCTCGTATCTTGTGTAATACGAAGCTCTTCTCCGCCTGTACCGATAGATAGCAAAACGAGATTATCCAAGCACTGTCCCCCAAGCCAACGATTAGCCGCCATGGCAATGGCAGCTACGCTTGGACTGTTTGCAAACACACCGCCGTCAATCAATCCGTTATGAGAGGGGAAGTAAATAGGGGCAGCCGAGCTTGCCAGCGCAGCATCAACTGCCCTTACTTCTCCATCACGCTCTAAAAAATTATGGAAGAAAACAGTCTTCCAAGAACTTTGCGATGGTCCTCCCACATCAAAAGCAGTAACAATGACGTGCTTATACAAATTTTTTAATTGTAGCTCTTCTCCCAAAAAAGACACCAACAATTCATGTAGGTGCGCATTACTATAGCGCGGGCGCAAAATCGGGATGCGATGTGGAGAACTGAAGACAGTTGATAAATTTTCTTTTGAAAATACTTGTAAAATTTCTAACGGTGTTTTTCCACTAGCCAGGCCCAGTGCTAAGAATGAACCAACAGAAGTGCCGGCTACAAGATGTGTTGTGCGAACAAGCTCAGGAAAATCTTTACACAATCTTGATAAAATAATTGCCGACAAAACACCACGTACGCCGCCTCCGTCAAAGGTAATAATTCTGTATCTTCCCATAGGTGTACCTCCGCTTTTTATCTAAACCTACCTGTACTTGAGTAAACAAATGATTTTGTTTTATGAGGATCTCGTTATATATAAAATTCAACGGGGCGTGGTCATGTTCGTATAAAAAATTATGATGTCTACTTGGATTTAGACGAAGTGTAAAGCAACAGTAGTAGTGACTTAAGCGGTTACAACCAAATATTGGCCGAACACAAACAGTTTTAACTATTGTAGAATAACAGTGTAGTAGGAAATGTTCTGCTGGTTATCAGGAAAGATTGGTAGAGCTATATCTTTATATTTTTGAATATTCTATCTGTTTATCGGGAGGACATCTTATGAGGAATATATGGAAAAAAGCTACAGCGTTAGCAGTTTTAGCGCCGTCAATGTTAGGGTTCGCGACAGGAGCAGATGCGGCGAGCGGTAAGGTAACAGCTTCTGCACTACATGTTCGCTCTACGCCATCCACAAGTGGTAAAATCATTGGTAAAATATATAAAAATAATACTTTGGATTATAGTGAGCATAATGCAGCGTGGGTTAAAATTAATTTTCAAGGGAAAACAGCTTATGTGGCAAAACGATATGTGCAAACATTACCAAACATAGCAAAGCCTGCTTTTGCGAGCTATGAAGGCAAAGTCACTGCATCTGCATTAAATGTTCGCGTCGGCATTGGAACGAGTCATAAAATTGTAGGGAAATTAGCGAAAGGAACCGTTGTACAGGTGTCAAACAGTGCAAGCGGTTGGCTTTATGTTACAGCAGGCAATATAAAAGGGTGGGTATCTGGTCAATATGTACTGAAAGCCCCCGTAGTACCGACAGCACCTGTGACAAAACCAGCAACACCCGTTCCGGCAACACCTGCACAACCTGTAGTACCGGTTGCAACAGATTATAAATCAATGAATTTACGTTATCCCTCGCAAGTAACGGCCAGTGAAATTAATAGTTACATACAAAAGTATGAGGTGTTAACAGGAGAGCGTTCTATTTTCGGCGGACAAGGGCAGTTATTCATTGATGTGGCAACAGAAGCTGGTATCAATCAGCTATTGTTTGCGGCAATGGCTATTCATGAAAGTCGCTTTGGTATGAATGAACTAGCGGTGCAAAAGTATAACTTGTTCAGCGTTGGTGCTTATGATGCCGATCCTCTGTATTATGCTCATACTTTCCAAAGTGTAGAGCATGCAGTGCGTTATCAAGCAAAATTTTTGCGCGAAAATTATTTAAATCCATCAAATTGGAGATATAAAGGATCTTATCTAGGTGATGGCAACGGCGGGATAAATTATTATTATGCAACGGACAAGCAGTGGGGAGAGAAAATTGCTGCGCACGCTAATAAAATTCATCCATTTCGCGCAGAAGAATACACAAACATTGAGGTAATGTCTGGTGTGACACCAGTTGTGGCTGATCCTATTAAACCGCCTGCGAAAAAATAAAGTTGCGATACATGCACATATATGTTATATTAGACTAGCGATGAGCTGATTTGCATAAGACGAACAACACGCCCTTAGGGCAACGCGCAATGTGGAGCGCGGTTGGACGCCGCAAACACGTAGCCGCCTGCATAATGCAGGCGGCTTTTTATATGTGAAAGTATCGTTCTTACCATCCTTATAAATACATACCTTAATGGAATAAATGATCAAAAGAGATATCTAACTGATAACAAATTAAGATGATTTCTAAGTATGAAGGAAGCGGATGTGTGAAAAGTGCCACGTTGCCTTTTTGAAGTTATATTGTTCACATGCCAATTTGCTTATTCTAGCTCATTTGACTAACTATCTAGGTATTGTTTCGCACCATCCCTTAGTTACTCATTAGCTTGCTAATGGAACAGTGTTGGAAAGAGATATATTAGCTGAAGTGATAAATTGTATTATTAGAAGAGCAATTATAATAAGAATGACCGGACGCAATGAAACAAATAGTAAGATTATGTTAGTTGCTGAAGGTGGTTGTGTATGAAACAAATTTGGAATATTTATAAAAAAGATTGGAAAAATGTATGGTCCACTCCGGTTGTTATACTGTTGATTGCAGCGCTTATCGTGCTGCCATCTATCTATGCAATGGTAAATATACAATCGGTATGGGATCCCTATAAACACACCAGCGGAATTTTGGTTGCTGTTGTAAATGAAGATGAAGGAGCAATGCTTAAGGACAAATCAATTGCGATTGGAAACGAAGTGATTGAAAATCTCAAACACAATAAAAAGCTCGGCTGGATATTTGTTGACCGAGATCAGGCTGCGCAAGGGGTAAAACATGGAATATATTACGCGAGTCTTCGCATTCCAAAAGATTTCTCAAAGCGAATTGCAAGTTTTATTGAAGAGAGACCGCAGAAACCTGAAATTATTTTTACTGTAAATGAAAAGGTAAATGCAATTGCGCCAAAAATTGTAACATCAGGGGCAACGGGGATTACGGCGCAAATTGCAGCATCTTTTGTGGAAAACGTCGGAAATGCCATTTTTTCTGGCTTTAACAAAGCAGGAATAGAACTAGAACGCGAGCTTCCGACCATTCAAAATGTGATTAATCGTATTTTTGAACTTGAAAAAGATATGCCGCGTATTCGAGAAATGGGAGAGACAGCCATTATGCTCGAGGCCAAGCTACCTGATGTAGAGAAGAAAGCGCAAAAGCTGCTTGATTTAGAAGCAAAAATACCAGTATTACAGGATATTGGCGCGCGGATCTTACAAATTGAAGCCAAATTACCTGTGCTTGAAGATGCTGGACAAACGCTTTTGCGTATACAAGAAAAA
Organism: Ectobacillus sp. JY-23; assembly: GCF_023022965.1. Lineage (NCBI taxonomy): Bacteria > Bacillati > Bacillota > Bacilli > Caryophanales > Bacillaceae > Ectobacillus > Ectobacillus sp. JY-23. Next base: position 588,725 of record NZ_CP095462.1, on the reverse strand, counting down.
TGGAATGAAATGGAGCGCGCGGCTTTTCTGGTTACCGATATGGTAAAGATATTACAAGATTTACAAAACCAAATTAAAGAAGCTATTGAACAAACAAAAGCAGCTAAAGATGTACAAATGACTGGTAAACAAGAGGAGTTAGAACAACTGAAACAGCAAGTCGAAAGAATGATTACCTCTATAAAAACTTTAAATGTGTCATTGACGGAAAAAGTGAAACAGACAAAGCAGATTGTAGAAACTGTAGCATTGTTTATACAAAACGATTTTCCAGGTGTTGAACAAAAAATTCACCAGGCAGCTGACTTTGTTCGTCAAGACTTACCCCAAGTGGAAGCCGATATGCAACGAGCTGTTGATATCATACGAACGAGGTTACCACAAATGGAGGAGGCTGTTCATAGTGCTGCAAAGCTGGCCCGTACTGATTTGCCTATATTAGATGAAAAGATTCATGTTGCCGCTGACCATATCCGTAAGTTTGAACGAGAGACAAATTTATATGAGATCATTGATGTATTAAAAAATAACCCAAAACAAGAAAGTGATTTTTTAGCAAATCCTATTATTTTGCAAACAAAGCGTTTGTTTCCGATTCCAAACTATGGATCGGCTATGAATCCGTTTTACACGATGCTTGCGCTCTGGGTTGGGGCGACCCTTCTCGTATCTTCCTTGCGTGTAGATGTGGAAGAGCAGGGATACAAAAGCTACGAAGTATATTTTGGAAGACTGCTTACGTTTAGTACAATTTCTGCGCTACAGGCGCTTTGCGCAACATTAGGGAATTTGCTAATTTTACATGTATACACAGTAAATACAGCAGCGTATATTCTATTTAGTATTTTTCTTGCGCTCGTGTTTACAGTTATCACGTACACACTTTGCTCTGTGTTTGGTAATATTGGGAAAGGGCTCGCTGTTATCCTTTTGGTATTGCAGGTGTCAAGCTCAGGAGGAACATTTCCAGTCAGCATGACTTCACCATTTTTTCAAGCAATTAATCCATTCATGCCATTCACATACGCAGTAAGTTTATTGCGTGAGGCGGTAGGCGGAGTGATATGGGATATTGCCATTCATGACATATTTGTACTATGCTTGTTTATTGGTATCTGTATCATGATTGCTCTTCTTTTAAAGAAGCCGCTTAGCAAAAGAATTAGGAACACCGCTAAAAAAGCGAAAGCGACAAAATTGATTCCATAAGAAAAAGCTTGCGTTTTGCAAGCTTTTTAAAATTGAAAGCGCTCATGCCCTTGCTTAAGGTAATCAGTGTACCCTTCAAGTGCTAGCAGTACTTCTTTCATTTGTAAACCGCCTCGGAACCCTGTGAGTGCATTGTTCTTACCTATCACCCGATGGCAGGGAATAATAATAGGTACGGGATTGGCGCCGTTGGCAGTGCCTACTGCACGAACGGCATTTGCATTTCCCGTTGTTACTGCAATGTCTGAATAGCTACGTGTTTGACCAAACGGTATTGTAGTTAAAGCCTTCCAGACTGCTGTTTGAAACGCTGTACCACGTAAATCGCAGGGCACAGTGAACATGTTTCTGGTGCCGTTAAAATATTCAGTAAGTTCTTTGATATAAGGTGCTAGTATTGCTGGTTTTTCTATGAGTGTTGCATTTGGTATTTTCTTTTGCACCCAAGATTGTAATACTTCAAAGGATTCGTGCGGCCAAGTAATGCGACAAATACCCTTATCTGTAGCTGCTATATAAAGAGTTCCATTAATCTTTGGATGGGTAAAAGAATCCCAATATACATTATATTTCATCGATAATCTCCTTTTGTTGTTTATACGTACTAGGTGTAATACCCGTGTAGGTTTGAAATGTGGATGAAAAATACGAAGGGCTACGAAAGCCAACTTTGAATGCCACTTCAGCGATACTAAGCGTAGTTTCTACAAGCAGGCGCTTGGCTGTGTTCATACGGGTTTGCAGCAACATTTGCGCTGGGGTAATGCCTGTCAACTGTTTATATACACGCTGCAAATGGTACGGGCTGGTGTGTAAAGCTGTGCCAAGTAGTTGTAAGGTAATAGGCTCATCGTAACGTGTACGAATGACCTCTGTCACATTTTGAACAAGACGTCTGTCCGGTCCATAGGTTTCCGATATTTCCGGTTTACACCGCTTGCACGGGCGAAAGCCAGCTTGCCTCGCCGCTTCAATATCAGAATAAATTCTAACATTTTCAGGCTTTGGTATACGTGAACGACAGGAAGGGCGGCAAAAAATTTTAGTAGAAACAATACCTGTATAATATATTCCATCATATCGTTCGCTTCGTGTTAGTACAGCCTCATATACAGTATGAAAAATATCTTCCGTCATATGTATCTCTCCTTTGTGTTTATTATAAACGAATAGTTGTCCTTCGCGTAATGTCATAAAATAAGACCGCAACATTTTAATAGTGCAAATTCTTTCTCATATAGGATGGTTTCTTGTAACATAAGAGAAAAGGGGGATATAAAATGAATCAAACAATTGAGACTCTGTTGCAGCATCGTTCTATTCGTAAATATGAAAATCGTCAGCTTACAGAAGAGCAAATTCAATTATTAGTAGCTAGCGCACAGGCTGCTTCTACCTCAAGCTACATACAAGCTTATTCTATCATTGGTATAAAGGACGCTGAGAAAAAGAAGCGACTTGCGGAGCTATCTGGAAATCAAGCGTACGTGGAAACCAATGGCCATTTTTTCGTGTTTTGTGCTGATTTATATCGTCACGATGTGCTAGCAGAAATGGAACAGCAAGGTGTTTCCGCTTCCCTCGAAAGCACGGAGAAATTTATGGTGGCTGTCATTGATGCCACACTCGCAGCGCAAAACACGGCTATCGCAGCCGAATCAATGGGACTTGGGATTTGTTATATCGGTGGATTACGTAATCATTTAGAAGAGGTAACACAGTTACTGAATATACCAAAATGTGTTATTCCTCTATTCGGTATGACAGTTGGTTATCCGCTTGAAGAAGGAAGCGTGAAACCGCGTTTGCCGTTTCAGCATGTTTACCACGAAGAGGCATACAAACAAGATCGGGAGAAGATGAAACAGGAGCTTAGATCATACAATGAAGTGATTAGCCAGTATTATAGCGAGCGGACAGAAGGGGCACGCGCAGATACATGGACAGGACAGATGGCACGTATGCTTGCGAAACCTGTGCGGATGTATATGAAAGAATTTGTTATAAAGCAAGGGTTGAATAAGAAATAAGATTGTAAAAGGTGTCCATATTATACACATTTCCCATTTGTTTTATTTGCAGGATTTGTGAACCTCTATTTCGAAATATAAGTTTATGCCTAGTCAGGAGGAGCTTATATGAAAATAAAACCATTACATACTAGTGAAATAGATGCGTTTCTTAGCTACTGCAAAGAACAACGCCATACCTTAGATGATTCCTTTTTAGTCGATGAAGAATTGGCACAGTTTGTAGTGAACGCTGAAAATCCGACTTACATTGCAGTTGACGAGAAGGAGCAGATTATCGGCACTGCTTCTCTTTTAGTAAATGAGTATTTGAAAAGAGGCAACAGAAGTCGATTTCGTATTTTTCACGCGGCATCACAAGAGGCATATGAAGGCTTATTTCAGGCAATCTTGCCTCATGCAAAAGGGCTGGATAAGCTGTTTCTTTTCGTACCAGAACATAACCAAACGCTTCGCCAAGCTGTAGAAGCTTTATCGTTTGAGATAGAGCGTTATGCATACGGTTTGGAACGAACAACAGCAGAAGTGTCTACACCAGTAATCCCCGAGGAGTATACATTAAAAACGTTTGCGTTTGGACAAGATGAGGCAGATTATTGTACGGTACGAAATGCTGGGTTTGCCAAACTTTCAGGTTCGGAAACACCTATTACACCAGAAGAGGTAGCGAAGACGCGTCAAAGAGAAGACACCATTGAAGGAGGCACATTTCTTTTATATCATAACAAGAAACCAGTGGGTCTTATACGAACATATAAAGAAGAACACAATGGTGCACCACATTTGGGCATTGGTCCACTGGCCATTATTCCTTCTTATCAAGGAAAAGGACTCGGCAGGCAACTGCTTCGCGTTGCTCTGTCATTCGGCCATACGATCGGCCTACAGAATGCTCTTCTCAGTGTGAATGCAGAAAATGAGCATGCAACAAAACTGTATATGGATGAAGGATTTACAAAAGCAATCGCATTTATTTGTTACCAAAAGCAGCTGTAGAAACAGTTGCTTTTTCTTTTGAATGCGTTAAGGGTATTTGCGCTTGTTGGTGGAAGTGAAGATAGGAGACTCCTGCGGGAAAAGGAAATCAAATGGAGACCTAGCAGATGTATAGCGCCAAGGAGGCTCTCTGACCGCCCATGGAAAGCGAACCCCCGTAACGGAAATCAACAACGAACTTTAACAAAATCTTTTTGTAAATATATAATTGACAATATACCTTAAGGGGTATATTATAAGCGTGTAAGCAAAATTACTGATGTAGAAAGGAGCGTCATCATATGAAATATAATGCCCAAATGAAAAACAGGGTAAAGCGTATGGAAGGTCAGCTCCGAGGCATCCTGAAAATGATGGAAGAAGGGAAAGACTGCAAAGATGTTATTACGCAGCTGTCTGCTGTGCGATCTGCAGTTGATAAAACGATAGGAGTCGTTGTAAGCTCCCATCTTGTAGAGTGCGTAATAGAGGCGGAGAAAAATGGTGACAAAACCGATGATTTGATTCAAGAAGCTGTCGGTTTATTGGTGAAAAGTCGATAAAACATATAGACAAGGTACATTATGTTTTTATAATACCCCCACAGGTAAAAATAAGGGGTTATCATTATGAAAGCAGATAAGCTATTAGATGCAAAAGGATTGGCATGCCCAATGCCAATTATAAAAACAAAAAAAGCAATGAGTAAACTGACAGCGGGGCAGGTACTAGAAGTGCATGCGACAGATAAAGGTTCTTACAATAATCTTGCTGCATGGGCAAAGTCCTGTGGACACACACTTGTAAAGCATGAAGAAGAACACGGTATATTTAAATTTTGAATTCAAAAAGTATAAAAATTTTTAAAATAAATATACCCATATAGGTATAAAAGGAGAGGGAACTATGGAGGCAAAGAAAAAAACAACGATTGTATTATTTAGCGGAGACTATGACAAAGCAATGGCAGCTTATATCATTGCAAACGGAGCAGCTGCATATGACCACGAGGTTACAATTTTTCACACCTTCTGGGGCTTGAACGCCCTTCGTAAAGACGAACATGTACCGCTTAAAAAAGGATTTATGGAAAAAATGTTTGGCAAGATGATGCCACGTGGTGCTGAAAATATGGGACTATCTAAAATGAACTTTGCTGGGTTTGGTCCAAAAATGATTAAAGATGTTATGAAAAAGCACAATGCATTGCCACTTTCAAATCTAATTGAAATGGCGCAGGAGCAGGATATAAAACTGGTTGCTTGTACAATGACAATGGACTTATTAGGTTTACAAAAAGAAGAATTACTTGACAGTATTGATTATGCTGGTGTAGCTGCGTATTTGGCAGATGCTGAAGAAGGCAACGTAAACTTATTCATTTAAGATACCTTAGGGGGGATAACATGGATTACCTTATATATGGGATTTTTGTGCTCATCATCATCTTCTTTGTCCAGGGAATGCTACCAACAAAAGGAATAAAACAGATCTCCGCATTGGATTTAAAACAACAATTAAATCATCGAAACAAGCAATATATTGATGTTCGTACACCTAGTGAGTTTAAAGCAAACAGCATCCGAGGCTTTCAAAATATTCCGCTGCAGCAGTTGCCAAACAAAGTAGCCGGATTGTCCAAAGAGAAGGAAATCATCGTTATTTGTCAAAGCGGTATGAGAAGCAGTAAAGCATGTAGGTTACTCAAAAAACAAGGCTTTCAAAACATTACAAATGTAAAAGGCGGCATGAGCGCCTGGAGCTAAAGAGGGAGTGGTTGAGATGAGAGAAATTACGCCGCAAGAGGTTGAGACATTATTAAAACAAGGTAAGAGTTTAAACATTCTCGACGTTCGTGAAGTTGCGGAAGTCGCAGAAGGAAAAATACCTGGTGCGGTAAATCTGCCGCTTGGTTGGATTGAATTCCGTATGTATGAACTTGACAGCAGAAAAGAATACATTGTCGTGTGTCGTTCTGGCGGCAGAAGTGCCAGCGCTGTACAGTTTTTAGAAGGAAAAGGCTTTAACGTTATTAACATGCAAGGCGGTATGCTGGCATGGACAGGAGAAGTAGAATAAAGGGGGATTTGACATGGAACAGATGAAGGCGAATGTATTGTTAGATGCAAAAGGCTTGGCGTGTCCAATGCCAATCGTGAGAACAAAAAAAATGATGAACACGATGGAAGCAGGCCAAGTGCTTGAGGTGCAAGCAACTGATAAAGGCTCAAAGGCTGACTTAAAAGCATGGGCGGAACGTACAGGACATCAGTATTTGGGTACGTTAGAAGAAGGCCCTGTATTAAAGCACTACTTGCGAAAAGCGTCAGGAGAAGAAACGATTGAGCGTAAACATCCGTATGTTGTTACGAATGCTGAGCTTGCAAATAAATTAACAGAAGTAACAAGCATCGTTGTGCTGGATGTACGCGAAGCTGCGGAATATGCATTCAAACACATTCCGAATGCAGTGTCTATCCCACTTGGAGAGCTTGAAAACCGTATGCATGAGTTAAACAAAAGCAATGAAATTTTTGTCGTATGTCGTACAGGAAATCGTAGTGATTTAGCTGCACAAAAGCTGATAGAAAACGGCTTCACGCATGTAGTGAATGTTATACCGGGCATGAGCCAATGGTCCGGAAAAACAACGGGCGTAACGAACTAAGTTACGTTCCTGTGCCAAATTTTTTTATCACAAAATATACCTAAGGGGGTAATTTGAATGACTGTTCATGTAATGACTACAAAGGAAGTAACAAAAAAGGTATTTAATAAAGAAAAACTGTTTGTACTAGATGTTCGTAACGAAGGTGACTTCAATGATTGGAAAATTGAAGGTGCAAACTTTTCATACTTAAATGTGCCATACTTTGAGTTGTTGGACGGTGTAGAAGAAATCTTAGATCGCATTCCTACTGATCAAGAAGTTTTAGTAGTTTGTGCGAAAGAAGGTTCTTCTATCATGGTGGCCGAGATGCTTTCTGAAGCGGGACTTACGGTTTCCTATCTAAAAGGCGGTATGAAGGCTTGGAGTGAACACCTAGAGCCAGTTAAAATTGGCGATCTAAAAAACGGCGGGGAGATTTACCAATTCGTACGCATCGGAAAAGGCTGTCTATCTTACATGGTAATATCTAACGGAGAAGCAGCCATTATTGACGCAACGCGTATGACAGATGTATACCTAGATTTTGCGAATAGCTTGCATGCGAAAATTGTTCATGTGTTTGATACGCACCTGCATGCTGATCATATCTCCGGCGGACGTGTAATCGCTGAAAAAACAAACGCAACATATTGGTTGCCTCCAAAAGATGCGGAAGAGGTAGTGTTTAGTTATCAACCATTAGAGGACGGAACCGTAGTAACGATTGGAGATACGGCAATTGATATTCATGCTCTATACTCACCAGGTCATACGATCGGCTCTACATCTTTCGTTGTGGATGGACAGTTCCTATTGACAGGTGACATTTTGTTCATCGACTCCATCGGAAGACCTGACCTGGCTGGAAAAGCTGAGGACTGGGTTGATGATCTGCGTGAAAGCTTGTATAAACGCTATAAAGAACTGTCAGCTGATTTGCTTGTATTGCCTGCACACTTCATGATTATTGAAGAGCTTAAAGAAGATGGCAGTGTATCTGAAAAGCTAGGTGTGTTGTATGCACAAAATCACGGCTTAAATATTGCCGATCAAAACGAATTTAGAAAGCTTGTGACGGAAAATCTGCCGCCGCAACCGAATGCATACCAAGAGATTCGTCAAACAAACATGGGTAAAATCACACCAGATGAAGAACAGCAACGCGAGATGGAAATCGGTCCAAACCGCTGTGCGGTACGATAAATCATAAGGAGGAAGAAACATGGAAGTAAAACAAGTATTAGATGCAAAAGGTTTAGCATGCCCAATGCCAATCATTAAAACAAAGAAAGCGATTAACGAACTGCAAATAGGGGAAGTGCTAGAGATACATGCGACAGATAAAGGGGCAAAAAATGATCTAACTGCCTGGGCGAAATCTGGCGGACACACATTACTCCAACATACAGAAGAGAACGGTATCTTTAAATTTTGGATACAAAAGGGCTAATTGAAAAGGGAACCGATATGAGGTTCCCTTTTGTTACAGGGAGGGGTATTACATGGATGCTACATTTATCATTGTTATCTTTTCAATCGGATTTATCGGTTCTTATATTTCTGGTATGCTTGGCATTGGTGGTTCGATTATTAAATATCCAATGCTTCTATACATTCCACCGCTATTTGGAATTGCCGCATTTAGTGCATACGAAGTATCAGGTATCAGTGCAATTCAAGTTTTTTTCGCTACTATAGGCGGTGTGTGGACGTACAGAAAGGGCGGTTACTTGAATAAAACGCTCATTGGCTACATGGGCGCGAGTATTTTAATAGGTAGTTTTGTAGGTGGATATGGTTCTAGATTTATGACCGAGAGCGGCATTAATGTAACTTATGGCACCTTAGCACTCATTGCCGCTATCATGATGTTTGTACCGAAAAAAAATGTCGACGATATTCCGTTTGACCAGGTTACTTTTAATAAATGGGTTGCGGCGATACTAGCCTTTATCGTTGGTGTGGGATCGGGTATTGTAGGCGCAGCAGGTGCATTTTTATTGGTACCAATTATGCTTGTTGTGCTGAAAATACCAACGCGCATGACCATCGCTTCTTCTCTAGCAATTACCTTTATCTCATCAATCGGCGCCACTGTCGGCAAAATCACAACCGGTCAAATTGACTATGGTCCTGCATTCATTATGGTCATCGCAAGTTTACTTGCTTCTCCGGTAGGTGCGATGGCAGGCAAGAAGATGAACACAAAAGTACTGCAAGTTATACTGGCCATATTGATTGCGGCTACTGCCATTAAAATCTGGACGGACATGCTGTGAAAAGAGGCTGGGACAAAAGGTTTTCAGCCAAAGAAAAATCCGAACTATTAGTCGGAATTCTCTACATAGAATTCGATCTAGTTCGGATTTTTCCTTTATGAGTGTTCGTTATTCTCTATTCTGTCGGCTTTAGAGTTACATAACTCAGTTATGTCCCGACCTCTTTGGCGGGAATACGAAGTAAAATAAGCAGGTAGCATCTTACTGGCGGTGAATTCCGTATCCTTTTGGTGCAAAACATGCTATAATTATAAATTGAATATTCTGTCTTTTTTGGAGGGTAACATAATGAATACAAAATTATTAGGTGCGGTTTGTTTGTCACTTGCCGCAGCTTTGTGGGGCGGGACGTATGTGGTGAGTAAACATATGCTACATACCGTGCCACCGTTTACTTTAATGTGGCTACGCTATTTGGTTGCGTTTCTTTGTTTATTTATTGTAATGCGGAGCGCGAAGGACAAGGTAGAAAGAATCGACAAAAGGAGTTGGCTCTTACTCGCGTGGATTGGCTTTATCGGTTACTTCGTTTCAATTGCCCTGCAATTTGTCGGTACAAAATTGTCCGATGCGCACACCGGTGCACTACTCACCTCTGCCACGCCGGCGTTTGTTGTTGTATTTGCACGCATAATTTTAAAGGAAGCACTCACCATTCGCAAAGTAGTGTCGACTATCATGGCGACGTTTGGTGTAATCGTTGTTGTCGGGTGGAACGGCGGAACTGCAGCGAGTATAACGGGCATGATTCTCTTAGTAGGTGCCGCAGTGACATGGGCTTTATTGTCTGTATATGTCAAGCTCGCTTCCGTAACCTTGTCATCCCTCACCATTACTACATATGCTATTTTCTTTGCGTGGCTCTTTACCACACCCATGATGGTAGCCGAGTACATCACAACAAACATCACATTTACGATGTCGATGCTGCCAGGTATTTTCTATTTAGGGATTGCCTCCACCGCCGCCGCCTTTTTTCTATGGAACAAAGGCATGGAGCTCATGGATGCTGGAATTGGTTCATTGTTTTTCTTTTTACAGCCGCTTGTTGGGAGCTTACTCGGTTGGCTTTTATTAGACGAAACAATCAGTATCAGCTTTTTCAGCGGAGGTGTCCTCATCTTACTTGGCGTTCTTATTGCTACCTATGTACCACAAAAAACAGCTCCGCAAAAGGCGGAGCATGTTTAGCGCAAATGATGAATGTCCATAGATGGCGGCTCTTCCAACCAACCATTCGCAATCATAATATGAATGCCATCACGCGCAAATTCAAATACATCCTTTGCTAAAAAGCTCATCGTCGCATTTAAATCATTGCGTAAACTAAAGGCAGCACCAAAGCTTTGCCCGCCTAGTCCAAAATTACTCAACAAATATACGCAGTAGGTCATTAATTTTTCTGAAAAAGGAGATACAGTGGAATTTGTGACTGTACCTCCTGGTGTTGCGGGTACTTGAATATCCTCGGCTTGAAGAAGTGCCGTTGCTTCCGCAATCATTTTTTTAGAAAGCTGTTGGCCTTTTAAAAAGTAACGTTTTAAATCACTATCATCCGCACACTGGGCAAAGCCGCTAATGAGTTGCATACCTGTAATATTTGTTTCAATTAAGTGATATAAGTAGCCAAATTCAATCGTATTTAATTTGCGTTTGTGACCAAGTATGTTTGTGCCTTTTAAATAGGCTTTATCAGTAATGTAAGCTGAAGACTGCGGCAAGTTGATAAATGTGGGCCTTGGCAGCAATCCTTCCTCCAAAAGATACGTTGTAAACTCATAATAATAGGTATGAGTAATTTGCGTAAGTCGTCTATAGTACTTGATAATATCATCACGATAAGTCATCGTCACATGAAGGGTGTACATACCCATACTGATTTCCTTCAGGACGCGGCTGAACATTACACCAAATCCATTGATATATAACGGCGGCGCATTTAAATTAACATCGTGCTCCGTAAAACCGATGGGTACGGCAGCACCTTCTTTTTGTAAAATATGTTTTAGCTCTTCCACCATCGGATATAAATCTTTCCACATATTATCTAACAGCTTTCTAGCCCGCGTGCTTTCTGCTGTTTCTCTGAAATACTCCAACATACGTAAAATGACAGTTTTCTTTTGATACGTCATCCATAATGCACCAATCTCGGTTGAACATAACGGCTGTTTTGACATATTTCCTCCTGCACGATCACATTTTTATTGGTAGTTTGTTACATTTTATTTTAAAATATACGAAAAGAAGTGATTGTCATTGGGAAGCATTCGTTACAGCTGGGATGTGGTAATGATTGCTTTTTCCCATTATCGCAGCCGCTCTGCTATTTTATTTGGTTTTGTACTTAGTTTGTTTTTATATGGTGTGTCTGTACCTTTTTTGGCTTGATTGCTACTTGCCTATTGCTTTCTAAAGCCGCAAGTATATCAAGTTAAAAGGCTGTATAGAAGAAGAGTCTTCCCATGTATGAACTGCCCCCAATTGTTAGACACCACTAACAATTGGGGGCAGTTTTTCTATGATCAAATATTCATTGGAATTAAAATTACAAGTTGTTCTTGCGTATTTAGAGGGAGTGGAAGCCTGGATTGGCAATACCAAGCTAGACAGTTTTATTAAGGTGCGTCCTCTTGAATTCCATCGGGTTCATATCGTCTAATGTTCCATAAATTCTAATATGATTAAACCAATGAATATAATCTCGTAACTCTCTCTCCAAGTCTGGTAAGCTCTTGCAACGTTGGCCTTTTACAAACGCGGTTTTAATGATTTTGAAGGTAGCTTCAGCTACCGCATTGTCGTATGGACAGCTCTTCATGCTCAGAGAACGCCAAATTTGAAACGTTTCTAGCATTTCATCAATGAGTTTATTTTTAAACTCACTGCCACGATCTGTATGAAACATTTGAATGCGGCGCAAGTCCTTTTGAGCACCTCCACTGTAACCGATGATTTATTGGTTAAAGATGGAATAAATTCAAAGGAGTTCAGCCAGAATGTCTTAGATAGGAAGCTGACGTTGCAACCTTTAAACAAATATGCGTTTTATTCTTAATACAGGTATAACGCTAGACTCGCGAACCACTAGAAGACTGAAATCCAGAGCTGGGTGCCCCGCAAGAGCGTTTCGCGGAGCACGAGAGGGAGTGGATGTAAGGTTAGGTGTCCCGCAAGAGCGTTTCGCGGAGCACGAGAGGGAGTGGATGTGAGTTTGGGTGCCCCGCAAGAGCGTTTCGCGGAGCACGAGAGGGAGTGGATGTAAGGTTAGGTGTCCCGCAAGAGCGTTTCGCGGAGCACGAGAGGGAGTGGATGTGAGTTTGGGTGTCCCGCAAGAACGACTCTGGAACCACGAGAGAGGGAAAATCTAAGATCAGGTGCTCCGTAATATTTGGATAGGTCACACTGAGTTGCTCAGTTTCATTAAACTGCACTTGTCCATATCTTCCCAGTCACTTTCTGAACAAATAACAAAACTAACTAACATATCCGTTCACTACCCCGCATCAACCAGTCTAAAGCCCCTATATATAACAGGAACAAGTCCTCTTCGCCCTCCCAAAAAACTGCCATGATTCATGCACAATTAGTCACATCGCTTCAAGCGCGTATTAAACAGCTCGAAATGGAAAATGAGTATCTAAAAAAGTTGAATGCCTTCGTTCAAAACAAGGAAAAATCACCAAAAAAAGACAAAGCGCTAGTAGTCTATGAGTTGAGGCATACTCTCGTAAAGGAAACTGTTACGATAATTTGGTAATCTATCCAAAATTAAAAGGCATGAGTCCGGTTCAATACCGAACTCATGCCCAAGAGGCTGCCTGACATCTATGTCTAACTTTTTGGGGTTAGTTCATATAATAGACTCTTTTTCAACTTATTTATAAACTAATTGCAAGATGCGGTTTGCTGTAATGGCTCGTACCACCACCGCCTACCCACACCGTACCGCCTCTATTGAATACAAGCAGCTTTCTAGAACCGTCAGAAAGCAACACTTCTACTTCTGCTCGATTTGCTGTGGCAGTGTATATAACATAACCAGTTTTAGAAATATAAGATTCCCAATTTCCATCAAACTCTGAGCGTAACACACGATTGGAGTACACCTGGTTTTCTACCCTAGAAGATTTTGATTGCCGCAACTCTTGTTCACCTCCTTCAAATCATAAAAGAGTAGATTGCAACATAGTCTCTACCCTATTACATTCTATGAAATACTAGAAAAATAGCGTGGATGTATATCATGCAGTGTTAAAGAAATACGGCCATGTTTGTATATCCATTCAAGTTTCATTATGTCAATAGAGTGGTATTTGGGTTTATTTTTAACGTATTGGCGCAAAGGAAATGTTATGAATATAATAATTACTGTTTTAAAAATGATTTTATAACTATTACGGAAGATGCGAGTTGCTATTCATCTTCTATATATCTTTTGTATGTTTCAACTCTCACATCATGTATTGTAGAAAAATAATATGTTGTTTGTCTGGGAGAAGGTAAGGCGAAAATGTCCCAATTTACAAAAAAAAGAGCAGCCATTACCATTTTCATTAGTAAGTATGGGCATGTTAGGTTGTTCTACATACAAATAAAGTCATGCATTAGGGGAGTGGGATTATGAGCAACAAGAAACGAGCTAGAAAAAAACATTGCAACATGGCTTTAAAAGGGCTTACCGCTTTTGCTGTATTAGCAAGTGGATTTACGACAGCGGAAATGATGAAAACCGCTTATGCAGTAGAAACACCTTCTGCTGCAAACATTTTGAAGTATTTATCTCATGAACAGCGCGCAGCTCTTCAAACGTTGCAAGCATCGCAGCAAACAGGGCTGCAGTTAAATCCATCTGTTAATTTGGAGAGTGACAAGGCGGAACATATTATTGTGCAGTTTAAGGAAGCACCGTCTCAAACCGCAGTTGCTGCAAGTCTAGAAAGCGGCAAGAAGTTGTCGCTTGCGGAAGCAAAAGCAAAGGTCGAAACGTCTCATCGAAATTTTCAAAAGGGTATTAATGAACTAATTGGAAAAGCAACAAAGTCGCTACAAAGTGATTATAAAATCAATCATTCTTTTAAACACTCATTTAATGGGGTTGCGATGACTGTACCTGCCAGCGAGATTAAAAAACTACAAGATTTAGATGAAGTACAAGCAATTTGGAGCGATATGACGATTGCGCTCGAGCAGCCTATTATAAAAGAAGAGAAAAGCACTGTGACAAATATGTCGGGCGATACCAGTCAAATTCATGCAGAGGGATATACAGGTAAGGGTATTAAAGTGGCGGTTATCGATACAGGGATTGATTACCATCATCCAGATTTAAAGGATGCTTATCAAGGGGGGTATGACTTTGTAGATGATGATGCGGATCCAATGGAAACAACGTATGACGACTGGAGGAAGTCCGGACGTCCTGAGAGCACAAATGGTCAAACATACTATACTTCACACGGAACGCATGTAGCCGGTATCGTTGCCGGGCAGGGGAAGAATACGAGTGATGTAGCGATTACAGGCGTGGCACCTGAAGCGGATTTATACGCCTATCGTGTTCTTGGTCCTTATGGAAGTGGAAGTGCGAGTGATATTATTGCCGCGATTGAAAAAGCAGTAACCGATGATATGGACATTATGAATCTATCACTAGGTGCGAGTATCAACGATCCTTTGTATCCAACTTCAATCGCTGTTAACAACGCTGTTTTGGCAGGGGTGACAGCTGTTGTAGCAGCAGGAAATAGCGGAAGCGGCATGAAAACATTATCTTCTCCCGGCACTTCTACTTTGGCTCTTACAGTCGGAGCGAACGATATATCATTGACCGTTCCAACTTTTACAGGTGGCATTAATGGAAACCAGGGTGCGTTCGATGTTGACCTGTGTTTATTGGGAAGGAATTTAACGGATGATATTACAAAGATGGAAGGAACAACCCTTTCCGTGGTAGATGTGGGCCTTGGACAAGCAACCAACTATACAGGGAAAAATGTAACAGGAAAAGCCGTGTTAATCGCTCGCGGGGTCACTTCATTTGCTGATAAAATCAAGCTGGCCAAAAGCAAAGGAGCCGCAGCTGTCCTGCTTTACAATGACAACGTAAGTGAAGGACATATTCCGTATTATATCGGCGAAACCATGCAGTATATTCCCGCATTCTCTCTTACAAATCAGAATGGACTGGCTATCAAAGAACGCGTTGAAACAGGTGAAGTAGACATTGCGTTTAAGGGATTAGGTAGTTATACAATTGAAGGGGGAAACCTCGCTGATTTCAGTTCACGTGGCCCTTCACGTATGCAATATGAAATTAAGCCGGAGGTGACGGCACCTGGTGTACAAATTTTATCTACTGTACCGTCTTATATGAATGGTGCTGCGCAAAACGGAAACTATCACTATGCGTACCAAAGATTTTCCGGAACTTCCATGGCTTCTCCATATGTTGCGGGTGTCGCAGCACTATTGCTGCAAAAAAATCCAAATTTAACACCGGACGAAATCAGGGGAATTTTGATGAACACCGCAGATCCGCTCCGTAAAGACTATAGTGTATTCGAAGCAGGAAGTGGACAAGTGGATGCAAATGAGGCTCTCCATTCCGAAATGGAGATTTTAACAGAAAATCCATCTAAGACTGTTATAGAAGAGAACCTAACAGAGATCAAGGTCAAATCAGGGGCACTTAATTTTGGAGCGGCTCTTTACGGAACAGAATCCTTCACAAAAAAGCGCTCTGTCACACTCGAAAATCATGATAAACACCCAAAAACCTTTGAAGTGAAGGTAGAGTTTCAAGCTGGTCTGCGTGGCTCTATGGAAGCTAGAGAAAATGGTGTTACACTACAAGCAGATAAACAAATCATTACAATCCCAGGTGGACAGCAACGCGTTTCTGATGTTGTCATGACAGTGCCTGCTAAAGCTAAACCAGGAGCTTATGAAGGATTTGTCACCTATCAAAATAAAATTGATCGGAATGAAGTATATCAGTTACCTTTTGCCTTGGTTGTAACAGAAGAAGGATTTCAAGAGATGGCGATGAACCCGAGAGTAATGCCGTCTAATTATGATATATTTTATCCGTTATTGAATCCATATCCAGGTGTCGATTTTACCTTAAAATCTCCGATGGAAACAATTGATTTTATCTTGGTTGATGGAAAAACGAATGAAGAACTCGGCTTCTTGGGACAAATCCAGACTGCTAACCTTGTTGAAGATCGAAAATATAGCGTTGGCAATGTGTTTACCGGTTCGTACTTTCCGTTCACAGGAGATCCAAATCAGCCAATTTCCAGTACAAAGATAAGAGCACCGCATGGACAAAGTCATTTCAAAGTTAAAATGATTGGCACAAATAAAGAAGGGCGTACGTTCTCTTTATCGGATGATATGATTGTGGACGCAACGGGACCTGATTTTATCACAGACTTGCAAGAAGGAGTCATTGAATATAAGCCAGGTACGATGTCTTATTCACTAAAAGGAACACTCATTGATAAGAACTTTGCAGACTTTAAAAATCAAGGTGTTTCTATTAATCAATCGGGTAACTTTATTATGGAGAAAAATAATAGCTCTGTGTTTACCAATGGTTTTTTTACTAATGCGAACGGAGAATTTTCATATAACATTCCAATTAGTCTAAGTGCGAAAAGTACAAATGTAGAAATGTACGGCTACAATGCCGCTGGTATCGGTAAGCACGCTAAATACTTTACTTTTATTCCAGAGGGAGCGCCTTACGTGTATGGAGCATTTGAAAACTCTCGTGTGAAAATGGGAGAAACGGTAAAGGTAACACTAGTTGCTAATAATATGAAAGACGTGAAAAAGGTAACCAACAGCTTTACGTTTAACAAGAGTCATTTGGAAGTGGTTGATGTAAAAGCGCATCCATCCATTTTAGACTGGCAGCCGACACTTACAAGTGAAACGGTATTGTCAGGAATCAGAGATATGAAGCTTAATATGAATGTAGAACTGACGAGCGGTACTATGTCT
Source organism: Ectobacillus sp. JY-23 (assembly GCF_023022965.1). Lineage (NCBI taxonomy): Bacteria > Bacillati > Bacillota > Bacilli > Caryophanales > Bacillaceae > Ectobacillus > Ectobacillus sp. JY-23. Next base: position 571,569 of record NZ_CP095462.1, on the reverse strand, counting down.
GGTGATGTACCAGTTGCGGAAGTAACGCTAAAGGTGAAAGACGATGCTTATAATTTATTTGCTTCGTTTACAAACACAACAGCTACTTATGTGAATACAACTCATGAAACATTATCTGCCGTTTCTGTATTTCATCCACTTCGTGTGGTACCGACATATTCCAAAATCTCTGGTAATGTTACAGCGCCGGAAGCGTTTAAACGTGAGACGGGCGGAGGTTGGCTACGAGGAGTGGATGCTTCACAAATTGGTGCTACGTTTACAGTAAAAGACCAAGCAGGAAATGAGTATCCTGTAAATATCGATAAGTACGCAACAATTCGAGGAGAACGATTGCCAATCACGATGGAAAAAATGGGATTAACGGCGGATATTCCAGGACATTTTACGATGTATACACCGTTTCATGTAGGATATATCAATGACGAAGGCATCGTGTCGCCGCAGTGGAACCCAGAGGTGTACGTAGGAGAGGCTGCTGCTGGAGATGTCAACAAAGACCATGTCATCGATATACTAGATGCAATAGCAGTCGAAGCGGCTTGGGGCACAAACAAACGCGCAGCCGACATTAACTTTGACGGTACTGTCAATGCGGCAGATATGAAATATATTCAAAACAATTATTTGAAGAAAAATCCTACCGTGCAAGGTGTACAGGAGCCGAAGGAAGGCTTTGAAGGAAGAACGTTGGATGATGTTTTAACAAAGCTAGGAATAAAATAAAAGATTTGTAGAAGAATGGCCCTTTGTAAGGGCCATTCTTCTTGTGTATAAATAAAAGCGCGAGTCAATAGTTGTATTAATTGTTAAATAAAATACATTATGTGACCAAAATGGTAAATAGGAATTAGATTTATTGAGTTATATTGCATGATAAGGTCGATAGGGACGTACGTTTATATTTAGTTTTTACATTTTTATATACAGATTTAAGTCATCGAAGAAAATGATTTTCGTCGTGTTTGTATTTTTGAAATTATTTTACAAAATTGTTGTAAAACGGTAGAATGGTTTGTAATATTAAGGGTAAGGACGTCTATTATTTAAAAATGTATATGTTAGGGGGAGAGAAGTGCAATTTAGAAATATATATATGACCGGTCTTGTTTTAATTGGTTGTATCACATTGTTTTTGTTATACGTTCAGCTTTTCTATAGCCCCTTATTATATATAACAGGTGATACAGTTGTTCGAAGGGCAGATTGGGAACGTGTCAGTCATATGTATGGGAACATGATGACAAGGCAAGAGGAGTTTTTAAAACAACGAAGTCTGGAAGATGTAGTCCTTCATTACGCAAAACAACAACAAATTATAGTTAACGATGAAGCAGTTAAAGCACAAATGAATCAACTTGGTTCTAACAAGACCGAGCGAATTAAACAGTTAAAATCTTTGGGTATGACTGAAGAAGAAAGCTATCAAAATATTTATAGAGCAATGACCGGATTTCAAGTGAAGCAACAGTTGACAAAACACATTACTGTTTCAGAACAAGAGATTCAAAGTGTTTATCAACAAAATATAGAGGCATTTTCTGTTCCTGAATTGCGGACAATTAAATACATACATATCAAAAACCTTCAAAACAAGCATGAGCTCGATAGATATTTTCTGAGTATTGAATCTTTTAAGGATGCTTATGAAATTGTGCAGCATCCTAGTATACAAAAAGGGTTACAAGAGCTTGTGAGCATAGCGCAGTTACAAGGCGAACTATCGAAACCAATTGCAACTTATATGTTTCAAGCACCAGAAAATCAACTAATTGGTCCTATTCAGGATATCGAAGGACAAATATGGTTTTATGTCGAAGCCGTGCAAAAACCTCAAATTTTACCACTACCCACTGTGAAGGCAAAAATTCATTCTACTATTCTTCTTGAAAAACAAACAGCGTTCTTTCAAAAATGGTTGAAGACACAGAAGAAAGTGCAACATTATAAAATCTTTCCAGGCAATCTCAAGCGTCATCAGCTCATTTCCTTTTGGTTTGACTTGCCTCATCATGTAATGCTTTTGTTGTAGCATAAATTAGCTATGCGAGACGCTTGTCGTTTCATATAGAGTATTGAAATGGAGAGGGGATACGAGATGAAAAAATCAAATGCATTCATTACTGGTTTACTGTTGGTCGGTCTTGCTTTCACACCAGAGCATGCTATTGCCCAAAAAGCTGATAAGGGACCGACAATCGCACCCGAAGCAGGTTGGGAAGTTGCGCCACCGCCAACAAATTATAACCCAACACTGAAACAAAAGCTTGATCAGTTTACAAATAAGTACAATTTAGGTACAGAAGCTATTGTCAACCCCATTATTGTACTGGATCCAGGACATGGTGGCAGTGACCCAGGTGCCATCGGAAACGGCGTGCAGGAAAAAGACATTGTATTGGATACCGCCCTTCGCTGTAAAACATATTTGCTAGCAAATTATCCTGCTACTGTGTATATGACACGTAGCACAGATACAACTGTATCGCTCGAAAGTCGGGTCGCGTATGCGAACAATGTCGGAGCAAATTTCTTTGTATCTATGCATAACAACAGTTATTCCACATCTACACCGAGTGGACTGGAAACGTACAATTATTATGGAAGTACGAACGGAAAGGCACTCGCTCAGGCTACATACGATAAGCTGAAAGCATCTTATTCTGTACTGCGCGGCGTCAAGGAAGCTGGTTTTTATGTTCTCAAATATACGAATATGCCTGCAACGTTAGGTGAAACGGGCTTTGTCAGCAATCCGACTGATGCAGCCAATCTTGCAAGTCCTTCCTTCAGGCAAAATCTTGCGGTGCAATATGCACAAGGTATGCACACCTATTGGTGGGGTTTTTAAGTCGTAAACACACAGATGTACGGAATACATGAACAGGAGGACTGTTGATGAAACGATTTTTTAATAAAAAAGGAACGTTTGTTATTTTTCTTGCTGCCGTAGCGGGGATTGGGAGCACAACCCTATGGCAACAGCAAGCATCTACCGTTTCATACGGCAAAAGCATCGCTGAGCAACCAGTTTATATCGTGGCTGAAAGTGGTAGCAAAATTGTGTTGGGGACACGTCCTAATCTTAAACAGCTGCAGAAGTTGAGTGGGCTGTTAGCAAACGGAAAACAGCAAAATGGTGTGAATCAGTCTGTATATCAACCGAGCTTGTTTACAATTAAAAATGGTCAGAAAGTAAACTATAATAACAGCAAAGAACAGGTAATCTATGTTGATCCCGCAACTGCTGAAAAGCATAATTTAGATGTGCGATTCATTCAAACTGTAGCAGAAACATTGTATATCGCTGAGCCGGAGAGTGGTACACCAGTATTGCATGTAAACCCTGTTAATGCACAGGAAGCGGTATTTGAACATAATTTTGGTTTATTTCTGTTTCAAGGTAAGGAAAAGAAAGTCACGCCAATGGGAGATCATGCAGGCCGAAAAGCCGCATTTGAAAATAAACATGTATACGAAGAGAAAATGGCTGAGATTGTCAAGGGGCAAGGCCATATTGATGAGGAGCAGCATGAGCATGTGGTTATTCACTGGGCTACGCAACCCAAGTGGTCACCAAATGGTCAACAAATTGCATTTTTTTCAAATCGAGATCACCTTTTGGCACATCCAAACGGTACTTCTATTTGGGTATATGATATAAAAACACAATCTGAAAAATCAGTATATAGTGTGTCTGGTAATAAAGCTGTACGCTTGCTCGGATGGACGGCAAGTAATCACATTCTTGCGGAAGAGTATACCGTCAAGGAAAATGCAGCACCTGAAGTTGCGCTCATTTCCTTACATCCACAAACGGGTAGTAAGCGTGTTATCAGTGACGGTCTGTTTGTTGCGCAAAGTGATGACCGAAAAGACATAGTCGTCTCTAAAGGCATCCCTGGCGAAAACGCTCTTTATTTGGTCAATGAAGCTGGAGCGGCACATGTATTATTTAAAGAAAGCGCAACGCAAAAGCTGCGTTCGTACCAAGCGGACTTTTCAACGGACGGTAAAAAAATTGTAACAGACATAGCGGATGCGAGGGGAAAGCAAAGCTTGGTTGTATATGATGTAAATAAAAAGAAGAAAGATTTGCTACCGCTGCCTTCGGGGCAACAACTAAGTCAGGAAGTGAAATGGGTGGGGGCGGATTTACTTGTATCATTTGAGAATTTGAGTACAGCCACATCGGAAACATTACTTATGTCTGTGGATGAATAGTGGAGGAGAGCGCGATGAGAAGAATATGCGTCCAAATATTGATGGTAGTGATGTTGTTTTCACTGGTAAGCGGTCAGGTTTATGCTATCGATTATACCATTGTATTCGGCAATACGACGACAGGAGCAGGAACAATTAACCTTGGTAATCCGCATAGCTCCATTTTCACGGTCACAAGTAAATTCAATCAGCCGCGCGATACCGGTCCTGGTACAACTAACCCTCATAACGGTGTGGATCTCGGTTCTTCGTATGGCGAGCCGGTCTATGCGATTTGGAATGGATGGGTATTGTCAGCGAGCATGGCAAATCATGAGATGTTCATGTATTTAGACCTGAACAATGACGGATTAAAAAATGATAATGCGCATGTAAAGTTTGATCATCTTTCCAATATTTTTGTGACAAGCGGTTACGTCACAAAAGGAACGAAGGTTGCAGCAACAGGAGATGAAGGCGGAGCCTTTGCCCCGCATTTACATTTTGGTGTACGAAAAGACTTAAATGCGGATGGTGTGTCTGATGTATGGGTAAAAAATGAACCTTATTATCGTACAGTAGCTGCGTGGGATTATGGCAAAATGCTTGATTTTATTAGCTATTCCACTTTTACAAATAATGTAGCTTCTGTATATGCTTATGCCCATTCTGAGGTTGGTAAACAATCCATTAACTTCGGACATGTAATTTTCTTCCATAGAAAAGTAGGTGCAAGCACTTGGGTTGCTTCTACTGGTGCAAAGAATGGCGACCAGTTTACCTATAACTTTACTGGTGTCTATCCAGCAGGGACACAAATACAATGGATGGTACGAGGCGTCCGATCAAATATTGTAGGAACAGATTATTATTGGGCATTTTCACCACCAAAATTTAAACAACCAGATTTTGATCCAAATGCAACAGCGTATAAATTTGATTATTATACAAATATAATACAATGAAAGACGCAATAGAAGGGGAGAGGCACGATGTTAAAAAGAAAAAGGAATGTGATTTCTCTTGTAGTGTCTGTCTTATTATTCGGTTGGTGTGCAGTTGCGACAGCTGCGACAGTTCCAAGTGTTTCCTATGTGAAAACAGGCGAACGTTCCCTTATTTTTGTTAATAATCCTGAACAAATTTATACTGAGGATTTAGGTGACAGTACATTAGGTGATAAAAGTATTTATCGGGACACACTCGTGCCCGGTAAATATCGTAATTTCTTTGAACATGTGAATCGAACAGGGTTGACCATTGGTTTTGGTATTCAACTGTATAACCCTAACTCTTATGCAGTAAATGTAACTGTGTACGGTGCAGGCTATGAAGCGAGTGTATATGGAGGTAGACCGTTTGCACAAATGTTCAGTAACTATTCATCCTTAGGTACTGCTTATTCCATTCCTGCTGGAGGAAGTTACTGGGTTATGCGCAAGGATAATTCTGTGCCAAATGGGAGCTTTTTTAGTGGAGTAATTGATTTTGATATTAGTGGGGGCCAAGTTATTATAAATAACATAGCTTACCGGAGCTTCTCAGCGCTTGACGGCTCTACCTCATACATGGGATATGTGCAACGGATAGAAACTGATGGAACTCATGAAGCGCGTGTATATAAAGGAATGAGCCCGTATTCAGAAGTGGTGGCATCTAATGTAAATTTCACGATTAGCAATACAGACGTAAAAGGCATACTGGCTGTGCAGCATCCAAACTATAATCTTGTAAGTGGAACCTTTGGAAATACTGTTATTCGCACGGACGGATGGGTATCCAATATTGGCCCCTCATTTAACAGTAATGCTATCACTAGTGATATGCTTTCTTTTAATATGCCAGGCTGGGGAGCAGTAAGCTGCTTAGCGCAATCTGATGGTGAAGGCAAATACGGCAATCTTGGAAACTGGGGTGTTGTATACACAATTAAAGGAACAGTTACCAATACAGGAAGCACAACGCGACATCTTTCTGTAAATTATAAAGGAAATTCATCAGCTAACGCATTCATCGCTTATCGAGGCAGTGATGGTGTTTGGCGCAGTACGCAAGTGACACCTGGAAGCAATATTCAATATTATACTTTTTCTGTTTTAGGAAATACGTCAGTTTCCTATGAAGCCAAGTTTGTAATCGGAGGACCAAGTGCGGGGAATATTGTACAGTCAATTTCTTTAAATAATTAATTCATAACAGAGGCAGTGCAGTGTTGTGCTGCCTTTTAGATATATTGTAGGGAAAGGAAAGTTTTTTTACTGACGCAAACAATGATTATTATGACAGACCGCTTACAACGAATTTTGCAAACTACTGAACAAGAAGCACAGTCTACCGTGCAATCGGCTCATTTACTCATCATTTTGAAATGGCTATGCTCTGGAACATATAAAAAGAAGATCTTTGCTTACAGCTCCAAACACTAAACTTTTTGGTGCAATCGTCCTATTTTACGTTACCAGTTGTACCGTAAGTAGTACGTGTGATGGAGAAAGTGCAATTTTATATGAGGCGCTATGGAAAAATGTATCTAAATGAGGGTCATCTTGTGCAAGCGCTTGTGACAAAAGATGTATTACAGATAAATGATAACGATAAAAATATTATGTTAACAATAGGTGCATCTGCCCGCGATATGATTGTATATCTCGGAGATTATGAGTTTCCAGCACATGTCACACAAGTGTATGAGCTAGTTGCGCATGATGAGCTAGAGGAACAAAGTCGTCGTCATTCCCTCCTATCATCTGTAATGCTAAGTGTGTGAAAAGGACTCACACGCTCTTTTTATGTAAATGGAAGTACACAAATAATTTTCAGATAATAAGCAGAAAACAATTTCAATTATTTTCTGAATATTGTATAATATTCAACATAAATTCAAACACAAGGCGGGTAAAGCGATGAAAGATGTGAAAGAGCGGGTTAAAATTGAAGATATTTTGGTTGCCCAGCAGAAATTGAAAGATATCGTAAACCATACACCGCTGCAGCGCGATTCGATTTTATCGGAGCGATACGAATGCGATGTGTATTTAAAGCGCGAAGATTTACAGGTTGTCCGCTCGTTCAAAATTCGCGGTGCCTACAACTGCATCAGTCATCTTACCGAAGAGGAAAGAAGCAGAGGCGTTGTATGTGCAAGTGCAGGCAATCATGCGCAGGGAGTAGCGTATACGTGCCGCAAGCTTAACATTTCCGCCAAGATTTTTATGCCAAACACAACACCGAATCAAAAGGTATCACAGGTTCGTTTTTTTGGCGGCTCTTCCGTTGAGGTAATCCTGCGAGGAGATACATTTGATAGCTCTTATAGCGAAGCTGTTGCATATGGAGAGCAGCACGGCTTGACGTTTATTCATCCGTTTGATAATCCGCATGTGATTGCTGGTCAAGGTACCATCGGTGTTGAAATTTTACAAGATATCAATCGTTCTGTTGATTATGTGTTCGCTGGTATTGGCGGAGGTGGATTGGTTTCCGGTCTTGGTACATATATAAAAGGTGTGAGTCCTGCGACGAAGCTGATCGGTGTGGAACCGTTTGGAGCTGCTTCTATGAAAGCTGCGTTAGAAGAAGGAAGCGTGGTAACGTTATCACAAATCAGTTCCTTTGTGGACGGCGCAGCAGTAAAGCGTGTTGGCGCATTGCCGTTTGATATAGCCCAACAATTACTTGATGATATTGTTGTTGTCCCGGAAGGTCAGGTGTGCACGAGTATTTTGGAGTTGTATAACAAAAATGCGATTGTTGCCGAGCCGGCTGGCGCATTGTCGATTGCGGCGCTCGAAACATACCAGGAGCACATTCGTGGTAAAACGGTAGTTTGTGTGATTAGTGGTGGTAATAACGATATTGAGCGCATGCAGGAGATGAAGGAACGCTCGCTAATTCATGAAGGGCTCAAGCATTATTTTATCATAGCTTTTCCGCAGCGGCCGCGTGCGCTTCGTGAGTTTTTAGATCGCGTGCTTGGACCGAATGATGATATCACTCGCTTTGAGTATACGAAAAAAAGCAACAAAGATAATGGTCCGGCGCTGGTTGGGATTGAATTGAAGTGTAAGGAAGACTACGCACCACTCATTCTCCGTATGCAGGAGCAAGGTGTACAGTATATGGAAATTAATCAAAATCCGACATTGTTTAATCTTTTGGTATAGAAAGGTTTTTATCCCATTATGTAGAAATACATAAAAAGGGGATGATATGTATGCGTGAGGAGAAGAGGCTTGTAGAACGCGATATCCATGAGTTGCGAGAGAGTGTAGGAAAGCTCGAAGCAACAGTTCACGCACTGCAAGCAGAGCTATGGGAGCTGCGGCATGAAAAGAAGCCTATGCAGTGGAACGCCGCAGCAATTGGACAAATTGGCGGCTTGATTCTAGGAGCAATTGTACTTCTCGGTATTTTTTGGAGATGAAAAGAGATGGTCAAACGACCATCTCTTTTCACTACATCAAATAACGAATATAAATATAAAGATGCGAGAGCAGCAGAGAAAGAAGCATGAGCGGCAAACCAATAGCCAAAAATTGTAGATAGCTAAAGCTATGTCCTTCACGGCTGGCAATACCGGCTACCACAACGTTAGCTGATGCACCGATTAAGGTACCGTTTCCGCCCAAACAAGCACCTAAGGAAAGCGCCCACCACAGCACTTCAATTTGTGCGGAATCCGCGGAAAGCCCTAGTCCCGTTGCTAAATCTTGAATGAGTGGGATCATTGTAGCGACAAACGGAATATTGTCAATAGTAGCAGATGCAATCCCTGACACCCAAAGGATAAGAAGAGCAGTGAAACCAATATCGCCATTTGTGATGTGCAAGACCTGCTTTGCAAGTGCTTCAATAAGACCAACATCTACTAAGCCGCCAACCAATACAAATAGACCGGCGAAAAAGAAAATTGTAATCCATTCAATATGGGCAAACACACCCTCGATTTCCTGTTCTTTCACTGCGATCAGCATAAGCACTGTAGCACCGGTGATGGCGATTACAGCGGCATCGGCATGAATGATACTATGAAGTAAAAATCCTATGATTGTAAGTCCTAGTATAGAGAGCGACTTAATCAGTAATGGGCGGTTACGGATACAGTCAGCTTCGTTCAGTGCCATTAGCTCTGCGATTGCCTCAGGTGTAGCACGTAATTTGTTTCGATATAAGAAGTACAATATACTAAGCGTTACAATTGAAATGACCACTACAATGGGCGCTAAGTTGAAGAGAAACGCATTAAAGTCCAAGTGTTTGTTAGAAGAACCAATCATGATATTTGGGGGGTCGCCAATGAGAGTAGCTGTTCCTCCAATGTTGGCAAATAACACTTCTGCTATAAAATAAGGCACAGGATTTACTTGTAACATGTGCGTCACGGATAAAGTGACAGGAACGATGAGCAATACAGTTGTTACATTGTCTAAGAATGCCGAGCCAATGGCGGTAAGCAGTGAAAGTAACAGCAAAATAGAAATAGGTTGTCCTTTTGCTGTTTTCGCTGCTTTAATAGCTATAAATTCAAATACGCCGGATTTGCTAGTAATATTTACGAGAATCATCATGCCAATCAATAAAGTGATGGTTTCCCATTGTATGTGATTATGAAAGGCCTTTTGTGTGTTGACAATTCCAAGAAGCATCATGATACTTCCGCCAAGAAGCGCAATGACAGCGCGATTGATTTTTTCTGAAATAATAACGCCGTATGTGATGAGGAATGCACCAATTGCGGTATAATATTGCCAATTTGCCACCGCGTGAGCTGTATGTTCCAATGTTTCCACCCTTTTCTTTGCTTTTATAGTAATTTTTTCTATTGTAACAAAATAAAGGAGGAAATAGAAATAGGGGCGGAAGATACAGGAAGATACCGTTATATAGGGTATAATTAGGTATATAAAGGAATTCAGAATGAAATAAGAGAAGTAAGCATAAACATTGCACTCTTCTTAGAAGTATGTAAAGCTAGTACAGTAAAGCATGTCTATTCATGCGAAAAGCAAGGAGGAAAAAACGTGGAGCGCATTTACGATAAAGAAGTAGTTCATAATGAGATGCAAGCGTTTGTGAACGAAGAGGTGTATTTGCATCTGGAAACGACAAACGGCGCTTATGCGTCCCATTTTAACGATAAAATGATGACAGTCGGCGCGTTTATTCGAAACGTGCGTATTACGTTTGAGCGCGGATCAATTGCAGGTACGTATCCGTATCGAGTCGGCTTAAAGCTGAATGGTGGCTGGGTATATGCAGAAGGTATTACGCATTATGAAAAAGATGAAAAAGGCCGCTTGTTGCTTGCCGGTCATAATGATAAAGGTCAGCTTGCAGTAGCTTTTCAACTAAGCAAAACACCGTTTTAAGGAGGAAAACACATGGAGCGTCATGTATTGGTCGTGTTTCCGCATCCGGATGATGAATCCTTCGCGGCGGGCGGAACAATTTCAATGTATACGAAAGCAGGTATTCCGGTAACATACGCGTGCGGTACATTAGGGCAAATGGGCCGCAATATGGGTAAGCAGGTATTCGCAAATCGCGAGACAATGCCTCAAATTCGAAAGAAGGAATTACAGGATGCATGTGCGGTAATGGGGATTCAAGACTTGCGCATGCTTGGTTTCCACGATAAAATGCTTGAGTTTGAAGATGTGGAGTTTGTTGCAGATCGCATTGAGGAAATCATCCGTGAAGTGAATCCATCTCTTGTGATTACGTTTTATCCAGAGCACGGTGTTCATCCGGACCATAACGCCTTTGGTCGTGCGGCTGTACGTGCAGTGGAGCGTATGCCAAAAGGAGAGCGCCCCGTTATTCATGCAGTAGCAATTACCAAAAACCGGACTGAAATACTGGGTGAACCAGATGTTGTGGTGGATGTGCGCGATGTGTTTGATCAAAAGCTCGCTGCGCTGGCAGCACATCGTTCACAAACAGAGGCGATGATGGAAGAGACAAGAGCAAAGCTAAAAAACAAAGACGTGCAAACTGTACAATGGCTGCAATTTGAACGCTTTTATACGTATAAACATAACTAAAGCCGGATTCAACCGGCTTTTTGTTTTTTACGAAAGAGTATACATTTCGACTTTTATTACAATTTTGTAAAAAGGTAATAACAAAGTCTATCATTCTATGATGTTCGCTATTTCCCTATGATATAATCAATCTCGATATATAGCATACATAACTAGGGGGAAAGGCAATCATGAAAAAAGCATTAGCTATATCTTTGGCGACAGCCGGTTTATTACTTACGCAAGGGGGAGCAGCTACTTATGCACAAACGCCGATTGTGCAAGGACAAACCGCAAAAGTTACTGCTTCAGCATTAAATGTACGTACTATGCCTTCTGTACAAGGTCAAATTCTTGGTAAACTACCACAACACACAACCATCACCGTGAATGGTATGATAAATGGCTGGGCGAAAATTTCGTATCAAGGAAAAGCAGCTTATGTGAACGCGCAATATATACAATCAACAACGCAAGCCGTACAAGCATTGACAGTACAAGCATTCGTTACCGCACCAGAACTCAATGTTCGCACACAGCCTTCTATTAACGGGGCGATTATTGGAAGGTTACCAAAAGGAGCGGCTGTGACTATTAAACAAAAGTACACAAACGGTTGGGTGCAAATTGTATACAACGGCAAGGCTGCTTATGTAAACGGTGCTTATGTAACAACGACAAAACCATCAACAACAGTACAAACAAAGCCAACAAAACCAACAACAAGCACAAGTCAAATGAGCGCGTATGAGTTAAAAGTAGTGGAGCTTACAAACGTCGAACGTCAAAAAGCTGGGTTAAACGTACTGCAAATTGATACAAACTTAAGCAAAGTTGCAAGACTGAAATCAGAGGATATGTTAAAAAATAATTATTTTAGTCATACGAGCCCAACATACGGTTCACCGTTTGATATGATGCGTGCAAACGGCATTACATATCGCGCGGCAGGTGAAAATATCGCGATGGGACAACGTACACCAGAAGAAGTAGTAAAAGCATGGATGAATAGCCCAGGTCACCGCGCTAACATCTTGAACAATTCCTTTACACATATTGGTGTAGGATATGTAGCGGATAAAAATATTTGGACACAACAGTTTATTGGTAAATAAAAAACGCGGGTATTCCCCGCGTTTTTGTGTTATCCAATCGAACGCTGTTGATGACCATGGTCTTCAGTGACAAGGTCCGCTGTTAGCTGACCGGATAGTGTCACCATCGGCACACCGCCACCAGGATGCGTAGATCCTCCTACAAAATACAGATTCTCCACTACTTTGCTGCGGCTTGGAATTTTAAAGCCGCCGTTTAATTTTCTATCGGTGACAACACCATAGATAGAACCGCCGTTTGCGCCGTATAGCTCGCGTAAATCATCAGGCGTGAAGATATATTCAAATTCAATGTGAGATTTGAGAGAAACTCCCATGCGTTCGAGCTTTGTTAGAACGAGCTCGCGATATTCTTCCTTACGCGCCGCCCATGTTTCACCGTCCTTGAGCGGTGGAACGTGTGTTAAAATAAACAGATTTTCTTTCCCGGCTGGCGCTTGAGATGGATCGGACTTAGAGGAGACACCAATGTAAATCGTCGGATCGTCCGCTGGCACACCTTCATTAAAGATTTGATGAAACTCACGCTCTGGATTTTCTGAAAAGAAAAAGTTGTGGTGGGCAAGCTGCTTGTATTCTTTGTCTACGCCAAGAAGCAGAACAAGTCCAGATACAGTCGGTGCGTATTTTTCCAAATCTTTTGCTGCCTTTTTAGACATGCCGTATTCATCCAAGATACTGTTATAAGCAGGGATGGCTTCTAGATTAGAAACGACGATGTCGGCAGCTATCACTTCACCCGATTCAAGACGAACACCAGTTGCACGCGTGCCTTCTGTTAAAACCTGCTCCACCTTCGCATTTGTTTTCATCTCTACACCAAGTTCGTCAAGCACCTTCAGCATACCTTTTGCAATATTGTACATACCGCCCTGTACGTAATAAATGCCAAGGCCGAGCTGTACATAAGAAAGCTGAGATAAAATAGCCGGTGCATGATATGGCGAAGAGCCGATATACATAATTAAAAAGTTGAACAGCTGCTGAATTTTTTCGTTTTTAAAATGTTTTTTCGTGATTTGATCCATACTTTTCATTGGATCCATGCTCATTAACTCTTTCAGTGTATGTAAAGAACGTAGCTCAGACAAACCGTCTAGACTTTGTTTATAGAAGCTTTTGGTACTAAGCTCGTACATCCGGCTACAATAATCCATATAGGCAAAAAATGACTCTGCATCTTTTGGATCCACTTTTTTCAATTCTTCCAGCATAGCTGGTAAGTCGCCAATGAAATCAATCGTTGTACCATCTTTATAAAATGTCCGCCATTGCGGCTCGACACGGACAATTTTCATATAGTCATGTACGTTGCGATTCACGCTCTGAAACAGCTGCTCGAGCACCCAGGGCATAGTTAAAATAGAGGGGCCGGTATCAAAGGTAAAACCCTTCCCGCTTCGAACGTTCAATTTACCCCCAGCACGCTCATTCTTTTCTAATACGGTTACACTATATCCTTGTCCCGCCAATTTCATTGCTGTGGAAAGCCCCCCCAGACCGCCACCTACAATCACAACTTTTTTTTTCATTTTGAAATCCTCCTTATAAATAAACCAAAATCAGACTACACTGCATGTATAACAACTGTTTTGACAGAAAAACAAAGAATTATACTTCCAACAGGAAAGGGGAAGAAGCGGATGTTTTTGATAATGATAGTATCCGTTTTTATCGGCGTTATGTTGCTAGCATATATTCCGGATTGCGTACGGCGCAGAAGCTTGATAGAAGTAAAGAATGTGACCATTATTATCCCAGCACGTAATGAGGAGCGCAATATTGGACGCTTGCTGATGTCGCTTCAGGATCAGATGTATCCACATGTCGAGGTATTAGTGATGGATGATGGCTCTACAGATGAAACTGCTGTCATTGCAAAGCGCATGGGCGCGAATGTTATTTCATTACCGCCGCTCCCAAGTGGCTGGCAAGGTAAGGCATGGGGATGCTGGAACGGCGCCAAAATGGCTCAAGGAGAGATTCTTATCTTTTTAGATGCAGATACGGTGTTAGAGGGCGAGGGAATACGTCATCTTATTGCAACGTATTATGAATGCCGAGCGACCGTTTTGTCTGTGCACCCCTATCATAGAATGGTGCGACCGTACGAATTTTTCTCTTCTTTTTTTCATCTGTTGTTATTTAGCGCTTTGCGTGCCTTTCATATGTTTGGGAACAAACAAAAAGCGATTGGTGCGTTTGGACAGTGCCTTATTTGTAAACGAGGAGATTACTTTAAATTTGGGGGACATCTAGCTGGAAAAGGTGAACTGCTTGAAAACATGACACTAGCGCAGCGCGTTCTGCAAGCAGGGGGAAAAGTGGCCTGTGTAAGCGGAAGAGGAGCTATTTCCATGCGGATGTATCCAGAAGGTTTCAAAACCTTTGTGGAGGGCTGGAGTAAAAGTTTTGCAAAAGGAGCTAGCGGTACCAATCCATGGCTGCTTTTATGGATCGGGTTATGGATGAATGGTATTGTTACCTCATGCTTGCATTTGGGTGAACAAGGTGTGTTTGTGTTTTATATGTTGTTTGTCGCACAGGTCTATTGGATGCTGCGGCGCATTGGCAATTTTGGCATCATCACCGCTTTGACATATCCGTTGCATGTTATGGTGTTTTTGCTTGTATTTGCGCTCTCATGTATAAAACTGTTTGTACATCGAAATGTGTCTTGGAAAGGTCGCACAATTTCAACGAAAAAGGAATGATGGACATGAACGGGATCATCCTAGCAGATATCGGTGTTTGGGTTTTTATCCATCTTTTTATTTCATATAGCTGTGTAAAGCTTGGGACAATACCTTTTGAAGGGGATTATTGGCTCTACCGCGAACGAAGTTGGGAAAAGAATGGTCGCTTGTACGAAAAACTTGGTGTAAAGCGCTGGAAACAATGGGCACCGGATGCTAGTCGTTTGTTTAAGGGAGGCTTTCACAAAAAGAACCTGCGAAATATGACTGAGGAGCATTTGCGAGTATTTCTACTGGAAACAAAACGGGCGGAACTGGCGCATTGGCTGCCGATTCCGTTTGCGTTTCTTTTCTTTTTATGGAACGAGATAGTGGTGGGGTGGGCTATGGTCATATATGCTCTATGTTTGAATATACCACTTATTATCATTCAGCGTTATAACCGCATTCGCTTGTCACGAATTTTACACAAGCAAAAATAGGCACATGTATGACTCTGTGTTCATACACTGAATCGAATGAATGACAGAGGGGAGATGTGTCATGTATATGGACCATGATTTTCGCAACGGTTATCAGTTAAAAGGAGAAGTTGTTTCGTCAGTAGATCCGTATGTTGTGCAAACATTACAATCCGTTGTAGGTAAACGGCTGGTTGTAGATACAGTACGCGGTGCAGTAAGAGGTGTACTAAAAGATGTCAAGCCTGATCACATCGTTATTGAGGAGAAAAACGCACCGTTTTTTGTTCGTATTCAGCAAATCGTTTGGATTATGCCAGAATTGTAAGGTATGAAACAACCCCTTCTTTTCATAGAAACATAGAGACGGTTATGATGAAAAGGAGGAACGCATTGTGTTCAAACGCATCGATCGACTGTTAATTCCACTTCCGGAATCCAAGTATGCGGATGCGAACGCCGCCGCTGCTGTACAGGAACTGCTGGGCGGTAAATTCGGGGAAATGTCTACTTTAAATAACTATATGTTTCAATCCTTTAACTTTCGCGGTAAGAAGAAACTGAAGCCATTTTATGACCTAGTTGCTAATATTACCGCAGAGGAATTTGGGCATGTGGAACTTGTTACGACTGCGATTAACCTATGCTTGACCGGTACCACTTTCCCAGGTGACCCGGATGTTACACCTATGCAGCATGGCAAAGACAAGCGCAATACGCACCACTTTATCGCAACTGCGCAAACAGCTGTTGTCGCAGATTCCATGGGTAGAGCTTGGACGGGAGATAATGTATTTAGTAGCGGTAATTTAATTATGGATCTGCTGCATAACTTTTTCCTCGAATGTGGTGCACGTACGCATAAAATGCGTGTATACGAAATGACGGAGCATCCGGTGGCGCGTGAAATGATTGGTTATTTACTTGTACGCGGGGGTGTGCATGTTGTTGCTTATGCTCGTGCACTTGAAATGGCGACAGGGGTAGATGTTACAAAAATGCTACCAATTCCTAATTTGTCTAACAAAGCTTTTTCAGCAGCGAAAAAGTTTGAAGACCAGGGACTGCATTTAAAGCTGTATCGCTTTAGTGACGATGATTATAAGGATCTTTCAAAGATTTGGAAGGGACCGCATCCAGAAGACGGCCGGCCGCTTGTAGTAGAAGATAAATTACCAACAGGCGGACCAGTGCCGGAGCTTGATGAACTGCCCGAGGAATTTGCACCAGGAATAGGGCAGGCGGAATTTATGGAGATTTTACAGCGTTTACAGCGGTCAGCGGGAATCTAAATCAGGCTCTTCTGTATAGAAGAGCTGTTTTTATACATATAGCAATGTGCGCATCCTTAATTTAAAAACAAAATGAAGTGATTACTCACTTTTTGGTTGAAACCCTCTGGGAGGAGTGTTAATATAATAGTGAGTAATCACTCACTTTTGTAGGAGGGGTATTATGAAAGAAACAATTAAAATTCAAAATGTCAGTAAAAGTTATGGTAAAAAGGTTGTATTACGTAAAGTGGATTTTACAATTGAGCAGGGAAATATTTATGGTTTCATTGGACCTTCCGGTGCAGGGAAAACAACCTTAATTAAATTGATTGTCGGCATGGATGTACCGGATTCCGGTTCTATTCATGTATTGGATCAGAAAATGCCCAACCTACAGATTTTACAGAACATTGGCTACATGGCCCAGTCCGATGCCTTATACACACAGCTGACTGGCAAGGAAAACTTATTGTTTTTTGCATCCCTTTATAAGCTTCGCAAGACGGAAATGAATGAAAGAATTTCCTATGCAGCTCGTCTCGTGAATCTAACAGACGATTTAAACAAAAAAGTTGCGGCATATTCCGGAGGGATGAAGCGCCGTCTTTCTTTAGCTATCGCTTTGGTGCAAAATCCACAAGTCCTTATTTTAGATGAGCCGACTGTCGGAATCGATCCGGAATTACGATTGAGTATTTGGAATGAACTGATAAGATTAAAAACTGAAGAGAGAAAAACCATCATTGTAACCACACACGTGATGGATGAAGCAGAAAGGTGCGATTATATTTCCATGGTTAGAGACGGAGCCATTATTGCGACGGGTACACCTGGGGAATTGAAGGAGCGCTACGATGCAAACAATTTTGATGAAGTATTCCTGTATGCAGGGAGGAAAGGAAAATGAGAATAACTGCACTGGTTAAACGAATTTTTAAGCAAATGTCCCGAGACAAACGCACGATGGCATTATTGTTTGTAGCGCCGCTGCTAATCCTTACTCTTATGAGCTTAGTTTTTAATGGTGATGAAACGAAGCTGAAATTAGGTGTTCAAAACGTAAGTGAGTCAATTGTAAAGCAATTAGAAGATACAAATATTCATGTTGTGAAGTTCAGTGATGCTTCAAATGTGAAAGAGGTCATGAAGGAGAAGGAGTTAGACGGATTCCTAAAAATTACAAATGAACAAACAACGATTACGTTATTAAATAGCGATCCGACAACGGCTAAAGGTCTCCTTTTCAGAATTAAACAAGTGATCAGCAGTCAATCTTTACAACAAGCTGAGATGAATACAGCATCACTTCAGCAAAGCTCTATTCAAACTAAATATGTATACGGAAGTGAAGAAACAGAGGTTTTTGATGTATTCAGCCCCATTTTAATTGGCTTTTTCGTTCTGTTTTTTGTATTTTTAATTTCTGGAATTGGCTTGTTAAATGAAAAAACAACCGGTACACTAGAACGCCTCATGGCTACGCCGATTAGAAGATGGGAAATTGTGACCGCATATTTAATCGGGTTTGGCACGTTTGCCGTTATACAGACTGTTATTGTTGTTTTATATGCAGTTCATGTATTAGACATTATAATGGTTGGTTCTATTGGAAGTGTAATTCTTATCAACCTCTTATTAGCTTTAGTTGCTTTATCGCTAGGATTGCTTCTTTCTTCTTTTGCAACGTCCGAGTTTCAAATGATGCAGTTTATCCCAATTGTAGCAATTCCACAGGTGTTTTTCTCAGGGATTTTCCCGTTAGAGAGTATGGCAAATTGGCTACAATGGATTGGGAAAATCATGCCGCTTTACTATGCAGGTCATGCATTAAAGGGTGTCATGTATAAAGGGGTAGAACTTTATGAAATTCGTTATGATTTATATGTGTTACTTGCCTTTGCCACCGCATTTATCATTTTGAATTTATTTGCTTTAAAAAAGTATCGCAAGCTATAATGAAGGGGCGAAGGGAAGTGGAACGGCTTGTCTAAAGGCAGATTATTAGAAGAAATCATGACACAAATGCATACAACCAAACAAACAGAAAAGCAAAAGCAAATTGTAGATGCGGCAATTCAAATATTTGCAGAAAAAGGGTACTCGAATACATCAACAGCGGAAATTGCCAAGTTGGCAGGCGTTGCAGAAGGAACGATCTTTAAGCATTTCGGTACAAAGGATAAGTTATTATTGTCTATTATTGTTCCGTATATAAAAGAGTTTTTCCCTGCCATTGCGGAAGAGGTGATGGGGCAGGTGATGAAGAATCCGCTTACTACCTTTGAGGAATTTTTGCGGGTGTTATTGCAAAACCGAGTCGCCTTTATCACCGAAAATCGCGAAATTTTTCAAGTAATTATTAAAGAAGTAATCTATAAAGAGGAAATGAAACAAGAATTGCTTCCTTTGTTATATGAAAATATCTCATCCCGTTTACTACGCATCATTGATGCATTTAAGGAGCGCGGTGAGTTAATCAATTTGCCGAGTGAAAAAATTTTAAATATGCTGCTTACGTTTTTTGGCGGCTTTTTCGTTTCCCGGTTCGTGCTGTTAAACAAGCAAACCGTAAGTGATGAAGAAATAGAAGATGCGATTTATTTTATTGTGAATGATATTACGAAACCGAAGTAAAAACGAGGTGTTACAAGCACCTCGTTTTTTTAATTTCCATTGTAAGAGTGTATGTTGATTCATAGAGAGGCATAGATAATTCCCATTTGTGCGGCAACATAAGTTCCCCAAATCCATAATGGTGCGTGGCGCAGCGGATGTTTACCAATTTCGGTCATACCAATTAAAAAATCAGATAGAACAAACAGAGAACCGCCGATAGCAACCCACCACCATGCGCCACCTAGCTTCAATGCCAATGCCAACCCTACAGCCGCCATGCCCCCCACCCACAAACCATATAGCAAAGCACCGACTGTGAAAATTTTAGATTCTGCCGGATTTCTGATAAAGAATATCCATCCAATAATAAGGAAAGCGCCGTAGATGAGAACGCTCGTAAAGAGGTGTTCTGTCACGTCTGCAGTTTGGATAAATGCAACAACATAAAAAACATGTGCGATGCTGAATGTAATCATCCCGCCAATCAAATGATTTGCAAAGGGGATTAAGCCGGCCATAAATAAATCTCCCAGCGTGGACAATAGCATACCCCAAAATACCCATCTATGGTAGGGCGAATCTAAATGATTTAACCAAAACAACAAAGCTACGCCGCTCAGTGAAAAGCTGAGAGTGAGCCTTGTCCAAAGAGGTAGCTCTTTATTTGTTTCTCTACTCTTGTTTTGTAAGGCTGTCACCCATCCGATGATAAATACAAGAACTTGAGTTAAAAGCAACATATACATCCACTTCATGTTGTTCTTCCTTTCATTATATATGTTCAACCTCTTTTGTTATAAATCTCCCTTACAAAAACGTAAAGTATGAGCAGCGTGCCCCTCATCTTTCCATATTCTGAGTGTACGGCCGACCGCCACTGTAAACTCCGCAAAGGCCGTTCCTTTTGCAGTAATGAATGCATCTGAAACCTCAATATTTGCACCTGTATAAATGGCACCGTTAAAGGCTTTTTTAAACATTTCATATGTATTTGGCAAACAAGTAAATGCCTTGTTTTGTAATAAACCGGCTTTTCCAAGCAGCACTGCCGACGCACATATGGAAGCAATCGGGACTTGTAAGGAAACAGCTTCCTGTAACAAGGATTGAACGTGTTGATTATCCATTATTTCATCAATACCATCACCACCGGAAAGTAAAATAAGCGCATATTCTTGCAAGGAGACATCCTCAATAGCCAGTTGCGATGATGTATACAATCCTCCTAAGCTCTCTACTGATGTTCCATTCACGGTCGCAGTAACAATAGTAGCCTTCCCAGCTTTACGAAGGAAAAATAAGGTGTGAGCAATCTCGAAGTCAGCATATTGAGGATACGCAATAAAAAGTATCTTCATAAAACCATCCTTTTTTATATGACATAAAGCATACATATATTCGTAGAAAATTAGAAAATTCCTGCTAACATGCTTGTTTTTCTACCCGTAGTTAATATATTTTCTTAAAGGTAAATATAGTGTAATGCAAGAATATAAATATATGGAAAGTATATGTAGGGAGGTTTCGTATGGAATTTCTTTTGGTACTGTTTATTTTTCCAATTTTAGTAGTGGGGGCATCGATTGCAGGGTATATCATCCTAAAAAAGTGGTATGTTGTACCGCTTGCGGTATTTGGATTCTTTTTGATGCTAACATTGATCCTGTTTAATACGACTTTTTTCTTTTGGGTGTTTGTGTATACAGCATTAGCATTGCTAGTAAGTCTTATCATGAAGTTTACAATACAATTGCTTGTATGAAATATATAGTAGAGCAATGCAATCGCTTACCAAACTAAAAAGCAGCATGAGTGCTGCTTTTTAGTTTATATTTTTTCCTGGTATATACGTAATAGCTCTTCCACTGAAACACCGTTAATTTTCATATCTGTTATATCACAATCTTGGATGTTTACGCCGCGCAGCACACAGTTTGATAAGGTACTTTCTGTCAGGTCACAACGTTCAAATGTAATAGGACCGTGCGATTCATGCCAACCGAGGTTTGTATCATGTATATAGGCACCGCCAAGAGAAGCTTGGCAAAGCTCGATATGATTGAGGTTCATATCACCAAAGTTTGCACCGCTCATATTAATATTATGTAGTGTTGTTTGTGATAGATTAATATCATGTAAGGTCATATGACTCATATTAGCATTTGAAATTGTGGCTTTCTCTAGATTAACAGAGAAGAAGTCTGCACTTGTAAGCGAGCAATCTTCAAACTCAGCACGAGATAAATCGCTATTTGAAAATAACTTAACAGTCGAATCTGATAAATGAGCTTTCTTTTTCTCAAAATAGATATAGTTTTCATCTTGAAATGTTTTCTTATAGCTGAGTTTTTCATAAAAATGATGATTGGCTTTGCTTTTGGCAGATGTTCCTAACTCCCAGCGATATACACGGGGAAATTCACGCTCTATCAAATACATGGTCTGTGTTCCAATGTTCTTATTTTGAAATTCAGGAGCAATAAATAGTTTATCAACAACTGCATGTTTGTTACCGGATGTGAATATGGAGATACCGCCTGCGATTGTATGATTAAACATAATCTTATAGAAATGGGTAATTTTAATGCTGTAAAGAATGTGCTGTAGTGAATTATATCCGCCCGGTCCATTTGAAGAACCATCTTTTGTCCAAGAGCCCCATTGTAAAGCATGGCAATCAAAGGCAGCTGTCTGTAAGGCTGTCAAAGCATGGGCATCTTCAAATGTAGCTTCTTGTAGTGTAATCATGCGAAAATTCTCCTTCTTTTTTGTACAACACCATTTATTCTACAAAAGAGGAAGAAAATCCTCCTTTTAAAAAATCTCAATATTCAAAAAATATTTGAGAAAGTTTTAAAATCTTAATATTAGATTTTTTATCAGAGCTTAATGTTGCGAATTAGCACTTGTTGGTGGGAATGAAAGGGAGAGACTCCTACGAGAAAAGCGAACTTCTGTAGCAGAAATTAACATATCCCAAAAGAAATCTCCTTCTTCAAGCGGCGGGAGCCGGTAAGGAGGGGAGGTTCATCAGAGCCGTTGTTTTAGATGGAATAGCAGAAGTACGCAAGAATAGAAGTTACTACTGCCAATATTGCTTTCTTGTAACAGATCTCATACAAGCAATCATTTGTTCGTGATCACTTTTATAATAGGGCGCAGGCATGTTATTTCTTTGGATATACAGCACAAAAACAGAAGATAAGAAAAGAAAGCCGCATACACATAAAAAGATAATGGACATTTCAAACACCTCCTTTTACAAGATATGTTGCAGGACAAATAGATAGTATGAAGCGAATATATAAAGTAGAAAAGACGAGACGAAAGGATGAAACATATGACAATAATTGGTTATGTATTTTGGGGCCTTTGTGCTGTGTTAATTGGCGGGAGCTTCTGGATGCAGCGTAAATATAGAAGCAGTGAGCCATATAAAAGTGATCATCAAGAGTTTTATGAAGAGTCGGCAAAGTTGGATTATAATAGTCCTCGGAATGATTCAAGCTTTTTATAACAAATAAGGCGTGCTGTATGCACCCCTATTTGTTGTTAGTAGTGCAGGTTTGATAAGGGGATATATTGGATATTAAACCTTGTGTCGAGTCAGGGAGCAAAGAAGTAGAATCATTTTCCGAAAAACAAGTTTATGTTGAATTTTCTCAATACAAATAAATATGATTTTATGTTATTTTTAAAATGTAAGCGTTCTACAAATTAAGGGAGGGCGAGGAACATGTTCAAAGAAAAAAAGAAGTGGGCAGCTGGATTGCTGGCATTTGCGCTAACGATTGCGCCATTTGCGGCAGAAACGAAAGTAGAAGCAGCTGAAACGAACGGTACAATGATACAATATTTTGAATGGTACCTGCCAAACGATGGACTTCATTGGAAGCGGTTGCAGAACGATTCTGCTCGTTTATCCGGTCTAGGTGTAACTGCAGTATGGGTTCCGCCGGCATATAAGGGAACCAGTCAAGCCGATGTGGGGTACGGCGCCTATGACCTGTATGATCTAGGGGAATTTAATCAAAAAGGAACCGTTCGCACCAAGTATGGTACAAAAGCTGAGCTGCAAGCCGCCATTCAATCTCTGCATACTAACGGGGTACAAGTGTATGGAGATGTAGTAATGAATCATAAAGGCGGAGCGGATTATACAGAAAATGTTACTGCCGTGGAGGTAAATCCAAATAATCGAAATCAAGAAACATCTGGTGATTATCAAATTCAAGCGTGGACAGGGTTTAATTTTAGTGGTCGTGGCAACACACATAGTAGCTTTAAGTGGCAATGGTATCATTTCAACGGCGTTGATTGGGACCAATCCCGGAGTTTGAATCGTATTTATAAATTTCGAGGAATAGGAAAAGCCTGGGACTGGGAAGTCTCTACTGAATATGGAAACTATGATTATTTAATGTACGCGGACGTCGATTATGATCATCCGGACGTTGTCAATGAAATGAAAAACTGGGGCACATGGTATGCCAACCAACTGGGACTCGATGGATTCCGTATTGATGCGGCCAAGCATATTAAGCATGAATTTCTCCGTGATTGGGTAAACTCTGTTCGTACATCAACTGGCAAAGAAATGTTTACTGTAGCGGAGTATTGGCAAAACAGTCTACCTGCGCTTGAAAATTACTTAGCGAAAACGAACTACAATCAATCTGTTTTCGATGTACCGCTTCATTATAACTTCCAAGCAGCATCCACCCAGGGAGGATATTATGATATGCGTAATCTCTTAAATGGTACGGTAACATCCAAGTATCCGACAAAAGCAGTAACATTTGTGGATAATCATGATACACAACCGGGACAGGCACTTGAGTCTACGGTACAAACATGGTTTAAG
Source organism: Ectobacillus sp. JY-23 (assembly GCF_023022965.1). NCBI lineage: Bacteria > Bacillati > Bacillota > Bacilli > Caryophanales > Bacillaceae > Ectobacillus > Ectobacillus sp. JY-23. The sequence continues at coordinate 547,318 of NZ_CP095462.1, read as the reverse complement.
CCGCTGGCATACGCGTTTATTTTAACAAGATCTTCTGGCTATCCAAATGTATTTTATGGAGATTTATATGGAACAAAAGGAAGCACGGGCAGAGAAATTCCTGCGTTGCAATCCAAAATTGAACCGCTTATGAAGGCGCGTAAAGACTATGCCTACGGAACGCAGCACGATTACCTAGATCATCAAGATATTGTTGGTTGGACGCGCGAGGGAGATACTACGAAAATAAAGTCTGGTTTAGCAACTTTGGTGACAGATGGTCCAGGCGGGTCAAAATGGATGTATGTCGGCAAACAAAACGCAGGTGAAACATGGTATGATATGACTGGCAATCGAGCAGACAATGTCACTATTAATGCTGATGGATGGGGACAATTCTTTGTGAACGGTGGTTCTGTGTCTGTTTACGTTCAAAAATAGTGTGATAGATGAAAAGAAACAGTTTTTGTAAAAACTGTTTCTTTTCATATTAGTTTTATAGTTTTGTAAGAATGTTATCAATCTCATTAAATAATTCATTTGGAATTTCTTTTGAAACAGCATCAACTTCCCAAACTAATTTCACTCACTTTAAGTCCTGAGTGACCAAGCTTACGATACTTCATTATTTTTCACCTCCCACAAACGTTCAACAGAAAGCAGTATATGCTGAGAAAACACAAGCTTATAAATGTCTGGCATGCTTAATGATTGCCAAAAGGCAAAATCATATTTTGGATCAAAATGCTGCATGATAAGTGCCATAATATTGCCGTGTGTACCGATAACAATGCTTTTTCCTTCATACTGCTCTAATAGGTGCAGTAAACAGTTTACACCTCGTCTTTGAGCCTCTTTATTTGATTCTCCGCCCGGCCATGAGAAAGAAGGTTCTTCCCAAACCGTTCTAACAGCAATCTCAAAATCTTCTAATGGGTAAGCAGAGAGCAAACGTTCGCGCAATTCAACTTCTTCTCGAATGGGAATGTTTAAATGTTTCGAAATCCCTGCAATCGTTTGCATAGCGCGTTTGTATGGGCTGGAAAGTACCGCATTGATAGGCTCATTTTGCAATATTTTTGCGACCCGTTCTGCATGTAGAAATCCTGCTGGTGATAACGGTCTTTGCAGTTCATCTGGTGTATAGCTTGAGTGCGCATGACGCACAAAATAAATCGTAGTCAGAAAATTCCCCTCCTTATGTTTTGAGAATATAACATAAAGGGGTAATTGTCTAAAAATTAACTCAATACAGTTCTTAAGAAAATTAATTTCATTTACGATTAAAAATTAAAAATATTTTTAATTTTATGTTGTAAAATGAAACGGAAATGTTTATATTAACTTTGAAAGCGTTATCTCAAAATGCTGCATGCACATAAACAACATGACTTTGACAAGAGAAGAGAATAGTCTTCTCTTTATTTTGTCTTCAAACATACATGGTGTGCTGATACAGCAAAGCGCTAATACGATCAAAAAGGAGAATGAGAGATGGGGAAAAAGTCGTATGTCGTAACAGGTTCTGTTCTTGCTTCAAGTCTATTATTATCTTCTTTTGGCATGATGGGAAGTGTCGTGGCTAGTGATACGCCTGTAAAAGTGTTGACTGTGCAGGATGAATCTGGCGATCGTTTTGCAATCGATGCGGTCAATCAGCTTTCCAATGATAACAAGCTTGTGTTATTTAATGATACGTTCAGCTATTATACAGAAACACGGAAGGGAAGTCAGGAGGTTGTACTTGAAAAAATCGGCCTCAATACATACCGTGTTGTGAAAAAAACAGATGGAGATAGCGCAATTCCGGAAAATGGACTTGTTTTATCTACAGGACTGCAGACAACTGCAGCTATTAAAGAATTTATTTCACAGCTTCAAGGTGGGGAAACGATTACTCTCTTTGAGCCAACAGAAAAGCGTGTAGAAAACAAAGCCAACGCTGTTGATCCGACAAAAGAATCGAATCCAGCAGGCGCTCCTTTTGATGGATTCCGTGGTCCTGATCAGTTAATCGTATATACACCTAAGTTTGGAGAAACAACAAAAACAAACCAGTACGGTTACGAAATTACAGTTGAGAACGGTTTTGTCACAAAGCTTGGCGGTGGCAGTTCAAAGATTCCGCAAAACGGGTTTGTCGTAAGCGGGCATGGTGTAGCTTCTAAGTGGCTATCATCTAATTCTATTATCGGCGCGAAGGTCACTGTCGATGAGCAAGGTGTGGTTACGATTGTGCAGGATGTTGAAAGCTTTGCATTTCAAAGTCAGCAAGCTGTAAACCAAGCGAAGAAATCCATTGAGAAAGCGAAAGCCGAGTTTTTAGATGTGGCGATGCAGCAAGCGGAAGAGTCCGTGCAAACAGCTGAAGCGTTGCTTGTAGAAGTAGAAAGTATTCGAGAAACAGACCCTGTAAAAGCACTTGATTTGACGCGCCAAGCAACGCAAGCTGCATATGATGCCTATTATTACTCACTACCTTCAAATGTCGCTGAGCAGCGTGCGATTTGGTATCGTCCAGAAGAAACAACGTTAGAAGGCGTGAAGCAGGTGCTTGACCGCATGGAAAAGGCGGGATTTAATTCTGTATATTTAGAAACCACATTCCATGGTTATACAGTTTACCCAAGTGAGGCGATGCAAGCCTATGGTTTGCCAGCGCAACATCCAAGATTTCAAAATGGGGACTATGGTCCATATGGTAAGGATTTGTTGGCGGCATACGTGAAAGAAGGAAAAAAGCGCGGCATGACGATACAGGCATGGACAGATGGCTTCATGGTTGGAGAAGCAAGCATTGGTACGCCACCGCAGTTTACAAAATACCCGCAGTGGGCAGCTATGCAACGTCAGAACACAACAGGACAGCCGGCACCGGATTCTGCTAGCAAATATTATTGGCTTGATATCGCGCAGCCGGAAGTACAAACCTTTATGCTAGATATTTATAAAGAAATGCAGACAAAGTATGATATTAAAGGCTTAAATATTGATTATATGCGTTATCCGCATCACAGCTTTGATAAGAGCTATGGCTTTAGTCAAACGATTCGTACGATGTACAAGGAGCAGTTTGGTATAGACCCATATAATTTGACTCCTACAGCGAATTCTGAGGAGTGGCATGCCTGGGAAATGTGGCTTCGCACAAAGGAAAATGAATTTGTTGCTAAGCTTCATGACCAAACAAAGGGCATGAACAAAAAGTTTATGATGACGGCAACACCAGAGCCGGGACCAGAGGCGGTACTTATTAGCGACTGGCAGGATGATATTGACGGTGTTATTCCGCAGGCATACGGACATGACTTTAACAGCATTCAAAAAACAGTACAGGACAGCAAAAAGTTAATGCCTGCTGGAACCATGTACTACACAGGTATTTATTCGTTTTATCATCACTTAAGTGAAATGGCCAGCGTAAGCGATGTATTATCTGCGAAGCATAGTACATCAGGGGTGAATATGTTCGCTTTCGGTCAGGCGAGCGCGCCATCCGTTGATGCACTTGGAAAAGGGCCTTGGCGCGAAGATGCCGTCAACCCTGGTGAAGAACCCATTGCAGCAACTAAGGCTTTACTAAGAGAGATGGAAGAGCATATTCAAAATATTTATGTGAAGCAGGGTGCGATGAGCAAGAAGAAAGGTGAAGCGTATAAACAAACACTGCGCGCTGCGGCATTAACAGCCGAAAAAATACCAGCACAAAGCGACGGTTTGTTCCAAGCGATGATGCAGCAACTAGATACTGATGTTGCGGAGGGTAAGATTCATAGTATTGTAGGCAAGCGTATGAAAGAACAACTTACTGATGCGAATACATGGGTACAATACGCATTAAAACATCAATAAGAAACCCAAAAGGCAAAGTCTTCATGACTTTGCCTTTTTAGTTTAGGCTGTTTTCGCAAACTTTGTTGCGATGTAACAGATAGTGGCGAGTGGTTGATTTTCGCTCCAGGTTGCTCGCTTTCCGCGGTCAGGTGAGCCTCCTCGACTTACGGCCTGTGGGGTCTCACCTGACTCGCTGCTCTCGCAGGAGTCTCGCACCTTCCGCTCCAACCAACCTGAAACAAAGAAACCTATCTAAAAACAACAATCTCCTAGAAAAGAGCCTTAGTTTATTAAGCCTTTTAAATAGAAAGGGATATAAACAATCACTGGACATATTGTTTAAAACTCCCTAATAACTTATAAAAAGAAATTAATTTTCATTTCTTGATTATGTTTAAAAATAATTTTAAAAAAGCATTGAATTCTGAATCATTTGCTTGTATGATGAATGTAAGAAAACGCTTTCTAATAGTTTCAAAGGGGGACAATGGGGATGAAGAAAGGAACAAAAAAGATTGCGGCGGGTACGCTTGCGGCTATGCTTTCCATGAGCTTGATGGCTTGTGGGAAAAAAGAAGAAAGCAATGCAAAGGTGACAGATACGAAAGAGCTGTCAGGAAAAGTGACACTGTGGACCGCGTCTTTGTCAGGTGAGCCATTCAAAACGTATTTTGCAAATGTTGAAAAGAAATTTGAAGAGCTTCATCCAAAACTGGACGTTGTCATTCAAGACGTACCACAAAACGAAATGGAACAGAAAGTCTTAACTTCTTTAACTGGATCAGATGTTCCAGACGTTGTGAACCTTAATCCGCATTACATGTCCAACATTGCGGCGCAAGGCGGGCTTTTGGATTTGACGAAAATGGTAAGCAGTAAAACGAAGGAGTCCTTTGTAGAAGGTCCTTATAACTCTGGTATGTATGAAAAGAAATTGTATGCGCTTCCTTGGTACTTAACGACAACGGTTGGCTGGTACAATGGTGCTAACTTCGAGAAGGCCGGTATTAAAGAATTACCGAAAGATACAAAGGGTATTTATGATGCAGCGAAGGCTGTGACAGCTGCAACTGGTAAGCCTTCTTTCTACCCGGTAATCAATGATGGCAACGTTGTAATGGAGAAAATGGTTTCTTTAGCTGGCGGCAAACCGATTGTGAAGGATGGCAAAGCATCATTCGCTGATAACAAAGCGATTTTAGAATACTTTACACTAACACAAACGATGTATAAAGAAGGCTTAATTCCGCAAGAAACAGCGGAAGGCTCACTAAAAACAGGACAGCAGTTATATATGGCGGGCAATGTTTCCTTCCTTGAAGGTGGTGTAACATTCCTTGGTCCGGTTGAATCTGGCGCTCCTGAAGTGTTTAAAGCATCAAAAGCTGGTCAACCGCTTAATGCTACAGATGCACCTGTAAATGTAGCTGTTATGAACTTCGCAGTTCCTGCGAAAACAAAAAATAAAGAAGCTGCTGTGGCATTAGCTGAATTCGTAACAAACGCAGAAAACCAATTGGCGTTTGCAAAAACGGCAGGTACAGTTTTACCTTCTACGAAAAAATCGTTAGAAGATGATTATTTCAAAAACCCTGGTAATTCGCCAAAAGCTTTAGGTATGCTTGAGGCTTCTAAGTCTTTGAGTCGCGCGAAGGTATTAATTCCGCCAACTGAAAACAGTGCAGATCTACGCAAAGCAACGAAAGATATTTTTGTGAAGAATTTGCAAGGAAAAGTAACGCCTGAAGAGGCTTTAAAAGAACTAGCTGCAGAGTGGAACAAAGCATTTGAAAAATCAGGTGAAAAAGTAACGTTCTAAGGAATGACCAGGAGACTAGCTTTTTTACCCAAAAGCTAGTCTCTATTTTTGGGAAGGAGATACCGTAATGAGCAGAGAACCTGTGATCTTGCCGAATACGAAAGTAAAAACCGCTCCGAACAAGAAAAAATGGGGCATGAAGAACGTAACACCGTGGTTGTTTCTGTTACCGTCTATCATTATTTTAGGAACATTTCTTGTCGTTCCAATTTTGGAGGCGTTTAAGTGGAGTGTGCTGGACTATAAAATCATTGCGGACACCGGTGAGTTTGTAGGGCTGGATAATTTTAAAGAGATATTTGCTGACAAGAACTTCTGGATGGCACTTACCAATACGTTGATATTTTTGGTGATTGTATTGCCATTAAATATCTTTTTACCAATGATTTTAGCAGTTTTGGTTAATCAAAAAATTAGAGGTGTTTCAGCTTTTCGGATTTTATATTACTTACCAGTTATCACGCCAATGGTAGTAGCGGCATTGATGTGGAAAATGCTGTATTCACAAAGCGGACTTATTTCTGAATTATTTGTGACTTTAGGTGTTTTTGATAAGCCGACAAATCTTTTGGTGCAATCGTCGACAGCGTTGGCCGCAGTAGCTGCCATTACAGTTTGGAAGGGGCTTGGCTATTATATGATCATTTATTTGGCAGGTCTGCAATCGATTCCACAAGATGTATACGAGTCTGCTAGCATTGACGGAGCCTCCATTTTTCAGCAGTTTTCAAGAATTACAGTACCGATGTTAGTACCTTCTATCACACTTGTATCAGTAATGACCATTATTGCCGGTATGAAAGTATTTGAAGAAATTGCGTTGACTACAGGCGGGGGACCATCTGGAGCGACGACAACGCTAGTTATGTACATCTACGAAAAATTCATGAGCTTGCAGGTGAGCACAGCTTCTGCTGCTGGTTTGGTATTGCTTGTGTTAGCAATTGCTGCTTCCTTGCTACAAATGAAACTGACGAGTAAGCGCGAAGACGATTTAAGAGCGTAAGGAGGGGCCGAAATGAAAAGAAAGCGCAATATACAAAAGATTTGGCTTTACATATTAATGATTGGTATTACGTTATTAACGGTGGGACCATTTTTAATCACGCTGTTCATGGCGATGAAGTCGGCCAGCGAAGGAATTTATGAAAGCGTATTACCGAATCATCCGACCTTTGTAAACTTTATAGATGCCTTCGATAAGGCAAATTTCGGCACGTATTTTCTGAACACAGCGCTTGTCACAATCCTCGCTATTCCGCTGAATTTGCTGTTTTGCAGCTTGGCGGCATATCCACTGGCGCGTATGGATTTTAGGGGACGAAGTGTTGTACTGGCGTTGATTATTTCAACTATGATGGTACCATTTCAGCTTTACATGGCACCTTTGTTTCAGCTTGCAGGCGAGCTTGGTTTAAGAAATACGCATCTAGGTTTGGTTGTCATGCAAGTTTCTACTGCATTTGGAGTTTTCTTGATGCGTCAAGCATATTTGCGTATTCCAAAGGAGCTGGAGGAGTCGGCATATTTGGACGGAGCGAATAAGTTCAAGGTATGGTACATGGTTGCATTACCTTTAGTAAAGCCGACACTTGTGACACTTGCTATTTTTACATTTATGGGAACATGGGGTGATTATTTGTGGCCGCTATTGAACTCTACGGACAGCGATATGTATACGTTATCCATTGGTTTGGCGCAATTGTCGCAAAATTTCGATGGTTCAAACCTAAAGCTCATTAGTGCTGCGTCTATTTTAACAACATTGCCTACATTATTAATCTTCATTTGGCTGCAAAAATATTTTATTTCAGGTGCAACAGATGGTGCGGTAAAAGGATAACAGCCGATTCTTTAAAAAATCAGGTATGAGGTGAATGGAATGAATACAGTCTCTTTTTTTGGCCGGGAGCTTCCTGTCATATATGAGGTAGATTGCATCGTGGTTGGAGGCGGAACAGCAGGTGCCACGGCGGCAATTTCCGCACTTTCAGAGCAAGCGAAAACATTGGTGATTGAAAAGACGATTTCTTTGGGAGGCACACAGACAAATGCGCTTGTTTCGCCTATGATGCCAACATATGTGAAAGGGCAACGTGTCAATCGCCTCATTATTGAACGGCTAAACAAGGAGATTGAAACGAATGATGGTACAACGACCTGCAGTTGGTTCAATACGGAAACGTTAAGTTTTGTGCTAGAGGTGTTAATTACAGAGCGCGGTGGTCATATTTTATATGACGCCAATTATGTTGATTGTATCAAGGAAGATAACCGTATTACGCATATTGTTATCAATACATGTGCTGGCTTGATTGCTGCGAAAGCAAAAACGTTCGTTGATGCAACGGCTGATGCCATAGTATCACGTACAGCAGGTGTTCCTGTTACATCGGGAAATGAGGATGGACAAAACCAACAGATTTCGTTTCGCTTTGAAATGGGCGGAATTGATATTTCGGCACTTCGTGCGTTCATTTTGTCCCAACATGAAACCTTCTGCCAAATTGAAAATCCTAACTTTTTTGAAATTGCAATGGTTCCGGGCAAGGGGCATGTACTGGAACCTCTTTTTAGGAAGGGTCTTGCTGAAGGATACCTGAAAGAAGAAGATTTACGGTATTTTCAGGCGTTCACGCAGCCGGGGAAGCCAGGTGTGATGTCCTTTAATTGTCCGCACATCCCAGATATTTATCAAACGACAGATCCTCGTTTACGCTCCAAAGCAGTAATTAAGGGGCGGGAAATGATTCGCAGATTGACCAAGTTTTTACCACAATATTTGCCGGGGTTTGAGAATTCGTATTTATTAAAGGAAGCAACGCAGCTTGGTATCCGGGAATCGTACCGCATCATTGGGCAATACGTGATGACAGAGCATGATTATATAAATCGGGCACGTTTTCAAGACGGAATTGCGCGCGGTGATTGGTATATTGATGTACACAGTGTAACGAAGGAACATGTTGAAAAGCCAAAATTTTCACGAGGGGAATATTATGAAATCCCGTATCGTGCTTTGGTGACAGAGCAAATCAGCAATCTTATTGTGGCCGGACGCCATATTTCTAGCACATTTCTCATGCAGGCGTCGCTTCGAATTCAGCCAACGGTCCGCGATATTGGAGAAGCGGCAGGGCTTGCCTGTGCGTATGCGATTAAGCACGACATCGCACTAAATAAACTAAATGGTGCTATATTAAGGTCGCAACTAGGTATGGGGGAATTGTGATGAAAGAAGTACATGTGTTAAATCATACGCACTGGGATCGGGAGTGGTACGAGACATTTGAAGAGTTTCGCTACAAGTTGCGCAACGGTTTGCGATATGTGCAGAGCTTGTTAGAATCAGGCCGGCTTGAGAACTTTTTTCTAGACGGACAAACCATCGTGCTGGATGATTACCGAGAGGTTGTTAGTAAAGAGGAATATGAGCGTCTTGCTTCATATATAAAGGCAGGAAAAATCGAGGTAGGACCATGGTATTTACTTGCCGATGAATTTTTGGTATCAGGCGAATCAATTCTGAAAAACCTGGAGATTGGTATCCAAACGGCAAAAGCCCATGGTTCGGCTCACGGCATTGGCTATTTGCCTGACACGTTTGGTCATGCAAGTCAAATGCCGCAAATTTTCAAAGGCTATAATATCAATACAGCAATAGTATGGCGGGGGGCAGTGTCTGATACCTTTGAAAATACATGGGAGGGTGCGGATGGCAGTGAAGTATTCACATTTGTGCTTCCTCTCATGGAAGGCTATTATCAAACCTTTTTGAAGCACGATAATTTCATAGAAAAGGCCAAAGATTATTTAAATAGAAACGAACCGTACCTTACGTTCGGTAAGGCGCTAGTTATGAACGGTGCGGACCATACGTATACATGTGCCGATTTAAACGAACGTCTTGAAAGATTACAGGAAAGTATTCCTGATGTGACCGTTCATCAATCGCTTATGTCGGAGTATATGGAAGCGTTTGTAGGTGCAGAACCAACCGGTCGTATCATCGGGGAACAGCGTGATCCCTCTAAGATTTTCATTTTGCCAGGTGTTTATTCTACGCGTTCTTATTTGAAGCAGCAAAATCAGCTGTGTGAAGATCAAGCTGTGAGTGTAATGGAAGCATTACATGTGTGGACAGATGGAAATACAGATTCAGAGCAGTTTCTTGCCTATGTGTGGAAACTTATCTTACAAAATCAACCACATGATAGCATTTGTGGATGCAGTGTGGATGAAGTTCATGAAGAGATGGAAACAAGAACAAAAAAGGTATTGGGTGCCATTCGACAATTCGCGAAGGATACTCTCCAGACTGAATATCCATTTGAATACCTAAACGAGACAATGGAAAATCCATTTTTATATGTAATCAATAATACACCGATTGCAGGTATGTATCCAGTGAAGGCGCGTATTATGATTCCAGCAACCCTTGATACGGGTTCAATTCGCTTGGTTCATGAGGGTGTTTCCATCCCGTTTGATATGATAAGTCGTGTACAACGTGAGGAATTTTTACGTCATATTTTGGCTGAGCCTCACTATGGGGAATATGTGGTGTATGATGTGATGTTTAACTTGTCTTTTACTGGGGTAGAAACAAAACGCGTACAAATTGAGCGTATTTCTGAAGAAGTTAATCGTACAATAGGGGCAGGCGGAACAGACATCCAAAATGAATTTTATCGCATTACATGGTCCGACGATAGCTTAGAAATTACAGATTTAGAATCCGACACTGTATATGAGAATCAACATGTTTTCCTTTCTTCTCTAGATGCGGGCGACACATATAACTACTCGCCGCCTGTGCACGATGTTGAAACAAAGGCAACTATTAAAAAAGTAGGAGACGTAATGAAGGGCCGTACGTACCAATCGGTAACGCTCTATTATGAAATGAAAATACCAGCATCATTGAACGAAGAGAGAACAGGACCAAGCAATGAATACGTGGTCAATACAATGGAAACAGAGATAAGGCTGTATACAAATAAGAGAATGATTTACTTCCATACGAAAGTAAACAACGCCGCGAAAGACCAAAAGCTTCGCATCGGTTTTGCTTGCTCGCAGGCAGATGTTAGTTACAGTGACACCGCGTTTGATCTAGTACGCCGTGATACGCGACGTGAAAAGCAATGGGATATGCCAAAAAATAAGGAAGCGGTGATGAATCAATATCCAACATATTCGACTGTTATCGCAAATGAACATCAGCTTGTGCATCGTGGCATGCAGGAATATGAAGTAGATCGTGCTTTTGATCAAGACTATGTGTTTTTGACGATGATTCGAAGTGTAGGCTGGTTATCAAGACGTGACTTGCGGACACGAGGAAATGGAGCAGGCCCTGGGTTTGAAACGCCGGGTGCACAATGTCTGGGTACGTATGAATTTCAATATGGATTGATTCTTGGAAAAGAGCATATGTCTTTAAACTATGCCAAAATGCTACGAAACGAAGTGTTGGTGCAGCAATCATATGAAATGCGAGATGAGAAAAAACTATTTTCGCAATCCTCCACTGCTATTGCGTTTTCCGCTTTTATGAGAAAAAAGCAGCATTCTATGGATATTCGTATGTTCAATTCTTTTACAAAGCAGCAAACAACAGAATTACATTTTGGTTTTACACCAATATCCATTGAAGAGGTAGATTTTACAGGTATCACGCAAGCCGTGTATGATGCAACCAAGCAAATTGTAGTGAATTTTAAACCAAAGCAAATTAAAACGATCCGTGTGACGTGGAAAGAACAAGAATAAAACGATGTTCTTACTTTATGGAATGAAGGTGATAAATAATGAGAAATTTTTTAGCTATGGACATCGGCGGAACGTTTATCAAGTACGGTGTACTAACAGAGGACGGAACATTTGTTGAAAAGCATGAAATAGACACAGAAGCGCATTTGGGTGGAAAGGCCATTTTAGAAAAAGTAAAGCATTTTGGCAAAACGTTGATTGCCCAGCACAAAATAAGTGGGATTTGTATTAGTACAGCAGGACAGGTTGACTCTAAGGAAGGCCGCATTTTATACGCATCTTCTTTAATTCCAGAATATACAGGTACGCCTTTAAAGCAGGAATTAGAAGCCTATTTTCAATTGCCCGTCGAGGTGGAAAACGATGTGAACTGCGCAGGGCTTGCAGAATCTTGGATTGGGACGGGAAAAGACGCTAAAAGCTTGTTTTGTTTGACAATTGGAACCGGAATTGGCGGTAGTTATATTTTGGATAACAAACTTCACACTGGTCATAGCTTCAGCGGGGGAGAAATCGGTTATATTCCAATTGAAGGAGAGCAATTTCAAGAACTTGCCTCCACTCGTATTTTGGTACGTAACGTTGCTAAAGCGAAAGGAATAGGAGAGAACGAAATTAATGGTAAGGAAATTTTTGCCCTAGCACATCAAGGAGATGAAGTATGTGTTCAAGAAATCAAACGCTTGGTGTACTACTTATCTAAGGGAATCGCGACAATCGCTTACATGATGAATCCGGAAATGATTATCATTGGCGGTGGTATTACGGCACAAAAGGACTACCTATATCCGTTAATCATGGAAGAACTAAAAAAAGATCTCATTCCTGCAGTTCTGGATAAAACCAAAATTCAAATTGCCCGCAATTTAAACGATGCCGGTATGATCGGAGCATTACGCCATTTTTTGCTACAAGAATCTATGCAGCCGTTAAAAAGTATTACTACCATTATTGAATCCAATCGTCATAAATTAACGAAGCGAGAACAGATGATTGCACAATTTATCATCACGAATTTAGAAGCAGTACCAAATAAGACGATTTCAGAAATGTCACGTCAAATCAACGTATCGGAAGCAACCATTACTCGCTTTTGTCAAAAACTAGAATTCGGCTCTTACAACAAGCTGCGTCTTATGGCGAAGGAAGCAACAGTAAGTACACGCTTATATGAGCAATCGGAAATGACTAGTTTGACAGAGGTTAAGCAAACATACACAAATATGTTGAAAAAGTGTGACACGCTATATGAATTAAAAGAAATTCAAAAATTCACGAGCCAACTTTTGTCCGCAAATCGTATTTATTTATACGGGGCAGATGAAATGGGACTTGTCGCCAATCAATTAAAGTATAAACTCATGAAATTTGGAATGGCTGTTGATGCATTTTCCGACAGTTATCAAATGCATATGTCCGCATACGCTTTGACGCCGGAAACAGTGGTAATTGGTCTTAGCACGACAGGATATGCGGATGAAGTTGTCAGTATGATGGAGGCCGCACGCAAGGCGGGAGCGGTGACGATTGGTATCACGAGTCAACAGGACTCTCCGCTATCTCATGTGTCTGATATTCGTCTATTAATTCCAGCGATTGATGAAAGAGAAAAGGACAGTTCTGTGAATGAAGTTTCCGCATTTTATCTATCAGATGTGATTCTCAAAGAACTATCGGTTAGTAAAATCAAGAAATGGAATCGGAAAATATAAACGGGGTGAATGTCATGTTGATAGGGGCGATTGAAGCAGGAGGAACAAAATTCATATGCGGTGTAGGAACAGAAAACGGCGAAATTCTTCACTCTACATCAATCCCGACAACAGAACCTGAGGAAACACTTGCACGAGTGTTTGCCTTTTTTGCGCCATTTCAAATCAAGGTGTTGGGAGTAGGGTCGTTTGGTCCCATTGAATTAGATCAGACAAATGTGTCGTACGGTAACATCACGACAACACCGAAGGAGAAATGGTTGCACTTTCCATTGCTTCGTACATTGCAAGCTCATTTCGGTGTTCCAATCGCCCTGGATACCGATGTGAATGCTGCCGCGCTTGGCGAATTAACATGGGGCATTGCCAAAGGATTAGACAGCTGTATATATATGACAGTTGGCACAGGAATCGGTGTTGGCGCCGTAATAGAAGGTAAATTGCTGCACGGAATGTCTCATCCTGAGATGGGGCATATTCTAGTGAGACGCCAGAAGGATGATTATTTTGAAGGAGTATGTCCGTTCCATCGTGACTGCTTGGAAGGCATGGCTTCTGGACCAGCAATTGAAAAGCGCTGGGGTACGAAGGGAAGCGAATTACAAAATAAAGACGAAGTTTGGGAACTCCAGGCAAATTATATTGCACAAGCGTTGGTAAATTATGCACTCATTCTTGCACCGAAACGCATGGTGTTAGGAGGCGGAGTTATGAAGCAAGCACAGTTATTCCCACTGGTCCGTAATAAGTTTAACGCATATATGAGCGGTTATATCACAAATCTGTATATCAATGATTTGGATACGTATATTGTACCACCTGGTCTTGGCGATTTTGCTGGTTTGCAAGGTGCGTTAGCACTAGCTGTAAGAAAACTTATGAATACGGATGAGGTACATATATGAATCTAGCAGAGCTATCGTATCAAACATCACAAACCAAGCAGGTCGATTTTGATTCGTTTTGGTGTAAGCGGATCGCAGAAAGTCATTTGCAGCCGCTTGCTTTGATTACAAAGCCAAGACCGTACACTGTGCCAGATGTTGAGGTATATGATGTGTATTTTGATGGATTTCGTAACTCACGTATCCATGGTGTGTATGTGAAGCCGAAAGAAGTAAAAGGACCCGCTGCTGTTATGTTTCATGGTTATAATTGGAATACATTACAGCCGCACCATACGTTTAAATACGTTCTGCAAGGCATCCCGGTTTTACAGTTGGATGTGCGCGGACAGAATATATTGTCGCCGGATCAAAATGTATACGAGAATGGCGGGTCGGCGGGATGGATGTTGCTTGGAATTATGAATCCTGATCAATATTATTACAGCTATGTTTATATGGATTCTTATCGAAGTATTGAAGTGGTGAAGGAGCTTTCCGGTCAGGCTGAGATTGTAGTAGAGGGTAGTAGTCAAGGAGGGGCATTGGCTATCGCGTCAGCTGCGTTACACAAGGACATTAAGCTTGTGTGCGCTGATATTCCTTTTCTTACAAATATTGAGCAAACAGTAAATCTCGCAGCCGATGGACCATATCAAGAACTGCAGCACTATTTTAAAGTGCATGACCCTTTGTATCGAACAAAAGCGAGTGTATTCGCTACACTGAGTTATATAGATTGTATGAATTTGGCAAGCGATGTGTCATGTCCAACATTGCTCGGCATTGGCATGAAAGATGCCGCATGTCCACCACTTGGTGCGTTTGGATTGTATCATCATTTGCACGGAGAGAAGCAAATGAGGGTATATCCGGAGTACGGTCATGAATTGCCACCTGTGCATGAAGAGGAAAAATTGCGTTTTTTAAGTGAATTTTTTTAGCGCACCGTAAAGGAAAGGGGTATATGGATGCGAGTTGTATACATACCGATTGATGAAAGACCATGTAACATTGATTATGTGAAACGAATTGCTCATTCTTCATCTGATTTGACATTAATTGTACCAGATAGAAACGTACTTGGCCGAAAAAAGAAGGCGGCGGATACAGAAAGGCTATGGCAATGGATAATAGAACAGGTAAAAACGGCCGACGCATTGATTCTTAGCATTGATATGCTCGTGTATGGTGGATTACTTCCGTCTCGTTTGCATCAGTTGTCTGAAGAAGATGGTTTGCGTTGGATAGAGCGGCTACGTTCACTGCGTCAGTTGTACCCAAACATACCGATTTTGGCTTCTAATTTGATTATGCGAACGCCAAAGTACAGTTCAAGTGATGAAGAACCCGATTATTATGAGCAATGGGGGCGGGAAATCTTTTTACGTGCCTACTTGACGGACAAGCAAGCACGTGAGGCGCTTTCTGAGGAAGAAAAAGTGAAGTTGCGTGAAATCACAGACATGCTTCCGGCATCGTATATACAAGATTATGAGAAACGCCGCGCTTTTAATCTTAACATCAACCTCAGCATGTTGGAATTAACGGCAGAGGGTGTTCTTTCATTTTTAGCGATTCCGCAGGATGATAGTGCAGAGTATGGATATACTGCTATGGATCAAAAGAAGGTTGTCAAAAAGCGGGAAGAGCTACGGGTGTATAAAAAGGTACATATGTACCCTGGCGCCGATGAAGTAGGAGCTACTTTGTTGACACGTGCGTATAACAAGTATTATAAGCAGTGTCCGAAAATTTACCCGCTATGGAGCAGTACATTAGGACCGCAGCTTGTACCGATGTATGAGGACCGTCCATATGCCGAAAGCATGAAGGCACATATTTTGGCGGCAGGCTGTATGTTAACAGAACATGCTGAGGATGCGGATTTGATTTTGGCATACAACACACCTGGACGTGTCATGCAAGAGTCATGGGAACAGCATGAAAAGGATATTACCTATACAAGTTTCCGCAATTTGCTTATGTTCACTGAGCAAATAAAAACCTATATCCATAAAGGAAAGCCGGTAATTGTTGCTGATGCAGCTTATGCGAACGGAGGAGACCGCGAGCTTATCATGTTACTTGACGAAGAGTGTATTCTTGAGAGGCTTCATTCTTATAAAGGGTGGAACACAAACTGCAACACATTGGGAACAACCCTTTGTCAAGGGATAATTGCGCACGGCGGCAAGCGCGATATCGTTGAAGAGAATATTATCTATCATCTACTGGATGACTATTTCTATCAAGCTGAAATTCGAATGGAGATGGTAGCAGACTTTTTACCGTCCCGTGGACTGACGTATTTTGATTTGAAGAATGAAGCCCAGACGGTGAACGAAGAGCGGAACCGCCGCATGTTAAAGAGCTATGAAGCGTTAATTCGTAACAGCTTTAAAAATCGAAAGTTAAAGCTTCAAACTTTCGCGCCATGGAATCGCATGTTTGAGTGCGGCATACTGCTTGTGGTGACAAAGGGGGGGGAATCTGTATGTTAACAAAAATCAAATCAGGCTTGGTTGTATCCTGTCAGGCATTGGAGGATGAGCCGTTGTACGGTGCGGACATTATGAAACGAATGGCCGATGCAGCTAAACGGGGAGGAGCTGTGGCGATTCGTGCGAACGGTGTTGCGGACATCCGCGCAATCAAGGAGTATGTGAATCTTCCTATCATCGGTATCATTAAAAAAGAATACGAGGATTCTGACGTATATATCACGCCAACTTTACAGGAGGTTAATCAGCTCGTAGCACTTGATATTGACTTAATTGCTGTCGACGCGACGGATCGCATCAGACCAGGCGGTTTGGATCTAGAAACCTTTATGTATGAAATTAAGTCACGATATCCAAATCAGAAATGGATGGCAGATTGCGCGACGTTGGAAGAGTGTATACGTGCGGAGCAGCTTGGTTTTCACTGCGTCGCCACAACGCTGCATGGTTATACAGGACAAACAGCAGGTCAAAAGCTTTATCAT
Source organism: Ectobacillus sp. JY-23 (assembly GCF_023022965.1). NCBI lineage: Bacteria > Bacillati > Bacillota > Bacilli > Caryophanales > Bacillaceae > Ectobacillus > Ectobacillus sp. JY-23. The sequence continues at coordinate 530,326 of NZ_CP095462.1, read as the reverse complement.
CATGATTTTCAATTTTTACGCGATGTTGCTGCACATGTGAAAGTACCGGTTGTTGCTGAAGGGAATATCATGACACCGGAAATGGCTGCACATGTGCTTACATACGGTGCACATGCGGTTGTAGTAGGCGGTGCAATTACACGTCCACAGCAAATTACGGCGCGTTTCGTACAGGAAATGCAATCCGTGCAGCAGGGGTGAAGGCTATGTCTATTTTGCAGCTGTCCAGTCACTTTGAAGAACGGATTTGGGGAGGCCGCAAGTTACAAACTCATTTTGGGTACGATATTCCGGATGGCAATATTGGTGAGTGCTGGGGCATTTCTGCGCATCCTAACGGTGAAAGCATCATTCAGAATGGGCCGTATAAAGGGCTGCGTCTTAGCGAGCTATGGAAGAGAACGCGGGATAGCTTATTCGGAAAATATGAAGTGGAAGAGTTTCCTCTTCTTGTTAAGATTTTAGATGCTGCGGATGATTTGTCTGTTCAGGTACATCCGAATGACGAGCAAGCAAAAGCGCTTGAAGGGGAAGCATATGGAAAAACGGAATGTTGGTATGTACTTGATGCTGAACCCGGCGCGCATATTATTTACGGTCATAAAGCTAACACAAAAAAAGAATTAAATCGACATATACAAGGGAAAAGCTGGGCTGCGCTTTTTCATCGGCAACCAGTAAAGCGCGGAGATTTTATTTTTGTCGAAAGCGGCACTGTGCATGCAATTGGTGCGGGCATTGTCATTCTTGAAATTCAACAATCATGCGATACAACATATCGCATCTATGATTATGATAGAGTAGATGCACAAGGGAAAACACGAGAACTTCATTTAGATAAAGCTATGCAGGTTATCCATATCGGGAAAAGAACAGAAAGTGATACGCATCGCATCAGCATAGGTAACATAACAAGATTAGTAAAATGTCCTTATTTTACAGTGTGGCATCAGCAACTTTCCGGCGAATGTGAAATTTCAGTAAAAGATCACTTTCAAATGGTGTCTGTGATTGAAGGAAAGGGCATGCTGACTGTTGACGGCACATCGTATCCCTTACAAAAAGGTCATCATTTTATTATTACAAGAGAAGCAAAATATGTAACTACATCTGGAAATATGGAATGGATTATAGGTGAGGTAGAAGAAAGCTGCGGTTGATAAAATCCGTAGCTTTCTTCTATTGTCATAAATAAGAAATAACTTTACTTTTTATAGAGAATAAAAACAGGTATGGAAGTGTTATAGCCCTGCAATAAATCTACATTGTACAAACGAAAAAATGAGGCGCTTTAGGGAACTGTTATGTTCATCTAGAGAGCTCGTTCTATTCCTTATACCTTGACTCATATATCTATATAAAAACTAGAATATGAGTTTGGTGGTGGACAAGATTAATAAACAATATATAGGCGCAATGTGTATAATAGGCATCCTTCTCCTCAGCATCTATTATACGGGGCGATTAGTAGAAATACCTACGGTGATTCAGTCTGAAAGCGATTGGTCTTATGAAGGTAATATCGGACCGATGCATTGGAGTATGCTGAATCCGAATTATCGACTTTGCGGGAAAGGAAAGCAGCAATCTCCTATTGATATTGATACGCATGAAGCAAAGGTAACAAAAGGGGGAGGGTGGGAGATTTATTATGAGCCTGTATTATTCTCTGTACAAAACAACGGTCATACAATTAATGTAATTCCAGAGTCTACTAGTAATTATGTTGTGGTTGAAGGAGAAAAGTATGAGTTTAAAGGATTTCATTTTCATACGCAAAGTGAACATCTCTTGAACGGACAAAGTTTTCCGCTCGAGGTGCATTTTGTTCACCAAAAGCAAGACGGAGCAATTGCCGTGCTGGGAGTGTTTATAAAAGAAGGAGCAGTAAACAAAGAGTTGGAGGCGATGTGGAAAGCATTGCCGAAGGAAACGGGTGAATCCTTTATGCAAATTAAGTCACTTAATATGAGAAATGTATTACCGGATAATCCGCAGTATTTCTCTTATAATGGCTCTTTAACAACACCGCCCTGCACAGAAGGAGTTCAATGGGCTGTGCTGCACCAGCCCATTGAACTATCTAGAGAGCAAATTTTAGCATACCGAGCAGTATTTCCAGATAATCACCGGCCGGTGCAACCACCTAATAAAAGAGAAATAGTTAATAACAAACTATATACGTACAAGTAAAGCTCACCCTCCGTTAAACGGGAGAGAAGAATAGATAATATATGCAGTGTGTTGAAGCGGTGCTTCGTTATTTGCAAGGAGAAAAGCTCCGCATTCATATCGGCGCACAATTTCCGCTTATGCAAGCGGCAGAAGTGCATGAGCTAGTTGAAAGCCGCAGCAGCACGGGGAAAATCGTCCTAACGGTATGACGTTTGAAAACGTTGAATTGGCCCATCCCAATCTTCCTTGGTGATCTCTTGATAGCTCCCCTTCGTATATGTTCCGATTACGTTGCGCCAAAAGAGCTGCGCTGGGATATTCTCCTTCATCTGCGCAACTTCCCAAGTACCCGAAAATGAGTCAAATAACTGAAATGCAACCTGTCTACCAATGCCATATTGACGATATTTTTTCATTACAAAAAACTCTGCAATTGAATATGTATCATGCTCCAATTTGCGAACGAGAGCAAACCCTGCATACATGCCATCAACCGTAAATAAAAATGGAAAGCGATCGTCATCAGTCCAATAGTTATGAAAGTATGTATATTCATATAATCCTTGCTCATTAACATCCTCTGGATCAAATTCCGTAAAATCATATTTATATAGTTGCAGTAAGTGAGCTATTACTTCTTTTTGAGACAGCGTGGCTTGCTGAATATGTAATTGCATCGTCAAAACTCCTTTTATACGTCCAATTATTCCGTTAAATTGTGTGTTTCAATATTACGAACCACATTATTAATAAAGGTAATTCTAACAAAAGCGTCAGGTTGTTCACCAGCCCATTTGTAAATAGCTGCATATCCATCATTACCTTTTGTTCCTGTTTCTTCAATTAGCGTACCCTCAAAACCAAAAATACTTACGGCTTGTTGATAAGTTGTTTGTTTTGTGATTTGCCAGACTTGTGAAGAATATACGTAGGTAGCTGTGTTATTACCAGTGTCCCAGCCCAGCTCTCGTTTTGCATTGGCTAACATATGAGGAGATACAGGGAGTATATCAATAAGTGATTCGTCTCCACAGCCTTTTAATTGGAAAACCGCTATGCCCTTTTCTTCATTTAATATAAAGTCTTGACAAAGGAGTGCTTCTTTTTTACTATTGCCGTTTATGAAAGAAACTTGTGCTCCATCGTAAGACAGTGTACTGCTATGTGTTTTGTTTTTTTGCACGAATTGTAATGTAATCCGATCGGTAATTCTTTTACTAGTACGATCTGTAAAGATGAGAAGACGTGGTAAGTTGAATATTTGTCCTTGGTGAAATGTAACTGTATCCAGTTCAGTCGCTGTCACCTTTTTTGTAGTTGCTTCTGGTCTTGTGGTTTGAATATCGGCAGTACATCCTGTTAGAAGCAGATTACCTGCAATTATAAAAGGAATAATAGAGATAGATTTATGCATATGCCCCCTCCGTTTCTAATTATTCCCTATTTTAGCATACTATGATATAATTTTTCTTAAAACTCTATAAATTTAGTAAATTTATCTTTCAGGAGGGATGTAATGCTTGTTCGATTTTCAAAAGCGTCTATCTATTTCATAGGCACGCTAATCATGATGTTTCTACTGCTTTGTTTGCCTTCTTTATTTACATATGATGGCAAGGTTTCATTTCAGCCATTTTTATATGTATTTAAAATAGAAGACACAATCAAACTACTTATGGAGGCAAAGGAAATTACTTTTCACGTCAAAGAGAAAACTTATCCGTTGTTTCCGACCATTTTGGAACCGTACACGTATTCTTTACTATTACTTGGAGGGGCATTTTTCATTGCATTGGTAGTAGCAATGTTCTTAGGATACTGTTACATGCTTTTATCAATGCAATTTAGAAAAGTAATGCGAGCGGTATTGTTTTGTTTTGAGGCCATTCCGGACATTATGATTATTGTCGGCTTACAGACCTCGCTAATTTGGTATTTCAAGCAAACCGGTGATATGCCGATGCGTATACTGACATTTGGCGAGAAGAAAGCCTATCTTTTGCCAATTATTTGTTTATGTATTTTACCTACGATTCAAATGTTCCGCATGTTGATTATATATTTAGAAGAAGAACAGGTGAAGCCGTATGTAGATGTAGTAAGGGGAAAGGGTTTTTCACGTTCCTATATTACAATGCTTCATCTGTACCGAAATGTCCTTATTCATTTATTTTATCATGCAAAAACCATCTTTTTGTTTATGCTCTCTAACTTGTTCGTTTTAGAGTACATCTTTAACATAAACGGTATTATGAAATTCTTGATTGATCACGGTCCGTCGAATACGGTGATCGCATTTGCAGTTGTCGCACTTGTGTTTATCCCATTTTATGTATTGTTTGTGGTTGGGTCATTTGTAACAAATAAGCTGACAGGAGGGAATGAAACATGATGAGACATATCATTTCTTCTAAGCGTGTATGGATTGGTATGATGTTTCTTGCGCTGTTGCTGAGTGCAAGTCTGTCTTATCCGTTATATGAGAAGCATCTTCCACAACCAGAGCGCTTTTTATATAATGAAAAGCAAGAATTAATTGACAAGGCGCCGTACAACCCGTTGCAAGCGCCGCCATTCGGTTCTGATCGTCTGGGTGTGCCGCTACTGTACAAAATACTAGAAGGTGCAAAATATACAATTGGATTTGCGATATTTGTCAGTGTATTTCGCATCATATTTGGGGCTGCAACCGGTATTCTTCTCAGCATGTATGCAAAGCGCTTAAAAGGAATAACAAAAGGGATCAGTCAATCGTTTTATAACATTCCTACTATATTCATGGCATACATTCTCATAATACCTGTCTACATTACTTTAGGTATCAATGACCCCGTGCCCCCAACACAATGGATTATTATTTTGTTTCAGCTTGCTGTCGCGGTGGGTGTTGCATTACCGGCCCTCACAGTGTTCATTATGAATGAAGTCGATGAGCATAGCAAACAGGAATACATCATCAGTGCGCAGTTAATGGGCGGTTCCAAATGGTATATCATTCGCACGCATATTCGTTTGTTTTTAAAAGATAAGTTGTTCATTTTATTTATGCAGCATGTGGTGCAAAGCATGATTCTATTTGCGCATCTTGGCTTATTGCAGTGTTTTATTGGTGGTACACGTGACATTGAGATGGATTTCGGTGAATATAAGCCGATATCGCTTACAAGTGAATGGTCTGGTTTAATCGGAATTGACCGATATGAATATAATTTGGCACCTTGGATTGTGCTCGGTCCGATGTTTGCATTTGCAATTACCATTTTCTTTTTAAACCTAATTGCTGCTGGTGTAAAAGATGCGATGGAGAAACGGGTACTTGTAATTACTAAATCCATCAAACAACCTAAAACACCATACAAAAAACATGAGGGGTTTCAATTTGCGGCGGCATCAGTACATAGCAAGACGGCTGATTCATAAGGAGTGATGTTGTCATCGCTTCCCGAGCGTGATAAAATCGGTGTACAATATCGCGCGAATGAAGAGGTACATATATGAAAAAATTAGCGATTTCTGCATTGTTGTTACTGGCTGGCTGTGGCAATGAAACGTTGCTAGGTACATGGGAGCTGGCAGAAAATGATAAGAATTGTCCAATTGAATATACATTTGGCCAGGAGCAGCAGACAGACGAAAATAATAAAAAAATGCTCGTGAATGTTGTAGAGATGTATACAACGGATAAAAAGAAAGCCAACACATATAAGGGAACATATAGTCTTGTCGATGAAGACACGGACAGCTATTTGCTAGATTACGGTGATGCCTTTACAGTGCGTCAGCGTTTGCATCTAGATGATCGTACGCTGCGTGTGTATTTTGAGAGTGCAGAAAAGATGTGTGTGTATAAAAAATAAGAAGCATGAGAGTGTCGTTCTATTAAATAGAAACGGCGCTTTTTTTATTTTTACGCTCTGTGAAAGGGAACTGTTAATACACTACAGAGCTTGTCCTCTTTGGAGTTGCTTTTCGGGCACATTCAGTAATATCAACTTCAAGATGCAATTAGCCATTTTATCAGAAAAATAGCCAATCAACGTCTGTAGATGCTCTTGCACATCATTGTTAAATTTCACGTACTATAATTATCTTTTATAAATACATTCAACAAAATAAACAGGAGTACTGTCAGAAAGACAGAATAGTATGAATATCCTTTTACTACAGCCACATGGTTTGGTATGGGAAGAAAAGAGTTAGGGGGTAGGGCATGGAGAGAGAGTATTTAATTAAGCCGCTTATCGGTACACACTATCCTACTGTGTCACACGGGCAGGGTATATATCTCTTTGACACGAAAGGAAAGCGTTATCTTGACGGTTCATCAGGTGCAATTACTGTTGGCATTGGTCATGGAGTTCCTGAGATTCTAGAGGCGATGAATAAACAAGCTCAGCAGGTGTCTTTTGTATATCGCTCGCAATTTACAAGTGATGCAGCAGAAAAGTTAGCGAAAAAAATGAGCGAGATTACACAGGGTGATCTCAACTGGTCTTTTTTTGTCAACAGTGGTACAGAAGCAACGGAAACGGCTATGAAGCTAGCAATTCAGCATTATCAAGAAAAGGGGATAAAAGGAAAAAACAAAATCTTGTCTCGCTGGATGAGTTATCACGGCATTACTATTGGTGCGCTGTCTATGTCTGGACATCCGTTAAGAAGACAACGCTTTGTATCAGTCTTGGAGGATTACCCGTCAGTATCAGCCCCGTATTGCTATCGCTGTCCTTTTGACCGTGCCTACCCTTCTTGCAATCTAGCATGCGCCTCGGAATTAGAGGCTGCAATTGAAAGAATTGGAGCAGAGCATATTGCCGCTTTTATTGCTGAACCTATTATCGGTGCAGCTGGTGGTGCCATTGTACCACCGCAAGGCTATTATCAACGCATCCAAAGCATTTGTAAAAAGTATGATATTTTATTTATCGCAGACGAAGTCATGACAGGCCTCGGACGAACAGGAAAAATGTTTGCGATGGAGCATTGGGATGTACAACCTGATATTGTAACGCTTGGAAAAGGGATGACATCCGGTTATACCCCAATGGCAGCGACTGTTGCGAGCGATAAAGTCATTGAGCCCATTCTAAATGGATCTAAGCTTGTGATGAGCGGTCATACATTTAGCGCAAACCCTTTGTCTGCAGCTGTTTCGCTTGCGGTTATTGAATATGTAGAGCAGCATGGACTCGTGCAGGCAGCGGCGGAAAAAGGCAATTACCTGATGAAAAAGCTTCATGAACTTAAGAGTCAAACGCAGCTTATAGGAGACTTGCGCGGAAAAGGATTATTGATTGGTCTTGAGTTTGTAGAAGGGATAAAGGCTAGTACATTGATTCAAACAGCAATGAAGCAAGGACTTTTATTGTATCCTGCGGTAGCTGGTAAAACAGGAAAAGATGATAGCGCCTGTTTGCTTGCACCGCCACTTACCATTACCTACGAGGAGATGGATGAGTTATTGCTGCTGTTAACAGAAGCTGTTAGAGCAACCGAACGAACAACATACAAAGGAGAGCCTATATGAGTGCAATTGCAAACACATATCACAAACTCACAACTATTGACCGCATTATGCCACTTTTCCATGATGAAATGACGCTCATGGTTGGTGGGTTTGGCGGGGTAGGTTCACCTCCTACCATCTTAGAAGCTTTGCTTGCCAGTGGCATTAAAGATATTCATCTCATCAGTAATGATACCGGTTTTCCTGATATTGGAATAGGGAGGATGGTACGAAATGAGAGGATTAAATCGATTATTACTTCACATATTGGTTCCAATCCGTTTGCAGGAAAATTGATGACAGAAGGAAAACTTGCAGTTGAATTTTCACCGCAAGGGACACTTGCAGAACGAATTCGTGCAGGTGGTGTGGGACTTGGTGGTGTGCTCGTTGATGTGGGGCTTGACAGCATTGTGGAAAGCGATAAGAAAAAAGTAACTGTGCACGGTAGACAATATTTGGTTGAAGAGGCGTTGACAGCAGAAGTTAGTATCATATTCGCAAGGAAAGCAGATCCATTTGGCAATTTGGTGTTTGATAAAAGCGCAAGAAATATGAATCCACTTATGGCGATGGCGGGTGATATTACCATTGTAGAGGTGGAAGAAATTGTACCGGTAGGCGCGTTGAATCCGGAAGAGATTGTCACACCAGGTGTATTCGTTCATCATATTGTACCGTCAAAGGGAGTGAATTGGAAATGGGCGTGGGAATAGATTTTCGCCATAAAATTGCCAAGCGGGCCGCAAAAGAAATTCAAAGCGGTATGATTGTAAATTTAGGAATTGGTATCCCCTCGTTGGTGCCTGATCATTTGTCTGCAGATGTGCACGTTATGTTCCATGCGGAAAATGGCATTATTGGTATTGGACCGAGTCCGAGTAAGGGAGAAGAAGACGAGAATCTGTGCAATGCAGGTGGTTTTCCGGTCACTGTACTTAAAGGAGCAAGCTACTTCGATAGCGCCCTAGCATTTGGCATCATTAGACGCGGCTTGCTTGATGTTACAATTTTAGGGGCGTTACAGGTCAGTCAATCAGGAGATTTAGCGAATTGGATTGTGCCAGGAAAGCGTGTACCAGGTATCGGCGGAGCAATGGATTTAGCTCAAAAGGCGAAGCGTGTTGTGGTGGTGATGAATCATATGGATAAAAGCGGAGGGGCAAAGATTGTAGAGGAATGTACACTACCTTTAACCTCTAAGCGATGCGTGGACTTAATTATCACTGAGATGGCTGTGATAGAGGTAACGGGAGAGGGGCTTATATTACGAGAACTTATGCATCCCTATACGGTACAAGAGGTTGTAAAAGCAACCGGCGCACCGCTTATTATAGATTCGAACATAAAAATCATTTCATGAGAGGTGAATGCTTTGCAGGAAAAGCATAGGGTAAAGTGTTATATTCGGAAGCATACACAAGAAGCGGTTGTACTGCTACGACGTTTGGTGCAGGAGTGCAGTGTATCGGGAAGCGAAAGCCGGGCGCAGGCAATCGTCATTGAAAAATTGCGCGAAATGGGATTGGATTTAGATATATGGGAGCCGGACATTGAGGAACTGAAAGAGCATCCTTATTTTATTTCAGCACGTGAGCATTTTCAGGGCAGTCCCAATGTAGTTGGTATTTTAAAAGGAGTGGGCGGCGGTAAATCTATGATTGTAAACGGTCACATAGATGTTGTGCCGGAAGGAGATATAAGAAGCTGGAGTATAGACCCGTATGGCGGCGAAGTGAAAGAAGGTAAGTTGTATGGCCGAGGAGCTACAGATATGAAGGGCGGAAACGTGGCATTGTTGTTAGCAATTGAAGCGATAAAAAATACCGGTGTTACTTTAAAAGGAGATGTTTATTTTCAAAGTGTCATTGAAGAAGAAAGCGGTGGAGCAGGAACATTGGCAACTATTTTACGGGGCTACCGCGCAGATGGTGTAATTATTCCAGAGCCAACAAATTTAAAGTTTTTTGTAAAACAACAGGGTTCTATGTGGTTTCGTATTAAGGTGAAAGGCAAAGTGGCACATGGTGGTACAAGATATGAAGGGGTAAGTGCTATCGAGAAAAGTATGCTCGTATTAAAGGCGATTGAGCAGCTTGAAAGAAGACGAAATGAACAAATACAAGATCCGTTGTATGATGGTATACCTATTCCTATCCCCATTAATGTAGGCACCATTAAAGGAGGTACTTGGCCTTCGTCAGTAGCTGATTTAGTTATTCTCGAGGGACGATTAGGCGTTGCGCCCAACGAAAAAATGGAGGATGCACAAGCACAATTGGAGGAAATGTTATCACAATTACAGGATGAATGGCTTCAGGTCAATCCGCCTGAACTGGAGTGGTTTGGTGCAAGATGGGTACCTGGAACAATCGAACATGATCATCTGCTTGTACAAACCTTGATTATAAATTACGCAGAAGTAACTAGTCTTGCCCCAATTATAGAAGCGGCGCCCTGGGGCACGGACGGAGGGCTGTTTACGCAGGTGTCTGGTATACCAATGATTGTGTTTGGTCCTGGTGAAACAAAAGTGGCTCATTATCCAGATGAATATATAGACTTGGAGCAAATATGGATTGCAGCTGAGACAATTGCATGTACATTATTGGATTGGTGTGGTGTGCAGGAAAGTGAGGACGTATATGAAAGCGAACACATACTATGAAAATTTCAAGCTTAAGGCACCTACTTTCTATATGGAAGCAGCACTTGATCATTTTAACGAAAGAATTCGAGTAGATTTGTATAGAGGTAGTGTGAGAGATATGATTGACAAAACAGAAGAATTAGCGCGGCATTATCAGTACACAAAACTGATTATTAAAGCAAGAGGAGAGCATGTACAGCAGTTTTTACATGCTGGTTATATAATGGAAGCGATAGTAGATGGCTATTTTCAAGGCAGTCATATGTTGTTTATGGTGAAATATAGCGATCAAAATCGGCGCAACAGCAATTATTGGTCCCAAGGAGACCACATTGTTGCTTCTGTACGAAACAGCACACCGAAGGAGAAAAATGTGCCAATTGACTACCATAGCCGAAAAGCAACAGTGGCGGATGCGAAGCAACTGGCGGCATTATACGGGACTGTATTTCAAATCTACCCCACTCCTTTAAATGAAGCAAGCTATGTTGCACAAACGATGCAAGAAGGAACTATATATCGTGTGTATGAAAAAGATGGTGTTATTGTCAGCGCGGCATCTGCGGAAATAGATGCATTGCAAAAAAATGCGGAGCTTACAAACTGCGCTACATTAGAGGAAGATCGTCAGTATGGCTTAATGAAGGAGCTTCTAAAACAATTAGAGTGCGATTTGCAGGATGAATCAATTTACTGTGCTTATACAATCGCGCGCTCTTTGTCGTATGGCATGAATGCTGCATTTTGGAAGCTAGGCTATCAATATAGAGGACGTCTGGTAAACAATTGTTATATTTTTGATAAGCTAGAGGATATGAATGTGTGGGTAAAGGATATAAGTAAAGCGTAGAAACAGAATTTTAGCTACTTTTATGTTGGGGTGCCGAAAAACAAGCACATAAATGCTTGTTTTTCGGCAGTTAGGGGATGGTGAGAATGTGAGAAAAAATAGTGAAGGTGAAATGATTCGTGGCATTTTGAATGCGATTGATGAAGCTATTCATGCGGTGGATAAAAACGGAATTACCATTTTTTATAATGAAGTAGCGGCCAGACATGATGGATTGACGCCAAGGGAAGTACTCGGCAAGCATGTGCTAGAGGCGTTTCCTTCTTTAACAAAGGAAACAAGTACCCTATTACAAGTGCTTCAAACCAAGCAAGCCATTGTGCAGCAAGCGCAGCGCTATCAAAATATAAATGGACAATTTATTGATACAATCAATACCACAATCCCCATCATGCTTCAAGGTCAGCTTGTAGGGGCAGTTGAAATTGCTAAAGACTATTCAACAATCAAGAAGTTAGGTGAAAAGGTGTTGGATTTGCAAGCACGTGTAAATCCTCCTTCGCGAAAAAGGGACGCAAAAAATCAACTGTATACGACGGCTGATATTTTAACGAATGACCCCGCTTTGCTACAAGTAAAAAAGCAGCTGGAAAAAGTGGCTTATGCAGACTCATCAGTACTTGTGGTGGGTGAAACAGGTACAGGGAAAGAGTTATTTGTGCAAGCTATTCATGCCCTGTCCCCCCGCAATCAACATGCCTTTATTGCACAAAACTGCGCCGCACTCCCAGAGTCGCTTTTGGAGAGTCTTTTGTTTGGGACAACAAAAGGGAGTTATACAGGTGCTGTAGATAGACCTGGCTTATTTGAATTGGCGGACGGGGGTACATTGTTTCTAGATGAGATGAATTCAATGCCACTTGAATTGCAAGCGAAGTTGCTTCGCGTATTGGAGGATGGGATTGTAAGGCGAATCGGTAATCAAAAAACCTGCCGTGTTAACGTAAGGATTATTGCGGCTATTAACGAATCTCCACTCGACTGCGTACAAAAAGGAACGATACGACCTGATTTATATTATCGTTTAAATGTGTTCTCCTTGTTGATTCCACCTCTTAGGGAGCGTAGCTTTGACATTGAACTGCTGACGTCCCATTTTATTGAAATGTTTAATCATCGCTTTCAAAAAAACGTTCAAAACGTTGATCATAGTGTACTACAGCTATTCCATCAATATCATTGGCCTGGAAATGTGAGAGAACTGAAGCATACGATCGAACATGCGATGATTATGGCAGATGGCGTGAAGCTTTCTGTTATACACTTACCATTGCAATTGCAGCAAATGAAAAAAAGCGGTGAAACCAAAATACGGCCGCTTCGTGAAGTATTGCAGGAAACAGAGACTGCACTCATTCAAGAGGCGCTTCGGCAAACAGGCGGAAATATTCAACGAGCAGCTATTTTACTGGATTTACCGCGTCAAACACTACAATATAAATTGCAAAAACAAACTAAGGTATAGGCGCCGGATTTTCGGCGTATTTTTTTATGTCGCGATATTAGAGTTACTGCAAAGTTGCTCTATACATGTGAGTTTATTTGTTATTTCTATGAGAACAGTGTATTTTTTGTGTAAATAAAGAAAAAATCTATTTTTCCGTCCCGTTTGTAGTTTTGGTATGAAATTTGCTTGTAAAAAGAAAAAGAGCCAGAGGGGGATGGGAGAATGGTACATAGTGTATACACATCAAGTAGACATTGGAAAGAAGTTGAGCTTTGGAAAGATGTTACACAAGAGCAATGGAATGATTGGATTTGGCAGCTGACCAACACGATTAAAACGCTGGAGGATTTAAAGAAGGTTGTGAATCTTACACCAGAAGAAGAAGAAGGTGTGCGTATTTCTACAAAAACGATTCCGCTCAACATTACACCATATTACGCGTCTTTAATGAATCCTGATGATCCGCGTTGCCCCATTCGTATGCAAAGTGTACCTATTTCTGCTGAACTTTATAAAACACGTTACGATGCAGAAGATCCTCTTCATGAGGACGAAGATTCCCCCGTGCCGGGACTTACACATCGCTATCCGGATCGTGTTTTATTTTTAGTAACAAACCAATGTTCGATGTATTGTAGATACTGTACAAGACGTCGCTTTTCAGGGCAAATAGGGATGGGCGTGCCAAAGAAGCAGCTAGATGCTGCTGTCACATATATTCGAGAAACGCCGCAAATCCGCGATGTATTAATTTCTGGTGGTGATGGTTTACTTATTAACGACAATATTTTGGAATATATCTTAAAGCATTTGCGTGATATTCCGCATGTAGAGATTATCCGAATTGGTACGAGAGCGCCTGTTGTATTTCCGCAGCGTATTACTGAAAATCTATGTAATATTTTAAAGAAATACCATCCGATCTGGCTGAATACACATTTCAATACCTCCATTGAAATTACAGAGGAATCAAAACGAGCTTGTGAGATGCTTGCGAATGCCGGGGTACCGCTGGGCAATCAAGCTGTCATTTTAGCAGGAATTAATGACAGTGTTCCTATTATGAAAAAGCTGATGCATGATCTTGTGAAAATTCGTGTTCGTCCTTATTATATTTATCAGTGTGATTTGTCAGAAGGTATTAGTCATTTCCGTGCACCGGTTTCAAAAGGTCTTGAAATTATAGAAGGATTGCGAGGTCATACATCGGGTTATGCGGTACCTACCTTTGTTGTCGACGCACCGGGCGGTGGCGGTAAGATTGCTCTGCAACCGAACTATGTTGTGTCACAAAGCGCGGATAAAATCGTATTGCGCAATTTTGAAGGGGTAATCACAACGTATCCTGAGCCCCAAAACTATGTGCCAGGCAGAGCAGAAGCATACTTTAAGGAAGTTTATCCAGACATGGAAGAAAAACGCTCAAATGCCGGAATTGCTGGTCTCTTGAATGAGTCAAAAACAGTGCTAACACCGGAAGGTTTACAGCGCATGCATCTTCGTCAAAGTTATAAAGGAAATCCGGAGCATGCTTCGCTCAAGGATAAGCGTGATAAGCGCGACGAATTAAAAGAGAAAAAGTATCAGGCGCAGTTATCTAAAGCATTTGTTCGTGCCGGTGAAGCAGAATGATTTGCGAATGGTGTGAAGTTTCACATGCTACACATGCAACCAATACAGTGTATTGGGAATTACCGGATGGCAGGAAAGTGATTTGTATTACAGAAACGCCGTGCGTGCGCTGCACAGCCTGTGGAATGGAGTATCAGACAGAAGAAACGACACGAGCGATAGAAGATCAATTGTTTTTAATTGATACAAACGAATTAAATAAGCAATTAACGTATAAGGAGCTTATGTATAAGGAACGGATTCTTAAGAGAAATTACTTTAATTTCAGCTGATGAAGACAAGTACAATCCATATAACTATATTTTTCATACCATAATGGAACGTTTCTTGGAAACTGGGCAACGTTGGCTTCCAAATTTGGATCCTAGAATGACTATCAGTGCCAGTTTATATCATTCAGCCGAAGAGGGTATAGGTATTTTTGGAAGAGGTTTCTTTTCCGGAACAGAGGGTGAGGCAAAGAAAATATTACAACTGGTTCTTATATTAACTTTCCGATTAGCCCTTTGCAGAACTATGAAAAATCATATTTTGGTGGCAATGTGAAGATGCTGCGTAAAGTAAACGAGAAATATGATCCGTTGCAAGTATTTCGATTTCCGCAAAGTATTCAAAGAAGATAAGAAAACCAGTTCATTGGAACTGGTTTTCTTATCCATGTTATATTGTTACAGTAACAACGTTTGTACAATTCAGCTATCAAAAAGGAGTTCCACTTTTAACAAAGAATATCAAAAGGTAGGAGTTTAATTGGGGGTGACGTGATGATTAAAAAATGGTACATAAACGGTGAGTGGCGTGAAGGGACGGAATATGCGTCTTTGCGTGCACCTTACACAGGAGAAGTAATTGCTGAGATACCACAGGCAACCAAAACGGATGTAGAAGTGGCAATTCAAGCAGCCAAACGTGCAACAGGAGCGATGAAAGAGCTACCAGCTCATAAACGAGCTACTATTCTTGGAGAATTGATTGCACAATTAAAGGAGCGTCATGAAGAATTAGCAAGGACCATTGCGCTTGAAGCGGGTAAGCCGCTTCAAGCTGCGCGAGGAGAAGTCGATCGAACGATTGCTACGTATCAATTTGCACAAGAAGAAGCGAAGCGCATTCATGGTGAGACCATTCCACTTGATGCAGCGATGGGCGGAGAAGGAAGAGTGGCTTATACAACACGTCAACCAATTGGTGTAGTGGCAGCAATTACGCCGTTTAATTTTCCGGCTAACCTGGTCGCACATAAAGTGGGCCCTGCTATTGCTGCTGGCAATACAATTGTATTAAAGCCTGCCAGTCAAACACCGCTGTCCGCTTTGTTGCTTGCGGAAATGCTTGACACGACTGAACTGCCAAAAGGAGCCTTTAACGTCATTACAGGAAAAGGCTCTGTAGTGGGAGAGGAATTGGTCAAGCATCGGGATGTCGCAGGTATAACCTTCACTGGCAGTCCTGAAGTCGGCATTGATTTAAAACAAAAAGCAGGCTTAAAGCGCGTGACCTTGGAACTCGGAGCCAATTCGGCAGTTATTGTTGATAATACAAACATCACAAAAGAAATGGTACAGCGCATTGTGTGGGGCTCTTATGTGAACAATGGCCAAGTATGTGTGTCTGTACAGCGTATCTATATCCACAATGATATATACGATATGTTTAAAAAGATGTTTACAGAAGAAGCTGGAAAATTAGTGGTTGGAGATGCACTTGATGAACAAACGGATATTTCAGCCCTCATTTCTACAAGCGATGTTAAGCGGATAGATCGTTGGGTACAAACAGCTGTATCAGGTGGTGCTAACATTGTACTTGGCGGCAATATGCATAACGAGCGCATATACGAGCCAACGATTTTAGAAAATGTAAATGCAGAAATGGAAGTTTCTTGTCAAGAGATTTTTGGTCCAGTTGTCGTGTTTCATCGTTTCGATAACTTTAAGGACGCAATTTCTCATGTAAATACATCTAAATATGGGTTGCAGGCTGGGGTATTCACAAATAATCTCACGCATGCTATGGAAGCAGCTAAGCACTTAGAGGTAGGTGGTGTGATGATTAATGACGTACCAACGTTCCGCCTCGATCATATGCCGTACGGAGGCATCAAAGAAAGCGGTTTTGGCCGCGAAGGTATTAAATATGCGATTGAAGAAATGACAGAGTTAAAATTAATTACGTTTAAATGGTAACAAAAAGTCGGCTAATGAAGAGCCGACTTTTATTTTGCTGTGCAAAGTATACTGACAAATCAAGTTTGTACATACAATGTAACAAAGTACTATAGATGATGGAGGAGGAATGAAATGGTTACAGGTCTTATTATCAGTGTTGTTATGCTAATTGGTTTTACAGCATTTGGACTGCTTCGAACAAAAAGACCAAACGATACGTACGAGCCTTACGATGAGATTAGATACAGTACAACAGAACAAGCCGAAGAAACTCGGCATGTTCGGGGGCGAGGGGAATAAAGAATTTACATTGTTTTCATGCGAGTATACAAATTCTCCTTTCTGCTTAATAATGTTAGATTTGCAACAAGGGTGCTCCTCGCGGCGGAGCCCTCTTTTTTGTGTATAAACAATGTGTGTTAACACAACATAAGGAAAAGGAGGGATCGTATGAAGCGCTTTGCTATGCTACTCGTTTGTTTGCTTATTCTAACAACTGCACAGGTATATGCAGCGCGGCAAGATCCTTCTTATGCAAAATGGGGAAAACTCGCCGTATTAACAACGAAAGAAAAGTACCCACAACTTGATATCATTGATTATTTGTATGTTGGACGAGAAAAACTAGCTGCGGATATCGCTGTGGAAAAATTTAAGTTCTGGGTACGAGACGGAGAACGAGAATACGGGTTATTTATTGACATTGAACTGCAGCTACCTGATGAACAGGTGCGCCGTATCACATTTCGCGAATCACCGATTTAACGTCAAGAAGTAAAAAGAGCTACTTTGTTGCTCTTTTTACTTTTAATGATGTGAGGGCAATCCCCCGTTATTGTTACGCTTGAAGAAGAGAGTTATGAAAAAGGGCGTAAAAGAAAGGTGATACCAAACTAAATCAATCATTTTAATAGCATTCGTTTTTTTATAGAATGAACTATCTGTATAATTTATAATAGAAAAAAGTTGTAGATGTGCTTTTTTTCTATATAATGTTAATAGAGTGTTTTATAGGAATAGGAGGACTGATTTTGAAAAAAGTATCACTTATGTTGTTAGTGATTTGCACTGCTTTAGTACTAGCATTTGGCAAATGGCATTACGACAAAGAAATTTTAAAGACGGTAGAGGCTGCACAAACATCAAATACCATAGAGGTAGGGACTATGAAGTCTTTGGAGACAAAGTCCAATAGCATCATAGATTGGCTACAACATCAATCTAAGAAAAAATCAAACGTACATATTGCGATATTTGGAAATGAAACAGCAAGAAAGAACGGTGATGTAACGAAACAAGGACATACACTATTGCAAAATTATTTACATACAATCCACAATTTATCGACTGTTTCGGTAAAAAATTACACCTATACAGGCTATGGCACACAAAGATTTGTCAAAGAAAATAAGATGGCTGAATTAATTGCAAATAAGCCAAATCTTATTATTGTTGATTTACCTGTACTTGAAAATTACAAGCAAAATATTACGTTGGAGCAAACCGCACAGGATGCTTCTCGTATATTGGCTGATTTAAAGAACGCGTTACCAGAAGCTATCATTTTAGTGCAATCGTCTGCGCCTATTAACAGTACAATAAAAAACCGTTTAGGCTACAGCTATGATCGTTATGTTGAAACAACGATTACAGCAGCTAAAAATCATCACCTAGATATGGTTGATGTGTATAAAGAAATGCAAGCGTTACAAGCAAAAAATAAACAGGACATTAATGATATTATCTTCAACGATCAACATTTAACAGCAATTGGGCATGAGTATTGGTTTGAAATTATGAAGAAGAGTTTCGTATCGGAGAAACAAAATATATAAATATAAAAATGAGTATTCGTAAAATTGCGAATGCTCATTTTTTATACGTGTAAACAGATAAAGGATATATTTGATAATACAAAAACATTACAATTTTTTCCTGTCTGTATTATTATATATTTTATAGACATATAGAAGGGATGTGAAGAAACATGATTGAGATTCATAATGTTTCGAAGAGCTATGGAGGTGCTTCGTATGCAGTGAGAGATCTGAGTTTAACCATTCCGAGCGGACAAATTTTTGGTTTCCTTGGCCCGAACGGTGCCGGAAAATCTACAACTATTAAAATGATGACAGGTATTCATGCACCGGATAGGGGGGCTATCTTCATTAATGGGAAAAACATACAAGAGGAGCCGCTTGCTGCGAAGAAAACCTTTGGCTATGTACCGGATAGTCCCGATTTATTTTTACGCCTAAAGGGTATGGAGTATCTAAATTTTATGGGTGATATGTATGAGGTGCCGAGCAAGCTACGTTTAAATCGCATTGAAATGTTGGCTAAACAGTTTGATTTATCTTATGTACTTGGTGATCAAATTCAAACTTACTCACATGGTATGCGGCAAAAAATTATTATGATAGGTGTACTGCTACATGAGCCGGATGTATGGATTTTAGATGAGCCGTTAACTGGATTAGACCCAAAGTCCGCATACGTATTAAAACAGATGATGCGCGAGCACGCGGATAAAGGAAAGACAGTTTTCTTTTCGACACATGTGCTAGAGGTTGCTGAAAAGCTTTGTGATCGAGTTGGTATTATTAACAAAGGGAATTTACAGTTTTGTGGTAATCTGCAAGAAATGCGTGATCATTTTAAGTCTGATGCATCACTTGAAAAGATGTTCTTGGAGATGACTGACCATGCATAAGATATGGCGACTTACAAACGTATTATTGAAAATGAGTTATGCGGAGTGGTTTGCAAGTAAAAAGAAAGTTGCGCTCTATTTATTTTCATATGTTATGCTGTTGGGCGTTGGTTTTATCTTCTTTGGTACAATGTCATATGGCGTTTATGGTGTGTTTGCACAGTATGGACAACAAAAAGCGTTACTTGGTATCGGACTCGCTGTTGCAAGTATTTGGGTATTTCTTACGAGCGTCACCTCCGTCTTAACAGTGTTTTATTACGAAGACGATATTGAAAATCTATTGCCACTACCGCTTCAGCCCTCACAAATCGTTACAGCTAAGTTTTTGACAGTGTTGCTGACGCAGTATGTGCTATCTTCGTTCTTTGTTATTCCAATTCTTGTCATATACGGCGTATTAAGCGGAGCAGGCATAGTGTACTACTTGTATAGTGTTGTTATTTATGCGATTTTTCCAATCATTCCACTTGTACTTATCTCACTGCTGCTTATGGTATTGATGCGCTTTACAAACCTTTCCAAAAACAAAGACAGCGGTCGCCTTATTGTGGGGCTGTTTTCAATTCTTTTTGTAGTAGGTATTAATGTGTTTATGCAATGGAATAATCGTAGCGCTTCACAAGAGCAGGTGGAGAACTTGTTGACTGGTGGAAGTGGTGAGATATTAGTAAGTATGACGACGTATTTTCCTACCACATATTTCGCAGCGACGGGGCTGTCACAATATAACACTGCCATGGGGCTTTTATATGTGCTTATATTTATAGTTATTTCAATGATGGCCTTTAGCCTATTCTATGTAACCGCACAAACATATTATTTAAAGGGAGTTATTGGTCTTTCCGGAGGTGTGGTGAAGCGTAAAACCGTAGGTAACGCTGCGTATGTGAAACAGGTAAAGCAAACATCTAAATGGTTAACGTATGTAAAAAAGGAGCTACGTATTTTAATGCGCACACCGGCTTTCTTTTTAAATTGCGTCATTCAGGGGTTAACGACACCAATCATTTTTTTCTTTGCGTTCTTTCAACAAAACGGTAGTATAGAATGGATGAAGAGGAGTGTCACGAACCCTGATCAAGCAGGTTTGGTCCTTGGTGTTGCTTATTGTGCTGGTATGTTTTTATTAAGCTCTAATGTGACTGCAATAACCGCTTTTTCCAGGGACGGTAGCAGTTGGTTTGTAAATCGTTATTTGCCTATTGCACCGCAAACTATTTTATTTGCTAAAATTTTTGCATCGTGGCTCGTCAGTGTTAGTATTTTAGCATTATTCGGCATTGTCATGGTTGCGCTCTTAAAGGTGTCTCTATTATTCGTGACCCTTTGGCTCATTTTATGTTTAAACGGCTTATGGCTTACCAATATGATTGGTGTGAGATGGGATGCAAAAACAGCGGATGTACACTGGGAAAATGAGCAAAAATTGTTTAAAGGTCGTTATACGCTGCTATGGAACTTGCTCGTAAATTTCCTAATTGCCGCAGCAACAGTAGGCATTGTAATGGGGTTGTATTTCATATTACATGCAGGAATTGGGCTGACGTTTTTTATATTGCTACTTGTATATGGTATTGCAAATACAATTATGATTCGGGCTTTACAAGTGGATGCGGAGAAGATCTTAGACAACGTACAAGGATGACTTAAAGAAGATGCTAGCTAGCATCTTCTTTAAGTCAAGTCTGCTGTTTTCGCATCGGTTATTTCTATAAATTCCGTACCGTTTAAGAAAATCTGCAAGCCGCGTTTACCTGCACTAATGCTGATGGTATCATATGCAGAAGCTGACTTGTCAACATACAAGGGATATCTTTTCTTAACACCAAGCGGGGAAACACCGCCACGAATGTAACCGGTTAGACTCTGTATGTCTTTTACCGGCACCATTTCTACCTTTTTGTTGCCGCTGATGGATGAGAGTGCTTTCATGTTCAACTCGCTATTAGCAGGAATGCAAGTCATAACAACACCTGTTTTGTCGCCTTTTAGTACAAGTGTTTTAAACACCTGTTCATAAGGCAGACCTACCAAATTCGCTACATGCTTGGCATCTAAATTATTTTCATCCCATTCATATTCATGGAGCGTATACGCAATTTTCTTCGTATCTAGCAGCCGACATGCGATGGTTTTACTCGCCATATGTATCAACACCTTTCATGTATCAGTATACAAAATTTTAAACGGATTTATATAGCTATTCCTACCTATATGTGTTACAACTTTTAGAGGGATACTATGAAATATTGTCGACAGAATCATAATTCCATAGTAGAATAGTATCATAATTTCGAATATTGTGACGAGTATAGGTGCATAGTGAGCGAGCGCTCGCTATGTTTAAAAGGGAAGTCGGTGTGAATCCGACGCGGTCCCGCCACTGTAAGTGAAGAGATTTTGTGCATAAGCCACTGTTACCCGGGAAGGCGCACAAAATTGACGACACACGAGCCAGGAGACCTGCCTATGCACGATGCACCGAAATCCTACGAGGAATAGGGAGGTGTTGTGTAAGTACATATATGCTTGCGCACGCCCGTAACGGGCTTTTTTTATTGGGCTCAAAAATGAAGGGGGAAGTAGATATGAAGAAGTGGCTTGCTGCATTCGTCCTCACCGTATGTATGGTGGTGTCGACGTTTGCGAATATTGGCGTGGTGTTTGCTGAGGGACGTACAGCAACGCTTGTTGTTGTTGGAGACTCAGAACGCGGAGCAATTTTATGTCCAAAGAAGGTAGAGTTTGAAGAAGGTGCAACAGCATTTGATGTATTGAACGAGGTATTTCCGAATAAGCTGGTGTACAGTGGCACAGGAACAACGTTATACCTAACAGGTATTGACGGTCTTGTTGCTGGTGAGAAGTATAAGCAAAGCTATTGGGCGCTGGAAACAAATAACGAAATGGCGATGGTAGGAGTAGGTGGTTACCAAGTAAAGAATGGTGATATTATTGCCATGCGATTTATTGAAGATTGGAATACAGCGCCTACTGATACATTGAAGGAGCAGTTAAAAAAAATCAGCGAATGCGATCTGAGTTTACTAGAGCCGGTTAAGGAACCGCCTACAACACCAGACCCAGGAACTACACCAAGGGAAGTAGATACAAATAAAGCGATTGCCGATGCGGCTGCCTATCTATTAAGAGACGGTATCAATTCTGAGTGGGAAGCCATTGGGTTGTTGCGCTCAGGTGCAGTAATCTCTGATGATGTAAAAGCGAGTTACATAGAGCAATTAAAAGATAATGTACAAAATAAAAGAATGCAAGGCGGCAAATTAGCAAAAACAATTTTGGCAATTAATGCTATTGGAAGTGACCCTACAAAGTTTGCAAATCAAAATTTAGTTGAGAAGTTATACAATGACCAAACACTTGCTGATGTTTATGCTTACAGCGCTGCTTTATTGGCACTAGATAGTAGAAAGTATGATATTCCTGCTGGCGCATTTTGGAGCCGCGAGAAGCTTGTAGATGCAATCTTATCACAGCAACGAGCTGAAGGTGGATGGGGCACAGATGCGGATACAAATAGTATGATGCTGATTGCATTGGCACCGTATAGTGAGAAGCCGGAAGTAGCAAAAGCGCAAGAAACAACCTTAAAACTTTTGCAAAGTATGCAAGGTAAGGATGGCGGCTTTGATCAAAATGCCAACAGCACTGCATTGGTACTTACAGCTTTATCCATTCTGGATATTGACCCTACAGATGCGGAGTGGACGAAAGAAGCGAATGTCATTGAAAATCTCGTTACCTTCCAACAAACAGACGGTGGATTTAAATGGCAGCATACAAGTGAAGCAAGCGATGCGCTTTCATCTGAGCAAGCACTGTATGCGTTAGTACAATACACGTACTTTACACAAGAAAAGGGCTCAATTTTCGATTGGAGCGGTGAACCAATTAACGAACCAGAAACGCCAAGTGAACCAACAACACCAGAGCCATCTCAACCATCTATTCCAGAAACACCAGAAATTTCAGTACCGACAGAAACAGTTACTAAACCTGTACCAAGCGAAACGAAAACAGCAGAACCAGTAAAAGGGGAAGTCAAACAAACGCTTCCTGATACAGCACTGCTTGACACAGTATTTTGGTCCAGTCTAGCTGCAGGATTCATACTTATTATGACTGCAGTTCTAGTTTGGAGAAGAATTATATAATGAGACGGGGGCGTAGATGCCCCTGCTTGCTTTTTAAAGGATGTGATATTATGTACAAATGGATGATAACGCTTGGTTTATTTGTTGCTTTGGTGGGATGTAACGGTGAAGAGGAAACAAAAACGAAAACAGACATAAAGCAGGAAAAGCCGAAGGTGAGTGAACAAGCAAGCCCTAAGGTACAAGAGCAACCAGCGGAACAAAAGGCACAACCAACAGAGGAAGCAAAGCCTGAAGAGCCAAAACAAGAAAGTAAACAAAGTAATGCGCCGGTACAAGAAGCAGTCAAACCGAAAGCCTCCAAACCAGAACCTGTACCTGCAAGCCCGCCGCCATCTAGTTCTTCGGTGCCATCGACACAATCAACACCATCAACACCATCAACTCTACCGCCGCCACAACCAGCGGAACCGGTCAAACAAGCGGAAAGCGTATTTTTAACCATTCGCGGTGCTGGTAATACCATTTTAGGAAAAACAGAAGTGGAACTGGAAAATGGCGATACGGTATTTTCTGTTTTGGCACGAACTGTGAAGAAAAAAGGAATTCAAATGGAATACAGTGGTGCAGGTGCTTCTATTTATATAGAAGGTATTAACAACTTATATGAAAAAGATAAGGGGCCATTGAGTGGCTGGATTTACAAGCGAAATGGCGTACAAGCGAAAACTGGTGCTGGAAAAACAGCAGTAAAAACTGGTGATGTGATTGAATGGGTATATACAGTGGACGGAGAAAACCCATGAGAAGCGCATTTGCGGAATTTCATCCGGCTGTTTTATTTTCTTATTATATAGGAGTTATCGTGTTAGCAATGACACTTTTGCATCCGTTTATTTTACTGAGTATGGTGTTGCTTTTATCTCTATTAAATTATATACACGGCACCACGATGAAGCCTTTATTGTTCAGTTCATTTGTGATTGCGGTTTTTATCGCAGTGATGAATCCGCTGTTTACCCATCGCGGCAGTACGATTTTATTTTATGTGCAAGATAATCCCGTTACACTTGAGGCAATTACGTATGGCTATACAATGGCACTGTCATTTTTGGCGGTGTCCTTTGCTTTTGTATCTTATCAGACAATTGTGTCGAGTCATAAATTTTTATATTTATTTTCGCGTGTTTCCCCAAAAGTAGCGCTCTTAACTATGATTTCCATTCGATTTGTACCACTGTTTATGAGACGTCTTGGACAAATTCAACTCGTGCATAAGCATAAGGGAGTTGGTATAAAAGCGAAGGTATCACAGGGAATGAAGCTTTTATCGGTGCTTCTTGTATGTTCTTTGGAAGAGGCCCTGCAAACTGCTGACTCAATGAGCGCCAGAGGTTTTGGGACAACAAAGCGAAGTACATACATTCGTTACAGAATGAGCAATCGAGATTACCGGCTTTTTGCAGTTTTACTGGGACTATTTCTTGGTGCTGTAGTTCTTGCGTCTCAAGGAATCGGTGTTTTGGTCATCTATCCAAAGCTACCATCGCTTATGTTACGTGGTATAGGTATCCTTTCATACATGCTGTGCATCTTGTATGTGAGTATACCGTTAGTTATAGAAGGAAGGGAGTGGCTATGGTGGCGTATGCAGAAATAAAACATCTTACTTTTCAATATCCAAATGAAACTAAGCCGGCGTTGTCCTCTGTGTCGCTAGCGATTTCAAAGGGGCAATTTGTTGTATTAGCGGGGCGTTCCGGTTCAGGAAAAACGACGTTGTTGCGTCACCTAAAGAAGGAATTGCAGCCAATTGGTCGATGCAGTGGAGAAGTGTTGTACGAAGGACAACACGTGCAGGAATTGTCATCTATGCAATCTGCACAAGAAATTGGTATGGTGTTTCAAAATCCAGAAAATCAATTGGTGATGGATACTGTGATACAAGAGTTGGCGTTTTCACTAGAAAATCTGGGGTATGATACGAGTACAATTCAAAAGCGGATTGCTGAGTTGATTAGCTTTCTTGGCTTTCAGGATTTGCTTCATCGTTCGGTCCATACGCTGTCTGGTGGGCAAAAGCAACTTGTTAATTTAGCTGCGGTTCTTATTCTGCAGCCGAGGCTACTGTTGCTGGATGAACCCACAGCACAGCTTGACCCGATCGCCGCAAAAGAGTTTTTAACTTTACTGAAACGTATTCATGAAGAACTTGGTATAACAATTATAATGAGTGAGCATCGATTAGATGAGGTATTACCCCTTGCCGATCGTCTTGTATTTATGGAGAATGGAAGTGTTTTATACGATGCCTCTCCTATAGAAGTGACGGCACGTTTATGGGAACGCAATGAGCTTCGGCTATATTTGCCACAAATTCCGCGTTTGTTTTTAGAATGGGGAGTGACAGTGCCACCACTGACGGTACGTGATGGACAACGAATCTTACCAAATCTAACACCCGTACAGTCTGCTGTATATGAAAGGAAGAAACGCAATGTTTTACTAGAAGCAAAAGGCATTTATTTTCAATACGAAAAGAACGGCGCGCTTATTTTGCAAAACTTATCTCTCGCCATTCAAACAGGGGAATGGGTAAGTCTTGTTGGTAAAAACGGGACTGGTAAGTCAACACTTCTTACTGTACTAGCAGGATTGCGTAGCATTAGGCGCGGGAAGCTGTTATGGGAAGGAAAGCAGCTTCACAAAACAGATGCGCAAATCGGTTATGTATCACAACAGCCTTCTTATCATTTTACACAGGATACCGTGTGGGAAGAGCTGTTCTTACAAGCGCAAGAACTTGGCTATAAACAGCCCGAAGAGGTTGTCACTGCATTGTTGTCTCGTTTTCATATGGAAGGAACAAAGCGTCGTCATCCGCATGATTGCAGTGGCGGTGAACAGCAATTGCTTGCAATTTGCAGTGTGTTACTACAACGGCCAAAACTTCTTATTTTAGATGAACCGACGAAAGGGTTAGATCCAGAGAAGAAGGAAGAGCTTGCCAATCAGCTGAGTCAGTTGCAAAAGGAAGGAACAACCATCATGATGGCAACACACGATGTGGAGTTTGCCGCAAAGTACACAGATTGCTGCGTGATGTTGTTTGACGGACAAATCATTTCTGAGCATATGCCGCAACAGTTTTTTAGTGAAAACTTCTTTTACACAACAGCAATTAATCGACTTGTTCGGAAGCAATTACCACAGGCATTAATATGGGAGGATGTGGTGCATACATGTCCAAGCACAATGCTGCAATCATAGGTGTATGTCTCACAATGATAGGAGCATTGGCTTATCTATCATTTGTGAATGCGAGACACTTTTTATGGATTAGTATCTTAATTTTAGCTATGACGATACTTCCGTTTTACATTCGTTTTGAGAAAAAGGCTTTCGCATCGAGAGAGATTGTGTTAATTGCTGTTTTGGCAGCCATTGCAGCAGTGAGCCGCGTGCCGTTCTCTGTTCTACCTAGTGTACAACCCACTTCATTTGTTATTATTGTTTCTGCTCTGGTACTGGGGGGAGAGGTTGGCTTTTTAATTGGTGCGACGGCGGCACTTGTATCTAATCTCTTTTTAGGACAAGGACCGTGGACACTGTGGCAAATGTGTGGTTGGGGTTTAATGGGGCTTATCACAGGTATGCTGCGAAATTACACGTTTATGCAAAAGCACATTGGTCGTATTACGTTTGGTATTGTAGCTGGGTTTGTGTTTGGGTGGTTCACAAATATCTCAGTGTTTATCACGTTTCTAGGTGAGCTAACTTGGCAAACGTTATTACTGACTTATGTCACAAGTTTTTATTTTGATCTAGCGCATGCGGCCTCCAATGCTTTTTTCTTAGCTGTATTTGGAAAACAGTGGATCAAAATACTAACACGTTTTAAAGGGAAGTATGGGTTATTAGAATAGGAGGAAGCTATATGATGACACGCGAAGAAAAAATGAATATTGCAACAAAGATACAAGAATACTTTTCTGAGCAGGGATGGGAGAGAATTGGAAATTTAGAGGCAGAAGCCTTTTTAGACTACATGATGAAAGAAACAGGTCCGTATATGTATAATGAAGCGGTACAAGACGCGCAAAAACTTATTTCGGAACGTATACAAAACATAGAAGAAGAGCTATATGGTCTTGAAAAACCAATAAAAAAATGAGAGAGGCATGCCCTAGCATGCTTTTTTACACGACAGTGTTAAATTTCATTTACCGTATTTATAGTAAAATATAAATTAATGAAACACAAAACAAGAAAAAAAACTCCTTGCCTTGCTATACTAAAGCAAAAGCGAGGTGATATATATGACACAATCCGTAATTGTAATTGGCGGCGGGATTGGTGGTTTAACAGCCGGCGCATTACTAGCGAAAGTCGGTTATGACGTAACTATATTAGAAGCATCAAAAGAATGGGGCGGGTGTGCTGGGAAATTTAAGCGCGGTCCCTATACGTTTCCTGTTGGTGCCACACTTGGCATGGGGTTTGAAGATGGAGGAATACATGAGCGTATTTTGCATTTTCTGGATATTTCAGTAAGGACTTTGTTGTTAGAGGAAGTTATGCATATTCATATGCCTAATCAAACGTTTATTTTTCAACGTAATCGTGACCAACATATGACAGAATTACAAAAGGTGTTTCCTTCACAAGGGAGTAATCTAAGAGCTTTTTATCAAGATGTATATGCCATTGCCAGTGAAATCCGTAAGCTCATGAAACCATTACCTGTTTTACCGCCAACAACTTTTAAAGAGTGGGTAATGCTATTCGGTTCCCTATCTATTACATCTCCGCGTCTACTACCATATTTTAATCAGACACTTTCTATGCTTCTTCATAAACATGGTTTGTCAGATGTCACAGATTTCGTTCATCTTATTGACGCGCAGATTATCGATAGTATGCAAGTAACGAATGAAACTTGTTCACTGCTATTAGGATGTCTTGCACTTGATATTTATCATGAAGGTGCATTTTACGTGGAAGGTGGTTTGTTCCAAGTAGCAAATTCTTTGGCACAATGTATTACAGAACATAATGGAAACACAAAATTGGGAAGAAGGGTCGTTGCCGTAGATCAAACAGATGAAGGGTGGACGGTAAGAGATCACCGCGGTGATTGTTACAGAGCACAACATGTGATTAGTAATGTACCAATTGGAAACCTACAGCAGTTTCTAGCGCCCACTATTATAAGTAAACTGCCAAGGTCGTTTCATAACAAAGTAGCTACTATGCAGTGGGGAGCGTTTACACTGTACCTGGCTATTAAAGAGGAGGTTATTCCCGCTCATACACCTTTGTTTCAACAGGTACTTACAGGAAAAGGGATGTCTGAGGGAGAGCACTTATTTTTATCGCTTTCACATCCTGATGATCGCAAGCGAGCCCCGAGCGGAACACGAACTCTTACTGTTTCTACACACATTGATTTGTCAAAATGGAAAACAAAGGATGCATACGACGAACGAAAAAGCTATATGACAGAAAAAATGCTTGAAAGTATACAATGTGTTTTCCCACAGCTTCACGAGGGAATAATAGAGATAATTGCAGGGGCGCCGCGCGCTTGGGAACGATTCACAGGAAGAGCTGGTGTAGGTGGATTTCCGCAAAGTACAGAGCATGCCTTGTTTCAAAGTGTGTCCCATCGCACGGGAATTCCAGGACTTTGGCTCTGCGGTGATACTATTTTTCCAGGTGCTGGGACAATTGGTGTTTCTGTGAGCGGATATCATGTATTTCGCTCTATCACTAATAACAAATATCAATTACCGTAAATAAAGGAGAAAAGTATGAATTATAAAAACAAAATAGTACTTGTAACAGGCGGCGCAAATGGAATTGGAAAAAGTATTACAGCAGCCTATGCCAAGGCCGGTGCAACCGTTATTATGGCAGACATTGATAAAGAGCAAGGTGAAAAATTGGCAACGATATACCAAAATCAGGGATATAAAGTCTTCTTTTATCCAATTGATTTACAACATGTGCAGCATATACAGCACATGTTTGAAGAGGTTTCTGATGAGCATGGAAACGTACAAATTCTGATTAATAATGCTGGTCTCAGTAAGTTTAAACCGTTTTTCACGTTAACAGTGGAAGAGTGGGACGAAGTGCTAAACGTTAATTTACGAGGCATGGTATTTGCCGCACAAGCTTTTGCTAAGCAAAACCAAGGAACTTCTTACGGCCGCATCGTTAATATCGCTTCCACACGTGCATTTATGTCAGAACCGCATTCCGAGGCGTATGCTGCTTCTAAAGGCGGTATTGTCGCGCTGACGCATGCCCTAGCCATATCATTAAGTAAAGAACATATTACCGTGAATAGTATTAGTCCTGGATGGATTCAAACAGATCATTATGAGGAACTTGCTGAGCAAGACCACGAGCAGCATCCTTCTTTACGGGTTGGAAGACCTGAGGACATTGTAAATGCGTGCTTATTTTTAACAGATGAAAAAAATGACTTCATTAATGGTGAAAATATCATAATTGATGGGGGCATGACGAAGAAAATGATTTATACGGAATAAGGGGAAATGTTGTCTCATATAGTGAGGATGTAGGGTCGCGACTACATAGTTTGCCTCCATTGCACTCCTTTAGGGGAGTGCCTTTTTTGTTACAGAAACGCATCCACACTTTTCAGACATCATTTAGTTTCAATAGCTAGTTGATGAAGTTTTTTTGAAAAAAAAAACACCCAAGATGGGTGTTTTTACTCTTGCGACAGAATTTGTGCGGTACTGTCACATTCTTGCAATGCGCTTTGTACAGAATGTAAAGATTGTTCAATGCGGCTGCGATTATCAGCTTTTTCAACTGTTTGCAATGCGCTTTGCAGACAAGACATAGCTTCATTTAACGCTGTGCAGGAATCTTGTACATGACCTCTTGCGTTCTTTTGCATCATCATTTCCTCCTTTTTTAAAGTACGTTTGTAGTATGAGAAAGAACAGCTCATTTTATGAGTATGAAAATAATTAAAATATTCAGTTTTTAAACCCGGTATGATATGATATTTTTAAAGCGTTTACAAAAGGGGTGTGGAGAAATGGCAGTCGAATTGGCAGTAAAATCCATTGTGCTTTCTAACGGAGAGACAATGGCGTATCGTGAGAGTGGTTCTGGTAATGAAGTAATCATATTAGTTCACGGCAATATGACATCATCCAAGCATTGGGATGTTGTCATGAACGAACTTACAGATTATAAAGTGTACGCTGTTGATTTACGCGGATTTGGCTTTTCTACATACAACAATGAAATTAACTCCCTTCAGGATTTTGCAGATGATGTAAAGCTGTTTACAGATGAAATGGGCTTGTCTTCATTTACACTTGTCGGTTGGTCTACCGGCGGCGGTGTGGCTATGCAATTTGCAGCAACCTATCCTGAAGTTGTAAAATCGATAGTGTTGATTGAATCAGTCGGTATTTCTGGTTATCCAATATTTAAAAAGGATGAGAACGGCGCACCGCTCATTGGAGAGTTTTTGAAGACAAAAGATGAAATTGCCACTGACCCTATTCAAGTGGCACCTGTCCTCCAAGCCTTACAACATAAAGATACAAACTTCTATCGCACGCTTTGGAATATGGTCATTTATACCCAAAAACAGCCTGCTCCAGAACAATACGAGGCGTATCTTGCCGATATGCTTACCCAGAGAAACCTTGTAGATGTGAATTACAGTTTAGTGACGTTCAATATTTCTCATCAACATAACGGCGTTGTTGAGGGAAGTGGAGCAGTTTCTAACATTAAAGCCCCTGTTTTAATTATACAGGGTGATCGTGATTATGTTGTACCGATGACAATGGCGGAGGGCATTCATGAAGCCATTCCTCATTCAAAACTTGTTGTTCTTGAAGATTGTGGTCATTCACCGCTTGTCGACTGCCTAGACGAGCTTGTCGCACATATTCGTAATTTTATAGCGTAATGTCCATCGACACATAAGAAAAAGGAAAACCAGCGAAAATGCTGGTTTTCCTTTTGTGTTCAGATGTATAATGAAAGCTGTTGATTTCGCATGTGGGAGTGAGCATATTTGAATAAAACGTATACATTTTGGATGATGGTAAGCATTGTGGCAATTTCAGGATTGTCTCAGGGTATGCTGTTGCCTGCCATCGCAATGATTTTTGAGGCAAAAGGTGTAAGCTCCAGCGTGAACGGTTTGCATGCTACTGCATTATACATCGGTATTTTAGTTATTTCCCCATTTTTAGAAAAGCCCATGCAACGATTTGGCATGAAACCTGTTATTATGTTAGGCGGATTCATGGTTGTTTTGTCTCTTTTCTTCTTTACACAAATCTTCTCATTTTGGATTTGGTTTGCACTTCGATTTATAGTTGGTGTGGGAGATCATATGCTTCATGTTGGAACACAAACATGGATTACTACATCTTCTGACCCACACCGCGTTGGTAGAAATGTATCTATTTATGGCGTATCCTTTAGTGCTGGATTTGCGATTGGTCCGTATTTAGCGAGCACAGTATCGTACGGACTAGCGACACCGTTTATGATTTCGACCGTTTTGTGTTTAATCGGTTGGTTATTGATGATTCCTACGCAAAATGCCTTTCCTGAGCAGGAAATGGGAGAAAAAAAAGGTTCATCTGTTATTCGGTATAAAAAAGTGTTGCAGCTAAGTTGGCTAGCGTTATTGGCACCGTTCGTTTATGGTTTACTAGAAGCAATGCTTAACAGCAACCTACCTGTATACGGACTGCGTAACGGATTAACAATCGAGCAAATCTCTTTTTTACTACCTGTTTTTTCTATCGGGGGTATTCTAACGCAAATTCCGCTTGGGGTATTAAGTGATAAAATAGGAAGAAGGACAGTTTTAACATGGGTGTTTGGAGTTGGTGCACTGCTGTTTATGTTGGCAGCTGCAGGTGAACAACACTACTGGTTACAATTGCTTTGCGTTTTTCTTGCTGGTATGGTGGTAGGATCAACCTTTTCGATGGGACTTGGATTTATGACAGACACCTTACCAAAATATCTCCTTCCGGCAGGAAACATATTGTGCGGAATTGCTTTTAGCCTTGGAAGTATTACAGGTCCTATATTTGGCGGTATTTTTATTGAATATTTAACAGGTATTAGTTTTTACATTAGTATTTCTTTACTACTCGGTGCTGTCTGTTTGATTTATATCACACGTACAAGACGTCAAGAGATCCCCATTAATAAGAAGCGAATAGAAAATTTTTAGGCCGGCATATAATTGTCGGCCTTCTCATGGTTTTTGCCACATTTCCTCTGGATTTAGCTCGTATCTACCTTTTTCACGGTACATGATTTGGTTTATAATGAATTCACGGCGGATGGTCGCATAATCATCATGGTACTGTTTAATGTATTCATTAATTTCTTTCTCCTCATACACTTTGCCACGCTTTAACCCTTTAGCTATATGATGCAAAAGGATAAGCTTCTTTTTCCGCTGCGCTGGAATTGTTTTCAAGCGCCCGTCTTTCAGTGAGAAATTGTCTACGATTTTTTGATGCTCCGCGTTATATTTCATTACATCTTCCTCCTGTTGTAGTATATCTATTAGACCAGAAGCATAGTGCTCCAAAATCGACTTGTTTACATGAAAATATACAGTGTTCTTGTTCCGATGTTCACCTACAAGATTTAATTCGCGTAGTTTTGACATGTGATGAGATACGGTAGGAGGAGTAAGTCCTAGTATACCTGCCAATGTTTGTCCATGCTTAGACCCTTTAGAAAGTAAGACAAGAATACGAATTCGAGTGGGATCACTCATTACTTTATGAAATTGAACCAAACGACTTAATTGCAATAACAAAATCTCCTTTCGTTAGATAGATATCTAATTAGAATATTATCTAATTACTTTTAAAAAGCAACTGTTTAAATGAATTTTCTGAAAATAATCATTACTTAAGATGTAGGGTACAATGATACTAAAAGAAAGTAGGTGAGAAAATGACAAAACAAGTATCTAAAAAGAGGTTTGAAGTGCTACCGGAGGAAACAATTTCGGATTGTTTGGCAAGAATGGAAGCAGAAGGCTACGTACCTTCGCGCCGCACAGAAGAGCCTGTTTTTCGAGAAGTGATGAAAGATGGGAAATCTGTACCAGAGGTATGGGGTAGGAAAATTGTGTTTGAGGGAAAGCTTCAAATTCAAAAATAAATTTTGTACATATAAGAAAGTTTGTAATTTCCAGGCATATAGTATTACAGAAAGGCCTTTCAAAAACTATCCGCCTGGAGGGACATCATGAAATTCCTATCGTATCTCACTACAATTTTGTTGATTGTCGGTGGACTCAACTGGTTGTTCGTGGCTTTGGATTTCAATTTGGTGGAAGAGGTATTTGGTTCTGTTCCCGCACTTGTTGACACAGTGTATTGGCTCGTTGGTCTCTCTGCATTGTATCAAA
This sequence comes from Ectobacillus sp. JY-23, assembly GCF_023022965.1. Taxonomy (NCBI): domain Bacteria; kingdom Bacillati; phylum Bacillota; class Bacilli; order Caryophanales; family Bacillaceae; genus Ectobacillus; species Ectobacillus sp. JY-23. The sequence continues at coordinate 496,605 of NZ_CP095462.1, read as the reverse complement.
TCTATGATCGTTTTTTCAGTAAATAGCCATCATTTTACTTATTCCTTGAGTGCCAAACAATGTTTGGCACTCTTTTTACGTGTGTTGTACTAAAAAATTCATGTATACTTGTACTTCCTTCTTAAATCCGTATAATCCAAAAAGTTTTCTTTCTTGCTCTGCAAGTTTCGCGTTTGCAAACGGTTCCAACGCTTGTTGGCTTATTTAGAGGGAATGCATTGACCATGTGCTGAAAGTAGGGTTATAATTCAGAAAGTTTAAAAAAGAGAGTAAATTCGGAGGGGATACTATGGGTCGAGTGTATAATTTTTCTGCAGGTCCATCTATGTTGCCGCTTGCTGTTTTAGAGAAAGCACAACAAGAGTTTTTAGATTATTGCGGCACAGGCATGTCTGTATTAGAAATGAGCCATCGCTCCAGCGCGTTTAGTGAGATTATTGCACAAGCAGAGGCACTTTTGCGAGAATTGATGAACATACCTGATACGTACAAGGTGTTATTTGTACAGGGTGGTGCATCACTTCAATTTTCGATGGTGCCTCTCAATCTATTTAAAGCAGGCACAGCTGATTATATACATACAGGCTCCTGGTCCAAAAAAGCGATTGCAGAAGCTCGTAAATACGGACATGTCCATGTGGCGTCTTCCTCAGAAAATCAAAATTTCACATATATACCGGATGTGCATGATCTTCGCCCAGAAGCGGACTATGTGCATATCACAACCAACAACACTATTGAAGGAACCGTGTTTACAAAACTTCCTGATACGGGGTCTGTTCCGCTAGTAGCGGATATGTCTTCCAATATTTTATCGCAAGTATATGATATTTCTAAATTTGGAGTCATATATGCAGGTGCTCAAAAAAACATTGGACCGGCAGGATTGACAGTTGTAATTATTCGTGAAGATTTAATTGGTCATGCGCAAAAAGAATGCCCGACCATGCTTGATTACAGCACACATGTCAAACATGGTTCCCTGTACAATACGCCAGCCACTTACAGCATTTATATGGCAAAGTTGGTATTTGAGTGGCTCAAGGAACAAGGTGGTGTAGAAGCGATTGAAGCAATAAATCGTAAAAAGGCAGCTTTGTTGTATGACTTCTTAGATGAGTCCAAGTTATTTTCTACCCCTGTTTTGTCAGATTATCGTTCTATCATGAACATCCCATTTATGACACCTACAGCTGAACTGGACGCTGCCTTTTTACAAGGAGCGAAAGCACAAGGGTTAGAAACGTTAAAAGGTCATCGCTCAGTCGGTGGTATGCGTGCTAGTATCTATAATGCTATGCCGATGGAAGGTGTGGAACAGCTAGTTTCTTATATGAAAACATTTGAGAAAAATTATCGTTAGGGGGCATTATTGTGTATACCATTCAAACGTTAAATAATATTGTGCAGTGTGGGTTGGATGTGTTTGAAAATCAGTATGAAATGATTACAGAGGGAGAAGCAGATGGCATTTTACTACGCAGCTTTCCAATGCATACGATGGAATTGCCAGCTAGTGTCAAAGCGATTGCACGTGCGGGCGCTGGCGTAAATAATATACCAGTCGAAGCTTGTACGGAGAAAGGAATTGTTGTATTTAATACACCGGGTGCAAACGCGAATGCAGTTAAAGAAATGGTATTAGCGAGTTTATTGCTTGCTTCTCGTAATTTATGGGATGGTATCAATTGGGCCAAATCGCTTCATGGATACGGTGATATTGTGCCTGAGCTTGTAGAAGCAGGGAAAAAAGAATATGTAGGAAATGAAATTCGCGGCAAGCGTCTTGGTATTATCGGTTTGGGGGCGATTGGTGCTCTTGTCGCAAACGATGCACTTGCTTTAGAGATGGAAGTTGTTGGATATGATCCGTATGTGTCTGTAGAGACTGCATGGAGATTATCTAGACAAGTGCAACGTGCAATGAACCTAGAGCAAATTTTTGCAACCTGTGATTATATCACCATCCATGTTCCGCTGGTAGAACAAACAAGAGGGCTACTGAACGCCCATGCGTTTCGTTCCATGAAGAAAGGGGTACGTATCTTTAACTTTTCCCGTGGTGAGCTTGTACAAGAAGAAGACTTACGAGATGCACTAGAAAGCGGTATTGTAGCAAATTATGTAACAGACTTTCCAAACAACACGGTTCTTGGTATGAAAAATGTAATTCCAATTCCGCACTTAGGTGCATCAACATATGAGTCAGAAGAAAATTGTGCCATTATGGCAGCGCGGCAATTGAAAACTTACTTAGAAACAGGCAATATTCGCAATTCTGTTAATTTTCCTAATGTAGAATTACCATACTTTGGACAAAAGCGCATTACAGTTGCACATAAAAATGTACCGAATATGGTAGGACAGATGACAGCCTTTTTAGCGGAACATCATATCAACATCGCAGACATGATTAATCGCAGCAAAGGTTCTTATGCGTACACAATCATTGATATTGATAATGGTGTGGATGCGCGAATTAAAGAAGATATTGCTACAAAAATTAAAAACCTCCCTGGTGTTGCAGCTGTTCGCATTATCCAGTAACGCAAAAATAGACTCCTATCGCTAGGAGTCTATTTTCATAGTATAAAACGTTTCATCTAGCTTCTTTTGGAATAGGTAAGCAAGTTCCAATCGCCGCAATTATAGCACAGCCAAGATACAGATAGCTCGCTCCAAAGACTGCCACAGCAGATAGCGAACTAAAAATAATTAAATCCAGCACAGAGTCAATAATCGATAAAAGTGAAATGGTTGTTGCTCGGATATGTGATGGAATTAAATCGTTGCTGAGCTGTGAATAGATAGGATAGCGAATGGCGCGTACAAACCGAAGCATAAACACAGCACCTAATACGATATATAGTGATTCTCCGAAAAAGGCTGATAGGAGTAAACCGATGATAGCCATAATACCAGTGATATACATCCAGGATCGTCTTGAAACTTTACTTACCATCCATCCTATAGAACGAGATGCAAAAAAGCCAAGTAAAGCGGCAAGTGCGTACACGACCCCAATCATTACAACAGGAACACCAGCGCCTTTAAGAAGTGGCTGATCAAAGTTGTTGAATACCGCACCAGCAGGTATAAATACAAGTGAGACGTTCAAAAACATGATGAACAACTGGGGCGCACGGCGAATTGCCTTAATTCCTTCACGAACTTGATGAAATGGATTATCACGATACGAATGACGTGATGGGTTTTTTATAGCAAATAGCAATAAAAACTCTACAAATTGAAAGCACAAGCCAAGTACAATTAATAAAGTGAATTGCTCTGCTTGTAAACCCTTAGCGACATAAGCGCCGATGATAACAGAAATAATCATCGTTGCAAAGTTTGCAGACTGAATTTTACCCATGGCACGGTCCATCAAATTTTCTTCTCCGGAGATTCTCAAGGATTCATAGATGAGCGCTTCATCCGCACCTGAGAAAAAGGTAACAGACACGCCATTTAAAATGGCACTTGCATAAAAGACCCAAGGCTGATCTGCGAATAATAAAAATGCTACACTGCAAAAGCGCAAAGCTGAACCAGTTAGAAAAGAAATCTTCGGCCCAAAACGATCCGCATACACACCGGTAGGAACTTCGCTTACTAGCACAGAGCCACTCCAGCACATAAGCAGCCATAGAATATGAGATTCGTTCAAGCCATTTTTCATGTAGAAGAGGGTCATAACTGGTGCGATAAAGCTGATACTTCCAAAAAAACCCACCCAAAATAAAACGTTAATATTATGAGATGCTAATGTATGTTGCTTCATATAAATCCTCCTGCTTCAAAATAAGGAAACCGTTTTGAAAGAAGCAGGAGCGTTTAGCTCAGTGTAATTAAGCGTCCACTCCTCCTTCTTCGTTGAGTAGTGTTTTTTGTAGATTGCGCATGTGTATTCCTCCTTTGATGTTATACTTCTTAATAGTAGCAAAATTCTAAAATATTACAATGCGCTTGAGTAAGAAACCTATATTTCACTCATACTATACGAAATACTATCTACTCTAGACAACAGCACACATAAAGGAGCACATGGATATGCATGTTTTATTTACTCATAATGATTTAGACGGCGTAGGGTGTGGCATTTTAGCAAAATGTGCGTTCGGTGACGAAGCTGACGTGCGTTATCATTCTGTTTCTTCTTTAAATCCAGCTATAGAGAGCTTTTTAGAGAAACGCCATGATACCAAATATGTATTCATTACTGACTTAGCGGTGGACGAAGAAAATGAACGAACACTGCAGGCATGGTTTCAAGAAGGGGGAAAAGTACAATTAATTGACCACCATAAGAGCGCACTACATTTAGATCAACAGAAATGGGCACAAGTAACAGTTTCCTATGAAGATGGTAGATTAACATCAGCTACGTCTCTATTTTATGACCATTTAATCAAGAAAAACTTACTTATTGAAAATGAAGCACTCAAAGAATTTGTAGAATTGGTTCGGCAATATGATACGTGGGAATGGGAAAAGAACGAAAATGATAAGGCAAAGCAATTAAATGATTTATTATATTTAACTTCAATTGAAGATTTTACGGACAGTATGATTCATCGTCTACAAACTGAGCCTGGTTTTGCATTCACGGCGTTTGAAGAAAAACTTCTTGCGTTGGAAGATGAAAAAATCCAGCGTTATTTACGTAAGAAAAAGCGAGAATTGGCACAAATTCATGTGCAAGAACACTGTGTTGGTGTTGTTCATGCAGAGTCTTACCATTCTGAGTTAGGAAATATCCTTGGTAAGGAACATCCTCATATGGACTACATCGCTATATTAAATATGGGCGGCAAGCGGGTCGGATTTCGTACCATACACGATCATGTGGATGTGTCACAGGTAGCGCATACGTTTGGCGGCGGGGGACATGCAAAGGCTGCTGGTTGTTCGTTGACAGAAGAAGCGTATCATACGTATGTAACAACTGCATTTCAAGTAGAGCCGTTACGTGCGGACAGCGAAGAAAATGTATATAATATAAAAGAATCAAAGGAAGGCACATTGTACGAATCTGTAAAGGGCGATTATTACTATGTATTTCCTATAGAAGAAAGTTGGTGTATTCGGCATGAGAAATCACGCACAACCGTTAAGACATTTGCAGAAGCGGAGCGTTTCTTAAAGCGTCATCATGCTTGCCGTTTGGTAGAAGATGAACGGTTTGTTTTGTTTTTACAGCAAGAAGCAAGGGAGTGAGACGTTGGGAGAGTTATTATTACAAGCATGGTTAAGAGAAGATTTACATAAACAGGGCTATGTAGGTGAAGACTTGGAATGGCAATTCAATCGCCGTATGAGACATATTCCAAAGTCACTACAAGAACTGGCAGAAGAAGCGCTGTTTCGGCAATCAGCAAAATTGCCTTTACAGTTGTATATCGACTCCTTGCGTGATAAAGAAGAGCATGTACAACTTAAGAGAGATACGTTATCTCGTTTTTTGCAAGAAGCCAAGCAACAAAGATAAAAAGTGTCCCACAGGACACTTTTTATCTTTGTCTGTTCCCATGCAATTCTAGGAAAGAAGTGGTTTAACAATACTCATTTGGGACTGGTTTTACTTTTTGTACAGATAGTCCGTATCCTAATGTTTCGTTTGGTGTGTATAAACGGAAACCTGTTCCATAGTCAATAATCAGCGTGTCACCAATATATTCTTTTGCATAGGTGTTCATTTGAATGTATAGGAGGTTTTCCTCATATACAACCTCCTCGGGAACTAACTCATCCCATACTAGATCTAAATTGACAATTGCACTACAACCGCCGCCTGGTGTAATATGCACACGAACTATAGCTGTATCACGCAATGCATGAAATGCTGCTTTTGCTTTTTCAGTAATTTTAACATCCATATCAACACCTCTAATCTCTTAAATACATCCATTATAGCTCATTTTGAGGAAGCTTTCCTCTCATGTGCACCTGATAATAACAACATAAATCATTTATAAACTTTTCTGAATATTGATTTAATTGTATAATGGAAAATACATCCATGAAGGAGGAGGAGTTATGAATAAAAAAGCTATCTTGATTCCTGTTTGCTTACTAATATGTATATTTTCATTATTGTACTATGAACATATCAAAATACAGACCGCTTTACCGAGTAAAGATTGGAGTCGCTCATTTTTTATAAATTTGCAGTCGGACATGCCTCTTAATGCTTTTGTCAGATCTGATTCGGATTATCATGTGTACACATTACAAAAAAATAATGTACTTCACACTGTACTGAATGAAAATATGGATATTAAGACGCAATATGTAGTTAATGTCCGGGCATCATTCAACTCCAGGCTATGGGGAAAAGATGAAGACATTATGTATATTCACAATGGGGAATTACAATTTTCAAATGGAAAAGATGTGCGTACCATTGCACAAGACGTTGTTAATTTTAGATCTCTACCTGAATCTGTTCTATATTGGAAAGAGAAGGAACTCTACGAAGTAAAGTCAGACGGACCCCCCCGTCTACTTACTACATTTAATTATAAAATTAAAGATGTAGTTTTAGAGCCAAATGGACAGTCTGTACTGGTTGTGTTAGAAAATGAACAGGTAGAATCACAACTTATGCTGGTAACACAAGATGGTCAAGTACAGACATTGCCAAGCCTGACAATGAGCGGCACAGAAAAGGTAGAAGAATTTCAGTTTGTTAGAGAGGGAAATGACCTTCAAATTTTTTATGTTACGCTAAGTCTTGCACAGGGAATAAAAACGTATCGAGCTTACGAATGGAACGTAACTAGTGGTACAAAACAAGCCGAACAACGCCCCGTTCCTCTTCAATTATATTCAAAAGAAGGTATTGAATTCAGCAACCCGCGTTATTTGCAAGTGCGTAAGGAAGAAGAGCTTACGCTTTTATTTACAGCGTTTGGACAAACAGCAGCAAAAGAAGAAAACTTTAATGTATATGAAGCAAAAAAACAAGGAGGAAAGTGGGTTTCTCAGCGTATCAGTACTACAGATGGTGTCGCTTCTTATCCAATTCGTTTCTCAGACAAAGAAGTCATGTGGACTGCGTTTTCTGGAAAGACGTATACAATGGCGTATGCAAGTCAAGACCGGGATCTGATTGACCGTAGCGAACAAATCGTGGCAGATGATTGGAAAGATGCAATGTACGGGACGTTCACGTCTTTATTTAGCGGTATAATCATGATGCTTTTATCTATCTCCTGGCTAATTATTCCTACTATTTTATACGTAATCGTGTATTTCTTTCGCACTGATGAGCTTGAACAAAATAAGTTAAAGTGGATAGATATTACACTAATTGGCTTATATACGCTTTCTCAATTTGTCTTCTTTGCAAAAGTGTTTAAGAAGGACAGCTTGTATTATGCACCTGATTATTTAACGTTCACAGGTAGTAATATCATTTTACCAATTGCGTTAGGATTAGTTGTTTGGGTACTGATGAAGTGGGTAAAAGGAGATGAATGGAGCAGTTTACAGCGTTTTTCTTATTATGCGAGCGTAAATATTGTAGCGTTGTCATTTTTATTCGGGCCTTTTATGCTGTAGTTTAGGTGAAATTACGTGTGAAATCATGGGTTTTGGTTTATGCTAGATACGTACATATTATGGAGGTGACAGCATGAAAACATTTACCGTTCATTTTCACAAAGATGATCAAGTGCAAGCAATGAATGTCCAAAAGCTGACAGAAGAAGATTTTCATAAGGTAACCGAAGGCGGGACACGTCATTTGTTTGAACTAGACACAAATGTGGGTTTCTTTGTATATTTTGACGCACAAGATAGCTTAGGCAAAGAATCCTACCTCGTTTTACATTATGAGGAAGACAATGAAGATCCAACAGCTTGCTATTCCTTTGAACTCAAAGACTTTTATCAATTCACGGCTCTGTATTTAAATGACCTAGAGTTCAATGAAGAAGCTGATGAAGATGATGATCATTATGGACCGGTGCATCACTTAGCGCATTTGATGTATCACATTGTTGAAGATGGAAATAAAGTCGAATAAAAAACCGAGCATATGCTCGGTTTTTTATTTTGTAGATTGTATGTCTTTTTTTATGCTTTCAATAAAAAGCTCAACAAAATAGGGGTCCCATTGAAGTAATTTATTCATTGTGACCTCCTGTTACAAGTGATAGTCTTTATTTTAAATATAAAGATTAACAAATTTAATTGCTATATAATTATAAAAACTACTTAATAAAAAAATCATTGAAAAAACAAAAATGTGTGTTATTTTATATATAAAGATATATAGTGAATATTTTAAGCTATTAGATTCACAACAATGATATGCACCTATGCATATCATTGTTTGTTTTAAAAGGGAGTGGGGATATTGATGAAAAAGTCACTTATTGTTGCAATGTGTACAGCTACTTTATTTGGCTGTTCAGAAACAAAAGTAACAACACAGGAACAAAAACCATCTATCGGCATTATGTTATCAGATGTAGGACTTGGTGATCAATCTTTTTCGGACTCTGCGTTCAAAGGGTTAGAACGTGCGCGTGATGAACTTGATGTTGCATTTGATTATCGTGAGATTAGCGATACGAAAAGCTATGAAGCAGGATTAGAAGAACTGGTAAAAGAAGATCATGAACTAGTGGTCGGTCTTGGTTTCGTAATGCAGGAACCGATTGAAAAAGTAGCTAAAAAGAATCCAAAACAACAGTTTTTGCTTGTAGATGCTGTTTCAGAGCTACCCAATGTACATAGTGTGACTTTTAAGGAAAATGAAGGTTCATACCTGATTGGTATATTGGCTGGGATGAAAACGAAAACAAACAAAGTTGGTTTTATTGGTGGTATGGACGTACCGCTTATTAATAAGTTTTTAGCTGGATTTAAACAAGGTGTAATGTCCGTTAATCCGAATGCTGAAATTACAGTGGCTTATGCCAATAATTTTGGTGACGATACGGTTGGAAAAAGCATTGCTAACAATATGATTGATAGTGGTGTGGATTTTATTTATCCAGCTGCTGGTTTAACAGGAGTAGGGTCGATTCAAGCGGCACAGGAACGCAATGTATATGCCTTCGGCGTAGATAGCGATCAATTTTATATAGCAGAACGTGCGGTAGTATCGTCTATGTTAAAAAAGATAGATGTAGCTATATATGAAGTTGCCAAACAACTTGAACATGATGGGAAAGTCTCTAAGAAAAATCTGGAATTTGGAATTCAAGAAAAAGGTGTTGGTATTGCACCAGTGCGCATCTTACCGCTAACGGAAACAGAGCAAACAGCACTTCAAAACGCGACAAAAGACATTGCAAGCGGTACGAAGCAGGTAGATGAAAAATAGGAGGAATGCAACATGAAAATCCGAAATAAATTGCTGCTACTCTCGTTGTTACCACTTGTGTTTGCTTGTGGCATTATCTTTTTTATTGTTGTGCAAATGAACGATATACGAGCGACTACTTCTTCTGATGTGAAAAACTTGGTGGAAGTCGAAAAGCTGGACGGGGCCCTATTAACAGTTCAAACGGCATTAAGTAATTACTATTTTAGTACGTCAGCAGCAAATGCCGAAGATGTAAAAAACCGCATAGAAAGAGTGACACAAAGCATACAGGTATTGAAGAAAAATATTGTAATGGAAGAACAACATAAAGAACTGCAAAAAATTGAAAAAAAGCTAACAATACTTTCAACTAAAACCACAAAGTTGATTGAAGCTAAAGATGCAACAGAAGCAAAAGTACAATCTATTCGAGTGAAAGGCATTCAAAACGATGTACACACACTAAAGCGCATTACTTCACAAAATTATGAGGCGGCACAAGTAATATTGCAGAATGAGGTGCAGTTTATTCGGTTGTTTGCACTGATTGCATCTATAGTATTATTGGTTGCAGCAGGATTACTGGTTTCATATCAAGCAAATCGCTTATCAAAAGCCATGCACAAACTTGCTACTACTGCAAAAGCAATTGCAGATGGAGACTTAACAGTTCAACTGCCAGAAACAAAGACGCAGGATGAAATTGGCGTGCTACATCGCTCCTTCTCTAAAATGATTATCAATATTCGTGATGTGCTAGCGTCTGTACATCAAACAGCTAATCATGTTGCTGCATCGGCAGAAGAATTAGGTGCAAGTGCTGATGAGACGAGTAAAGGTGCACAGCAAATCGCTGGTGCCATGCAAAGTATTTCTTCTGGTGCAGAACAACAGACAAACATTGCAGCAGCGAGTGAACAATTCGTTTTACAAACTGTACAAGCTGTTGTGGAGGTCGCAGATGGTGCAAGAGAATTAGAACAAGTCACAACCATGACAAAGCAGCAAGCGCAGGAAGGGCAAGCATTTGTAACAGAAACCGTTCAACAAATGAATTTCATTCATGAGTCTGTACGTGCAACGGATGCATCTATTCATCTACTCAATCACAAATCGCAAGAAATTGGAAATATTATTGATATGATTACCCAAATTGCGAAACAAACCAATCTACTCGCGCTCAACGCGGCAATTGAGGCCGCTCGTGCTGGAGAGACAGGAAAAGGATTTGCTATTGTTGCAGAAGAAGTGCGAAAATTAGCAGAACAAACATCTCATTCTGCTAATCAGATTCGCTATATTATTCAAGAAGTACAGTTGGAAACGCATGTTTCTGTAGAGGCTGTACAAGATACAAAAGAAAAGGTAGAAAGCGGTATTGTCATTGCAAGTGAAACCGCACAGAAGTTTGAACAAATCGTACTTGCACTTAATCATGCGGCTGATCGAGTCCAATATATGAACACGCTATCTGACCAAATTTCTATCAGTACACAAAAAACAGCGACTTCTGTTCACGATATGGGGGCGGTTGCAAAAGAAGCGAATAGTAATACAACACAAATCGCCGCAGCTTCAGGAGAACAACTTTTAGCCATGGAAGAGATTCGTTTATCCGCAGACTCTTTAACAAAAGTGGCAGAACAACTACAGGGACTTGTTTGGAAATTTAAAATGTAAAAAAGCGCTCAATTTAGGCGCTTTTTTCATTGTTTATGAACTTGTGCCATTTTAACAAACATATCCATATTTTCGTTCAATCCGCATACAGCACATTGTACACGATAATCTGGCCCTTGATAGGACATATGAAAAGGTCCTGCATCTTCAGCAAATTCCTGTTCAACGCTGCCGGATTGCGGATTGAGTTTTACTTGTTTTACTTGCTGCGCAATTAAATTAAAACGCGTTCGGTTTGTCTTACAGGCCGGACAAAGTAAAGGTTCCATGATATCACCTCCTGTTTTTAGCTTGACATAAATGGGAATTCTTATACAGAAGAGATATGTACACCTATTGCAAAAAAATACAAATGCGATATACTAAAAGAGAATTACATTATAAGCATGTAAAGGAGACTATGTATATGTTAGGTGCCGTTCTTAACTAACCGTAATTTCATACGGTCAATTGCAAGCTTACCTATCTTAAAAAAACGACAAGATTAGGTTTATTTAGCTATGCCTGCGATTGATAGTTAAGAACGATAGTCATAGCATCCGAACCATTGTGTCCTTTTCGGCTGTGCGCTTTCGCACAGCCTTTTTGTATAGGCATAAGTGTATCTGCGCAATGAACTAAGTTCATTGCGCTTTTTTATAAAAAAGGAGGAAAAAACATTGAATATAGACACCTTTACGGTCTTAGGTTTACATCACATTAAAGAAGAAGTAGCTCATCATGCCATAACTGATTTGGGTAAGGCGCAGGTGCGTGCCTTGGGTCCCCACACAAATTTAAAACAAATTCGTGCGTTGCTAGATGAGATAACCGAAGCGAAACGCATCTTGGAAAAAAGCACCAGCGTACCAATTCATGGTTTAAACGGGATGGATCATTTACTGAAAAGCTTGAACAAAGGGATATCTCTTCGCCCAGATCAATTAGTGGGATTATACGATTTCTTAGATTGCTGTCGTAAACTGAAGCGTTTTATGGAAGACAAGGTACACATTGCACCGCGTGTAGCATCTTACGTGTATGGTATTGAGGAGTTGCCGCATTTAGCCGAGGAGATCTATCGTTGTATTCGGAATGGGATGATAGATGATTACGCGAGTAAATCTCTTGAAAAGGTTCGAAAACAAATCCGAACCCACGAAGAACGTTTGAAAGAAAAAATCCAACAACTTCTCAAGAAATACAAAACGTACTTACAAGAAAGCATTGTAAGTGAGCGAGATGGACGCTATGTACTTGCGCTCAAAAAAGAACACAAAGGTAAAGTGAGTGGAGCAATCCTTGATGTATCTGCATCTGGTTCTACTGTATATATAGAGCCAGATGAATTAACGCGTGGGCAGGAGCAACTGCTTTTATTACGTGTGGAAGAGGAAATAGAATGTCAACGTATTTTGAGCTATTTGACAGGGCTTGTAGAAGAACAAGAACCTTCTATCCACTTGGCTGTAGAAACGATGGTGCATTACGATGTACTGTTTGCCAAAGCCAAATATAGCCGTGCAATTGGAGGACGTAGTGTAGAAGTGAACGAATCTCATTATATTTCCTTGAAAGCGGGTCGTCATCCTTTACTAGGTGAGAAAGCTGTACCCCTTACCGTTGAAATGGGAGAAAACTATCATGCCTTAGTTATTACAGGACCTAATACCGGTGGTAAAACGGTGACAATTAAAACGGTCGGTTTATTAACACTAATGGTGCAATGTGGTTTACATGTTCCCGTTGAAGAAGGAAGTCATATTGCTGTTTTTCAACATATTTGGGTAGATATTGGTGATGGGCAGAGCATTGAGCAAAACTTAAGTACGTTCAGTTCACGCATTGTCAATATTATTCAAATTTTAAAGCAAACAAACGACCGAAGCCTTGTATTACTTGATGAGCTGGGTTCAGGAACAGACCCTGGCGAAGGAATGGGTCTCGCAACAGTAATTTTACAGGAGCTGTACAAAAAAGGAGCTACCTTGCTTGCAACGACGCATTATAGTGAAATTAAAGATTTTGCAAATCAGCAGGAAGGCTTTATTAACGGTTCTATGGAGTTTGATTTACAAACATTACGTCCTACGTATCGACTACTAATCGGAAAGGGCGGGGACAGTCAGGCATTTGCAATTGCATTGCGTCTTGGTATGCATCCAAAGCTGATCACAGCGGCACATATGATTACGTATAAAGAAGAGAAAGAATATGAAACAGTCGCAGAGACTTCTGCTCAAAAAGAAATGGATAAACAATTAGCAACGAACCGATATATCAAACGACATCGTGAAGGAAAAGAAAAGCAAATTCATGTACCAACATTTGTCATAGGTGATAATGTGCAAATTACCGAGACAGGCGAGTTTGGAATTGTTTATCAAGGTCCGGATGATACAGGTAATTATGTTGTGCAGGTCAAGGGTGAAAAGCGAATGTATAATCATAAGCGGCTAAAGTTGTACATTGCTGCTGCTGAATTATATCCGGAAGATTACGACTTTGCGATTATTTTTGATACAAAGGAGAATCGTAAAAAACAGCGTATAATGGAAAAACGCCATGTGGACGGCTTAACAATTGAAAGAGAAGAAGAATAAACAACCCGCAACTGCGGGTTGTTTTGTTAGATTGTATGAAAGGTTCCGTTAAGAGGATTGCGACTCTTTTGCTTCCAAAGACATAGCTTTTGGTCTAGATAGTAGTAAAAACAAAATCAGAAGCGAAACTAGACCGAAGATTAGCACCATATACTGCAGACCGATTGTGTCTAAAAATAAGCCTGTGGCCAGTAAGACGATTTGAAACATCACGCGCTCAAACATATTGCGAAAAGAAAACAAGCGTCCATGGTAGGTTTTTGCAATTTTAGTTTGGAAAACAGTTGAAGCAACGGGGAAAAATCCACCTACACCAAGACCAAAAATTATAAAGGAGACAAGCGACATCCATTTGATATCGCTAAAAAATAATGAAAGATGTGCAAATGCAATAATAAAACTGTACGTATACATCAAGCGCTGCGGAGAAGTCCGTTTAGACGCATATTTAACAAAAAAAGCACCTAACATAAATGCAACACCTTCCACAGTATATAACAAACCTTTGATTGCCGGATCTTTCTGCATTTCGCTAATGTTAATCACCATCAAGTTAAATCCACCGATAAACAAAAGGGGAATAATGTTGAGAACTAACGTATTAAATGCAACAGGAACTTCTTTTAAAATGCGAAATACCTCAGTAAATCCTGCTTTTTGATTGGTTGCATTTTTGGAGGGCTGTACAGGCGTATCTTGAAATTCTAACAGATATGTCGAAGCAAATAAAAGCGCATATGCTAGCATAGAAAATCCATACATATACTCAAGACTTAACACAACAAGCAAAACGCCGCCAATGGAAGTACCGGCAATTCTAGCAATCGTGGCGACATTCATGTGCATACCATTCATTTGTAAGAGATCTTGATCACGTACGACAAGAGGAATGACTGCTTGTAAAGCCGGAAAGTAAAAAGCAGCTGAAATTTGAATCGCAACCATGAATAATACCATGTACCAAACATTATCAAAGTGCAGGGCAAGAAACATAAATACAACACTTACTACGCGTCCAAATCCTGCATATAATAAAATCTTTTTCTTAGAAGCTTGGTCAATTAATCTTCCAGCTAGCGGGCCAACCATAACGCCTGCCAACAATCCTGCAAACATAATTAAAGATTTCATGAAGTCTGACGGAATATGTCGCTGCATAAACTCTAAATTACCGATAATGCCTAGCCATAAGCCAATACCTGCAATAAATTCACCCATTAAGATAATCCAAACGTTTTTATTTTTCCACATAAGATGTCCTCTGCCTTTTAGTTTATATGATGTATTAATTACCTAATGAAATAAAAAAGAAACCATCATATCAATTTAAACTGTCCATCATAAAGGTGTCAAGAATATTATGAAAATATGAGATTTTTTCGATTATTATGGTTTTATTCCGTGTATACTGTATGTGGACGTACTTACAAGTAAGGAAGGATGGAGAATGATGAAACGAATCACAAGACATACAGTAGAATTATTAGCGCCTGCAGGGAATTGGGAATGTCTACGAGCGGCCGTTGCAAACGGAGCAGATGCGGTATTCTTTGGGGTAGAAAAATTCAATGCGCGTGTACGTGCTAAAAATTTCCAAATAGATGAGCTACCAGCCATTATGGCATATCTACATACATATAATGTGAGAGGCTATGTAACATTCAATATTTTGGTCTTTGAAAACGAATTAGAAGATGCAAAATCTTTGGTGGAGGCCTGCATCGATGCGGGAGTTGATGCTTTAATTGTACAAGATGTTGGGCTTGTAAAACTCATTCGGGATATCTCTCCTGATTTTCCGATTCACGGCTCTACTCAAATGACCATTACTTCACCAGAAGCGGTGGACTTTTTAAAGCCCTATGATTTAGAAGTCGTTGTACTTGGGCGAGAAAATAACCTAAAGCAAATTAAAACAATAGCAGAAAAAACAGATATGCCACTTGAAGTGTTTGTACACGGCGCATTATGCGTATCTTATTCCGGTCAATGCTTGACCTCCGAGATGTGGGGAGGTAGATCGGCCAATCGAGGCGAATGTGCACAGGCTTGCCGATTGCCATATGATTTAATGGTGGACGGAGAACGCAAGGATATGGGGAATATTACATATCTATTGTCCCCAAAGGATTTGGCAGCTATCGATCTTATTCCTGATTTAGTTAAGGCTGGTGTTTCTTCTTTTAAAATTGAAGGGCGTTTAAAGTCACCGGAATATGTAGCAAACGTGGTCAGTAAGTATCGAAAGGCAATTGATGAATGTCTAGAAGGACGAACCTATATACCATCTAAAGCAGAAATGAGAGAACTTGAACAAAGCTTTAGTCGTGGTTTGACACATGGATTTTTAACGGGCACCAATCATAAGCAATTGCTCGATGGTACGTATCCAAAGAGTCGCGGTGTATTTCTAGGAAGGGTAAAGAAGGTGCTTCGCGATGGCGTTATATGTGAATTAGAAGCCCCGCTAAAGCGAGGTGATGGAATTGTGTTTGATGCAGGTCGCCCTGAGCAAAAAGAAGAAGGTGGGCGGGTATACGACCTTCGTAAAAATGGTAGCAAAATAGAGGGTGAGGCTATAAGCGGCATCATCGAGATTATACCAGGACGTACGGATGTAAATCTAAAAAAAGTACGCGTTGGCGACCGGATTTGGAAAACAAGTGATCAAGAGTTATCCAAACGCTTACAAAAAACCTTTGAAACAGAACAAGCCCACCATTTGTTTCCACTCACAATAGAAGCATACGGTAAAGTTGGCAAGCCCCTTATCTCTATATGGCGAGATACGATAACAGGTAGCTCAGTAACAATACAATCTAAAGAGCCATTGCAACAAGCAATCAAACGTCCGTTGACAAGCGGTTATTTATTTGAACAATGGGGTCGATTGGGAGGAACTATTTTTGAACTTCACGATGTCAAATTACACGTAAATGGTGATGTGATTCTTCCTGTAAAAGAGCTCAACAAAATGCGCAGGGAAGCAATAGAGCAATTATTACAGCTCCGTAAAACACCATATGTGTACCAAAAAAGAGAGGTCGTATATCCTGTTGTACGTAAGTCTGTTATATCAGATAAACCATCACTCATCGCGCTATGTCGTACGATGGAACAAATTGAAGCAGCCTCTTTAACAGATATTGATTATATTTACGCAGATTTTGAATTTACAACGGACTATCCAAAGGCAGTAGCAGCGGCACGAGGTCAAGGAAAGTTAATTGCACTTGCTACGCCGCGTATTCATATGCCAGGTGAAAATGGCATTTTAAATGGGATTGTACGTGCAGAGCCGGACGCTATTCTAGTAAGAAGCTTAGGCGCTGTTCAATATTATACAAAACAGCATGTAAGCATCCCACTAATCGGTGACTTCTCATTAAATATTGCTAATCACCTTGCAGCTGATTTATTTTTGGCGCGCGGTTTACAACGCGTGACGCCTTCGTATGATTTAAATATTCAACAAGTTATGGATATGCTTGAAAAATCGCAAACAGATAAAATGGAGCTTGTGATACATCAACATTTGCCGATGTTTCATACAGAACACTGTGTATACTGCACCTTCCTGAGTAACGGCACTGATTTTACCAATTGTGGACGTCCATGCGAAACACATCGTGTTTCTTTACAAGATCGAATTGGCATGCAGCATCCTGTGCGTGTTGATATCGGTTGCCGCAATACTGTTTATAATGCCATTGAACAATCGGGCGCTGAATATATTCCGCATTTTCTAGAGCAAGGTGTTCGTCATTATCGCGTTGAATTTTTGGAAGAAAGCGGAGACAAAGTACAAGAAGTTATTCACTTATACCGAGAAGCTCTTATTGGCAAACGAACTGGTACCAGTGTATGGCGCTCATTAAAGGCGACTAATCAGCTTGGTGTCACAAGAGGACAACTCATCAAAAAAGAAAATGTGAGTCGAACAAATGTGCAATAAAACCCGCAAATGCGGGTTTTATCTTATATAGGGGGATTCTATGAAAAAGAACCGTTTTCATTGCTGTGCAACTTGTGTGCATTTTGCTGTAGTGAAATCAACAAATATTGGATACATCTGTACCAGATTGCAATACGAAACGAAACCGGACTATGTATTCAATTGTTGGGATCCAAGATCTGCTGTACAAAAATTGATTAAAAAAGAAGATAAAGAAAGAGGATAAAATGAAAGAAGCCTTTGAAGAAAAATGGTTACCTACTTATATTAAACCCAATATTACCGTATTGTTTTGTGGCATTAACCCTGGTCGTATTTCAGCTACCACAGGATATCATTACGCAAATCCGGCAAATTTATTTTGGCGTGGGCTGTTTGAAGGTGGACTTACTCCGTATCAACTCAAGCCCCAGGAAACAGCACAGCTCCTTCGCTGGAATTACGGTATTACAGATCTGGTAGCTCGCCCAACTAGATCATCCGGCGATTTACACACGCAAGATTACAAGATGGGTGCAATTGACTTTCAGCTTCTTGTTATCACGTACAAACCCAAAGTGATTTGTTTTAACGGCATCACCGCTTTTCGACATGCAACAGGAAAAAAGAAAGAGAAGATAAAACTTGGTATACAAAACGGTTTATTTTTTGGAAATGAATCATGGGAAGGGTGTTATGTGTTTGTAATTCCATCTACAAGTGGTGCTAATGCTAGCTTTTCTAGAGATGAAAGACTTGCGATGTTCAGAAGGCTACATGATTTCCTAAAAGAAAAAGGGTGGCAATAAGCCCCCTTTTATTCGGAAATAATCTCGTATTCTTCATCTTCTAAAAGCAAAATTTTAAAACGCTTTTCTTTTGTTGTAACAGCAATTACATCATAGGCACCTAAATGTTTTGTTTTGTTTGGAGAAGCATTGAGCATCCCTTCAACGGAATCAATTAAAATATCTTCCTCCATATACGCAGGGGGAATTGTCATTTCTTCTGTTTCCAGTACACAGCTGTACATTGTTGCAAGTAGCTCAGGTGAAGGATTTTCTTCTTGCACATCAATAATCTCTTTAATACTCTCAAAGTGTTCTTCTTTTGGTTGGTAAACTCGGATTTTCGCCATAGAAATTCTCCTTTATGTATCAAACTCTTTGCTATTATAACGCGAATGTTTCCAAAAATTCAAATGACAAGGAAAATACAGGTTTACTTGCCAAGAACCTGCTATCGGCAAATAAGAATAACGGAGCTATAATATAATTACCTCTCTGACAAATTTACACGCGGAACAGGGTCAGGTCCTGACGGAAGCAGCTCACCGGCGTAAACTGTGCAGAGTTTTTTTGTTTGTACGCAGTATATGACGAATGAGTACATAATATGTAAAAACAAATCATAGAATTTGTCTGGTTTTAGCAGACTTTGCGCTTGCCGAGGAAATAATAAGAAACGGGAAATTTCCTTATTTCAATTGACGATAGACGAGTTTTTCCCATATGCGCCAAGGTAGTATCTTTTTTATCCATATCGTCAGAGAAACACCTTTTCCTACTCCATAACGTAAGGACGGATCTGTTGTTTCTATAATACGTATAATTTTTTGTGCGACTTCTAAAGGATTTCCAAATGACGAACTTCCTGCAGAAATGTGTTGCTCCAATCGTTGCATGTACGTATAATACGGTGAATCTGGCTGTGAAGGTGAAACTTCACGACCGGAAGACCAAATATTGGTTTGAAAAGACCCGGGTTCTATTAAGACAACGTGAATACCAAATGGCCTAAGCTCCAAACGCAAGCTTTCACTCCAACCCTCTAAAGCGTGCTTGGACGCAACATAGGGGGATAAACCGGGAAAACCAATGAGTCCACTGATACTGCTCATATTGATAATATAGCCACTCTGTCTTTTTCTCATTAGTGGCAGCACAGCTTGTGTGACAGAAATAGCACCAAAGAAATTGGTTTCGAATTGTTTTTTATAAGAAGCGATGGATATCTCTTCTGTAAAGCCTGCCATAGCAAACCCAGCATTGTTTACAAGTACATCTACTCGGTGTAGCTGTCTTACATAAGATTCCCACTGTTTTAAAGATGTCTCACAGGCCACGTCCAATTCGTAGAGAACAATCTTAACATTTTGTAAGTTAGCCTGCTCTAAAAGCGCAGCGCCTTTTTCTATAGTTCTTACTGTTGCAATAACATGAAATCCTTTTTTGGCTAACTCTAACGCAGTTAAAAAACCAAACCCACTTGAAGCTCCCGTTACAATCGCAACCTTTCGATCCATCCATTTGCCCCCATTCGCTTTCTTTCTAACTATGCAGTTTAATTGACACATCAATCAACTACCGCTTTTCTATTGGTGATGATAAAGCCCGATGATGTTAATTGACACTTATTAATGGGAGTGAGACTCCTGCGGAAAAAGCAAGTCAAAGAGAGACCCGGCAGGCACACAGCACTGAGGCTGCTCCCTAACTGCCCAGGAAAAGCCCTCCGTAATAGAAATCAGCACCTTTTTATTTATACTATATATCATATCTTATTTTCACTAGAACTTCCCTACTAAAACATGTAGAATGATAGATACATGCAACGTATGAGAGCGGGGGATATGAATGCTATATTATCGAACTTACACAACAGAACAGCAAAGCCCTTGGGTCGTATTTATTCATGGAGCAGGCGGCAGTTCGTCCATTTGGTATAAACAGGTGAAAGAGTTTAAAAAATACTTTAATGTATTATTAATAGATTTAAGAGGTCACGGTAAATCGCAAAAAGGTAGTTGGAAAAAAGGAGATACGTTTGTGCAGATAGCTGATGAGGTGATACAAGTGTTGAATCACCTACATATTAAAAGTGCGCACTTTGTAGGTATTTCTCTTGGAACAATTGTTATTCAAACGATGGCACATAAGTACCCAGAGCGCATCCGCTCCATGGTTTTAGGAGGGGCTGTCGTCACTCTAAATTTCCGTACAAGTTTTTTGCTTTCAGTAGGTCATGTTGGCAAGTATATTATGCCTTATATGTGGTTATATCGCTTATTTGCGTGGATTATTATGCCAAAGCGAAGTCACACAGAATCAAGGCATGCTTTTGTTAGACAAGCAGCCAAGATGTGTCAAAAGGAGTTTATTCGGTGGTTTTCACTGACGAAAGCCGTGCAGCCATTTTTAAAAAAGCTACAAACAGACTTTTTCGGCATTCCTACACTTTTTGTAATGGGAGAAGAAGACTATTTATTTCGCACACCTGTGAAAGCACTTGTACAAGGACAACAAGATGTGAGTCTTATTTGCATTAAAGATGCTGGTCATGTGTGTAATATCGATCAACCAGATCGCTTCAACGAAATATCACTTCGGTTCATTCTACAGCCGCAGCAATGGAAGCGTGCGCAATGAAAAGACTTTTTATGATCATATTATTTGTCACACTTCTAGGATGTGAACGCGATATAAAAGACATATCGTACGGTCCTAATCCAAAACAAGCGATAGATGTCTATGAAACTACCCGTAAATACGTTTTCTTCTTGTGAAGATGTGAGAAATAAATGATACATACTTAGGGGGAATAAGTATGCAAAAGGTGGCTGCTACTATCATTCACGGAATGGGAACACAAAAGCAGGAATATGCAGAAGATATGGTGATGAAGCTACAAAACAGCTTTGCTAAAAAGATTGAACAATGGACAGACAGCGCCGAAACGCAGCTTATTGTGCGTCCTGTGTATTGGGCAGACATCTTTACGCCCAAAGAAGAGGAATTATACGAGAAACTTGTGGTTCGTCATAAACTTCGCTATAAAACGTTACGCCGTTTTTTGATGCAATACTTGGCGGATGCTATTGCATATCAACCTGTGTCAGATGGCTCTCATAACTATGAACGAATTCATATGAGAATTGGTGATACACTGCACGCACTTTCAGAACTAGCAGGGGAACGTGCACCGCTTTGTGTGATTTCTCATAGCCTCGGCTCGGCTGTTGCAAGCAATTACTTTTATGATTTGCAAAAAAATTGCACGAATTCAGTAGTATGTCCAAGCTCCCCGCTGGAGCGAGGAGATACACTCGCTTTGTTTTATACCATGGGGACTACTCTTTCACTGTGGAGTCTTCGCTATTATAACTTTGACCGCCCGGTTAATATCCCAGCTGCTGCTTTGGCTGATTTATATCCAAAGGTACATGGGGAGTGGATTAATTTTTATGACAAGGATGATATGATGTCCTATCCGCTCCGAGATGTAAATGAGAGCTACAAGCGTGCTGTCACAGCGGACAAGCCCGTTAATGTGGGAAACCTCTTAACAAGCTGGAATCCTTTGTCGCATGCGGGTTATTTTCGCGATCCAGATATTATTGATACAGTAACCGATGGTTTGGCGCGCGTATGGAGACAAGTAAATCGTATATAAAAAACACACCATATCGGTGTGTTTTTTATATATCCTGGGAAAGTTGCATATTTTGCAAAAAAAGCGTGGCAGATAAATAACGCTTGGCCATCATTTGAAAATAAGCAGTATGAACGGATAAAGTAGCAATAATAATCACATTCCGAATGGCCTCGCGCTGTGTTTCGGTTGTATTTGGAAAAGACACAGCCAGTTCTGCTGCTTTAGCTTTAATGGTCTCTTCAATACATGCAATGGTACTTTTGTCTGTTTCTATATATACCTTATCGTCATGTGTAAGCTCTTCGAACAAAGATGAGTATGCTTCGTACAAAAAAATAGGATTAATTAAATCATCATCTCTGTTATCCGGATCATTCACAATTAATTGAAGCAATTTACGAATCGATTCAAAATCAAGAGCAGTTTTTAAATCCTCGACTATAAATAAGAGTGCCACTTGCTCCAGTGCGTATTTTTTACCACGTTGAGGTGTACTAACCATCTCCTTTACATCGCGCTTTACCCAGTTTTGTAACGCAGTAAGAGAAAAATTTGTATTTTCAATTTGATTGCCGAGCGCTGAGATTTCCGTCAATGAAAAACCAATGTCCTGTTCTTTTGTTCGCATGATTTTTTCTAATACCGGAGATAATGTAGCCCCCGCTAGAAGAGAATCAATTGCTTCTTCTTTATGTATACGGCGCCAGGCTTCTTGCATAATCGTCAATGGCTGTTTTTCGTGCCAGCCTTTTAATGACAACAGTAAGTGTGCCATTTCTTTTCTAGTGAGAAGAAAGGTAATCATAAACGTTTCTCCATTTCTTTTAAGTTCTTATGAACTTATCATAGTTTGCGTACAGCTGAAAGTCAATTGTGACATACAAAAGATAATAAAAAAATGAAGCGTATTATGTAACAGATACACTCATGCAAGTAGTGATGATGAAGGTCATATGAAAAGTAGATATGAATATAGCAAATTATACTTGATTTCTTTTCTGTAAGTTCATATAATAGGTTCATAGGAACTTAAAACGAGCTGTTATTTGAAAACTTTTCTTGTTTTAAGATGGACAAGCTAAATACATCATAAGGAGAACATTCACATGCGTAACAAAATAATGGCAATGATTACAGCGTTTGCACTTACATTTGTGGCTCTTAGTTTCACAACAGTAGATTATGCTGCAGCAAAGGGCTATAAATCGGGGAAACGTTCATTTACACCAAGTCAAAACCAAACGGTTCCGACAAATAAAAGCCAAAACTCTAATATTAAGCAAACAACACCTTCTAAGCCAACTCCATCGGTTACAACCAAACCCAAAAGCAAAGCGGGGAGCTTCGCCAAAGGTTTGTTACTTGGTGGTCTTGGAGGTTTATTGTTAGGTAGTTTATTTGCAGGACTTGGTCCAATCGGAACAGTCTTAG
Source organism: Ectobacillus sp. JY-23 (assembly GCF_023022965.1). Lineage (NCBI taxonomy): Bacteria > Bacillati > Bacillota > Bacilli > Caryophanales > Bacillaceae > Ectobacillus > Ectobacillus sp. JY-23. The sequence continues at coordinate 473,225 of NZ_CP095462.1, read as the reverse complement.
CGTTTATGATAAATATGATGTTATTTGCAGGTATCATTATGATTGCAGCCAAGCTATTTAAAGCGTATAAGAAAAAACGTCAGAAAGAGCGTGAAGCATGGAAGCAGTAAAAATTTCTGAGCAAGAAATTATTAATGCATTATGCATGTATATTGCAGATAAAAGACAAGTAGCGCCTACAGATGTTTTAGCTGAACTGATGTATGACGATGAATATGGGTTTTCAGCAGAGGTGGAAGTAAACGGTCGCACACAAATTTTAATTAAGGCGAATTTAATCGAAGCACTTCGTTTATGGTTAGAGGAACGTGGGCTAGACCCATTTGCAGCTCGTTTGCAACTGGAGCTTCATGAGGACGAGGGTATTATCGCCATTGCGACATTTTAAGAAGAGCATATGCTCTTCTTTTTTTGTATGGTTTTGTTCATCTTCTATTCATAAAGATGTTGTACCATAGAAACAATGATGTGCTATCTTTGTAAAGGACATGCTAATACTAGCATGGATGGAATAGGGAGTGAAATGAATGATACACATATTGATTGCAGATGATGATATACATATTCGTAAGCTAATGCGTCATTATTTACAGCAAGAAGGCTATCTTTTACTAGAAGCGGAAGACGGTGCCGTTGCTTCACACCTCTTAGAAACGGAAACTATTCACTTAGCTATCGTTGATATTATGATGCCCCATAAAAATGGGTATGAGTTATGCGCAGAAATTCGAAGTCATTTTGATATACCCGTTATCATTTTGTCAGCCAAAGAACAGCTCCTTGATAAAGAGCGGGGATTTTTAGCGGGAACAGACGATTATTTGGTAAAGCCGTTCGAGCCAAAAGAGTTGCTATTTCGGGTAAAAGCATTGTTGCGGCGTTATCAACTTGTACATGCAGATACTATTACAGTTGGAGATACGTTAATTGATCGAAGAAGTTATGAAGTACGATGCGGAGGAAGTACCATCTTATTGCCGCTCAAAGAATTCGAGCTTTTGGCACAACTTGCGAGTAACCCAGGACGGACGTTCACGCGTGAGCAGTTAATTGATTTGATTTGGGGAATAGACTTTGAAGGAGATGCTCGTACCGTCGATGTACATGTGAAACGTTTACGGGAACGCTTTTCTAATCGAACACATGCATTTATGATCTCTACTGTTCGGGGAGTAGGCTATAAATTAGAGGTGAAGGCCTTTTGAAGACATTATATATTCGCTTTGTGTTAACGGCTATCTGTATTTTAATTAGTAGCAGTTTACTCGCTTTTTTTCTAGCCAACGCGTATTATCAAGTGTATTTAAAACCATTCAATGACAAAAAAATCACTAAAATTGCCGAAGAAACTGCAGCGTTTGCGTCTACTCTCCCCAGTATCTCCCTGTCTGACTATCTCAAGACTGTTGCTCATTCAGGTTATCAAATTCATATAACAAATGAGCGAGGACAAGATGCTTACTATGGTAGTGCGTTTAAAACTAAATACCTGCCACACACTGTCGTTGCAACTGTATTAGACGGACAAGTGTATCATGGTATTAAGAATTTTCCAAAGCGTTTGTTCATTACTGGTTTTTTTGATGATGAATTAATTAATACCATCGGTGTTCCCTTTGAGATAGATGGCAACAAATATGCCTTGTTTATTCGTCCCGATGTCGAATTGCAGTTTGGAGAAATGCGCATCTTTTTTGCGCAATTACTGGTACTGAGCTTGATTTTGACAGTGCTGTTCATCTTCATTGGCACACGATATATTGTAAGACCTATTCAAATTTTAACGAAAGCAACGACGAAAATTGCCCAAGGAGATTATGATATACAGCTTGCAGTTGATCGGAAGGATGAAATTGGAACATTAGCAACATCATTTGAACGTATGACAGAAAGTATCCAACGTTTAGAAGAGATGCGACAAGAATTTGTTGCAAATGTTTCTCATGAAATTCAGTCGCCACTCACTTCTATTCAGGGCTTTTCACATGCTTTGCGCACGGAGCATGTAACGGAAGAAGAACGAAAACAATATGCTGCTATTATAGAGGAAGAAAGCCGGCGCATGTCTGTTATGAGTAAGCAATTGCTCCTTTTAGCTTCTTTGGATAAAGAGCGCGATATATTGGAGTGGACGACGTTTGATATAGGAGAACAAATTCAACAAATTATTCATGCTGCCGCCTGGTCTTGGCGTGAAAAAGAATTGGGAATTGAGATGGATGTGCCATCTACATATATAAAAGGTGACAAGCGCTTTTTGCATCAGGTCTGGCTCAATCTGATTCAAAACAGCATTAAGTTTACAGAATCAGGTGGCACAATTTTCATATCGGTTCGTATGATGGACAAAGCTGCTATTCAAGTAACGATACAAGATACAGGGCAGGGAATCCATGAAGAGGATATGCCTTATATATTTGATCGATATTATAAAGGTGATAAAGCTCGAACAAGAAAAGAAAGTGGAAGTGGGCTAGGTCTTTCCATCGTGAAGAAAATTATCTATCTACATAAAGGAACGATTACAGTACAAAGCGAGGTAGGAAAAGGTACTGTCTTCCAAGTTATACTTCCACGCTGAAAGCGGGACAAAGCGGCCAAGGTCGTGTTGTCCCGTTTTTTAGTGATTTTATCAAACGTAAATAGTTGTTCACATTGTGTTCATGTTCTTTTTTTACCATGTTCTTGTAGAGAAGTTACCTACAAACAAGGAAATGGAGTTGAATGAGATGTTTTTAGCAATAAGAGAATTAAGGCACGGAAAATTTCGCTATCTGTTAATTGGATGTATTATGCTGCTTGTCTCATGGCTGACGTTCATTGTATCGGGATTGGCGAATGGTCTTGCCCTGGATAACGCATCTGCTATGAAAAATATAAAGGGAGATTATGTACTTCTACAAAAACAAGCAGAGCAAAAGCTTGCTAGGTCCGTACTCCCACCCACTTTATTAGAGGAAGTGCAGCAGCATGCGAAACAAGCCGCCCCATTAACACAAACCACTCTAACACTAACGACAGAGAAACAAAACAAGAAAATCGATGTTACTGTTTTTGGGACAGAGGCAGACAGTATACTGATGCCCACAGTCACAGAAGGAAAAAGTTTAGGGCAGGTTAGCAAACAAGAGGTCATTGCTGATGTATCCTTAAAAGAAAACGGCGTTAAAATTGGTGATATATTAAAAAACGAGGATAGTGGGATCCAAGTCAAGATCATCGGATTTGCAAAAGGACAGATGTTTAGTCATATGCCCGTTTTGTATACAGATAATGAAAGCTTCCAAAACTTAATGAAGCTTACTGGAAAACAAACGAAGCCTTCTTATAATGCAATTGTTATAGAGGGAACTCCTAATATAAAGAAAACCTTGGAAACAAAGATTTCAGATGTAGAGGTGATAACAAAGGAAGAGGCAACCAACGGTATTCCTGGCTATAAGGAAGAACAGGGATCACTTACCATGATGATCACATTTCTGGTCATTATTGCAGCATTTGTACAAGCGGTGTTCTTTTACGTAATTACACTGCAAAAAACAAATCAGTTCGGCATATTAAAAGCAATTGGCGCCAAAACCTCTTACTTAGCAAAAAATTTGATTGGTCAGGTTCTTTTACTTGCGAGCGGAGCTGTAATCGTGAGCATTCTTCTTACTTTTGGAACGAGCGCCTTACTTCCAGCTAGTATACCGTTTGAGCTGAACGGCAGCATGCTACTTCAGTATTCTGGGCTGCTCATCACTGTAGCGGTAGGCGGGGCTCTATTATCGTTGCGCCGCATTGCAAAAATAGATGCTATTGAAGCGATTGGGAGGATGGAAGTATGACCGATAAACTTGTACTTGAAAACATTAGCAAAGTATATGGGGAAGGTGAAACAGCAGTCACTGCACTGCATGAGGTTTCACTCCGTGTCAAACAAGGAGAATTTGTCGCAGTAATGGGACCTTCAGGTTCTGGAAAAAGCACCTTTTTATCCATTGCAGGTGCCTTGCTGACGCCTTCAGGAGGGACAATAGCAATTAACGGACATGATATCACCCACCTTTCTTCAAACGAGCTACATGATGTTCGTATTCACGATATTGGTTTTGTATTTCAAGCAGCGAATCTAGTTCCGTATCTGCATATATTGGATCAATTATTGCTAGTACCGAGACTGGCAAAAAACATGGGGAAACAAGAGGAGGAAAAAGCAAAGATTTTATTAGAACGTTTAGGGCTTGCACACCGTATACGACATTACCCCGAACACTTGTCAGGAGGAGAACGACAACGTGTGGCTATCGCTCGTGCTTTTATGAACGATCCGGCTATTATTTTAGCAGACGAACCAACCGCAAGTTTGGATTCAAAACGAGGGCGAGAAATCGTCGAGATGTTGGCACAAGAAGTCAAAACAAGAGGAAAAGCGGCTGTGATGGTCACGCATGATGAACGGGTGTTAGATGTATGTGATCGCATTGTGACAATTAAAGATGGTGTTTTATACAACTAATCGTATCAAACAAGAGATGATTTTATCTTGCGAGATGAAGTACAATATATATATATATATAGAAAGAATTCATATGAAAAAGGTGTTTGCCATGAAAAATTATATTGTGATTGGCGGCGGTATTTTAGGCGCTTCCGCCGCTTATCATCTTGCAAAAGAAGGCGTCTCTGTCATATTAATTGACCGACAAGACCCCGGACAAGCAACTGCAGTTGCAGCTGGCATCATTTGTCCTTGGTTGTCACAGCGTCGTAATCAAGCTTGGTATCAACTTGTTAAAAAGGGAGCTGCTTATTACGAACCGCTTATACAAGAGCTTGCACATTGGGGTGAGATGGATACAAGCTATAAAAAGGTCGGTGCACTCAGTTTACACACAGATGCAGATAAATTAGAAAAGATAGAAGAGCGTGCTCGTAAACGTTTAGAAGACGCACCGGAGATAGGAAGGGTTACAAGGCTGTCGTCCGAAGAAACAGGCGCGAAGTTTTCAGTATTGGCACCCGAATATGCTGCTGTTCACGTAAGCGGCGGCGCACGTGTGAATGGACGTGCTTTAAGAGATGCACTAATAAGGGCTGCTCAAAAAGCAGGTGCTTCCGTCCTGTACGGCAGCGCAACATTGCTTTATGATAAACAACATATAAGGGGCGTCAAGGTAGGAGAAGAAACGCTTGATGCTGACGAGGTGTTGGTAACGGCAGGTGCCTGGGCAAACGAAGTATTGGCCCCCCTTGGAGTAAATTTTCTTGTTTCGCACCAAAAAGCGCAAATTGCACATCTTCAGTTAGAAGAGACTAGCACAGGAGAATGGCCTGTTGTGATGCCACCAAATAATCAATATTTACTGGCTTTTGAGAATGGACAAATAGTGGCGGGTGCTACCCATGAGGATCATCCCAACTGGGATTTGCGTGTCACGGTAGGTGGTGTGAATGAAGTAATTGGTAAAGCAGTTGCGGTTGCACCGGGACTTTCTAATGCAACACTTACTGAAGTTAAGGTCGGCTTCAGACCGTTCACACCTGGATTTTTACCTGTAATCGGACGTATGCCAGGCTACAACGGATTATTAATTGCAAATGGGTTAGGTGCTTCTGGTTTAACAATGGGCCCTTATCTCGGCTGGCAGCTCGCCAAGATTGCTTTACATCAACCAGTGGACATTGATCTTAGTTTGTATGATGTAGTGCATGCGATTGAATTCCCTGAATTGTAATTAAACATTTGACAGATTATAGTTCCTATGGTAATAAAATAAGTGTTAGCACTTTAAAAAACAGAGTGCTAACACTATAAATAGAAAGGGGACTGTATCATGGAAAAAAAGCAATTTCAAGCTGAATCTAAACGCTTATTAGAAATGATGATTAACTCCATTTATTCTCAAAAAGAGATTTTCCTGCGCGAGTTGATTTCCAACGCAAGCGATGCCATCGATAAAATGTACTATAAAGCTTTAACAGATGAAAGCATCACATTCGACCAAAGTCAATACTACATAAAAGTAACACCAAACAAAGAAGACCGTACACTTACTATTACGGATACAGGGATCGGAATGACAAAGGAAGAACTGGAAACGAACCTTGGTATCATAGCGAAAAGCGGTTCTCTTGCCTTCAAAACAGAAAATGAAAGCAAAGATGGTCATGATATCATCGGTCAATTCGGCGTTGGCTTCTATTCAGCCTTTATGGTCGCAGATGTGGTGACAGTGATTACAAAAGCATTTGACAGCGATCAAGCATACAAGTGGGAGTCAGAGGGAGCAGACGGTTATACAATTGAACCATGCGAAAAAGAAACTAGAGGTACAGAAATCATTTTAAAAATCAAAGAAAATATGGAAGAAGAAACATATGATGAGTATCTAGAAGAATATCGCCTGCGTGCCATCATTAAGAAATACTCTGATTTTATCCGTTATCCAATTAAGATGGATGTTAGTGAAACAAAGCCAAAAGAGGGTAGCGAAGGTGAATTTGAAAGTGTACAAGAAGAGAAAACCATCAACAGCATGGTACCAATTTGGCGCAAAAACAAAAGCGAGCTCACAACAGAAGATTACGAGAACTTTTATGCAGAAAAGCGTTATGGCTTTGATAAACCACTAAAGCACGTCCATATCAGCGTAGATGGTGCAGTTCGCTACAATGCAATTTTGTTTATTCCAGAACAAATGCCGTTTGACTATTACACAAAAGAGTTTGAAAAAGGTCTTGAATTGTATTCTAGTGGCGTTTTAATTATGGAGAAATGCTCAGACTTGCTTCCAGACTACTTTAGTTTCGTAAAAGGTATGGTTGATTCTGAAGATTTATCGTTGAATATTTCAAGGGAGATTCTACAGCATGATCGTCAATTGAAGCTCATCGCAAAAAATATCAAAAGCAAAATTAAAACACAACTTCAGACATTACTCCGTGACGATAGAGAGAAGTATGAAACATTCTACAAATCGTTTGGTCGTCAATTGAAGTATGGCGTATACAGTGATTTCGGTGCTAACAAAGACACCTTACAGGATCTATTATTGTTCTATTCTTCTAAAGAGAAAAAGATGGTTACCCTTGACGAATATGTATCGCGTATGCCAGAAAGTCAAAAATACATCTACTATGCATCTGGTGAAAGCAATGAACGTATTGAGAAAATGCCACAAACGGAAGCTGTTGCAGAAGCCGGGTATGAAATTTTGTACTTTACAGATGAAGTGGACGAATTTGCGATTAAAATGCTCATGACGTATAAAGAGAAGGAATTCAAATCTGTTTCTAGTGGCGATTTAGGAATTGAAACAAATGAGCAAAACGAAGACGTAACAGAAGAGCAAAAAGCGCTGTTTGACTCTATGAAAGAATTGCTTGCCGGCAAGGTCAAAGACGTTCGGGCATCAAAGCGTTTAAAAACACATCCAGTCTGCTTCTCTACAGAAGGAGAAGTTACAATTGAGATGGAAAAAATCTTAAAAGCAATGCCGCATAACGAAAACGTTCAAGCAGAGAAGGTTTTGGAAATCAACGTGAATCACGAAGTATTCCAATCGCTACAAGATGCATTTACACAGGATAAAGAAAAGCTACAATTATATACGAGCTTACTATATCATCAGGCATTACTTATTGAAGGCTTACCGATTGAAGACCCAATAGAGTTTACGAATAAGATTTGTAAAGTGATGGTGTAATAAAAGCACGGGGAAACCCGTGCTTTTATTCCTATAAGAACAAAGTATGTTACATTTTAATATCGTCACTTTACGAATATAACGTTGTACTGTAACTGAATTTGTAAGTTGATGTGGATTTATTTTCTAAAGCAAAAGATCTGAGCATATACTGTACTACTATGCTGTTTTCCTAGCGGGAGGGAGTTTTTTGAGTGTTGCATCGTTATGTGGAAAGCAAGTTGATGTTGTAATATCAGGGAACACTTCTTTTCAAGGGGTACTTATTGAAGTTGGTAGAGATATTCTGGTACTGTTTGATGGACAGAGGTTTATATATATTCCTCTATTACATGTTCATCGGATAAATCTGAGTCCGCTAGTAAAGGAAGGTCTAAGCAGTCCTAGCGAAATATCATTAGCTAAAGGGATAGAATCTATCTCCTACCGTACAATTTTGAATAATGCAAAAGGACTTTTTGTTGAAGTTTATGTTACAGGTAATATCTCATTACATGGATACGTTATCAGTGTTCGCAATGATTATTTTATCTTTTACTCTCCCGTCTATAAAACGATATTGATTTCATTTCACCATCTAAAATGGCTTATTCCATATAACTTTAAAACTCCCCCGTATACTTTGAGTAATGAAAAATTTCCTGTAATTCCCTCTCAGCTCTCATTTCTTCGTTCCTTTGAAGAACAGTTAAAGAAGTGGGAAGGAGAACTTGTAGTGTTTGATATGGGGGCAGATCCTATGAAAATAGGATTGGTTAAAAAAGTGAGCGATACAGTCATTGAGCTTGTAACAGCGAACGGTCAAACCGTATTTTTAAAAATCTCTCATATTAAAGCTGCGCATTTACCTTAATGTACAAAAGCCCTGCTAATTACAGTAGGGCTTTTATTCATCCAGCTATCGTATGGTATACGTGCCTAAATGGACAAACGCACATATTCAATGAATTGGACTTGTACCTAGCTTTTTTTTGAGTAGATTTGCATATACATAAACTATAACTAGTTATTGGACAAGTAAATGCTAGGAAATTTAGAAAGGAAGAAACAATACAACAATGGATATTCACATGATGATCTCAGTGTTCGTATTCTTGATCACGACTGCAGTAATTTTTTGGAGGCCGAAAGGGATTAACGAAGCATGGCCGGCAGCAATTGGCGCGGGAATAGTATTGTTGGCAGGTGTTGTATCGCATGCTGATATCTTGGATATTATCCATAAGATTGGCGGAGCCTCAATTACCATTATTGCAACAATCGTCATGGCTGTCATACTAGAAAGTTTCGGTTTTTTTCATTGGTCAGCTGCGCGACTGGCACAGCTAGCTAAAGGTTCAGGTTATAAACTATATTGGTACATTCAACTATTATGTTTTTTGATGACCCTGTTATTTAACAATGATGGTAGTATTCTTATTACGACTCCTATTTTAATCTTACTTCTCAAAAATCTGCAGCTAAAGCCTCACCAACAAATTCCCTACCTATTAACTGGTGCATTAATTGCTACAGCGTCAAGTGCTCCTATTGGCGTAAGTAATATCGTTAACTTAATAGCATTGGAAATTGTTAATATGTCTCTTTATATGCATACTGCGATGATGTTTATACCTTCATCATTGGGTCTGGTGTTTATGTCTTGGCTAATGTATGTAATAGTAAAGAAAAAACTACCCAAACAATTACCAGATTCAGTGTATGACGTGGAACAAATATTTTTTACGAAGGACTTTCATCCTTTAAAAGGGCAAGTATCCGTTGAGACAAAAAGTCAACGTACAAAATTTATGATAAAAATCTTACTATTTGTTTTTATCATACGTTGTTCACTCTTTGTTGCATCGTTCCTGGCCATCCCGATTGAGGTTGTTGCGGTGTTGGGATCACTGATTTTGCTTGTATGGAGATGGTATCAATTACGCACCAATCCGATTGATATACTAAAGAAAACACCTTGGCATATCCTAATCTTCGCTTTTTCTATGTATGTACTTATTTATGGCCTTCACAATGCAGGATTGACAGCATTTCTTTTACAAATATGTGAACCAGTCGTTAAACAAGGTTTATTTGAAGCAAGCTTTATCATGGGTGGCTTAGTGTCCATATTATCCAACTTTTTCAACAACCATCCAGCTTTATTAATTGGAACCATCACATTAACAGAAATGAATTTGGACCCTGTCACTTTAAAGACTATGTATTTAGCGAGCATCATCGGTAGCGATGTAGGGTCATTATTGCTACCTATCGGAACGTTAGCTTCTTTAATTTGGATGCATATTTTAAGACAAAACAACATCAAAGTTACATGGAAGGATTACTTAAGTGTATCGTTAATTGTCATTCCAGTGTCGGTGATAGTGACTTTATTCTTGTTATATAATTGGATACACATAATCTTTTCGTGAATCGTATATAGGCGCTCTATTTTGTTTATCTACTATAAAAGAACACCCCCTCATGTTTGACAATGAGGGGGACAACCATTTATTTACTCTATTAATATGCCATCTCCATGGCATCAATACTGAATTTTGTGTGAGCTACAGGTCCATGCTTGAAATGCGCGCTGCCCTTCATCTACATGGAGATGTTGAAAATAGATTTTCCGTTCCTGATATGGCTTTTCCAACTCTTGATAGATGAACGCATCATCAAAGCCAATGCTTGCCGCATCGATCTTGTTGCATGCATAGTAAACCGCTTTTGGCCTTGCCCAATAAATCGCACCAAAGCACATAGGACAAGGCTCACAGCTGGTGTACAATATACAATCAGTAAGTTGAAAATGACCTAGGACTTCGCATGCTTTTCGAATTACTTGTACTTCAGCATGAGCTGTAGGGTCATTATTTCTAGTTACACTGTTTCCAGCTTCAGCTATGATTACATCATCTTTGACAATGATGGCTCCAAACGGACCACCACCTTGTCCAATATTAACTTCAGCTAATTGACATGCACGCTCTAAAAAATAAAGATGGTTCATAGCATCACCCTTTTCAACACAAATTTGTATAATATCTACCATAAGCAAAAGAGCAAGAAAATATGAATAGAATTTTTATAACCTTCCCGCACGTATTATAGTATGTCATTTAGGTAAAGTGATTGGTACAAAGACCACAAATTTGCAGCACAATTCGTAATCAGTGTTTTAGAAAATAACATGCTAAAATTTGGACAAAAAAGAAGTATCTCGCAGCTCTCTAAAAAAACTAGTGGCCGAAAAGAAAGTTTTCCAAATTGGACGGATTCAAACACTACAGAATCTAAGCAAGTTGTAATAAATATAAGGCATATAATTATATCGACTCAAGCTGAAAGCAAGCTAGTATGATTTCACACAGTTATTTCTTCGTGATGTATAATGGATAGTATATATTAGTGAGGTGATAACGTGATTCCGGAGAATATCAGAATTAGAGGAGCGACACGAGAAAATAGGTATGAAATGATTGACTATGCAGTGCATTGTATTCATACATCTTCCGGTTGGATAACGAATCATAATACCTTTTCTGACAAAGTTATTGTAATTCATTTTGAAATAGAAATAAAAGGTGTAAGAAGATTACTAGAGTTGCTGAATGGAAATGGTTTGAAACTATTGGATGAGAGCGTGCAAGTTATCGAAAACTTTCCTGAAGCAATTGAAAAGGAATATGGAGATAAGGAAATAAAAGGTTCTATTCAAATAACATTTATCAGTGCTATATCATGAGATTGATATCCATCTAGCAGTGTTTGAAAAAGCAGGGAGATATGAGATTCCATGCTGTTTATCATGTTATAATAAGAAAAAAGGAGGGAGAATTTATTGCTTGCAAAAGCGAAACAATATTTACAACAGTACTTTGGTTACGAATCGTTTCGGAACGGACAAGAGGAAATCATTACACGTGTATTATCAGGTTATAACACGGCTGGGATTATGCCAACTGGTGGGGGAAAGTCCATTTGCTATCAAATTCCCGCGCTTGTTCTCCCTGGTATTACCCTCGTCATATCACCGCTTATTTCTCTCATGAAAGATCAAGTCGATGCTCTCGAACAAGTTGGTATCTCTGCCACATATTTAAACAGTAGCTTGTCGATGAAGGAGACAAGGGAGCGTATGCATGATATACAGCATGGTATATATAAAATGTTGTATATTGCACCGGAACGACTGGAATCTTCTGCTTTTCTAGAGCAATTAAAAGAGCTCCCCGTTTCACTGGTCGCAGTTGATGAAGCTCATTGTATCTCACAGTGGGGGCACGATTTTCGACCTAGTTATTTACGAATCCAGCATTTGTTAACACAATTTCCAAAACAGCCGACGGTTTTAGCACTGACAGCAACTGCAACCCCGCAGGTACGAGAGGATATTTGTGAGGTTTTGGGCATCGTTTCTGAGAGTGCAATTGTAACTGGATTTGCTCGGATGAATCTCTCTTTTAAAATTGTAAAGGGGCAAAATCGCTTAGCGTATGTGAAGAGATATATAGAAACAAATAAAAATGAAGCAAGCATCATTTACGCCGCTACTCGTAAAGAAGTAGATCATGTATATGAATTTTTACAAAAGCAGGGTATACGTGCGGGACGTTATCATGCTGGGATGAGCGATGGCGAAAGAGCAAGGCAACAGGATTTGTTTCTGCAAGATGATATTGCTGTAATGGTGGCAACAAATGCCTTTGGAATGGGGATTGACAAATCAAATGTGCGGAGTGTTCTTCATTATCAACTCCCTAAAAATATGGAGAGCTACTACCAGGAGGCGGGGCGTGCCGGACGTGACGGTCTAGATAGTGAGTGCATTTTGTTGTTTTCACCGCATGATATACAAGTACAGCGCTATCTCATTGAACAATCTCATCATAAAGAGCAGAAAAAACAGGAGCTTCATAAGCTGCGTCAGATGAAGGATTATTGTTATACAGAAGGATGCTTGCAGAGCTTTATTCTTCAATACTTTGGAGAAAATGACCCGAAGCCGTGCGGACGTTGCAGCAATTGTGTTGATGCACGTACTAGCGTAGATGTGACACGCGATGCACAAATGGTACTTTCCTGTATGATTCGAATGGGAGAAAGGTTTGGTAAAACTATAATTAGTCAAGTTCTTACCGGCTCATCTAATAAAAAGGTGCTCGAATTAGGTTTTGATAAGCTGACTACATATGGCATTATGAAAGACCGTGCAGCAAAGGATGTAGCTGATTTGATTGATTTTCTTACATCCGAGCAATATATTGGCGTTACAGATGGGCAATATCCGGTTTTATTTGTGAGTAATGAAGGAAAAGAAGTATTACTTGGAAAAACACAAGTACTACGAAAGGAACAAGTGCGAATTGTACAAGTTTCTACTGATGATGCTTTATTTGAAATGCTGCGCGGACTACGTAAGGAAATTGCCGATGAAGAAGGTGTACCACCGTTCGTTATTTTCTCTGATCAGACACTTCGTGATATGGCAGCAAAACTACCACAAACGACTGAAGAAATCCTCAGTGTAAAAGGCGTCGGTCAGCAAAAGCAAGAGCGCTACGGGAAGCGTTTTATAGCTATTATTGATAGGTATGTGACTGAAAATGGCGTAATGCCGTCCAGCCAAAGGGTTGTAACGAAGGAAAAGAAAGAAGCTTCACATCTTGTAAGTTATGCGTTATACAAGCAAGGCTACACTTTACGAGATATTGCCCAAGAACGAAATTTATCCTTGCTTACAATTGAAAATCACATCTTGCAATGTGCGGAGGAAGGAAAAGAAGTACAGTGGGAACATTTTCTTTCACAGGAGCAGGAAGCAACAATACGAAAAGTAATCATAGAACTGGGCGGCGAGAAATTAAAACCGCTGAAAGAAGCATTACCTGAAGATGTAAGTTACTTTGCTATTAAAACTGTTCTAGTGAAAATGCGATTGAATCAATAAATAGTTAGTAAAAAGCCAGCCTAAATGATGTTAGACTGGCTTTTTATGTCTATTTTTTCTGTTCAGCTAGGTAAATTTAATTGCCATGATACACCAAATTTGTCGTTCAGCCACGCAAATTGCTTGCTGAAACCATAGTTACCAAGCGGCATGAGTGATTGTCCATCTTTCAAAAGATTTTCATACAAATTATAAATTTCTTCTTCAGACTCACACGTCACATAAATAGAGAAAGATGGAGTGAAGTCAAACGCATGCTTGATATGGCTATCGATACACATAAAAGCTTGTCCTTTTAATGAGAAGGTTGCATGCATCACCGTGCCTTCTTTTCCTGGTCCATCTGCTCCGTAGCGCATAATATTCATAATCTTTGAATCGGTAATGAGAGAGGTGTAATAATTCATAGCTTCTTCCGCTGTTCCATCTTGAAACATGAGAAATGGTGTAACTTTGCTCACGACATCACGTCCTTTTATCTTGAAGTGTCTTTCATTCCTTCATTATAAAACATATGTTCTGTTTTATCAAAATTAAATTTCCACCTCTAAGTTGAATTGTAACACATTGTGAATAGCGATAAGGATAGTAGCTTATATCGAAGTCAATACATAGATTTAGACCAGAGAGTATATGTGATCAATAAAAATATTATGTAAACAAAAAGACAAAAAAACAGCCTCATAGAGACGTCAAAAGAGTGATGTTAATAGGACATGTACCTAGAACCACAAAACCTCTTAATGAGCATTCTGGAGCTTCTAAAGCGATTTTATTAAAATCGCAATTTTTATACCCTTTTTCTTTTCTATTTTCATAGAAAGATGTAAAATATAAACAGGAAACAAAAGATATATTTTGTTTCATTATGAAAATACTATGAAAGCTTATGAAATAAGAGAAAGTAATAAATAGGTAAATATAGGAATGAAACATATTTTAGTAATGTTTTATCCAATAAAAGTAAATGGAGTATGCGATGGAAAAGAAGGAATACGCTACATATGTCTCGCTCACAGAGGGAGAATACATCTATTTAACACATAAATATGGAGAAAGAGAATTACAAAAGCGTATTGCGGCGTTAAGCGAAAAGAAACGTCGTGATGAGAAAAAGCGCAACTTAAAATCAGACTACCGAGCAATTATCAGCGAAGGAATGAAGGTAGTTGAGCCAATTCGGGATAAATATATGATTGAACAAATGAAGCAGGTGCTACGCAAGCAATCAGAGCGTAATTGGTTTTTATTTGTAATGGGGATTAACACCGGCTTACGTATCTCTGATCTGCTTCAATTGCGCGTAAAAGACGTACGAAATCGAACTCATATTGAAATTCAAGAAGAAAAAACAAAAAAAAGAAAGCGGTTTTTAATTAACTTGGATCTGCGAGAAACAATCCTTGCATACACAAGACATATGGACGAAGAAGATTATTTGTTTCCCTCGCAAAAAACAGATTTGCCCTTACAGCGCGTGCAAGCATATAAAATTTTACGAGCGGCCGCAGAAGAAGTCGGGCTGTCACATATCGGGTCACATACGTGCCGGAAAACGTTTGGTTATTGGCATTATCAGATGTATCAAGACGTAGCACTTTTGCAAAATATATTGAATCACTCTCACCCCAGTATTACCCTTAAATATATTGGGATTAATCAAGAAATGATGGACAAAAGCTTGGAACGCTTTAGTTTATAGTAGGATTGTTTTGAAATTGAAACATAATTGCAATCTATTTGCGAAACTTTCCTGCTAGAATAGGAAGACAACCGATAGTATCATGTGTCGTTCGGTGAAAAAGAGAAAAATAGAAATTGTAGTGGGTGAAAATATGACTGAAAAACATTTTATTAATAAAGCGTTTTATGAAACGTTTATGGTAGATCAAGAAGGGAATCACCCCGTTGCCGTATTAGGGGAAGCATACTTTCATGAAACGGAGCTGGACAGTGAAAACCTGTCGCATATTCGCTATGCGCAGGGCGAAGTCTATTATCATTTTAAAGATTATGAAGCCGCCATTTATAAATGGGAAAAAGTAAATGGGACATTTGTAGCTTGGGCGCAAAAAAATATGGCTGATGCTTATTTTCAACTTGGGAACACAACAAAAGCAGAAGAGTTATACAAAAACGTACAAACTGATTCAGCTTCTTTAACATCAGAAATTGCACTGCAGTTGTTCTCTCTTTACTTAGAGCAAGAGCGGAAAGAACATGCATTTCGTGTAATTAAGGAAGCAGTGATACAAAATCCAGACTATCCGAACGTAACGTCGTTGGCTCGAACATTTTATGAAGAAGAGCAGGATTGGTCCAGTGCGATTGAACTGGCCGTAAATGAGATAATACGCACGAAATCAACCACATGGATGCAAGTGCTCATTGGATACATACAAAAGGGATTTACTAAAGACACAGAGCCAGGTTATTTCTCTGAAGTGCTGCGCGCTATATACGAAACAGATATATCACGTTTTCGTGAAATGGTATCGGCGCACTGGAACAGCTATAGCCAATCGCCGTACGATCTGCAATGGCTACAAGCGGTAAATAATTTATTTGGCGGAATTGGTTATGCAGAAACTGCTTGGGAAGAAATTTCTGACTTATATCGAAGCACATACAAGCGTTTAATCAGCGGTTCTTACTTCATTAAAGAGTTTGAGCACCTTGTGCCAGACTTATTGGGAAACTGGTTGAAAATTGCAAATCGAACGGATGCTTTGTTTGCGGCGGCAGCTGTGTTAGCTTGGGAAGGATTGTTTCCTTCTACCATAGAAGGAAACGATTTACAGCATGCGGAACATATTTTATATGACTACAAAGAGCAAAATACAGGACTTGAAGAAGGTTTGCATTTATTGGACACTGTATTAGAATGGGCTGAGCAAAACGAATTCCCGCTTGATGTTCGTGTGAGATGGATGATGGAGAAGCTTCTACATGCAGATAAGAGTCATGTTCTTGTAGCGTCTATAAGCGGAAGCGGAAAATCCTATTTCATTAATTCCATTCTTGGTGAACAAGTGCTTGGCGCCAACAGCCTAGGTACAGTGATCATTGAAGATGCACCTCACGTAGCTGTACAAGCAGTATCACAAGAGGGGCAAGCAGAAATGAATGTAGAGGAGTTCTATGAAATCACAGCTCACGGCAATGAGCAAGATGCAGCTTTTACATTCCAATTGCCATCTCCTTTTCTACAAAAATATGAGTTAGCTTTTATTGATACACCAGAATTTGCGAATCAACCAATTGAAACTAACCGTTTATTCCGCTACTTGCATTATGGAGATAGCTTGTTATTCGTGTTAAATGCGCATGAGCCCTTCACCGCGCGCGAACAAGAAATCGTATTAACGTTGCAAGAGCAAGCGCCAAACCTACCAATTCATTTCGTATTAAATAAATTGGATGGTATGCGCAGGGAAGATATAGCAAGGTTACTTGAAGATGTGCAAATGCGTGTACAGCCATATTTCCCGAATGCACGTGTATTCACTGCACACGCGAATGAGATTGGGACATACATGCAGGCACTCGCTCGCTCTGTACGTCCAGCAGAGCGCCGTACAAATCAAGTGCTAAGCGCGGTGCGCAACGTCTTAATTGATGTAATGGAACAACGAATCGCAGCAGAAAACAGTTTGATGGAATCCATTCACTGGAATGAAGATATGCTTGTCAAGTTAAACGGCTTTATCAATAATTTGACCGCATTAGAAGCAGAGAAATATAAAGTGATTTCATCCTCTTATCGCGACATCAAAGAAAATATTGCTGTTGATATGCGCCGTGATATTCCGGTGCTCTTACAAGGAGCTACTTCTCTCATCCATGATGAGCTAGATTTCCGCAATATTCATGTTACGTTAAATGACCAAATGAATGATATGGTACAGGATTATGTTACAGAAAAGGTATTACCGAAATTAACAGTTGCCCTTCGCAACTGGCTAGATGAAGTAAAGGAAGAATTGTCACAAAGTCAAACTTACTTATATGAAACAAGTGAAACATTCAATTCATTATATGAAGAAGAAAAAATGCAATTAACCTGTGACTTTAAGGTACTGGAAGATTGGCGCCGTGATACGGAACGTATGTTACGCCGCATCCGTATTGCTGACATTAACATTTTGCTTCGTTTTACACCTGGACAATTTTTGTTAAAGAGCGCTGGTAAACTATTTGGCGGATTCTCACAAAATAAGCAGCTGCTTGAAAACCAGTATCGCAAATATATAGAGAATGAAGATTATACAGAAGTGACACAGGAAGTAATTCGCATGTGCTTTGAGCAATTCACATTGTTTGAGCGCGCACTAGAAGAAGATGTATCTATGTTCTTCGCTGAACCATTCCGTATCTTGAAAGAAACAGTAGAAGAAACACATATGGACATTCAACAGCAACGTGATAAACATAGTGCGATGAAGGCGAATCCAGAAGTGTTCCAAGATCCGCTTAAGTTATTCCATTTGCGTCTGCGTCAGCAGGAAGTGATTCGCAATATGCGCTATGTAGCACAGATGCCGGAAGTAGAACCTATCGGTTAATGCATAAAAAGTCACCAAAAGGTGGCTTTTTATTGTTTAGAATGTTGTTTTTTATCTGCATGTATATAGATGATTTCCCAATTGCCGCATTTGCATATATAATAAAACATAAACATACATAACAAAGGCGGGGAAAGCAATGACAGTACAAATTATTACCGACAGCGGGGCGGATTTGCCAAAGGATTTATTGACGCAATATAATATCGATGTAATTCCGCTTCGCGTATATGATGAGCAAGATAAGGAGTTTCTTGATGGTGTGACGCTGGCACCTAAACAACTATTTGATGGTATGAGAGCTGGACAAGTATATAAAACATCACTTCCGTTTTATGAAACCATTCATCAAACATTTGTAACATATGCTGCGAAGAACATACCATGTCTGTATTTGGCCTTTTCTTCAGAGTTATCAGGTACTTATCAATCTGCAATGCTTGTAAAGCAAGATGTAGAAGAAGAGTATCCGGAAGCAACCATTTCTATTATAGACACAAAATGTGCTTCAACAGGACAAGGGCTTGTTGTACTAGAAGCTGCCAAGCTAGCGCAGCAAGGAAAAACAGTCGAAGAAATTCGTAATCATGTCGCATTTTTAACACAGCATGTAGAGCATATCTTTACAGTAGATGATTTGCAGACACTCGTGCGCGGCGGCCGCGTCAGTAAAGTGGCCGGCTTTATTGGAGGTCTCCTAAACATCAAACCTCTTCTTCATGTAGAGGAGGGCAAGCTTATTCCAATTGAGAAGATTCGCGGACGTAAGAAAGTATTGCAGCGCATGGTTGATGTAATGGCTGAACGAGGAATTGATTTGGAAAAACAAGTAATCGGAATTAGCCATGGCGATGATTTGGAAGCTGCACAAAAACTGCAAGAAATGATTCAAGAACGTTTTGGTTCGCAAACATTTGTCATTAACTCCATCGGAGCGGCAATCGGTGCACATGCAGGGCCGGGAACATTAGCTCTGTTTTTCTTAAATCAAACGAAATAACACGCATTCTCACACTCCAACATGAAGTCGTCTGGAGTGTTTTTTTACTTTTTTTCATATCATCGTAACTTTTTATACGTATCATACGTTTATATATTACAGGTAATAAGGGGAGTTGATAGCATGAATCATCAGCAAGAACAAACAAATGAAGAACGTTTGTTAGAATATTATCCAGCTTTGCACCGTTATTGCTGCCAGATGACCGGCAATGTGTGGGATGGAGAAGATGTATTACAAGATACAATGTCAAAAGCAATGCATACGTATGTACCGCAAGAAAATACCATTACCTTCTCACTGCTTTGCACGATGGCACGAAATACATGGCGTGATCAATTGCGTAAACACAAGAGAGCTGGTGCGTGGGAACAAGAGCCTTCTCATCAACCGTTGTTACAATATGCAGATTTGCAAACAGCCGCTGCTTTATTAGTAACACACTTTACGCCACAGCAAGCAGCTATGTTTGTGCTGAAAGAAAGCTTTCAATACAGCCTGCTTGATATTGCTACTATGTGCGGCACTACAGAAGGTGCAGTAAAATCCACATTGTTTCGTATGAGAAGTAAATTGCAGTTATTACAGAACGAAGAGGTAGTCGCACAAGATGATGCAATGGTAACCATATTCACACAATCGCTACTTCAACAAAACCCAGACCTGCTACGTAATATTGTTTCTCCTGCATTACAGCTCACCACACCAAACGCGCTTATGTGCGCAGCATAATAGGAGGATAGCTATGACAATTCCATATGTGATTGAACAAACAAAGCTAGGTGAACGTTCGTATGATATTTATTCTCGCCTTTTAAAAGACCGTATTATTATGATCAGCCATGAAAAGGTAAACGTATGGCATTGCCAAACAGCGAAATTATGATTCACCAACCGCTTGGGGGCGCAAGGGGGCAGGCGACTGAAATTGAAATCTCAGCCAAGCGTATTGTAAAGTTAAAGGCACACATTAATCAGATGATTGCCGAGCGCACAGGTCAGCCTGTAGAAAAAATTGCTCACGATACGGAGCGCGACTATTTTCTAAGTGCACAGGAAGCATTAGCGTACGGCATTATTGACAAGGTAATTGGAAAATAAAAAAGGCTTAATGGGAAAATCCTATGCACTTGAATAAATACACCTGCATACCGTATGTAGGTGTATTTTTAACTTTTCTCTTATGACATTTTCCCGTACAATCATAGTGAAAACCTATTTTAGAGAAAAGGATACATATATGAGCGAAATTACCAATCCTATTTTAATGTTCATTGCCATCATTTTAACGATCATTGCTTCTTTTACCGCCTTTGATTTATTACTACTAGTTAAAACCACACGACAAAACAAATTATTTTTATTTCTGGGTAGTGTTTTTTCTTTAGCAACAGGTATATGGATTACAAGCTTTTTTGGATTATTGGCGCGTAATATGAATGTGCTGCAATCCTACCACCTTAGTATTGTTGTGCTTTCTTGGTCTGTTGGCTGGGTTTTAACAGCCATTGCTTTGTATGTATTACATGTGCAGCAAACAACAAAGCTACGTATCACACTGATGAGTCTATTCATGACAGCGGCAGTACTTGCTGTTCATCTCATTAGCCTACATGGCATACAAGTACATGTAAGCTACAGTGCACTTATTTTCTTGTTATCAGCATTACTCATTTTAATTGCATTTTCGTTATCATTCTCGCTACTATTTTACGCCAAACTTCCGTATCAACATATTTGGTTAAAGCCATTAGCAGCTTCATTTGTAACAGTAGCAATTACGGAAAGTCATATTTTACTCATGCACACGGTCACTCTGCCTGAAAATGGCGAGCAGTTTATTATGGAAATGAATGCTGATTTATTGATGTATCTCATGCTGGTTGCATCTATTATCATCTTAGGTAGCCTTGTTGTTTCAACAACACTCATTAGCAAACGCCTCTCTACAAGTGATAGTGATTTACAAGATATTAAACTTGCACTCGATCAATCTTCTATTGTTGCCTTTACGAATGGAAAAGGTATCATCACAAGTGTAAATGATAAATTTTGCGAGATTTCCAAATACAGTAGAGAAGAACTTATCGGAAAAGATCATCGTATTTTAAACTCTGGCTATCACAGTAAGGAGTTCTTTCAGGATATGTGGAAAACCATTGGAGCGGGGCAGGTATGGAAGGGAGAAATTAGAAATCGCGCTAAGGATGGTACGTATTACTGGGTAGAAACAACAATCGTTCCTTTCATGAACCGTAAAGGAAAGCCATATCAATATCTGGCTATTCGAAATGATATCACAGAACGAAAGAAAGCAGAAGAGCAAGTAAGGCGACAAGATAAGCTCGCTGCAGTTGGACAAATGGCGGCCGGAATCGCTCATGAAATTCGCAATCCACTTACCTCTATGAAAGGATATGCAGAGTTTTTACAGCTAGATGAAGAAAATGAAGAGCGACGTGAGTATTTATCTATCATCCTAGATGAAGTAGAACGCATTAATGAAATTGTAGAAGATTTTCTTGTGTTAGCCAAACCGAAAGCTGTACAGCTTACAAGACAAAATATAATCCCGATTATTCATGAGGTATTAGCACTTATAGAAATGCAGGCGGAACATAAAGGTGTTGCACTTCATTTTGTATGCGAGCATGCACAAGTTATTGCACAATGTGATCGCACACGACTTAAGCAGGTGTTATTGAATTTGGTGAAAAATGGATTAGAAGCGATGCCAAATGGTGGAGATTTGTATGTGAGTCTACAGGTAGCCAAAGAGATTTGCATATCCATTCAAGATACAGGTATTGGAATGACGTCAGAGCAGCTCCAGCATATGGGCGATCCATTCTTTACGACAAAGAAAAATGGAAATGGACTTGGGCTTATGGTCAGCTTTAAAATTATTGAAAATCATCATGGACGTATTACAGTAACAAGTGAACGTGGGAAGGGTACTACGTTTCAAATTATTTTGCCGCCCGAAAGGAGCATGTGATGATTTGTTCGATGGATGTGTTGCACATAGAAACAGCCAAAGCATTGTGGAATCTGCAGCGCACTTCATATGCAGTAGAAGCAGAGCTCATTGGCTTTGATGAGATTCCATCGCTTCACGAATCACTAGAAGAACTACAAGCCTGCGGTGAAATATTTCTTGGTTACTATATAGAGGCACAACTCACAGGTGCAATTTCTTATACAGTTGAAAACCAAGAGCTTACCATTTGTCGTTTGGTTGTCCATCCTACGTATTTTAAAAAAGGCATTGCAACAAAACTCTTATCAAATCTCATCGAGAAGCAGCCATATCCGGTATATTATGTTTCTACTGCTCGCGATAATATACCGGCAATCTGTTTTTACAAAGCAAATGGATTTTTTTGGATAAACGATATCGAAGTAGCACCTAATTTCTATATTAGTTGTTTTAAAAAGGATGGGTGTGTTAAAATCGAATATTGATCATTTGCACTTGTTGATGGGAGTGAAGGGGGATCGAGCTCTTATTAACTACATATAAAAAGATGGGTCAGCGAATGCTGACCTTTTTTGTGATGCTTTTCCCAAAATTGCACATCCTGAGAGAAATCGCAATAAAATGGAGGCGAACAGGTGAAGGGTTTGGTATAAGAATGAAGCCCTCTGACTTATTAAAGCTAGGCATATTATATTTACAAAAAGGTATATGGAATGGACAGCAGCTTGTATCAAGCAACTGGATAATGCTGCAAACCTTTGTTCACAACATATGAACATATTGGGTCATATGGCTTGCATTGGTGGACGATGCAGAAACCGACATTTGATGTGCGTTACCATATTCACTTCGCGCTTGGATATGCAGGACAGTATATTTTGGTTGTACCAGAGCTTGCGATGACAGCAGTCATTTCTAGTCACATGCCGCGAAAAGGATTGGTCCCGCTCAAACAGTTCGTCGAGTATCTTAACACCATATAAGAGTTATTTTTCAACTACTTACATAAAAATGTCTTTTTTACAAAAACATACTTGTATAACACATGAAATAGTAAGGAGGTCACGTATGCGCAAGTATGCTTATCAAGCGCCTCTTCTCTTTGTATTGATTGTCACTTTGCTAGTGGCAGGTGACGGTCAACGAGAGGCGCGCGCATTTTCCAGTCAAGTGATTCAAAGAGGAGCAGTCGGTGAGGATGTGATTGAACTACAATCACGCTTAAAGTATAACGGCTATTATACAAGTAAAGTAGATGGTGTATTCGGCTGGAATACATACTGGGCTGTCCGCAATTTTCAAGATAAATTTGGTCTTCCTGTTGATGGAATTGTGGGACAAAAAACGAAAGAAAAATTGGTTAAAGCAACGAAATATGAAAAAGGCTCGTCCGGTACAGCCAATAATAAGCCAGCTAAACCACCAAGCAGCAATGTACCAAATGGCTACTCACAAAATGATATTCAGCTGATGGCCAACGCCGTATATGGCGAGTCGCGCGGAGAACCTTATATTGGTCAAGTGGCAGTTGCAGCCGTTATTTTAAATCGCGTTAGCAGTCCCTCATTTCCCAATACGGTATCTGGTGTTATTTTTGAACCGCGTGCTTTCACAGCAGTAGCTGACGGACAAATTTATTTAACACCGAATGAAACAGCGAAAAAAGCTGTATTGGATGCAATTAACGGGTGGGATCCGACAGAAAATGCAATTTACTACTTTAATCCAGACACAGCGACAAGCGGGTGGATCTGGTCACGTCCGCAAATAAAAAAAATCGGCCGCCATATTTTTTGCCGATAGAAAGGAGTTCTACCATGCTTAGAGGTTTGTTAATTATTGCGTTAACCTTTGTTGTAGCGGGAACCGGCTACTGGGGATATTTAGAGCATCAAGAAAAAAATGCAGTGTTAATTCATGCAGAAAACAATTATCAACGCGCGTTTCATGAATTGACTTATGAAATGGATTTATTACATGACAAAATTGGGAACACACTTGCCATGAATTCCAGAACATCTCTTTCACCTGCTTTAGCTGATGTTTGGCGAATTACGTCTGAAGCACGCTCCGATGTAGGACAATTACCCTTAACACTTTTGCCATTTAATAAGACGGAAGAATTTCTAGCCAGTATCGGAGACTTTAGTTACCGAACAGCGGTGCGTGATCTCGAAAAAGAACCGCTAAATGATAAAGAATATGCGACCCTGCAGCAACTGCACCAAAAATCAGCTGATATCCAAAACGAACTGCGTCATGTACAGCATCTTGTGCTAAAAAATAACCTGCGCTGGATGGATGTAGAGCTCGCTCTGGCAGCAGATCGCAAACCGTCTGATAATACGATTATTGACGGGTTCAAAACCGTTGAAAAGAATGTGAACTCTTATACGGAGGCTGATTTTGGTCCTACATTTACAAGCTATAAACAAGCTGAAAAAGGTTTGAATAAAATGGAAGGCCAACCTATCTCAAAACAGCAAGCAAAAGAAATTGCACAAAGCTTTCTCGGTATAAAAACTACTGAAGGCATTAAGGTAGAAGAAACAGGAGAAAAGAAAAAAGATCGTTATTACAGCTTGTCAGTGCAACAGCCTAACACCAAAAGTGAAATTTATATGGATATCACACAAAAAGGTGGTCATCCTGTATGGCTTATTAATAACCGTGAAATCGGTGCGCAAAAGATTGATCTCAATGCTGCTTCTATCAAAGGCGCTACATTCTTGAAGAATAATAAATTTGCGAATATGGAATTGTTTGAAAGCTCACAATACGATTCCGTTGGTGTATTCACATACGTTACTAACTTAAATGGTATAAGAATTTATCCAGAATCGATCAATATGAAGGTTGCACTTGATGATGGTAGTATTGTCGGTTTTTCAGCAAAAGACTATTTAGCAGCCTATCAAGGCAAACGTTCTATCCCGAAGCCAAAGTTATCTGTAGAAGAAGCGCGTAAGAAGGTTAACCCAAACTTAAAAGTGCTTGAAGAGCGAAAAGCGATTATTATTAATGATTTAAATAAAGAGGTATTGTGTTATGAGTTTGTTGGGACGTTAAACAATGACACGTACCAGATCTTTATTAACGCCGATACAGCATTTGAAGAGCAAGTCAAAAAACTAAATAACATAGAGGAAAATTATGATTGATAAGGAGGTGTACATATGAAAATCAGTTCATGGTTGATAATTGTATGTTTACTGTTAACAGCTTGCGGACCGAAGGAAGAAAAAAAAGCATATAGCGGTGATCAAACTGTACGCGTAAAAAATACAACGTACAAACCCGAACGATATAAATCCAACCCTCGTGCGGCGGCACATCTAGAGAAGCTTGCGGCCGATATTCCAAATGTTAAAGCAGCGAAAGCAGTTGTGCTCGGTCCTTATGCTATTGTTGGGATTGACGTCAATAGTAAACTCGACCGAACACGCGTTGAAACCATTAAATATACCGTTGCGGAAAGTATTAAACATGACCCACACGGTGCTAATGCAATTGTGGTAGCAGACCCGGATACGTACCAAAGAGTACAAGCTATGGGGAAACAAATCCAAAAAGGTAATCCGCAGGCGGTAATGGCAGAGTTTGCGGCCATCATCGGTCGTGTTATGCCACAGGTGCCAAAAGATATGCTGGAAAACAAAGATTCTGAGCCTACAAAACGCAATGATAAGCAGTTGCCTGAAGGAGAAAAACAACAACTGAAAAAAGAACAAGATGATCAATCCAACCAGCATATGAACGCAAAGTAGCACACGGAAACATTCCGTGTGCTTTTCTTTCTCCAAACAGGAATTTACATGTTGGATCTAGAATACGAAAGAGAAGAAAGAAAAACGATTTCTTACGAATCAATTCATTTGTATTACTAGATGGTGTTTATCAACAAGTGTTTCATCTCGGATTAGCGATTATCTCGTGCAATCTTTTGTTGCTTAAGCTGCTGTTTAGCGTTTATTTGTTGTTTTTGTTCCTGTTTCTGTGAAACAGGGCCGCTAGTATAGGCATCTATTAAAGCTTCAGACATCCATTGCTCATTATCCATACATTTCACCTCCTGCTCATAATATGGCTCCTTCCGAAGTTGCTATGCGAAATTTTAATACGTAGACATACAATTTCCGTTTCATAGCATACTAAAGCATGAGACATCATTTGGGAAACGGAGTGACAACTATGGAACAGCACTTTCAAAATTCGGTGGAGCAGTCTTTATACCACTACAAAGAAGGATTAGGAAGATTTTTACAAAAAACACCAGAGCTAACACAGGCCTATAACGCGTTCACAGAAGCTTGTTTTAAAGAAGGAGCGCTTACGCAACGTGAAAAGCAATTAATCGCACTTGGTATCAGCTTGGCAACACAAGATGAATACTGTACAATTTATCATACAAAGGGTTGTATAGACCAAGGCTGTACAGAAGAACAGATTTTTGAAGCATGCGGCGTGGCGACAGCTTTTGCGGGCGGCGCTGCGATGAGCCAAGCTGTTACTCTTGTACAAGAATGCATTTCAGAATTACAACAACAAAAGCATTAAGAGAAGCAAGCCCCTTCCTAGAAGGGGCTTTATTTACATAAAAGTGTAGGTATAAAGGAGAGGAGAAGCGATGGACACAAGAAAAATATTAACTGCTCTACAGACTCGAACACCTTCTATTTTGGGTAGTGAACAATTTATGAAATTTGCAATACTATTGCCGCTTATACAAAAAGAAAACGAACTCCATATCTTATTTGAAGTGCGGTCCGCCACCTTACGCAGACAACCGGGAGAAATTTGCTTTCCGGGCGGAAAGATTGATACTTCTGACGAAACGCCGCAGCACGCAGCAATGAGAGAAACAATGGAAGAACTCGGAATTCCTGCAGATGCCATTTCCCAAATTGCGCCGCTTGACTACATGATATCTCCGTTCGGCTCTATCATTTATCCCTATACAGGACTTATAGACCCTTCGTGTGAACTCATACCCAATGCAGCAGAAGTGGCAAACACATTTACAGTTCCTCTCTCACAACTCCTCAGGCAAACACCAGACGTTTATCGCGTTCATTATAAGGTAGAACCGGGCTCAGACTTTCCATTTGAACTCATACCGGGCGGGGAGTCATATAATTGGCAAACAAGAGGAATGGATGAGTATTTTTATCATTACAAAGGACATGTGATTTGGGGATTAACGGCTCGTGTTTTAAAACATTTTCTTGACATTACGCAAAAACTTAACGTATGAAAGCAAGGAAATCTGGCTACAACTGACAGTGAAAAGGAGGCGTTATACATGTACAAATACGCATTATCTCTTATTGCAGCAGTATGCTTACTGTCAGGGTGCCATGCACAGGAGGATAAACAAGCAGCGCCGAAAGCAGCTGAAACAAGCGCGACAGATCGAGCCGCAATTGTTGAAGGTGTACAAAGTGTCTTAACCGAGCTGCAAAGCTTCACAAAATACTTACAAACTGCAGCAGATCAAGAGAAAATCAAATCGTTTGGTAAAACTCTAGCAGAGAAATGGGACAGTTTTGAAGATGAGGTAGAGGAGCAATATCCAGAGCAATACAAACAAATTGAAGATCACCTCTATCCACTCATTGGTGAAACAGGCAAAACAGAGCTTGATATTGATAAGATAAAAGGCCTTTTGCAGCAGGTCCAACAAGATTTAAATACGTTTCTTACAGAATTACAATAAAACTTCAGGGTAACTGCCTGAAGTTTTTTTATTGAGTAATTTCATTCAACAAAATAAAACGGCAATCCGCGACTTTCGATATACAACACACTCGCAAATGTTCGGAAAAACAAAAGAGAGCACAGGAATAAGGAGAATTTGACGATGAAAAGGCAGAGAGGTGAAGTAGGAGAAACAGGGATACTTAGGGAATTTGTATCTCACAGGTAAAATACCTGACGTTTCCGGAAAGGTAGGGGGTAGCATGAGTCACGCGACACTACAAAAAACGCTTCATACAAACATCTTTGTGAGCTTTCCCGGTGTAAAAGAGCATGGTGAGCGAAAAAGAAAAGAAGCCATTGTGTTCCTAGCTTTAAATGAAAAAGGCAGCTTGAAGCAAATCCGAATGATTACCAGAAGTGAAGCCCTTCGCCTAAAGTTTACCTTACAAAAAGAGGAGCAACCCTTCGCAGAGTACGCAATGAAGGCAACTGCAACAGAGTTGGAACTAAGCCATAAACTAAAAATTGTGCAGCAAAAAAATGAGCACGAGCATACATATATGCTTGTCCAAACGGAAAAAGAGCAAACGCCGTTTCGCCGCAAAAAGAAGCGAAAATCGGAGTTAGTTGTCACGGAGCATATGCTCTTTACGGTAATTCAACCAAGCGAGAATAAACCACGTACACATGCTGTAAAAGCAAACGGAACTTCCACAAGAAACCAGGTTCTAAAACAACAACAGCGCGGTTGGTTACGAAAACTCCCAATTCAGCTATTTCAACAAGAAACAATGCCCAATTTCTCGATGAGGTCATTCGAAGAAGTAACGGTCCTACGCCCGATTGTGTGGCCTTTTCTCGGTCCAGGTGACTACATAACAGCAGCTTGATTTGCCGACATCATACCAAATCTATACATAAGGAGGGGCGGCGACTTTTATACGGTAAAGGTGAGAGGCCTTTGATATAGAACATAGAGAACCAATCTGAAAGAAAGGAGCTCATAAACAAGCTGCAGCACATGCTGCAGTTTTTTATTTTTGTCATTACTTTGCTAATACGATTAATAGTATGATACAAAAGAGGTTTATAACGTACAGTTATGCTATTTATGCATAGAAAGGAGATTCAGATGAAAGATGAGATAAGGACTACTGTGCCTGAAAATGAAACATGGAACCTATGCGATATTTATCCTACTTTAGCAGACTGGGAAAATGATTATGCCCATGTAACAGCATTAATTTCGAAACTTAACCAATACGTAAATCGTATTCACAACGCCGCTGATTTGTATGCCTATTTACAAACAAAGGAAGAAGCGACATATCATTATGGGAAACTATATGCGTTTGCCCAGTTGCAGGCTGACTTAGACACACGGATAACAAAGGCGCAAGCTCTACTTGATAAAGTTCGTAGCTTAGGACAGAATTTCAGCAGGGCAACGGCATTTTTCCTGCCTTTTTTACTGGGACTGGAAGAAAGCACACTTCGTTCATACATAAAAGAAGCAGATGGTCTTGCTTATTTTGAAGATGATTTACTGGAAGCTTATCGGTACAAACACCATGTATTAAGCCAGGAAAAGGAAGAGTTGCTATCTCAAATGGGTGAAGCGCTCTCGGCGCCCCGTAATACATTTTCAATGATTAACAACGCAGACATGCGCTTTGGAGACGTAACAGATGAGCAAGGGAAAAAAATTCCACTTACACGAGGGATGTACGCAAGATTGACGGAGCACCCGAATCAATCCGTACGCAAAGAAGCATATGAAGCGTATTATAAGCCGTATGTGCAGCTTGAAAACACGATTGCGTCGACCTTATCAGCAGCCATTAAAAATAATGTATTGCTCGCAAAGCTGCGTAACTATCCATCCGCCCTTGAGAAGGCTTTATTTTCCGATCGTGTGCCAAAGCAAGTTTATGAAAACTTAATTGAAACTGCAAAATCACATTTACAGCCACTTCAAACCTATATGGAAATTCGTAAAGAGCAGCTCAGACTGGAAAATTTGCATGCTTATGACTTAAATGTCCCGTTAACCAAGGGGATAAAGCTTGAGATTTCATATGAAGACGCCTACAAAACCATGCTTGAAAGCTTAACACCACTTGGTGAGGAATATGTGTATATCTTATCTTCTTTTAAAGAAAAACGGTATATTGATGTGCGTGAAACACCAGGAAAACGGTCAGGCGCTTACAATTTAGGTGTATATGGTGTGCATCCATACGTTCTTTTAAATCACCGTGATGATTTAGACAGTATGTTCACACTTACACATGAAATGGGGCATGCGATGCATAGCTATTATTCCGGTAAATTTCAACCACGAATTAAAGCCGGGTACTCTATTTTCGTTGCCGAAGTAGCGTCAACTGTAAATGAAGTATTATTAATTCAGTATTTATTAAAACGAGCGGATACCAAGAGTTTACGGCAACATTTGCTCAATCATTTCATTGACCAATTTAAGGGAACTTTTTTTACACAAGTCATGTTCGCAGAATTTGAGAAAATTACACATGAAAAAGCGGAGCGGAAAGAAGCATTACATGCCGAGAGCTTTAGCCATGTGTATGAAAAACTGTTTGTAACATACAATGCAGATGCAATCATGGTTGATCCGCAAGTCAAATATGGATGGGCAAGAATTCCTCACTTTTATCGGTCATTTTATGTATATAAATACGCCACTGGCTTTGTAGCTGCTATTGACATTGCTGAACGTTTACTAGCTGGTGATGTATATACACAGCATGTGTATTTAGAGTTTTTAAAAAGCGGAAGCAGTGAAGAACCACTTGTATTACTGCAAAACACAGGGGTAAATTTACTGCAGCCAGAACCGATTCAACATGCAATGCAGCTGTTTCAACGACTGGTGACGCAATTACAAAGTAGCTATAATTGACCTGTCGAACAACAGGTCTTTTTTTGTCGGATAAACACTAAAAAATTCCAGAAAATAATATTTGAATTATCAGAAAATTTACTGTATAATCAAAAAAAGGACAAGGAGTTGATTTCTATGAAAAACCATATGCTTAATGCCCCAAAACAGCCTTTAATCACAGATGCGTTGTTTGCTGAAATGGTACTAGATAAAGCCGTCCTTGCGTTTCGTACAGAACAGCTTTGGAAGGAAATCGACCAGTCTCTCGATGTTGGTAATAAAGAACGTTTTTTTGAGTTAACAACAGAACTTCAAGCACTTGAAGCATTACGATAAAAGAAGAGGCTATGCCTCTTCTTTTTTCAGAGTGTTGAGAAACCTAAAAGGTTTCTTAATACTCTGTCCCTAGTTTCAATTTTTATGGAAACTATGTCTGAAATGAAGTAAAAATAAACAGGAATTGCCCTTCATCTGACCTGTTTGGTCAGATGAAGGGCAATTTTTTTCATGTTTTGACAAGCTGCGGTGAGAAAAGCCTGCATTTGGACAGACTCCCGCCCTCGAAAACGTGCATACCGGTAGCCATGAAGTTCTTTCGCATCGGCAAAACTGCGCTCAATTGTAGAACAACGTAGCTTGTACAGACGCTTACCGGCACTTGTCTTTTTGTTGGCGCGAGCCAAGTCCTTATAATCCTCCCAAATATGTCGAGTAATGGTACGCGTTTTTTGTTGTTTAGAAAAACACTTGGGACGAAGAGGACAAGCCGCACAATCATCTGGATTCGATTTATATTGTCGATTTCCATCACGGTCTGTCGTCACATAAGATAAGATACAACCCATCGGGCAAGCAAAGCGATTTGACTCTTTTACATAATGAAAAGAACGTTTTGGTACCTCTTTATTTGTTTTTCCGAATCTACGATATCCCATGACCATAAAAATGTTTTGTTTCGCTAAATTTTTACAAATATGACCTGTAAAGTATCCCGCATCTAGTGCCACAGCTTCTACCTGAAATCCAAAGGTTTTTATTTGCGCTTTAAGACGTGCCAAATACGGCCCAGAATCGGATACATTCCCGGCCGTAATATATGTGTCTGTGATGATATTGTATTTTGCATCGACAGTGCGATGATCGAGGTAGTGAAACCCATTTGGTTTTCCGTCTCTCATTAGAAATCCACTGTCAGGGTCTGTTGTACTAGAACGGATATAAGTAGGTTGTTTGGCTTCGCCTTCCTTTCGAGGTTTTAGTTCTTTTTTCCGTTTGTTTGCCGATCCTCAGTTACAGCCTTTTCTAATTCTTCTAGATAGATTTTGGGCTGTTCTTTTTTTAGCTTTTGTACATACTTATTTTTATTTGCATTCGCCTTTACGTGCGTAGAATCTGTCATTAGAGCGCGACCGCCCACCATGCGGTGGGATTGAGCTTGTCTGACAATCTCTTGAAAGATGTCTTCAAAAATGGTTGTGTGAACAAAGCGAGTACGTCGGTTCCAACTAATAGTAGAGTGATCAGGAACAGGATCTGATAAAGAAAAGCCTAAAAACCACCGATACGCTAGATTCATTTTAATTTCTTTCTCTAACTGACGTTCGGAACGGATTCCATAAAAGTAACCGATAAAAATCATCTTGAATAAAGTGATGGGATGAATGGAAGGACGCCCATTATCTTCGCAGTAATACGGGCGAAGCTTTTCCTCAATAAAAGCAAAATCTATTGTGGCTTCTACAGCTCGTAAAAAGTGATCTTGTGGAACAAGCTCTTCGATTGAAGTCGTAACACGCTCATCTCGGTGATTTTTCAGTGCACCCATCATATCAAATCTCTCCTTCTCTCCTTTTTAATCAGTTTGCACAGTGGAAAGAAGTCATAAACATAAAAAACGGCTGTGGAGAACACTTTCTCCACAGCCTGATAAAAGAAGAGGCTATGCCTCTTCTTTTTTTTACAACCAATCCTCATTTGAATGTGACAACCATGCACCGAGGTCAAGTTGTTCTTGAACTGACGGCTGTAGGATCTCTTCGCGCAATAAGTCTGATGCTTCTTGTACAGAGATGCCTTGTGCACTTAAATATTCAAATAATGCTTGTAACTTATCCATTCCTATCGCCTCCAGTATATAGGGTAGCCAAAAGGAAGGGAAGAATACCTCTTCACTTGACTCCCTTAACTTACTATAATAAACTTACTTACATAAAGTAATTAATTTATATAACGAAGGAGAATAAATTATGAAATTTCATCAAGCTCCCGTTACATTCGTACAGCAAGTTCATTTATTTGTGACCAACATTGAACGTTCACTAGCATTTTATAAAGATGTATTGGGATTCCAGATTTTAAGACGCGAAGAGAAAAAAGTTATATTATCTGCAGATGAACAAACCCCACTTTTTATCATTGAAGAACCAGCCCAAGCAGCACCAAGACAAGGGCGAACGACGGGTTTATACCACGTGGCGTTCTTGCTTCCAACTCGTGCGGACTTAGCGCATATATTAGTACATTTGCTTCATACCTATCCGCTGCAAGGTGCATCTGATCATCTTGTGAGTGAAGCATTATACTTGGCTGATCCAGATGGAAATGGGATTGAAATTTATATAGATCGCGATGCAAATGCATGGAAATGGACAAACAAGCAAGTACACATGACGACACAGCGCCTGGATGCGGAAAATGTTTTGCAAGAGGCCACTAGCGAGTGGAAGGGAATGCCAAAGGGAACTATTATCGGGCATATTCATCTACAAGTCTCTGATTTGCAAGAAGCGGAAGAGTTTTATACAAGACTTGGGCTCGAGGTTGTAAGTCGATATAGTGATGCCGCTATTTTTGTTTCGTCCGGTGGTTATCACCATCATATTGGACTCAACACATGGCAAAGTGCAGGAGCACCGGCACCGCTACCAAATAGCGCTGGCTTGCATTGGTTTTCACTCATGCTTCCAAACGAGGAAACGCGAGCCCAAGTTATTGCGAGGTTACACAAAATAGGAGCGAATGTAAAAAAGGAAGGAGATATTGTAATAACAACAGATCCTGCCGGAAATACAATTCATCTGGTCATCTAAATTTTGTACAATCTGCTATGAGTTGCTACAATGGAGAAAATACAACAAGAGAGGTTTTCCATTTGACAGCATTTACAGCAGCCGTTTTACGAATTATTCAGGATATCCCAAGTGGAAAAGTTATGACATATGGGCAAATTGCACGTTTGGCAGGGAACCCAAGAGCTGCACGTCAGGTGGTGCGCATTTTGCATAGCATGAGCGATGCACATCGTTTACCTTGGCATCGCGTCGTCAATGCCAAGGGGCAAATCATGATTGCTGATGAAGCAAAGGAAATACAAATGCTATCTCTTGAAAGTGAGGGCATAGAACTGCGCGGCCATCTAGTAGACTTGCAGCAATATCAATTTCATCCGGACGAAATCGTATAAGCAAAAAGCTTGTATGTACACTGGAAATAAATGCTATACTACAGGTGAAAAGGAGGAATTACAATGACAGAAAAAGTGATTATTTATACACAAGAAACATGTGGTCCATGTCACGCAGAGAAAGAGTGGCTGACAAGTCATAATATTTCGTTTGAAGACAGAGATATTCGCAAAAACGGTGCTTATATGCAAGAAGTGGTCGACCTTGGTGCAAGCGCAACGCCGGTTACAGTAGTTGAGTTAGACGGGAAGCGAGAAGTTGTAATGGGGTTCGATCGCGAAAAACTCGCGAATATATTGGGTTTAGAATAAAGGTACCACTTTGGTACCTTTTTTTATTGTACAAAATTTTACTACTTTTTCTAATTTTACTATATATATGAAACAACAAGGTATATAATATATATTAAAAGTGTAAAAATACACTTTTAATAGGAGGGGAATATGAAAAGGTGGATTATGTATTCTGCTTGTTTTGTATTATCTGTCAGCATTTACTTAGATCATATTAAAAACCCTACGATTAGTGACCGGGGACGACTATTACCAACAAAAGTGAAGGTTATACATAACACGAGCAGAGAGGAAAACTTACAGAAATGGCTTAGAGAAACAGACAAAACGAGTAAAATCTCCATTGCCGGTATGCAGCATAGTCAAGGCGGACATACCTATTATCCTGGCGGAACCGTTCTGGATATGAAAGGCTACAATAAGATTATAGCCTTCAACCCGGAGGAAAAATGGATTCGCGTACAAAGCGGTGCAACATGGCATGATATACAACGCGTGATTAACTCACATGGTTTGGCACTGCAAGTTACGCAATCGCAAAACATTTTCACCGTAGGTGGCTCACTCAGTGTGAATGTACACGGCCGCGACATTCGTCATGGTTCGTTTATTGAAACAGTACAATCGTTTCGTTTGTTAACAGCAGATGGAACAATTCGTAATGTGAGTCGGACAGAAAACCCCGAATTGTTTTCTTTGGTCATTGGGGGATACGGCTTGTTCGGCATCGTTTTGGATATCACATTGTCTTTGACAAACAATGAGCTATATCAAAAACGAACGCATGTTATGACATACAAAGAATATACATCGTATTTTCGTAGACAGGTAGAAGCTGATGAAAAGGTACGTATGCATATGGCTCGCATTTCAATAGAACCAAATAGCTTTTTGCAGGAAATGTATGCTACAGATTACGTGAAAGTAGATAATCTTGATCATATGAAAGAATACGAGAAACTAAAAGAAGACAGCAATATACTACTACCAAAGTTTTTTCTTGGGTTATCTCGGTACAGTGAGTGGGGAAAAACCCTATTTTGGAATCTCCAAAAAAACTACTTTACTCGCTCACAGGAGTACGAAACACGAAATAATGCTATGCGTTCTGAAACAGCTTTTATGGAATACGAAAGCGCTAGTCACACAGAGATTTTACAGGAATACTTTGTGCCGGTAGACTCCTTTACAGCATACATAGACGAACTTCGCGCTGTTTTGAAACAAGAAGAATTAAATGTTTTGAACATAACAATTCGCTATGTCAAACAGAATGAGGAAGCCGTTCTGTCATATGCAAAGGAGGATATGTTTGCCTTTGTCTTCTTAATTCGTCAGGGACGTTCTTCAAAAGATATAACACATACGCAGCAAGTGATACGCAAAATGATTAACGTCACGCTGTCACACGGTGGTAGCTATTACTTACCATACTACTCGTATCCATCTCAAGCTCAACTTCGTGCGGCCTATCCACGCTCTGACGAATTTTTCCGAAAGAAAAAGGAATACGATCCCAATGAGCGATTTGTTAATCTATTTTATAAGGAGTACGGCTTATGACCTATAAATATTTTATCGCATCACAAAGTTGTATTATGATTGCAGGCAGTATGGTGTTCCCATTTTATATTTTGCTGTTGCGCAGTGTGGGGGACAGTTTTTCTCAGTTCGGCTGGGCGTACGGCTTGTTTGCTTTGACTGCAGCTCTTGTGTACCCTATTGCCGGAAAACTTGCTGATCGGATAGGCGATCAGAAGCTGCTTGTTCTATATGCGTGGGGGATGGCAGCACTAATGCTTTGTTTTCCCATTGCCACCGAGGTATGGCATGTGTATAGTTTACAAATCCTGATGGGGTGCTTAAGCACTTTGCAGCGAAATACAGAAAAAACGGTTTTAGTTCGGCAGTTAAGTCGGGAAAATGCAGGTTATACAGTAGGAAGGTATCATGTATGGACATCCATAGCTGGGGCAATCGCAGTCATTGTTACAGGTTACTTAATTGATTTTTTAACAATTGGGGCTATTTTCTATTTTGCTTCGCTCATTTACGCCGTTAGTGCAATACTACTCAATAAAAAACGTATGATAAATATATAAAAAGCCAAGCATATGCTTGGCTCATTCTGTCCCTTCTTTATGGTTTTTAGAAGCAATTTCGTTTGTCAATGAATCTAGGCTATTTTTCACATTACCTTTTCCGGCGAAGCTTTCAAGTAGCTCCTTAACATCCACACCCGAGGAAGCCTTTAAGGTTTCTTGAACAGTAGCCATTAAATCTGTTGCATAGGCAGCTACTTTGCCAGCACCACTATTTTTTCCGCTACCACCTGTGTCAACAACTGTAATTTTATCAATATTGGCAAGTGGGCTTGCAACTTCTTTCGCATATACAGGCAACATTTTAATAACCATATCCATAATCGCAGCTTGCCCGTATAGTTCAAATGCTTCCGCGATTTTTTGTTTTGCTTCTGCTTCTGCCAAACCTTTTAAGCGAATAATTTCAGCATCGGCACGACCTTGTGCTTCTGCTGCTTGTGCTAACGCAAAACCTTGTGCCTTTTCGATCTCTGCTTTTGCCAAACCTTCAACACGAACTTCTTCTGCACGTCCTCGTGCTTCTGCTTCAATCCTGAATTGATGCGCTTCTGCCTGACGAATTTGGCGGATTTTTTCTGCTTCTGCCGCTTGCTCCGCTGCGTAGCGATCAGCGTCTGCTTTTTTCTTTACTTCCGCGTCATATTGTTTTTCGCGGCGCTGGATTTCTTTTTCTTCAAGCTCGATTTGCTTTTCGCGCTCAATGATTTTGACGCGCATTTGCTCTTCTGTTACACGTTGCTGTGCTTTAGCTTGCTGGAACTGATAAGCCAAGTCTGCTTCTGCTGTTGCTACTTCTTGTTCTTTCTTATATGCTTGAACCTTCAATTCTTTTTCCTTTGTGGCTTCCGCAATTTGCGTGTCACGCTGTAACTCTGCTTCTTGTGCTTCTTTTTCAGCACGAGCACGTTCAATGCGCGCTTCCTTTTCGCGCTCTGCGTTAGCAATGATGGCATCGCGCTTTACAGCTGCGATCTGTGGCTGACCAAGTGCTTCTAAATACCCATTGCGGTCATTAATCTCTTTAATAGTAAACGATACAATGCGAAGGCCCATTTTCATTAAATCACTGGATGCCACCTCATGTACTTTTTGGGCAAATTCCTCGCGATTGCTGTAAGCCGCTTCTACTGTCATGGAAGAAACGATGGCACGCAGGTGACCTTCCAATACTTCACGCGCTTCATTTTCTAAATCTTCTCTCGTTTTACCAAGATACTGCTCTGCTGCTGTGGAGATTTCTTCAATGGTTGACCCGATTTTAATAATAGACACCCCATTGACTGTAACGGGAACCCCTTGCTTTGTGTATGTATCGCGCGTTCCTACTTCTAGCTTATGGTTGAGTAAGCTTAATCGTTCTGCCAATTGCAACACAGGGACAACAAATGTGCCACCGCCTCGAATGATTTTCACCTTTTTACCGTCTTCTGCTGTAACAACATTTGTTCCGTTTCCTAAAAAGCTTCCTGTTACAATAAGTGCTTCATCTGGACCAACTGTACGATAGCGAATAACGAATACTGCAATTAAGATTAGTAAAATAGCAAGAACCACACCGCCTATAATAAATGCTGTCATGTTATTTTCCCCCGTTTCTCATATTCGGTAGTAAATGCTTTGGTACCGGCAGAACCATTACGATGCCGTCTTTCACGTCGCTGACCAACACTTTTGTGCCACTAGGAATATATTCGTTGTTAACACTTTTTGCGGACATATTTTGAATACCAGTACTTCTTGTTAAAATAATCTCTCCCAAGCCTTGTTCTGGAATAGCAGTACTCACTTCACCGAATGTGCCGATAAAGTCATTCATTCGAACAATGTTACTTTGCTCTGCTTTAGAAAGCGGTTTAATAACAAATAACATCATGCATGTAACGAGCACTAGAGCAACAACAGCAGATAGCATGAGAATGAGCTCGGAAGAAAGCATCGTGATAGATTGTAAAATATAACCGCTTCCTGACAAAACAGCGAAAAAGCTGAGCACCGCAATTGGACTGATAGGGTGAACTGCATCCCATATATCACCGAACAGTGCATATAATAATGTGCCACTACCTGCGATGAGAAGTCCATACAAGTATACCGTTTGCCAATCTATCGCAAGCATTTTACACCTCCTTTATGGTTTATATTTACATAAGATGAAAATTCGGGATGTTATAATCATTATACAACGTAATTTTCTGAAAAAATAGAGGTTTTTGTAAAATTTAAGGTTTTTTGAACTCGTTAAAAGACCTTTCAATAGAACCTTTATAATCAATATAATAACAATATTGAACATGAACGTATGTTCTGATAAGGTTGGATAGAGTTTATATAAAAGAAGGGGAATTACTACTTGGAACAGAGAAAACGAAAAACACAGACGCAAAAACAAAAAGGCGCTACGAAAAAAACTGCACCGTCTGTAAAAAAAGCAAAACATCAGGGTAAAGGACGAACGACATTGTTATTTACAATAGCGGTCTTACTGGTAGTCATATATGCTATATTTACTGAAGAAATAAAAATGGTACCAAACACAGTACAAGAAACAATACGGACATTTCTTTTGTTTGGCGGCTTTTATAGTTTTTTGATTGCGATTGGCTACATACTAGGAAGAAAGAGCAAACGATAACATGTATATTCACTCTCGTCATAAGTAAACAATAGATAGGAGAACATCATGTTTACTTAGGCAAGGAGGAAGCATCGTGCATGCACCGCGAATTGAATTACACGGATTTAATAATTTAACAAAAACACTAAGCTTTAATATGTATGATATTTGTTATACAAAAACACCAGAAGAGAGAGAAGCGTACATAAAGTATATTGATGAACAATACAGTGCAGATCGATTAACAGGCATTTTATCTACTGTCACGGATATCATCGATGCACATATTTTAAATATTGCCCAGCAGGATTACGAACCGCAAGGCGCAAGTGTAACCATTCTTGTATCAGAAGGCCCAGTGGGGGAAGCGCCTATTGAATCATTTTCTGAGTCGCCAGGTCCCATCCCCACTGCTGTGGTAGGGCAGCTTGATAAAAGCCACATTACGGTTCATACGTATCCTGAGTACCATCCGACAGACGGTATTAGTTCATTCCGCGCCGATATTGATGTATCTACATGCGGAGAAATTTCTCCTTTAAAAGCGCTCAACTATCTTATTCATTCCTTTGATACAGATATTATGACAATTGATTACCGCGTGCGCGGCTTTACGAGGGATATCACAGGGCATAAGTTGTTTATCGACCATGACATTAATTCGATTCAGAATTATATCCCCGAAGATATACAAGAGCTATACGAAATGATTGATGTGAATGTGTACCAAGAAAATATCTTTCATACAAAATGTAAGCTGCGTGCGTTCGATTTGGACAATTATTTGTTTGGATATACAAAAGAAAAATTGTCTCGTGCAGAGCAAGATGATATTACGAAAAAGCTAAAAATAGAAATGGATGAAATTTTTTATGGGAAAAATATTACGAGACATTAATAGGGATGGCATGTGTAATCAGCATGCCATCTTTATTTTTTTAACAAATTTATGCGAAAGAGACTTGTATTTGGTTTTAACACTATGATAAGATGCATTATATACCTCATAATTCTAGGTAGGTGAAGCAATTGTTTAATCGAGAATTAGTAAAAGGCAGTACATCTCTTCTTGTGTTACAGCTTTTACAAGAGTGTGATCGATATGGCTACGAACTCGTAAAAGAACTTGAAAGAAGAAGCGATCAGTACATGCAAATTAAAGAAGGCACGTTATACCCAGCATTGCACAAGCTAGAAAAACAGGGCTATATTACGTACTACTGGCAGGAGCAAGAAAAAGGACCAGCGCGTAAGTATTATCGAATTACAGAAGAAGGTACACGAATGCTGCAGGAGAAAACGTCAGAGTGGGAGCAATTCGTACGCGTAATGAATAAGGTCATGAGAGGACCTGAGCATGATCCATCTTAAGGCAAAAGAAGCATACCTAAAGCAATTACAAAAAGAATTGCACAAGCATACTGAGCTCGAAACGATATTATTTGACTACGATGTTCATCTATCTGAAATCATTCTAGAAGAAAGTGATAAAGAAACGGTAGAAGAGTGGATGATCTGCTTTACAAATCGCATTGGTAGCCCGAAAGAAGTGGCAGATTTGTGGCGTGAAGAGCTTTCTGTTACTCATCATACAACCTTGTTGCACTTTTTTCTGCTAAATGTTTGCTTCTTTTTGCTTGGAGGGTTTTTTACCTTTTTACATCTCTTTCATCAAGCGCAGTGGCTACAGCATATATGGAATATATTAACGGCTATTCCTACCATGATTATGGTACTCTATATGTTATTTTGGGGTCTTCTTGGCTATGAAATCGGCAAAAGCTTTGGGGCAGAAGGAAAACAACTGATGCGCAAAACATTTGCTATCTCACTGCTTCCCAACCTTACTTTGATGTTGCTTGTATTGTTTCGCGTCATCCCACACGAATGGTTTCATCCTTTGCTTTCTAGGACTTTTATTATTCTTTGTATCGCTGCAACTGCTCTATTGTATCCTATTTGTTGTGTGGGCTATTACTTTGGCAAAAACCAGTCGATATAATTTTTTTGCATATATACATAGAATTACTATGTATATATAATATCTATGTATAGGAGGATATTATGGAACACGCTCATTTTAAGCAAAATATTGTGTTTTTTCTACTCTGTATCGTACTTGGTGTGTTATACGAGCAAGCCTTTTTTCACAGCATGATTGGTATTTCCTATCTTGTATATGTGGTTGTATTTTATTGGATTTTCTTTTGGCACTTTCGTTCATTTCCATTCGTAAATAAGCGGATTGGCTTGTTACTGCTTGGATCTATATGGTTACTGGCCGCAAGTTACTTTTTGTACGACAGCCCGGTGTTTTACGGATTAAATCTTCTCATTATTCCGGTGCTGATGGTGGTACATAGCGTGATTGTGACACGACACGTTTCATGGCATCGTCCTGTGGTTGTCCTATTTATACTGACTAAATTCTTTGAGGCTTTTAGTTATTTCGCTAGTACTGTATCGTATAGTAGGAGAGCGATGAGACAACGGATGAGAGGAAATACTTCTCACGTTGGCTTTCGTATACTCATGGGTTTGTTATTGTCGTTGCCGCTTTTATTCGTTGTCATCCTGCTGCTTTCTTCAGCAGATATGCGCTTTAGTGAAACACTTGGTCGTTTTCCTCACTGGTTACGTACATTGGACATAGAAATTGGCATTGCACGTTCTCTTGTCATTTGCGTATACGTCTGTGTGGTATTCAGCTTTTTACAAACCCTTCGTAAGCCAGAAGAAGTGCAGGCTGCCCAAGGGAAAATAATCGAAAAAAAGTGGGATGCTGTTATTGTTTCTACTATATTAGTAAGTATGAATACTATCTATATTTTATTTGTGACATTGCAATTTTCCTACTTTTTTAGCGGGACCTTACAAGGTGATCTCACGTATGCCGAGTACGCACGCCGCGGTTTTTTTGAATTGGTTGTGGTTGCATTAATTAATTTACTTGTTGTAACAAGCGTAGTGACCTGGACAAAGCTGATTGGCAAGCTTAAGCGATTTATTCAGAGCATGCTTACACTGTTTATCTTAATGACTGGAGTTATGCTAATATCAGCATTTTGGCGTCTTGCTTTATATGAAGAAGCATATGGATTTACTGTATTGCGTGTTTTGCCGCACACGTTCATGATTTTTCTGGGAGTTATTTTTGCTTATACGTTGGCAAAAGTTTGGTTAGAGCGTATTTCTCTACTTCATTTCTATCTCATTGCATCTTTGGTATATTATGTGTTACTAAACGTTGTGAATATAAATGGATTCATTGTAGAGAAAAATCTGCAGCGGTTTGAACAGACGGGAAAATTGGATATTGCCTATTTGTCAACTGTATCTGATGAAGGGATAAGCGCATTGATTTCTGTCTATGAATCAAACCCTGATTATCCAGGTTTGCGAGATATACTTCTAGAATTGCAAACGCAAACTGTTTCTAAACCAGGCACATGGCAATCATTCCATCTTTCTAAGACAGATGTATTCGAACGATTAAAAAACCTACATGTAAAGTAAGGTGAAGCAGCAAGTATTTGTTTTATATATATTATGCTACCGAGAAAGGGGGATACATCATGAAAGAGCACCTTGCTATATTCAACGAACAGCAGCAAAAAATAGGAACGGCCACAAGAGAAGAGGTACATCGCCTTGGTCATTGGCATGAAACCTTTCACTGCTGGTTTTTAAGAAAAGAAGAGGGCGAATATTACATTACTTTTCAAATGCGAAGCTCTCTCAAGCAAGATTATCCGAACTTATTAGATATTACAGCAGCCGGTCATCTGCTGGCACACGAAACTGTCCAAGACGGCTTGCGTGAGGTAGAAGAGGAGCTCGGAATCACACTATCCTTTGAAGAACTTCATTCTCTAGGAGTCATTCTATACAATGTGACAACAGATGCGTTCATAGATAGAGAAATTTGTCATGTGTTTTTATATCTTTACGAAGGTATGCCTCGTTATGAGTTACAGCGCGAAGAAGTAAGCGGTCTATTAGAAGCAAAGTTTACCGATTTTTACGCATTTTGTCGCGGTACACAAGAAATCCTTATCCTATCTGGTTTTCTAGAAGATACGGAAGGGATACGAACAGAAGTAAACATACCTGCAAATAAACCAGCGTTTGTTCCGCATGAAGACACTTATTTGCTACAAGTCGCTTCGCGCATCGCAGATTTTATAAAATAGAAAAACAGGCATGACTGTATAGTCGTGCCTGTTTTTCTACGGAAGATTAGCGCTTTAAATAGGTTAATAGCTCGTCGACAGGCGCGAGGTTTCCGTAAGGCGTGACGTTTTTACCATCAACATTTGCCACCCAATTAGCAAAGTTGTTATCAGGAGATGACATCAAGTGAAAATACACAGATTCATAACGATTGTTTTCATACTCGTAAATCAAATAATCTCCCTGTTTCGCAACAGTAGCAGAATCAATTGCAAGTTTTAATGCCTCTAGTGTACTTGTTTGGCGCACAGCATTCATCTCTATGATATTTTGAAATTTGGGATTTTCGTTTGTGTAAGTTGTCCGAATTCCATTATGTACATACACAACTTTGTTCGGAACGGCTAGTGATGTAATGTTTGAAAGGTCTTGTGCTTTTGCTGTTTCTTGTGTATGAGAAGAAGCTACCGAGCTAGAAGGAACGCTTTTTGATACAGGTGTATTACAAGCCGATAAAGAGAGGAACAAAAGACTTACACCAGTTACATAGGCTATTTTTTCATTGCTATTCCTCCTTATGAAATAGGCTCTGTTAAAGGGTATTGTTGATTTCCGTTACGGGGGATAGCCATAAATAACCGCAAAAAACTCTCTTAAATTTCCTTTTGTGGTTCATTATACCACCACTCTCTTATGATGTATATATTTATCAAGCGGTTGAGATAGCAGAAATTATAACCCATCTTGTAGCTTAGAAAGCCGCTCGTTGTAAAAGCGGCTTCTGTAGTGATTTTTATATATGTTAATCTACAAAAATATGTTGCTTATATCCACGAGCATATACATCTTTCATGAAAATAGGCGTGTATGAACGCACCGCATATTTCCCGTTTTCACGAATGACATTGATAGCCTCTAACTTCACATCCTCTACAGCTTCACCTACGTATACCGCACTAAGAGCAGAATTACGACTTCTCATATGCTGCACCGTCACCCGATCTGCACGCTGCAGCCCGCCAAATATTTTAAGGTCTGTACTAGCACTCTTGAAATTTTCGATATATATATTGCTTAAAACAATGTCCCGCGCTCGATACTGAACAGCAATGATCGGTTGGTTTTGATAATCATATGCGGGATTTCCAAGCAGTGTAAAGTTATGAACAACTACGTTTTGGTAGGCCGAAATGACCATTCCGCGCTGTTTTGAATTCTTGTAAAGAGGGGTACGAACAGGCTCAATCGCAACCAGATTTACTGCCTTAATGTAATACGCTGTTTTTGATGGTGGATCTGTGCTGACATGATGCCCGATGTGACGAAAGTTGTATGAACGGTTGTCATGCAGTGAGATATGCCCAGCAATGACGACATCAGATGCTGCGGACGAATTGTGGTGTGCTTTGACTTCCACACCGCCAAAGCAGCGCGCGGTAGAGTTGTGTAACAGCAATACATGTCGGGAGCCGTCGTCCACTTCAATACCATTCGAA
Organism: Ectobacillus sp. JY-23; assembly: GCF_023022965.1. Taxonomy (NCBI): domain Bacteria; kingdom Bacillati; phylum Bacillota; class Bacilli; order Caryophanales; family Bacillaceae; genus Ectobacillus; species Ectobacillus sp. JY-23. The sequence goes on along the minus strand of NZ_CP095462.1, from coordinate 428,304 downwards.
TTAGAAAAGCCGCTTTCATGTGAACGTCCACTCGGATCGCACATATGACAATTCGAAATACAAACATAATCACTGTGATGTGTCGTAATACCATCATCACCAAAACCATATCCATTCAAGCCGTCTAGCCATATATAACGACTGCCGCCACGCGCGCGCTTGCCATCTCCTTCGTAATTATAGCGAGTGGACGACACATCAAAGCAATGCAGGCCTGGATTAATTGCCTCTACATCCTTTATCCATCCGTACTTTACATGTGCCAACGTCACACAGCTGGACTGGTTGTTGCCGCTGCTTGTTTTCTCATCGCTGCTAAGTCGTTCTATATTCCAGTCTAAGGTCATATTTCCAATATAGATATTTCGATTTCCTCGTCTATGATGCATATTCGTTACGAGGCGCATATCTTTTGAAGCTTTATTATGAAGTTTTATTATCGTGATCCCTTTTCCTTCTCCTACCAAATACGTCCAAGAGGGAAGCTGAATCCCTTTTGTAACAAATATTCCCTCTGGTACGATGACCTTTACACGACCGTTTCCGATCGCCTGTTGAAATGCTTTCGTACTATCTGTTATACCGTCTCCAATTGCCCCAAAGTCTGTAACATGAACTGTAGGCATATTTGTAAATGCCTGATATTCGCGATCGAGCTCATTCATCCAGCTTGGCCGGGTAGAGGAAGTAAGTGCTGTCACAGGCTGTGCGTTCGTTGTAAAAGGAGAACAATAGCTGTACATTTTATCCCATGTGGAGAGAATAGGGTTTTTATCTGGCAAAGCATCAAATAAGACATTTGCCTGGTCAAGTGCTTGCTCTGTTGTCTGGCTTTGATACAAAAGCTTTGCAAGAAGCTCTCGATTGTTATATGGATTATGATACGTATCGAGCATTCCATCACATCCTGTTATATATTGGCTTCTAAAAGCTGTGATATGGTTTGTAGGTGCGGGTTTAATTCAGGTATATTAGGCTGCTTCATATATAACAGAAGACCTTGGACAATATATTCACGCGGCTCTTGCTGCAAGTTCGCGAACTCATTTTCAAGTGCATCTAATGAAGAAAGCATCCCATCACGTTGTTTTTTGTTCATTTCAATATCCTGCAATATATTGCGCATACAGGAAATAGTAGAGAGAAGCTGTTGTTGCTGTTCTTGTTTTTCTGACACCTCTGCATATACAAAGTCCGCCATCATATCTTCGTGTAAAAGGGGCTCTTCGCCCGGAGTAAAGCTTTCGACGATAGCATCTAATCGCCTCATTAAAAACATAACAATATCTTCTGGTGCGAGCTGCTTTTGATCAAATACGACATAAAATAAGTATTCCTTCATCATCCCGCTTAATAATGTGACGCAGTCGAGTGCATAAGGAGAAATATGCTCTCCGTACACTGCAATTAGTCTTTTGCATAACCAATTTAGTGACTGTGCCCTTACCTTAAAAAGAAGCTGATGAATCTCTTCATTCATCGGAAGTGTCCGCTCTTGCAACTGCATTTGAATGAGATCTTTATGTTCGTACACATAATAAAGTTGTACTTGTAGTTGCTGCATAAAAGTCTCACGTTCGTTTAAAAAGGGATCTACAGTAGTCATGTTCTCCATAAGCACTCTATGATGATACTTGATAATAGAAAGAACAAGCTCTTCCTTAGAGCTAAAATGGTTATAAAACGAACCTTTTGCCATCCCACTTCGTTCTACGATATCTTGAATCGAAGTGGCGTGATAGCCTTTTTGTCCAAACAGTCTTGTCGCTTCTTCAATTAATCTTTTTTTACGTTCATTCATCATAATCACCTTTATCATCAAATTCACTAAGCATCTATACATATATTCATCTTTTACTGAATCATTGGTCATTTTATCATAGCGGAAACCAAACGCTGTTGGCAAGTCAGGTCTTATCCTACCTTCGTGGCAGCCTATTCTTTTATACTTGCTAAAGTGATAGAAATCATCTATAGTACAAAAATAGAGTGACCAATCAGTCATTTTTGAAAAAACTAACAGTCATAGAGGTGAAACCGATTGAACAGCATTATTAATTTTTCCCTCCGCAACAAGCTGGCAATTTGGCTCTTAACCATCATCATAACAGTAGCCGGGTTGTATGCCGGAACCAACATGAAGATGGAAACATTGCCAAATATTAATACGCCGCTTATTACAATTACAACCATTTACCCGGGGGCAACACCGGATGAAGTTGCAGACAAGGTTACAGAACCTATTGAACAACGCGTAAAAAATTTAAAGGGCACAGATGTTGTTAGCTCTACTTCGTTTGCGAATGCTTCTTCCATACAAATCGAGTATAGTTACAGTACAGATATGGACGAAGCGCTTGCAGAAGCAAAGGAAGCGGTAGATAAAATTAAACTACCAGACGGCGTGCAAGAGCCGGCTATTTCTCGTCTTAGCTTAAATGCATTTCCTGTTATTAGCTTAAGTGCTTCTGCCAAAGGACAATCTCTCGCTGACCTTACAAAACTGGTTGAAAAAGAACTCGTTCCGGTCTTAGAAGGTATAGAAGGTGTATCTTCCGTGACAATTGCAGGACAACAGGTTGAAGAAGTTCAGCTTACCTTTGATGAAGCCAAACTAAAGGAGTATGGTCTCACACAAGAAACCGTTACAAACATCATTAAAGGATCTGCGGTTCATATGCCGCTTGGTCTGTATACAATTGATAAAGAAGAAAAGTCCGTTGTATTAGATGGAAACATTTTGAAACTAACCGATTTGCAAAACCTCTCTATCCCGCTTATCCCCGCACAGGGACAAGCACCTGCAGCAGCTGTTAAACCAACAGCAACTGGACTGCCAACTGTGCAGCTTAAAGATATCGCTACTGTAGAAGTGTTAAGCAAAGCAGAATCGATTTCCCGTACAAATGGGGAACAATCCATTGGCATTCAGGTTGTAAAAGGCGCTGATGATAATACAGTCGATGTTGTAAACGCTGTAAAAAAAGAAATGAAGCAATTTGAAAAAGATTATAAAGATGTCACACTTGTTACTATGTTTGACCAAGGTGAGCCAATTGAAGAGTCTGTAAACACGATGCTGAACAAAGCAATGGTTGGTGCAATCTTTGCTGTGGTGATTATCTTGCTGTTCCTTCGTGATATTAAATCAACAATTATCTCGATTGTTTCAATTCCCTTATCACTATTAATCGCGGTCCTATTCCTAAAGCAAATGGATATTTCTCTTAACATTATGACGCTAGGTGCCATGACGGTGGCAATTGGACGGGTTGTGGATGACTCCATCGTAGTAATTGAAAACATTTACCGACGTCTATCACTCAAAGAAGAAAAACTGCGCGGGATGGATTTGATCCGAGAGGCAACGCGTGAAATGTTTATTCCAATTTTGTCGTCAACCGTGGTAACCATTGCTGTATTTTTACCACTTGGTTTGGTCAGCGGTCCGGTAGGCGAATTGTTCCTGCCATTTGCTTTGACAGTGGTATTTGCATTGTCGGCTTCACTTATTGTGGCAGTTACAGTCGTTCCGATGCTGGCGCACTCGTTATTTAAAAAGGAAATGAAAGAAGGGGCAAAACAACATGATAAGCCAAGTCGCATTGCAATGTTCTATCGCGGCGTGCTAGCATGGTCTCTTCGCCATAAAGTCATTTCCTTTGGCATGGCAGTTCTTCTTCTAGTTGGCAGCTTATTCTTAGTACCAAGCATTGGCGTAAGCTTCCTTGGTTCTGAGGAAGAAAAAACAATCATTGCAACGTATAACCCAGCACCTGGTGAAACAGAAGAAGATGTACAAAGCATGGCACTGAATGCTGAAAAGTACTTCCAAGATAAAAAGGACGTAAAAACCTTGCAATATTCCGTTGGTGGCAGCAATCCAATGAATCCAGCTGCAACAAAACAAGCACTGTTTTACGTTATGTATAAAGACGATACAAAAGAGTTTTCAAAAGAAAAAGAAACTGTTCTCAAAGATTTGCAACACATAGCAGATAAAGGACAGTGGGGCTATCAAGATATGGGAAGTGGCGGTGCGAGCAATAAGCTATCGTTGTTTGTATATGGTGAATCCCGTGCCGTTATCGAACCGGTTGTTAGTAAGATTACAGAGATTATGAAAAAAGATGCTACCTTTACAAATGTGGATTCTAGCCTGGCAGAAGCATACGATGAATATACACTTGTAGCAAATCAAGATAAACTCAGCAAATTAGGATTAACAGCTGGTCAAATTGGAATGTCTTTATTACAGACGGGACAACAACCTGTCCTGACAACCATTCAAAAAGATGGCAAAGAATTAAATGTGTATGTATCTGTTAAGAAAGAAGACTTTGGCAGTATTACAGACGTAACAAACCAAACCATACTATCACCGCTAGGTATTGAAGTACCATTAAAAGAAGTGGTAGACGTAAAAGAAGGAAAAACTTCCAACACCATTACAAAACGTGATGGAAGAATCTATGCAGAGATTTCTGCTGACATCACTACAAAGGATGTTGCTAAAGCATCAGCTGATTTACAAAAGGATGTTGATGCGTTAGAAAAACCAAAAACAGTTGATGTTTCCTTTGGAGGCGTAACAGAGCAAATTAATGAATCCTTTAAGCAGCTTGGTCTTGCAATGCTAGCCGCTATTGCGATCGTTTATTTCGTACTTGTGATTACATTCGGAGGCGGACTGGCACCGTTTGCTATTTTATTCTCACTGCCGTTCACTGTCATTGGTGCACTTGTTGCCTTACTGATTGCTGGTGAGACCATCAGTGTTTCTGCTCTAATTGGTGCACTCATGCTCATTGGTATTGTCGTAACAAATGCAATTGTTTTAATTGACCGTGTGATTCAAAAAGAAAAAGAAGGCCTATCCACACGTGAGGCACTGCTGGAAGCGGCCGTTACACGAGTGCGTCCTATTTTAATGACCGCAATTGCTACTGTGGGCGCTTTGATTCCACTCGCGATTGGTGCAGAAGGCGGCGGTTTGATTTCAAAAGGTCTTGGTGTTACCGTTATCGGTGGACTTATTAGCTCTACACTATTAACACTTATCATCGTACCTGTTGTGTATGAAGTACTCATGAAAATTCGCAATCGTAAACGAAAACAAACTGCATAAGGAAAGAGCCGCACATAAGCGGCTCTTTTTGTTATTTGCTATAATGTAAGAAAGGGAGTGATGTACGTGTTTGAAGTAAAGCCCTATCCAGAGTTTTCATGGTCAATGAGCCGACATAAAACCTTTTTTACGTGTAGACGTAAGTATGCTTATCAGTATTATGTTTCCCATAACGGTTGGCGTTTTGATGCGCCGCCAAGCGCACAAGAAGCGTACTTTCTGAAAAAACTGAGCAACCTCCACATGTATGTCGGAGATGTGCTTCACCAGGTGATACATGCATTAATAACAAACTATCGCGGCAAACCACTGCCCCCTCTTCCAAATATAGAAAAGCATGTTCGTGACAAGTTGAATCAAGCTTATAGGTATTCACAAAATCAGCACCTTTGGCACCAAAAGCCGAAAGATGTACCACTTTTACGTGAGCTGGTGTATGGAGAGACACCAGAAGCTTCCGCTATTTCTGACATCACTGCCCGCTTACAAGCTTGTTTGGAGCATCTCTACCAAAGTACGAGCTTTCAAGATATTATGCAAGGGAAGCATATCCATCTGTACGAATCGGAGCAATTCCATTCGTTTCGATTAAACGACATTAAGGTTTTCGTGGTAATGGATGTCTTATATGAAAATGAAGCACGCAATATCTGGACCATTACAGATTGGAAAACAGGAAAAGAAACAGAGGAAGATCGCAATCAGCTTGCTTTGTATGCAATGTACCTGCATGATACCTACCATATTCCGCACAACAAAATTGAAATTCGGAATGAATACTTGGCAACCGGATGCAGCCGAACGCATGCAGTGGAGGTTGAGGATTTAGATCAGGTGCATGATATGATGCTGCTAAGTGTTGGGCAAATGCTTCAGTATGTAGAGGATGTAGAACGCAATAAACCGATTGATTTATCTTTATTTGAAAAGCAGGAGCACCCGCAAAAGTGTGCGTCTTGTAATTTTTTAAAGATTTGCCAACCATCACTTTAAGTTATATTGAAATAATTTAAAAATTGTATAACACCGTTATTTTTTTCATAACAAACATAATTTACTATACTAAAAAATAATCACATGAGGATACATAGCAATGAAATTGATTTCTTGGAACGTAAACGGTCTGCGCGCTTGTGTGCGCAAAGGCTTTTTAGACTATTTTTATGAAATGGATGCAGATATATTTTGTATCCAAGAAACAAAGCTACAGGAGGGACAAATCCATCTGGAATTAGATGGATACTACCAATACTGGAATTACGCTGAGAAAAAGGGGTATTCAGGTGTTGCGGTGTTCACAAAACAAAAGCCGCTTTCAATTTTCTATGGGCTCAATGCAGATTCTGAACCAGAAGGGCGGATTCTAACACTCGAATTTCACGATTTCTACCTTATCAACGTCTATACACCAAACGCACAGCGGGATTTAGCCAGATTGCCATACCGGCTAGCTTGGGAAGATCGGATGCGCGCTTATTTACAAAAGCTACATACTGTGAAGCCAGTCATTATGTGCGGCGATTTAAATGTCGCTCATCAGGAAATTGATTTGCGCAATCCAAAGCCGAATAAAGGGAATTCTGGTTTCACTGATGAGGAACGTAACAAGTTGACAGAGTTGTTAGCAAGTGGGTTTGTCGACAGCTTCCGTTATTTACAACCACACCAAGAAGGCGCTTATACATGGTGGTCGTATATGAACGGTGTACGGGCACGAAATATCGGATGGCGTATCGACTACTTCCTTGTTTCCCTGCAGCTGGCAAGTAATATAAGAGAGGCTGCCATACATGCACATATTTTGGGAAGTGATCACTGTCCAGTTATACTAAGATTGAATATATAAAAACCAAACGCTCTACACAGAGCGTTTGGTTTTTATATCAGCACACCCATTGTTTCATTGTCATACTTGTTGTTCATATCCAAGCCACAGACCCATTGCGATAGCATCAATATAGACGCCATTGATATAAGCATCATGTTTCAATATCCCTTCTTGCTGAAAACCTAGCTCACGATATAAAGAAATAGCACGCGTATTTGGTTCACTCACAATAAGGTTAATTTTCTTCGTAATGCCATTTTCCCGCGCCCATTGAATGAGCATTTGCAACAGGTATCGCCCAATGCCCATTCCCGTATATGCCTGAGCCACCACAATGCCTAATGTACCATTGTGTTTGTTTCGGGCCTTTTGACCTGATGTAATAGAAGCAATACCTGCAAGATGATCGTTAATGAATGCAAGTAAAATAATGGAGCTTTGCGCAGCTTTCGTAGCTGACACGAACTCTTGATAATCCGCTAATGATTTATTAAACTCATTAGATCCGAATGATAGAAAGTCGCTTTCGCCGCCTACCACATTGTAAAAGTCAATCATATTTTGTGCGTCTTCACGAACAGCTTCGCGAATATATACGTTTACCCCATTTTTAGCTGTATATGTTTGCAATGTTTCCCACTTCTTTCATCAATATTTTGTTTATCATAATACGATTGATGCTATTTGAAAAGCTGTTTGTATACAGTAAGGAGTAGTGATGTTACAATGAATACAATCTAAATAGAAGGGCAGGAGTCCAATGTAAGGAGCCAAACGAAATGTTAACCTCAAAATTGAATAAAAGAGGAGGCGTCTAGAAATGAGACGTTTATTTCGTTTGCTACTTATTAATCAAATCCTTGCCAATGCGGGAGATGCTTTATACATCGTTGCACTAATTGCAATGGTATATAAACACACACAGCAAGCTTCGGCAGCTGCCGCTGTACCTGTTGTGATTACACTGTCTTTATTTATCAGTGGCTTCTGTCTGCCTTATGCATTACATCGTGTAAAACATGGACAGATCCTGCTGGTCACACAATTGCTGAAAACCTTGGTGTTAAGTTTCATTTGCTATCAGGGATATCCGCTGTACGTCTTGTTTGCTCTTGTAGCTATAATTGCGTTTTTAGATGGATTTGCAAGACCAGTACAAACTTCATTTATTCCCAAGTTGTCAACTGATGTATTAAAGGCAAATAGCATTGTGCAAATTTCTAACCAAGTCATTCAGCTTATGAGCTGGCCACTCGGTAGTACACTTGTCGTACTATACTCTCCTAAACATGTCTTGTTATTGGCACTGCTGTTATATGCTTTTTCCTTAGTGGCCGGAGGTGTTTTTCAATCCTTGCTTCATGAAGAGAAACCGGAAGCACTAACTACATCAACTTGGAAAGAAATGCTTGTCGGCTGGCAGGTCGTGCTATCACAGCGCTTTGTACGTATCATCACAATACTGTTGGCACTGGAAAGTATGAGTAGTGCTGTCTGGATTTCTGCCATTCTACTGGTTTACGTACATGCGCTCGGAGTTAGCGAAATATGGTGGGGATACATTAACAGTACTTTCTTTATTGGTTTGCTTGTCGGAGGCATTGCGATTTTACGCTTACATTCCTATGTAAATCCAAGAGCCTTACTGATGTTTACAGCTGCTATTACCAGCGCTACAACCATCGGCTTTTCTATTAACCGTTCTATCATGATAGCTTTGTTGCTCACGTTTCTATTTGGTATAGCAGATCAAATGAAACAAATTCACCTTCACACCATGTTACAACAGAAAATTTCTCAAACCAAATTACCATTTGTTTATGCAACTCACCAGTCTGTCACTTCACTTTCCTTTAGTATGGGTACCTTGCTTTTCGGTAGTATCGCAGATGAAATGAATGTGTTTGCCGCGTTCGTTGTAGCCGGAGGAATATACATGTTAGGGGTTTTGATGATAAAGAAAATGTAGTTACAAGCAATACCAAAAGAAGGAAAATAAATCATGAACAAGAACTACATAAAATAAAGTATCGTCATCTGACCTATCCTTGATCAGAAATAAGAAACGGAGGCAACTATGGAAAATCTTTTGTTTACACATATGAAAACAGTAAGAACCATCACTGAAAATCTCATGGAGAAAATACCTGAAAGCTTAGCTGATAGTGTACCGGAAGGCTTTAACAACAGCATCCGCTGGAATCTTGGTCATATCCTCTTTGTGCAAGAACGTCTTGTTTTTGGAGCAGCTGGTGAAATACTTCAAGTGCCTTTGCAATATGAGAGATTATTCGCAGCTGGTACAAAGCCAGCGGATTGGCAAGAAACACCGCCTTCCTTTGCGCAATTGCTTACCGAAAGTAAGTTGCAACAAGAACGTATTCAAACCTTTATACCAGAGCGTCTCGAGGCAAGGCTTCCTGGACCGTTTACAAATCGTTCCGGCATGACATTTCATACCATTGGTGAAACATTTTTATTTAGTTTCTATCATGAGGCACTGCATGTTGAAACGATTAAAAGATTATATCGTACGATTCAAGAACGTAACGATTAACAGAAAAACACACGCTATTACAGCGTGTGTTTTTCGCATTCTATCTCAGCTTCTGTCTGATGTCCTCGTACGATAATGACAAGTAAAGCGCCGGAAAGAACGCACATTCCGCCAAGCATTTGCCATTGTGATAAACGCTCTCCCAAAAATGCGGCCGATAAACCGATGGTAACAAGCGGCTCAATCATAGAAATAATGGAGGACTTGGTAGAACCAATGAGCGACAACCCCTTAAAGAATGTAAGCATGGTCATAACAGTTGAGATGAAAACAATTGCCGCTACAGGAAGCCAAACCCTCCAGGAGAAGTCTATAGAAAGGGTACCTTGCCAGATACTCACCCCAAACAAAGAGGCGGCTGCAAATAAAGCGATGTAACCACTTGTTACAATAGGCGATACTGTCTGAAGAACACGGTTGCTGTAAACAATGTATAAAGAATATACGACCGCGGCCGCTATCGCATATATAACACCGCTCATCTTTAGTACGTCAAAGGAAGCACCGAGTACTAGCACAAGTCCGCCCAATGATAACACGATCGCTGAAACCGTTTTTCTTGTAACGGCTTCTCCTTCTAATACAAAAGATAACAGCGTAACAAAAATAGGAAACATGTATAAAAGTAGTGCTGCAAGCGAAGAAGGTATGTACTGGATAGATGAAAAATACGTTAATGATTGAATTGTATACAGTCCGCCTCCCAATACAATCAGGCTTGTACATTCCTTTCTCCCTACCCTTACACGAAGCTTCTTCATCATACTGTATAAGAAAAAGAGAAGGGCCGCGAATAAAAAGCGAAAAAATAACAGAGCCGTCACGTTAATGCCGCCTTCATACGCATACAGCGCAAAAATGGGCATCATGCCAAACCCAATCGCAGACAAGATAATACATATCACACCAACATAATAACGATCCATGCTTACACCCCTTGTCATTACATGATTTTTCCATATAGTATATCATTACGGCATGCCTGATATATACATCTGTTTTGAAAAAGAGTACAATAAAAGCGTTGTAAGCATACATAGAAAGGAACGAACACAATGAAACTAAAAGCATTTCTGTATTCACTTTGCCTCATGTTGTTACTCGTGGGCTGTTCAGACGGGGACAAGCCTAAGACAGAAACCGTCAAGAAAATAAAGGTGGATAAAAATCCAGTAGTAACAATTGTCATGGAAAACGATAAACAAATAAAAGCAGAGCTATATCCGGATATTGCCCCAAATACAGTCTTAAACTTTATCTCACTGGTACAAAAAGGGTTTTATGACGGTACAACGTTTCATCGCGTCATCCCAGGTTTTATGATTCAAGGCGGTGATCCTACTGGAACAGGAACTGGTGGTCCTGGTCACACCATCAAAGGGGAATTTACAGCTAACGGTTTTAAAAATAATTTAAAGCATCAAACAGGTGTGCTTTCTATGGCGAGAGCAAACGATCCAAACTCGGCAGGTTCGCAGTTTTTCATTATGGTGGCAGATGCCTCGCAGCTTGATGGAGAATATGCGGCATTTGGGAAAGTCATTGCAGGTATGGATGTTGTCAATGAAATTGTTAATGTGAAGCGTAATAGTGTAGATAAACCCCTAACCGAACAAAAGATGAAAAAGGTCACAGTTGAGACATTTGGATTTAACTACGATAAACCCGTAATTAACGAATAAAAAACGCAGGAGCATTATCCTGCGTTTTTTATTCGTTATGTCATATTTTGATAAAGAAATGAATTGCGTTCCGGTGTACTTCATACTACAATATGATTTTGCAGAAAGGAGCGAAAGTGATGAAATTATTTGATATATTCCTTATCCTACTGAGCTTTCTTCTTCCCATTGCAGGCTATATAAAACAATTTCCAGTGATGTTATCTATTTTTCTTGGCGGTCTGTTATTTGTAACGAGCGTAGCAAGCTACATGACAAAGCGCACTTCTTCTCGTTTCTGGAGCTGGATCACATACAGTGCGTTTTTTACGAATATATGGGTACTTTATGATACGTTTGTGACGGTAGATACGCTTATATCTCATGCGAAAATTGCTGCCTGTGTCGCAATCATTCCATTTGTGTTCAAGTTCCGCACGTACGCCATCACAGGTGCTTTGCTTGGTTTATGGGGAGCCGTTCTGTGGGATATCAAGGAAACACAGTCATTACTTACATTGCAAAACATGTTAAATACGTTTACAACAGAAAGACTGTATCTATTACTTATGATTGGCGGTTTTTTGATTGGTGGCTTATTAAGCCCTCGCAGAGACGAAGAACCAAAAAAAGAAAGGCGAAAAAAGAAACGGAAACGCCCGAGCTATCGTATTTCCTTACCTCGCTTGCCTAGATTGCCAAACGTTCATTTACGCAAAAAGAAGGCTCTTAACCGGCAGAAACAAGAGCCGAAAGAAATGGATTTTACTATCAATACTGTAGATAAACCAGTAGAAGGACAAACACGTATGGAGAGAAGAAAATATCGCTCTTAAAAAGAACGCAACTGTTGCGTTCTTTTTATATTTATTATTATTTGACAGTACAACCTAATCATCACTATACTTAACCATATGGTTAAGTATAGTGATGATTATTTGGATGATGTGTTTTCGGTATTAGCAGATCCCACTAGAAGAAGCATTCTTGAGATGCTTGCAGATGGAGAGAGGAGTGTTACAGAACTGGCAGCTCCGTTTGACATGTCGCTTCCAGCAGTGTCTAAACACTTAAAGGTGCTAGAGCAAGCTAAACTCGTTTCGCAGCGCAAAGAAGGCAGAACTCGCTATTACTGCTTGCGTGAACATGCATTGAATCCAGCGTGTGAATGGATGAATCGCTTTCAAAAGTTATGTACGTGGAAGCGGCTATTTAAACGGAAATAGAATGAGAGGTGCATACGATGGAACCCATCATACGGGTACAAGGTCTTGTTAAAACATATGGTGACTTTCAGGCGGTCAAAGGCAATACGTTTGAAGTACAAAAAGGAGAAATTTTTGGCTTGTTGGGTCCAAACGGCGCTGGGAAAACAACGACGCTGGAAATGCTCGTTGGACTAAGAAAGCCAGATGGTGGTACAGCCACTATTGCAGATTATGATATTGTTACAGACTTGCAAAAAGTAAAAGAAGTGATTGGTGTACAGCTACAATCTACCACGTTATTTGAATTATTAACTGTTGAAGAAATTTTACATCTGTACGCCAGCTTTTATCCAAAGCATGTTTCTATTCCGGATTTAATTGAAGATATGCTGCTGACAGATAAGCGAAACAACAGGATTAAAGGCCTATCAGGCGGTCAAAAACAACGCCTTGCTATTGCTTTAGCACTGGTTCACGATCCGCTGGTTATCTTTCTAGATGAGCCAACAACAGGACTTGATCCCCAAGCAAGACGTACATTATGGGATATTGTTTTGCGCTTAAAAGAGCGGGGCAAAACAGTTATGCTGACTACCCACTATATGGATGAAGCTCATGTGTTATGCGACCGCATTGCCATTATGGATCAAGGTACATTGATTGCTCTAGATACACCAAATGAGCTCGTCAAGCAATTACAATCCAGTAGTGCAGTGCAATTTCGTTTTGGTGAAGAACATACAGTGGACCTTGCTGCTATAGATGGTGTAAAACAAATAGGTTCACAAAAAGATTTTCATATTCTATATACAGATGATTTACAAGCAACACTTACAAGTCTCATTGCTTTTGCTGCGCAGCATGACCTGCAGCTCCTTGACTTACAAACAAGAACAGCGACACTTGAAGATGTGTTTATACATATGACAGGAAGGAGCTTGCGAGAAGCATGAGAGCATATTGGCAATTAACTCTAACGCAGCTGCGCATTTTTATGCGCAATCGACAAGTGTTATTTTGGACGCTTGCTTTTCCGATTTTTTTAATGGTTATGCTCGGATCTTTTTTAGGGAATGGCAACGGAATGAGTGTAACGCTAGGGATAGTAGACCAAGATCAATCCGCACAATCAAGCGATATGCAAAAAGCACTAAAATCCTACAAAGCCATCGATGTCCAAACATTAGAGAAAGAATCTACAGCCTTGCAGCAATTAAAAAAGGGCGATATTCAGCTTGTTGTTGTCATACCAAGAGGATATGGACAAACAATCTCAGCCGGTTCTAATCCTGCTTCCATTCCGGTATATTATAACGAAACCAATATGGCTGTCTCACAGGTCGGCTTGCAATTGGTCAACAATGTCGTGGACGGCATCAGTAAAGAAAAAACGGCGTACCAGCCTGTGGTTGTTACGGATGCCAAAGGTGTAGAAACACTAAATTTACAGTATATTGATTTTTTAGTTCCAGGTATTGTAGCCATGATGATTATGAGCAACAACATGAATGGGGTGGCCGGCCAAATTGCCGCTTGGCGAGAAAGAGGCATTCTAAGACGTATGCAAGGAACAACACTTAAAGCCTCTACCTTCATCGCCGCTCAAATCTCAGCTCGGCTCGTACTTAACGGGCTTCAAGCTTTGATTGTCCTCGGCGTCGCACGTCTTATTTTTAATGTAGAGGTAAGAGGTTCCTGGTTCACGTTAGTGAGCTTTGTTATTTTAGGGACACTGGCATTTATGGCGATTGGCTTTATTATTGCCGGTATTGCGAAAACACCGGAAAGCGCTGCACCAATTGCGGGATTTTTATCGTTTCCGATGCTGTTTCTTGGCGGTGTCTTTTTCCCAATTAAAAATATGCCAGAATTTTTACAGCCTATCGTCCATGTGCTTCCCATCGCCCATCTCAGTCATGCATTGCGTGAGACAATGAATGTTGGGGCATCCTTTGCAAGTCTTGGTATGGAAGCCGCCATTTTAGGCGGATGGTTAATCGGAGCATTTATTATCGCTAGTTACACATTCAAGTGGGAATAAGGGGGAAAAGTGATGAAGGAACAAAATTATCAAAATCATACACGCATGCATCCGCTTTATCATTATGTATTATCTGTATTAGTGTTAGGGGCATTGGTCACTGCTATTGTTAATTTGTTTCGCGCAATAAATAGTGATGAGCAAGTGCTTACAGCTACTACTTTAGTTCTTTTGGCAGCGGCACTCTTAATCACGATGGCGTTGGTACGTTTGTATGCCTTAAAAGCCCAAGATCGTGCGATTCGTGCAGAAGAAAGCTTACGCCATTATGTTTTAACCGGAAAGCTGCCAAATCCATCACTTACAATGGGGCAAATTGTCGCGTTACGATTTGCGTCCGACAGCGAGCTTCCCGCATTGTGCGAGAAGGCGGCAGCCGAAGGAATGAAGCCTGATGACATCAAAAAAGCGATTGAACAGTGGAAAGCTGACTATAATCGTATTTAACAAAAACGCGCCTACTCCGGCGCGTTTTTGTTATGGTGTTTTTTATGAATAACGCATCCACCCCTCCTTGGTACGTACTGCTTTATACTTACCATATGAAAGTAGCTTTAATGCGGCACGTATAGCTGTATAAAACACTAGCATTTTCTGCTCTTCCTCTGTATCTGGGGGATAATCAGCTGATTGATACGCGTAATATGCTGCCATAATGCACGGTACAATCTCTTCTGGCTGAAACTCATAAGAAGTAGCTTCCGTTACGATTGCATCCAATAGACGCTTATCTCCGTATTTTTGTTGCAGCAGTATTTTTACTGCAGACGGCACGATCTCTAATAGTGACTCTTTCATTTCCTTCACCTCATGATGTAGCATATCCTATACGACTTTGCTTATACAAAAGAGGCGGTTTCCATCTATGAAACTCGCAAATTCCCGTTACATTGCGCTATAATAGAAGATAGTAAGCGAATAAATGTTGAATCGTACGCTTATTTTATACTATTATAATTTTGTGTATATATAATGTTGAAAGCGAGTGTTCAGTATGGGTCGTAAGTGGAACAATATCAAGGAAAAGAAAGCATCAAAGGATGCAAACACAGCTCGTGTTTATGCTAAATTTGGACGTGAAGTGTATGTGGCGGCAAAGCAAGGGGAGCCAGATCCAGAGTCTAACCAAGCTTTGAAAGTAGTATTAGAGCGTGCTAAAACATACAGTGTACCAAAAGCAATCATCGATCGCGCGATTGAAAAAGCAAAAGGTGGTTCGGAAGAGAATTATGATGAACTTCGTTATGAAGGCTTCGGACCAAGCGGCGCTATGGTAATTGTTGATACATTAACAAACAATGTAAACCGCACAGCGGCTGAAGTTCGTTCTGCTTTCAATAAAAACGGTGGTAACATGGGTGTGAGCGGATCTGTAACGTATATGTTCGATGCGACTGCGGTTATTGGTATGGAAGGAAAGTCTGCTGATGAGGTACTTGAGCTCTTAATGGAAGCAGATGTAGATGTACGTGATGTGTTAGAAGAAGATGAGGCTGTTATCGTGTATGCAGAGCCAGATCAATTTCATGCCGTCCAAAACGCGTTTAAAGAAGCGGGCATCACAGAATTTACAGTGGCAGAACTAACTATGCTGCCACAAAATGAGGTTGAACTTCCTTCAGATGCGCAAGCACAATTTGAGAAGTTAATTGATGCATTAGAAGATTTAGAAGATGTACAACAAGTATACCACAATGTAGATTTAGGAGAGTAATTCTTTACAAAACGCCTTTCTTACTTATAGAAAGGCGTTTTGCATTTGCTATCCAAACGCTATAATGGAGAGAGCAAAACAAGGAAGGATGGTACATATGTTTCAATTAGAAGAATTAACACAACATGCCGTATTTGCATTTTTTAAAGAAATCTCTGATATTCCGCGCGAATCCGGAAATGAAAAGCAAGTTAGTGATTATTTAGTTGCATTTGCCAATGAACGTGGTCTCACTGTCGTACAAGATGACGCATTAAACGTTATCATAAAAAAAGCAGCCACACCAGGGTATGAACATGCACCTACGGTTATTTTGCAAGGTCATATGGATATGGTATGCGAGCTAAACAAAGGAACTGTACATAACTTTAAGAGCGATCCCATTTCTTGGCGTATTGATGGTGATATGCTCTATGCGAATGGTACTACTCTTGGGGCGGATAACGGGATTGCGGTCGCATATGCTCTAGCGCTTTTAGATGCGAAGGATATCCCTCATCCAGCACTTGAGGTTATCATTACGACAGAAGAAGAAACGACGATGGGCGGCGCTATCGCGGTAGAGCCAAGCCATTTTACGGGGAAGATTTTCATCAATTTGGACACAGAAGAAGAAGGTAAGCTTCTTGTCAGCAGCGCTGGCGGTGTAAAAGGAAAATTGAACCTTCCGATTGTTTGGGAACATTCACCGTATGCAGAAGCATACCGTATCATTATCGGCGGTTTGCGCGGCGGCCACTCCGGTATGGAAATCAATAAGGAACGCGGCAATGCTAATAAGTTGCTAGGTCGTATTTTACATGATTTGTCGCATTCAGTTTCTTATACATTAGGCGAAATCAATGGTGGATTAAAATCAAATGCCATCCCAAGAGAAGCTGAAGCTGTTGTGGTCGTAGAAAAACAAGACGTAGCAGTTCTAACAAAAAAAGTCGATGAATGGCACACGGTGTTCCAAAATGAATTGCGTGCTTCAGACCCAGGTATATATGTAAAGCTTGAGAAAACAAAAGCAGAGCGCGTATTCTCAAAAGAAACAACAAAAGCGGTCGTACAAGCCATTATGCTAACACCAAATGGCGTTCAAAGTATGAGTTTGGATATTGATGAATTAGTTGTTTCCTCCACAAACCTAGGGGTTATCACAACATCTGATACAGAAGTAAGTATGCAAAATGAAATTCGCAGTTCTGTAAAAAGTTTAAAAGAGCAAACACTTCAGCAAATAAAGGTCATTGCCGAACTACTGGGCGGTACGCTAGAAACGAAAGGCGACTATCCAGAATGGGGGTACAATCCAGATTCCCCCATCCGCGAACTATGTAAAAAGGTATATCAAGCGAAATACGGCAAAGAAGCCGAAATTATTGCGATTCATGCAGGTATCGAATGCGGTATTTTTACAGAAAAAATGTCCGGTCTTGATGCCATTTCATTAGGACCTGATATGTATGATGTGCATACACCAAATGAGCATCTCGACATCCCATCTACAATCCGTACCTGGGAATACTTACTGGCCATCCTTGAAGAAATGAATCATATGTAAAAAGCCTTCATACGAAGGCTTTTTTTCTATAGAAGACTTTTTTGTGTTCAGTTTTTTTTCTAAATTGGTCAAGTGTCTCATACATTGTCCACACTCCATACATATCATGCAATAGCGATACATGCTATAAATTTTATGGGAGGGTTTTATTTTGGAAAAACTACAAAATATGAAGGAAATGAAACGATTAGTGGGGTCTGAAGTGCAAATCAATTTTGCCGGTCCTGAAAAAAGCAAAGGAACATTACGTGCTGTCAAACGTGATTACTGTGCACTAGAATCTAAAGAAGGTATCTATTATTATTCCATGCATCATATCAAAAGCATGAGTATGTTTAATGAAGTAGACAATGCTGAAGAGAATGAAAATAAAGAAAACCAAAAAGAAGAAAACCAAAAAGAAGAAAGCAAAAACGAACAAAAATCTACTTGTTCTGATCAATTATTTAGGGGTTTAAGCTTTGCAACGCTATTGGATAGCATGAAAGGACACCCTATCCAAATCAATCGTAAACTGAAAGGAACTTTGCAAGGAAGATCAGGAAACACATTAATTCTTGAATCTAAGGGCGAGACCATCTTTGTTCCGATGTTTCATATTCAAAGTGTAAAAGTGGATCATAAAAACAAGCAAGAGCAAGGTGAAAACAAAGAGCAGGATGATCAAACAAAGCAAGATAAAGATGGTAACAAAGAACAAGAAGATAAAACAACAAAAAGCAAAAATGAAGACACAAAGAAAAGTTACAAAAATGAAAAAGAAGATAGACGCTACGACTATAAATACAAAAGATCTAGAGGAAGAAGATACTAATTTTATCTACTACACACAAAAAAGCACCTTAATAGGTGCTTTTTTGTGTCGTAACAATCATTTAATTAGCAAATGTAAAAAGTTTAATAATCCCGTGTATCACATACCGCAATAGACGGAATGCATATAACAATAATTCTGGAACACACGCGAATACATTCCAGATAAAATCTCTCCACGTATAGGTATCGTCTATTTTCTTTTGTTTTCGATTTGTAGGCATGTATTCCTCCAAACAGTTTTCTCATATAATCATACGATAAAATCAAAGTGATTTATAGAAAAATAAAAAGAAAGCCTATAACAGCTTTCTTTCTTATCATTCACAAGCTACGTATAAATGTATCTAGCTTTGTGTTAAATAATGCCGGTTCCTCTAAGAAGGGGCAGTGACAACTTTCATTAAAAATCTCTAGTTCGACGTTCGCCAGTGCGTCACGAATTTGTTCTCCAGCAGCAACTGGAATTAATTTTTCCTCGCGTCCGAAACAAAGTAGGGTTTTGCTTTGGAAATCTTGGAAGTCATTGCGATAGTCGACAACAGATTGATCAAATAAAATGGCGCTGGCGATGTTTTCTGGCATAGCCATTGTTTCCTTGAGCATCCAAGTCAAATCTGCTTCATCCACCTCACGTTTAAACATAAGCGGTAAGAATCCTCTTAATAATGCCTCCCGGTCTGTTTGGATACCTCTCATAAAATGAATAAGTGTTGCCATATCGAACGCACCTAGAGGGAAGTCAGGCCATTTAAAATCTGATGCCATTTCATCTACAATAACAGTACCTTTTATATTTTCCTCGCCGAATTGTTTTAAGTATTCCCATACAACGAAAGCACCCATTGACCATCCTACTAATACAACTTCTTTCAGTTGCTTTTTTTCAATAAATGTATACAAATCCTTTGCATATTGCGCAATAGTATGGCCGCTAGTGGTCATTGAGGATTGACCATGACCTCTAAAATCCAGCAGGAAGGTTTGATAATGCTTAGAGAAGTATGGTAATTGCTTTTTGAAGAAGCGACTGCTCATCCACACACCGTGAAGAAAAATAACGGGAGTTCCTGTGCCTTGTTCTGTATAAAACAGCTCTACATCACGATCAATTTTTATATAAGGCATTGTGCACACTCCTTTCGTTTATAATGAATGTATGCGGACATAGGAAAGATATTCTTAGAGGCAAAGTAATAGGGAAAGAATGTATATTTTGTTATACTGAAGGCAATGACCTATCAATATGAATGAAAGAGGCGGACTATGAATCAAGAAATGGGATGGAATCTAGAGCATAGCTATACAAACTTGCCAGAGACATTTTTCACCGTACAAAAACCTACTCCTGTACGCACACCAGCACTTGTGATATTAAATGAACCTTTGGCTGCTTCTCTTGGTTTACATACGGAAGTGCTGCAAAAAGAGGGAGCTGCAATTTTTTCCGGAAACGACTTACCAAAAGGGGCATTACCGATTGCACAGGCCTATGCTGGTCATCAATTCGGACATTTCACCATGTTAGGAGACGGACGAGCTGTTTTATTAGGGGAACAAATTACACCTGAAGGAGCACGCTTTGACATCCAGCTAAAAGGGCCGGGAAGAACACCATACTCACGCAGCGGTGATGGACGCGCTGCACTTGGACCAATGCTTCGTGAATATATCATCAGCGAAGCAGTGCATGCGCTTGGTATTCCTACGACTCGCAGTCTAGCTGTCGTTACAACAGGTGAAGCTGTCATTCGCGAAACCACTCTTCCCGGTGCTGTATTAGCACGGGTCGCTTCCAGTCACTTACGTGTCGGTACCTTTGCTTATGCAGCAAACTTTTGTACACTCGAAGAATTAAAAGAGCTTGCAGATTATGCAATCTGGCGCCATTACCCTGAATCCGCAAAGCAAGAGAATCCCTATGTCTCTTTCTTGCAGGAAGTTGTTAATCGCCAAGCTGCATTGATTGCTAAGTGGCAGCTTGTTGGATTTATCCATGGGGTAATGAATACGGATAATATGACAATTAGCGGAGAAACCATTGACTATGGCCCGTGTGCTTTCCTGGATACCTATGACCGCGGAACGGTGTTTAGCTCTATCGATAGAGAAGGTCGATATGCATATGGCAATCAGCCTTATATTGGCGGCTGGAATTTGACAAGGTTTGCTGAAACACTTTTACCGCTCCTGCATCACGAACAGGATCGAGCCGTGGAACTTGCACAAGATGCACTTTCCGCGTACGCAACCGAATTTGAACGTCATTGGCAAACGGGGATGCGGGCAAAACTCGGACTGTTTCAGGAGGAAAAAGAAGATAAGAAACTTATTGGCGATTTGCTTGTACTCATGGAGGAGCATGAAGCAGATTATACCAACACATTTCGTGCCCTTACCTATCATACCTGTGACAAATCACCTTTGTTTCGCACAGAGGCGTTTACAGAATGGCAACAACGCTGGCAGTCTAGACGAGACAAGCAACCAAACACAAAAGATGAGATACAACAATTGATGCAAGCGAGCAATCCCACTGTAATACCGCGGAATCATCGCGTAGAGGAAGCGCTGACAGCAGCGACAGAAGGGGACTACAGTGTGACGAAGAATCTTTTAGACGCGCTGCAAAATCCATACGTACATCCAAATGACGATACATATACAGCACCACCCCCGCCGTCAAATATTCCTTACCGAACATTTTGCGGGACGTAAAACAGCAGGAAGCATATTCCTGCTGTTTTTATTCATGTGTGACCAACTCGCTTTAAAAGGAAAAATGATGTCGCACGTCAAATGAATAGAAAGTAGAAAAGAGGGGGGATTTGATGAACGCTTCGGAATTAGTAGCGCAGCAGCTTCGTAATTTTTATACGGAAGACACGGTTTTGCAGACGCTTTTGAAAGAATATGTAGATATAGAATTGTTTACCTATACACATGAAGTATTAACACGTTTCGGCGCACGTGTCGCAAATGAAATAGATGAACGTGCGCGGTATACCGACCGTGAAGGGCAGCCGCAGTTGATGAAGTACAACAAAATGGGATATGATATCTCAGAAGTATGGGTAAATGAGGGATACAAGCAAACCGTAGCAGAAACATACGCAACTGGTATTGTTGGTTATGTACATAAGGATATCCCCAGACTTGGTCGAAAAGGAGATTATACGTATAGCTTTGCACTTGGCTATGTGCTGTCACAAGCAGAAGCCGGATTTTACTGTCCGGTTACCTTAACGATGGCTACAGCCTACTTATTGGATCATTATGCATCAGATGCTGTGAAGGAACAATTTTTAGGTCATGTGTGCGCTACAGGAGATCTACCTTTATACGAAGGGGCAACCTTTTTAACAGAAAGACAAGGAGGGTCGGACGTTGGGGCAAATATAGTAAAGGCCGTGCAGAAGGAAGGGGTTTTTCACTTGTACGGAGAAAAATACTTTGCTTCCAATGCTGGTATGTGCGGCGTTGCGATGGTTTTGGCACGAATGGAGGGAGCATCAACAGGATCTAAAGGCTTAACACTCTTTGCTGTGCCATGGCGTAGAGAAGACGGGTCATTAAATGGCATCCGCATTCGTCGTCTCAAAGACAAGCTAGGGGTAAGAGCCGTTCCATCCGGGGAAGTCGAATTTGACGGTGCTAAAGCCTATGTTGTTGGTGATCCTGCCAAAGGATTTTATTATATGCTGGAAGCGCTTAATTTATCACGTATTTGCAATGCTGTTGCATCGGTAGGGATTATGCGGCGTGCACTTGCAGAAGCAAAAGAATATGCCAGTAAACGAACCGCATTTGGTCAACCCTTACTTGCGTTTCCTATGGTGCAGCATACAATCAGCAAGCTAACAGCTAAACACGCGGTCGAGCTCGCTGCTGTTTTTGATATGATTCAGCTTTACCAAAAGGTGACAGATGAAAAAGCATCTGGACAAGAACGCATCTTAAACCGCTTATTTATCGCACTTATGAAGAAAGAAACCGCGGAACAAGCCATTCATTTCGCGCATGAAGCCATTGAAATGCACGGCGGTAATGGCTATATTGAAGATTTTGTCACGCCAAGACTTCTCCGTGATGCCCAGGTGCTTACCGTTTGGGAAGGAACCTCCAATATTTTAGGTCTCGAACTCATAAGACTTGTGAACAAGTTTAATGCTCACACATTGTTTATAGAAAATATGAAACAGCGCATGCATGACTTGCCTGAAGAGGAAATGAAAGAAATTGTGAATTGTAAATTGCAGGAGTTAGAAACAAAACTCCATATTTTCGCTCAATTAGATCATGACAGACAAACACTAGAAGCAAAACAGCTCGCTAAAGAAATGGCAAATCTATATGAAAGTGCCGTTGCATTGCAGCTAGCCAGCAAATACGTGGATGTATACAGCAAAATTGCAGAGATTTTTATAGAAGAAACGTGGGGACTGCACAGCATCGGTGAGGAACCAAAAGCGATTCGTTATTTTAGAGATGTAGAGAATGTTTAAAAGAAATACAAACAATGAAATAATTAAGTGATGGAGCAAACCATAAAGGGCCAAAAAGTTTGTACATCTGGATAACAAAATATTAATTTAATGCTATGTGTAATTGAATTTACACATATTTTTTTGTCTTCATTTACGGACAAGAAATTTTGTACATTTTATACTAAGAACAATTTGATAAATCGGTCATTCAATATGAATAAGTTCTTAATGAAGTACTTTAAAGAGGTAAGTCTGCCATCACACAATCATCACACAAATCTGATAATACTTTTAAAAAGGTGTAATGAAAGTTTCAGGGCGCAAATTTCTCGTGAAGTAGATAAACTTCCAGATGAGTATAGATTCAAAATCACCGATATCTTGAAATGAAAAGGGGCAGCTTTTGTAGCTGCTCCTTTTCATTTAGTTAATGCACTAATTCGTGCAGCAAGGCATAATCAATAACAAAAATAGGCAGCACTGAGAGTCATATATACAGAATGTTGTATAAATCGTCTGCACAGGGAAGGGGGTATATCAGTCAAATTGGTAGAACGCGCATTGGTATGCAGAAAGTTCATGAGACACTTGAAATCGTGTGAATAACTGTCAATCGTCCGTATGGATTAGTTTTTCTCAATCTGGATATATAAGATGAATTCATCAAACGCTTGTGTTAATCGCATACATAAAACCTCCTGTAAGAAACATGGTGAAATCTACACAATAGCGCTCGTTATGGTCAACAAACATTATCGTCAACAAATGCCGCGACGTGTTGACCATAGTAAAAACTATGTCAACTTGGAGAAGGGAAGCCTTCTGCTAATTGAGTTTTTTTGTCAGTTTACATAATACAAATTATAGGAAGTGATTGATTTGTAAATATTCCTGTCTCTCAAAAGAAGAATACTCTTATTTTTGAGACAGAAGAGATTTGTAACGATTATTCGTATTAGCTTTTGATTAACCATTCGGTTCATTTGTTTGATGTTTTTATCTTACCTCAATATCACTTAGCAAATTTTGATTCTCTTAAGTTTCTCTTTCTCAGTATCTTCACATTCCAAAACAACGATTTATAGAGTGCTCTAACACCCCTTTTTAATCATTTTCCTGAAGACCAGCTGTCTGTCTCTTTTTTACTGGCGTATGATATTCCGTTTCCTCTTAGTAGCTATAAACAAGATTTCATCATGTTAAAGATGAAAAATAAAAACCCCAGTAACTGGTACAAGGGTTTTTAAAAGTGTTTAGCAATCACGATGACAGAAGCTTGCTCCAATAATGATGAGTAGGATAAACAATACAACGATGATTGCGAAACCGCTGCCGCCTCTTTGATAGCCGCAATATCCGTAAGTTGGTGCAACATATGTTGGTGCACACATGGATGGAGCAGTGTAAGACGGAGCTACATACGTTGGAGGAGCCATATTGGCACCTGCTACAAGTGGTGCATTGTTATTACTATACATATTAAACATCATCCCTTCTTTTGTAAGGGAGGTAAATGCAGGATACGTTATATCATACGCCTATCTACGTATTTGGAGCACGTCTAATTCAAAAATAATCTATCGGGTTCTCAGCACCTTATTTACCTGATAAATAAAAAAGATCCATGAAGGATCTTTTTCTTTCATTAAAATTTGCGCGGTGTTGGCAACATATTCGGTTGATTTGCTTGTGCACCCATGACGCTTGTATTTGGCATCATATTCGGTGTCATTGGCATAGTCATAGCTGGTTGCACATAAGTTGGTGTTGGATAAAATGTTGTGCAGCAAATTTGTTGCGGACGCGGCTGACATGGTAAACAGTAAGGATTTGGATAATACATGTTTGATAACCCCCTTGGTTTGTCTCATTACTGTATATGTTCACAGATGGACAAACGAGCCTGTCCCTTAGCCTAGCATGAAAATTGTGTGTTTGTCCTTTCCAATTTAAGTAGTTTTACATCTGCTGTATAGACAGGACATGCAATTCCGGATCATGCTCGGCAAGAGATTCGAAATAACCGCTCTCATCGTCCGCCAAAACCCTAGCAAGCTCTTCCCTTGCCTCTTCTACCCTATGCAATGCTGCTAAATAACGAGCACGATGATAACGTCCCATTAGATCATCCGCATCTACGGAGAGCAATTGATCCATTTGTTTTAATGCTTCAAGCGTAAAACCTAATTGATGCTGCGCGATACTCATTTCTACATGCAGTAGGCCGTCTGCCGCATGCTGCTTTAGCCCTTTTCTTATTAATGTAACTGCTTCCTCATATCGTTCGTTCTCATTATACAACCTTGCAAGTGCAAGGTAATGTTCACTCGTTGGAATTTGCTCCACCAGGCGTAAAAAGATGTGTTCTGCCTCTTCTCTATCTAAATCCGCCAATATATACGCATGCAGGCGCCATAGTAGTGAATCTACAGGCTGTTCCTGTAGTAACTGCTGTGATAAGTGTAATGCTTCCTCTAGCATATCCTCACTATTTGCATGATGTAACAGCAATGCAGCGAGCTGGTAGCCCGTTTCATAATTCCAACTCTTTTGTAATGCTTGCCGAAGCGTGTTTGCTGCGTCATCGGTCAGATTGGCATTCTCATAAAAGTTCGCAAACCGCTGCGCTGCATCATGATTGTTAGGATATAGCTTCAATGCAGTTTCATATAAATCAATCACTGTTCCTACCGACAGTAAGTGTTTGGTAAATGATGCAATCTTTTTCAACGCTTTCTTCCAGCCAGATGTATCTCCTTCCTGTTGCTGCATAAGAAAAGGCTCCATTGCTGTTGCCGCATACATAAACGCATAACTTTTATCTTCCGCAGAAAGAGATAATTTCTGCAGCATACTAGACACATATAAGAAGCCTTTACCTTGCTTCATCGCTTGTAGATACGGTGTATAAAGACCTTCATGATGGACTTGTGTTTTTATGAGTTCAGCGATAATGTTACTTGCCTTTTTGTGTTGCTTTTGCACAAGAAACATTGCGTAATGCTGCATGACTTCAGCTTGTTGTTCATCAAGCGCAAACGCTTGTTGTAGGTAACTCTCTTCTTGTGCCGCATTACCGATTGCACCGTATAGATATGCCAAACTGTCCATTCGCCAATTTTCAGGTACATTGTCCATCGTTTGCAGTACGTCCAGTAGTTCTTTATGCCTCCTGGACGTGGTAGCCATAGAAGCCAAATATTCCATATTCATACGAAGCGGATCTTGCTTTACCGCTTGCAACATATGGTGCCATTCCCTTTCCTCATTCTCCTCTAAATGATACAATTCTGCCAGCTTTACATGAACTGTAGAAACGTCATCAAATGCTAAGCATTTCTCATAATACGTACGAGCGCGTTCCCACTCATGCATCGCTTCATATGTTTCTCCGAGTCGATAATATGGAAGAAAGTCTTCTTTTATATGTAAAGCCGTCTCGTACTGTGCAATTGCTTTTGTATACTGTGTTTGCTGCTCATATAAAACACCTATAGAACAAAGGAGTATGATATGATCAGGTTCTTTATCCAATAGTTTATGAAGAAACTGTATCCCTCTTTGTATATACCATGTGTTTTGGATACAACTCACATACATATCTATCGCTTCTTTTGTTGAAATGAAGCACATCCCCCGCTCTATCATTGACAATGCTTCCTCTGCTTCGTCCTCTTGCGTAGCATAATCCCAAAGTGTCTTTCCTGCATTGAGTAAGAAGTCACCCTCTGTTTTAAATTGCGGATAGATTGCAAAGAGATATTCCTTTCCCTTACGTGCGTTTTTTCTCATATATACATTGACTAAACCTACATGAGAAAACATATGATTGGGGTTGTGTGTGAGAGCAGCTTGATACATGTCTTCGGCCGCTTCCAATTGATTTCGTTCATAATAAAAGTCAGCAAGACGTTCGCATAGAAGGAGATCTTCCTTCTTCGCTATACCTTCTTTAAGGATGGATACAGCCTTTTCCTCATCACCATACTCAAGTTCATAAAGTTCCGATAATTGTAGGTACGAATAAGGCATCATCGGTTCTAATTCTTTTACAACCGTGAATCCTCGAACAGCTAAATGAAGCTTTCCTATGTTTCTGGCACAGCGCGCTCTTTCGTACCATACATAAGCATCACGGCGATCTTCTTGTACAAGTTTATCAAATATATCATACGCTTCCTGAAAACATTCCATGTCCATTAGAACCAGACCGTGGTTGACCAGTACAAATCTGGTTTCTGCCCGTTCTCTCGCAATCGTAGAGCAAAGCAAGGCTTTATCATGCTGTTCTTGATACAAATAACTGAGCGCCATGTAGCTCCACGCCGCTGGTTGATCTGGATCCAATTGTAACGATGTACGAAAATGAGTCACAGCTTCTTCATAACGCTCTTCATCCAAACGAATACGCCCTAAAACAAAATGATACATGGGGCTATGGGTCTTTTTCGTAACACGCTTAAGCATATGGTAAGCGCGCTCTTTTTCATCTATGCGCACAAGACAATGCGCAGCATGCATATTGATATAATTTACATTCGGGTAGGCTGTAGTAGCACGGTCTATACAATATTCGATAAGTATTTTATCATCATCAGCACCAAATACCTTTAATACATATAGCCATGTATATGGTATGTCACGATGCCGATTTAAAAACAAAACGAGTTCTGAAAAGGTAAGTGGATGTTTTTCAACATCATCGAGAATCGAAAATAGTTGTCTAAAATACGAATCATCAGAGCTTGGCAATATATCCGCAATTTGTTTTTGATGACACGGTATACACACAATCGATAAATAGTGTGTATTTATATGTTGCTGGCGGAAATTTTCATATGTAAGTAAAAATGGGTCTAATGAGTTTGTATCGTGTACATAAAAGCTTTGTAAACGCTCATCATATCCCATCACTACTTGTACATGAGCCGCCTGTTCAAAGTCAACCGTCATCAAAATGGGAATTCCCGCATCTAATAACTGTTTATATAAGGCAACCTCACCCGTAAAATAGCGACACACAAATCCTAGTGATTCTCCATAAGCAACAGCTTCAGAAAGTTTCGAACCACTTTGGTCAAATATATGTGCACCAATTTCATCTTGATTTTTCGTTTCTCCAAACAAACGCAGCATCATCTCCATGCTAGCTGGCACACAATAATTATCCTTTTGTAATACAGCAGTAACAGGAAGCTTCACGTTTTTTCCTTCCGGAGTTGTAACAATACGTTGATACGGTGATGTTTTTAAAGAAGGGACTGTTTGTAAAAGGTTTATCAAATGAGATTCCTTTTGCTGTTCATAATACACATGAGCTCTCATGTCTGCGAAATACGCTTTATATACATGAAGGGGAAGTTTCTGATCAAAGTGATTCAGTTCCTCCAACAATTTGTCATATTGTTTTAACTCACGTAAACGCCGAATACGCTCCATCTGTAGTGCCGGAACTTGCGGATATTTTATAATTCCTTCCTCTAACAGCTGCAGTGACCGCGCATGCTCTCCCTTTGCAGCATAAAGGTGTGCGAGAAAATACCAGCATACATCGGCGCGATCACCGCCTTGTGTCCCGCGTAAAAAGAATGCTTCTGCTTCTTCCCAGTCACCTCGCTGCATATGATAATAGCCCCATCGATCGTCCGATACCGGTCCATATCCTTCTGCTCGTTGCAAATGTAACAACGCTTCATTATACCGATACATGTCAAGTAAACACTTCGCTAACGTAACATGAAGCCTTCCCTTATCTTGATCTGAAGCGTCATTCAGCGCCTTTAGCAACAATTCTTCCGCATCTAGTGGTTTTCTTTCACTTAACAATTCCTCACAAAGCCAGCTAAGCGTTCTAGGTGTTTGAAACCGTGCATACGCATATCGAACAAGAAACGCGCTATATTGATACATATAGCACTCATCCAAAAGACGAATCAGCGCATAGAAATCATCTTCACATGAAATACCGTCTAAATACATTTTCACATACGAAAAAGATTTTTTTGCTTTGATGTCATGAATAATCGTTACAATTTCATGTGATGCATCTATAAACTTTTTTTCTTCCAATTGCGTTTCTATATGTGTAAAACTCCTCATCCCTACACCCCTTTCTATTTCTTATAGTTTACAATTTACATAGGGTGCACTCAATGCTTTTTCCAAAAATAGGTCCGAAGCCACACGGCTCCGGACTTATTCACTAAATATTTTTTTACCTAGAACATGATCAATTGGAACAAAGCCAATCTCTCGGCTATCTCGGCTATTATTACGGTTGTCTCCCATCACAAAGACGTGGTATTTCGGCACAACCCACTTACCTTCATTCATAACCATCATCGGTTCTTTTATGTATGTTTCTTTTAGCGGCTTTCCGTTTCGATACACTTTTTCATTCTTTAGTTCAATCACATCGCCAGGCTTTCCAATGATGCGCTTTACATATAAAAACCCTTCTGGCTGTTCTGGAGACAATAGCTGATAAATGGCATTCTCTGAAACATCATCTGACCAGCTTCGTTCCCGATTAATTCGACTATCAATAATCACAATATCCCCGTAATCAGGTGTTGAACGAAAGGTGTGTGACAGCTTGGACACCATAATGCGTTCTTGATCGTGTAGCGTCGGATCCATCGAGTGCCCTTCGACGCGGTACGGCTGTATAAGAAAAACGCTTGTGAAAAAAGCCAGTGCCAACGCGAGTAAAATGGAGCGCACCCAGCTCCATATTTCATTAATTGTTTTCTCTTTCAATAACACCACGCCTTTCCATTCTTAGTAAGACAAGAGTACCATGATTACCCATCTGGAGACAATGCTTTTAAAACAATCCTGTATATTGCAAGAACAAAATGAGCAGACCGAGTCCCCATACATAATAAGCAAATATCTTAAGGGAGTGTTTTCGTAAGTACTGGATCATCCAAGAAACTGCAATATATCCGAAAAATGCAGCAGATACAGCACCTATGAATAATGCCGTACCGGAAATGGCTTCTGCTTTTCCTTGAAATAAATCAGCTGATTGCAATACGATACCACCTACAATAGCGGGTGTAGATAATAAAAAAGAAAAGTATGCTGCTGTTTCACGATCTAACTTCCGCCAAAGTGCGGCAACAATGGTCATACCTGATCGTGAAATCGCCGGAAAAATAGCAAAAGCTTGAAAGGAGCCAATGAAAAGTGCGTCTCCATATGTAATATCTTTCATTTTCTTCCTGCCGCCTTTTCCCAGCTCTGCCCAATATAAAAATACACCAGTGGCCAAAAATTCCCAACCAATTGTTATCCCTGTTTTAGAAATCTCGTCAAAAAAATCTTTGCATAGTAGCCCTACAATAACTGCTGGAATTGTTCCAATGACCAATAGCCAAGTTAATCTCCCGAACGGTTTTTTCAACATATCTATAAAGTCACGCTTATAATAAACAAACACAGCAAGCAATGTTCCAATATGAAGCATTGTATCCAAAAACAAACCTGCTTCATCGAGACCGACTAAATGTCGTCCTAAATACAAATGACCTGTGCTGCTAATCGGTAAAAATTCTGTTAGACCTTGTATAATCCCAAGTAAAAATGCTTCTAACCAGCTCATTCTGTCCCCTCCTCATCAGGCTCGTACCAATATATGAGATACATGTCTGATTCATGCGGATAGAATAATTCTTTTTAAATATTCCATAATAAGTATGAATTGGCAGGAGGTGCATGCATTGCAACGAACGCAGAGCGAATTTCCTAAAGACACAAACATTACAACTATCCAGCAGCTTTTTAAAACACTCGGTGATTCATCGGATTTTGTTCGCTATCCCATTCACGAAAGCGATAATGCTATGTGGGTTTCCTTTTTTAGGACAATGCTTGATGGAAACATTGCACAACGGGACTTTTTGCCGTATTTAAAAGAAGCACAGGTAACATCCTTAGAAGAATTACAGCAATTATTGCCGCTAGAAGTGATGGAAATTATATCTGACCTTGAAAAAATCCAGCTACTTATCGTAAAAGGATATGCTGCTGTACAATTGCGTGAATATGATGAACGATTTTTGCTGGTGAAGGTATCCTCTGACACATATCGTACATCTGCTACAGCCATCAACGAATCGACGATTGTAGGTCCACAAGAAGCATTTATTGAAGATATTGACACGAATATTAAGCTTGTACGAAAGCGTTTACCCTTGCCATATTTAAAAACAACGGGGCTTGATGTAGGGACGATTTCTAAAACAAATGTAGTTGTTATGTATTTAGATGGGATTGCCGATCCAGTTAATGTGCAAACCATTCTTCAAAAATTACAAGCTATTACCTTTGATCAAATATTAGATAGCTCTTATATCGAGCAGATGCTCGAGGATAATACACATTCTATTTTTCCTTTATTTATGAATACTGAGCGTCCGGATCGTGTTGCTTCCGCACTAGGAGCTGGTAAAGTTGCTATCTTTGTCGATGGATCCCCCTCTGTGATTATGGCACCTACAACCTTCCTGGATTTTTTTGTTTCAACTGAAGACTATAATGTATCTTGGATTATTGGTACTTCGTTTCGGTTATTGCGTCTTATTGCTTTGATCTTTTCTGTGTTCGCAACACCCTTGTATGTAGCTATTATGACATTTCATTATGAACTCATTCCGCGTGATTTATTACAAACATTAATATCTTCACGATCTACAGTTCCCTTTCCACCTTTTTTGGAAGCGTTGTTTCTAGAAGTGATTATCGAATTGCTCCGGGAAGCAAGTACAAGATTACCTGTAAAAATTGGGCAGTCACTCGGTGTTGTAGGAGGAATTGTTGTCGGACAAGCGACAGTGCAAGCTGGTTTATCGAGCAATATCCTGATTATTTTTGTTGCACTTTCCGCACTTTCAGCTTTCACATCACCTCTATATAAAGTAGGTTTCACCATTCGGTTCATTCGTTTTCTTTTACTTGTATTAGCGCAAGCATGGGGTATGCTTGGCATTGCAATCGGTTTTTTATTTATCGTAACACATATGCTTCGTTTATCCTCTTTAGGTCGTCCGTATACGGGAGTGGTCCCGTTTCGTAAGCAACACCTTTTGGATACATGGATTCGTTTGCCCTTTTTTAAGCAAACAAAACGCACATCACAAACTAGCTCTCCTCATCCAAATCGCACGACAGTTGAGGATTATTCACATCTTAAACC
Source organism: Ectobacillus sp. JY-23 (assembly GCF_023022965.1). NCBI lineage: Bacteria > Bacillati > Bacillota > Bacilli > Caryophanales > Bacillaceae > Ectobacillus > Ectobacillus sp. JY-23. The sequence goes on along the minus strand of NZ_CP095462.1, from coordinate 396,119 downwards.
ACGTACTGACTTTGATGAATGGTAAAAAGGAGATGAATCATATGAAACAAATTCCCCCTCACTTGCAAGTCTCTCCTTACTTTGCCTTCTTTTTAATTCATAGCAGTCAAGTTGGAGTAGGTATTATTGGGTTTCAGCGCATCATTGCTAAAAGTGCCGGTTATAATGCTTGGATTGGACTCATTATCGCTGGGGTGGCTACTAATGTCCTCATATGGATTATGTATCGGCTTCTTAATTGCGCAAAAGGTGATATTACCGATATTCATAGAGAACTTTTTGGTAAGTGGATAGGCGGTTTTATTAACACCATTATTATTTTCTACTTTTTAATGGCCTGCGTGTCTGTATTACGGGGATACATCGAGGTGGTACAAGTATGGATGTTTCCAGGGATACAAACAGCAGTATTAGCACTATTATTTTTAATTTTAAGCTATTATATTATTTCTGCTGGGTTTCGCACTGTAGCTGAAATTTGCTTTTTATCTGTTATCATTCCGTTTTTTATTGTAATTGGTCTCTTTTTACCGATTAAATACAGTCATTGGGACAACTTACTCCCACTGCTAAATCATTCATTCCCTGCGTTATTACAATCCGCAAAAGACTCTGCCTATACATTGGCCGGATTTGAGGTGCTGCTTATGTTTTATCCTTTTATAAAGAATGCCTCCTCGTCACACCGCTATGCACAGTGGGGCGTAACCTTTACAACCATCCTGTACTTGTTTTCCACTCTCTTTACTTTTGCATTTTTTAGTGAAATGCAACTATCACAAACTATATGGGCGCAGCTTTCCATGTTTAAAGTAATTAGTTTTTCTTTTCTACAAAGATGGGAGTATTTAGCTGTATCGGCGTATGCGTTTGTTATTATATCCAATATCGTATTGCCGCTTTGGATGGCAAGTAGAGGTGCGAAGAAGGTATTTCGCATCCAACAGAAGTACACACTCTTTGTAAGCCTTGTGGTCGTAATGATCGTATGTGAAATGCTGAATGATCGATATACTATGAATACTTTCTTTAATGGTGTAGCACAATTTGATTTATATTTTATAGGTGTATACATCCCTATCTTAACAGGAGTATATCTACTATATAAAAGGAGAAAACAAAAGCATGAAGCGGGCTAAATTTCTGTTGGTATGTACCTTGCTATGCGGCTGCGCAGAGAAGCATATCATCGATGATGTGAGCTTAATTCAAGCTGTCGGTTACGATGTAGGAAGTGATGGACGCATCAAAGGTGTGAATCTTGTACCCATTTATAATGAAGCGCACAAAAGTTCTGCCGAATTGTATATGTCAGAGGCTCACACTAGCAAAGCTATTCGCTTTCAAAATAATCACTCTGCCTCCAAACCGCTAGTGGGTGGTCAACTACAGTTAGCATTATATAGTAAAGAACTCGCTCAAAAGGGTATATATCCTATTTTGGATACATTAAATAGAGACCCCATTATTGGAAATTTAATCATCTTGGCAATCGTAGATGGTTATGCGGAGCCTTTATTGAAAAGTAAATACGCTAATAGCCAAAATGCAGCCATTTATGTCACAGAGCTCCTGCAGCAGATGATGAAAAATGATGTATTGCCACAGAGCAATCTCCATTCGTTTTTATTTGATTTTTTTCAAATGGGTAAGGATCCATATCTTCCTATAATTCGACAACAAAAAGATAAAGTTACAGTAATTGGTCTCGCTTTGTTCAAAGGTGATAAATATGTAGGTATGATTAAAAAAGAACGACTATTTGCGTTTAAAGCATTAATACAGGGATATGAAAAAGGGATGCATGAATTTAAAATTAGCAACAATGAGTATGTGATGTTAGAGAGTATGCGTACGTCTCATAAGTATCGTATGCAAACTCATTCTCCTCCATCTATTGATATTGATATCTCCGTAGAAGGGCGCATTCAGGAATTTTCAAATCGTAAACCATTAACAGGTGTACGATATATCAAAACACTTGAAAAAAAGATGGCAAAGCAACTTGAGACAGAAGCAAGTGCTGTAATTAGCCAATTAAAAATCCTACATGTGGATCCACTAGGGTTAGGAAATCGATATCGCAAACAGGAAACTCATCTCACAGAAACACAATGGGAGAAGCTATATGAAAAAATTCCAATCCGTGTTCATGTACGCTTAAAAATTGTGGAGCAAGGCGCTGTAGAATAAAAAAAAGTCCTGCAATATGCAGGACTTTTTTACACTGGATAGACAGGGTGTTTTCTGTCTGTAAATATTTGATATTTACTACCGTATACATCGTAGCGTTCTGACAATTCTTGACGAAGCTTGTTTGGGTGTACAATTCCGTCAATGACCATCTCGGAAGCCAAATGATAAATATCAATATCTTTTTTATATTCTTCTCGTTTTTGCTCAATAAATCTTTGGCGGTCTTCCTCAGGTAATGCGGCGATTTTATTGGCATACACTGCATTGACCGCTGCTTCAGGCCCCATAACAGCGATAGATGCTGTCGGCAGAGCCAAACAGCAATCCGGTTCAAACGCAGGACCTGCCATCGCATATAAGCCGGCACCGTACGCTTTACGGACAATAACTGAAATTTTTGGTACCGTTGCTTCGCTCATCGCTGATATCATTTTTGCACCATGTCTAATAATACCAGCGCGTTCTACCTTTGTACCGATCATAAAGCCTGGTACATCCGCAAGAAACAAAAGTGGGATATGATACGCATCACAAAGATTGATAAACTTAGCAGCTTTATCAGCAGAATCGTGAAATAATACACCGCCTTTCATACGAGGTTGATTGGCTACAATCCCAACTGGCTTCCCATTGATACGCGCTAAACCAGTAATCAACTCTTGCGCAAACAACTTTTTAATCTCAAAGAATGAGCCCTCGTCAATGATGCGATAAATAAGATCCATCATATTAAACGGCGCATTTTGATTTTTAGGAATAATTTCTTCCAGTGTTTTATCAAAAGCTTTTGGTGCACTCGGCGTAACATGAGGTGCTGCTTCTAAATAATTCGTTGGAAAGTAGGAAAGATATGTACGCGCCAGCGATAGCGCTTCTTCCTCTGTTTTACATAATACATCACCACAACCGGATACTGAGCAATGCATACGCGCACCACCCATTTCTTCTAACGTCACCTTCTCACCAATGACCATTTCTGCCATACGAGGCGATCCCAAATACATAGAAGCGTTACCATCAACCATCATGACGATATCGCAAAATGCCGGAATATACGCACCGCCCGCTGCAGATGGACCAAACAGCAAGCAAATTTGCGGTACTTTACCTGATAACTTTACTTGGTTGTAGAAAATGCGACCAGCACCGCGGCGTCCAGGAAACATCTCTACCTGATCTGTAATGCGTGCACCGGCAGAATCCACTAAATATAAAAGTGGCACACGTAATTTCTCTGCCGTTTCTTGAATACGGAGAATTTTTTCAACTGTGCGCGCCCCCCAAGACCCTGCTTTTACAGTAGAATCGTTGGCCATCACACAGACCGTACGGCCATTGATTTTCCCAATAGCAGTTACAACGCCGTCGGCCGGTAAATCAGCACTGTCGCAGTTTGCATACAGCCCGTCTTCGGTGTAACTATCGTCAAATAAAAGAGCCAAACGTTCGCGAACAAACAATTTGCCTTTAGCTTTGTTTTGTTCGTGATATTTCTGTGCTCCTCCTGCTTTGATCAATTCTTCACGTTCTTCCAATGAAAGTTGCTTTTGTTCTTGGTCCAACATGCTCATTCCCCCCTGTATTCCGGTTTTCGCTTTTCTTTAAAGGCTTGTAGCCCTTCTAAACGATCTTTTGTACCAATTACACCCTCGTATGCTTGCCGTTCCATACGAAGTCCCGTGTGTAAATCAGCTTGTATCCCTTGTGATATCGCTTGTTTTGCCAATTGAACAGCAATAGGACCGTTTGCCGCAATAGAGGTTGCTATGTTGATACATATCTCTGTTAAAGATTCAGGTGATACACTATATTCTACAAGTCCGTACTCAAGCGCTTCGGCGGCTGAAATGCGACGGGCTGTAAAAATTAATTCCTTCGCACGGCCCAGCCCGATTAAACGAGGCAAGCGTTGCGTTCCGCCAGCACCAGGAATGATAGCAAGAGACGTTTCCGTAAGTCCAAGTGTCGCTGTATGAGAAGCAATCCGTATATCACAAGCTAGACTGAGCTCTGTGCCTCCTCCAAGTGCAACGCCGTTAATCGCAGCGACGACAGGTTGCGGCAGCTCTTCCACCATATTAATGGTAGAACGAATGAGTGCTACTGCTTCTCGCACTTCAACCTCATTCATACCAGCTCGCTCTTTTAAATCTGCTCCTGCGCAAAATGCTTTATTTCCAGCCCCTGTTACAATTACAGCACGAATATCCTTACTTTCTTTAATTTGCTGCAATACGTCTTGTAACTCTTGTAGCAGTGCGATAGAAAGTGCATTCGCTTGCTGAGGACGATTGAGCGTAACGCGAACAATATAAGGTGCAATAATTTCCATTTGTACATACTGCAACAAAAGCAATACCATCACCTACTTATCGTTTTTGGCTTTCCTGCTTGATACACTTGACTCGGAAGCGAAGTTTGTAACGTATCGGCAATAAAGCGACTCGCTTCAAATAGTTTATTTTCATTTATATTTGTCCTAATTCCCATTTGGTGCAGCATATGCACAACATCATTCGTTGCAACATTACCGGATGCACCCGGTGCGTATGGACAGCCTCCTAAACCGCCGCAGGAACTATCAAATACAGTAATACCAGCTTGTAAGGAAGTAAGTATATTAGGAAGTGCCATACCATATGTATTATGAAAATGCATGGCAAAGACTGAGGCCGGGAAATGCTTCAGCAGATGAGTTAACACAGACTCTACCTGCATCGGGTTCGCGACACCAATTGTATCACCAAGTGAAATTTCGTATACACCGGAAGCAAGCAAATCTTCACATAAGCGTTCTACCGCTGAAAATTCCACTCGTCCTTCATAAGGACAACCGAATACGGTAGATACATAGCCTCGCACCTTTTTACCAGCCAGTAGGCTTTGCGTTGTCACTTCTTTGATTGTCTGGAAAGCCTCAGAGATAGACTTGTTAATGTTTTTTTGGCTATGCGTCTCACTTGCTGATAAAAAGACATTGACTTCATCCGCTTCTGCAGCTAATGCACGCTCAAGACCGCGTTGATTCGGAACAAGCGCAGTATATATTACATCAGACTGTCGCTGTATACGATGAAACACATCCGTTGCATCCGATAAAGCTGGAATCCATTTAGGATGAACAAAGGATGATACCTCGATATATGTTAATCCTGTCTCAGACAACATATTAATCCATTGTACTTTATCCGCTGTAGCTACTATTTGTTTTTCGTTTTGCAGCCCATCTCGTGGACCGACTTCTTTGATTTGAACAGAAGCAGGGAGTTTCATCGACATGCCTCCTATTCTAATTCGGCTAACACATCGCCTTCATTCACAAAATCGCCTTCTTGTACTAATAATTTCACAATTGTTCCTGATTCTTCTGCCATAATTGGAATTTCCATTTTCATAGATTCTAAAATAACCACATCTTGTCCCTCTTCTACTGTATCTCCTACATTCACTACGATTTTCCATACGTTTCCTGCCATTGATGCATATACCTTTGTCATGGTCATTTCCTCCCTGAATATAAAATGAATATAATCGACTCAGCTGCGAGCACCTGAGTCGATCACCTTTATTTTTTCACAAGCTGCTGCGATACAAAGCTGGTTGTGTAAATTCCGCTTTGAAACACTTCATCTGCAAGTACACGGCGCAGCATTGGAATATTTGTTTTGATACCTTTAATTTTTGTTTCGGCAAGCGCCTCATCCAGTTTTTGTAGCGCTTCTTGGCGCGTAGCACCATGTACAACCACTTTGGCAATCATAGGATCATAAAAAGGGGTAATCATTACGTTATCCTGCAAAAAGTGATCAATGCGAACATGTTGCGGCAATTGCAGCGCTGTCACCTTTCCTGGGGAAGGGAAAAACGTATTTGGGTCTTCTGCATATATACGTGCTTCCATCGCATGACCATTTCTCGCAATTTCCTCTTGTTGATAACGAAGACGCTCACCTGACGCAATGCGGAGCTGTTGTTCTACTAAATCAAGACCTGTAATTTCTTCTGTTACTGGATGCTCGACCTGTAAGCGTGTATTCATTTCCAAAAAATAAAATTGTTGATTTTCGTCTACTAGAAACTCAATCGTACCGGCATTTTCATAACGAAGCGCTTTTGCAGCCTGTACCGCAACTTCTCCCATACGCTTACGTGTACTTTCTTGTAAAAACGGGGAAGGCGCTTCTTCGATTACCTTTTGGTTACGACGCTGTACAGAGCATTCACGCTCCCATAAATACACCGTATTCCCATCTGCATCAGCCAAGATCTGGATTTCGATGTGATGCGCATTGGTAATAAGCTTTTCCATGTACATTTCACCGTTACCAAAAAAGTTTTTTGCACGCGTTTGATTATTTACAAATGCCTGAACGAGCGTTTGCTCAGTTTCAATGACCTGCATACCGATACCGCCACCGCCGGCAGAGGCTTTTAACATGAGGGGGTATCCGATTGTATTCGCGATGACTTTTGCTTCTTCTACATCGGCAATCGCAGCTGTAATACCTGGTACAACAGGTACGCCAGCTTCTTGCATTGCCTTGCGAGACTCAATTTTGCTACCCATACGAGCAATCACATCAGCGGAAGGCCCGATAAATACAATGCCTTCTTCTGCACAGCGCCTTGCCAAGTTTGGATTTTCAGATAACAAACCATATCCTGGGTGAATAGCCTCTGCGTTTGTTTTTTTGGCAATCGCAATGATTTTTTCCAAATTCAAATAGCTTTCTTGCACACGAGAAGCTCCTAATAGATAAGCCTCGTTTGCCATCTGTACATGCAAAGCATCTTGATCGGCTTCTGAATACACCGCTACTGTTTCAATGCCAAGTCGTTTACATGTTTTCATAATACGAACGGCAATCTCACCGCGATTGGCAATTAATATTTTGGAAAACATAGCTATTCCTCCTTATCGGCAACCAAGTTGTCTCGCAATAACAAGACGTTGAATTTCGGAAGTACCTTCTCCAATTTCAAGCAGCTTCGCATCACGGATATAGCGCTCTACTTCGTACTCTTTCATGTAGCCATAGCCACCGTGGATTTGAACAGCTTGATTCGCGGCGCGACTTGCTGTTTCAGAAGCAAACAGCTTCGCCATTGCGGCTTCTTTAGCAAACGGTTTATTTTGATCTTTGAGCCAAGCTGCTTTATGTACCATATTACGCGCCAATTCGATCTCAGTTGCCATGTCTGCTAACTTAAACTGAATGGCCTGGAAGGAAGAGATCGGTTTGCCGAATTGTTTGCGTTCTTTTGCATAACTGAGCGCTCGCTCAAATGCAGCCTGCGCGATACCCACAGCAAGAGCTGCAATAGAAATGCGACCACCGTCCAGCGTGTATAAAAATTGTTTAAACCCTTTGCTTTCATCACCTAAAATATTCTCTCTCGGTACGCGAACATCTTCCAGTATAATTTCACATGTGTTAGATGCCCGAACACCCATCTTGTCATATGGACTTGAAATTTTTAATCCTTTTGTATCTGTAGGTACGATAAAGGCGGAAATTCGTTTCTTTCCGTTCTCATCTACACCATTGACAGCGGTTACAATAATGGTCTTAGCATATTCAGCGTTAGTAATCCAACACTTTTCCCCATTAATGACGTATTCATCTCCATCTAGTACTGCCTTAGTTTGTGTTCCGCCTGCATCAGACCCTGCATTAGGCTCTGTTAGACCAAAAGCACCCAACGTTTTCCCGGAAGCCATCGGAACCAAGTAGGTTCTCTTTTGTGCCTCTGTACCAAAGTAATAAATCGGCGAAGCTCCTAGAGAAATTGTTGCAGCATAACTCAAACCTGTTCCGCCGCAAGCACGGCCAATTTCTTCAACTGCAAGGGCGTAAGATACGGTATCCCCACCTGAGCCACCGTATTGTTCTGGAAACGGAATTCCTAAAAGGCCCAATTCTCCCATCTTTTGAAATGTTTCATAAGGGAACTCTCCTGTACGATCGTAATACACCGCTTTTGGTGCAATCTCTTTTTCTGCAAAATCACGAACCATCTCTTTAATCATTTGTTTTTCATTAGTAAGCGTAAACTCCATCCTGTCACACTCCTTCAGCATTTTTCGACATGCTTCATTTTGTGCTACATATAGGGCTTGATTGCATATAATGTATGTCGCTAAAACTATTTTGACAATTCTGTCATTAATTCTATTGTAAAGCATATTCTGTATCTATGCACAAAAAAAATCCTACATTGTTCTACAACAACACAGGATGTTTTTTGTCGAAATATGTAATACAATCTAATAATCTCTTCCTTTTCCTGAATCACTAATGTCTATTAAGTCTTCCGGATAGGGTTCAAAATATGTTTGCTGCTCTAAGTATTGTTCTTCGAATCGAATGGTCCAAGAACGCAGCAGTGCCAGTATACTACTAAGTGGTATTTTTTTCTTGCTGTACTTATCAAGAAGCAATAAAAAATGCTCCTTTTCCTCTTTGCGTAATTTATCTTTAAAATAACCAAAAATATGCTGACATACGTTTACATGAGATGTATAACGTGCCGCACGCTGAAACATGTCATAAAGCCCTTTTTCGTATGCAACAAACACCTCAGATACTGAAAACTGTTCATGGTTCGCGACAATTCGGCCAATCTCTTTTAATTTTGTTTGATTATACGCCATAAACAAATATTTGTTATCACTATGAAACTTGACTAATTTTTTCATATTTGGTTCGTGTTTTAATGCTTTAAATGCCGCAATCGTAAATAGTTTTGTGAAAAAATGTTCACGAATCGTAAAATTACGAAGTCGGCCCTCTTCTTCAACTGCAAGGTGAGAAAATCTCTCTAGAACAGCACCGCCAAACAAACCACTGCCTTTGCCTGCCGGTATCTTACCACCGGCATATATTTTCACATCGCGTGTACCACAGCTCGGAGAACGACTTTTTAAAATAAACCCGTCAGCCTCTATGGATGATAAGTAGTGTGCAGAAAATGACATCATCGCTTCTGTTACATCTTCACCAGTAGAAGGTTGTACAAGCTTTAAAATACCACCTTCTTCAACAATACGAATCGTTTCACGTGGTGTACCAAGCCCAATTTCTACTTCCGGGCACACGGGGATGAAATGAACGTGCGGCATAAGACTTTTAACGACTATATCAGAGATCACATCACCGTTATAACGGCATGCATCAAATTCCAAACATTTGCTGACGATAACTTTCGGCTTAGTGAACGTTCTCATAAATTCCTCCGTACTCTTAAAAGTGATGTAAATGAGATACAAAAAACTTTATGATCTTATTATATTCCCCCGGATACTTTGCAAGCAAATATATCATTATGTTAGCACCAAGAATATGAAAAACGCACCCATGCTGGATGCGTTTTTCGTATGTATTATTTTACCGCTTCTTTAAGCTCTTTTCCCGCTTTAAATGCTGGTGCTTTTGTCGCAGCAATTGTAATCTCTGCGCCCGTTTGTGGGTTGCGGCCTGTACGAGCTGCACGTTCGCGAACTTCAAAAGTTCCGAAACCAATCAACTGTACCTTTTCTCCTTGTGCCAATGCGTTTGTCACTGCTTCAAATACAGCATTTACAGCTGCAGACGCATCTTTTTGAGATAGTTCAGCTTTTGCTGCTACTTGTTTTACTAATTCTGTTTTGTTCATGTTTTTCACCTCTAATTAAACTGCTGATGCGGGTTTATTATACCTTACTCTCATATAATTATACAAGTCTTACACGTTATTTTCATATAAGATTTGCATGATAAAGTACAAGAAAAGGCAAATCATAGGAGAAGAGCGTCCCTTTACCATATTGAAATTTTCTAAAAATTGAAGTATAATATGCTATATCTCAGGCTTTTCCTGTTACATGTGAATGTTTCATTATATGACCGGGCATACTATACAAGGTGTAAGAGTACTGCTTCATGTAACGTATATTTTATGAAGTGATGCAAGAAACAACCGTAATCCTAAAGGGAAATGCGTGCCAAACCGTAAAGAAAGGCTGTTAACGGTGCAGTTAACAGCCTTTCTGTGTTTGACGTACCACATAAAGGAGTGATTGTATGCACTGGAACAAGAAAAAAGATGCTTTCCAGCAAGAAAAAAAACAAGAGGACGTTGCGGTATGGGAATGCGAATCTGATGACTGCCTTGGTTGGATGCGCAAGGAATTTTCCTTTACTGATGAACCAGATTGTCCTTTATGCGGTACGAAAATGCAAGACGGTACTCGTCTTCTTTATGTGTTGTCAGAGTGATAAAAAGCTCTTGCATATCGCAAGAGCTTTTTACTTCATTTTCGTTACCATGCATGCGGCATAATATATAACGTTTAAGATTGTTTACGTTTCTTCAACATGTGATAATACGTAAATAGTAAACACCCAACCGCTGACGCAGAACATACATATTGGAAAAACTTCAGCATAGTCGCCCTCCTTATAGAAGTGTTATCTATCATAGCATCTCACATTTTTATTCTCTTATTCTCTCGACGTGTAAGACACAATTTTGTAACAGTTCTATTCGTGTTATCGTCCATTTTTGTTTATAATAAAATATAATCATTATAAACTGGAGGTATATATGCTTACATCTGCTGTTGGACGCCTTCGTATCATCGGCTTTATTGAAGGTATTTCTTATTTGTTATTACTTGGAATCGCTATGCCTTTAAAATATTTGGCGGACATACCAATGGCTGTAACAATCGTAGGAGCTTTGCATGGCTTATTATTTGTGCTATTTATATTAGCATTGCTTCATGTTATGCTTATCCACCGTTGGTCTATTTTGAAAGGTTTTATGGCTTTTGTCTCCTCTATAATCCCATTCGGTACCTTTTATCTAGATGCACAATTAAAAAAGGAATACTTCTAAAAAAAGAGAGCATCTAATTTGCTCTCTTTTTAATTGCTATATGATAAACAAGGTGATGCAACGGACACAATAGATGATATCGACATGTATAAAATTTAGACCCTTAATAAGCCGCGAAACCCTCTAGAAGCATAGTAGGAATCTGCTCCATTATGATACACAAAGATATGATTGAAGCGATTATCGCAAAAAAGTGCACCACCAAGTTCTCTGATATCAGCTGGTGTCTGTATCCAACTCGACGTTTTCATATCGAAGTTTTCAAGTTCCTGTAACGCTCGATACTGTTCTTCAGTTAAAAGTTCTATCCCCATAGAAAGTGCCATATCAATCACATTATTTTCAGGTTTGTGCTTCTTTCTTGACTCTAATGCTTCGCGGTCATAACATAAACTTCTGCGTCCTTTAGGACTTTCAGTTGAACAATCACAAAAAATGTATTCTTCCTTGTTTTCGTCATAACCGATTACATCTGGCTCTCCACCTGTTTTTTCCATTTCATTAAGCGACCACAGTTTTTCCGCATTTACATCCAATTTTGCCCGGACTTTAACCCATTCAAAATCTTTATGACGACTCATGTTTTTCTCAAACCTTGTTTTCAATATTTCCAGTAATTGTTCCCTTTGTTCTTTTGCCAACTCTTTTTTATCACTGCTTGTATTTCTTGTTATCACACTAATCCCCCCTTGTTGTTTTAAAAATCCCAATAAGTTCGACATATACATAATCAAATTGGAATTCTCTAATACAGTCTTCTTATTTTAGAATAAACTTCGTTTTACTACTACCGTCATGAAGTTTACTTACTTCTAAGGAAGCCGGCAAAGCATTTTTTAATTCTTGTACGTGCGAAATGACACCGATCAGCCGACCGGATTGTTGCAAATCAATCAATGTATCAATTGCTTTTGTTAACGACTCCTCGTCAAGCGAGCCGAATCCTTCATCGATAAACATTGTTTCAATGGAAATGCCACCCTCATATACTTGAATCATATCAGCCATGCCAAGCGCGAGTGCCAGAGAGGCATTGAATTTTTCTCCCCCGGAAAATGTTTTTACATCGCGTGTTTGTCCAGTATAAGCATCATATACATCCAAGCCCAAACCACTTTGACGATTTCTTTTTTCAACACGTTCACTGCGCTTTAAGAAAAATTGCCCATTAGATAGTTTACGCAGCCGCTCATTTGCAGCTTGTACAATTTGTTCTAAATATTCAATGAGAATGTATCTCTCAAAGGATAGTCTGCTTTCGTTATCACCTTTTATCACTTCATATAAATCTACAAGCTCTTGATAAACCGCCTCTTCTTCTTGAATCGCATCGTTTATCTTTTGAATATGTGAATGCAAATCTGAAATGTGGGCTAGCGTGTGACGCAAAGATTGACGTTGTTCTGTCAGTTTTGTCAGAATTTGATTACCACATTCTATGTCAGTCTGCATCTCGTTCAATTCAGTGTATTGCTTACCGTTTAGTTGTTCTCTCAGTTCTTCTATACGCTTCTGTACAGCTGTTATATTCGCATAATAAGCTTGAATTTGCTGTCGCAATTCTTGTATCTGCATCTGTGACAACTTAGATCTTGTATAATCTTCTTGCGACGCAAATCCTGCTTTTTGCAATTGTGTTGAAAAAGCTTCTTGTTTTTCGGCTTGCTTCTTCATGGCTTTTTCGTATTCCATTTGCAGATTTTCATACATAGATTGAATACGTACCAAGTGTCCGGCGCTTTGTTCATACTGTTTTTGTACGTCCTGCCATATTTGTTCTGCTTCTTCGTGCGCTTGCTTGGCCTTCTCCATATGCTGATTCCACATAGCAAAAGATGTAATCCCATCTGGCAGTTTACTGCGATCATTCTCATACAACATACGCTGTTGCAACTCATCCATTTGTAAACGCTGTAATTCTGTTTCTATACTACGCTTTTCATCTGCAAGTTGCTTTTCCTTTACTTCCAAAGCTTCTATTTGAGGCTGTAACGTTTTACGAATCTGCTCCTTGTTTTGTAAATATTTTACATATGCGTCTAGTTCTTTTCCTCTCACAACAAGTTGTTCATAGGCTGTATCAAAATCTGTATATCCCTTGCTTCTTATGTCTTGCTGATATTCTGTATGCTGCGCCATGTATAATTCGTACGTATTCTTTGCTTCAATATAAGCAACCTCTGCTTCTTTTTGCTCTTCACGAAGTTGCTGTAAGCGCTGCTCGGCGACAGTCGTTTGCTGTGCTGATGCTTTATGAGGATGATGAGCACTCCCGCAAACCGGACAAGGAGAGCCAGCTTGCAGATGAAGTGCTAATTGCGCAGCTTGCTCCGCAATCCAACTTTGTTCCACCTCTTCGCATGCTTTTGTCGTTGCTAGGAAATCATCTTTTGCTTTTTGATACTTCGCTTTGCTTGCTGCTACAACGTCATTTAGTTTTTTATATTGTGTGAGTTGCTTTGCCTCTTCCCGTAGTGCATGCAATTCTGTTACTTTATCTATGTAGTCACGTAACTCTTCTTCTAGCTCTCGATATTGCTTTATAAGCAATTCCTTACTCTTTACTTCTTCAACTTCTTGCATTTCTATACACAACAAGCGGTTTTTTCCATTTTGGATTTCCTGTGTCATCTGTACAAGGGTCTTTTCTCTATCGAATAACGTTTGTACAATGAGTTCTAGTTCTTCTAATACACGTATATGTTGTTTTAATTCTTCACGAATTGGTTCCCGTTCTTTTTCTTCACGCAAACGGAAAGCCGCTTTCTCATATTGCTTTTGTATATGTGCATACTCTTCTTTTATCTGACGTAATTGTTCTTCTACCTGTTTGGTATATGTCCCGGCTTCTTCATAAGACTGTTCAAATGTTACAATACGAGCTGCTTCTTCACCGTTTCGTAGACGTTGTTCTTGTTCTTGCATAAATTCATTTTGTGTTGACAGTGTTGCCAATTCTGCTTCCTTTGTTCGAAGCATATCAAACCGTTCATTGTTGGATTGTGCTTGCTGAAAAAGGCGCTGCATATCATCTAATTTTTTCCGCTGCATAGTTTCTTCTTTTGTAATATGATTCAACTGTTTCTCGTAGAATTCATATTCTTCATGAAGTACATCAAGGATTTGATAACTATTATATTGCTCCTGCTGCTGTAGCTGCTCTAAAGCGCTGTCTGGTCTTACAGGTAATTGTTTTACGGTCCGAAAATAAATTTCACGCTCTTGTTGCTTTTCCTGTAACACATCTTTTAGTGCCTTGCGCTTTTCATCTAACTTATCTCGTATTCGTTTATAACGCTCCGTTTTAAAGATACGACGTAAAATCTCTTCTTTATTTTCCGTTTCAGAGGTTAGTAGTTTTCTAAACTCTCCTTGCGGCAGCATCACAATCTGACTGAATTGATGCTTTGTTAGCCCAATAATTTCCTCAATTTTGCGATTGACATCTGTAACATGAAAACGATCTACACATGGCACCAATCGATTTTCAATAATTTCATGTAACTCTACTGCAGCACCAGTAGCCGTCTTGTTTCCTTTTTTTCGATGGCCCATTTGACGCATCACTTCATACATTTTATCCTTGATTTGGAAAACCAATCTTACGCTGGTGTAGACATCATCTGTTGCAAAATGACTTCGAAGCATGTTCACATCACTTCGCTCTTCACCGCTTGCTTCTCCGTAAAGCGCATAACAAATCGCATCAAAAATAGTTGTTTTTCCAGCACCAGTGTTACCAGAAATAGAAAACAAGCGATGAGGGCCAAGCTCAGTGAAATCAATTGTTTCTTGTTTTTTATACGGACCAAATGCGGTCATAGTTAGTCGAATCGGCTTCACATTCGCTCCTCCTCATTCACTTTTTCTAATACTTGTATAAATAATTGACGCTGTGCTTCTGATAGCTCGTTCCCTTTCATTTCCTTAAAAAATGCTTGCAGTAGTGTTACGTCGTCCACTTTATGTTTTTGTACAGTTGTTTCATTAATAGCTGCTGTATACTGGGTGACTCGCTCGACATGCATCGCATTTGGATATACAGAACGAATTTTCTCCATGGGCTGCATAACAGGTGTAGCATCATACAATTGTACAAATACATAATCCTCGTTACGATCATGCTGTAAAATTTCATCTACAGTGCCTTTAACCGTTCTCATATCACGTCGTGGTATAAGCTCTCGTTTTGACAGCGTTACATCGCCAGATGCATCCAATTCGACAATATAAAAACCTTTGTTGTGTTTTTCTTCAGAAATAGAGTACTTCATAGGGGAGCCCGCATAGCGAATTCGTTCAGAGCGGACATAGTGACCTTGATGCAAGTGACCAAGTGCTGTATAGTGAAAGCCTTCAAAATATGCACTATTCACGTGTTCTGCTCCCCCAATGGCAAGTGGTCTTTCAGATTCACTTGTGTTTTCTTTTGCTTCTCCCGTTGCTGTAACAAAGGCATGTCCGACACACACATGACGCACATTTTGATTTTTTTGCTCATGAATATGACTAAGAAACATACGCATCGCATCATCGTGATTTCGTATATCTTCATTATCCAAAATACCACGTACAATACCGGGATCCGCATACGGAATTAAATGAAAATGCACTTCTCCATGTTCGTCTTTTAACACAACAGGCTCATGAGGATACTGTAAACGTCCCACAATGTAAAGTCCTTGTGACCGCATTAATTCACTTCCAAAATGAACGCGATCGGGACTGTCGTGATTACCTGCGATTGCTAAGACTGGTGTTTTCAAGTCAATTACAATGCGCTTTAAAGTTTGATTTAGCAAATCAACCGCTTCCGTTGGCGGAATAGCTCTGTCATATAAATCTCCTGCGATAATAACTGCATCGGGCTTCTCTTGCTCTACAGCTTCTATGAATTGATTCAGTATATACTTTTGCTCTTCGGTCATATACACGCCATGAATCAACTTTCCTAAATGCCAATCAGCAGTATGAAATAATTTCATTGCTTCTCATCTCCTTTCTATTAGTTAACGGAATGTAGAGATGTTAAGCGATACCATAAAATAGTCTGTCCTGCTTCCCAAGAAATCTTTTCGGGTACAGCTTGTCCAATTGGCTCTTTATCAAATTTCCAAAGTGTCATCATCTCTTGAAGCGGATACAAATGATAACCATCCAATTTCAACTCAAATATATTGTTAGCAATGTCAACTCGCGTCTCCTTATCATAAGTTACAATGTTCGTATGCATTTCAAATTTCATAATAACATCTCCTTTTTGTCTTTTCTTTTATAGTAAATGCTAAAGTCGTAATTTACAAGATAACCCAAGCCTTACACAGGTAGTAAAAATAATTTTCTTTTAAGAGTGGAAGCTGTGTAGCTGCGGGACTGAGTAAAAACATACAACTGTCCAATCATTCTTGTGCATTCGCACTTTATTTCTATTAGGAAATGCAAATGAAGCATATAGATAGTACGATTCTCTTTAGCGCTTAACGTTGTCTATAATATCTTGCACTTGTTGTTCAAATGTGCGGTATGGTAACATACACATAGCTGGTATTCACAAATAAGGAGAGAAGATACATGATTCCAATTAGTACTGAAGAACAATTTCGTGAAGTGATTGGCGGAGAGCAAGCTGTGGTTGTCAAATTTTATACAACATGGTGTCCAGATTGTGTGCGCATGGATAACTTTATTGGCGATGTGATGGAAGAATTCAATAAATTTCAATGGTATGACATCAACAAGGACGAATTTCCAGAAATCGCAGAAGAATATCAAGTAATGGGGATTCCGAGTTTACTTATTTTTCAGAACGGACAAAAATTAGGCCATCTACATAGCGCGAATGCTAAAACTGAAGCGCAAGTAACAGAGTTTTTAGAAGCATACTAATTTTATTTCTCGAAAAAGCGTTGCTTATGAGCAACGCTTTTTTTACATTTATGGACATACTACTAAGTAGCCCACATGATTAAAGTAGTTAGAAGTGTATTTTTGTATATGTGCAACAATCTTATCTTATGTTCAAAAAGCTATCTCCAAACAAAAATGTTTGTATAGACCCACTCAATATTGGTTTGATAAGCTATAGAAAGTGTTTAGGAGTGGAGTGATATGATGAATACCCTTTCTAGAAAAGCGCAATATGGTGCACTTATTAGCATCGGTGCTTACATATTTTTATCATTAACGAAAATTGGCTTTAGCTTTTTAACTTCATCCAGCGCTTTACGTGCGGATGGGTTAAATAATTTGACTGATATCGGTGCTTCTTTAGCAGTTTATATCGGTCTGCGTATTTCCAAAAAGCCTCGTGATCCAGATCATCCGTATGGTCATTCTCGCGCAGAGCAAATTGCATCTTTGGTTGCTTCATTTATTATGATGAGTGTAGGACTACAAGTTATTTTTCAGGCATCCAAATCGTTTTTTACAGAGCGAACGACCGCACCAGATCCCATCGCAGCAGGTATTTCCTTATGTTCTGCACTATTTATGTATATGATTTACAGATACAACCACAAGCTTGCGCATGAAACAAAAAGTAAATCACTTGAAGCAGCAGCTAAAGATAATTTTTCGGATGCGCTTGTTAGTATAGCAACAAGTGCTGGTATTGTTGCTTCGCAATTCGGCATGCCAATTATCGATCCCATTTTTGCCGTAGTTGTGGGGGTTGTAATTTGTAAAACAGCATGGGAAATCTTTTCCGAAACTTCGCATATGCTAACGGATGGTATTGATCCTAATCATATGAAAGAATTCAAAAAAACAGTCCAGTCCGTCGAAGGTGTTGTTACAGTTGTAGATATAAGAGCCAGAATGTACGGTAACGACACGTTTGTGGATGTTACAATTCAAGTCGACAGCAGGATGAAGGTTTGGGAAAGCCATTGTATTGCGGATGCTGTAGAAGAAAAACTATTTCATACACATGGTGTGGGAAATTCGCATGTGCATATTGAACCAAGCGATACATCAGTACATTAAAAAATCCCCTGCTAAGGGGATTTTTTATATGTTCAAAAGAAGTCTCTTTGCGCAAAGGATTGGTGAATCGTTCACTGTATAAATCGCTGATGGAATAAAATACATAATAATAACCAAGCAATCCCTGCTGCGCTGCCCGCTATAATATCAGTTGGGTAATGTACCCCAAGATACACGCGACTAATACTAATTGAGAGAATCATAAGCGTAGTGAACACGAGCAATATAGTTTTTTGCCACAAGCGCAATTGATGCTCTGTGATAATCAGATATGCTATAAATCCTAAAAATGCTGCAGCATTCATAGCGTGGCCACTTGGAAAACTATATCCTGTAGCAGTTGTTAAGGTGTGAATATCAGGTCTTGGTCTTTGATACCATAATTTGAGCACTTGGTTTAAATAACGAGATCCCCATAGATTAAACACCAAGAAACATATATTGAGAAGTTTTTTTCGGACAGCACAGTAAATAGATAGAATACAT
This sequence comes from Ectobacillus sp. JY-23, assembly GCF_023022965.1. Lineage (NCBI taxonomy): Bacteria > Bacillati > Bacillota > Bacilli > Caryophanales > Bacillaceae > Ectobacillus > Ectobacillus sp. JY-23. The sequence goes on along the minus strand of NZ_CP095462.1, from coordinate 377,573 downwards.
ATTACAGGTACATACATACGAATAGATCCTACATAAGTCATACATTGAAAAAAATAAATACCCGGTCTGGTACGAAAGTGTTGGATATACGAGCTAATCACTGTATCAAACGTACCCAGTTTTGTATAGGACAGCGAAAGTACTATGAATAGAATGAGACAAACAATAAAAATAATGATTATACTTAATTTATTCATTTCTGCACCTCAAAATAACAAAATGGAGAGGAATTATAGTTTTCCTCTCCATTTGTGTTATTATGCGCAGTTTAACAATATTTTGAGATGGTTTCTTGTAAGATTTCTGCTAATGTAGGAATATCTGCAGGTTTTACCACAAGCTGAACATGCGTTTCATCTAAATCAAGGGCTTCTGAAAACAGACCTGCCAAGCCCCTCGCTTTGCGATCAATCTCCATAATTATTCTGAGCTCTTCATTGGACCTCGGAAACAGTAGCAATTCTAGCTCATCTAGCTTGCCTCTGAACATGCCATAAACTGGAATAAATTCAAGTTCTTGTGCAAATGGAATACGTTCTCGCAAACGAAATGGAATCTCTTTGCATTCTGTCTGACGTAAACGAAAACCAAGTTGCTCAGTAGCCTGAATGACGCCAGCTATAAGCGGATTTGGCAACACTTCAATAAAGTCTTTATCAGTTGGATCTACACTGCTACTAATATCAAGACCAGTATGAATCCAAACTTTACCGCTTCCAAATGTCACTGGTGTGTCCACTGGTAATAAAAAAGAAAACGGAATCGTCTTTTCCTCAGCAGGTACAATATCAATACGATCTGTTAAGCGATGCTTATAAAGTGCATGCACAGCTGTAACTTTTTTATCGTCTACTTCACGTATGTAAGAACCAAACACCGTCAGATAAATGCTATCAACTTGTTGCGGAACATTTCCGCCTTTCACATGAACTATTCCTCGTACTTCTTCTCCGGCAAAATACTTTTCTTTTTCTAAGATTGTGTCTACTTTTGCTGCTCCGATTCCAACACTTGCTAAAAACTTTTGCAACATGTTTCTCACTCCTTCAGCATGGATTGAATCTGATTACATAGCTCATCTATTTCTTCGTAAGGCTGTTCTATCTGTAGCATTCTTTTTATGATATGCTTGCCCTCTTTTGTTAGTATCAACTCTTCAAACCAAGGACGTTCTTGTTTCATTGTAGGCTTATATCCTGCATACAGTAAAAACAATAGGAAATGACCGAGTGCATAAAAGTCGCTTCGATAGTGCACTTCTCGCATAAGTTTTTTCTCATCAGTAAATGCTTTAGCCCGCTCATCTTGTTCTCCTATATAACGAGCCAAGCCAAAATCAATAATATGAACTTGCCCTGCGTGCCACAATAAATTGGGTGTTCGTAAATCGCGATGAACAATTCCTAAACGATGAAAGTAAGCTACCGTTTGTAAAATAGAGAGTAAAATAGTAAAAGCCTCATGCTCTGTGAATGTTTGTCCATGTTTAAAAATTAAATCTTCAAACGTAATACCTTGCACATAATCCATCGTAAAAAACAATTGTTTTCCCTGCGAAAAAGCTGTGTGTTTCTTCGGTATCAGCGGATGTTTAAGGCGTTCTAATATACTTTGCTCATACTGAAAAGATTTTCTTCCTGATGCAGTACGACGCTTGCTGGTTCTTAATTGTTTAACAACAATTTCTTTTTGTGTTTGTAAAGATACAGCAAGGTACGTAAAGCCATAGCTCCCCATACCAAGCGTACGCTTAATTTGATAATTATCCACAATGGAGCCTTGGCGAAGCGGTCTATCAAACCAAGCAGATAAATACTCCCAGTTAATCATTAACTGCTGAAGAAGCTCGATAAGAAGCTACTTTTATGCTTTTTCTTGTAATATCCATGACCATGATGACGGTGTGCATGACGATCGCTGCTGGAATAACGCTTATAGCTAGGTCGACGATGGTAATCACTGCTAGAATAACGCTTATGGCTATGACCTAGTAATGATTTTAAGATTTTTTTTAACACTTCTTTCACCTCTTTTTGAAAGATTCAGTTTTATTATAGCAAGAATTCAGATAACAGAATGTTACATTTTTATAACTAATTACGTGGTATGTCGATCATTGCAATACGCTACTATCATTATATAGACTATAAAGTCACAGATAAGTAAAGACGACGAGTTACCTCGCCGTCACTCTTCTATCATTCCTCATCAAAAATCTCATCAATCATGCATTTTTCTAAGAGATAGTCGAATGTGATGTCCGCTAACTCTTCCATTTCTTCAGGTGCAGGCACATACCCCCGCTGGACTAGCTGCTTGTAAAAAAACTCCGCAATCTCTTCTGTATCAATGACCACTTCGATTTCTTTCACATTCATCACCCCTTTATTTCTGTTTTATGAGAAAAAAAGAAAATTATGAACACTTATCCTATACATTTTTCGTATCTTTTTTCTATACGCGGGTCTATACCACATCGCATATTCATATGTATATAGTACAAGTTGCATGAAGGGGGATTTATATATGAAAAACGTAAAATATATGCAGACAGAAGAAAAGCCGCTTTTGACTAGTTGCGAAAGCGAGCAGTTCGACACTATAATGGACAAGCTAATTTCCATCTTACTTTTGTTTTTAACAATTGTGGGCATACCTTACACTGTGTATTTATTACTAGAGCTCATTTTGATTCATTTGTAAAATTCCTTATAATCCGTTACTATTTCTTTTCTGATAACTTCGTTAAGTAATGCATTACTAAATTCATTACAATCATATATTCTTCATCTTTAAATGTTTCGTACAACTCCCGATAATCATTATAAATATCAAGCAGTCCATCAATAATTTCTTGGCGGTTTGTCTTTGCACCACTTCGTTTTGAATGATTCATAGACTTTAATTTTTCTAAATCCAATTTATTAATCCCTGCTTTGTCGTTTTTCAACTTTTTTAAAATGGAATTTGCAGTTTGTGCATTTGCAAGCAAGGTTAAATCAGATTCATCCGCTTCTAACCATTCACCATCAGTAATGCGTGATAACTCATAAATGGTATCTTCCCAAGCGTCATTTTTATATCTCCATACTTCAGTACGATAGCCGACAACGCGAAACACATCTTTGTCATAACCAGTTACCTGCACAAGATCTCCAAAGGTAAACTTGTAGTTAAGTTCAATCCATTCTTTTTCCACGTTACGTCCCTCGTAATCTGTAATTAATTGCAATGTATTTTCTACATAAAGACCGTCGTGATTATTTACTTCATATACATAAACACCATCTAGAATTTTTGCGTTTGTAATCTTTCCAACTGTTCCGTATAGCGTAATCACGACTATATCACCAACATTATATTTCGGTTGTTTTTTCCTGGTCATGTTGCTCCCTCCTTTGTAAGTCGTGATTGAAAAATGGCACTTTGACGATATCAGTATATGCCATAGAAAAGAAAACGCTTATTAGAGACGCGCCTGTTGTAAAAAGAATTTATAACAAAAAAAGACCTTTATAAAAAGGTCTTTTTTTGTGTGTAATTGTTTACTTATACAGCTTGCAGATAATACTCCCAGGCGCTGTCAAAAACAGACATATTAGGAAGTAGTCCGCTTAGCTCCAGATAAGAGCTGATTTCTTCGTAATCATTGGATTGCTTCGGAAAGCTATGATCTTCATACATGATTTGTGCCAAATCACTTAAATCATCTCGTTGAAATGTATCGCGATATTTCATCATGTAGTGATAAAAAGACTTTGTCATACCTCTATATCCCCTTTTGTAGCTTTAACGTTTTTGTGGTTATCACTTATCCCTACAATATAAGGAGATGTTATATATTTTGCAACATATTTATTTTTTTATTATGGTACATGAAATTTACAATTGTAAATGAAAGAACGCCGGACACGACAGCGTCTCACTTTTAACCTTGCGTAAAGTCAAAATAATTTCGCTTTAATAACCGGGGTTTTGCCATAAGCTCTTCATATGCTAAGGACTTTTCCAACTGCTTTGTGTTGATTAGAAATAACTGGTCTTCAATGTTTTTCACAATCTCAGTTGTTTGGTACTCCATGCCGCATTCAGCACAGCATATACATGGCGTATCTATAATGCCGATTGTTTTTGTACCGTCTGGCAATTCCCAAAACACTGTATTGCTACTTTCTTTTACATGTGTTGAACCACACCATTCACACGTCAACATATTTACCCCTCCTTATCAACACCTTCATGCAACTTCTTTAATTGAGATTGAAACTTCTTTTCCTTCAGTTCATCACGTTTTTCACGTTTGTTCTTCAAAGAAACGTGTTCAGGGTTGCTTTCGTATTGCTTGCGGCGATTAATTCGTTGTAGTCCTTCCGGCACTATATTTTGCTTTACATCGTTCATCAAACCAGACACACCAACATTTGATTGTTTAGTAGAATAATTTGGATAAACTGTACTAAAATAGTCTTCTGCACGACCTGCTATATAGTTTTCAGGCTCGGGATATGTCGTAATTACGCCTTCAAAATTACGAAGTACTACTTTATCCGGACTTTGAGATAGCAGATAATTGGGTTGTAGAGTAATTTTCCCACCTCCACCAGGCGCATCAACTACAAATTGTGGATTTGCATAACCTGATGTGTGACCGCGCAATCCCTCGATAATTTCCAACCCCTTTGAAACTGGTGCTCGAAAATGGCTGATTCCTTCAGACAAATCACATTGATAGATATAATAAGGCCGAACACGAATTTTTACTAAATCATGCATCAATTTCTTCATAATTGGCACGCTGTCATTAATGCCCGCTAAAATAACAGCTTGGTTACCAAGTGGAACACCTGCGTCCACTAACATTTCACAAGCCTTTTTTGATTCTTCGGTAATTTCAATGGAGGTATTGAAATGTGTATTAAGCCAGATTGGATGATATCTTCTTAAAATATTGCACAAATTCTCAGTAATACGCTGAGGAAATACGACTGGTGCTCTTGTACCGATTCGAATAATTTCCACATGAGGAATAGCACGTAAATGTTTTAAAATGTATTCTAAGATATTGTCATTAATTAGCAATCCGTCTCCTCCTGAAATAAGCACATCCCGTACCTCAGGCGTACAAGCAATATAAGATATGGCATCATCAAGTTGCTTTTTAGGTACACCCATACCGATTTGCCCGCTGAAGCGACGGCGTGTGCAATACCGACAATACATAGAGCATTGATTCGTAACTAAAAATAATACACGATCCGGATATCGATGTGTTAAACCCGGTGTTGGAGAGTCTTCATCCTCATGGAGTGGATCTTCTTGATCATATTTTGTTTTGTACAGCTCTTTTGAAATGGGAACGGATTGCATACGAACCGGGCAACGAAAATCATCTGGATTCATGAGCCATGCATAATAAGGTGTTATATTCAGAGGAATGGTTTTCGTAGAAATTCTAACACCTTCTTCTTCATCTGGTGTAAGGTGTATCACCTTCTTCAAATCTTCTAATGTTTTGATTGTATTGGTGAGTTGCCAAATCCAATCATTCCATTGCTCTTCTGTAACATCTTTCCATAGCTCAATATCCTTCCAATGCCTGTTCGGTTTATATAAATCATAATGCATACAATTCTCCTCCTTTGGCTTTCATCTATACATAAGCAAAAGCTATGCCGCTTGCTCTGTCGCAACTCTGTAAACATTCGCCTACTTTCTTTATATGAACGAGCGCAACAGTCTGTGAAACAGAGACAACATAAAAAGAACTGCTGATTTTTCAGCAGTTCTTTTTCATTTCTTTCGTTTCGCGCCCATATTTTGGCAACTTCTTTCCCTTGAGTACGGACTGTATGAACATCTTCGGTAAGTACCCTACTCACTTATCGTGAGTTTTTTAGTTTGTCTGTACATAGTATGCACAGCATCTTGTTTTCTTTCCACATATTACAAAACAACAGCTTCTCTGCTTGGCGCCTCTATTTTTTTTACAATATCACGTGCAATCCATACACCGCATGCGCTTGCCTGCGCCAACCCGCGTGTAACACCTGCACCGTCACCGCCTAAATACAGGCCGCCGATTTCTGATTCAAAATACTCATTTAACTTCGGACGCGCTGAATAAAATTTTGCTTCTACACCATAAAATAAAGTATGCTCTGATGCGATACCCGGCGTCACTTTATCTAGGGCTTCTGTCATCTCAATTAAACTTTTCATTGTATTATATGGCAAAACAAGTCCTAAATCCCCTGGAACAGCCTCTTTCAACGTTGGCTCTAGGAACCCTTCCCGAATTCGTTTTTCAGTTGAACGTCGTCCTTTTAAGATATCACCGTACTTTTGCACAATGACACCGCCCATTGAAATTCGGTTTGCTAATCTTGAGACCTCATGTGCATATTCATTTGGTTGATCAAATGGCTCTGAAAATTGATGTGATACAAGCAAAGCAAAGTTCGTATTTTCACTTCCTAATGTTGGATCTTTATAAGCGTGTCCGTTTGCGGTCATAATGCCAGAGTGATTTTCCACTACAACGTGTCCAGAAGGGTTGCTACAAAATGTACGTACCCTTGTTCCAACAGATGTATTAAACACAAATTTTCCTTCATATAAGTGCTTATTGATTTCTTCCATAACCACGTTGGAAGTTTCAACGCGAACACCAATATCCACTTGATTCGTACTCATTTTTAAACGGCGCTTTTTCATTACTTTCGTTAGCCAAGCAGATCCATCACGGCCCGGTACAATCACTACCTTTTGTGCTGAGATTTCTGTTCCATCTTTCAACAATACCCCACGAACAGCAAGTGTATTTTCAACTTTTTCCGTAATAAGATCTTCTACTTCTGTTTTGAATTGCATGTCAATTTTCGTCTTTAAGTATTCAAATATGCTTTGCAAAATCTCTAGGTTTTGTTCTGTTCCTAAATGACGAACTTGAGCACGTAGCAGTTTTAGGCCAGCTGCGTATCCTCTCCGCTCAATATCACGCACTTCTTCTGTTAATGGGTCGGTAATAGACGTTGTAGCCCCATGTGCTAAATTGATTTCATCTACATAGCGAATGAGCTCCATAACAGTGGAAGGTGATAAGTAATCTGTCATCCACCCGCCAAACTCACTCGTAATATTGAATTTACCGTCTGAGTATGCACCCGCTCCTCCAAACCCATTTGTAATAGAGCAAGCCGGTAAGCAGCCTGCAAATTCTTTTTTCCCTGCTGCAGGTGGACATTTCGTGATTTTTTTTTGTAAAATCGGGCAATTTCTTCGATAAATATCATGTCCTTTATCAATTAACAGTATGTTAGCTTGTGGCATTTTCAATGTAAGTTCATAACAAGTGAAAATCCCGGCAGGACCTGCTCCTACAACAATCACATCATAATCTCGCTTCATCTACGTATCCCCCAGTTCACTTATCTTTCGTAATTTCATAAGTAGCTATATCAAAAAATCCTTTTTAAAATTACCATAACCACACTTTAAAGTCAACAAATTTACGAATTATAAATACAAACAAACCTTATAATGTTCGTATTAAATTCGTCAGACCTCTTACTTTAAGGGCTTGAAAACCCTATTATCCATAAAAAAACGAAAAATACCGATCACACTACCGTGATCGGTTTAAAAAGAAACAGCGCCCTTTCTAATTACATCAGTGATACCATGCTGCTCCGATAATTACTAATAAAATAAACAATACAATCAATAAAGCAAAGCCATAGCCGCCGCCGTAACCACAACCGGCTCCATAACCTCCATAACCCCACATAGTTTTCACTCCTTACATACAAAAGTGCTTACATCTACAAGGTATGTCGGACAGGTATACATGCGTATGTGCATTTGCCCATACCATAAAAAAATCCCCCAGTGTATTGGGAGATTTCTCTTGAAATACCTATCACCTTTCTTAAGGTATAACCTGATGGTAGTTGTTATACGTTAATAATTCCAATGCTTCATGCATATACATACAACGGAATTACATCTAAGCAAAGGATGTGATATATTCTTATGTATCGTTCTGCTACTCCTGCAAAAGTACGCGTTTTACACGCATTTCCCAAATATCCTGTTTATGATATACACGTAAACCACCAACCTGTCCTGCAGAAACTTGCCCTTAAACAATGTAGCGAGACCTTTTCCTTACCCCCAGGGCAATATCGATTTGATGTAATGGAAGGTGTAAAGACAGCCCTTTCTGCTATCATTCCTATACGTAGCGGGATGAGTTACTTGCTTATTATCACAGGCAAAAGTACGCCGCGCATTCTTCAGTATACAGAAGATACGTTTTTGCCATTTGGTCAAGCCAAAATTCGATTGGGCCATTTTTCTTCTGATGCGCCACCCATTGATTTATTTCTTAAGACTGGTGAGCCGTTATTTTCAAGTGTAGCATTTACAGAATTAACTGCATATCTACAGGTAAGTCCAGGTGTAGCAGACTTCGAAATTCGCGCATCAGAAAGTGAGAAACCTTTGTTAACATCGCCTCGTCTACACATTGAAGCAAACCGAGTTTACACTTTTTATACAGTTGACTTCCTATCTAAAATGGAGCTTTTATACATCACCAATTAAAGCGGCATTTGTTATTATGACCTTGTTCGGCTAGGATTGGCTTGCTTTTGAAATGTCATACAAAATCGTGTCCATTCAGGTGAAGATTCACATGAAATATGACCATCATGCTTTTCGACAATTTGCTTACAAACAAACAAGCCAATACCCGTACCAAGCTTTTTTGTTGTAACAAACGGTTCAAATATGGTTTCAATTTTATCAACTGGTATCATAGGACCGTTATTTTTAATAATGATATGAATATCTTGTTCATCTTCAAATGTATCAATTATAATTTTACGATTTTTCCCGTGTGCTTCTAAAGCATCAATAGAATTCAATAAGATATTTAAAAGGACTTGACGCACTTCACTTCTGTATCCATACAAATCAATAGGATAAAACATATTTTTTTCAATCGACACGTTTGAATTCACCAAGCTCGGATATAGAAAATGAATAATCTCATGAAATAGTTCATTTAAACTAAACATCTCTTTCTCATTCCACATTTCTTTTCGGGATACGAGTAAAAATTGCGAAATGCGAAAGTTTAGCTGATCAAGTTCATGAGAAATGATATCAAGATACGGTAACATTGGATTATCTGCTCGAAGTAATTTTACAAATCCCATGATTGAGGTCAGGGGATTTCGAAATTCATGGACAAAGCTCGCTGACATTTGACCTAAAATAGTAAGTCGTTCTTTATGTGTTTCATCAATAAAGTGCTGCTTTTCTTCTAACGTTTTTGTGATGATTTCAGAATATTTAAGTACCGTGTGATAAATCATCGCATCAAAACAATGATGAACCTTTGTAATAAGCGGCTTTAGTTCGCTTGCTTGAACATCCAGTCCGTACATGGCTTCAAACAGCTCATTTCTCCCAACATTTACATTATATACAAACTCTCCAATATTCACATCGGCTTGCGCACGTTCCGATGCAATCTTATGACAAATTGGCTGAATATCCTCAATAACTGTTTCACCTTTTAACAGTGAAATAATAAATCGAAATAAATTCTCTCCATTTTCTATCATCTCTTTTTGAAATGGATCATGTTTTGAAACAATAATTTTACTTTGCCATGTTGCTACAAATCTTTTACTGTTCTCTATCAAATATGTACAAAATTGTTGTTCAATTTGGCTAATAATGTGAAAAACCTCCCGTTCCTCCATTAAATCTTGCCGTATATCTATATGTTGTATCGTAACATAAGAAGATAACTTCGCCCACAATTTATTGAAAAACATTCTTTTACATCTTTCGAAAGTGATACCTGTATTTCCTGCTTTTTAGACAAAAATTTTTAATTTGGATGTTCAACGGCATTTTGACATAAATTATTATAGAGAAGGAGGACTGTTATGAACAAAAAACTAGATGATTACTTACAAGAAGGAATATATGGTGCGAAAGAGCAACACCCGGAAGAGCGCCGCTTGTTTTTAGGTACTTTACGAGAAAGAGTTGAACTTGCATTAACAAAAGGACAAGTTATGAGACAGACGCCTTATCAAATTGGCACAGCGCTGCAGAAGAACGTAAAAATGCTGTTGAACGGGGATGTTGCATACTCTTATTTATCGCCGTATATTAGGTTTGCAAACGAAAAAAAAATCCCATTTACCATCGTTCAAAATGAAAAAGGAAATTCTCCATTCGGCCTTGTCCTTACTTATGACCAAGCAGTTGATACACCAGATATTTACATACGAGATGAGATTTTCCATGCAGAAATACCTGCTACACTTCCATAAATCTATATAGTAATTTGACAAATTCCTGAGAGAACTCGGGAATTTTCACTTTCTTTGACGATTCCCCACTTCTTTTGTCACGCTTGCAGGTAATTACATTCTAAGCGAGAAATCGTATTCTATTCAGAATGTAGGAGGGATTAAGATGGAATATAAAACTCCCATGGTCGCTCGAAAATTAGGTGTTAGTCCAAAGGTTATAATGCGGATTGTCAGTCAACTACAGATGGACGTTGAAAAAAATAAATTTGGTCATTATATATTCAGCGAAGCAGATGTGAATCGAATTATAGATTACTATACAAAAGAAGTTGCCAATACTGAAGTTGCTGCTACGGTTGCTTATGAAGTTACATCTGCACCAACTCAAGTTCTTGACATGAAACCAAACACAATACCTTTCATGCAAGATGAACGCTCCATAAAAGAAAAGATATCCAGCACAGAACTCCTTTCACGCCTGGATCGAATGGAAGAAAAGCTAGACACCAAGGCTGATGAAGTGGTAGCTTATCAACTTTTACAGCATCGCAATGAGATTGAAGAACTTCGAATACAAATTCAACTACTACAGACGCAATTACAAAAATTGGAGGAAGCAAAACCCCTTGCCCCCATTCGAGAAATTACAGCGGATAAAAAGAGACGTCGTATGATTTTAAGTATTTTTGGGTTTTAATACTTGATATCCTCTCGAACATGTATAAGCAATCTTTTTATAATAATGCAGCAAGACAATACCATAAAATGCTATCCAGTCTTCTTCAAAAAGGCACAACGAACTTACGGTTCATTGTGCCTTTTTCGCATAATTCTCCCAAAACGATTTATACTAATTGACAGTACGTACAAGGAGGATGATTACGATGAAAAAGAAGGCATTAATAGCGCTCTCTTCTGTGCTCTCACTTTCCATGATTGTCGGTTGCGGTGGCAACAAAGACGAAGGTAAAGAGAGCACAGGTGAAAAGCGTCCACAGGTTTTAAATTTAATTGAAACAGATGAAATTCCAACGATGGATACAACAAAAGCGACAGATGCTATTGCGTTCCGTATCATGGTTAACACTATGGAAGGTTTATATCGTCTTGATAAAGAAAACAAACCAATCCCTGGTATGGCAGAATCTTATACAGTAAGTGATGACAAAAAAACATATACCTTTAAGCTTCGCGATGCTAAATGGTCAAATGGTGATCCAGTTACAGCACAAGATTTTGTATACGCATGGCGACGATTAGTAGACCCAAAAGTTGGAGCGGAATATGCTTATATTATGTACTACATAAAAAATGCCCAACAAGTCAACGAAGGTAAAGCTGGGTTAGATACGCTGGGCGTGAAAGCAACAGATGATAAAACACTAGTAGTAGAATTAGAATCCGCTTTGCCAGAAACAACCTTACTGGCGTTAACAACGTTTCCGTCCTACTTTCCATTAAATGAAAAATTCATCAATGCACAAAGTGGAAAATTCGGTTTAGAAGCTGCTAATACATTGTATAATGGTCCATTCCAGTTAAGCGAATGGAAGCACAATGAAAGCTTCCAATTTAAGAAAAATGATTCCTATTGGGATGCCAAAACAGTTAAACTGAATACTATTAATTTTAACATTGTTAAGGATGTCTCTACTGCAGTCAACCTGTATGAAGGCGGTCAGGTGGACCAAGTGGGACTTTCTTCAGAATTTGTAGATAAGTACAAAAACAGTCCTGATTTCAAAACAGAACCGGAAGCAACCATTTTTTATCTGCGTATGAACTTTAACAATCCAGTGCTTAAAAATGTTAATGCCCGTAAAGCAATAGATTTAGCTATCGACAAAAAAGCATTAACGACGGTTATTTTAAACAATGGTTCAAAGCCAGCATATTTCTTTGTACCAAAAGACTTTGTCAGTAACCCTGCCGGCAAGGATTTTAGAGAATTGAACGGTGACTTTAATAAAACAGATACCAAAAAAGCTAAAGAGCTTTGGGCAAAGGCAAAAGAAGAAACTGGTCAACAACAAGTTACGTTAGAGCTTTTAAACTTTGATACCGAAACAAGTAAAAAGGTTGGCGAATATTTAAAAGAACAAATGGAAAAAAACTTGGAAGGTTTAACTGTTACTATTAAACAGCAACCATTTAAACAAAAGTTAGAGTTAGTCAGCAAAAAAGAATTTGAAATGTCGATTGACGGGTGGGGTGCTGATTATTTAGATGCGGTCTCCTATCTGGATATCTTTGTTTCAAGCAGTCCGAACAATAGCTCTTCTTACAGCAATCCAAAATATGACAAACTGATTAGTGACGTGAAATCCTCATTAGCCACCGATGAAGAAGCTCGTTTTAAAGCATTGTTAGATGCAGAAAAGATCTTATTTGAAGATGCTGCATTAGCACCTATTTATCAACGCGGACGCGCCATTATCACAAAACCGTATGTAAAAGATGTATATTATCATCAAATTGGCGGCGATTACTCCTATAAATGGGCGTACGTTAAATAAGAAAAAGGCTTGCTATAGCAAGCCTTTTTCTTATTTTTATACGTTACATGAAATTTTAAGACTTACTGCACCCATTCCGTAATAATACGCTTTAATTCTTTTTGTCCCATAAGATGTTCTACCTCTTTTTTGATATACGGATAAAACTGCAAAAAAATACCGCACCCAGCCTCAATTTTTTTTGCATGCATTTGGCTGCCTGGATATACACAAATTACTTCGTAGATTGCTCTTCTATGAAACACATTTCGTCCATCTTGCTGCTCAACATATTTAATGGACCAATACTTATACATCTGTTCTGTAGCTTTCGTATTCCCTATTGGTTGGAAAATATTATACATAGGACTATATTTAACCTCAATAATGATAGATGATTGATACATCCAACCCTCATCCTTCTTACGAAAATAATCAATTCGTACATCCGGCTTTTTTGTGTCCTCTCCGTTATAAAAATTACTTCCTTTACTGAGCGCAATCAGCGGATGTGTTTCAATCAATTCATTAAAAACGATGCGCAGGCGAACATCTTCTTTCTCTGTTACAACTGCAGTTCCATCCTGTAAACCATCTAAGTAAAAATAAGATTTTATTTGTTCAGACACAGATGGATTTGCTATGAACCCCATATCCTCTAAGATAGTAAGAACGGCAAAAAAGACATAATATTCATAAATCAAAAACGTTGGTTTATAAACAAATAAATATATGGGTTCATCATATACTTCTTCTCTTTTTTTCAAAAGCTTACGCATAAAATGACAAAACTCTTGATATACAGGAGCAGTAGGTGGTTTTGCATCACTTACCTTTACTTCATTCCAAAAACTCGTATGCAACCTCCCTCGCATGTCACACATCAGTTTATTGATGAGACTGTATAACACTTTATATTCCTGCAATTTTACAGAGACTTTCCGCAGATCTGTCTCTTTTAACAGTTGTATATTCTTATACTTTTGTTTATCACGCTCTGTTACAGACCCGTTTTTCTCAATATTTTGTACAATATTTTGAACAGCTTGTTTTTCTTGTTTGCCACTTTGTTCAATGCCTTGTAATTTTTGAATATTATCAGTAAGGAATTCATTCAGCTCTTCTAATACACCTAAAAACGAAATAGATTGCATTTTCACATATTGTAAATCCGTTCTCTGCTTTGCTTCTATCAGACGTCTATTCCAGTATTTAGTCTCCCCTTTAGCTGCATATAGCGCATTTCTCCGTATAGTCGCGCTGATAGGTTTTCGATAACACCTTTCCTGATGCAATATATATTTATACCCTACGTCTCTCTCAATCTTCTTATACATCCGTGTGATTTGTGCTACCTGTTGAGAAAGCCAGCGAATTGTTTTTAATTGAGAATGCTCCTCTAGGTCTTGAAACACAGAAAATGTTTTTTTATAATACCCCCGATCTGCAATCAAACTACCCATTATGGACTTAACCTTATTTTGAATTAAAGTTAATTGCTCATCGTAAAAATTTTTAGGATAAATACGAAAGGCACCATAATATACGTTTTGATTGTATATGACTTCAAAGTGATAAATGCCGCATCGCCACGGATATACGTAATCCGTTTTACCATGTTCATAAAGCAGTATGATGGGTTGTTTTTTCGTTAATATATGGCGATTCTCTCGTTCTTTTTTTCCTTCGTAGATTTTGTTCCATAAAAAAGTCACTGCTACACTGCCGAAAAGTTGCAAACGTAATGGCTTTAACTCTGGTACATTGTATACGCACATATGAATTTGGCTAGGTGAAGAACATAAACGTGACAATGACAACTTTTCTCCTTTATCCGCCGATCCAATAATCAGTTGAACCAAAAAAGGTAAACTCTCCCCATCCAATACTTCTGTATATGGCTCATTTAACATATCCATACAGCTCCAGCTCTTTAGCCTTTTTATTCATATAGGTAATACTGTGCTCAAAATTAGACACTTGTTGCGCCAATGGAGATCGCAGGATATGTTGTAGTGCGCTGTCTTTTTTTATGTCAAGTAAATGACCAATTGCAGTATCAATACCTCGTATTTTCGTTAATACACGCTGTTTGATTTGTAAATCAAAAGCTTCTTCTCTTGTAATGAGCGTTAATTGATTTTCATCCTTTGGTATATTGTGCAAATAGATTGCTATACCGGTTACACACCGAAACGAAATTCCCTTTGTTGGATCATTTGCATGTAAAGCATCGTGCAATGTATCTAAGAGTTCAAGTTCTGCTTCTGTAAAAGCAGATAATACATCCCCAGTGTGTGTCCATTTCTCCCGAAAATCAGATGTGGAAACATGAATTTCTGCCGGCTTTTTCGCACTATTCATATGAAGAGATTCTCGAAATGATAGTTTTTCCAGTTGTATGATGTTGACTCTGTCCAACAATCGATCAGATAAATCTTTTGTAGTTTCATCAAAATTTACTGTACCCACAAAAATCAGATTGGAACCCAAAGCAATTGTAGGTGGAATGTCCCGTTCTATCCCATCAGGTTCATATAGAGTGAGTATACGCTGTGTAGCCTCCAGCTCAAGCAAAGATAAAAACGAGGTGAACCAATGTTCAATATGTGACATATTCATTTCATCAAATACAATCATATATAACTGCCCAGGGTTTTTAGCAGCTGCAAGGAGTGTTCGCACTACTCCTGTTTCACTCGCTACATACATACCATCTGGATGCAAATAGCCCAGTATATCTTGAGGGTCTTGAAATGCTGGTGAACAAGGCACCCACAAAAGTTCCGCACCATAGCGCAATCCTAAGGCAGACGCATATGCCCCAACTAATTGTGATTTACCTATACCTGACATACCGCCAATGATCGTAATAGAAGAACTTTTTATACATACATGAATATTACAAAAATCAGTTTCTTCAAAAAATAATCTTTTATTGTAAGCAATTTGTTTAAACGTTCGTAAAAACATGCGTTCCTTCTCTGGAGTAACAGGAGTACGCACTTTTTCTTCTACACTGTTGACCACTAGTTCCCTTCCGTGTTCTTCTATTTTTTTTATGAGATGATCATAGGTACTTTGTGTGACAAAATACAGCTGTTCTTCAATCAAAATACCTTTCCAATCGTAAATATCATCTATTTCTACATACTTTACTTGTCTTTTCTTTTCTACATATAAAAATGGACTAAACGTAGCGCTTATATTTAAATTTCCATATAAACGCCCTCCATGTAAAAGTAGTTTAGGAGTAGGTAAATCACTCGGATACCGTCCTAGTAAAAAAGAGATGTAACCGTTTGTTAACTTACGTTCAAAGACTTCCCGTTCTTGCCCTTTTTGGAGCTGCGGAATCGGAATCATTTGATATGGTTCTTCTGTTGTATAAGGTTCTATTCGAACTGTTTCTGCATAAAAAGTACGATGTGCATACTTTAATCTAAAAAACAATAGTACTTCTCTACCTTGCTCATTTAACAACTTTTGATTTCCTTTATACGTATATAACCCCTTAAACACAGGCTCTTTTCCTTCAGCTGCGCTTGTAATCACATTTGGAACAGGTGACAAACATCTTGTCAAAAAGTAACTTTCGTTTTTATGTTCATACGTACCGACGAAAATCATGCGTTGTAATCGCTTGATAGTATGTGAGTCAAGAGCTTGCCGCAATCTCATTTGTCTCTCTCCCCTCTGTTCAACTTTTATCATTATATGAAGAAGACAAACTCGATAGAAATAAAAAACCTCTCTGTAGAGAGGCTAAGCTAGGTTCTTTTTAGTTTCTTTTTCATGCTGCATAGCATTTCGTGCAATTCGCATTTTAGTAATTGTATATCGTAATGTATCTTGTACATTTACATCTTGATCTAATTGAATTTTTGTTAACGCATCAACCGTATTAGCTAAATGCTCTACCGAATCTCTTAAGTAAGAATTGCGATCAAACAGTGATTCTTGCAACAGCATCTCCATAATCTCTCGGGCCAACTCTTGAATGCGTTGTAACTGCTCTCTTTCATTCATCATTTACACGCCCCCTCATGTATGTGTTCTCGCCATTCATATACCTATGTAGAATAGTATTCGCCTCACATATACGGAATTCCTGTTACATACTGATTTTTCCTGCCATCAACATGAAAGCGGAAATACCAGCACATAGTAAGATGCTTAACATAATAAATCGTTCCCATTTGGTAAATATGTATTGATTTTGTTGCTTTCGAGCTATGATATATACTAAAATTCCGATACCGTATACAATTGACACTAGCAATAAATTTTGCATTCCAGCAGCATAAACCAACCAAAAAGAATATGTTACCGCACAAATAGCAAGTATTCTGTCTCTCACTTTATTCGTTCCGTAATTTGGCTGAAATGTAAGTTTCAACGCATACAAGCCGGAAAATAAGTACGGTAAAAGAATGGACGTAGTAGCAATAAAGTACATAATTTGATAGGTTGAATTAGAAAACAAAATAATGATGAATAAAAATTGTGCAACACCACTTGATATCCATAACGCTGCATAAGGTGTGTGCTTCTTATCTATTTTTTCAAATATACGGGGAAACACGTGGTCTTTTCCAGCAACATGAGAAATTTCAGAAACGAGTAGAAACCAGCCAATCAGTGTACCTAAAAGCGATATGATGAGACCAATGTTGATTAGCGATGCTCCCCATGGCCCTACTACATGCTCTAGCACCTGACCCATTGAGGGTGTCTCCAGCTTAGACAGCTCCTGACGCTCCATTGCTCCAAGTGATAAAACAGAAATAGCGATATAGATAAACATAACAATAAGAAGACCCCATACAGTTGCTTTTCCAACATCACCATGTTGCTTGGCTCGTCCCGATAGAACGACTGCTCCTTCTACCCCTACAAATACCCATAGTGTAACGAGCATCGTATTTTTTACTTGTATCATGATAGGTTCTCCGCCCCCCCAGAAATCCACATGAAATGTTTCCCCTTTAAATACAGTTGTCATGATTGTAATGAATACGAGAATAGGAACAAGCTTCGCGATTGTTGCAATGATATTTACAACAGATGCCTCTTTAATCCCCATTAAAACAAGTCCATGCAACGTCCACAAGAATAGAGATGAGCCGATAACAGCATATGTGTGATTATGAAAAACAGCGAAAAAGTAAGATAATGCATTAAATAATAAGATAATGCTGGCCACATTTCCTAAAACACCGGCAATCCAATATCCCCAAGCGCTATTGAACCCCATATATTCACCAAATCCCTCGCGAGCATACGTATATATACCCCCTTCTAACTCTGGCTTTTTTTGCGCCAATGTTTGATATACTACAGCTAGCGGAATCATCCCCATAGCCGTTACCAACCATCCTATTAAAACTGCACCGCTATTCGCTCCTTCTGCGAGATCATGCGGTAAACTAAATACACCGCCGCCAACCATTGTACCTACTACTAAAGACATGAGCGCTAAAAATCCAAGCTTTTTCTCGATACCCGTCCCCTCCTCTCTATGTCTTATACTTTCTCTTTTCCTCAAAAATATTACACCTCTGCACGCAGAGGTGTAATATAGAATACTATTTCAGCAAGCCTTTGTTTTGTAAATACCGCTTAGCCACTTTGGCAGAAGTTTGTCCTTCTACATTTACCTGATAATTCATATCGCGCATTTCATCATCTGTGATTTGATTTGCAAGACGATTTAATATAGATGTAAGCTCAGGATATTGTTGCAGTGTTTCCTGTCGTAATAGCGGGGCACCTTGATAAGGAGGAAATACACCTTTATCATCAGCTAGCACTTTTAGGTCATATTGTCTTAACTCACTGTCAGTTGAATATGCGTCAATCACAGTCACATCCCCGGATTGTATAGCACTATAGCGCAATTTCGGCTCCATTGTTACTAAATTTTGAAATTGTAGCCCATAGCGCTTTTTTATCCCTTGATAGCCATCTTCTCGATCTGAAAACTCTAAAGTAAAGCCTGCTTTCAAATTACTGGCGACAGCTTGCAAACCTGAAATGCTTTCTAAGTTATATTGCTTTGCGACCTTTGAAGGCACTGCAAGAGCATAAGTATTGTTATATTGCATTGGTGCTAGCATAATCATTCCAAATTTCTTTCTCATACCATCACGTGCTTGTTCGTATACCACCTGACGGTCAGTACTTATGGCGTTCTCCTTCAAAAATGTAGAGATAGCGGTTCCCGTAAATTCGGGATATATGTCAATCTCACCCGATTGCAAGGCATTAAATACAAATGATGTTTTGCCAAATCCAGGTTTAATGGCAACATCTAAATCCGTTTCCTCTTCGATGAGTAACTTGTACATATGAATTAAGATTTCTGGTTCAGACCCTAATTTACCGGCAATAATAAGATCAGGCTTTCCGCTACCCAATACAGGTGCAATTAAAGTGCCTATCAAAACAATGGCGGTTATAAGTAACAGTTTCACTGAACGGCGCTTCTCTATAAACCGTAATAATCGATCCAAAATCAATGCTAATGCCGCAGCAGGAACAGCCCCTAATATAATTAGGAAGTGATCATTACGATCAATTCCAAGTAAGATTAATTTCCCAAGGCCGCCTGCTCCAATTAAGGCTGCCAGTGTAGCTGTACCCACAATTAATACCATAGCCGTTCGAATACCAGCCATCATAACTGGTAGAGCTAATGGCAGCTCTACTTTCTGTAATCTTTGCAGCCGGTTCATTCCCATTGCTTCAGCAGCCTCAATTAAAGCTGCATCAATTTCAGTAATCGCTGTATACGTATTCCTTAAAATAGGAAGTAGTGCATAAAGGACAAGTGCAACAATGGCAGGAATCTTTCCAATTCCCACAAGAGGAATAAGCAAACCTAATAATGCCAACGAAGGAATGGTTTGAATAACTGCAGCACTACCAATAAACCACTCTGCATTTCTTGTTTTGGTTAACAAAACAGCTACAGGGACAGCTATTAAAACAGCAATACATAATGCAGTAAATGAAATTTGCAAATGTTCGAGTAACGCAACCGTTAATTCCGCGCGACGGGTCAAAAACACCTCTATTACATTCACATTTTTGCCCCCTTTGCAAAATAGCTAACAATCGTACGATCTGTCACAACACCCACAATATTACCATTTTGCTCAACGGGAACTGCTTGTTGATTCTCTAAGCGATGGTACAGCTCTTGTAGCGAGGCCTTTATAGAGATTGGATTCGTTTCTCCGTTCCATGGCAAGAACACTTCTTGCAAATCATAAACAGTATGTCTATTTATACCCATAAACATTTGAACGAACTCCGTATTAGGTCGCATCAATAATTCCTCAGGTGTTCCTAATTGTTCAATCTCTCCGTTTCGCATTAAACAAATACGATCACCTAACATTAAAGCTTCTTCAATATCATGTGTAACAAAAACGATTGTTTTTTGAATACGTTTTTGTAATGACTTTAAATCCTGTCGCAATTGCTCCCTGCTGATAGGGTCTAAAGCACTAAACGGCTCATCCATTAAAATAATATCTGGATTTCCTGCAAGAGCTCTTGCCACACCAACTCGCTGTTGTTGACCTCCTGAGAGTTCGATTGGTTTTCTCTCTCGGTAAGAACTTGGCGATAATCCTATCATGTCCAGTAATTCGTCTACTCGCTTATGTATTTTATTTTTATTCCATTTCCGAAGTTCTGGCACAATGGCAATATTTTCTGCTACTGTCATATGTGGAAACAGGGCAATTTGTTGCAATACATAACCAATATTCCATCGTAATTCGTGAATAGTATAGTCTTGTATATTTCTACCTTGCATATAAATGCTTCCCTGAGATGGCTCTAGCAATCGATTCATCATCTTCATCGTCGTGGTTTTTCCACAACCACTAGGTCCGATTAATACAAAGCATTCACCCTGTTCTACTTGAAAGTTCACATTGGTAACAGCGCTAGTTTTATTCGGAAAACATTTCGTAACGTTCTCAAATCGAATCATTGAACTCCCCCCTTTATTGATCGAATAACCATGTTTTTAAAATTGCAATGTATTCGCGCACATACGACTTAGGCTTTGCTTTCCACGGTGTAGGTGCTGCGAGGCTTTCAGTCTCCATACCGAGGCGCTTAGCTATCAACTTAGCACGATACATATGAAAGTCATTTGATACAAGTACAACCTTATTTACTGAAAATTTGTCCATTGTATACTTAATATTCTCGTATGTGCTTGTGGCACGATCTTCCACTAAAATTCGTTCTTGTGAAATGCCTTGCTCAAGTAAATAACGTTCCATTGCTACACCTTCTGCTATTGTTTCATTATGCCCTTGTCCTCCTGAAACAATGACTTTAGTGTTTGTGTTGTGATGTAAATATATAAGCGCCTTGTCCATTCTCGCTTTTAAAGCAAGCGATAGACGATCGTCGTAGACTCGCGCTCCTAATATTAAGATATATTCTGCATTTTGCGTTGGCTTGTGCTTCGCTGCCGATATCATTAAAAATGTTGCTACAATAAAGTATATCAAACTCATTATTATACATATTTGTAATACACGCTTCATTGTCTCTCCTTATCCAAATACTTGTTTTATAATATAATATGGTTTTTTACTACGTATAGTGCAGCTTGTGTTCGATCTTCTAGATTGAGTTTCATCAGAATGTTAGAAACATGTGTTTTTACAGTTTGCTCTGTAATATGTAATGCAGCACCGATTTCTTTATTACTTTTCCCGCTTGCCAACTCGCGAAGCACTTCCCTTTCCCGACGTGTGAGCTTTACTACGTCTTGCTGCGCAGTATGTTGCCACATCAGGGACGATACTTTTTGATGCAATGAGATTGTGCCTTCGTATACTGCTTGAATGGCAGCAACTAATTGTGTTGGTTCTACATCTTTTAACTGATAGCCGTCTGCTCCTGCTTGCAAGGCAGGACGTACATACTCCTGTTCGGAAAAGCTGGTCAATATTAGAATTTTTATGGTATAATCCCATTCCTTTATTTTCTTTGTTGCTTCAATCCCATCCATAACAGGCATTGCCAAATCCATAAGTATAACATCAGGTCTCTCTTTTTGAACCATCTCATATGCTTCTTTTCCGTTGTTTGCTTGCTGGATAAAAGAAATCCCTGGTTGGCTTTCTAAAAAGAATACTAATCCTTTTCGAACAATGGGATGGTCATCTACAATTAATAATTTCATGCTATGTCCCCCCAAGGAATAGTGACAGTAATTGTTGTACCATTATTGTCTTGAATTTGAAAGGTGCCTTTCATTAATTCCGCTCTTTCTTTCATACTCTTTAACCCAAGTCCATGCTTCTTTGTGTGAGTACTTTCAAATCCAATTCCTTCATCTTGTATAACCATTCGAACTTCTCTTTTAGACCGGTGTAAGGAAAGGATAATTGTTACTTTGCTACACTCTGCATACTTTTTACAATTATTTAATGCTTCTTGTCCAATCCGCCAAAGTGTCTCTTCAATTTCACTTGGCAACATCAGTACTGACGAAACGCGACAATCAACTTCCAGCCCTAATATTTCACCATAACGCGTCAGCGCAGTAGCAATTCCCTCTTCTAGCCCTTCAGGACGTAATTGCCATATCAATGTGCGCATTTCCTGTAATGCAGTTGTTGAAAGTTCACTGATATAAGCAAGCGTTTGTCCAAGTTCTCTATCTTCAGTTCGATTTTGCATCCCTTTAGCTGTTAAGGAAATTGTAAACAATAATTGTTTGACAGAGTCATGTAGATCACGTGCCAAGCGATTTCGTTCAGAGATAATATCATACTTGCGCTCTTGTTCAACCAGCTTCATCCGCTTAATCGTTGTTCCAATTTGCAGTGCTACTGCCTCAAGCAACGCTAGTTCTTCATTTGTAAATGTTTGCTTTCCGGCTGCCGCTACATTCAGAACACCCAACCTTTCTTCACCAGCACGTAGCGGAACCGTTGCATGATGTGTAATGCCGCCTGTTCCGTTCCATTCTAAATCCAAAGCTTCTTCAATTCGTTTACATTCAATAATATTTGTAGCCTTTTGCAGACGACCTGAAGCAAAACGCTCTGTGCACCAACATGCACCTGTACACATCAGCTTTTTTTGTTCATGCTGTAATGCGGCTGGTAAGTTTGCATCGGCAATTAATTCATGTTTCCCAGTTTCATTTACAAATAAAATCCAACCAGTTTCTAAACTCATTACTTCAAGAAGACGGTACAATACATTCTCTAACATGTCATTCATGTCAGTCGCTTCATTTAAATGTTCGGCTATCTCTTTAAGTGCTTGTAGTCGATGTATATCCATGGTTATCTCTCCTTTGCTAGCTAGCGTACTGAGGTACGGTTTATTACCGTTTCATGGGAAACAAGAGAAAACGACGTTTTTCTCTTTCTTCTCTTTCTAAACTATACTTTTTCGACATATTATGATAATACTCCTTTTGTCTCTTTCTTTCTGCCCAGTTCATAAGAATAAATGTGTATGACTTTAGGCAATCTAATGGCAACAAAGCTGTTAGGAGGCATTCATGGAACATAATGTAAAGTTGTCATCCGCAGAAACTTCCCAAATATGGTCCTCTTACATGAATGATAGTGCTGTTATATGTATGTTACGATCACTTTTGGTACATGCAGAAGATAAGGAAATTCGTGCTGCTTTAGAATATGCTCTAGAAATTTCACAGCAACACATCACAAAACTAACGGCTTTTTTTCAAGAAGCCGACTATCCTTTGCCTCACGGATTTACAGAGGCGGAAGATTTAAACTTAGATGCACCCAAACTATTTTCTGATACATACTGCATTAACTTTCTTTCACAGTTGGGTAAAACTGGCCTAAACGCTTACGGTATGGCAGTTTCATTAGCAACCAGAGATGACATTTTCGACTACTTTCAAACATGCCTAATGGAATCTGTTGAGCTAACAAAGCGTGCTAATACTATTATGCTTCATAAGGGGCTGTATGTGCGACCTCCGTTTTTACCTATCCCTGCAACAATTGATTTTGTAAAAAAACAAAAATTCTTAACAGGATTTTTAGGTGAAAAAAGATCTTTAACCGCTTTAGAAATTACGAACCTTTATGCAAACATCCAACGTAACGCATTAGGGGTGGCAACTATGATTGCCTTTAGTCAAGCTGCAGAAGCAGAGGATGTTAGACATTTGATGGTTCGTGGAAAAGAAATTGCTTCTAAACATATTGATATTTTCACTACTTTGATGAGAAAAGATGATGTGCCAGCTCCGATGCGATGGGATACAGAAGTATCCGCTTCCACAGCAGCTCCGTTTTCTGATAAACTAATGGCATTTCAAACTACAGCATTGATTTCATTGGGAATGGGCTATTACGGAGCCAGTATCGCATCAAGCCCAAGAAGGGATATAGCAACTATGTACACAAGGTTGATGGCTGAAATCGGGAGTTTTGCAGAAGATGGAGCGAATTTGATGATTCAACACGGATGGGTAGAAGAACCCCCTATGTCACCTAACCGTGACGAACTCGCAAAAGGCTAGAGGCATGTGGGAAAACTACAAGCTGTGTTATGGAGTGTTGCACTTCCCGGTTTTGGACAATTATTAAACGGTAAATATCTAAAAGGTATCGTATTTATCTTTTTAGAATTTCTCATCAATGTACAGGCTAACTTTAATGAAATCATTTTATTAAGCTTCAATGGCGAAATTGAAAAAGCAATCCAGCAAGCCAACTATCAATGGTTAATGTTTTATCCCTGTGTGTATTCGTTTGCCATTTGGGATGCCTTTCGAGACGCCGGTGGGGGGAAAAGTCCTTTTTCAGCTATTCCGCTTGCTGCATCAGCGTATAGTACAACAATAGGACTCATGTATTCTGCACGTGTAAAGCTGTTTGGAGTGTTGCTAGGCCCAATTTGGTTGCCTATCTTATCATTCTTTATTGGTTTATTTATCGGCTATCTGTTTTTACGAATTTGTTTATATATACAGCAGCGTGAACGTACGTAGCCCCCACTGTAAAAATGGGGGCTGTTGCGTGTTCTGACATTAGTCACTTCTTAACCAGTTTACCAGAAATATGTAGGTTTGGTAATGTAAAATCTTAATAAAAAATAAAAACAGCAAAAAAAGAGAACCGGTAGCGCTGTAAATAATACCGAATTTTAAGCAAAGTGATACAGAAGGTGATAGTACCATGAGACGCAGTATAGCATACAACGACAGTAGCATAATACTAAATAGAGGTAAGTGTTGTAATTCAAAAGGAGCACCTGCCTGGCGCAATGTACGTGCCAAGCGTATGTGAACCCACTCAGCCATCAATAAACAAATGACTCCGTACATGATACTTAAAACCGCCACCTCCCCCTTTCTTATATAAGCAACTCGTAAAACATAACGTCTTGCCATTGTCCAAATTTATAACCTACTTCACGAAATGTGCCGGCATGTGTAAAGCCAAATTGTTCATGAAGATGGACGCTTGCATCATTTCCCTTTGTGATTCCCGCTATAATGACATGATATCCAGCATCTTTGGCCATATCAATAATACGGGCAACAAGTTGCTTGGCAACTCCTATTCCTCGTGCTTCTTTATGAACATAGACAGATATTTCCACCGTTTGCTTATATGCCTCTTTCTCCCGAAACGGAGATAAACATGCGTACCCAATCACATTTCCAAACCTTTCCGCAACAAGCAATGGATACTGCTCATTATATTTCGAAAACCAAATCCTGCGTTCTTCTACTGATTTTACATCTAAGTCAAAGGTAGCTGTTGTATGCAACACCGCATCATTATATATATTGGTAATTTCTTGTACATCTCTCTCTTCTCCTCTTCGAAGAAAAACAGAAACAGTAAAATTCTTTTCTAAGCAATCGACTGTAATTCCTTTAGTAGACTGCTTTTGGGCATAAAAAGAAAAGCCAAGATGTTCCCAAAAACGTTTTGCCTGTGTATGCCCTTTTATCACCGCTAAACGTATCGACGTTATTCCTTGCTGTTTCCACATGTCCTCTAGCATATAATACGCATTGGTCCCATAGCCATAGCCTTGATAATCACGATGAATCATCAACAGTCCCAACCATGGACGACCATCTTTTTCATGTTGCTTCATATATTCGACCAAACCAACATACGTCTCATCAGCTTTGATAAAATAAGTCACACGATTATTGTCATTATGGAAAAACTCTTCCCGAATTTCATCATCTGTACGAAACTCGCAACCATTCTCTAGCGTATTATATACATCGTTTGAATTCACAATCTCTTTCACAACTTCAAAAAACTCTTCTGTTACTGGTTCAAAAGTAAACATATGTCCTCCATAGGTGTTTTCTTATCATGTTAATATAAATGTATCATAAAGAACAAGCATTTATGATTGAATTATGGACTAGTTTCTATCAGCAGTTATCTATAATTTTATAAAAAATCTTTTATACATTTTTTCGGTAAATGAAATTTAGAGATATGAATAAAAAGTGTGTCTAAAAATGGGGAATCCATTCTTAGACACACTTGCTTTTATACATTCATATATGTTTGTTTTGTTGCTTCTTGAAAATGGCTGATATCATACTTGTGTTCAACATAAATCTGATGCCACACCATGAATGATAAAACTGTCCAGATTTTGCGACTGTAATCAGCTGTTCCAGCGCAATGTGCATCCAATAGATTTAGAACGTACTGCTTATCAATTAAATGATCTGTAGCGCTCTCTTTAATAATTGCCATTGCCCAATCTCGCATTTCATTTTTTAACCAATGACGAATCGGTACAGGGAAACCTAGCTTTTTGCGATTTAATACATGATCTGGTACAATTCCTTCCACTGCTTCACGCAATATCGCTTTTGTTGTACCGTTTGCAATTTTCAGTTCTGTTGGCAATTTAGACGCTACATCAAACACCTCTTTGTCTAAGAACGGAACGCGCAATTCTAGTGAATGTGCCATAGTCATTTTATCTGCTTTTACTAAAATATCACCGCGAAGCCAAGTAAACATGTCAATATATTGCATTTTGCTTACATCGTCATACATGTCAATTTCATTGTAAAGCGGCTTAGTAATATCAGTATAACGAATCGCGTTATTGTAAGAACGCATTAGCTGTTGCTTTTCTTCTTCTCGGAAGATTTTTGCATTTCCATAATAGCGTTCTTCAATTGGCGTACATCCGCGCTCTAAAAAGCTCTTTCCTTTAAATCCTTCCTGTAAAGCGCCGCTTAGTGCCTTTAACACGCGTTTACCCGGTTCCGGAATATATTGAAACATTTTTAATGAATTTGGCTCACGATAAATATTATATCCGCCAAATAATTCATCAGAACCTTCACCAGACAATACAACTGTCACATGCTTACGCGCTTCTTTCGCGACAAAGTACAATGGCACTGCAGCTGGATCCGCAAGTGGATCGTCCATGTGCCACATGATTTTAGGGAACTCGTTCATAAACTCTTCTGGCGTAACAAGGACACTATGATTTTTAACATTTAATTTCTCTGCTGTTTCTTTTGCAACATCTACCTCACTGAAGCCCTCGCGCTCAAAACCGACAGAGAACGTAAGTAAGTTTGGATTAAATTCTTTTGCAATAGATACCACAATGGACGAATCAATACCGCCTGATAAGAAAGAACCAACCGGTACATCGCTACGCATATGCATTTTAACAGAATCATACAATACGTCACGAATATTTGCGATATGTTGCTCTTTTGTCTCACCAGATGGCTTGAAATACGGTTTCCAGTAACGATGCGTTGTTAATGGTTTGCCAGGCTCCTTCACAAAGTAATGACCTGGTTCAATTTTATTAATATCTGCTGTCAAGGAAGCAGGCTCCGGTGCGTATTGATACGTAAAATAATGCTGCAAGGACGCAACATTTACACCCTTATCCTGCAAGGCATGAACAATGCTTTTCTTTTCAGAAGCAAAGTAGATTGCATCACTTTCTTCCGCAACAAATAACGGCTTAATACCAAAATGATCACGAGCACCAAATAAACGCTTTTCTTCGCGATCCCAAATCATAAACGCAAACATGCCGCGCAAATAGTCTACACATTTCTCTTTCATATGCGCGTATAACGCAATAATTACTTCCGTATCAGAATGCGTAGCGAATGTTGCTCCTTTTTCAAGAAGCATTTCCCGTAATTCTACGTAGTTATAAATTTCACCATTAAAAATAATCACATAACGCTCATTTTCATATGTTAACGGTTGATGCCCTGCCTCAATATCAATGATACTTAAACGACGGAATCCAAATTGAACATGCTCGTCCCTAAAGTATCCCTCATCATCCGGTCCGCGGTGAAAAATAATTGAATTCATCGTTTCAAACTGCTGCATTTCTTCAGTTGAAAGTTCTCTAGGCTTCTCGTATAAGCAACCTACAAAGCCACACATAGCCTTACCTTCTTTCTATAATAAAATCCATATCAACCTTATTTATACTAGCATAAGAATGACAATCAAGCGAGAAAAACCAAAAATGTTGTTTTAAAAATGTATCACGTTTAGGCATCTTCATCATATGATATTGCAGATTCACTTGAGGGAGGTATTACGATGAGCGAAGAAAATAAAAATCATCCGTCTCGTTCACAAATTAAAAATTACTTAAAGCAAATTGATGAGTTTTTTGAGCAAACCCCATTGCGCGGTCTTATCGCCGAAATGAATCACTTTTTCCAAAAAGGCAATCGCCTGCTTACATTTCCAGTGGACTTATATGAATCAGGAAATGACCTTGTGATAAAAGCTGAGCTTCCGGGTATTGCTAAAAATCAAATTAAACTTGAGATTCAAGGAGAATATTTACAGATCTCCGTCCAAGACGATATTGCAGAAGAAGTTGACGGTAACAACTATTATCGAAGAGAACGCTCTATTACAGAAGCGACCCGCGTTATTAAATTGCCTTACCCTATCCAAAAGAAAGCGGCAAAAGCATCCTACTATAATGGTGTTTTGGAAGTCCGTGCCCCGAAAGTCGTTGTACAATCTGATATTTTGACAATTGAGTAATAGTATAGTAAGGGATGCCATATGGCATCCCTTACTGCGTCAAGCGCTCTATATCACGCAATATTTCTTCATACGGTGTATTTTCCAGCCCGCTGTACTTTTTCATGACAACTCCATCGCTGACAAGAAAAAAGGAGGTCTGATGAATAACTTGATCTTCCCCTTCTGGCTTTTTAATAAATGATTTAAAATTTTTCTTTGCAAAAGCCTCAATTTCTTGTTGTGTGTAGCCGGTCAAAAAGTTCCAATTGCTATAATCAGCCGCAAATTTATCACCAAATGATCGCATCGCCTCGGGTGTATCAACCGTAGGATCTACACTGAACGAAACAAACTCAACGTCTAAGTTTTTTTCAGCAGTCATTTTTTGCAAACGGGCCACATTTGCTGTCATTGGCGGACAAACAGTGGTGCAGCTGGTAAAGATAAAGCTGGCAATCCAAACCTTGCCTTTTAAATCTTTAGAGCCGAACGGTTTCCCCTCTTGATTTATGTATTGAAACGATTCTGTTTTCCAATTTAATGGATCACGAATTTTCGCACCTGTACATCCTGTGATGACAAGCAGAATAGCAAGCACCCCTAATATCCTTGTACGCATCATGTTGATTCTCCTTTTTTGCAACTTCTCTTACAGTGTATCAAAAACATCTAGCATTCCCAACCTATTCACTTCCTTGACACAATTTTGTCAATTTCTTTGTCGCTTCTGTCTTATCAAATGTACTATACCATCGATAATCATCATCATCTAAAATGCGATAATGTTGACTGATTATATTTTGTTGCAATCGAAACGAACTCATTCTTTGAATCTCTTTCCACCATACTTTACCGCCCATTGTTCGTTCTTTTCTATACTCTACATGTTGCCGTGCAAGATTTGTTAAGGTATCAAGTGCATCATCACCAAATTGAATGCGTAAAATCTCGCTGTCGCGAAATAATGCACAAATAGTTACAACCGTATACCACGCCGGTGATATACGACCTTTTTCAATTTGTACAAGGGTTTTCTTAGAAATCCCTAAAATTTCAGCCATTTTTTCTTGTGTATAACCACTTTCAATTCGTACCAACTTGATATATTGTGCCATATGAGTAATAACTTCCTCTTTATTCATGTCTACACCTCAATACGTTTGTAAATAAAAGCTCATTGTAATTTTACACTTTTTTAATAGTAATTTAAAGGATTTCACCTCTTTGACTCGTATACAATGAACTGAGAAGCAATTCCGTATCAAACATTGAAACTCGTGTCACTGAAAGAGACTTATATTCTAAAAAGGGGGGTATATGATGGGAGAAAAGTATAAAAATATGGACGATGTCCAAACAACCAAATCTCTTTTTACGTATTTACGGTGGCGAAGAGAGCGCAGCAGCAAAAAGAAAGATTACTCACAAACCATTCCTCACTGTTCAAACAAAAAAGCTACATTTCTACAACAAAACACACAAGAAACTACAGTAACTTGGGTTGGTCATGCAACCTTTCTCATTCAAATGCAAGGTTTACATATTCTAACGGACCCCGTGTGGTCTGAACGCTTAAAGATTGTACCCAGGCTAACAAAACCCGGTTTGTTACTTTCTGAATTACCTCCTATCGATATTGTATTATTATCACATGGTCATTACGATCATCTGGATTTTGCAACAATTCGTCAACTACCACCCAACGTGTTATATCTCGTTCCAGTTGGAATGAAGAAGATATTTCTTCGTAAAGGCTTTTCAAGGGTGCAGGAATTCAATTGGTGGGAATCGACTACTATAGACCATGTAAGATTTCACTTTGTACCCGCACAGCATTGGACGCGCCGTACACCATTTGATTTAAACCGCTCACACTGGGGGGGCTGGGTGATGAAGAACGAGTCAGAAACGATTTATTTTTGCGGGGATACTGGATATTTCCGAGGCTTTCATGATATACACGAACGATTTCAAATTGATATTGCTTTAATGCCGATTGGTGCTTACGAACCAGAGTGGTTGAAAATCATTACATCACCAAGCTTTACCACCCTTTAAAAACCCTTGGTATTAAGCATTTCCTTGGACATATCAGCCTAAACTTATTACTTCTATTTAACACTGATTTTTCATTTCGTTATCATTTTTGTTAGCAAATTTGTTAGCATTTTCATGTAGAGTTTTAACAATTAAATTAAATTCTATTAATTACTTACTTAATCTCATAGGTAGCAGTGTATCATATATGTGATAAGTGGATTTATGAACTCCGCCCGTGATTAAAATACTAATCACATGTCATCCTTCCAAACCTTATTCATATAAGATATCTTACTGGTAGTTTTTTGGCACAGTGAAAAGGATTATTCTTTGGATGATCCAGATGACATAATGCGGATTATCAGCAGTTGTTTCATAAAAAAAACCATCTAATGTAAGATGGTTTTTTTATTTTTATAAAGTTTTCTCCATTTCATATTGTTCGATGTGTATATTGAGACCTATCTTTTTTAGGAAACGTATAGACTCTATATCGTACTTGTCTACATTGTTGATCGAGATTATTGAATGTCTTTTCCCAATCCATTGAAATAAAGAGTGACCAAAGCCTTGGTTTCTTTTTTCCTTAAGGACACCAAATTGGAGGATCCTCCCTTGTTTTGAATCGATTACAGCATATCCACATATAGTATTTTGTTCACTTATCGTAATCACATCATATAAGTGTGGATTACGTAATATAGCCTGAACAGATTGTTCCCAAGAGGGTTCAAAGTTCCAAAAAGCATGCACTATGCTCCAATCAAATTTGTTTGGACTAACAGTGGTTATACATATATGTTCAGGAGTAGTGGAGGGGGGTAGATCAATCCGAATACTACCTTTGAAACAGGAAAGTTCTCGCTTTATCTGAAACCCTAAATTGTTATAAGCCTTAATAGCTTTTTCATTCGTCTGGATAACTTCTAATAAGCATTTTTGAACATTATGTTGTTTCAGAATAGGAATAGCATGATTATAGATTTGTGCCACAAGACGCTTACCTCTATATGAGGGAATAACTCCTGTACCAATATCGAAAGCTATTTTTTCACCATTGTGTTCTTCAATTCCGTGCATAATAAAGGCTACCTGCTTATCTTCACTGAATACACCAAATGATAAATTATAATGAACCCCTGCACCTGTGAATCTTTCAGCTAAATAATGCGGAGATACTTTAAACGGAATTATATAATCAGAGAAAGCGTCATTAAAGCAAATTGTAAACTCTTGCAAATTTATGTTCTCAAGACTTTTAATAATTATTTTAACCACCTCTTAATATTCTCATCCAATGCTATTACTTTTAAATTATAAGCATAATCTACTTTTTTGTATATCCCATACAATGCTAGTTAACATAAGATTACATTATAGACAGTCACGATTTCTTCAAGATACAGCAGTCACAAGGTTTTTTAATCCTCTATCCCTTTTATTATGTATGCAGGATTTTATACAGTCTTGCCGCGGTTGTATTTTATAACATAGATCGTAACATCATTCTGCATAAAACCCTGTATAACATTATTATATAATGTTTATATTCTTCTAGTCATCACTTAATTTATCAGATAAATCAGCATTTTCTTTTTAACCTCATAATAGGCGGAGCTGCCATATGTGCGACAAATGGCTTAGTAGACTCTCCACCAATACGCAGGATATTAATTGCATGGAATCTCTTTAAATTGAAACAGTCCGCCAAATCAAACGGTGCGATCTCTTCTTTAAACTTTAGCCAGGTTTCTTTTGATGTTGGATACAAATGATAATGCGGCAATGCGTTTTTCACTGCGCTTTGTGCTTGCTTCGGCAGCTGATCCCAGTAATGAAACAGCCACACGAACCCCACACGCCATTTCCGACTTTCTACCGCCATACTCTCCCATAGCTTCGCACTTCGGTTAAATTGGTGCGGTTCATCAATCAGTACAAAGAACGGAAACTGATCTTCTTCTTTCCTCATTTGCATTGCCAGGTTCACCTTAGTCATGATGAGATTACCAATCAGATTGATTTGTTTCGGCGTGAGTCCATCCTTTTTAGCCACATCAATAATGATTGCTTTCTTTTGACTAAGTAGTTTCACGAAGTCAAGTGATACATCACTATGGAAACATTCCATCATAAAAGAATCTCCCATAATCATATCCATGCGGTTATAGATAGGCTTTACAATCTTCATCCGCATGTTCTCACTTTCTTTAGAAAACTGCATGAGTGTGGTTTTGTGCATCCCGTCTGGAAGCTTCTCAGCAACCTCCTCCAGGTAGTTCATGTCCTCCATGATACGGAATATCTCGTTAAGTTTGGCGGTCTGCATACCCATGATAAACGCCCGTAAATACCGCTCTGTTTGCACGCTATCTTCCAATGAATCTTCAAAGAAGGAAAGAACTGCATCAGCGAGTAGCCCCTTCCCATACTCACTGTACTGTGCCTCACACCAATCAAAAGAAGGTTTTAAGTGTTTGATATTGATAATTTCATATTGGTCCGGTTGTAATACCTTCTTCACCTGTTCGCTCACCTGATGTTTAGCTGGGTCGATGAACATGGCGCCAAATCCATTTCTCACCGCTTCTACTACACGATTTGCCCCAAAGCCATCTGTTTTCCCTTGCCCCATGCCACCGATCGCACAGACCGGCAGGCAAAGTTCATCCCAATTTGTTGTCGGCATATACACTTGTTTAGTCTCACCACGGTGTGTTTGTTCACCAAGAAGTAAACCACCTTCAAATAATGTAGCTGCCACCTCTGTCTCCTGGAGCTTAATGCCTGGGATATGATACTTTTCTTGTAGAGATAATGGCGGCAATGTGAATAATCGGGCTATTTCCGGAATAGACATGTAATCAGACGCTAGCTTCAACCCTTTGCGACGTTCTTTCATTAGAGAGAATGTCTTTTTTGTGTTCGTGATACGGTTCTGTAATTGGTTATCTCCATCAAACTCTCGGAATGCTGTACTAACAGCGCGATTTAACAGGTGCGCTTGCTTCGTATTTGGGCTTTGGATACCAATCCTAATACTCACGTCATATGCGTCTCCTCGTGTCTTCTGGACAGTCTCCGGACGTAAGGGACCGTCTCTAAGAATCATCCCACGTTCGCCTGCGGATAAATCCACCTTTTCCGGTTCTTCCCCTGTGAGTATCTCTGTTACGATAGATATGGCACCAAACGTAACATAAGCAGCTGCTTTCACCGTTGACTGCACCATATCCTTTTTTGTGAAACGCAGGCGCTGGGGCATACTTCCTTTTTTAAACTGCGTGTAAGCATCCGTTGCTGGCACGTACCAATCATGAAACGCTGGCTCACTGAACACTTGAATGACGACTTTGTCACCTTCTTGCATGATGTTCAGGACCTCAAGTAACGAATTTAACCAGTTGCCCCTCCGATCTACACGCATCGCTAAGAAATAATGGTGTCTCATCTCCATAACCGATGTGAGTGTGGGTGTAAAAGTATGCAGAATATCTTCCTGCTCTTGCACAGTCACTTGTGGCCAAGAAGAATGAACCGCTTTTTGTACAATTCGTTCCGCATCTGTTGGTAACGTAATATGAAAGCTGGTGTTCTTTGGCTCAAGCATAATTTCCCATGAAAAGAAATTGGCATCTAAGCGTTTTGTTTCCTTATTAAAACGTTCCAACATGGAGCGGTAACTGCATAAGGACTGTGCAAAATGTTCTACCCTTCCGTTTTCTAAGCGGCTATCCGGCATGATCCGCATATGCTTCATTTCGTCACCATCGCCTTTCCTACCTCAACCAAGATTTGCATAATGGATGGTGCAAACTGTAAACCGATATAACCGACTGCCGCCCACTTAATCATGGAAAGCCCTTTGCTTCGTTGCCCCATAATAATAAGTAGAAAGCCGCCGCCAATCATCAGGAACGTAACAGGATAGGCTACACCTTGCACCAGGCTAATGATGGGATCAAATGCGCTGATAATACGTGCTGTCGTGTCCATTGCTGATACGGGATGCAAACCACCGAACGTCAATGCTGTTCCCAAACCCACGGCATGTAATGCTGGACTTGGTTGTTTTTTCTTGTTCTTATACTCACCGCTCATAAACTCACCGAAGCTGTACGTCACAGTTTTTGCCATTCATTATCTCTCCCTTTTTGTAAATAATATAGGTACAACAAGAAAAGGGGGCTGCGTTTATGCCGTTCGTATTACTTGGGAAAATTCTCGTGGGCTCTGGAACAACATTGCTGGTATTAAAAATTATTGCGGATCTCATTACCCTCACACGTTAAATAAAAGATGACATAGATACTTTTTTCTCTTTTGGCTCTTCTCGTACGATTACGGGAGGAGTTTGTTTTTGTTCTACAGGAGGCGTAAAGGAAGGTTGCGGTGTTGGTTGTAAAGGCGCACACTGCGCTGAACTATGTGCCTGCTCCATATCGCGCTGGATAAGTCGTTTTACGTATTTTGCGAACATACCTTGTTGTTTCGCATGGTGATACAGTTGCATTTCAAAGGAATCCTTTCGGTTAAAAGAAACGTTTTTAAACAAGCGATTTTCATCCTTCATAACCGTACACCGCCTTGGCAATATGATACATACCAACAACTGTTGCGTATTTTGGATGAACAGACATGACTTTGGTACCGACTTTTACAAGAGGATGAATGACTTTACAATCTGGAAACTGCATTTGTAAATATGGTTTCACTTTCTCTGCAGCTCCCCCAACGATTCGATATGAGTCTTGACGATTAAAGCGGTTTAGGGCCGAAATAATACCATAACTCATAGCCTGCATATCCTTTGTCTTGGTGGATTCAGCACCAAACGGTAATGTAAAGCTTTCCTTATCGATGAATTGCCCTTCTCGAATCGTTGCAATATTCACTGTGCCACTGCCCACATCGACGATATGAACAACAGGTAACTCTTCTTGTAAGCTCCAGTACGCTGCAGCTCCTTCTGGTGCTACCTCGGTATTATGAATATAGAATTTCCTCTCTACACCATTTAACACAAGACGGTGTTCTTTCGCCAACATCGCTTTAATCCGTAGTTTCTCCTCTGATTTATGGCTTTCAATTGGTTGCCCTACCACAATATGATTATCGTAATGCTTGCTGTAACGATGTAAAGCGATGAGAATCCTTAACTTGGCATCTTCATGTGCTTTGGAAAGCCCCATAGAGTTGCGTGGGAATTCCGATTCGTACTGTGCCAGTTCACCTGCGAAGAATGGCATTCCATTGTACACACCAATCATTTCATCTTCATATTGAGACTCAAGACGACGATCTCGCGCTTCTCCTAAAAATGAATTGAACGAAAAGACACCCTCTGCCGTTGCTACCTTTACTTCGTTGTTGCCAGCATCAAGCGTAATGATGTTCATTCTATCCCATCCTTTTCACTATTGTGGCACATATGCTACACATCTGTGTGATGGTGTCAAATCCGTGTAGCAACTGTGTATTAAAATGTATGACACACGCTTACACATTTTGCATGTACCACTTAAAAAAGTACGTGCATATCGTCATTTTTTAACAGGATAAGCTATGAAGTTTACCGAAATATAGCTACGAGGTGAAGGAAATGAAGATTATATGTCGTTTGAAGGTTATTTTTGCAGAGAGGAATATTAAGCAGACTGTATTCGCAGAAAAGGTTCAACTCAGCAGAACAACATTAAGCTCTTTAGTGAATAATCAGGCATTACCTAGTCTGACAAATGCTTATATTATTGCAAAAGAGTTAGGGTTACCTGTTGAAGAAATATGGATACCTTTGGTGGAAAATAAAAAAGACCCCGTTACGGAGTCAATAAACGAATGATGTATTGGATATGGACTGCTTCGCGCTTCTTTGCATAGTAGCGCTCTTTTTTTCGGTCACTTTCTTTTTCTGCTTCTATCTTTTCCAGCAGCAGATTCTTCATGTGCGGAAAGAGCTGCGCATCACGAATTTTCTCTGTTTTCCCGTCAATCTTACCGCTTAGCAGCAATTGCGAGGTTTTCTCCTGGATCGTATACTCCACTTCTTTGATTTTATGAAGCGTATCATAATACGCCAATTCTGTTTTACTGATTTCCTGATTCAATTCTGTTAGTCGTTGGATAAGCTCCTGATTGTTCACACACCCACCTCCATCGGCTTTTCGGTGACTCGCTCACCAAAAGCATATGCGCTGTATGGGTTGTCAGTTGCTAGTATTAATAAAAAATATATTAATTCATATGAAAATTTTTCCTTATCATCTGCTATACTTATATCGTAATAAATTCATATCCAAGGGGGATTATCATGGAGGCAATTGGCGTTAATGGGCAGTTAGAGCTAGTAGGTAATAAGATTATCATCAAAAGAAAAGGTGTACTAGCGAAGATGACACAAGGTTTGAAGGGTGACAAGGAAATATTAGTTAAACAAATTTCTTCTATTCAGTTCAAACCAGCAAACCTTTTCACAAATGGGTATATTCAATTTGCTTTTTCTGGAGGTAAAGAAAATAAAGGCGGATTGATGGATGCAACCAAAGATGAGAATACCATTATGTTTAATAAAAAACAGCAACCCCTTTTTGAACAAATAAAAGTAGCCATTGAACAAAAAATAGATGAGTCCCATGCTCCAACAATTGTTCAAAATACGGTTGATGTAGCAGAGCAGATTAAAAAATTGGCTGACTTACGTGATAGCGGTATTTTAACTGATGAAGAGTTTAACAGTAAGAAAAAACAATTATTAGAAATTTGATATCTTTACCCGTATTTAGCTTTCCATACACTTACTATTCAATTACTAGCTATGCTATTGGTTATACATGGTAAATAAAGTAACCCGCTTTCATCAAAAGCGGGTCTTTTATTAGAAACCTGTTCCTGGGTCTTTCATAACATGTAGCCCTCCTGTCCCCGGGTCTGCTATACAGCCAATACCGCCACCTGGATCTATTCTATAGCCAACGCCTGGACCTGGATCATTTATGTATCCTACTCCGCCACCTGGATCTTTAAACATACCTCTCCACCCCTTGCCTAGATATTTGTTTTCAACAATTATGACACCTGCAAACCGCATTAGTTAATAGCCGCCACCTGGATCTTTTTTCATATAAACACCTCCTATATTCATATATTACCAAATAATGAAGTAAATAGGTTAGTTTATTTTTTTAAGAGAATAAGAAATATCCTTAAGGAGACGCTCCCCTTAAGGCTACAAAAAGAATGGATGATGCTAAACATTCAGTAAGTCTTCTACTAATTCTAAAATTTCATACTCACTAAGGTTAGTATAAAGCAGTATAGATCCGTCTACAGAAATCCTGAAAGTAACCGTTTTATCCGGCATATCATAGTTAAGCATTACACCTGTTAACTCTCCCGAAGCTAACATCTGAGTATAATATTGCGTATTATGTACTCTTGTGCCTTTCATGCTTACACCACGTACAGTCTCAATCTGAACATCAAAGCGTGCTCCTCTTACATCTGCAGAAGCTGCAATTATATCTAAAATATCAAAGCGATGCTTCTCATAACTGTAGTTAAAGCGTGTTTCAAAGATTTCTTTTACCTTGAATGAGTCATCTTTTCGACACAATGTTATCAAATTTCCTACGCCATTTGCACGTTGATTTCGCACTTTTATATAGGCTTGATGTAATTCTTGTTTAATAACTTGATCTACTACCTGCCCCCTTACTCTAACTGTCTGGTTATATACTTCATCAGTTATAACTCGAAAGTTCTGATAGCCTGTTGGAGACACTTCGTTTTGAATAATATACGTTTCTAATCTTTCTTCAAAGTTATTAATAAAACGACTTTCTTCAAAGTGCTCCGTACCTAGCTCACGTTCTTGTTCATTGGTAAAAATTTTATCGTATACATTGATGCTAATCAAACAATCACCCCAGTAATAAGACTTTTTTTGCAATTGTCTCTATTTTATCAAAATTCTTTTCATTTATCGATATATATTCCTTAAATACTCTTAATTGATATTTAGCAGCTTCAGGGTCATTCATATCTCTTCTAGTCAGTACAGACAAAGGAAAAACACACTCAAAATGATTGACATGTTCTTCTCCTAGTCTTTGTATCATCAATCCATAGAACGGGTTATTCATTTTTGTAAACTTAACATTCATATTGTATGTTACTTTATCAAACGCTATTTCTCTTTCCAGCCTATTAAAAAACGTACGTAACACCCTTAACTTATAGTTGGCTGTATCCATGGTCACATTAACATTTGCAAAAATTAATTCCACACTTACATAATCAGTTTGACTGAAGTCTAAATCATATTGTACTTGAACAGAAAA
Source organism: Ectobacillus sp. JY-23 (assembly GCF_023022965.1). Classification (NCBI taxonomy): domain Bacteria; kingdom Bacillati; phylum Bacillota; class Bacilli; order Caryophanales; family Bacillaceae; genus Ectobacillus; species Ectobacillus sp. JY-23. The sequence continues at coordinate 338,295 of NZ_CP095462.1, read as the reverse complement.
ATCACCAAACCCATACAGTTTCTTGTTTTTCAAGTTAAACGGACGGTTTATTTCATTAAATTCTTCTTTTATAACACCCTCAAAATCCTTAAAAAATTCAACATCCTTTTTAACTGTATACATACACGTAATATTCCAATTGGTATCGCGCCATTTTGAAAACTTTTTAGCAATAAAAAAATAGTATTTAGGGAACTTAGTGTATAAATACTGATGTAGTCCCACCAAGCCTAGAACCCACGGAAGAGAAAATATCATAAATTTAAATACCTTACCAAGTAAACCGATTTGATGTAAATCCATTTTACCCCTCCTTTTTGATAAACCAATATATAATTACATTATGTAACAGTTTATTATATTTTCTACTGGATTGCATTAAAAAACTACAGCCCTTATAAATAAAAAAAGCCGGTACCAAAAGGCACCGGCTAAGTTGATTATACCAATTCTAGATATTCTCCTTTGTTACCGTACACCCATGCATCGCGGTGATCGTTATTAGCCAGGATGATTTTATGCCAGTCGTCAAGGTTTCCTGTTACATTATACAGCTCTCCTTTGTACGCCTTAGCGATGACTGGGTACTGTGTGCCGTTACCAGCTCTGATGTTGAGTACATCTACCTTCACTCGTACCGTAGCAATAATTCCACTTTCACATGTAGCTGTTGCGACCTCAAGCACTGTATCTGTGCCATAGCCTTTGTAATTAAACTGTAAGTGCGGATGATCAACAAAATCTTTCCAATCACCACCCCACTCAAAGCCAAGTTGTTTTGCGTACGCGATGGCAGATGCATATGGTTCTTGTAAGTATGCACTGCGACTCCATTCATCTTTTCCATTAATAATCGGAACAACATCCAATGCTTGACCTTTCAAGTGATACGACTTTAATGTTTTTGTTGCGCCACGAGCCAGGTAAATCTTTTGCGTTTCCAAAGTACGCAACGTTTCGTAAATTAGAATGTCTGCACGAAGTTCAATACATTTTTCATACCACTTGTATGCAGCTGCTCTTGTGTTAGGTGCCAACTTATCTAAATTGGAGCGGTTACGTTTATCGTATGTCATAACAAACGTCATGTTTTATTCCCCCTTATTTCTTAATAATTTTGGATTGGTCAAAAAGACCTGATGCTGACAAGCCGACCACAATGCCACCTAAAATATTCTCCTGTACACCTGCAGGCAAAAAGAAAACGCCTAGCAATACGCCAAGCGCTACATTTAGTAGTGGAATGTATTTAGCTTGTAACCCTAAACCTTTTACCACCTGAGACAAACCGATAATAACAGCGATGAGATATAAAACCATCTGTTCAAACATCCTTACATGCCCCCTTTTAACACAAATCCAAGACCAGCCATCACCAAACCGCCAATGATAAGACGCAGGATCCATGTTGTATTGTTCTTAATGCCTCGTAAATCTTCTTGGATGCCTTTAATGTCCCTTTCTGCTACCGTCGTCCGTGTGGATAGGTCATTTACACGGTGTTCTAAGCTTTTGATATCCTGTCTCAACACTTGTACTTCTTGCTGCAAACCAGTTGCTTCTGGCATGATTATCGCTCCCTTCTACAAAAAAAAGAGCTATATAAGCTCTGCAGATTGCAATGCCATTTGTTCTGCCTGCCATGCTGCGTACTCAGCTTCAAACGTATTACAACGTTTTTGTTCAATAATCTTCCTAAACGTCAACTTGACGCTGGTTAAAGGGAAGCCGTAGCCCACCATTTTGCACCAGTATTTTTGGTCACGCACATTCCAATATGGATCATAAAACATACTTACATCTAACATTAAACAGTTCCTCCTTCTAATTGTATAATGCGCTGCTCCAACTCTGTAAGTTTTGCTAGTATAAATTCGTCTACAACTTGCATGCCTGCGGTACGTTCGTCCGTTACAGTTAAGTTTTGTAACGTAAAGTCGTCCACGGCTTGTAGCCCGTTAATGGTTTCACTTAAAATGCTTTCTGTTGGCACCACTTTAAATAGTTCGTGCTCTAGCGCGAGGCTCCTTAATGTTTCTACGCTATCCTCTTCTATGCCAGCGATAGAGGGCAAAAGTAAAACCTCCTGTCCCTCGCCAATACCGCAAATACTGCCGTCATGCCAAGTAAACTCGTTTAAATCCGTAATTTGTACATTCAATGCATTTTTAATGTCTAATAAAATGGCACCGTCTTGTATTAAACAAATGCGCATGTTATCCCCCTTATCTATATGTGACTTGTAAACTAGCGCTAGTAGATAAACTCATATAATCAGTGCTACCACCGCTAGGGATATAAACGCCAAACCCTTGCTGCGTACCGTTTGCAATTTGTGTTTGTGTAGCGCTTGTAACGTCAATCACCAACGTTTGCCCCCAACCTAAAACACCACTTGCAACTTCGCCTGTTACCGCAAAGTCACCGTTAGGGTTTGCTGTTTGTGCGTGGCACACAATGTGTGCAGTACGTCCACCACTTGCACCACCACGGCTATCGCGTGTAATGGTAAGTTTAGCACTAACAATGGTTTTACCGGCCAATGTACCGCGAATATTGCCAAATACCCATAGACCTTTACGGTTTCCATAGCCGTAATCGCCTTGTTTGACCTCATTTGCGGTAAAGAATCCCTGGGAACTGTAGTTCCCGCCAAAGGTACTATTCCATACCGTTGTCTGCTCAGGCGGCACTGCAGGTGTAGCCTCCCCTAAGTTCACTGTCCAAACGTCCTGCTTCCAAGTGTTATCAGTGTAGGAATGATAACCTAGCATACCGCTATTTGTACGACTTAAGGTACCGCCCCAACGTGTGCCAAATCCGGATATATGCCCACCTGTGTCTGCTAAAAAAGCTACAGGTGCATTACCGTAGTTGTTATACACATCAACACGACCATAGGTAACGTATATTCCACGATCAGCAACGCCATATACATGCGTTTCACCAACTACGCCACTTGCGCGGTCGTAATAAATACCGTGTTGCGCCTTGTTAAATCCGTATAATTTACATGCGTACAACTCTACATTTGTACATAAAAACACGTCAACAAGCGCTTTACCTACCGTAGTGTTATCGCCCTCAAATATAATATCCTGAAACAGTACACGAGTAGTGCTGCCACTTATACGTGTGTATCCTACAATTGTACTTTTTTGTGCATTATATCCCGCAATCAGTAACTGCCCATTTTGAAAACCGTTTATGTGCATACCACCGTATAGTTTAATGTTACTAATCCAAATCGTAATATTACGCCCGTTTAGGTTTTTAGGTAAGCCGTTGATCACGTTAAATAAGTTCTTTTTAGCAAGCGCCATTGTACTACCATCATTAGCGTCATTACCATTTGTGCCGTCAACATATATCGCAGTGTGACCGCCTTGGTACACGTTAACGACGTTACCTCTAAAGTCATTGCTGGTGATGGTAGGTCCAGATATCCCTTTTTCGTTTACTTGTCCTACAAGCTCCTGTTGCCCGTCACCATCTGTATCTGCGTACACTTCCAACTCACCGTTACCATATGCTTGCCCGAGTTTTAGTTTCCCGCCTTCTGCTTGGTCGAATGATATCTTACCGCTATCCGCTACCGTTACAGAAGGAGAATACATGTAAAGGTCGCTGTTTACCGTGTTGGCATAGTTAAGAACACGTACTAAAATATAGCGCGTGTTAGGTGGTAGCTTCACATGTCTATCTACGTTTTTACCGTTAGGATAGTTGTCTACGTTCGCATCAGGTCCTAATGCATACCCTTCCATATAACGCCATACACCGTTAGTTTGGTCGGTATTCCCCGTGTTACTAAACCAAAAGTACGGGAAACTCGCGCTACCACTTAATGTACGGGTACTTACGTTAAAGTAGTCACATGTAAGCTGTACAAGGTCTTTATCATATGCCACAATACCAAAATAACTACGGCCGCCCTGTCCTGTAGGTTTGTAGAGTGCCACTTTAAACTTATACGCTTTGTTAGGATCTACTAAAAACAAATTTGAGTTAAAAGCTCCGTTGCCTGTGCTGCTCAACTTTGCTACTTTTACAGCAGATGAAACGCCACCGCCTGCCGTAGTTAATGGGTTATCCGCTAACGTAATGGTACCTGCACTCGCAACCCAATCAGTAACCGTTTCGGTCATAGTAGGGTTATTAATTAAATTAAACGCTGTAACCTTTAGTTTGTTAGCGTCAATAGAGCCTGTAGCTACTTTATTACCATCAATAACTGTAGCGCTATTTTCACTTGTAACTACGGCGTTAATTTTACCGCTTGTGTCCGTTAATTCCCCTACAATCTCTTCATTATTAGGTGTCCACGCTGTAGCCTTTGTACCTTGTTCTAACTTTATTTTTGCGACGTAAAATACCCCGAAGGCGTTAGTACCTGTAAAATCGCTACTTGTACGTGCACCAATTAACAAACGTACTGTCGGGCATGTCTCTGTGGCGGTAAAAGTAAGTTCATAACGGTATACAGGTAAAATATGAGGGCTGGTAATACCGCCGTACACCCTTTGTATGTTTACGCTTGTTGTCGGTATGCGTTGGTTAGTGCCTCCATCGTTAATAAGGTACGTATAATTTAGATCGTCAGTAGCATTAGGATGTCTCGCTACCAAAAAGGATAACGTGTACTTTTCGCCACCAATCACAGTAAATTTAAGCCCTGTCGCACTACTTTTAGTACCAAGCCCAAACGTACTATCTTTGGCTAATCCTGCGTTAGAAGCTACTTTTAAAAACGGTAATACCTCACCGCTATTTAATGTAATATTTAACACCGTAGGCGCTTGTGTGTTAGCATTCCACACCTGCCAATCGTTTACGTTAAAACGGCTAAAGTCCCACCCCTTTAACATATTTGCACTACCAATTACCATTTCTACAGGGTTGTAACCATTCTCAAACGTAGTCCCCGCACCAATGCGCACACGGTCTGCGCTTAACAAACCCGTATTAATGTTATCTGCGTTAATGTTAACAATATCAATTTCTACAGCATCAATAGTACCTGCGGTTAGTTTATCGGCACTAACGTTACCTATTTGTGCATTACCGATGGTAGCGTCTGCAATGTACGTACCGTTAATTTTAGTTGTACTAGCGGTAACTTGCGCCGTATAAGCGCTGTACTGCCCTGCTGTGTTAAAACTACGTAATCTAAAGTACCATGTTTCGTTAGGGTTTGCTTTGTGCGTAATACCGCCCGCCTTACCCTTCCAAATTAAGTTGCTAGCTTGCGGTGTAAAGTTGTTAACTTGGGAGCCGTAAACTTCATAACCTGCAAGTCCTAAACGGCTATCAAAATCCCATTTAAGCGCAATAAGCTCAAACAAGCCGTTAGCCGTAAAGTTAGTTGGTGTAGTAGCCGTTACAGGCGCTACGTCACCGTCATCAATTGGGTTAACAACACCGTCCCAAACACCACCCCTATCGTTAATCGTCTGTTCAATCCCTTCAATACGACTAGTAATATCCGTCAACATAGGGATAAAGTTACCTAAAACAAACTCTGTAGCTGCTGGGTCTGTTAGGCTACGGCGTACCTCTATCACGCGTGCTTGTACTCGTAATTCAGGCGTAAAATCCTTATCAATAACAAAAACGTTATCGCCTAACCGCGACTTTTCGTGACTTAACCCTGCCACACGCTCAAGATCAACTGCCTGCACTTCGTACGTTAACCTTGGCTTGTTTACAGTTTGTAAAAAATCCCACGTAGCCTGTAGTAATACGTTAGGATCTTCAATATCGTTAAACTCTACAACACCGTAACGGTGGCGCGTGCCATTCGCCCTGCCGTAAAGAGCAAGAGCATTGGTATCTCCTACCCATTCTTGTCCTGCGGGTTTGTTAGCAGGATTACCAACGGTAGTCCAAACAACGTCTCTAAACGTGGCTTTACGCGTATAGCCGCCTGTAGCCTCAATTGTGCTAGATTTACCCCGCCCATATAAAGCGGTTTTAACATCTGCAAAATCTTCTGTACGTTTAACACTTGTCAGGTCTTTCGTATATTCAAAACGTTTCCCTGTATCAACTCCGCGTCTAGTCAGTAAATCTACGTATCGCCCTGTAATGGATCCAGCCGTGTATGTCAATCTGAAGCGCAGCTCTCCACCATACACACGGACAATCTCACGCAGGTTATTTAAAGCGTTGTTGTAGTAAAAATTCACATTGTTTGTACCTAAACTGTCCACTGTACCAATTTGCCATCGACTCTTCGAAAGTGCATCCGTTACAGCCTGTAATGCTGTACCATTCACTGTTCGTTTATCCTCAACGATATCGTCAAGCAATTCATAGCTTACATGCTCACATGAAGCTGTTTTGGTAAAAGTGTCTCCATCATGAAACTCTTCCGTATTGTAAATCGTAAAAGCTTGCAAGTTACCATCCAAATCAAGAAATCCTGCAATGTTACCTCGTTTTACATAGATGGCATCAGCATGAGTAGCAGGCACAGAAAATGTGAACGTGAAGTCACGATTCAGCTGCTCCACATGTTTATCATCATAAAAAGGCATCATGTTCCCATCATTACTGCTAACAGCAACAAGCTTTTCAGTTAAACCGTCAAATAAAAATAGCTGGTTCACGCTTTTGCCCTCCTACAGCCATTTATCCTTGTATGTCAACGTCATTGTACCTAAAAATGTAGTACAGTTGATTGTGTTTGTTCCAGGATACAATGACCAAAAATCACTACTTAAATCTAATGCAGGCATAATGTTTGTACCGTTTAATGTAATAAATCCCTTTCTACAATCAATTATTAATGTATCTGAGCTTACAAATGCCTTAACTAGCTTAATAACTTCATTTTTTTCTACATGCTTAATACTCAAATTGGTAGTGGCGCCGGTAAAAGTAATTGTAATAACCGGCGAGACATCAGAAGTTCCCGTAACGTTTATAATTTTATTTCCATTACTCGTTAACGTGATGTTAGTAGCTGCACTACTTTCTGCACAAGGATCTGCACAAACAAACCGGATTGTACCATCACCAAAGCGAAATATCTCTTCCCAGTCTGTACCGTCTGTAATAGCGATATAGACTTTGTCTGGCTCATCATCAAATATCAGTGGAGCTTCTAATCTATTGTTGTGTAGCCACTTAGCGATGTTTCGAGCATTTGTACGAAGAGCTGCTTGTGATATAGCTTTTATTTTTATTTTGACTGCAATTTCACGTTTACTTAATGCAGACTTTGCAAAGTATGCACCGTTTCTTCCAGGCGGTTCTACAAAGGTATTTTTAATTGCAGGTAAAGGAGGGCGTGAGACGCTTATCACCTTAATTCCATACGTACTCGCATGTATGCCATTGAATGTAAACATTAACCGCGCCCTCCTGTTCTCTGTGATCTTTGCTGCAGCACATGTAACTTTTGTGCAATACGGTCTATATCCGCTTCTTCTCGTACAACAAGTTGACCAATTTCAAATATATTACGAGTTAAATTTTTTTGTATGGTGCTTGTTTGTGGTCCGGCTGGACTGATAGCTGGTAATGCGAGCATATCCCCTAATAGTCCTTGTACTAAAGGAAGACCTTTTGTAATGCTATCGGAAATTGGGCCGCCGAAATCCAGTTTATCTAAGTCAGAAAGTGGACCGACCTTGGCAGGAGAAAACGGTAAGAAGTTACGAATCTTCCCCGCTACTTTGGAAATCGTGGAGGTGACTTTTCCAATCATGCCTTCAATGCCTTGAATCATCATGTCAATGAAGCCGCGGCCTGCATTATAGAAGCTGTTACCAATACTTGAAAATACACCGCCAAGCGCGTTCCCTAAGCCACGAACTATCCCAAGGAATGCATTCACTCCCATAGTGGCTACATTTTTCATCAAGTCCCAAGCATTCTGCAAAATGCTTTTTACGTTTTCCCAAGCTCCACGCCAATTCCCCGTTAATAAATTAGCGAATAAACCAATGATGCCTAATATGATGCCAATGGCAGCTTGAATGATACCTTTGATATTTCCCCAGACTGCTTGTACCACGCTTTTTAATACTTCAAAAATAAATTTAGCGGTTGCGACCATTCGTTGGATATGAGTAATGACGTAAGATACCACGAATGCCCAAATCGTTTGTGCAATTTGCTTAATTTGCTTGCCGTTTTGATCCCAAAACTCTTTTAGTTTCCCGAATAATTGCTTCCCAAAACTTACAATGGCATTCCAAACAGGCAGAAGTACGTTATTTAAGATGAAATTCCATGTGGCCATCGCCGCAGCTTTAATAACCTCCCAAGCGGTAATAACTGCATTACGGAACCCTTCACTGGTGTTCCATAGATACATGATCGCTGCAACTGCTACGACGATGGTTGCTGCTAAAATCCATATTGTAGCACTTATAGAAGCTAACCCTGTCGTAAGTGCTCCAATTATTGTCCACAGAAAGCCCCATGCAGCTTGAAACCCTGCAACTAATCCAATTCCAATGGCTAGCGGTGATAACAACAGTGTAAGTACAGGAACAAGCATCATAATTGCTTGGATGATTTTTGCCAGTACTGGATGTGCTTCATTGAATTTAATGACTAAATTTGCCACGACAGTAATGAATTCATATACTTTCATCATCACCATCCCAAACACATCAACCATAGGCTGGAATGCTTCGCGTACTGTAGCTTTCATCTCTTCAAATGCTTCTTTATAACCTTTAACAGAGTCCATTGCTGCTTTGTGCAACCCGCCATATACTAAAACACTTGTTGCTAAAGCTGCTAATGCAACCATTTGAAAACGCACAAGACCTTGATTAATCATTCCTTGCATATCACGAAGTTGCTTCATATTAGCGGTAGGACCTAACAATCGTAAGGCTAATACAGAAGCATTACCGTTTAATGCAATTTTATTTAAGGTGTTTGCGACTGCTAAACCCGCTTGATTCACCTTGTAAATCGGGTTGCCCATCCGATCATAATTTTCGGAAATCTTTTGAGCTTGCGTGCTCATGTTCATCATTTGTCCAGCTGTCTGAATCATAGAGGCTTTCGCTAAATTATTATTGGCAATCATCGCATCAGACGCTTTTTTATACTCGGCCCCAAGCTGTTTTACCTGGTCCATAAACTGTGCATTGGTTCCTTGGAATGTGTCCATGGATTGCGCTAATTCCAGCATCTTCACTTCCGTTTGTAAAAGTTGTGTTTTAAATGGCAATAGTGCTTTTTCTGCTTCTTGGAACTTCTGTTTCACTTCATTCAATTTCGTTTGAATTTGTTGTAAGCCTTGTTCAGCACCAGTCCCATCTATTTTGGAATCAATAATGACTCTGCCATCTGACATCGTTTCACCCCCTTGTTTTCAAGAATGCTGCCACGTTATCAAATTTTTTGTCCAATTGTTCTAAGGCTTGCTGTTCATTTATCTCTTGTTCCAGACGATACATACGCTTCATGCGCATGACATGATCGCGGTATTCCTGGTTATGCTTATCTGGTGCTGGCACCTTCATTTGACGATAACTAATTACCTCTTTAAATTTGGACTTTTCATCTAAATGCGTAAGGAGTTGCAGGAATTTTCGCCAATGCAATTTCCCATGTTGCTCAAACAAATCCATTTGATATGCACGTAAAAAGGACGCATAAATAATGCCTGCGTCTTGTTCAAAATCATATACTTTTTGGCTGTCCGCTTCTTCTTGCTGAGTCAAATCCATATCCAGAAATTCTTTAAAAATATATAAAAAAAGAGTGTACAAATCCTTTGTAGAAAGATGTTGTATACTCGAATATTCTATAAGTAACATTTCTAATGCAATCTCAATCTTTTCCCCATCAGAGAACACAGGATCTTTGAATAGTTCAAATACACGTAATACATTATCGAATGATAAATCTACATGCAGTACTTGCCCTTTGTATAAAAAAGAATCATCAAAATCAGATGTAAGAAGAAAAGAGCTCATGCCCTTCCCTTCTTCACATACTTGCTCTTTTTCTCAATGCGGGATTGCTCTGTTTTTTCTTTCATGATATCAGCGATATAGGCTAACAAATCAAACATATTGAGCATAGACCGTCCTGCTTTTTCATACAGTTCTTCAAATGCGTCTTCACCTAATAATTGATTGGCAAAACGTTTTACCAAATCTTTTTGATTGTCTATCACATGTTTTTGTTCTTCATCTGTCAGATGTTCCAAATCTAAAGTTTCTAACTTTTGTGCTTCTGCATAAAACTCTTTAAACCCCTTTTGATACTGTTCGACTTTGTCATCAGAAAAATCAATTCGATACGTTTTACCTGCAATCTCTACCTCTTCATAAGCCTTAGCAAATTCAAATTTACGCATGTTCTCCACCCTTTCTCAATTAAAAAGGAAGTATCCTTTCAGACACTTCCTGCTTCTTATACAGTTCTAAAGTTGGTAATGCTGTTGGCCGCGAGTGCATTACCCGCAACATCCTTAACATTCCTCGTCGCAACAGCAATGTAATCTGTGGCTGCGGTTAAGTTGGCTGTCGGGTCAAAGGTAACTACTGTGTTGCCTGCACTAAGCGCAAGCGTCCCCGCTACAGGCGTGCCATCCGCTTTGGTAACGAAGAAGTTTGCATCTGTTACTAAGCTGCTTTGAATGGCTTCAGAGAATGTCCAAACAATGTTAGAACCTACAGCAAATCCGGTTGCACCATCAATCGGGTTGGTTGTGACTGTAGGAGGTGTACCATCCGCTGCAGCCGGTGTAAATGTCGGTTCACCATTAAAGTGGATCTCAAAGGAGATTTCACCTTTTGCGTTTGCATCCCCGCTTGGTCCTTCAATGTTCGCAATTGTGCAGGCTCCTTCGAATTTACTTCCATCCGGTAATGTCCAGCGAAAATCTGTTTCACGCTCCGAACCTAACTTCGTTAATTTGCTAAAGATATAGTCCTGCGCTGGATTCCCGAATTTACGGTGACCAGTGAACGTTAGAATTAATTGAGCTCCCGTCACTGTAGAAGATGCAAACCCTTTGCCGTCTAAATACGTATCCTGCGCAACTTCTTCATTTGTGTTGGGCTCGAAATTATTTAGTCCTTCCGCAAGACGTGCAAACGTACCAGGCGCTACACCTGGTGTTGTATTCAATTCAAACAAATGAGTAGACTGCAATAACAACCCTTGTGGTGGCATTAAACACCTCTCCTTTCAATTTCCGCTTGGAATAAAGCAGTGTAGACATATTCATCATGTTCCGTTTTCTGCACGAAATTTGGCATGGTATACACGTTACACGATACAAATGAAAAGCTGCCATTCCCACTTACGATAGCCCCATTTCCCAGATTATCTAAGAAAAAGGTGATATCTTGCAGTGTGAAGACAGCCTGCTGTTGATTGTGATCTTTGATAAGGATTTGAAAAGCAAACTGATACGTATTTCCCTTATCCAAATACTTTGTTGAAGGATAAGAAGGTGTTTGCCGGATACAGATAGCAGGAGACTGTGTACTCAATACTCCAACTTGTATAGGAGCGGGTAATGCTATATTTGTTGTGATTTTGTCAATTAACCGCTGAAGTAGATCCACCCAAACACCTCCTATCCCATATTCTGATTCACAGTATGTTGTGCAATCTTTTCCCAATCTGATCCGTGACGCGCTTTGGCTTCTTCAAACCATAACCCTTGTGCATTTGGGTTTTTATCCTGTGAAAAGTTATATTGTGGGTTGTAATAGAGACGTCTGGCATATGGTGTATTCCATTCGATATGCCCTTCTCCCGGCCGACTAAAACGCAAGGAGCTCTGTTCAAGCGCGCCTGTATCTTTTGGGATAAAGTTGTTGCTGTCCTTTAATATTTGCTCATCTAATGCCAATTGAGCTTTATTCAAGGCCTGTTGCGCTTTATCCATCGTTTTTTGGGCATCATACGTAATCTTTACATCGAATTTAATCATACCAATGTAACCTCCCAGTGGTGGGGAGTGGTGCCAAATCCATAGAATTCATCCACATTGGCTACATAGTAAGTTGTACCGTTCAGTACAATCTTGGATTTTTCTTGCCAATTCACTTTTGGATAAGAATGCACGGCATCAAAGAACAAAATAGAAGAATTATTCTCCTGTTCCCGCTCGCTTGTCCCAATCTTACGCCGATAAGAAGGAATGGACTGCACTAAAACGTTATAAAGCATAACAGGAGCCTTATAGGCTTCTCCCCAGGTGCTGTTCCCGTTATATTGATGGTATTCCACAGTGTGAATCAATAATTGTAAGGGAATGGGCCGTGTCATAGCGTATCCACTCCTGTATACAACAATCCCGTTGGTTTCAAGTATTCAATAACCGCTGGATTGGTTCTGCCTGCATTGCCACTTGCTCCTGATCCGCTATACCGAAACTTTCCGATACTCACACTGTTTAATGCATCTCCATTGAATGCTTGTTGACCGTTTAACACGAAATGCTCTGTTTGAACAGCTGTTGCCTTTTTCACTTGTTCCTGTACAAAAGCAGGAAAATCACTCAGTTTATTCGGGCTCATTGCAATTTTATAACCGGTTATTTGGTCTATGACGTCACTAGCTCGCTTTATCAAAACAGCAAGGAGGGTGCTGTCCCCTCCCGCAATACCGCCATATTCATTTTGATAGTAATTGGTATCAATGTATGCCAATTACGCTCACTCCTTAGATTTTGAAGTCTTTGCTGGCGCTTTCTCTTCTACTTCGTAGCCCTCTACAACTTCATAGCCGTTTAGCTCCAATTCTTTTGCAAGAGTATCATCTGCCTCGATATACGCGTTATCTTTCTTCAACAACTTCATATGTCATCCTCCCTTTACGGCTTCGCTACTGTGCCATGAGACACGTATAAACCATCCGCTTTATTTTTCATCACAAACAGGTCGTGGTACATGCGGTTTTGATACAAGTAACCATCCCCTTGTGTATGCTGACCTGGTTGGAACAGATAAATGCTGCTTAGCTTCGCTTTCGCTACGATAGATGGCTTAGCTACCACCAAGAAATTAATAGCAAATGACCCTGTCGCAGAGACAAAGCCTGATGTAAAGTTGAAAGACGTATGGAATCGCCCTGCATCCCAAACCTCTTTAAGCTTCACCCCATCAATGGATGTTACACGTGTGCTAATCGCACCACTATTAGACATAACATCAATTTTGCGTTGGAAGTCTGTAGATTGCTCCAATGCATCCATAGCCGCAGAAGACATATATACGATAATATTAGATGGACCATATTTACGAATTGGTAAGATAGCTGCTTTTAGCTTCCCGTAAATATTTGTTTTATCTACTGCTTCAGCAGCAAAGCGAGTGTCCGCTTTCGCACGAGTTGCCATTTTAGAGAAGCGGTATGCATCCACTTCAGGAATCGCGTTTTCTGTCATGAACACCTTTGTGATGTTTGCGGCAGAAGCGGCTTGATTGGATTCATCTACATCTGCTTGATCCACGAAGAATTCAATGTCACGATCAAAGCCGAGTGTATACGGCTCATTCGTAGTTGTTACATCTCCACGGTTGTAGCCACCGTTACGAGAGTGCGTTTTATAACCAGAAACAGCAACAGTTGGAACTTGGAACGTTTTCGCGTTCAACCAGTTCACGTTGGGTGTTTCAAGCTCCGCTGTTAAAGACTCTTGTTTCAGGACTTGATCAAGCTCCTGACCATACTTTTGTGCATAGTTAATTGCGTTTGGCATAGGTTAGTGCCTCCTTTTATTTTCCTAGTAATGCGCGGACAAACGCATCAGATGTATCTGTTTTCCTCTGGTGCTGTCCACTTGTGAAATGAGGGTTCTGTTCTTCTTGTTGCTGAGTTGTTTTGAAATGTGGGAATTCCTCGACAACCAACGTGATAGCCTGCGCAATGTCTACCTCATCCGTTATCTTGGTTTTCGCCAATGTGATGACTGCATTTAGATTCTTTTCATCCGTAATACCGGCTTTAATAGCTGCATTTTCTGCTTTTAAAGAGAAAATGATATCTTGGCTTTCTTTGACTTGATTTTCGTAGGATGTCAGCTTTTCATTTGCCTTTTCTTGTTCCGTTTTTTGTGACTCTTGCCATTCCCGAAACTTTGTAAGACCGTCTTTTGCGCTTTCAAAGTCTTGAATGCCTAGCTGTTTCAAAAGCTTCTCTTGTGCTTTCTTTGCTTCTTTGGCAGCAATCCCATTTACATCTTCTTGTGTAAAGGTTTTTACCGATTGCGTAGCAGTAGTTTGTTCTCCTCCAACTTGTTGACCTTCAGCTTGTTGGTCAGCTGTTTGTTGTTGCGTTTGTTCCTCCATCGTTTCTACCTCCCAAAAGGGTTTTTGTCCTTTCGTTTTGTTTAACGTCCACTACGAATAACGGACAAAAGAAAAAGAACGCTATACAATGCGTTCTCGATCATATCTACGTGTTCTCTTCGTCTGTTCAATAAATTCCCTCATTGCAGCTTGACGCTGAGCCACTTTCATTTTTGCTTCTTTTACACCTTCTAGATCACCAAGTGCTTGCATGACATTTGCTTCTTTTTTCGCTTTCCGGATTTGTCTCTCTAGGTGCCGTTGTTGTTGACTTTCTTGATACGCTTGCTTATTTTCAGCAGCATCATAGGGTTGATATCGCTTTGTAGATTTCCCTTGAATGTACGGATACACCACATGATGACAGTTAATACCTAAGAGCCCCGCAGCTTCTCCATACGATGTACTAGAGAATGCTGGGTATCGTTTACTCTGACCACTTTTAGAAAAAATACGACCTTGAAACGGTGCGCATCGTGGCCGGGCGCCCATGTGTGAACTAACTTCTACTAAATCCACACCATATTCATCCATACGAGTAAGCTGCATATCGTTTGCAACTTGCTGGCTAAGCGTACGCGTAACCATGTTGACATAAGCTTCCGTGCTCCAGCGCCTACCTGCTTTATCAATCAATGCCGGAATGCCACGCTGAGACCATTCAGAAACCGTCTGTTTTAACGCCTGCTGTGGTGTAATAACGCCACTTAATACCTTACCTACTGTTTTATTCAGAACGTCTATATAGACCTGCTGAGACTGCTGTAGCATAGTTGTATTGATAAGATTAAAAGTGTCTTTCGCTCGCTGTTCATAGGCATTCAGTACACTAATGAGCGCCATGCTGGTGTGTGGCGGTGGAGCTGTCAGTAATGAACTTCCTCCTTGTAACGCCTCTTGGAAAATCGATTCGTGCTGTTCCACCGCGGTAAAGCCTGCTGTTTCCAGCATCTTCTTTAATTCCTCAGCTGTTTTTCCCGAATGTTTGGCAATGATCCTCATTTGTTGTTGCGTTAACGTGTTTAGTTTTTGAAGCTGCACGATACGCCAATGTTGGTATTCTGCGCCATTCTCAGCAAGCAGTAATAAATCTCTATCTTGTTTTAGGATTCGGGCTATGTTGACCAGCAATTCTTCTTCAATCGCATTATAAATATCGACCATAAACATAGAGAGCTGTTGCAATTGGTTAGGAGTAAGAGCCATTATTCGTCCTCTTCTTTCGGCTTGGATGTACCGAATAAATCTACTGCTTCTGGAAGCATGGTTTTGTTCTCTTCTTGAATCTCTTGTAGCATTTTCTGTGCTTGCTCTTCTGTAAGACCATGGATTTTCATGATCGCTAATTTTTTACTCGATAACCCATTGATAACAAGACCAGTCCAATAAGTCGCATTCGTTGTTTTATCTTCTGTGATGGAGTCGTCAAAGGTAACAGTGACTTCATATTCTTTGCTAGGTCTTGGAAAGATGTTATATAAAGCCGCTACTTCAATAACGACATTGATTAACTCTTGAATTCCCGCTTCAATTGTGGTTTCATGGCTAGTTTTGGTACGGAATGTCTTCGAGTTTTCACTGATGACTTCTGTAGCCGTTTTTAATCCTGCGCTATCGAAGGTGAATGTTCCAGCACTAAAGCCGACTTGCATAGCTAAATGCGTCAATAAGGCATTAATAGCAGCAATATGCTCTTCCACCCGCAGCTCCACTTTAATATCCTGGATTTGCTTCATTTCTTCACTGAAGTTAAAAGCTTCGTATACTTCATCATTTGCATCAAAGTACCGCTGCATAGTCCCAGTCTGCGGATCCACTACCGTTTTAATGGCATTAGTCGGAACTAAAATCCGTTTCTTACCCAAACGGAACTCACGCTCAAAGCTATCGAACGCTGTATCAAGTGCTTTTAGCGTATCCAGTGCATTCGCATACAACGAAACACCTAACGGACTGTTTAAGTCGACGTTATTTGCCGTATTTGGCTTGATATAGACGAATAAAGAACGTTTTAGACCGTTTATAGCTACCTCTTCTTGTAACTCTGGAAAATGGCTATGAAGCGATATTTTCACACCTAAACTTTCTTTATTTTGACTCTCATACAATTCATTGCGAATGACGTAGGTTTGCCCTTCCCACACATGCCACTCCAAGTGGGTATATTTCTTATCACTTTTAAAAAACTCATTTACAAAAATACCTTCTGTAACTTCTTTATTGCTCCAAGAGAGGGGGATAAAACAATCAGCTGTGACGTATGACAATTTAATGTCTTTGCCATGAACGAATCCTTTGATAGCTATACCGCCTAAAGCAAACTTATACTCTAGGTACCTTTGAAACTCTCTTTGGAAATTGTTTACCTTAAACACCGTTTCGATATTAGCAGCCAACGTTTCATCAGAAATATTAATGCTACATTTTTCATTGAAAACTAAAGAAGCCATCTCCTGTGAGATGACTTTTGGCATATTTAAGCTGTTCATACGGCGTTCTTTTTTACCATTTACAGTTTGGTATTGGATATCATGAAACTCGCTGTAATAGCCTTGATAAAGTTGTTTCCAGACTTCGATTTGGCGATACTGTTCATCACTTACAGCAATGTCTCGGACCTGCGATACACTCTTAATACCTTTAATCAAATTCATTTTATATAACACCTGCCTTATCTTGGCGATTAGGCTTTTAAGCACCCGCTCACCTCCTTAAATGACATATCGTTTATAGAAATAGTTCACGCCATAGCGAAATTCATCCATTGCATGGTTCCATTCGTCTATTGGCTTCCCACTATCATCGCGGCAGTACATCCCGACCTCTTTCAAGAAATGATAATGGCCATACTGTTCTGTCTCCACTAAGTAAAACTGACCATTAGACAGTGCATTTTGCCCGCGCTCAATACCGACTTCAATGCCTTTTGCATTGCCCTTCACATCATGTGCATTGTTATCTGCTTTACGCGTATCAATCAACAGCAAGTGTAATTCCTCACGTAAGGATTTACACGCGGGATCTACGAATACTTCGGTATATCGCATCTGGAAAGTGGCTACGCACCATTGAACGAACTCTTTGATTTCCTTAGCATAAATGCTCATTGCCTTAGTTTGACCTGTTTCTTTTCCAGAATGATAGTAATGAGCGACACGATTCAGCTTATATTTTAGTTGATCATCTACCTTTTGCCGGGTGACAATATAACACGCGCAGCTGGTCGCGTCGCTTTGCCCGCCATCCGCTGTAAAGTACATTTCCAAGGGTTCTCCCTGCAAAGTAGACACAATGTGCTTGTCCATATCAAACATGGCGTATATAACGCCTTCCGGCATCACTCGTTTGCCATACCAGTCACGCTGCAGTAAATACGGGTTCTTAGCAAGTGTGTCGTAGATCTCTTGCTTTCGTTCAGGTGTGATAATCGGATTATCTTGAATGGTCCAGTGCTTCCATCGCGTCTTTTGCACATTAAACACATTCTCAATAACAGGATGATTTGGAGCCGGCGGATTGAGATCTGCAAGATGATACCGCATCCGCGCCGCAAAGGTGCGACGGAAACACTCCTGAATCATATCCATATGCAATAGATTAATTTCACAAAAGACCACAGAGCCAAGCGACATACCTGTTATTGCTTTTACACTGTCAACCTTACCTCCACCCTTGTAATACACCTTTTTAATACCCTTCGACGTGTGTACTTCTAAATGGTCACCAAGCCTGTCACTTTTCGGTTTAGCTAAGTCACCAAATATGTGCAGCAAGCCTGTTCCATCACCATCAATGAATAAACGATAAGCTTGTTCTTGGTTATAGGCTACAATCAAATGGTTTTCATCTGGTGTGACAGATAAGTAATAAGCATATCGGAAATGTCCAGCTGTTGTTTTTCCCGACCGGGGTGTCCCTTCATTGGCTTCAAGTGTCACATCAAACGGAGCGCGGATAATCTCAAGTTGCTTAGGTGAAAATGTAATGTTAGTCATCGCCTTTCACCGCATTAATTAAAGCATCTAGTAAAGACGTATCTTTTGTTGCACCTTTCAACAACTTAATGCGCTCTTGCACCAATTGTGTATCAGCTTCTAGTTTACGAAGTTCCGAAACTCGTTTTGCACGATCACCGCCCCAATCTGACATACGATTCTTTAGCCAGAAGATAAGAGCGGTTGTATCTGGTGTTACCTCTTTGCATACTCGTTTGACCTCAACACCCATCTCATACGTAACTTCCTCGTATTGATACCCAAGTGCACGTTTGAGCAAAGCATTCTCGACTTCACGGTCTACCACTTCTTTTCCCTTTTTTAAGGCTTGTAAAATCGGCATATGGCTGTTTTTCCAGTTGTATAAGGTTTTAACTGCAATTCCCATATTCTTTGCTATCTGCTCATCCGTAAGTCCGTCACGTGCCCATCCTTCTATGAGTAGCAGACCTTCCTTCGTGAGCCATTCTTGATATTTCCCTTTTGCCATAACACCACCTCACGCTAATTGCTTCATATCATCATCTCGCGCTCCCACCCCTGCGCATCATATGAGATGTGTTTTCCCTTTTAGCCATAAGAAAAAGCACTCCCGAAGGAATGCTCTAATATTACTTAAATAAGTGGAATACCTGTTTAATTTTTGAGTTATACTTAAATACCCAATGCACGTTACAGTCTTGATTGCTATCTAATATAATTTCTGACCCGTTAGATAATTCAATTATTAAAACCGCTGGATCCTGTTCGTATCTATTCGCTTTATAATTCACTTTCCTTATTTCTTGATACTTAATTATCGTTACATCGTATTCTTTATTATCAGCTGTCACGATACAAAGTTTGTCATCTAAGAATACTAATATCTCTGACTTTTTTTGATATTCTTCTCGCGGAAAAATATGCCTTGGATAAACAACTTTTATTTCTTCCTCAGAATATAAATCCTCAATTAACGTAGCTGCAATATAATGACCATTCCCATTCCCTTCAATGGCTATATTCTGAGCAAAACTCAAAATATCTTTCAATTCCAAATATTGCATGGTTTCCCTCCTTATTTTTGTTCTTTTTTACATTTCGACAAAAAGAAGCAACATCCTTCAATCAAAATATAAAAAAGTAGCTACTCAAAATGAGTAGCCAAAAAGGGATACATAGATGAAAAGAATTGCCGAATCATGAAAGCAATTGTTTTCCGTCACCTGCCTGTACCAATTATAGCAAATAGTGTTTATTGACATCAAAAAGTGTAATATGTGTCTATTTTGTCAAAAAGGTAAAGCAATATAAAAATCCGACTCGGTGAGCCGGACCTTCAAATATGCCTTATTTTAATACTCCAATCAATTGTTCGATTCGTGAATCAATGATTTCGTAATAAATCTCTAAGCCCTTACGATTACCGCGTAAAATTCTTGCATGTCTAAGCTTACCTAAGTGCTGACTGATTGTGCTTTGCGGCATATCAAACTCTCCTTGCAGCTGCGTTACATTTGACGGGCCTGATTTAAGTAAGAAGTTTATAAGACCCAGGCGTACTGGATGCGCCAATACCTTTAATAACTCTGCGTTTTGTTCGTACTTTTCTTGCATGTCAATCTCTCCCTTTTTCTTTTTATTTTAATATCCATATAAATCCAATAAATTAAGAAACTGTTAAAATTTTATTATTTGTTATGCTTTTTCCAGTTCCTCTCTGTAAATATCAGTCGCTAAGCTCGTGATAATCTCGCGGCGTATCTCGTTTAACGTTTGGCGGGACACTCCCACATGCTTAGCAATCATGTTCATCTTCACACCATCAAGCATGCATTCCAGCACAGTGAGCTTACGTTCCTCTGTAATTTTCTCTGCTGCTTTATTGATTCGCCCCACCTTTTCTTGAAGCCTCTCTAGGCGCTCCATTTGCCGTTTGTAGCGTTTTTCGTTAACGGATGACCTTTGCCCTTTCCCGTTCGGCATAACAGCCTCTATGCCCCATTTAGCGGTCAATTTATTATGTATCTCAGGGTTGTTGAGGTCCGCTTCTAATTTATCAATCTCTTTTGTCATCCAGCGGTAGTCACGGACGTCTTCTTCAGTACGTTGAATGATGTCCATAATTTGTTCTGGATCGTGCATAGAGAGCTGGCCGTCTTTCTCTTTAAACAGTTTCTCTTCCCACTGCGGACAAGATTGCACTTGCTGAATCTTTTCCTGGTGAACAGAGCAGAAGCTGCTGTCACCCCATTGACTGCCGGGACATTCAATGCAAATATCAGTCTTCAATATTTGAATATCCTTCACAGCTTCTTCACCCCTTTTCATTAGTAAATTTAAAAGCACGGCCTTTTATCATTTATGTTCTAAAGAGCCAAACAAAGCTATATCTATTATCGAGGTGATTAATATGGAAAAGAATTGTTTATTGAAGACGAATGAAAAATATAGCTTTTTTGATCTCTGTCATACAAATGATATGGTTATTTCGGTTACATATCGAGTTGGTAACGACTATAAAAAGTTACAAGGTATTGTATCTGGATACTTTCCCGAAGTTGAACTGGTAGCTATAAAATCTGGCCAGAGTGGGACTGATTATTGCTTTCCAGTAAGAAGTATTGAAGAAATAGTGTTAGAAGGTCCCGGTCATTTAGTCCACAGGTAATGTGGGCTTTTTATCTGTAATTCCACATTTTAAAACATAATATCTAGCAAATCTTGCTGAGCCGCGATGACCGCTAATGCTTTCCGGAACCGAATACTTTCGTTAACTTCCGCTTGCTGCAGATCGAATTGCTGACTTGTCGCGTCTTGCAGCTCTGCTGTTAGGCGATTTATTTCTCCTTGCAGCCTAGCAAGCTCTTTTTCTTTTATACTTAAAGTCTCTGCCAAATCACGCATTTCAATTTCCAGTCGTGTGTTGTCTCTTTGAATCGTGTCGTAATTCGCTCTCCATTGGTCATACTCTTTCCGCAGATTATCAAGAGTTTGTTGCAACTCGCTATTTACTGCTTCGTTTCTAGGTGCTTTCCAACTAACTACATGTTGTTTAATTACATGTTTTGCATCATTTGAATTGATACTAATCTGCATTGTTGCATCTTCAACACTGTTATCAGGCTCCAGTTTCGCCTCTGTCGCATTTTTTTCCTTTTCCGGTATATCTGTTACCTTGCGCGCCCATTTCGCCGTAGTGGGCAATTTACGCTTTTTCAGATGCCCGTGTAAACTTGGTGTCTTGACCTCGAGTATTTTCGCAATGCTCCCTAATTGTTTGCCGGTCTTTAATTCTTCCACCGCTTTTGCACAAATATCATCCCATTCTGCCTCGGTTTTAAAGCTCCCACCTTGTCTAACCATAGCTAACTCCTCCTCTGTCATTTGATACGTTGTAACTTTGCTGTAATCAAACGTATCTCGATTGTCTTTGCCTACCCCAAATCGTGGCAGTCCTCTCCGACGATCTGAGCCACTATAACCACTTGTTCCTGTGCTCATCTCTCTGCTCCCCCTTTAAAGAACAGGCGGCCTTAGCCGCCATACTATTTACTTGTCAGCGTCTTCGTCTTGCTGTTCCTTCCACTCGTTCCATTTCACAGCAAGCGGTGCAACACGCTGGCGGTATTCGCCTACGAAAGTCACAATTTCACTAGAGGATATGCCTAATTCATTTGCAAGCTTGTTGTACGACTCCCCTTCAAGTTTTCGCTTCACGATGTTCGCAAAGTCGTTAGGCAGGTCATCGTAGCTTGGGGCCATACCACTGATAATAAAAGCATCAATGATTTCACGATCCGCTTCTTGTTTTTCTTCTTTTGTTGGTACCTTTGCTTCTGCAACGTCCAATTCCGCTTCTAATTGTTCATGCGAAGGCTTTAACTCCTGCACAACACCTTTATCATCTACTGTGTACTCACGCATTGGCTTGTTTGTTCGGGCGTTAATTGTGATGCTGTAGTTCACTTCAAGTGATTCCAAAGAAACTTCTACCTTGCAGTCAATCATTTCAGACAATGCATCTAACTTGCCATTCAGTGTACCGTTTGTTACTTCCAAAACGATTTCTTGCTTGCCATCCGGCTTTAGGTTCACTTTCTTTAAAACAGGTTTAAATTCAATGTAGCTCATTTCCCCATCCCCCTATAAAATTGTTAGTTGTTTTTCTTCATCAAGCAGCTGGACAGCCACCTCAATACGAGGCTTCTCGCTATACCATTTACTGACACGTAGTTCCACTACTTGACTATCATCTTTCCAAAGAACCTTATTACAGGCGTCTTTAATCCCTTTTACATAGTTATCTACATCTGGCTTAGAAGTCGGCCGTAAGATACCCTGCTCAGCCTGCAGCTTCTTTTTGTTTGAGAAACTTTTTAGCGATGATTTAAACACCTTAACTTCTAATAACAAAGGACCTTCAAGTAACTGCGTTGGCGCATAGTCCTGCGCCACTAATTTCACAATTTGCTTAAAATCCTTGGACTTCTTTGGATCGTACATGCGCACCATGCCATTGATGGTGCTTGCTCTCGGTCTACCCTGTGCAACAGGTTCCCCATACACCGTAAATGCGATCATTGAAATTTCACCTCTTCCCCTTTACGAAGCACTTTCTCCGTGTCTGTATCCTCGATTTGCTTGCATTGTTTACAACATCGGAGTAAATGCCCTTTTAAACTCCCTTTACCTAAGCCGGGTTTAAATGAACCACAACCACAATTCCCGCACCTACCTGTTAGTATCACGGCTGAATCCAACCTAAGCGAATCAACATGTTGCGCCAATCATGTTTTAAACCTGCTTTCTGGCGAAGCTTAATCGCACGTCTCAAGCGTTTTCTCTGCTTTTGTTTATTCATCTCCGTTCCCCCTTATATCCCTAACCCCATCGAGCGGGGCTTAATTTCCCCTAAATCTGCCTGGTCCAAAATTAGGATAATTACGTCATAAGGATTCTTTTTAAGCTCTGTGGCCATCTCTTCAACCGTAGCTCCTCTGTTCCAAAGCCACCGAAACTTGTCCAGGTCATCCTCATACCAGTACCAATGGAGATTTCTATGTTCTAACGGTAGATGTAACTTTCTCCTCTGCTCTTTACTCACAATTGACCACCATATTTCATAAGGCGCTGCTTTGCAATCTCTCGACGATAGCTACTGGCCTTGTTTTCTACGGTCAAACTCGTTTCTACCATGCGGTCATAAGAGCGCTTCCCAACTTGGTCTTGTAAATGCTTAGGCTGTAGGTTACTAGTGAAGAAAGTTGGTTTCTCCTTTCGATACCGCCCATCAATAATGTTGAATAACTTTTCTTCTACCCATTCTGTTGCTTTTTCTGCTCCAATATCGTCCAAGATAAGCAGATCACATTCCAACAATGCCCGCATGATTTGTGCTTCATTTTCTTTGTTGTCGCTGTTGAAAGTACTTCTAATTCGTTGTAAAAGCTCCGGCACACTTTGAAAAACAACGATGTAGCCTTTTGCTGTGAGCGTGTTAGCTACGGCCGCAGCAAGATGGGTTTTTCCATTCCCTGGGTCACCCCAAATCATAAGTGATTCACCTTTCCAAGATTCAAACTCTTGCACATACTGTTTAGCTGCAGATACTGCCTTTGTGCTCCCCTCACGTTCTAAGAAGGCTTCAAATGTTGATCTTTGAAACCGTTCGCCAAGGTTACTAATGCTGAACAGCTTTTCAATCTCTTTTCGCTTTGTATAGTTGTTCGCTTCTCTAAGAAAAGCTTCTTCACGTTCTACTACACAGTGACAAGTCGGTTGTACCTTTCGCTTAATCTTCAACTCTTTCACCTCAACTAAAAACGCTGGTACAAACGTTCCACAGTGCTGACAAGTAGCTCCTTCCGTACCTTCATCACAACCCGATGTATTCAAAATCCGACTCATCACCTGATTGAGAGCCTCCACTATGAACCCCTCCTTTTCGTTTTGATTTTGGTAAATTCTTAGCCATATAGCGATTTAAAATATATTGCGCACAGTAAGCAAATGAATTAATTCGATCCATGCTGTGTTTAGGTGTATAGTGCCGGAAACACTCCTCCAAGTAATAGAGAATGTCTTTTGTCGGTACACCATCATCTATTACTTGCTTAATGACGTTGTAATCATTTGTGGATGGAAATCCTTTTCCTCGTAACTGCATAAATTTATTGGCTATAATCTCGACGGCACCATCGACAGGTTCTTCTTGTTGTTGTTCTTTTTCTTTTTCTTGTTGTTGTTCTTTTTCTTGTTGTTGTTCTTGGGGGGAAGTCGTACCCCGTATCGTTGGCGAATCGTAATACGTATCGTCGGACGTGTCGTTACCCGATACGTCAACGAGATGTTGCAAGTAAATAGAGTGAATTTTCTCGTTGGAAATCCGTTCTGCTACTAATGCAATCAGTGACTTGTCTTTAATCTCATTCAGCTCTTTCCTAACACAATCTTCAATTGGCTTTCCGCCCTTATTAAAGTTGTATTTACCCCAGTTCAACAACGCAATCTCACGCGTTTGAGGATTATATTTGATGACCTTGTGATGACTTTCAAATCTTTCAATTAAGCTATCTATCGCTTGGGGAGAATAGCCAATTTCATATGCCATTGTTTTTTTAGTTAATGGATATACACCTATCTGCTTTGTTTGTGGGTTTGTCATCAAGTAAACGTAAAACAGTTTATCTTCGGGAGTCATTTCTTCCAGCACCTTTGGATCTTGCCAGAAAGAAGTGTAAATTTGTCTGAACGTGGCCATGCTGCTTCCTCCTTGCATAAAATGTTTATATTTGGAATAACCTGTATTATCTAATATTTTTTAAGTGCTCCTCCCTGGGCCGGGAGGAGTCTTTTTATTTAAACTAGTGAATCAGGAATATCTCCATTAGATTCTTCAGGCTCCGTTTCAATCACGTTTCCCATATTAATCTCAACTGCATCTGCCTCAATGTACTCCGGATCTGCTGTGATATCTTTGCGAACAACCTCATCTTGCTGCGCTTGTGCTTGTACCTCGATAGAAATCGGTAAGTATTTAAACATGGCGCGTACAACAGTTTTCTTAGCCATCTCTTCATAATCTGTCTTCCATGGTCCAAAATCTTTTGACTTAGAGCGACCACGACGCTTTTCAATCTCCGACTTTGGCATGAATTCCATTTGGTAACCACCGTCCTTAAAATGAGCAACAGCGTAGGCTCCAATAAATTCACCACGTTCTCCGAAGGATGGCTTATGTGTTAGTTGTGGGTGTAGTCCCAATTCATATTCAAAATCATCATTTTGATAAACAGCATGAGCATAAATACTTTGGATGTGACCAGATCGACGTGCAAGGTCAATCATCCCTTTATAGCCAATGATGAACTGTACATCTGTTGTGCCTGCTTTATTGTTTTTGAATGGTAACAAGTAGCAATGACCTAGCAGACCTGGCTCTAACCCTAATTGCACTGCTTGCATAACTGCTCCCATCAAAGACGGTACCGTCGCTTCAAGAAGCTTTGGGTTTGTACGAATGGTTGTTAACGCGATACGACTCATGCGTTCCATATCCATGTGCTTTGGTAGAACTTCTGCGAAACGCGGTGCCATCTTCTTCATATACGCCTCGATGGTGTCTGCTACTGGTGCTGGTTTATTACTTGTGCGGCTTGCTAATTGGTTCTTCAACTTGTCGTTAGTTGCCATTGGTTGAATCCTCCCTTTATTTAATTGCGAAGCGGCGAGAAGAACTTTCCTTCACATACTTTGCATAGATTTCTGGCATTTCTTGTTGAAGCTTCTTACTGTCGATACGCTTAGATGTAACGGACTTCCATGTAATGGTGTACTTCTCAGTACCACCAGCTTCATTTTCACCAAGCATCGCTTTCAGTTTGTTCTCATACTCTGCTTTCTGTTTTTCTAAGGCTTTAAGTTCTGCCTCCACCTGGTTCCGGGCCTCAATCAACAACTCAGCTTGTTGACCAAGACTTACAAAACTGTCTTTCAAGGCATCTGGATACATTTGTTTAAGCAATTCACCTGATGCTTCTGTACCATCAAACATTGGAGGCTCTTGTTTCTCCACGTGCTCTTGCCAAAAGTCTTTTTCAATAGTGGTGATGTAATGAATGATATCCTCGTCACGCTCCACTTTTTTGTACACGAACTTGTTCCCACCAATCAGGACAGCAATCCACCATGCTTCATAGCCAGTCACCGCCATATAGTGCTGACACTGCAAAAGATAAGCTGCAGGGATTTCATCGCCCTCCCATTCCTTCTTGTTGTATTCAGAGGTGGTTTTGCACTCGAGACCAACTCTTTCCCCTACAATGAGCCTGTCCACGTTAGCGAGCATCCAAGGATACTCAGGATGTTGCAGAATAGCATTACGGCGTTGGACTTTTAAACCAGTTCGTAAGCTGAATTCCTTTGCCACTATGTCTTCCAAGATGTTGCCAAAATACGCAGCATCACTTTGTACATCTTCTTTTTGTAACAAGCCTGTTTTTTCAAGATACACTTGCACTGGTGATTTCCATTTACTTAATCCTGCAAGAGCAGCTACATCTGAGCCCCCAATCCCTTTGGACCGCATTGCTAACCACGTTTCACGATCCATATTAAGCGTGTTTACCAAAACTTTTGCTTGCATGGTTTTTCCTCTCTTTCTGTGGTAAACTGATTCCGAAATCTTTTTCACTAGAACCCACCCCAATGGGTTCTTTTTTATTCTCCTGCCACTCTCACAAGGGCAATTTCTAAAACCCGATGTGTGCATTCTTCGCAAATCAAGATAGTCCCCATCTGGTAATACTTCATGCCGTGATAAATCTCACCATCGCAGATTGTGCAGTAATCATTGAAGTCTTTCTTACAGCTGTCATACTCGTTATGAAGTGTCATGCCGTTCTCAATCATTTGTATCACTCTCCTTAGCCTTACTAGATCCTCGTTTAAACATGGATTCCAACAAATTCACAAACACCTCTAGTTCTTCATCTGTTTTTTTCGAGATGTGTCGACCATGACCAGGCACAGTCCGAAAACGACTTAATCGTTTTAGCAATTCTTTTCGTTTAGGTGTCTCTTGCACTTATCTCACCTCCCTTCAAGTGCTATGAGCTGCAGATACTCTTGCTCACCGCGCATCTGCGCTTCTCTGATGACATGCGCTACGCTATGTAAACCCCGGTTTGCTAAATCTTGTAGCAAAGCTGATACCTTTTGTTGCTCAGCTTGTTTCTGAACAAACTTTTCTTTTAGCTCAAACAATTCAATTTCAGCCCTTAGCTGTTCAAGTTTCCAAAACCTAAATTGTTCGTCAGCTTCCTGTGGGTTGGCTAGGTTCATCGTGCTCAGCAACCAGTTGTTGCAATGTGCGATATAGCTTTGTAGTGATAGTGCGCACTCAAGGTCAGTAGACGCTACTTGCTGACTGAGCGTATAACGTTTGATTGTGCTAATCATGCACTTTCCTCCTTTATACGGCTGTAATCAATACCGTACCGAATCGCCATTTCTTTCACGACCGCTAAGTAAATCTCAAGCAGGCGTTTGTCATCATCAATGACATCCAATTTGGAAACCTTATCGACTTTTGATTTGGCCACACCTTCCAGCGCCATTTTCTTTTTCTTGTTTGTGACGCGGATGCCAAGATTTGCATTGGCTCGTTGTTCCAGTAGTTCATAGCTTTCGTTTCGAATATTGCCGTATTGGTCAAATCCACCTGTTTTAAATGCGATTTTATTCAGGATTGCTGTGGTATCTTTCCTCCAATCTGTGGAGTTAAGGGCGACGATTTCGCTTATACCTTCGACCTTGCGTTCAGTCTCTTCTACTTTTTGTGTGAGTTGTTGTACTTTACGTTCTTGCTCAACCATTTGTTGTGCATATAACAGAAGCATCTCCGCCTGTGTTTGTGGTTGCTGTTTAGCTTGCTTTTCAATTTTGATAAAGTACTTCCGAACCACGCGGCCAGTTTCATTGTTTTGGACCATAGCAATTTCTTTTGCAGTATCCATCGTGAGTAGATATTCTGTTGATGGTCTGCCAGTGGTTTTACTCAAAAATGAGTAAAAGTCTTCACCCTCTGTAAACCCATAATTACTAATCATCCGAGTAATCCAATCGTTAAAACGAGTGCTGACCATTAGTTGCTCATGCAATTCCCGAGCATCCACGAGCTTTTCTCCATTCTCATTTTCATAAACCGGAAGCATTTCATTTGCTACTACCTTGAGTGAATTCATCATTCGTTTCCCTCCTCGTTTTCAGCGATTAATTTAGCGGAGCAAACTTTGCAATAGATGGATGTAGAAGCAAGGCACCCTTCTCTTAGTACATTGATTAATGTCTCTGTATCCACCTGGTGTTCAACTCTGCAATCCGCACACCGTGTGAAAATTTCATCCTCATACAGATCAATCGTGATTTCGACTTGCGTATTGATTTGCGCTTTTACATAAAACATTGGTTTATCACCCCCTTTCTATCTCTTCCTCAACTTCAACTTCCTGTTTTCTTCTTCTAAGCGATCGTGATCGTCAATTAACACCTTGATTGCTTCCATAACAAATGCCATAATCCCAACCCCCATCACTAACAGCACCATAAGTATCAATAGGTTAGTGGTACTCTCTATCACCATGTCCTTCACCCTTTCTGGCACGTTGCCGCATCCATTGGTGTAGTTCTTGATGTAACACCATCCATTTGTTACCTACTTTTAAACACGGAAAGTCTGGTGTCCGAACTAATTCATACATGGTGTTCATGCCAGCTCCAAGTATCGAACCTGCTTCTTCTAATGTCAGCGTTGGCTTTTGATTGGACATACTAGCTTGTTCAAGCAGCTGGACAAGAGGCTGGATAGCTTCACTTACTGCGTTTCGTACTTTTTCTTCAATAATTTGGTCAATGTTCACACTATCACCCCAACTTTTTGTTGTGTTAATCCCCAAAAAAAATATATTCAGGGCTTTTGTCGAATACTTTTGATATAGCCAGTGCAATTTCTAAGCTCGGAGTACGAACTCCTTGTTCAATCATGCCATAATAGCTTTCTGTTATAGAGATCCCATATTGAGATTCAAGACGATATACTACGTCTTTTTGAAACAAATTTGCATCTTTTCTAAGTTGGATTAACTTGAAGCGCTTTTTAATCATTCTCCTTTCAACACCTCCCAACTTTTTGTTGTCTTAATATTACCCAACTTTTTGTTGTTTGTAAATACATTTTAACAACTTTTTATTGTTTTTATTCGTTTTATTTTCAGATACCCAACTGGAAGTTGTATAATAGTTGGAAGAACAGTATTGCACGGAAAGGAGTTATTATGGAACTTAAAGATCGTTTAAGGGAATTGAGAAAGAAACACAAACTCACGCAAAAAGATGTTGCTGACTTCTTAGGGATTTCAGAAAGTGGCTACGGTTACTACGAACAAGGACGTAATGAGCCTCCTCTTGAAAGTATCAAGAGGTTGGCAAAAAAATATGACGTACCTGTTAACTATATAATTGCAGGAGACGACGAGAATAAACCTTACGACTCCCTAGCCGAAATCACAGCCTACATAGAAAAACTAGGAATCACCAGCATGAGCTTCTTTGACATAGATAAATGGAAAAACCTATCACCTGAGGACGTGGAGGAATTGAAGAAGCACTTTGATTATGTGCTGCATAAGGCGATGGAGAGGAAAAGAAAACAGGAAAAATAAAGGGGGAATGATTGATGTGTAATTTTGAAACTGACAAAAATGGACATTTAATTAAATGCCTGCATTGTAGGGAAACAAATCGTTTTATAGATGATGTGGATATGACACATTGCATACACTGTGGTTATCCTTTAGTTAACAATTGCACTAACTATGGACATTGTGGAAGAAAAATTCCACCTGAAGCAGCTTATTGCCCCTATTGTGGAAGTGAATCACACTTTTTAAAAGCAGATTTGGTAAGTTCTAAAAGAAGAACCCCCGGCATGATTGATATATCTGATGATGATTTACCTTTTTAATATATGTACCTACTATATATTGATGATGCTGGAACTAACACTTTAAAAAAAGATAAAGAACCAAGTACTGACGGGGGAAATACTCTTTATTTTGTTCTAGGTGGTGTATTATTAAAGCCTACAAGCCTAGAGTCTTTAGAAAATAAGTTCCATGATATTAAAGCCAAATACTTCAAAGATGTTTTTATGGAAATAAAGTATAGTTTAAAAAAACAATCATTCAAACCTGAACATAAAGAAAACATTTCTTTATACCGTAATGAAATATATAATTGTCTCGCCGAAAGTGATTGTATACTATTTGCTTGCGGGCAAAACAAATATGTTACTTATACTAATAATGTAGCTAAGGACAAACATTCCATTTACAAGCTAAACTTCCAACACTTGCTGTATCTTATTAATTCTTTTCTCTTTGTAAATAAAATTCATGAGCCAATCATTGTGTTCATAGATACAAAAGATAAACATCAAGATGAAGTAATTTTCAAAGCTTATAAAGAGGCTCTTTCGGATAATACTGTGTTCCGCAACTTTGATACAACTGTTTTTTCTCCAACCATAAACGTTGTAGTATCTAGATATACAATAGGGGCTCAACTTGCAGATATAGTAGCTGGAGCAATGTGGAGATCACTGGAAAGTAAAGACAGAACTTTCTCTAAGATTTTACAGAAGCGTTTTTATGCTACGGAAACAGGAGACATTATAGGATATGGCTATTCAAATTGTAATGAATGGAAAAAATAAAAAAGGGCCTCAGGCGACATTTATGTCTATCTGCACCCCAGAGGGGAGCACCCGGCCCAGTAATACTATTTCTATTCTCAGTATATGTTATGCACATAAAATTATCAATGTCATTCTATAATTCTTTATAAGCTCAATCAATTCTTTTTAGCCAAACATCAATATTTTCCAAAAGCCCCTTTTCGGGGTTTTATTTTTATATTAAAATAAGAACATACGTTCTAATTTATATAAAAGGAGTGATGTTCTTGCACTTATACTTCCCTACTACTCCACTGGAGGACTGGATAACAGCCTTCTATAAACGTATTGGAGTAAAACAACCTAAAGACTTAAATATTGATTACATCGCA
This sequence comes from Ectobacillus sp. JY-23, assembly GCF_023022965.1. NCBI lineage: Bacteria > Bacillati > Bacillota > Bacilli > Caryophanales > Bacillaceae > Ectobacillus > Ectobacillus sp. JY-23. Next base: position 306,905 of record NZ_CP095462.1, on the reverse strand, counting down.
GATCAGTGTAATGTCCTATTGCTTCGCGAACGGACAGAGTCCTATCGCATTGATAACGACTTTATCCAAATCATTGTACTTGATGAGCGACTTTCTCCACAAAAGCAGCGTGAAGTGTTCTTTCATGAGTTATGCCACATGCTACGGCATTATGGCAACCAAGGTATTATGCCAGAATCCTTCCGCCAGCTACAAGAATGGGATGCGGTACGTTTTACCAAGTGCGCAGCTATTCCAATACATATGCTACAATATATTCGTCTTGAAAATAATCGAGACATCATTGCTGATATGTCCGAAATGTTTAAAGTAACTCCAAGGCTGTGTAAAGAGCGACTAAATCAAATTCGCAATAGAATGGCAATAAAGGAGTATACAGCATGAAAGGACATTTATATAAACGAGGAAAAACATGGACGTATGTCGTTGATATTGGATATGACGAAGTGACTGGTAAACGTAAACAAAAAAACAAAGGTGGTTTTAAGCGCCAGAAAGATGCGCAGGCTGCTTTGAACAAAGTCTTAACAGAAATAGAAGAAGGCTCCTATTTGGAGCCTTCAAAAGAAAAACTGAGTGCTTTCATCGACTTATGGTTAGAAGGTAAGAAGATGAATTTAAAAGAGAGCTCCTACGAACTCTATAGACGTTATGCACAAACCTATATTACACCAAAAATAGGCGCAGTGACATTAGAAAAATTAAAGCCATCTCACATCCAAAAACTTTATAACGAGATGGCGCAAACTCATTCTCCTGCAACCGTGAACAAAGTACACAAGATACTAAAAGGCGTGCTAGACCAAGCGGTTAATTTTAAATATCTCAGAGATAATCCAGCTTTACGTGTAGAAAAACCAAAAGAGGAAAAGCGTTCCGTAACAGTATGGGACGAAAAACAGGTACAACACTTTTTAGATATAGTTAAGAAGAGTAGATACTATATCGTATTTTTATTAGCTGTAACAACTGGCATGCGTCGCAGTGAAATATTAGGACTTCGTTGGCAGGATATCGACTTTGATCAAGGGACAATATCAATTCGCCAAACACTGTCAGCACAAAATAAGCTGCTGGCTACTGCAAAAACAGCATCCTCTCAGCGATCTATTGATTTGGACGCCAATACTCTTATTGCCTTGAAAGAGCATCGTGTTCGAGTCTTGAAAGAGAAAATGCGTCAAGGGTCTGCATATTACGATTTAGATTTAGTTTGTTGCACAACAACTGGTAAAATACTGCATAATGAAAGCCTTTGGAGTTTATGGTCTGCATATGTGAAGGAGTCCAAGTTACCTCGCATTCGCTTTCATGATTTAAGGCACACACATGCTACTCTTATGCTGAGAGCTGGTGTACACCCAAAAGTAGTAGCCGAACGGCTAGGACATACAAATGTGAGCATTACACTTAACACTTATTCACATGTGGTGAAAGGGATGCAAAAAGAAGCAGCTCAAAAAGTAAGTGATTTATTGTTCAGAAACATCCCATAAATTTTATGTGGTCACTATGTTAGCATTTCGTTAGCAAACATAAAAAAGACGGCTTCTCTTTAACAAAGAAACCGCATGATATCAAGGTTTTTTACCTTCTAGCTTTAGATATTAATGAACCAGAGTGGTTTATGAAGCATGTTCATATGACACCTGAGGAGTCTGTACGTGCTTACAAAGACCTTGGGGCAACTTACTTTATTCCCATGCATTATGGTGCATTTGCGCTTGCTGACGAAACACCGCAAGAGGCTTTAGAACGACTAACTACTGCTTGGGAAAGCCACCAGTTACCCCCTAAATATTTGCACGTCTTGTTACACGGTCAAACACTGTGCTATAACGAGATTAAAGATCACACAAAATTTGCTTTACACGTATAACAATACGCCCCTCCTGAACATTCTATATAGAAAAAGCTTCTGGAGGGATTTTATGTCGTATCTACAAAAACGTTTTATGTACAGCACAGCCGCTTTTCTTACACTCGTTATTTATTATCTTATTAGTTAAGAACACCTGATCTTGCGATCGTTAGCTTGAGTTTAATATTAAATTTTGCTTTTGGATATAAATCGCTGTACCATTGCTTCTCACCTAAAGTCAAGTGCCGTACGGAAGCATCATAAACAGCTCCAAACCCTATTGGATCTACTTTCATTTTTTGCACCTTTTCAATTTCCTTTAAAAAATGTTGCTTCATTTTTTTGCTAAGCTCTTTTTCAAATACTTTATATACACCGGGCTTACCAAGGTCAATAGGCTGACTTAAAGCAGCTATATTTGCAGTCATTTTGACATCCACATCAAAAATCGGATTGTTTTGTTGTACTAATTTCAATTTTGGCTTTACTTTTATCTGTTGCAAGTTAACCAGTAAAGGAAAGTCGTCTCCTTTCTCACCATAAAATTTTTGAAATGGCTCAGCGGGCAATTTCACATCAATAGAACCAAATCCTTTGTATCCTTCTCTTAACGCTTTTATATAAAATGTTTCTGCTGCTGTAATAGATCCCATTAATTTCCCTCGATACATCAATGCCGAACCGTCAATTAACACAAAATCCTTTCTTTTTTCTAAAAGTGGCAAAACGGGATCTCTCCCCACCTGATAATAATCCCGCAAAAATTCTTGCACTGTACAAGAAATAACACCGTCATCTTCAATGTTTTGTTGAATCATTTTGTATAAATACGTACCCATATTTTTAGAATGCTCTTGATCTTGTGGCTGATATAAAATATCTTTAGCTGTTGTTTTGCTGATTGCAAGATACATGTTAGTTTGCGTAGCTGCATCACGTTTTAAAGTTTCTACTTGCCGTACAATCTCCCTCTTCTCTGCATATTCCTTTCCATATATAGCCACACGAAGCTGCCCGGTCACAAGCCGATCACTAGTCTCTAAATTCATATATTTAAATAAACCTTTGCTTGTATCAGCCATACTTGTTAACTGCTGCGCTACATCTTCTGGTTTAGAGCCAAAATGATGTAAAACAATCGTTCCGCGCACTTTGTCATTCTCTTCCCTATCAAGGCCAATTGCAGTAGCCAATCCTAAGGTTTCTAACGCTCGTTTTTTGATTACACACCCCGAAAGAAAGATCGTGCAGCAAGCTAAAACAATAATCAATCTTTTCAAATTGCCTTCCTCCTTCTAATGGTCTGTATAAGCAATGTTGCAATGAATAATACAACTGGATATATAAACGAAGCAATAAAGGTTACCGTATTAAAAAATTCTGTATAATCTCCAATTTGAGCTCGTGATTTAAAGAAAAGCGTAATGAAAAACATAATAATGCTGAGTGTATATAAAGCTGTTGTTTGCTTTATCCTAAAAGTTTCTTTAAGTCCTTTTGTTACTACCCATGCTAAAGTACTCATATTCGGCAATAACACGAGCATCATCATACAAATAAGGACTACTTCAAATTGCTCTAAAAAGGGAAAATTAACAGATTTAAAAAGATTTAATGTTGGCCAAATTGTTTTTAGTAAACTCTCATCTGAATAGAAGCCAATAGTAACTATAATAGTGTACAAATAAACCATATTTGTGAAAAGGATAGCGAACTGCGCATATCGATGAACAGTTTGCTTTGTTCCTACATACGGATAGAGAAAATACAACAGTTCAAATCCTGTGAGGGAAAATGACATTTCATACGCACCCTGTAATAGATTGTTCGGACTAGCTTCAAAAACCGGTAGAAAATGCAACCAATCAAAATACTGTAACGTTTGTAAAGCTACTAAGAAAAGCCAAAACGTAAGTAAAAAGGTGGTGAGACTAATACCGATGACAACTCGTATACCGCCCTTGACTGTATAAATAGTTAAAATAAGCATAACCACTGAAATAAACCATATCGGCATATCCTGCATTAAATATTCGCCCACAAAAGCGTAATAATTGATAATGTATGTAATGCCGTAGCCAAATAAATAAAGAATATACAAGAAATTAAGTGCATTTCCTAGCCACTTTCCAAATAAATCAACGTGAATTTCGAACAACCCCTTGCCTTGAAAGCGCTTTAGGGTTTGTACAATAACAAACACGACTACATGTGCCACTAAGCCAGCTACTATAACGGCTATCCATGCATCTTGCTTCGCATATTGAAAGATAAGACGTGAAAACCCTGTAATGCCAACACCAATCTGCAAGGTATGAATCACGATAACCAAAAGACCACTCGGAAACATTAAATGTTTTGGAATTGTTTTTTCCATGTTATTCCCTACTCATCAATATCTTTTTTCTGTTTCTTTCGATTTTCTTTCAATTGTACTTTGTCTTGGGGATTATTATAACTGGACCGCTCTGTGCTGTATAAATGCGGAATTCGAATAATGCTCTTTGTCATATCTCGAAAGCGCCATGGATAAATCGGCGCGAGGTACGGCCGATTTAAACTGGTCACCTTTAATAAGTGAATAAGCAAAAAGGTAAGACCAAACGTAAGGCCTATTCCCCCTGCAATCCCAGCTAAAATAATAAGCGGAAATCGGATTACTCGAATTACTGTACCCATCACATAATTTGGTGATGTAAATGAAGCCAGTGCACTAAGAGCTACCGCAATAATGAGAATATTACTTGTCAGCCCCGCTTGCACTGCCGCTTGTCCAATCACTATACCACCTACGATACCAATGGTTTGACCTACTTTTGTTGGCAAGCGTGCACCCGCCTCCCTAAGGAGTTCAATGGCACCCTCTAATATAAGTGCCTCCATCACAGGCGGAAAAGGAACGTTAGCACGTGATTGCCCTAGTGAAACTAACAATGCAGAAGGAATAACTTCATAGTGATAGGTTAAGGCTGCGACATATACAGGTGTAAATGCCATGGAAATGAATACTGCAACGAAGCGCAGTAGCCGGAAAAACGTGCTTACGTTCCAGCGAAAATATAGGTCTTCTGTCGATTCAAAAAAACTAAAGAATGTTACTGGTCCCAATACAGCCATCGGGCTTCCGTTCACTAGCACGCCAATCCGCCCTCCCAAAACAGAATACGCAAAGCGCTGTGGTTGTTCTGTCATAATAAACTGCGGAAACAATGAGTATACATTTTCTTCAATCAGCTGAATCAGGACTGAGCTGTCTAATATATCATCAATGTCGATCCTTTGAATTCGTTCCCGAAACGTTTTTACATTTTCTTCATCTGCAATGCCTTTCATATATATAATCCGAATCTCTTTTGGAGCGCGCCTCCCCAGCGTGTAAGATTCCATTACCAGATTTTCATCTTTAATTAATTGTCTTAGCACTTGTGTATTCGTTTCCAATGATTCTGTAAACTCAAGCTTCGGCCCTAAAACATTTGCTTCGTTCATAGATTGAAATAACGGTCGATATTGCGGTTGCGACAAATTAAACAGCAAACCATCTTGTTCGTCTTGAATATGAATAAAAATCCAACCATCCATTAAATTACTACAAATTTCTGTAATTTGATGACTTTCTTGTATACGACTGATTGGAATGTTACTCTTTAACTCTTCATTTGTAAGATGTTGTACCGACAACTTCATAATATTAGCTAGTACATCTTCATGAAGTGCCTGTTCGTTAATTGCACCCTTCATGAAAAATATGGTAACAAGACGACTCTCTTTGTAAAGGCTGCGAGTTTGCAGATCTGGATTTTCATTCATTGCCTTTTTAATTTGCTTGCTCAACTCTCCATTGTCTATTTCTACCTGCTCTTCATTGCTATTTCTATTTATAGAGTGTTTCGCCCGTTCTGTTTTCCCATGATCTATCACATAACCTTGCGTAGATTTTACTTCAAACATTTCTACCTGATTATGCTTTTGTGATGGTTTTTGCTTTTTGCGTCGCTTTCGAAAAAACATAATCAATCCCTCTTTTGTTTTTTCTTATATTTCCCACACTTTGCCTTGTTAACCATTTTTGGCAAAAAAAAAGAGAGGTTTCCCTCCCTTACTCAGCAAAATAGGTAAAGCCGATTGCTCCTACACCTGTATGTGTACTAATAACCGGTGTTGTATAAAAGATTTGTGTATTCTGAAATCCTGTTACTTTCTCAATTGCCTCTTTTAAGCTTTGTGCAAGTGGTAAAGCTTCCGCATGTGGAATACTTACCGCCTTAATCGTTTTACCAGCTGTATCTTCTGCTAATATTTTCACCAACGTTTTTACCACTTGTCCATGACTACGTACTTTTGTAACAGGCGTGTACACACCATCCGCTAAATTTGCAATTGGTTTAATATTTAACAATGAACCAAGAAAAGCCTTCCCTCTTCCGATACGCCCGCCTTTAACTAGATTCTCAAGTGTATCAACTACAACATATAAATGTGAATTCTGGCGTACTTCTTCCACACGCTCTAAAATTTCTTCAAGTGTTTTACCTTGTTGAATCATTTTAGCTGCTTCAATCACCTGATACCCCATCGCATGCGTCATAAATGTGGAGTCAATCACGGTAACTTTTGTATCTGTCATCGCAGCTGCGCTTGTCGCTGTATTAAAAGTTCCACTCATACCACTCGTCATATGGATTGCCAATACTTCACTACCATCCTCACCCAAACGATCGTACAATTCTACAAATGCGCCGACAGCAGGCTGGGAACTTTTTGGCAACTCCTTTGATACTTGCATCTTTTCAATGAATTGCTGCGGTGTCAAGTCAACACGGTCTAAGTATGTCTCATTATCTATAGTAATGGATAAAGGAATCACATGGATATCATATTGTTTAATTACATCATCAGATAAATCTACTGTAGAATCTGTCACAAGCTTAATTTTTGTCATTATTCTTCGTTCCTTTCCGGTACACTCTTCTTGTTATTATACTAGTATTTGCACCGCTTTCAACAATTACTTACCAAATTCCTCAAAATATACTTATCCATTTATGAACTAAATTACCTTTTATAAAATAGACGAAAAAGAAACAGAATTGTACAATTCTGTTTCTTTTTCGTCTATGCATTTTTCTCTAGAGTATTCACATCATATACATGTGAATATTCCGACCATTTCATCGAATTACGCAAGTACTCGCGAAACGAATAACTAAAATTTGGATTTTTTTGTTTTTGAATTTTAGAGATAAATAATTGAAGACGCGCATTGATCTGAAATGCAAAAGGATGTTGTGATTCTAAGACGGGGATTTCTACAATTTTAACACACATGCCTGTCAGGTGAGTGAAATAGAAACTTTTCATAATCACGATATCAATCCTCTTTTTTGTGGAGTTATATTTAGTATAAACAAAGACAAGTAAAAAGTTTGTCTAAATTTAGCAGTACATTATTTTTTCTATCCACTATATTGTATGCGTTTTCATAGATAGTATAACAAAAAAAGTGGGAAATGCCTACTACTTAGGCATTTCCCACTATATCTTGTGCTTCTCTTCTCACTTTCCGTCTATATACATACGCTGACAACGCTATACTTAACTCGTAGATAAGCAATAAAGGTATTGAAACAAGAAAATCCGATAAAAAATCAGGTGGCGTAATGCATACCGCGATGACAATTAAAACAAAGTATGCATACTTTCTAATTTTCTGTAATGCAATTGGATTTAATAAACCAATGCTTGTCAAAAACATTGCTACCGCTGGTAACTCAAATAACACTGCAAACGGCATAGTCATATTCATGACAAATTCAAAATACTTTTCAGTTGTAAACATCTCTTGAAACATATCGGTTCCTAAGCTAAGTAAAAAAGAAAATACAGTTGGCATAATAATGAAGTAGCCAAAACAAAGGCCTCCCACAAAAAGAATAAATAACGCAGGTATGTAAAGAAGCGTCATTTTTTGCTCATGTGGCAATAATGCCGGTTTTACAAATAACCATACTTGTACTGCGGCAATCGGAATAGTACATATAACAGCAAATACAGCAGAAATTATAAAATAAATCCATAAAATATCACCTGGTCCCAGCACAACGAGCTGAACCTCCAAATCTTTCACCAAAAATTTATATATATCTTTTGTATATATAAATCCAACTGTCATAAATACTATAAAAGTTAGCGCTGTAATAATTAAACGCTTTCTTAATTCACTTAAGTGTTCTACAACACTCATTTCTTCCTGCATCTGTCTCACCTGCTCATTTCTGAAAAAAGGATGCAAGAGAACGTCTCCCACATCCCTTTACCGCATCATTGTTTTTCTTTTGCTTCTATTGCGTCTTCTCGTAAGTCTTTTGTTGAACGCTTAAACTCCTTCAAAGTTTCACCGAAAGCCCTTCCAATCTCCGGCAGCTTTTTCGGCCCAAATACAATTAATGCAATTAGCAAGATTAAGATCAGGCCTGGAAATCCGATATTTGGCATAATTATCCCCCTTAAATTGGCTGCCTTCTCAGACAAACCCCTTCTTACTCTTTTATTTTGGCAAAAAAGCATGCACTCGTCAATGAATTGTAATGTTTTCTCACAAAAATTTGAAAATTATTGTTCAAACGTTCCTCTCACGATGGCTTGACCATCAGATACCATCATATTTCCTTTAGCAAACACAGTGTGTATCCTTAGCGTATTCTTCTCTAAAAGTACAAGGTCTGCATCCTTTCCTTTTGCAATTGTACCTTTTTGCGATAACTTTAATACAGTTGCCGGTGTGGATGTAATCGTCTGTAGCGCTACTTCAAGAGGAAGCTTCTCCTCTAATACAGCCTCTCTAACCGCTTCAAATAATGAGGCTACGCGTCCAACCTGCAATCCTAAAAATTCACCATCACTGTTAAAAGAGGGCAAACTCGCTTGTGCATCTGAAGAAAAGGTAATCGCTCCAATTGGTACACCCGCTTCTAGCATCAACTTAAGGCCTCGAGAACACTTTACTTCCCCCTCCTCTAGAAACTGCGGAATTGTACTTGTTGTGAAGTCTACATACCCACCGCGCAGTGCATAGTGAATGCCGGCTTGAAATAACTCTTCATTCCTATTAATATGTGTAGGATGAAATTGCCTTATGGGAATGGATGTTTGCTCTACAATCGTTTCTAGCAATTGGAGCTTGTCTTTCCCATCACCAACATGTATCTCAAGTATGCCAGCTTTTCCAGACAAAATACCGCCATTACGAGCAGCAACAGCCACCTTAATTAACTCTTCGACAGTCGGCTGGGAAGAACGGTGATCTGCAATTGCAATTTCACCAACCCCAATAATCTTATCAATTAGGATAATATCGTTTTGGATTTTATCAGTTAATGTTTGCACAGGAATATGATAGGAGCCGGTGTGAATATAACATGTAACACCTTCTTCTTCTAAAGCTCTAGCTTTGGCTAATAAACTTTCCATAGAACGTGTTGTTCCGTCTGTTCCTAAAACTCCGACCAAGGTAGTGACTCCTGCGGTTGTCACATCGGTTAGCATGATTTCCGGAGTTCTTGTTTTAAAACCGCCCTCACCGCCTCCGCCAATAATGTGCACATGAGAATCAATAAATCCTGGTACAATTAACTTGTTTGTTGCATCAATGACGCGCATAGGCGCAAAGTTATCCGGTATGGATATTTTGTCCGCAATATAGCAGATTTGATCTCCCGCCAACAATACATCTTTTTTTCCTATGTAATGAGGCGCATACACTTCTCCATTTTGTAAGAGCGTCAACATGTTCTCAACCTCTTTCCAGTCAATGATATATGATACTCATATTAGGTCACAACACCTTGTGTTTCAAGAATATTTTCCATTCGTTTATATATGAATACAGAAAACAACCAATATTTTTAGAAAAGACGACGTACGACTACGGTGAGTACCTAAAAGAAGGGTGCATTGAGTTAGAACCATACACATTCGTCCTTGTGTGTTCGTGTACGGTTGCTTTTATGCTAGGTGTACGGTTTTCTACATATAATAAGGCTCTTTTCTAAAAGATTGTTGTTTTTAGATAGGTTTCTTTGTTTCAGGTTGTTTGGAGCGGAAGGTGCGAGACTCCTGCGAGAGCAGCGGGTCAGGTGAGACCCCACAGGCTGTAAGCCGAGGAGGCTCACCTGACCCGCGGAAAGCGAGCAACCCCGAGCCACTATTTGTTATATAGTAACAAAGTTTGCGAAAACAGCCTATAATAAAAAAGCCGACAATGTCGACTTTTTTATAGTTTAGACGCAATAACATGTTGTGTATATGCTGCTAGCTCTTTTAAATCCATATCTTTATACTGTTCTTCATAAATCGGTTCTGAAATAGTCAAAGTAACGTGAGCAGGTTTAATCTTATTATGATTTGCTTCCAATATGTTATATGTTCCATTCACCGTTACAGGTAAAATAGGTACACCTGACTTCACAGCCAAATGAAAACTTCCTGTTTTAAATTCTCCCATTTCCTTTCCTTTACTTCTTGTCCCTTCAGGAAAGATAACCAGCGAATGGCCATTTTTTAATAACTCAATACCATCTTTAATTGCCTGCAATGACTGACGTCGATCACTTCGATCCATAAATACAGAATTCATTAGTTCCATCCAAGTAGACACAATTGGCAATTTCTTAATTTCCACTTTAGAAATGAATCCAATTGGTTTGTTTAGATACCCCATTAATACTGGAATATCAAAGTTGCTTTGATGATTACATACAACAAGAACTGCGCGGTCAGGCACGTGTTCCAGTCCTTTTACCTCTACAGTAGAACCGGAGGCCTTTATCATTCCTTTACCAAACGAATCCGGTGTTTTATGTACAAGACGATCTTTCTCTTCCGGTGATAATGTTGGGGCTAGCTTTTTCATGCGAGATAAGCGTGGCAGCGTTCCCAATACTAATAATACGATATAAATTACAGCAAACACAGTTCTTACCATTCATAAGTCCTCCTCATATCCATTCGTCTTCATTATACAAGACAATAGAAGGAAAAAGAAGAATAAGAAAAAAGAAACATGTCCTTTTAGATTATAAAAGCGGCTCTTAGCATACAACAGCAATTCAAATGAGGTAATAACCTGACTCAAAAAACAAGTTGTTTAAGTATGCTTTGCACGCTTAACCTGTACAGCATCTCTATAGCAAAGAGGAGGTGCCTATGATCATAGGCACCTCCTCTTTTTTCATTAGCTCTGTGAAAGTTATTTGTTGATTTCAACTGCAGGGTCTCTCTTCTTACCTACAATCAGAGATTCACTCCGATCGACAAGTTCCCATTATCAACTTTAAGCTGTAACATCGCCTTTCATTAAAATTTCGTTGCAGCTTCTTTTGCTGCTGCAATTGCAGCTTCTTTAATTTCCACAGCTTTATCTGGTGCTGCTCCCATTCCTTCTACAGGTAGATATGCTGTATCTGTTACCCCAAAGAATGCAAGTGCAGCTTGTAAGTGGTTACGTCCAAAGTCCATGCTTGCTGCTGGTCCTTCAGAGTAAATACCGCCTGTTGCTTGAATGTGCAACGCTTTTTTACCTTCTAATAGACCCACTGGGCCATTTTCTGTGTATTTGAATGTTTTACCTGCAACAGCCAAGTTATCAATATAAGCTTTTACAACTGGCGGATAGCTAAAGTTCCACATTGGTGTTGCAAAAACATAACGATCTGCAGACATAAATTGTTCTAGGTTCGCATTCATTGCCGCAATTTTTTGTTGTTGTGATTCTGTTAAATCTGTAAATGCTACACCTGCAGCTAATTTACCCCAAGCGTCCATTACTTCACCATCAATCATTGGTACATTTGTCTGGAACAAATCTACTGCAATCACTTCATCTTGTGGATTTTTTGCTTGATACGCTTCAATAAACGCATCTCCTACTGCTTTGCTGAATGATACCTCTGCTGTATTTGGATTAGCTGTAATGTACAATACTTTTTTCATGATTCTTTCTCTCCTTTATGGCTTGATTTAAATTATTTTTAATTAAAGATAGTTTATAAAAAAATTACTTACTTACATTACATAAGTAAGTATATAAAAGTTGAATCAACCTGTCAACAATCTTCTTTTAATTTTTATTACACATATATGACAAATTGTTTTTGCGACACTATTTTCCGACAATTTACATCTTTCTTCACACTCAGAATCTTTTGTTGTATTACAGTTATGTATCTTTACTAACAACAACATAACAGTTTGGTGACTTCACTTGTTCCTTTATGTTACAACGCATATCATTAGAATACGTTAAAGCCCGTAAATTTAAATAAAAGGTGATGCTAATTGCGTATTGTAAAACGATTTATGTCGATTCAGATGATTCCGCCGCTTCTAGTGGCAGCGGGGTTCGGAGGAACAACAGTAAGCGTTCATAATCAATATCAGAAAGCAAAGCAGCAGCACCAAGAAGTGCAAACAGACATGCAAACAAAGAACGAAGCACTCCAAATGAAAGTGAAAGAATTGGAGCAACAAACGCAACAAATGCAAGGGACAGTGCAGCAGAAGGATGCACAGTTGCAGCAAATGCAACAAAAATTGCAGGAAACTGAACAAAAGATGACCGAAGCTGGTGCTGCAGTTCCTTCACGAAGCAATGACGAGGTTGCAGCAGCTCGCACAATTCAAGTAAGAGCAACTGCCTATTCAGCAGATCCTGCTGAAAACGGCGGTACTTACAACGGAAAAGTCTTAACCAAAACGGGATTCAGTTTAACAGACAATCCCACCGCAAAAGTAATCGCGGTAGACCCAAGGGTTATTCCACTTGGAAGCACCGTTTGGGTTGAGGGCTATGGATATGCAAAAGCACTGGATACGGGCAGTGCAATTAAGGGAAATAAAATCGATGTATTCATACATGATAAAAATAAGGGGCGTCAATGGGGCGTACGAACAGTCGAAGTACGTATTATAAAAGAAGGGCCTTAAACGTTCTACTTGCAGTCTATACTTTGCTTATGAAAAGATTTGCTAATCTTTTCGAACAAAAAAACACACGCAGCATCATGCTGCGTGTGTTTTTTTATTTTTCATTATCGAACACGCGTTTCACTTTTGCAACTACATAGTTACTACCACCACGCGTTTTTACGTCTTCAATCATAACAACGACAACTTTTTTCTCATCATACGCAACAAACCAGCCATTCTCTTGTCCTTCCGTTCTCTTTGCCTTCTTTAATTCAGCTGTACCTGTTTTACCCGCAAGCCGTGCCCCATCTATTTTAGCAGCTCGGCCTATCCCCTCAGGGTCGTCAATCACTCGGATTAAGCTGTTGTGAACAAGCATAGCGGTTGCTTCACTCATGATCTTATCTTTCCAAACCATTCCCTCGTTTTCTCCTTTTTGTAAAGAGGGGGCTGGAATAGATCCTCTCGTTATGAACGGTGCATATGATAGTGCAACATGCAGCGGTGTCATTAAAACCTCCCCTTGGCCGTAAGCTGTATCAGCAAGTTGGATATCATTTTTAATATCTGTCACTGCCAACTTTGATTCCTGGAACGGATAAGCAAGTGGTAATTTTTCTCCAAATCCAAATTTCTTTGCTTCTTCACTGAACGTTTCTGTTCCAACCTTCAGTGCCTCTTGTGCAAAATAAATGTTATCAGAGTATACCAAAGCGGTTTCTAAATCAATGGGACTTGCTTCCTTTACCCTTGTGACAAAATAATTACCCCAAGATCCATCCTTCGCCCACTGTAAACCAGTAATTTGCTTTTCTTCCTTCGGATTTAACGTACCCGTGTTCATACCAATAACAGCCGTAATTGGTTTGAATACTGAACCTGGTGTGTATGCTTGCGTAAATCGGTTTAAGAGTGGTTGTTTTAAATTATCGTTAAGTACATTCCAATCCGCCGCTTTCATTCCTTGCACAAAATCGTTCGGATTAAAAGCAGGCGTGCTGACAAGCGCAAGTATTTCGCCTGTCTGAGGATTAATGGCACTTGCCGTTCCTGCATTATCTTTCAGCTCTGTATATAGCGCTTGCTGCATAGCTGTATCAATGGTTACAGTAACGGTTTCTCCATCTTTCGCAGGTTTATCTGCTAGCACCTCTTTTTCTTTTTTATTACGATCTACAATGTAAATGCGAGCACCCTTCTGCCCCTTTAATTTGTCTTCATATACCTGTTCAAGACCTCTTTTGCCTATCTTATCGCCAGGTTGATATCCTTTTGTTTTTTGCAACTCTTCCGCTGTAATTTCTCCGATGTAACCTGTTACGTGTGCGGCAGCTTCTTTTAATGGATACACTCGCATTTTTTTGTCCGTTATCTTTACACCAGGTAAACGCAGAAGTTCTGCGTGACTGGCTTCATCAGATAAGATTGTAAGCGGAACAAGCAAATGTGGTTTTACCCATTTTTCGCTCAGCTTTTTATCAATTTCATCGACACTCATCTCTAGCAATTGAGAGAGTCGTTGCTTTGTGGCACTATGATTTTCACCCATTTTCTCCAGCACAAGACCAATTTCGTATACAGTTCCTTCGCCGGCAAGTATGTTACCTTTTGGATCTACAATGTCACCACGCTTTGGTATATACGGTTTAACCTGCACCCTATCATCTTCTTTCATAGCAGGAAAAATCAGTGCAGGCGTCCACGCTATTCGCCAGACTTCTGTCTTGTCCTCCTTCTCTTTCACTAGCTCCACATTACTTTTGAATGAAATTTCTCCCGCTAGCGTTTTTAATTGTGCTTTATAAGGTAAAGCGGTTTTTTCTTTGTTTTTTTTGTCTTCTTTTGTAGATACAGCTTTCACTTGTACTTCACTTACTTCCATATCTTTATAAATATCATTATAATGAGAAGTGAATTCTTCTTTTGTTATTTGACTTTTTGCATCCTCAGAAAGCTGTTCGTACATCTCACTGAAATTTTGCTTATTCCACGCCTTTATGTACTTATCCATCACTTCTTCCGGCTGCGGTTCTTTATTGCATGCAACCATAAGTAAACACAATAAGATCAGACTACCTATTTTTTTCATACATATCCCCCCTATATCTTCCATTATAATACAGGATTGTTGCACGCATAAAAAAAGAACCAAATTATTGGTTCTTTTTTTCATAAATCGAAAAATAATATGCATATGGATTTTTTTCGTCACATATTCCGGGCTCTCGAGATATTTCTTGCCATTCATCAATACAAGGGAACCAAGCGTCTCCTGAGAATTCATCTTCAATATGTGTAATATATAGACGGTTTCCTACAGCCAATGCCTCTTTATACAGTTCGGCTCCGCCGATAACAAAGGCCTCTTTATCAGAAGAAGCAAACCGCGTCAGCAATTCGTCTAAAGAATGCACAACAACACATCCTTCAGCTTTGTATGCAGGATTACGAGTTACAATTATATTTTCCCGCCCTGGTAATGGTCTACCTATTGATTCATATGTTTTACGTCCCATAATAACGGGATGTCCCATTGTAACACTTTTAAAATAAGCCAAATCCGCAGGCAATCGCCATGGCAGTTCATTATTTGTTCCAATTAAGCGATTGCGATCCATCGCTGCAATGAGTGAAATCATATACAACCCCCCTTTTCTACATTGTAGCATAAGAGGGCCTTCGTTTACCTCTCTACCTTATAATGTAACTCCACAATTTCCTTATACGTCGTCACATTTTGAAGTTGTAAATTTGTTTTTTCATAGCCGCCATGAAATAAAGGAATACCTTTTCCAAGTAAAATGGGAATATACGTAATACGTAATTCATCTACCGTGTTTGATTTCATAAAAGCGTTTAACACACCTGCACCTCCGACCAACCAAATACGCCGATCTCCCTGTAAGCGATCTAAGAACGTTTTAGGGTCACTGTTAATAAATTCGACATGTTCATCTTTTCCTGTTTTCGTACGTGAAAATACATAGGAAGGTTTACCTTCATACGGAAACGGAATATCAAATCCTAGGATTTGTTCATATGTCGCATTTCCCATTACAATCGTATCAACTGTCTCGTAAAAAACACTGTATCCGTTGTCGCCTTCGCCTTTTTGTCCTGCCTCTTCTAACCATTCGATACCACCAAACTCATCAGCGATATATCCATCCACACTAACTGCAATATATAATACGACTTTTTTCTCTTCCATTACAATTCCTCCTTGTGCTTGTGGTAAGATAATCTTACTATCTAATTACGACAAAACATGTCATATTTATGACATAAAATATAGACAATCATAAAAACATTTTTTGAAGGGGGAGAACGTACCATATGTAGCGGTTCTCAAAACTTAAGAAGTGTAAAACCATAGGTACTAACAGAACTGTATTACTTGTATGTATATAAAGGAGCTAGCGTATATGTCTAAAGTAAAGCGACTGCTTGATATGATGACCTATATTAATCTAAAACGAACGTTTACAGCTCGCGAGATTGCGGATGAGTTTGGGGTGTCTGTCCGTACCGTACAACGTGATTTATTAGAGCTTAGCCATTGGGGTGTTCCATTGTACGCGGAGCAAGGACCACACGGTGGTTATACCGTACTAAAAAATAGCTTGCTTCCTCCTATTCTTTTTACTGAAGAAGAAGCGATTTCTATGTATTTTGCTTATGAATCTTTGCTTCACTATAATTCTTTACCATTTAATACAGAAATAAAAGCAGCTCTTCACAAATTTTATATGCATTTGCCACCCGATGCGAAAGAGAAATTAAAAATGCTACGTGATTATATTTCGTTCTGGACACCCCTGCGCCATATACATGCGCCGTTACTCAAAGATTTGCTTGACTCAGCTATAGCTGGGGCTAAGTTGCGTATACGCTATAATGCCAAACGCGGTATGTCTTCACGACTTATTAGGCCAATCGGCGTATATGCCAACAATGGTTTATGGTACTGTCCTGCCTATCTATACGAAAAAGACAGTATTTCGTTGTTTCGTATAGATCGAATTTTTGATATAGAAATCATAGAGGAAGACCCAGGAACTTATATGACACTCAGAGAATGGCTATCGAATGAAGAAACAAAAGAACCGATAAAACTTAAAGTGCGCCTTACAAGAGAAGGTGTTCGGCAATGTCTAACAAATCCCTGGCTTGAGCAATATGTAGCATCAGATAACGAAGCAGGGTATATTGAGATGATGATTGAAACAAGTGAAATCCATTTTACAGGGGACTTCTTTTTTTCACTAGGTAGCGATGCTATAGTGGAAGAGCCTGCTGAAATGGTATCTTATATATGTGAAAAGGCACAAAGTATATTGAAGCTGTACCAAAATGAAAACAAATAAAACGCACGGATAAAATCTGTGCGTTTTATTTAAAAGTCAGTACTTGGCGCGTTTCAGCCTATTTGCTGACATTATTGACTCGCTTTTCTTAGACTATCTAAATGATAGTGGCTTTTACGCCAAATATACCTACCGAATTATAGAACAAGTTCATAGCCAAGAAGGATTGTAGAGCTTCATAAACCTTTATACTGCAACCGGTGCTTTGATAGACGGATGCGATTCATACCCTTCCACTACAATATCATCCATCTCAAAGTCAAATACAGAGCGTTTATCCGGATTTAATTTTAACGTTGGTAAGGGTTTAGGTTCGCGCTGCAGCTGCGTCTCTATCTGTTCAATGTGATTGGTATAAATATGCGCGTCACCAAGAGTATGAATAAATTCCCCTACCTCAAGTCCGCATTCATGTGCAATCAGATGGGTAAGCAAAGCATAGCTAGCAATGTTAAACGGAATGCCAAGAAAAATGTCTGCACTTCTTTGATAGAGCTGACAAGATAACTTGCCCTCTAATACGTAAAATTGAAACAATGTATGACAAGGTGGAAGTGCCATGGTTGGCACATCTTCCGGATTCCAAGCAGACACAATAAGTCTTCTCGAGTCAGGATTGACTTTAATTGTTGCAATGACATCTTTTAGCTGATCAATGGTGTCACCGGTGGACGTTGTCCAAGCGCGCCATTGCTTGCCATATACATCTCCGAGCTCCCCATACTTTTTAGCAAAAGCATCATCTGTTAAAATGCTCTCTTTAAAAAACACCATTTGCTTTTCATATTGTGCAGCAAAAACTTCATCTGTCTGTGCACGAAGTCCAAAATTTGTCATATCAGGACCTGTATAATCAGAGCTTTCCACCCATCTCTTAAAAGCCCACTCATTCCATATATTATTGTTGTGCTGCAGTAAATAGCGGATATTTGTATCACCCTTTATAAACCAAAGCAGTTCACTTGCAATCAATCGAAATGGAATACGTTTCGTTGTTAATAAAGGAAAGCCCTCGTTCAAATCAAAGCGCATTTGATATCCGAATAAAGAGCGAGTTCCCGTTCCCGTACGATCTTCTTTATTCGTTCCATGCTTTAAAACATACTCACATAAATCTAAATATGTACGTTCGTTTTTACTCATGTTTCTTTCCTCCTCTTCTCAAGATGAAGTGCCATCCAAATATCGTCGGCATATGTACCGTCTTCAAAACGCACTTGTTTACGTTGGCGACCTTCTTCCTGAAAACCAAGCTTGTGATATACGTGCAGTGCCCGTTCATTGTTAGATAGTACGCCTAGGCATATTTTTTCTAATCCTTCTTGTACCAATGCCCACGCAATAAGATGACCAAGCATACTTGTTCCTATGCCAACGCCGCGATGCTCCTTCTGAATCGCCATACCGAATGACCCCGTATGATTGAGGCGTTGCATCGGATTTCGTTTGAATTCCAAAAATCCTACCACTTCTTCATTTACTTCGGCAACTAATATCAAATTCCCCTTTGTTTTTGATTCCTCAATTTTTTGTTTCTCTCGTTGTACATCTTTTGGTATTTCTTCCGGCGCGGATACAAAAAAGAAGGTTGTTGTAATAATTTCTTGTTTAATTGCTACAATTTGCATAGCATCATGTATAAGTGCTTCTCGAATTATCATATCCGCCCCCTAGTTCAATGATTTCTCCCTATTTTATCATCTTAGCTTCTGTTTGTTTATTACATCTTTAAGAAATTTTCGCTTTGATACAAACCTGAAATGTCATAAAATTTAGAAAAATGGGTATTCTAATAGTAAAAGGAGTGATTATAATGAGTATTGATACACTATTTTTTATTACTAGCTTTGCGGTGTTAGCTTTTTTCGTATATGAAAGCATTACTGATTAAAAGGGAGTTGCTGTCAATTCCCTTTTTGTTTACTTGCAAAAAATACATATGGAATACATAAGACTACGAGAAGAATAACTAACGCAAGAGCTACCCATATATATGCAACAGCAACAATCGCAATCATGTATAACATAAGTGCTGGCACTAATACAAGCAGACGTGGTTCACCCATTAGTAGAACTTCTCCTTCAGCGCAATATAAACGAATTATTGGCTTATCCTTAAATACTTTCCATTGTTCTCCTGATTGCTTAAATAACGCAAAAGACGCAAACGCTATTATAATAGAAGCAATCCACCAAGGCGTTATCCATAGAGATAATGCACTATATGACATGGTCATGAAATAAAATTGGCGATTTGTATCTGTACGCACATACTCTTTACAAAATAACTCAGCAATCACCCACTCTTTTTTGCGGGTTTTTAATAGCCTCTTAGACTGCGGAAAAATACGCGGCTTCTTAGTTTCAACTGGTTTTGGAACATGTCCACCACCAATCATCACAGTAGACGTCCATTTCATCGCTTCTTTTTGCTCCCGCTCTACCTCTCTTAAAAAAGCAAAGCGATAACGCAGTTTTAATTGTAAACATCTCCAGATGATAATGAGTAGTATGCTATAAAACAAAAGAAACACAGGTTTATGTAATAGAAGCCATACGCCACCACTTGTTAACAAAATGATGACCACTCGTGTTACAAATCCGTAAAGCAAGCGTTCCCACCATAGATCCGAGTAGATAAGATCTTGTAGACAACGCTGTACTATTACCATATACACCATAAAAAACCACACCCCCACCACCTGCTGTACACTAAGTTCATAGCCATTTTGCAGTAATGGCAGTCCATACAACGTTAAAACGGTCATCCAAATACCCACTGTTAAAAATGTGTACCCTATCCCCTTTTTGACTACTGATTGCAAATGAGGCGACTGTATTAAAAATAGACTGTCCGCCGCTTCTAAAAAGGAGCGAACACCGCCGAGAGATAACAGTGATAATACTGGCACACATAGAATTGGAAGTGGAATTGTGTGAACCCATGTTGGTGTTTGATCCCATAATGATGCATGATAAATACCAACAAACACTAACACCGGAACTACAAAATACAAAGCAATCGTCCAGTCCACCACTGAACGAAGTACCCTCCACTTTTGCCTCCACTCGTATAACAATCGCTGATAAAAAAGATTACGCATAGTTCCTCCTCACAATGCTATCAAAGCATTCTAATAAGGATTCTCCCGGTTGATCTGCTGCCTGTTGAATTGCGGTTATGTCACCGCTTGCAAGCAATGTACCTTTGGAAACCAATAAAAAGCGTTCGCAGATTCGTTCTGCTGTATCAAGTACATGGGTACAAAGTAACACACCTGCGCCTCTTTTTCGTTCTTCCTCAAGTAGCTTTAAAAAATCCCGCACCGCCGTCGGATCCAATCCAATGAATGGCTCATCCACAATATATATCGAAGGTTTTGCTAAAAAAGCAAGCATTAGCATTGCTTTTTGCTTCATGCCTTTTGAAAACTGTCCCAAGTATTCATGTTGACTTTCTTCCATTTGAAATACATGCAAAAGTTTTAATGCCTCATCCTTCCACGTCTGTGACAATTCCTTTGTAGCAGCAAGCAATTCCATATGCTCCCATAATGTAAGATAATCGTAATATACAGGCTGCTCTGGAACATAGGCATAGTTACTCACCGTAACTTCTCCATCCATATGTGGGAGCATACCTAAAATTCCTTTAATGGTTGTACTTTTTCCAGCACCATTTGCACCTATTAACGCGACTAATTCTCCTGCTTGTACGGAGAAAGCTACATTTGTAATAATTGCCTCTGCTTCCTTGTAGCCAGCAGAGCGAATATGTACCTCAAGCATATATATCTCCCCTTTGGATGATTTTACCACTTTATTATAGCATAAAGACTATATGAATCTTATAATTTTGTGAATTTGTATAATAACAAGACAACATAAAAAAGAGTGACTCACGCCACTCTTTTTATTTCACTAGCTTGGTTGTCACGTATCGTACCAAAACTGATTTTCCGGCACCTCCGAGTACACCGACAGCTTTTTGACCGGCACCTGTGCTGTATAGAAACTTCCGTAAAAAGCTGGGACCAGTTAAACAAAAAAACATAAAACCAAATCCTATAATAAAATCTTTTAAATCTGCTGCATCTCCAATTGTATTAAGCGCAAGCCAAAGCGTCATCATTTGTAAGCTTTGTGTAAAGATGGTCGCAATGGTTTCGCGCCACCATACGCTCCATATATTCATATCTTCATTGACAATTGACCAAGCTGCCAATGGGCTCATAATTAATATAATGAGCAATTCCACAGTACGAATAATATACTGAATAGCTAGCAGTAAGAAAATAATTGCCATTGCCAAGCCTGAAAATAAAATCGCCGTCGATACAGTACCAGGAACGCCAACAAATTTGGAAAAAGCATCAATCGTAACACCTTTATCTAGAAAAATTTGTACAATTGCATTGTTAAATGGAAGCAATACTTCTTGCAAAATAAATGGTGCCAATACAGCTAGCACCCCTCCTAAAAAAGTCCGCACGATAATGGTTTGTACCCCTCTTTGACTGTACCCCCCTACTTTCTCAATAATCAACTTGAACATATTGAATGTAAAAAACACACCGCCAAGCGTAACAGAAATCATAAAGATGATATCATATGCCTCTGATACGTACGTATATTTTGATAGATCTGTCGGAGCGAACAAATAGATTTTTAACCAA
The DNA here is from genome assembly GCF_023022965.1 of Ectobacillus sp. JY-23. Taxonomy (NCBI): domain Bacteria; kingdom Bacillati; phylum Bacillota; class Bacilli; order Caryophanales; family Bacillaceae; genus Ectobacillus; species Ectobacillus sp. JY-23. The sequence continues at coordinate 285,036 of NZ_CP095462.1, read as the reverse complement.
CTAAAGGCAGCATTCGCAATATCATTCATCAATTCATGTAATAATTCCTTTATATACTCAATTGGACTTTTCAGCATCATTGCCGGCCCCTTTACAGAATTTGCGATATGAGAAAGCCCATGCAGGACTTTAGTCCGCCTTTAGGCATGGGATGAAAGTATCGCTTTTGCTACGCAAAACATGGTACAATATCCACATAGACAAGTATAAGTCTCTAAAACAAATCGTTCTCTGAAAACTGGATATTGTATGAGGTTCGACAGCCTAATACAAGCTGTCGGTAAAACGATATGTGTCGTCACGCACAAGACGCTAAAACGCATATGAGAACTCAAAATCTGTACGGTATGGTCACAGTACCGTAGCCATAGGTGCTATACGCACTGCCTATGGAGGGGTGATGGCACACCCTAATCTCAAAGACTGTTCAAAACAGAAATGAACTGCGAACGCTTCGTCATTTGAGAATCCCACTGGCGTTAGCCAGCTTGCCCCTTTAGGGGTGGGAGTGTCAATTTGGAATATCAGCGATTACGCGTACCTCATCTACTAGCCACACCTTCTCCTTGTGCATAGATAACTCCAAATAATGGGTTGTATCAATAGATTTGCCTTTTACTTGAATGGTACGCTCCACCACCGCAATACTTTTTGTTATCCCTTCTCGCTGTTTACTAACAAAAACAGAGATATTACGAATGCGTATATTGGCTTCTTTCTTTGACTCTCCCGGCGGTATTACAGAAGCAACTACTTGCTCTGTTGCGTATGTGGCTAAAACTTCATAGTTTTTATTGTACAAAGCTTCACAGAATGAACGAGCCGTTTCTTCTACACTTGGCGTTTGTTTTACAACCACTTTCTCTTCATACAGACAAAAGTAAAAGACCCAAGCGGATATAATACAAATGAGTGGTACAGTGAAAATTAACCATGTAAGCCATCTCACTGCTTTTCCCCTGCCCTTCCGTACGCGTAGATTTTTTCACGCCAAACCGCTTTATGTAAATCACTGTATTCTACGCCCGCACTATTGCTGTTATACATCATACCGTTTCCTACGTAAATACCGACATGACTGATAAATGCATGGTCGCTTGTACCGGTAAAGAATACCAAATCTCCCGGCCTAAGCTCCTGTTCAGAAATACGTTTTGTATATTGAAATTGCTCTTGTGCTGTTCGCGGCAAATAAATACCAGCCGCCGCAAAGGCCCATTTTGTAAGACCGCTACAATCAAAGCTCGTATCCGGTGTTGCACCTCCCCAGCTATACGGCCAGCCTTTATATTTGAGCGCTTCTGCCATCACTGCTTGAAATGTGTCTCCCGGCCCTTGCAAATATTTCATAACCTTTTTAGCATACGTATAATCGCCGTAACAATGAGGTGTTCGCCAGCCACAACTCGCTGATGTGGCATGTGATAGGGAAAAATGCTTGCGTAACTCTTCCGTACCAATACGTCCCTGTTCCTTCACATAATAAAGCCAACCCGGTCCGTAGTTGTAGCTTTGTATAATAGTGGCAAGGTCTGTAATACCAAGCTTTCGAGCTGTATCGAGCATACTTTTCCAATGCTTTACACCTTGCCGAATGCTCACCTCAGGGTCAGTTATGGCGCCGGGAGGTAAACCAGCTGATTCACTGCTTTGCATAATATCTGCCAATTTTCCGCCGCTTTCTTGCATCATAATTGCAAGTAATATAGGTACATGTTGTTCTTCAAGACCGGCATCTTGTACAGCCATTCGCATAACCGGTTCCCATACCGATACGCTAGTTGTCTGTGGTTTACTTTCCGACAATTCACTACCGCCAAACAGTAAAATAAAGCCAAGCATACAAGTGAAAATCCCGCCTACCAATAGCTCTTTCCAATATTTCAAAACAACAAAGCCCTTAATCATGCATGACTCCCGAATCGTTCTGCATATTGCTGCGGATCGATGACACGCAGCTCTTCCGGTGTGACATCAACTCTCATGTATACACGATGATTGCCAGCAACGTAAATACCCTCTCCTTGTTTACGACGACCAATGATTGCTTCCTCTTCTTCCGAAAGGGGTAGTACATCATGCTCTTTTAAATCACGAATATCATTATCTTGTAGTCCTAAGAGCAGCATACCGATGCTGTTATTCAAAATTGCCTTTCCAGCTGCTGCACCTAGAAAATCAATCGGTTGCTGCGAAGCGACGATAGCTTCTCCTTCATATTTACGGATACGTTTATACACATCGAGCAAGAATAGGGCACTTTTCTCACTGCGCATCAGCAAATGTGCTTCATCTACATACAGCTTTTTAGGTGTTGTCGTATCACGGGTAATTTCCTCCCATAAAAACGACAATACATGAAACATAACAACCGGTTGACTATCGCCGTCCTGTTGCAAATCACGAATATCAAAACAAATAAGCGGATTATGCAAATTAACGTTCGTTGCACCATTAAAAAGCTTGGCGTTCGTTCCTTCTGTATACGTTCGTAAAATTTCCCGAAAATCCCGCAAGCGCTCATACCCTTCCTCAATATGATGATACAGGTCGCTCAGCGTTGGAAAATCCTTAGCATTCCTTCCTGCAAACTGTGTATGTTCAGTAATATCATATTGTTTATACACAGCAAACAAAGCTCTCTCCAAAAGTGCACTTTCGAGTACACTCATATTTGGATAAATAAGCTTAAAAAATATTTTTAATCGCTGCATCTTTAAAAATAAAACACTACCACGCATATCATCGTCAGTTATATCATGTAAGATATGAAACGGATTAATAACATGCTCGGTATTGTTGCTAAGCCGAATGACTTGACCGCCAATTTGTTTTACAACACGCGCAAATTCACGTTCAGGATCAATGAGAAAAAAGCGGGTGTCTTCTCGCTCAAGTACCCATTGCCGCAGCAGATGCTTTTGCATGAAAAAGCTTTTGCCCATTCCTGTCGTCCCTAAAATAAGCATATTCCGAGACGGAAACATTTTTTTATCATTCATATCAACTAACACAACGTTATCGGTATGCATGTTTTGCCCCATAATAATACCGCTTTGCATAAATAATTCGCTCTCATCAAAGGGAAGCATAGAAGAAACGGCTGCGGCATGCATATTTTGATGTGTATAATGCGGCAAAGTAATGTCACAAATTGGGAGTACGCTTTTAAACGCATGCATCATATTGTCTCTAGCCGGTGCTACTGAAAGACCTGTTTGCCAAATGATGCTCTGCAGACGCTCTGTCAATCGCTCTAGCTCTTCCAGACTCATCGCCTGCAAGTGGATATATGTATGCACGAGGAAAATCGTTTTATGATTATGTGCAAGTAATATATCCAGCATATGTTCTGCGCTTGTCTTCTTCTTTTCCGTTTCCTTACGCCGAACTGGGGAAAGTGGTTGATCCAGCCTTGCTTCATACTCTTCTATAGATTGATTTAAATGACGAATCATCTTATCGCTGGCAATTGGTACAATATGTGTACTAATATTCATATTTCCTGAAAAGCGATATAATTTGGTAAGCCAATTGCCACGAACACTTCCAGGGTAATCAACAACAAGTAAAGTGCGTGCATAATTGTTGCCAAGTATAATATAATCCCGTTGCTCTTCAGCAACCCCAGGCGCGATTTTATTTTTTAAATCTGTGCATGTTCCTATATATAACTCAAGCTCTGACAACTTCTTGCCCGAAAAAACCATATGTGTTCCCCCCTGTTGTATACGGATGAAAGATATGTTCAATCGGACTGTGCTGTGACCCTTCGTAATTAAACAAGGTATGAAGATACCTTGCAATCTCTAAGTCATTGGCTTCTCGTGCCATAAGACCTATTTCTTCTAAGCCCGTCTTCACATGCTTTTTCTTTTGCTCAAGTACAAGCATCCCCTTCTCATAGCACTCCTTCGTTGTACCCTCTATGGATTCGCTCATCATTACGTAGCGCTGTCTTTGAATGATAGCCGCACTCGTTTCTATCCCCTTTGCATATGCGATATATCCCTTTAATAATTCCTGCTTCATTGTGCTCTCAGCTTGTTTAGCTTCTAGTGATTTAATATAGCCCCCCATATCCACTGGCTGTGAAACAATGGCTGTTTGCAGAGGAAATGATAAACTCCTTAAAAACAACTCGTACTTTTGCATGGTCTCATTTAATTCACGATGACTCATTAAATCTAAATTGAAAGAAGAGACGCGAAGGAGTTGAACAAGTCGAAAATTCTCAGTTACAATAATGCCCCCATCAAGCGCCCGAACCGGAATAAGATTTTGGACGCTCTGTTCCTTTCCGCGTTGTTTCCATCGTTTCCACATATATACTCTCCTTTCGATAGTAATACACTCGTTGTCTATTAAAAAAACGCAAACACTCCCGCGCATGATGCCAAAACGGAATGTTCTCTCGAACAGGTCTTACATACACAAGAACAGCTGAAACCATGAGTGTAATTGTAATGATTGGGATTTTAATGTACATAGAAATTGGCATCAAGAATATTGGAATATCCAATAAGAGAGATGGAACAAAACAAAGTAAATCTCGCAATGTCACATGTGGTAACACTTCAAATTGTCCATTTACATTTCCAGGAATGGTATACTCTTGTTTCTCTTCCATTCTGTCACCCAAGTAAACTTAAGAACCACTTCATAATAACCCCAGCACTCATCACCACAGCAACAATAATCAACGTATCTTTCATTCCTTTTTTGTACTCACCTTTTTTTCCAGAAGAAGTGGACATCGTATACATCACACCCATTGCCATAATAGCTGCCGTTCCAATAGACGGAGCAACCACCATAAAAAAATTAATAAGACCATTCGCAACATTTTTTACAATTGTGGTAGGGTCATCTGCAGCCCATACCGACTGAGGAACCAATCCGATACAAAACAAAAATATAAACACTAGTAAACGCCGGTACGTATTCATCGCTGTTCTCCTTTCGGCAGGGTATGCTTATCCAGATACTCCTCCAAAGCACGGGCTACAACATGATAAATAAAGCGATCATGCAGACTGCAATACACATCAAGCCGTTTTTTCAGCTCAATTGGGATTTCCGCATTCAATTTTTTCGTTTCCTCCTGTTTCATGCGTGTTCTCCCTTCTTTATAAGAAATCTTCCTTTCTTCCTCTATGTATATCCATGTCAGTCCACAAAGACAACTTTTATAGCACAGCTTCTTTTCGTAAAATCTCGACATAACTTTCTACGATAGAAAACTAGTAACATTTTTCAATAATATTATTATGTTAACTGTATTCAAATAGACAGAAGCAGGTATGGTATGTTTGACCAACAAGCGTTCGTATCTTATAAAACTGTACATATTAAGCGAATTGTCCTTCCTCTTTCTTACGCTTATAATAGACGGCTTTTTTCTAAAAGATTGCTATTTTTAAATAAGTTTCTTTGTTTCAGGTTGGTTGAAGCAGAAGGTGCGAGACTCCTGCGGGAGCAGCGGGTCAGGTGAGACCTCACAGGCTGTAAGTCGAGGAGGCTCACCGCACGACCCGCGGAAAGCCAGCACCCTGGAGCGGAAATCAGCCACTCACGACTACTTGCTACATCGCAACAAAGTTTGCGAAAACAGCCTAATAGAAAAACCGCCTCCTGTTACGAGGCGGCTAGTTACTATAAGTCACGGCGAAGTGCAGCCAGTACGTTAATTCGTGTTGCCTTTAGCGCCGGACGGAATCCGGAAACCAGCGCAACAAATAAACTAATTCCTACCGCAATTAAAACAAGACTCATTGGAATATAAGATAGCGTAAAATCAATTTCTCCTTGTGCTTCACCGAGCTGTCGTAACACGATGGGTAAAAGTATATTCACACTCCAGCTTACCGCATACGCAATTAAAATACCAAATAATGATCCAACGATACCGATAAACGCACTTTCCATTAAAAATAATCTACGAATTAAACCAGGATCAGCACCCAAAGACTTCATAATTCCAATTTCTTGCGTTCTTTCAGTAACGGCCATTGTCATTGTATTGAAAATGCCGATAGAAGCAATTAAAACAGCAATGGTACCAATAAAAATCAGACCGATTTTAAAAATAGTGAAATACAAGTTCATTTGATCCAGCTCTTCACTGACAGAGTATACATAAAAGCCCTTTTCCTTTAAGCTCTCCGTAATGCCCTGCACCTTATCCACAGATGTTGCATACAGCTTATAGTTCGGCATAAATAACTCTTGTTCTGTAACTCCTTTGCTTTGGAGAAACGATAGAATATCAGTTTTTGCTGTATCAGGTAACAAGATTGCATCATCCTGCATCCAATCTTTGGCTGGTTTTTTTCCTATCCCTACAACACGTAGCTTATATTCTTTTTTATCTTCAGTACCTTCTTTTGGATTCTTTATAGTCAGAGTAAAACTTTTATTGAGCAACTCACCTGTATACCCCTCAGGCTGTACAGGCTTTTCTGACATAGGAGTTTCTAACGCTTTTCGTTCCTCTTCGCTTAATAAAGCTTTGCCAAAATTGTATCCAACAATTACTTCATCTGCTGCTTCTGGCAACCTTCCTTGCGAAAGCTCGAGATTGGATTTTTTTTCTTCTTTCATATCCGAAAATCGAACGGGCATAAAACCAGTACGACTTTCCCATTGCACTTCTGTTGCCCCCATAAATTCTTCTCTAAATACAGTTGCTTTTATATTTTCTGTAGCTCGTAATACATCCAAATCTGCCTGCGTAAACGTACCACCATCTTGTTTACCATGTATACTAACTTCTGTTAAGGTTTGCGTTGAAAGCATTTCCTGTGTGGCACTCTTTTGAATCCCGAATCCGATGGATGCTAGCACAACTAAAAAAGCACATCCAATAGTTGTCGCAAAAATCGTCATAAATAAACGTAATTTGTTTTTCTTCATATTTTTACCGGCAAATGCTAACTGATCTTTAAGCTTCAAGAAGAACACCCTCCTTTACAAGCTGACCGTCAGCCAAATGCAACTTGCGATGTCCAATAGACGCTACTTCTTCATCATGAGTAATCATGACAAATGTAATGTCTTGTTCTTCATTTAACTCGCGAATGAGCTTTAAAATCTCTTTCTCCGTTTCAGAGTCCAAACTGCCCGTCGGTTCATCTGCAAAAATGATAGATGGCTTTGTCACGAGTGCACGAGCAATACTAACACGCTGTTGCTGTCCGCCTGAAAGTTCGTTTGGAAAATGATCTTGTACCTCCGTCAAACCGACACGTTCTAAAATTTCGGTTACACGTTCCTTTCGATTTGTCATCCCTTTTAATGTAAGCGGTAATTCAATATTTTCATAGGCGGTTAAACCAGGGATCAACTGAAAATTTTGAAAGATAAAACCAAAATGGTCCAAACGAAACTTGGCCCACTGCTTTTCATTAAACTTCGTCACATCTGTCCCGTCAATGCGAATAGAACCCGTATCAGGAGAAATAAATCCGGAAAGTAAATTTAGCAGGGTCGATTTCCCCGATCCACTTTTGCCGACAATCGTCACAACTTCACCTTTATGTATCGTTAACGAAACCTCTCGTAATACAGAAATGATTTGTTCTTTTCCTTTTCTTCCAATGCGAAAAGAATGTGATATATGTTTCATTTCAATCATGCATACTACTCCCTTCTATTTACGACAATGTCTTTAACATATTTAAACTTGCTACTTCAAAACCAAGGCTTTCATACAAATTACGAGCAACCGTGTTATAAGAAAACACATGTAGCGCTAAATGCATCATACCTTGTTCTTTTACCCATTCTTCTAGCAAAGTCATGGTCATGCGGCCATAACCTTTTCCCCGTTCTTCTTCTACTAATCGAATGTTGTATAAAAACGCTCTTTTTTTCTCTTGATCCAGAAAAACCCATACATTCCCAACCTGTTTTTCACCCACTACATCAAATAAATAATGATGCTTTGTCAGGTGGCCATCTGGTAATAACTTATTGATTTGTTCTTTCGAGCGCTGCAAAGCTTGCTCCTCCGTCAACAACATGCTTTTGGCAATACTTTGGGCGTAGCTTTGAATTTCTTCCTGTAAAAATACTTGAAATGTCTCTTTCGTCATAGGTTGCAGCGATAATTGCATAGATAATTTCTCCCTTCTTTTTTCGACAACCTATCTTTAATTCTCCATATTTTGCTAAACACCTCTTTCTAGAACAGCACATTATTAATTGTGTATCACGCGTCGCTATCAAGTTACTTTTAAAGCAACACCATGTATGTAGTGTAAGAGATAAATCTTAATATCTATTTAGGGAATTTCTTAAGAGTTTCTTAAGGAAAGGCTCCGTTAAAGCTTGCTGCTGATTTCCGTTACAGATGCTCGCTTTCCGCGGGGAGTCAGGGACCTCCTCAGCGCTATGCGCCTGCGGGGTCTCCCTTTGACTCATTTTGCCCGCAGGAGTCTCGACCCCTTTACTCCCATCAACAAGTGAAAATAATCAACATTAGGCTTTAGCACAGTCTAAGAAAAAAGAAACATTTAAAACCTGAAATTTGTTTACATACCTGTTTTACTGCTAAACTGTAGCTAATTATATCGTGTACACGAGGTGAAGTTTGTGAAAAAATGGTTGATTGGATTGTGTCTCTTACTGATGGTAGGCTGTAAAACACCGCCTTCTACTCCTAGCATCAAACAACCCCCGGAAACCTTTAGGATAGAAGAGAAAATCATGGACATTGATGGACAAACGATTTACTTTAAGAAAATTGGGGACGACAAGCCGCCGCTTTTAATGCTTCATGGCTACGGCGGCTCATCTGACGGCTTCAAAAAAATTTACCCCGCTTTGGCAAAGCGTTTTACCATTATTTCTGTTGATATATTAGGGTTTGGAAGATCTTCTAAGCCAACTGACTTCCGCTACTCCTTTCCTGCACAAGCAAATATATATTATAAACTTATGCTTAAATTAGGGTACGTGAAATTTTCAACCCTAGGACACTCTATGGGTGGTGAGATTGTTATGAATTTAAGTTACCTTTATCCAGAAGCGGTAACGCATCTAATTTTATCTGATGCACCAGGAGTCGAAACACTTACTACAGGAAAAGGCAGTAAAAAACCGAATCTCAGCACCGAGCTTACTACTGTTTCTGATATGAAAGCATATGATTTGAATCAGGTTCGCAATAATCGTAACGATAATGCCCATCATATTGAGCTTCATAAACAACGTTCCCGCCGTCTGCAAATTCCCGCAAAAGAGCTTACTGTTCCAACCCTCATTGTTTGGGGGCGAAAAGACAGCAGCGTGCCATGGCAGGATGGCGAAACATATGATCGCTTGCTTCCAAACAGCGAGCTGCGCATTATTGAAGAAGGCTTTCATGCACCATTTCGTCAAAAACCTGATGAATTCATTGCTTATATAGATGAGTTTTTTGCGATGTATCCAAATACAAAATAAAAAAGCCAAACGATGGCTTTTTTATTTTATAGCAAACAACCTGCTCACATTTGTTTTTCAAATAAGGTATTTCGATTGTTGTACTTGGCAATTTTATTTAATACAAAGATATTTCCGACCAATAAAACCACTCCTATAATGAATAATATGACGGGATTTAATAGTAATAGCCCAGTCGCCTGTGCAACAACTAAAGCAATGATTGGAATGACAACAGTACTACCGAGCTGCTGTGCTGCCTGAAAACTTTGTACACGTGCCGATATTAATACGTTAATTAAAATTGTTAGCAAAGCCACAAGGGGTGCTACCCAAAATACAAGGAGCAGCCAATTTGCATTTGGAAAGATACGCGACTCAAACATACCTATCGTCGCCAATGTAATGACTATACCGAATAACAGAAAGCTTACAAAGGAAATCAAAACTGCCGGAATGAATGCAGACAACACTTTTCCGATAAATAGCTCCTTTATTCTAATTGGCGCAAACAAAAGACTCTCTAGTGTACGACGCTCCTTTTCGCCTACAAAGCTGTTGGCGGCGACCATCATGGCGTTAAGACACGGAATCAACAAAAACAAGGAACCAAGCATATAATTTGTCATCACATATACAATTTGATGATTCATACTCGGTAATTCTTCTAGCATCTGCCTTGTTTCACCTTGCGGTAAAGCGCCCATAATCGTTTTCACAAACATTTCAATATCTTTATCAATGGGTGCGTATTTCGCCGTTAGGGTTAATACAAGCGGCAAAATGACGCATACAATAAACGGCAACAGAACCATCCCCAGCCAAATCTGACTATTGGACGTAATGGCCTTCATGTCTTTTTTTGCAATCGTCCAGATTACCGTCCTATTCATGTTTTCCCCTCCTGATTGCAAAATACAACGATTCTAAATCACGATTTTCAATTTCCACCTGATGTACCCATGTTTCCTTTGTCAAAGCAGCAAGCAAGTTCGTAATTGCATCTTTACTTGGTAACTCGAAACGCACTGTTTCATGATTTACTCTTTCGTACGAATAGCCAGCATATTGTCCTGACCCAGCCAAGCCAGTTTCAACTTTAACGCTAATTTGCTGCACATGACGTGCTTCCAGCTCAGATTTTGTACCACTTTCCAAAATGCGTCCTTGCTCCAAGAATAAATATGTATCGCACACCGTCTCCATTTGATGCAAAATATGTGAGCAAATCAAAATAGTCGTGCCCTCTTCCTTGCTAAGCCTACGAATATACTGCATAACAAGCTGAATGCCTTCTGGGTCCAATCCATTTGTTGGTTCATCTAAAAACAATAAAGATGGTCTATGCAAAATGGATTTAATCATCCCGAGGCGCCGCTTCATCCCGGTGCTGTATGTTCCGACCTTTTTATGCTGATGATTCGCTAACTGAAATTCTTCTAATAGCATTTGTATTCTTCTTTCGTCATACATTCCGTATAGCTTTGCAAAAAATTTCAAGTTTTCAAGTCCACTCAGCTCGTAATATAAGCCCGCACTTTCCGTTAAAATACCACTCATGCGCCGAATTTCATGTCCGTTTGTAACAGGATTCCAATTTCCAACAAGGATGCTGCCTCCATCTGCATCAATAACGCCATTTAACAATCGAATAATGGTCGTTTTACCAGAACCATTCGGTCCAAGTAACCCAACCGTCTCTCCCTCTTTCACAGCAAAACTAACATCTTGTAAAACAAGCTGCTCTCCATAGCTTTTCCTTATGTGTTCAGCTGTAATAAACAAACCTCTCAACCTCCCGCGTCTTGCTTCATTCATCTTTCATATACGATGTTAATGAGTATTTCTCGTGTTATTTCCAACCTAATTATACCATTAAATTACAAATATTTATCACAAACATCACCTTTTTCCAATATAAAACATTCACTTTACAGTATATACTATAAATATAGTGAAAATACACGTAAGGAGGTACACTATGACAAGCTCTTTATCTATAAAAAAACTATGTTGGTTCGCAGCGTTCACGGTTCTCATTGTTAGCTCTAACATTCTCGTTTATCAATTAGAAGCGCTTCAACCTGTTACACCCGCAGTTGCCGTTGGTTCTCTCCTTGACTTTATTGTTGTTATCCCTTTACTCACGTACTTCTTTGTTATACGAAAACGATATTCGTTAAAATATATTCCCCTTGTTGCAATTGTTGGCTATGGTATCGCTCATCTTATTATTCCTGCTCATCACCTTACATCTTATTCTTTTCTCAGGTATATTTTATTTGCAGGAGAGGGCGCGTTTCTCCTATTAGAACTATACATTTTATACAAAATTATTACCAAAATCCCTCGTGTTATAAGGAGTTTTAAGTCACAAACGAATACATTAACATTTGAGCAACGACTAGAATCCTCCTCTGCCGCACACTTAAAATCTTCTCGGATACTAGATGTGTATTACGCAGAATTAGCTATGGTGTATTATAGTTTATTTTCTTGGCGAAAAGCTGTATCGCCAGCACCGCTTCAATTTACGTATCATCAAAAAACCAGTATGATTGCACTATATGTTATGCTAATTCATGCGATGGTAATTGAAACAGTTGGACTGCACTTTATCCTTCACAGCATCAGTCCTGTTCTATCTATCGTAACGTTAGTACTAAATGTATACACCGTTTTGTTTTTCCTAGCACAAATACAAGCTACGCGTTTGTGCCCGTTTACGATTACACAACATACACTTCACCTGCAGGTGGGTCTAACTAAAAGGCTGACTGTTCCCCTTTCTGAAATCAAACAAATCGTGCGTTACGACGGACCGGAACGTTTGTCCAAGCAAGAAGAAAAAACAGTATTTGATGGCTTAGCACCTGATTTTATTCGTGAGAAACCCGCATTCGAAATTGAATTTTATACACCACAACAGGCTAAGCTCATGTATGGCTTTACAAAAGCAATAACGAAGGCACATATTCGCCCTGACGATCCGGAAGCCTTTTACACAGCTCTTACTAAAAAACTTAAAGAATTTCAAAATCTATAAAATTCGGGGATTCTGTATAGAATCCCCAGGCTGTGGAGAAAGTGTTCTCCACAGCCGTTTTTTATGTTTATGACTTCTTTCCACTGTGCAAACTGATTAAAAAGGAGAGAAGGAGAGATTTGATATGATGGGTGCACTGAAAAATCACCGAGATGAGCGTGTTACGACTTCAATCGAAGAGCTTGTTCCACAAGATCACTTTTTACGAGCTGTAGAAGCCACAATAGATTTTGCTTTTATTGAGGAAAAGCTTCGCCCGTATTACTGCGAAGATAATGGGCGTCCTTCCATTCATCCCATCACTTTATTCAAGATGATTTTTATCGGTTACTTTTATGGAATCCGTTCCGAACGTCAGTTAGAGAAAGAAATTAAAATGAATCTAGCGTATCGGTGGTTTTTAGGCTTTTCTTTATCAGATCCTGTTCCTGATCACTCTACTATTAGTTGGAACCGACGTACTCGCTTTGTTCACACAACCATTTTTGAAGACATCTTTCAAGAGATTGTCAGACAAGCTCAATCCCACCGCATGGTGGGCGGTCGCGCTCTAATGACAGATTCTACGCACGTAAAGGCGAATGCAAATAAAAATAAGTATGTACAAAAGCTAAAAAAAGAACAGCCCAAAATCTATCTAGAAGAATTAGAAAAGGCTGTAACTGAGGATCGGCAAACAAACGGAAAAAAGAACTAAAACCTCGAAAGGAAGGCGAAGCCAAACAACCTACTTATATCCGTTCTAGTACAACAGACCCTGACAGTGGATTTCTAATGAGAGACGGAAAACCAAATGGGTTTCACTACCTCGATCATCGCACTGTCGATGCAAAATACAATATCATCACAGACACATATATTACGGCCGGGAATGTATCCGATTCTGGGCCGTATTTGGCACGTCTTAAAGCGCAAATAAAAACCTTTGGATTTCAGGTAGAAGCTGTGGCACTAGATGCGGGATACTTTACAGGTCATATTTGTAAAAATTTAGCGAAACAAAACATTTTTATGGTCATGGGATATCGTAGATTCGGAAAAACAAATAAAGAGGTACCAAAACGTTCTTTTCATTATGTAAAAGAGTCAAATCGCTTTGCTTGCCCGATGGGTTGTATCTTATCTTATGTGACGACAGACCGTGATGGAAATCGACAATATAAATCGAATCCAGATGATTGTGCGGCTTGTCCTCTTCGTCCCAAGTGTTTTTCTAAACAACAAAAAACGCGTACCATTACTCGACATATTTGGGAGGATTATAAGGACTTGGCTCGCGCCAACAAAAAGACAAGTGCCGGTAAGCGTCTGTACAAGCTACGTTGTTCTACAATTGAGCGCAGTTTTGCCGATGCGAAAGAACTTCATGGCTACCGGTATGCACGTTTTCGAGGGCGGGAGTCTGTCCAAATGCAGGCTTTTCTCACCGCAGCTTGTCAAAACATGAAAAAAATTGCCCTTCATCTGACCAAACAGGTCAGATGAAGGGCAATTCCTGTTTATTTTTACTTCATTTCAGACATAGTTTCCATAAAAATTGAAACTAGGGACAGAGTATTAAGAAACCTTTTAGGTTTCTCAACACTCTGGGGATTCTGTATAGAATCCCCTTACTTAATTTGGAGGTATATTTATGAAGCGTAACAGATTGTACTACAGCTTATTTCTGTTTCTCACAATGGGACTGGGTTTGCTTGTCCGAAAGTCCAGCTTTGCTTTGCCTGCTCTTGTGAATACCTACGCTGGCGATTTGTTATGGGCTTTACTAATTTTTATTGGATTTGGTATTTTGTTTCCACACTACCGAACGAAAACGATGATGCTGATAAGTATATCGTTTTGCTATGGCATTGAGCTGAGTCAATTATATCAAGCTGATTGGATTCAAGAACTGCGACAAACACCGCTGGCTCTCGTGCTAGGACACGGCTTTCTATGGAGTGATTTGCTTGCGTATACGCTGGGAGTTGTGCTGGGAACATTTATGGAGAAAAAGATAGACGGAAAATATTGATTTCCTTTTAATCATTTAAGATATAGAAATTAATAAAAGGCGTGAGAGACCAGCCAGTCGTCACTTTATTTTACCCTATCACATCTATTAGAAGCACATCAAACAACTTTTGATCAATGTAAACTAATAATGCCCATTCTCCAGCCTTTGGAAGCATTACATTAGAAGGTGTATGTAAATTAGCACCATGTATCGCAGAGCCTAGCCCATTACGTGACCAAATTGCAGCTTCGGTACCGTCATATAAAATGGGCTCAAAAGTGCCACTGTTCTTATGAAAGGCTGCTATTGTCATCAGACTTCCGCTCTCTTTCCAAAATAACCACATCCATTTTTCTGGTTGATTCACTTGTAGCTGCGGCCCTAAATATGCCGACTTATTCGGATTACCTGTTAGTTCTACTTTTTCAGAGGCGAAATGCTGTACCTTCTTGCTCCAATCAATTTTCTTGGTATGTTCTAGCTTGACAAACGAAGGCAACTGCCCCGGCACATGTACTTGTGAGCTTGTTTTAACAGGTCTAGGATTAACCTCTTTTTCAAAGCAGCCTGCAGTTAAAAGACAGCTGGCGGCTATGAGAGAAAGTCGCCTCTCCAACATGATCTCCTCCTTATCCCTCCAAAAATGTTAAAAACCAATTTGCATATTCATATGTATCCTTCCACCCTAAACTATTTTCTTCTACATTCCAGCAGGTATACAGAATTGCCATCGCAAATCCGGCCTTCAATATCCGCTCTCGATTCAACTGCAGCTCTTCGCTCAGCATCGAAACACGGTCGTTCAGCACGGCTTTGGCATTGCTCACATCCTTTAACTCGTTTACCAAAAAGGATGTAACATCAAAATAACGACTTCCTGCCAAACCCTTTGGATCAATTGCTTTCCAGCCTTCGTTTGTATATAAAATATTTTGATGATGGAGGTCACCGTGCAATAGCTCTTCAGGCTCTGATGAAATAATTTCTCCAAAAAACATCTTGGCTTTGTAAACAAGTTCTACTAAAATCGTAGCGTCTCCTGTTTGATTTTGTAAAAAACGATCCAACCCCTTCATCCAATCAGCTACTTTTGGAACTAACATATGTGATGGTAATGGACGGCGTAAAGCCTTCCACACCTCTGCATAATGTAACAGGGCTGTTCTTTCATCCTTCTCCTCTCGCAGCATTACGCCCGGTTCCAAACATTCTAAAAGCATCGCACCACCCGCCGCATCTACCTGAAGCAACCGAGCGCATCCTTTACCTTCATAGATTTGTAGCGTCTGAACCTCGTTATTAAATTCATGACCAGGGATACCTAGCTTTAAAATGACCGGTGTTCCGCCGTGTATCTGTGCGCGCAATACATAGTTATAAGACAAATTTGATATTGGTTCACCTATATAAAGGCTCCATTTTTCCTCGTACGTATGAACCGTATCATCTAGATGCATCAGCCATTGTGTGCCCTTCTCCCCAAAGCATGCCGTAATTTTTTTACAAAAGGCATATGGAACCGATGACGGAACAGATGTAAAATCTAGCAACGCTTGTAGCTCTCCATTCTGATACATACGGAGCACAGTTTGTGCTGTTTTCTCTGCACAATCATATTGCTTTTTTGTGATGAGATTTGCGTCTAACGCATCACATAATTCATCTTCATCTAGTAACACCGCTTCTCCATCAGGAAAACACACCACATCCAAATACAAATCATCGTACCACGGTACACCATCTGCACGAATACCGTGAGATTCGCAAATATCAATATACCACTGTACAACTTTTCGATTAGCATCCAGCATAGTAGTAATTGTGTAGGGCTTTCCTTTTGGAAAATACTGCAGCCACGTATAACCGTTATCTGCCACGCATATCTTTCGATTTCCCTGCAGCATCCAAAGCGGCTCGCGTACTTCTCTGATAAACAGTTCACAAACTATACCGGTGAATACACTGGTATTTCGCTCATACACTCGATAATCTTTACTAATAATGCGTGACCAATCTGCTCGATCTCCATACTTTCGCTTCATGCTCTCTCCTTTAAAGACCATTCCTGAATTATTGGTGCTGCTACTATTTTTCCGTTTACTTTCTCAGTGCGAATGAGCGCCAGCTTTGTTAGAAAAGCGTTCTGTACAGGTAGCTTATTTGTACAATACAACAACGCCTCCGCCAATTTGTCCGCTTTTAGCCTGCTGGCAATCGTACAGTGCGGCACCCAGCGTCCAGGTTCATATAGAGAAGGTTCCTCAGCAGCGAAACCACTCAGCAAATCATGATGCCGTTTATGAAAGTCCAGGAGCTCCTTCGTCGGTATCGGTGCCCAAAACAGTGCTCCAGAGGATATAAATGTACCAATTGTACACAGTGTAATCGGTACACGCTGTGTCGCTTGGTAACACATATCCATTCTTTTGATAAATGAGATTTCGTCTAACTTGTCGTAGCTTGCAAGTGTAATATGCGGCTGTCTGTTTTCTATCTCCTTTGCATAGTGAGAAATCTGTAAACCAGCCAATTCATTCCAAATACGTATTACTTGTTGATGTGTTTCTTTATCAAATAATGCAATGATAGCGTACATACGAACTCCTTTGATATTAGTTTATATTCTCCGTCCTTTATACAGAATTGGTTTCGTATTCTCTACCTCTTATTCAATTCAGAGTGTTCCTCTTACGTTTTATATAAACGAAAAAGGTCCTCATTCTCATCAGAAGACCTTTTCCATACTAAGCTTTAAAATGCTGTATAACAGTTCCTTTTCCCTTGCTTACCTGTACTTCGGCGTAAGCGCCGTTTACAAATGTGATTTGCGGCGGCACATGACCGCAATCTACATCATAGACAATCGGAATCTGCAGTTCATCTTGTAAATCACGATACACGTCCTCAATAGTGTATCCGCCAACTTCCTTGTTCGCAGCGCTTCTGCCAAACAAAATACCACTGCAGTTCTCAAACCATCCCGCTAGCTTCATCTGTACAAGCGTTCGGCGTACATCAGTCGTAGTCAATTCACAGTTTTCAAAATACCACACAATCGGTTCATCATGAATATGCTCTTTTTGAAATTTGGCTATATCACCAAAAGGCGTACCAATGATATGACGAATCACATCAATACAGCCTCCAAGCAAGCGACCTTCTATATGTACATCGTCTCCTGTGATTGTTTTCCATTCAGTTTGCTCAGTTAAATGAAATACACAAGGTGAAGGATTTTCATGATTCCATTCTTTTTGATAACGTTTCGATGAATGTTGTACAATTGATGCGCCAGTTGTTGTCGTAACAACCTGCTCCCACATCGCTGTTGTTTCATCAACGAGCTCACCACGCAAATCGACGAGGTTTGTACCATGCGCTGTTGCTATACCCGTCTGTAGCGTAAGCGCCAGCAACAATAAGCTCGTATCAGAATAGCCTAGCACCCATTTTGGCTGCAGTCCTTTAAAATCAACGTACTCTAACATTTCTATAAGTAATTCCCCGCCCCAAGGGGGTATAATAATTGTAGTCTCTTGATCTCGTATCATACGATTAAACTCGTCAGCACGCTGTTTAGCATCAGCGGATTTTGCTTTATACTGCGTCCACACTGTATCACCGCATACAACTCGAAAACCTCGCTCCTCCATACGCCGGCATGCAAGTCGAAACATTTCATGTAGCACTTTTGGTACACCTGAAGAAGGAGCAGTAACACCAAGCGTCCGATGTCTTAAAGCTGGATATTGTATCATATGTATCCCTCCAAATCTTTACATGATTTTACCAGAGGAGAAACAGATATACAATGAATTTTTCAAAAAAACTGATTTTTAACCCCTATTTATTTACGCAAAATACTTCCAATACGCTGCGATAACATAGAAAAGTGATAGTATCGTATACACAATAGAACCAATGAACACCGCATTCGCTCGAAATTCATATTCCTCCTCATCCACCTTAATCCCGCTCTGTGCCTGCGCCTGTAAGCGCAGACTATTACTAGAAAAACCACCCTTACTGCTGAAGAAATACGTAATAACAATAAACAGAAGCCCCACAAAAAAGGCAAGATCTTCATATTTCCAGCCGACTACCTTCGTTAAACCATATACAAGCATTGCCTCAATGAAAATAGTAAAAATAATTCCTAGAAATTTTTTCATGATGGCCCCCTACACAATCCTTTATACATATTATAACATTAAAAGAAAGAAAATTCAGTCATTAACTTAACCAAAGCATGGTCTGTATTAACAAAAAACATCCCCAGCTCACTATTCCTATCAGTAGGGAGAATAACAAAGAAACATGCTTTAATGAAAGGGAACAAGCACCTTTCTCTTTGAAAGATGGCGAGTTGTATGGCGTTTATTGTAGGAACTCTCCTATTTCAGCAGGCAAAACCTCTTGCTCCCATGGCATCCAGTAATATTGATCCTGACTTTGAAACACGGAGTAGGTATAAGCAACTGGCTCATTTGTATAGAAGCTAACTTCATATTCCTTAGCCTCCTCACTGATCGCAACCTCCTGCACATGCCCTTCCTCTAGCAAGCTAAACATTCTCTCTATTTCACTTGGATCTGTAATCTCACGGATGAACTGTATGTTTGCGTTATCACGTGCGTACACCGTTATTTTCTGTACTTCCTGCTTTGGCATATCTTTATAATGCCACTTATAGTTCTCTAGAGACTTATCTTTATAATATATACAATATCCATTCACTTTTTTAGTGTCCTTTACTGCAAGCAATTCTGGATGACCCTTTACCTGATACAGCACCGTACCCGCTTCTAAAAAGGCTGCGTCTCCATTTTTGGCTTTATATTCCGGGTCATGAATATTGTCGCTGATACGGAACTTTATTTTTCCGACTTCCTCACCTATTAAACTTGGATCAGCCAGCGTTCCTGTTGAAATCCCATGGTATTGCTCATTGTTCCACTTGATAAAGTCCACCCATTCAATTACGGCATGCCGTTGCTCCCCACAGGCCGTCAACAGCAACAAACATAGTATCATGACCCATCTATCTTTCATCTGTTCCTCTCCTATTTGTCTACAGTCAATTATTCTATACCTATAAAATAATTGCTTGACTTTTTATCCTACTTATCATACCTGTAATTGTTCCTCCACTATATTCATCATTTGAAATGCACCTGAAGATTTATTTGAAAGCACCGATAGTATGGTTTGAGATGCAGGGTAAACGACAGAGTGAAAACTAACACCCGGATCGTATCCCATAATATGATACTTTTTCACATGCTTATTTTCTATCTTCATCCAAATGCCATACCCGTAATACACATGCTCTTTCACCTGCACATGCGGCTTTAAAAGCAGCTTCGTAGATGCCTCGCTAAGTATTTGATAGCGAAGTAAAGCTCTCCAAAATTTCGTCATATCCGGCGCCGTTACATAAGCCCCCCCATCAGCACCACTTTGAATGGGAATGGAGTATATATTCGTACGCCACGCACCGCCATCTTCATCAATATACCCAAACGCAGTATTTTTCGGCAAACAATCTAGTGAAAAGTACCCGGAATCAAACATATCACAGCGTCGTAACACATGTTCTTCTATATACGTAGAAAAAGGCGCTCCGGTCACCTGCTCAATAATCATTCCAAGCACAATGAAGCCAGCGTTGTTGTAATGAAATTGTTCACCTGGTTCAAACATCATGCGGCCATGCTGAAACATCGGTAAAAAGTCTGAAGGACGCTTCAAGGTATACATGGGGTATTCCTGCCATAAATCCTCAAAATCGCTCATTATTGCTTCATCAAAATAGTCAGGAATCCCTGAGGTGTGCGTTAATAAATGATGAATTGTCAAATCACCATTTATATGGGGAAACGCTATAGGTAAGCAATCCTTTAATTTTGTGTCAAATGCTAATAAATCCTGTTCAATCAAGCGGCATATAGCAATTGCAGTAAACAATTTACATCCAGAAGCGATACCAAAGCGAGTTTGCAGGGTATTGCGGAGCCCTTCGGAACGATTGTAATAGCCCTGTGCGTGCTCAAATAAAGTGCTTCCTGCCTGTTCGATTGTAATCACACCAGAAAACTCAGGGTGTGATGCAACCTGCTGCTGCATCTGTGTAGCATTTAGAATCTTCATATAAACCTCCTTCAAACAATAGTGCAACTCATCACGAAAATAACCTCTCTTTGTATTCTCGCTTTGGCGATTAATTCCTGCAAACAAGGTTGACAGTACATAAGGTAATTGCGTTGTGAGTAAAGTATCAATAAAAAATAATGACTGTTTTCCCAATCTTTGTTGCTATGTAACACGTAGTGGGGAGTGGTTGATTTCAGCTCGGGGTTGCTCGCTTTCCGCGGGGCGTGCGGTGAGCCTTCTCGGCTTACTGGGGTCTCACCTGACCCGCTGCTCCCGCAGGCGTCTCGCACCTTCCGCTCCAACCAACCTGAAACGAAGAAACCTATCTAAAAACAACAATCTTTTAGAATGGATATGAGGGACTTGCGTTTATACCAGATGAAATCAGCTGGCGTTTCAAATTGTATTCTTCACCCGAAGAAGCTCCGACCTGGTCTGGGAAAATTGACATTATTACCGCTAAAATGATAAATGTACAAATTCAAGTACGCCCATCCAACTCTAAAACAGAAGAGTTGGGACCACCGGTGTTAACAAATAAGATTTCCGACTACAAACCTTAGGCTACGCACATCTATACCAGACACTTTATGA
The DNA here is from genome assembly GCF_023022965.1 of Ectobacillus sp. JY-23. Taxonomy (NCBI): domain Bacteria; kingdom Bacillati; phylum Bacillota; class Bacilli; order Caryophanales; family Bacillaceae; genus Ectobacillus; species Ectobacillus sp. JY-23. The sequence goes on along the minus strand of NZ_CP095462.1, from coordinate 263,821 downwards.
TGATTTAAAAACGGGAGCTCACACTTGTGAACTCCCGCTTTCTTTCTGATCTTAGTTTCCTATTGTTCTGCAGCATCTAACAATATGTGTTTCTGCTTTAGCTTGATTTGCTGAATTATGTTTTCACTTTGCTTATTCACTACAGCTTTGATAGTTAGAATCGTTCAAAGCAGTCGTAGTTTCGTTGCCGAAATATCTTTCCGTTTTTGAATTCAAATACACAACAAAAATAAGCCTTTAATTTTTGCCCCATCCGAAACACTCCTACGTCCGTAGCCACCTCTGCAGTCCAGATTACTTCTGTCACTACAACATCTCCCGATTCAATCACACCTTGTATATCGTACTTTTGCTGCATAAGCAATTTTTTGCCGGCGGGCATTCTTTGCAGCAGCATATCCCAATTACTGACCACGACGCGATCTGTAATCCAATTTGGAAATTCAGTCTGCTCAATGTCTGGATGCAACAATGGCTTATAATCTTCTGGCGAGGTACTGAACTGTTCACTCAGTTCAAAAAAACGTTTCACTGTCTCTAGTTGCATGCTTTCCACTTCCTTTTAATAAAAGTAGCGCCATTCTCTTGTAACCGTCATGCTTAGGAAATATGCTATTACACACCTCTTACTCCAGTTCTATTCGCTTTAAAGGCTTTTCCGCTGGTCCCTCAATTACATCGCCATCCACTGAAAACCTAGAACCATGACAAGGACAGTCCCATGTACGATCTCCGCTGTTCCATGCAAGCTCACAGCCCATGTGAGTACACGCAGAGTCCACAATATGTAGGTGCCCGCTCTCATCACGATATCCACAGGCTCTTTTTCCGTTCACATTAACAACGGCTCCTTCGTCGCTACTCAAGTCACTAGGACTTCTACGCACAATCCCTATCTTGTCGCCAATCAAATGCTTCGCCACATCAATGTTTGTCGTAATAAAGGCTTTAATATTCGGATCAGCATGAAATCTAGACGGACTATACAGCTCTTGATATGGATTGTCTCTTCCTACAATCAAATCTCTTAATAACAAAGCCGCTGCAGTTCCGTTTGTCATCCCCCATTTCCTGTATCCTGTCGCAACAAATATATTCGACTCATCAGCTGAAAGACGACCAATGTAAGGGACTTTATCCAAGGTAATTAAATCTTGAGCGGACCATCTATAAGGAATCTCTGTAATGCCGAATGATTCCTCACCAAAGGCCTCTAGTGCTTCATAGTGCTTGATTGTACATATTCCTTGCCCCGTTTTATGGCTTTCTCCTCCAATTAAAACAAGCTTTTCTCCGTTGACGTTCGTATATCGCAGCGAACGCTTCGGAGAGTCCGCACTCAAATACATACCGCCTGGGAAGGCTTTTTCTGTCTTTACACCCAGCACGTATGAACGTTCTGCATACATGCGTGTAAAGTATAAATTAGGCATTTCATAAAAGGGAAAATGCGAGCAGGATACTATATGGTTGCAGGTGACCCGGTAACCATCTCTTGTGATAACGCTCGGCCGCTCCCCTTTTTCAATATCGACAGCTGTCGTGTTCTCATAAATAATGCCTGATTTTCCTACAAAAGCTTGAACAAGCTGAAGTAAAAACTTCAAGGGATGGAACTGAGCCTGTTGCTTCATCACAATGGCTGCCTGCATTTCAAGTGGCAGCGGCATACTTTGTACGTATTCACTCACAATGCCAAGCTTCTTATAGGCTTCATACTCCACCTGTATTTGTTTAACACCTTCACCTGTATTGGCATAAATATAAGCATCTTCTTCCGTAAAATCACATTCAATCTGATGTTCGTTAACCATATTTTTAATAAACTGCAAAGCATCGCTGTTAGCTTGATAATATAGCCTAGCTTTTTCTTCCCCAAAATGATGAATCAGTTCGTCATAAATTAAATCATGCTGCGCAGTAATTTTCGCGGTAGTATGACCCGTTGTTCCGTTCAATATAGTACTTGCCTCTAAAAGAACAACATTTAGCCCTTCTTGTGCAAGTAAATAGGCGGTTATAATTCCAGAAATTCCCGCACCAACTATTGCTACATCGGCTTCTATATCCCGATCTAGTTTAGGGAAAGACGGAATGTCCAAACTAGTTCTCCAATAGGGCTCAGGATATTGCGGCATTTTACTAGTTCCTGTTTGATGCTTCTCCATGACTGTACCTCCACTTATGGCTGTCTTTTCCATATAATTTGTCCAAGCATAGAGAATACATGTATACATTTCCTATTTCGTTTTCCTGCGTTAGATTAACAGTTTGTGAATGTAAATGTAATGCGTTTGATACTTATACATACTAAAACCCTCGCCCTAACATGTAGGACGAGGGTTTATATTATTATTTTTTAGCTCCGTTGTCGCGATACAAAGTCGTTCAAATTCTCTAAAGATGTTATGTTTTGATTACATATTATAGTATCTTGACAGATATAATTTCCTCGCTTCGTATAGGTTCCCATAACCGATCCTTTTACTTCAGAGATGAACATCCCGATCTCCGCATGACGTTTACAGATCGTACATATCCCCTTCTGATGTGAGCTTGTAAATACGCCCTTTACCCCAACAAGTCCATCCTCATTTACAGCGATGATATATCTTTGGTTAGACCCTTTATCATCCCAGCTAATGTATGAAGTTTCTTGTAAATTCCACCCTGCCAGGTCGGGCTTTTTAAGACGTTTGACCTTTGGAAATACCCTTTTTAACCCCTGCTCTGTCAATTCTGGAAATGGTTTAACATAAGGTGCAAGTTGCAGGAAAAATCGTTCTGCATCCTCTTTATCTCGAATCTCTTCAATCGTATGCAGTAGCTTCATCTGTTCTTCGTTGAAATCATGACAAACATCTAAAACACGCTCTTTTACTAGAGACACAAGTGCTTGCAGAACATCCTTATCACTTGACGCTGCATATCCATTTACAATATTGCGTATTTGCATCTTAATAAAATTAAACTCATCACTTCTAATACATGTATGCATTATTTCCACTCCTTTTACAGCCGACATTCTCCTCTATATTATAGGAAATCCTTTTGCCCCTACGCTAATGCAAATACGATTTATAAATGAATTTAACCCAAAAAGCGACAACTCGTACACGAGTTATCGCTACCTTGATTACTGTGCATATACAATTCGTTTGATTGTATCCACCGATAAAAAGTATTCCTGTGATAATTGCGTTATATGCTTACCGCCCTTATAGGCCAGTCGAATCGCTTCATTTCTTTCATCCAATTGCTTGCGCCCGCCTGAGCGCGAGCCCCATTGTTCATGATTTTCTTTTCGTTTAGGGATATACAGTAATTCCCCTTGTACGTACTTTTGCAGCTCTTGCAGTAACTCTTCAGGTAATACCGCCGCAGCTTTTACATATTTCATCGGTTTGCCCGCTCCTTATTGTAAGATAAATAATAAGGTGCAAAGCCTGCGTTAATACCTAAGGCGATCTAAATTCTTTGTTCTTACCCATGCAAAAGGATCGCCCTTTTAACATCAGACTTTGCATGGGACACTGAAGTTTCTGGCAATAAAATATTTGCCATCATGACACCCCCTTTATTTAAAGAGTAAGAAAGAATCCTATATTTGTCAATGTAACAATCGTCAGCATCTTGCACAATAATTGTAAGCGTACTATTTTTACACCCTTCAGTTTACATAATAAAATTATTTGTTTGAAAAATATCACTCCGATGATTTCAAAGAGCTAATTTCTTTATAAAATACAATTTCCGGATCACCTTCATCTAAATTGTCAATATAGCCACTTTGTTTATAATGAAGTGTATCAAACACATGTTGCATACTTTCATTAGACTTGTTCGTTGATGAGAAAATCTTCTTTGATGTACAAGCATTTTCCACATACTCTATCAAAGCCTTTGCGACACCTCTTTTTCGTAACGCTGGATGTACAATAATCAAATCAATAAACAGCTGTTCAAAAAAGTGCTTATGATAAATTAAAAAACCTGCATTCTGCTTTTCTATTTGTGCCAAAATGCATCTATCTTCTTTTATGGCTTCTAATAATTTTTCCTCTCTACTGCGTCCTATAACCTCAAAATCAATATGTACTAAGCTTTCTAAATCGTCACGTATCGCTTTTCTAATTTGAATCATGTCATTATCTCCTGAATCTATTGTGGATAGTTTCAATATACAGCTCCATCTTTCTTAGCCACTATTTTATGTTTTCCTTACTTATCTTTGAAGGGAGCTCATCTTGTCTTTCACAATGACAAGATGAGCTCCGGTAAGAACAGTTATTCATAATAAAATACACGTTCTCATACAAAACACTCCATCTACTGTTCCTTATTACAGTTCCTAGCAACTCGGAAACCAATGTCGTCTATAGAAAAATCCGGCATGCTTTTTCGGCGACAAGTAGCTCCACAGCCGCGTTCTTCTTCTGCCCAGCTTCCTCCACGAATGATTCTATAATCACCAAACGTTTCTTCATCATATAAATCCCAGCACCATTCCCAAACGTTGCCAATCATATCATATAAGCCCCAAGCATTGGGCTGTTTCTTACCAACCTCATGTACTTGTCCATGAGAATTATCTTTATACCAAGCAATTTTAGTAATGTTATCATACCGATATCCCGTTGATGATGCCTGACATGCATATTGCCACTCCGCATCGGTCGGTAAACGGAAACCATTGCTGCTTGTATGACAGGTGACCAACTTACCTTCATCATCCACCCCATAAAACTTCTCATATCCAAGTGCCTCAGACAACACATTGCAAAAATACACCGCCTCTAACCAAGATATATTGACAACCGGTTGGCGCCCTCCAGTTTTTGAGAAGCCCATCACTGCTTCATACAGCTCTTCTGTTACTGTATATTTGGCAAGGTAAAATTGCTTTACCTCTACATCCCATACAATTTCCTTTAAATTATTTCTAGTACCAGGCATTCCAAATTTATAGTTTGAACTAATCCATTTTTGCTCGTTTCGAAAATCTCGCAAGCGAATTTGTCCCGCAGGTATATGAACCATAATATCTTTTAAGTAATCATGTAAGTTAGTTAACATAATCCCCTCCTAATGCTTTAATTCTATAACATTCATTCCATTCAGCTAACAAAGCAAACATTCCTTATATAGTGTTATTATTCTCCCTTCGAGACCAGAACACGACTGGAATGAGCAATAAAGCTAGCAGCCCTCCGGCCAACGATAATGCCGAGTAACTTGCATGAGCTACAACCATTCCGGACAAGGCACCACCTGAAGCACCCGACAGCGCAATTAAAACATCCACCGTACCTTGTGTTTTAGCTCGCGTTGAAGCTTTGGTTGAATCAATGAGTAAAGCAGTCCCACTTATCAAGCCAAAATTCCACCCTAATCCTAATAAAGAAAGCGCAATTACTAAAAGGATAACAGAATCACCAGGGATAATCGCCGCTAGTAAACCAGCCAAAAGCAACGTAACGCCAGAAGCAACAGCCATCGTAATACGACCTATCTTATCCACCAAAATTCCTGTAACTAGTGATGGAAGATACATTGAGCCGATATGAAATCCAATAACAAGACCTATTTCACTTAAACCATGTCCATGATGTCTCATGTGTACCGGTGTCATTGTCATAATAGCAACCATGACAATTTGCGTAAGGACCATCATGGTTGCACCCATTATTACTCCCTTGTTATTTTCAAGCTGATCCGTGTGTGAATACCCTTTTTGACTATACGCTTGGTTAGAAACTTCTATTGCTTTTGCGATAATTAATGGGTCCGGGCGAAGCATAACAAAAAGGATAAAGCCTGCTAAAAGATAGGCTGTTGCTGATAATATAAACGGGCCAGAAAGTGATGGAAGACCAAGAGATAAGGCGAAGCTGCCCATTGTATTTACTAAGTTAGGCCCCGCAACTGCACCAAACGTTGTAAACACCATAGCCGTACTCACAGCAGTGGCTCGTTGTTTATCATTTGCTAAGTCCGTACCTGCATAACGAGCTTGCAAATTTGTCGCTGTTCCAGCACCATAAATAAGTAACGAGACGAATAGTAGAAGAACACTCTCCAATACAGCTGCTGTCACGACACCAATTGCTCCAATTCCACCTATCATAAAGCCAGTCGTAAGTCCTATACGGCGACCATAGCGCTGAGAAAGTTTTCCCACCAGTAAAGCAGCTCCTGCCGATCCTAGGGTAAATAAAGCGGATGGAATGCCAGTAACTGCATCTGTCCCAAGCATTTGCTGTGCAAGAAGCGCACCTACAGTAATGCCAGCAGCTAATCCCGCTCCGCCAAACACCTGCGAAATACTTACAATGAGTAACGTACGCTTGTATAGCTGTTTTTGTTTTTCCTGAGAAATATAACTCCGATTTGTTCCATAAGCTGTGCTAGACATATAACACCTTAGAAATTGATAGCATCTTTTTATCCCCCAATTCCTTACTATACGAATGTCCTATTTGTGTACATTTTTTCTACCTAAAAAGACTGTACTGATTTTATTATACATCAGTACAGCTGTTACTGAACCTGTAATTCACCCTCGAATAAAACCGCCCTCAGAGTGAATCACCTGCCCTGTCATCCATTGGTCTTCTTCACTCACAAGAAACGCAATAATCTTTGCCACATCCTCTGGTTCACCAATGCGGCCCATAGGCAATTTAGGTAATAGATGTTCCCTTATTTCATTGTTCATCCAAGTTGAATCTGTCGGCCCAGGGTTAACTGCATTAACTGTGATTCCTAATGGCGCCAGCTCCTGCGATAGCGACCTGGTAAAGGCTGAAATAGCCCCTTTAGTTGCTGCGTATGCTAACTCACCAGGCATCGATCCTAGCTCTTGACCAGATGTCATATTAATAATCCTCCCTGCTGCTAAACCAGTTTTTTCAAAGCGACGAGCAAATTCTGTACAAAGAAGAAAAGTAGATCTCATATTTACTGCATAATGTTCATCCAATGTTGTGGCATCTAACTCTTTATAGCTGCTGCTTATCGAATATGCCGCGTTATTAACTAATGTAGATGGAACGCCTAACTTTTCTTGCACAGTATCTAATAGGTGAAAAGCAGCATGTTTGTCAGCCAAATCAATATTCATATGAGCGCATAAGACACCCATATTCATAATCTCTTGTTGAAATACTTGAATCCATGCAGCTTCTGCATGCCAATGCGTAAAGAAAATATGAATGCCACGAGAAGCTAGTTTACGACAAATAGCCGTTCCAATATCTCTAGGATCACTGGCTCCTGTAATTACAGCAATATTATTTTTACCAGTCATCTTCATCCGCCTTTCTCAGGCGCTTACTTTCATTTTTTATTACAAATTTGCTAACATACGCTTATACCGCAAGGAAACACCATCTGTTTCCTCGTCAACAAACAGCTTGTAATACTGAATTGACAAAAAAACAAAGTATTCAGAATTTATAAACTAGACTTTGCTACTAAACTATGTATCTACACATCTTTAGCCTGCGCTAATCCTTCTTGTACAAGCAATGCATCAAAGATCTCCTTGTGAACAGGAAGCAAGTTTTCCGGAAAGTTATCTAACGGAAAGAAGCGGTTGTCAAGGGATTCCTCATTTGATCGCTGCAATTCCCCTTCAAATTCCTTACATATGAAGACAATCTTTACCTGCGCAATTTGATCGCCATTGGCAAGTGTCTTTTCGTATTTAGGACCTGAGTAAATATGGAAGAATTCTAGCTTACCAAGACGAAGTCCAGTTTCCTCAAATACTTCTCTTCTTGCTGTGTCCTGAACGGTTTCTCCTAATTCCATAAAGCCGCCAGGATGCCCCCAATACCCATTATCTGCGCGCTTTTGGAGAAGCACGCGCTTTTCACGATCAAGCACAAGTGCTCCTGCCGCTACCATAATCACTTTCTCATGTCCTACCATGCTTCTTATATATGAAATGAAATGTAATCCATCTATATCCTCTCCCATTTGTATTTTCATTCATAGTACTCTATTAACCGCTTCTTTAAAACCATATTATACCATGGTAATTAATAACATAAAACAGAAAAGAACAATTCTTTCTAAACTATAAAGGTGAGCCCTTCAAAAAAAGTGCCCAGCTCTATGGTTAGAGAGCTGGACACTTTCATACGTTTAGCGCGATGGTTTAGGCGGCTGACACACATCGCATTTGCGTTGGTTATTGTTTTTGAACTTCGTAAATGTTTTTTCAAAGTTATTGCCACATGCGCATTTGAATAGCAGCTTTTGTGAAAAGCCACGATATTCTGTTGTCAGCAATTTGCTTTCAGAGTTCTTCTCGACAAACTCTTTAATTTTATCTATTGTCCATTTTTTATTCATTGTCTACTACCTCCGTATCTTTTCGCTGTGCGGAGGCTTCTAGCTTCCGTAACAATAAGCAAAAATTATAGTTATGTTAAGCATCTTATTATAACATGAGCCTGTGTACAGTGAAACAGAAGGTTATTATGTGATTCGTACTTTACTAAAAGATCGCTATTATCAAACCCAATCATTTATATACAATCAATTTCTCGTTCTATCGCGAAGCAACTTCTCAGATCCAACATGTTGCAAAAATAGGCTTGGCTCCCCTACACTGTAGAGATACAGTTCATGCAAAGCACGAGTGCAAGCCGTATAAAATAATCTGCGTATACTCTCATTTCCGTATACTTGCATTGACGCGTCATAAATAATAACTGCATCAAATTCAATTCCTTTTGCTAAATACGCAGGTATAATTAGAACCCCTTGTTCATATTCAGCTGAACCGCTCTTAATAAGTTTGATTGCTTCAATATTATTTAAGGCTTCGTATGCAGCCGTGCTTTCTGCAATGGATTTACATATAACTGCAATCGTATGATAACCGCGCTTCTGTAACTCTATGACCTTAGAAATGATGTAACGATGCAGCTCTGTATGATTAGACACCTTCATTAATATAGGCTTTACTCCGTCTCGTGCAAAAGTATTAATGTGTTCACCGTCAGGCACAAGCTCTCGTGTGAATTCTGTGATAGGCCGTGTAGACCGGTAGCTACGAGTCAGATTGATGATATTCGTTTCACTTGGACCATATAAATTGGTTAGCATCTGAAAATCAATTTTCTCGCTGGCATGCGCAAATATCGCCTGATTGAAGTCTCCTAGTACAGTCATCTTTGCTGTTGGAAACAACCGCTTTAAAAACTCGAACTGAAACGGTGAATAATCCTGAGCCTCGTCTATCAACACGTGTTTAATTAGATTGTTTGTGTGGAATCCTTGCATCAATTCTTTCAAAAACAAAAAGGGTGTTGCATCTTCATAAAACAGCTTCCCTTCGTCGAGCACCTTTGTCGTTAATATACAAATATCTTCCCACTCCTTGGGCACTTCCCTAGAGGTCCATGACGAAACCTGCCTTGGGTTCGTAAATAACTGTTTATATATGCGCGTAAAGTCAATAAACCGAAGTGCTCGTATCCATGTGCGCAACGGCTTTAGTTTTTTTCGAACAATCATACGTCGAAGCGCTTTATGCTCTTTTTCATAGTCATCGAGTTCGCTTTCCGCAACTTCGTTTGATAATACTTGCCCAAGCTCTTGAACTGGCGCATAATCGCCAACACTTTCATTGGTAAGACCTTGTTTTTTCTGTAAGTAAATATATATCCTTTGATACTCATCTTTGCTCAATAACTCGATTTCTTCTTGTACCCATGACCTTGTTTGCTCTACCCTCTCCATTTCATCCACCATTTCGCTCAGCCATTCTCTCAGTTTTTCTATTTTGTTTTGAAAGCTAAGTGAGTTGTCACTGCTATAGAATTTTTCGGATATTTGACGGGCAGTAACAACTGGTTTCCCTCTAAATTTAATTCCCTTAAATCGCATACCGGATTCTTCTAAAGATAGTCTATATGCCTTAATAATCTCAACAAACTGAGTGGATGCTTTAAATTTGATACTCGCAGTCCTAGCTTGATAGAAAGGGGCGTTTGTTGCAGTCAATACATATTCTAATTGTTCATAAGGATCTTCAACTTGAAATGAACGCCCCAACCTATGATTCAAATACTCCTGAAACGTCACCTGCTGCATGTTCTCTTCACCAAGTTCAGGTAAAACATTAGCTACATAGCTGTTAAACATGGGATTAGGAGAGAATAAAATAATTTGGTCAGCTTTTAACCTGTCCCGATATTTATAAAGCAAGTAAGCAATCCGCTGCAAGGCCGCCGACGTTTTACCGCTACCGGCTGCCCCTTGCACAATCAGTAATCGACCGTGGTCATGCCTAATAATGTGATTTTGCTCCTGTTGAATAGTAGCCACTATGTTATGCATATATTTATCCGTGCTTTTACCAAGCACCTGCTGCAGAATTTCATCTCCTATAGTTAAACTCGTATCAAATAGAGACTCAACCACACCATTACGGATTATATATTGCCACTTTTTCTTTAACGTACCATGAATCTCTCCCTCTGGCGTGTCATATTTGGCTGGACCAGGCCCATAATCATAATAAACACTGGCCACTGGCGCACGCCAGTCGTAGATAAGAAATTCTTCTCCACTTGTATCCGTAAGAGTAGCGATGCCGATATATATTTGCTCCGGGATAGCATCCTCTTCTACAAAATCAATTCGACCGAAATAAGGAGATTTTTGCATGCGATGTAGCACAGAAAGACGATGAAAGGCATGTCTGTGAATACCCTGAGTTACAGAAAGAGCTTGCGCCTGCTGTCTTAACCCGATGACCGTCTCAAGATAATCGTCAAACGTGTCCGTATTAACCTTAAGATCATCCCAAAAGTGCTTGCGAATATCAACCACTTCTTTTCGGCGCTGTTGTGTTTCCTTCTCTAGTCGGCCTGTTTGATCCGCAATAACTGCCATTACATGATCTAATCGTTTTTGCTCCTGACGAATTTCTTTGCTCATAGCATTCACTCCTCAAAAAATGAAAATAAGAGTTGACTAAAACAAGTTTTTTTAGTATGATTGAATTAGGGTATTAATGTTTTTTTAAAAAAAGTAATGTTTCTATACTACTTTATCATAATACCTTTATTTTATCAACATATTTGATATGCCCTTCTTACATAATGAAAGTGATGTATATCTAGAATTAATAATAAAAGAGCTAGAATTCTAGCTCTTTTTTGCTTTATACATATAATGAATTCCTAAGTAATTAAGGTCTCATACCAAAATATAGTTCTCACAATACCTATTGCACATTTATTACAGATGGTGTGAAAATTCAAAAGCAGTTAAAGTGTTTCGTAGTAGAAGACAGGTTTCTTTTATTCAACTCTCCCTTTAGCATGATGAAACCGACTTATATCCCCCAAGCAGCTTTTAGCTTTTTTATTCCCTCTCGTATGCAGCTCTCCGAAACGCCTGCAAAACCGAGCAAGACAGTGGTTGTAGGTGGTTCTTTTTTGTAAAACAGGGAGGCAGGATAAATCTTCACTCCGTATTCTAAAGCCCTCTCGATTAGCTCTTGTTCACTAAATGGCAAGTAAACATTAAGTAAGATTCGAAGTCCAGAGTTTTCTCCGCAAATCCTCACATGTTTTCCTAATTCAATTTGTACAGATTCCAGTAGATTTTCTCTTTTCTTCCAGTACAGTTTTCTCATTCTGTTAATATGCTTTTGCCAACTTCCGCTTTTCATAAAATCAATCAGCGTCAATTGACTATGACAAGACACCGTTTGTTTATACATGGAAGTAATATTATAGCCTTTTTCTAAAAGAGACAGAGGAAGAATCATGTAACTAATACGCAGCGACGGAAGAATTGATTTGGAGAAAGTGCCCATATAAATGACACGATTATGCTGATCAAGCCCTTGTAAAGATGAAATAGGCTGTCCGCTGTATCTAAACTCTCCGTCATAATCGTCCTCAATAATGAACGACTGCGTTTCTCTCGCCCATGTAAGCAGCTGCATTCTCCTGTTGATTGTCATGATGGTCCCGAGAGGAAATTGATGAGAGGGTGTTACATGCACAATACTTGGGTGTTGCTTTTGAATCTCTTGTATACAAATTCCCTCCTCATCAATTGGGATAGGGAGAATATGTTTGTGATTGGCTTCATAAATCTCTCTTGCTCTTGGAGATCCAGGATCTTCATAACCTATGGAAATATCCGATACAAACATTTGACATAAGATCTGCAGAAGAATAGGGGTGCCAGCACCTATAACAACTTGTTCAGGAAGACAATTAACGCCGCGCGATTGATACAGATGCTCCGCGATAAGTGTTCTTAGTTCGAGCTCTCCTAACACATCACCTGGTCGATACAGCTGATGACCGTACTGATCCCAGCTATTAACCATGCTTTTTCTCCAAGCAGAAAAAGGAAATTGTGTAGAATCCACATTGCCGAAATGAAAATCAATGAATTGTTCGTTTTCTTGTACGTTTCGTTTAACTGATAATCTGCTGGATCCGTGGACATGGATAAGGTCAGAATAATCATAATCAGAAAACCAGCCGCTTCTTGGTTTGCTTATAATATAGCCTTCAGCAGCCAATTGCTCATAGGCGCGCTCCACAGTTTGCTGACTGATAACAAGCCGACTTGCAAGCAGCCTTTTGGAAGGAAGCTTCATTCCTTTTTGAATGCGGCCCTGTTGTATATCTTCTTTAAGAGACTGATAGAGCTGCTGATAAAGAGGAAGCGCCAGATTCCGATTTAAAAACGGGATGATATCCATTTATATCCCCCTCCCAACTGGCATGTATTTTTTTATGATAACTGGCTATTGATAAAAGACCATTGTCAATTTAGAGTTTATTGTAATCCATAAATGGAGCGAAAAGAACGATTCAGATAAAAATTTATTTATTGATTTAATCAAGAAATATATTAGGGAGAGATTGCAATGAACAAATCGTCTAGTGGCTGGGCCAATGGGTTTTTAGGTGTACTTATCTTTAGCGGATCACTGCCTGCCACACGCTTGGCTGTGGTCGATTTTAGTCCTTTATTTCTAACTGTGTGCCGCGGTGCCATAGCTGGCGTATTAGCAGGAGTGCTTCTCTTCATCTTTCAGCAACAACGCCCTGGGAGAAAAGACATCATTCCGCTTTTAATTGTAGCATTCGGTGTGGTCATTGGGTTTCCATTGTTGACAGCCTTGGCGCTTCAATATATGACGGCTGCGCATGCCATTATTTTCGTCGGACTTCTCCCACTCGCAACAGCTATATTTGGTGTACTGCGCGGCGGTGAACGCCCTCGACCGGCTTTCTGGGTCTTTTCCGTGATAGGCAGCTGTCTCGTAGCAGGATTCGCTCTAATCCAGGGAAGCTCGTCTTCACCAATAGGTGACGCATGCATGCTAGCTTCCATCATCGTATGCGGTCTAGGTTATGCAGAAGGAGCTCGTCTCTCACGCAAGCTAGGAAACTGGCAGGTGATATCTTGGGCTCTCGTTTTATCGCTTCCTCTTATGCTACCGCTCTCATTTTATTTCACACCGAACTCGTGGACAGATATCAGCGTTCCCTCTTTTTTAAGCCTCGCTTACGTATCTCTGTTCAGTATGTTTATCGGCTTTATATTTTGGTACCGCGGTCTCGCTCAAGGCGGTATAGCCGCAGTGGGACAGCTACAGCTTCTTCAACCCTTTTTCGGACTACTGATTGCCTCCATACTCCTACATGAACAAGTGGGCTTGTCGCTTGTAGCAGTAAATGTAGCTGTTGTATTATGCGTAGCGGGCGCAAGGCGATTCAGCAATTGACAAATTAGCCAAATCAAGACCCTTTATTCTGAGTTGACTGACCTAAAAATAATCTAGTTTATTTCTTACTGGAACTATAAGCTTTTTATACAAAAATGTACCCTACAGGTAGACCTTTTCTAAATTGTCTACCCTATAGGGTACATTTTACACGCTTCTGGTTTTTGTTATGGGTTTGTAGTAGAATGAAAGCTTGCAAGCAACTTCCGGATTTCTTCTACCGTACACCCTTGACTTGTCATTTCATACACGGCCTCTCCATCCACTGCACGAAATACATGATGGTATTGCTCTAATAATTTTTTGTGCGGCTCGGCATCGAAATTAGCTTTATATTGTGTCCATTCTAACCCGTTCATTTGAATTTCTCCTTTATCACTCTCGATACCTCTTTTCCCTGCTTTTTTATATAGTATGAGTCAATAGCGCTCAGAAGACGCTACTTCCCTCTGTTTTCATTCCTTATACGCGATAAAATTCCACTAACGTCTACCGTAGCAACTCTTGCACGCATGACGCGTTTTATTTTACAATAAATCAAACGTAAGTTCTTATATGTATCAAAGAAGCTAAGACTCATGGCTGTCTATTACGTACGGAGGGATGAAAGTGGATCATAAACGTTACAGTAATATGTGGTCATGTTGTGGTACAGAATGACCTACACAATTCTTAACTACTCTCCTCTTACCCAATCCCTATTATCATATGTAACATTTTATAGAATTTCAAGTAGATGTAAGCCCCGATCAAAACACTTGCTTTCTAATAAAAATTTGTAGAGGTCTCCCATTCTTGTTCAACAAACCAAGCGTTGCTATAAACAAGGTTCTAACGATTAAAGATAACGTTTTTCCTATTACTGATGCTGGTATTCTAATACTTCTACATGAAAGCCGTGACTACACACAATTTTAGGACTATCACAAGATGGAGAAACTCTTACTTTTACCAGATCTTCTCTTAATTCAATTGGTCCATCGTTTCGTTCTGGAACTTGAATTTTTAAGGAAATATCATAAGAGTGATTGTTGTTATACACAATATTTACAATCCTCTGTTGCTGCCAACCAAAACCAGAAGTTTCTCTTCCACCATACTCCTGTATCACCCTTTTATCAATAGCTGGAAAAATAATGTCTCGAATAATATCTTCTGTTGTCACGTACCAGTCTTCTGTATATGGTTTAATTTCCTTTGGTTCTGGAGATTTAGCATAAACCAAGTTATCTGCAGCAAATATGAATACAATTACAAAGAAAACAATAACTTTTTTCACAACGCTCACTCCTGTAAAGTTCTTACGGATAGATTTTGCAGATTCCATTCACACTATCCACAAACAAAAGGAGGCTAGGTAGTGGTCGAGCTATTTCGTTGCGATACCTTTGAATCGGTTTAAAAATTGTTTCCATTAGGAATGGAGCCATTAACGTTATACAGTTATTTTTATTGGTTCCCACAGCTCGAAATCGAAAAGCAAATAACATTTGAGAACCGTTTGGAGCAGATGCTTATTTCCGTTTACCAAAATCCAACACAAACCATTATGAAATCATTAAAAGTAGCATAGAAAAAACGACCCATATCTGAGTCGTTAATTTGGTCTATATTGTCCAATTATACTTCACCAATCCCCATTGCCAGCAACAAAAAGAAAAAGAAAACCAATGTAGCACTATTTAGAACTACACCAAGAATGATATTCGTCCGTTTTTTTGATAGGACAGCAAAAATAACCCCGGTTATCGAAAGTATACTGACTATTACAGGAACATGCCTGCATACTTTCCATTGATGAAAAAGGAAAGTAATATACAAATACCAACCATCAATAGTTAAAGTTTACCATGTGTATTCACTTAAGCCCCCCAATAATATTCCTTTCTATCAATTGCTTTGTTAGTTTCTTTGGAACAAGCTGTCATGCTTACAAACAACATGGGTATGAACCTAGTTGTAACCAGTAAAGCTTTCATATTCCTCTCCTTCTCTCCGTTATATGTCTACAATTACTACTTTTACATGCACTTCATTTATGCCCCTTTTTCACATACGACTTGTGTGTCAGATTGTACAAAACGATTGACTTGACGATGAATCTCCTCCCGTACCACATCGCTCATTCTTTTCGGATCTGAATTTGATGGGGATCTTCACTTTTTTAACTTAACGACAGTATATTTTAACAAAAGAAGGATTAATAGGTTTTATATGGAATAAAATTTCATTAAGGATATTTTAACACACATAATAAAATAATGAGAAATTATTATTCAAAGGATGTGTTTAATAATGATATGGGTGATTGTAGGTATGATAGTTGTATTTATTATTATTGGATTAACGAGACCAAAAAACAACCCATCGCAGAAACTGACTGATTATCAATTACAAGAATTGGAACGTACAAAATCTAATACACTTCCACCAAGCGATGGTGGCCCTTCGCAATAGGTTTTTAATTTTTAAGAGTTCTTCATATGAAGAACTTTCTTATTTCTTATGGAACTAACGATGGTTATATTGGAGCAAGAATGTAAAAGGACTGTCAAATGACACAGCCTTTTTATCGAATATTGACTATCAATATTTTCCTTTAACAGCACCTTTACTAAAAGAAAATTCCCTCTTTTCAACTTTATTAATCTTTAAGAACTGTAAACAATAGCTGAGTATTTGTAATTGCGCCGCACCCTTCTAAAATATAATCCATCGAATTGGCATGTTCTACTTTTGTAATATTTTTGCACATACAATGACACAGAATTGACTTTATTCCATTTGATTTGCCATATCAATTACACTTTCTAGTTTATCTGTATCTTTGCCGTCAGGTAAGGGAAGGTATTGTATATGATATTCCAAACTGGCTTCTTTCCAGAATATCTGTCCGTTTTTATAATATGCAGTTGTTCCGCTTTGTAATTTTACTGTTCTTTCGTATTCCTTTTGTTCAATCATGCTAGAAGCAACATCAGTAAAGTTTGCAATTCGCAATGTGTATATTCCGACTCCCTTTTGTTGTGGGTCTTTAGAAAGTATCTTCATTTCTATTGCTATTTTTTCTTTCCCCAATCTTGAATATCTACCTCTTGAATTGCTTTGTAATCTTCAGGAATATCTACGGGGAACTTCACAGTAAACGGAATGACTTCTTTTGCCTTTTCTAATGAAACAAGTTCATAATGTTTTGGGTTTACTTCTTTTGGGGCTGTTTGTAACGTGAGTGTGCTATCATCTAACGCCGATTTTTCATTTGACTGACACCCGACCATTAACAACAAACAAGAAAGCAATACTAAACATACATACTTCATGAATTTCCCCCCTTGTAATCTAAATCCTCTAATATACTACATATTATAAAATAATGAGTATTAATATATAGCAGTAGCAACTAATGCTTTCATATTCTCCTTCTCTCCGTTATATGCCTACAATTACTACTTTTACCCACACTGCATTTACGTCCTTTTTCACACACGATTTGTGCGTTAGATTGTGCAAAACGGTCGACTTGACGATGAATTTCTTTCCATACAACACCGCTCATCCGTTTCGGATCTAAAAAACTCGCCTTTACGCGGATTGCAAACGGTGTTACGTCCCGATTGCTTTTAGCTATCTCTGTTGCTGCCCATTGGATGCGGCGAATTTGAAACGTGATCACCGTTTCTCCTACTGTTTGCAAGTAGACCTCTGTTTTCGGAAGATGATATAAGGGGAAACGCAAGGCGTATGGAGTTTGTGCCATTTTCATCAGACGTGTTTTTGTAATCCTTATGGGCTTTTCGGCCTGCAAAAGCTGTTTTACTGCATGCTGTAATTGACGCACCAGATGCTCATCTCTTTCTTGCCAATTCCGCCGTTTGTATTCCCAAGGGTACTTAAGTTTTTAACCGCATGAAGAGAGTAACTATACCATGCGTAAACATAAATGGTCATACTTTTTGGAAGCTCGTTTGTATTACTGATTAGCGCCGTTTCATCTGAAATGTTTCTTTTACTCCATTCCATTCCACGATTACCTCGTACGGCTCACCCTCATCTTGCATCGCACACTCTGTACAGCTACCGTTTATTCTGATAATACCATCCGTCAAATAGTCGTTGCCCCCGCGTTCTCCGTGCATACCTTGCACTTTCCATATCACGCGTTTGATTTCCTGTTTGTCTTTTCCTTTGTATACGATGGTCCCCTCTTCAACTTCTTTACCACCTGATTGAGTAAGATGGAGTGTCCCTTTCCAATTCTTGCTTTCTCCTACATACGAATGGGTCTTATTGTTTTATTGCTTCTTTAAAGGTTCTGATTTAGCGATTGGTCTTTTGGTTTCAGCATCAACAATAAGATTTCTGATACATTTCCCATCTTCTGACACAGTTAAGTAAACGTATACTTGTCTTTTAGGATGAAACCCTCCTCCTGAAATTCGATTTTCACCTAAAAAACGATCTGCTTTTGATAATACTTTGTTTATATCTTTGAAAAATACTTTTTCTCTAATGTTCATTTTTGCATTTTGATACTCAGCATATTGGTTCTTTTATAAAGAATTATAAAAAAAGCCCGTTAAGGGCAATTTTTAAAATGTTCCGAAGGTTACTTCAAATTCCAGACATATCTAAATTCAACTCTTCTCTTCTGCGTTTTTATGTAGAGGCAGGAAGCGAAACAGTTTACGTTTTATGAAGTTTAGTATGTCAGTAACTTTGATTTTTTATATCATCATGATTTTTAAAGTATTATTGGACATCCACTACAATTTGGCCGAATAATTCTCCCCCAATATAAGCATTTAGTACCCACAAACCTTTTGACGGTAATACCATTTCCGCCGGCAAGTCCGAATGATTTTGCGAGCTCGCAGGAATACCGCCTCGGCCGCTTGTCCATTCTTGTTTATCACTGTCCGGGATGAGTAACACTTTACGCACTTCATTTGTTCCCTTTTTCACAGCTACAACTGTTAATTGACCTGTTGGGATGTTGTTGCCAAAGAAATGCCACATGTACTTATTGCGAACACCTGCTTTCCAAGGTACAGATAAAATACCTATCTTCCCTTCTGTACCACGTAACTCCATCCCCTCATAAGAAAAGACAGAGCTTTCTTTCCATTTAACATTTTGAGTCACAGATATCTCAAAAAATGACGGCACTTCTGATGCTGTGCTGTTCACCTGTTTTACCTTCGTTGCATCAGTAGATTTAGTTTCTGGATTACAAGCTGTAATAGATAGCGCAACCAATATGATGTATCCCAACTTTTTCAAAACACCTCTTCCTCCTTTACACATTGATTTAATACATATCAACTCTGTTTTTAATTCACATCCCATGTTATTTTTTGTATTTGGACCTGATTTTAAAACTTTGTTATTAAGAACCATACGTGTTACTTTTCTATTGTTATTTGAAAATTATTGTTCATGAAAGGAATCTACATACCAAATACCTTCTTTTCGTTCAAGACTTACACTCATTGAACCTTTTAGTGGAATATACCCAACGTCAGATTGCTTGCCACCTTCTTGCGTGAACGGATCTTTTTCACCAACAAACATCTTTCTATATTGCTTGAGTACATCTGGTGTAGCTTCTTTCGGTCCGAATGCGGTGTTAATTGTACCATCCTTGTTTGTATCGTAAAAAAGAGAGCTTATACTCCAATCTTCTTTTTTAATGGAGTATAGAAATAACCTTATTGTTTTTTGTGCTTCTGCTTCTTTTAGAGAACTTATATCCCTAGACGTTTTTAAGTCTTGATATAACTTTTCTTCTGAACTAGAAATACCTTGTAGGTAAGGAGAATAAAAGAAGTAATAATAAACGCCTGCAATTGTGGCAAGGATAATAGCTAATATGATTCCTGTCTTCCAAGGTCGTACATTTGTAGCTGCTTGTATTGCTTTTAGTGTCATAATGTTTCTTCTTCCTTTCAATTTGCAAGTGTATTGTTATGTCTATGTAGAAAGATTTAAATTATTTTCTGCAGCACTACATATGTACTATCAAATCGACGAATCAAGGTAAGTGGCTGTTCAATAAAATTGTATTATCCCAAAAGATAATATTATTAAGTTAGTGCATCAAGAAAGTCACCCAGTGTATGTACCACAACTGCAACAACAGTTCATATAAAATTGAAACTATCTACATAGATACCTATATCGTTGTCTTATTATAGCATAGAATAAGACAGTGGAACTTACCGTTATCTGAAAATTATAATTTCTTCACCTTTTTGCTTGCATTCGTATTGGTCAGGAGTTACTGCATCGTTGCAGCCAGTGTTGGATAAATATCCTAGCCAAAATACTCTATAAGAAGAACACCCATCTTGGCATGATGGGCGTTCTTCTGTTTCAACATTGTATGAAGTTAAGGATATAAATTACTTACAATAGTTCCTTGGTTGCTCTGTACTGTTTCATGATAACTATTTGAATAACATCAATCCCTCTTTGAAAGACTATTCGAAAAGGAGTGATTAGATGAAAAAGTTACTGATATTCGCATTATTTTTGTTATCTTTGTGCGTATATTACATACCGGCAAATGCTGAAAAGCAACATAAACACGATTCGAAAAGAATGGAACAAGCTATCGACCATCTTATATTAGACCAGTTTACTGATGAATTAAATCAGGCAGTAGCAAATTATTATAAAAAGGATACCATTAAAATTCAATATAACTGGTGGAACAAAAATTATGATGTTGTTGAGTTAGACCAATCAGAAAAAGAGAATCAACTAGGTCATCCTTATGTAATTAAATTTACCGTTCAAACATATGACGGTAACAAAAAAGAACAATTGGGAACTGACACTGTGACATTTGGACTATCCCCCGTTCAATTTAACAAGGAATTTGATCAAAAAGATTTAGCTGCCGTTAAAGTAGAGTTATTAGATTATACTCACGTTGAGCCATCAAACTAAAATAGAATAAAAAAACGCTGTTGATGTTTAATCAACAGCGTTTTTTTGTGCAAATAATGTTGTGCTTTTCTACTTAATTAACAATGTAAATCAATATGTTATTTATAGTGCTTCTTAAAATGGTAGTTATAATAACTGTGTAGGTTGTAATTCATCTCCACCCAAATGTAACTCTTCAATCATATAGACCGGTTTATACAAAATCATTCCTGTTACAACTGAATAAACGAGGGAAATGATGAATGCAGAAAAACCTACACTATGATCTTTAATAGAAGCTCTTATTTTAACTACAGGAAGAGATTGTTATTAGCGTCGTTTCATCTGAAATGTTTCTGTTACTCCATTCCATTCTACGGTTACCTCGTATCGCTCATCCTTACCTTGCATCGCACACCCCGTACAGCTACCGCTTATTCTGATAGTTCCATCCGTCAAATAGTCGTTGCCCCCGCGTTCTCCGTGCATGCCTTGCACTTTCCATATCACGCGTTTGACTTCCTGTTTGTCTTTTCCTTTGTATACGATGGTCCCCTCTTCAACTTCTTTACCACCTGATTGCGTAAGATGGAGTGTCCCTTTCCAATTCTTGCTTTCTCCTACATACGAATGGGTCTCATTGCAGCCTGAAACTAAACTAACAGACCATACAATTATTATAAGTAAGCATAATGATTTTTTCATCTTCTGCCCACCTTTCTTCCTTTGAAAGCATCTATACTGATGTATATTTCCATTCAAAAAGAAAAATGTCCTTTGCCAAATATGCAACATAAAAGAGCGCAATCTGTTAAATATGACTAGCAGGTTGCGCCCTTCTCTTTACAAGTTGTTTTATTTACATCTTACCATCACTAGGTTTACAAACTTCTTCCGTGATATTCATCCACCACTTGCTGCAACAAAACATTAATTTCCGGAGAAATGATGCGGCATTTGGACAACTGTCTCACAATAGACTTTTTTACAATATCTCCGTTTTTAAAAAGATGCTTTGCAACCCACCGAATGCGCCTTTCTTCGAAGTGCATACTCGTTTCTATGATGACCTTACCATCTAGACGTTTATATAACATCTAATCCTTTTCTACTCAATTGATATATTCTTTTATCACTTATCTTACATCTCAGACGGGGAATCTACCCCAAGCAATCTTAGCCCCTCCTGCAGCACTACTGTCACCGCATACACAAGCGCCAAACGTGCTGATTTTTCAGCATCCTCTTCTAGAATACGCACATGACCATAATACTTATTAAAAGCCTGCGCTAGGTCTAGTACGTATTTGGCAATATGCGAGGGTTCATAGCGTGCAAATGCTGTAGCGACAACAGTGGGAAAAGCCTCTAGCAGCTTGACGATGCTCCAGCTATTATCATCTGTGAGGGCACTAGCTTCCTGGGGTTCGTATGGAGCTTTTCTTAGCAAGGAGCAGGCACGCGCGTACGTGTACTGCACATACGGCCCTGTTTCTCCTTCAAATTTTAGCATTTGCTCAAGAGAAAACTCGATATTGTGAATACGCTCGTTTTTCAGATCGTGAAATAAAATAGCACCTACACCAACTTGTCTGGCTACCTCGTCTTTATTAGCAAGCGCTGGGTTTTTCTCCTCAATGTTTTTTTTCGCCAACGCAATTGCTTCTGCAATCACTTCTTCCAATAAAATGACCCTTCCTTTTCGCGTTGACATCTTTTTACCATCCTTTAAAATGAGCCCGAACGGTACATGAGTCATTCCATCTACCCACTTATAGCCCATTTTGCGCAGCACAGAGAATATCTGCTGAAAATGAAGACTTTGTTCGCCGCCTACGACATAAAGAGCACGGTCAAACTTATACATACCTTGGCGATACATAGCCGCTGCCAAGTCTCTGGTTGCATATAGTGTGGCGCCGTCAGACTTACGAATTAAGCACGGCGGCATCTGTTCATCCTCTAGCATAACAACCTGGGCGCCTTCTGATTCTGTTAAAAGACCTTTTTGTTCTAGAAACTCCGCCATTTTATCCATCTTATCATTGTAAAAAGCCTCGCCGTTAAAACTGTCAAACTTTACACCCAGCAAGTCATAAATACGTGAGAATTCCTGCAAAGATTCGCTGCGGAACCATGTCCATAGCTTCAATGCCTCTTTATCGCCATCCTCCAGCTTTTTAAACCATGCTCTCCCTTCATTTTCAAGCTCAGGATGCTCCTTTACTTCCTCATGAAAGCGTACATACAAGCGAAACAACTCTTTTATTGGATGTTGTTTTACCTTATCCTCCTCGCCCCACTTGTGATATGCGGTAATCAACTTACCAAACTGCGTGCCCCAGTCGCCAATGTAGTTAATGCCAACGACTTGATAGCCGCACTTTTCTCCAATTTGCTTTAAAGAATTGCCGATAACGGTAGAGCGCAAATGCCCCATGGAAAATGGTTTGGCAATGTTTGGCGATGAATAATCAATTACCATTGTTTTGCCGATGCCGTTTGTATGACTTCCATAGGCTTCTTTTTCTTCTAAAACGATAGCAATAATGTCTTTACTCACAATATTACGATTTAAAAAGAAATTGACATACGGACCAACAGCCTCTGTTTTGGTGAATATGTCAGCATGTAAGTTTTCTGCCAGCGCCGCAGCGATTTGCGCCGGCGCCTTGCGCATCGTTTTTGCAAGCTCAAAACAAGGAAACGCAAGGTCTCCGTGCTGTTCATGCTTCGGTTTCTCTAATAGAGACTCAATTGTTTTAATTGATAACTCCGGTAATACGCTGTGTAATTGTTTGGCAACTTCACTTTTATATCTCATCACAATCCTCCTTTAAAATAAAAAAAGCTCGTCTCTTTGTTAAGAGACGAGCTTTGCCCGCGGTACCACCCTTTTGGTTCTGTGAACCCCTTTCCGTTTCATAACGGGGGATCGGATCCCCGGCTCGTCTTACTTTCTTTCAGACAAGCATCTCCGAAGTGCGCTTCATCACCGCTTCGCATCAGGCTCACACCATCCCTGACTCGCTTTCGCTACTACTAATGACTACTCTCTTCATCCTTGATTTTCCTAAATTTTCTTATAGCTTATTATATACAACTTTTTTTGTTTTGCAAGCTATAACAATCATTTTTTTATATCTCCCTTACACCAAAATGAAATTTGGCAGTTTTGCGGCGTATCGGTGTAAATCCGTATCTTGTAAAGCGTTCACTGCGAAAGTGATCTTTTAGCACAATGCGCTGCTTTGCGACGCGCAACGCCTCTTCTATCGTGTCAGCGATGATATCGTCGTATAAGGCATAACGCTTCAATCCTTTGAGTCCATCGGATTCTAGAATACTTTCTTCAAACATCGGATCAAAGTATACGACGTCAAAGCTATCTGTTTCACAGGTTTGCAGATAGGTAAGGTGCTCTGTATGCATCACGGTAACACGGTGCATCGCTTCATTAATTTCTGGAATATCCGATTGCCATGATAGCAAGCCTTTTTCTACAATATAGGCCATATAGCGATTGGCCTCTGTTCCCACAACTCGTCCTGCTTCTTTGGTTATATAGCTCGCAACAATACTATCGGATGCCATACCGAGCGTACAATCAAGAAATGTCATCCCAGCTTGCAAGCCAGTTGCCTGCACAAATGGATCGTGTTCACCGCGCATAAGACGCTTAATACGAAAGCTTGCAGAGTTTGGATGAAAAAAGAACGAGCTGTCACCGCCCAGTGGATACATTTCCAGCCGGTTCTTTCCTGCTACCAATATATCCTCTTCATACTTCGTATGCATATCATGAATGGTTGCATCGTTTCGTTTCACAAATGTACCATTTAGCTCATCAGCAACCCGCCTCGCATATGTTGTCATCTCCTTGTTCGTACGTCCTGCTGTCGTTATAATCATATCATCACCTCAAAACAAAAAGGGAGACATCTCTCCCTTTTAGCAGTGCTGCTCAAATGCCTCTAGAAGGTTGTTCATAATACCTTCTAGACTGTTTCCTTCGATTTCGTGACGATGGATAAAATGAACCACTTCTTTGCCCTTTAGTAAAGCCATGGACGGAGAAGATGGCGGAATTTCTTCAAAATAAGAACGCATCATTGCAGTCGCATCTTTATCCTGTCCAGCAAATACTGTCACAAGATGATCTGGGCGCTTGTCTTCTGCACGTAGCAACGCTTGTGCCACCGCCGGGCGAGCCAACCCTGCTGCACAGCCACACACCGAGTTGATCACAACAAGCGTTGTGCCAGTTGCTTGCTCAAGGTAATTTTCTACTTCTTCTGCAGTAGTTAACTCATTAAAGCCAGCACGAACAAGTTCTTGACGCATCGGCATAACAATTTGTTTCATATATTCTTCGTAAGCGTTTACCATGATTACTCTCTCCTTAAACCTTTATACTTCTTTATCATACCATGAGAAAGAAAGGCAATGCTAGTGCTTTGCCTTTCCGATTGGACATACACCTTCTTGGCAATGACCTGTCGGGACAATAGAGCGGCGCGATGCAATATAATCATATACTCGTTGTCCAAAGCCAAAGGTAATGGCGAGCTGTATAAATGGAATAAGCAACCAGTACGTAGGCACTTCTTTTGCCAAGCGTTTTACCGCGTAAATGCCTTCTTGCCACTCTCCGTCATATACGAATAGACGCTGTTCCATTTTGCGTAGCATATCTTCTGACAGTTGATATGACTTCACTACGTTTTCATCTCGAAAAGAGATGAAAACAACACGCTGTCTGCGATCTAGGCGCCGCGTCTGCTCCGTCACCCCGGTGCATAGTGGACACCAGCTATCATAAAACACAGTAAGCATGGTATATCCCCCATTCTTCTCTCTCATCTATACAATAATAGTTTCCCCTTAAGCTATCTTATTCCTGCGTTCGCGATTCGGTCATTTGCTTCCATACCGAACCCTTCGCCTCTTCGCCGCCTTCAATACGCTCGATTGCTAAGCGTGCCTGCATCGCCACTTCAAATTCAGGATCATTCTGCGCTACTTTTAATGCCGGCAATGCGCTTTCGTCTCCTTCTTCAAATAAAAACATCGCTGCACGCCAGCGGACAAGCTTACTCGTATCCTGCAGGGACGCAATCATTGCTGGCATGGCTTCTTTATCACCAATATCCGATAAACAATCTCCCGCTGTTCTTCGTACACTAACAGCTTTATCCTGGAGCGCCTGGTATAAAAGTGGCATAACAACCTTTCCTTTCACCATGCCTAGATACGCTGTTGCCAAGCGACGAATGGACACTTTTTCATCACCTAATGCTTTTTCAAGCACCGGCAAATCAGCCTCCGTCGGCTCCATTTGCTCCAGTGCCGCATAGCGATTTTTCCAATCGCTGTCCTCCATCATTTCTAGTGTAACCTGATACGGTACACGTTTTTTCACAACCAACTCCTTCGCTCCGCCTTGCTTCAATAAATCGTTCATCAAAGTTTGCACGCGTTCTTCTGGATAAGCAGCTGTAATTTCATCAACCACTTCTTTCCCAATATCCGCAAGTTCGCCATAGCGTGTACCTTGCTCGGCCCATTTACGCTCTTGCACCACGTTCGGTGCCGTCATTTGTAGCTTCATAATGGCTTCCTTAAAGTATGGAGGTAAACCGAAACGCTCTTCCGCTTCACCGTCTGTTAGCTTAACTTGCATTGGAATGCCGTAAAACATTTGAATAAACACCTTAACTTCACCGTAATGAGCATTAGCAGCTTGTACATCTGTCGCTTCTGCTTCGCCAAATACAGCACGGACATTTTGTAAAATGGGCTTCCAGTCATATCTCGCATTGCGCTCAACCGCTAAAAAATCGGCAACATGATATACACCTTTTACACCTTCAACTGCCAAAATAGCACGAATTTTTTCAGGCGCTTCACCTTGGTTGTCTTTTGTATAGTTATTTCGTTTCCCTGCCGGTAATGCTTCATCTAGAATAACCTTCATCGTGTTCGGACTTGGGGTCGGTTCAATTGCTGTAATTCTCATCTAACTCTCTCCTTCGCGATTTCCTACCTCTAGTGTAGCACGATGCAAAGGTTTCATGCTAACGAGACGTTTGTATCTTTTTTCGCTCTAGAAATGATACGTTTTCTGCGGTAATCTCCGTTCGGTACATGCGTTTCCCTTGCTCATTTTCAAAAGAACTTGTTCGAATGCGGCCGCTAATACCGATTAAAGCACCTTTTTTGCAATACAACGATACATTCTCCGCCATCTTGCGCCATACATTACAATCAATAAAATCCGTCTCTTGCTCTCCTTGGCTATTGCGATACCCGCGAGACACTGCAATACGTACCTTCATATATGCAATCCCTTGCTTTGTATACAGCAGTTCCGGGTCCTTCGTAAGACGACCAATTAACACGACACGATTCATCATATTTATCTCACTCCTATCCTGTTTTCTACATTGTAAATAACAGATAGAAGTTTGAAAAACGCCTGAAAGCGTGTATTTAAATAAGCTTGTTCGCAAGTCGCAGGGTAAAAAATAGACTTTCTTCTAATAGGAATATGTGTATTGCATATATTTTGTCGTTATATGGGCGGGTTGTCCATACCATTTTGTCCGAACTTGTATATATTAGCAGTAGATTGCTTGAAGGAGTGAAAAAATGGCTGCGAATCATAAACGGCGCAACATGCCGTACGTTTCTAATAAATTAGGATATCAATATACAAGTGACGATTTACATTGTATTAGTGAGTACTTTAAACGCAATTTTCCTGAATTATGCGGCGTCACCCCCAACCAGCAGGAGGATGATGTCTTTTCTGACTTTACGGACGATACATTTGATGATTTTACCGATGACTTTTTTGATTATTTTTCTGATAATTGCCACAATAACAATACAAATCAAACCGGAACATTTACACTTCCGGATTCCATCATCCCTGTCCGGCATCAAAATAATTCCCCCGCTCAAAACATTGTTAGTACGAATACAATTCGAAACCGCAATAACACTTCTGTCACAACAAAAGACGTTTCTAGACTAGCCAATATAACTGTTACTAAGAAACATGTAAATCATTCTCATAATAGACAAGATCGCAAAACGCTGCTTACGTTAATTATCCTTGTTTTAATTGCCCTGATTATTGCGCGCAGATAATTTACAGCTAGTTTGGAAGAGGGGCAATTAGCTCTTTTGCATGATAAATACTTTCTATGCAAAAGAGCTGTACATATTACAATGCACAAACAGAAGTCTATATAAAAAAGCACCTCTCTAGAGAGGCGCTTTTTTAGTCATTTCTGACAAAGTACGAAACAAGACGCAAAATTTCAAGATACAGCCATACAAGTGTAAGCATCAGACCTAACGCGCCGTACCATTCCATATATTTTGGTGCACCGGAGCGCGCGCCGTTTTCAATGAAATCAAAATCCAATACAAGATTTAATGCTGCAATGACAATAACAACAGCACTTACGATAATTGCAATGGTTCCGCCATCATGCAAAAATGGTACCGATACCCCAAATAATTGCATCACGGCCACAATTAAATACATAAACAAAACGCCAAGCGTAGCGGAAAGGACACCCATACGAAACTTGTTTGTTACCTTAATAACACGGGTTGCATACAAAAGCAGCATGGCAAACATAACTGAAATTGTCAGTAGTACCGCATATAATACAACCTGATCTCCAAAGCGTTGCATATACATAGCTGAAATCGTCCCAAGTACAATTCCTTCTACTGCCGCATACACCGGTGCGGTAACAGGCGAAATTTTAGGGACAAACGCCGTAGCAAACGCTAAAATCATTGCGATTAAGAGCGCGCCAATCATAACACCCATACTCATTTTATTTTGTACTACCTGCATATAAGCGTATACAGCTGTTCCAAGAAGCAGGGCTAACATAATAAATGCTTTCCCAGCGGTACCGCCTACCGTCATCGTCCCGCTGCTCGCAGGAGCTTTGCGAAACGCTTCTTCTTTTAACATCGGGTTGTTTGTCCTCATATCGTGCCTCCTTTGTAGTAAGTGTACAGAGTTTTTGTCCTCATTTCAATATATGAGGATTTACTTCAAACCTTCCACAATTTCTGAAAGCTCTTCCCAGCGCGTCATAGCTTGCTCTAATTCCGCTTCTACTTGCTCTTGTTCATTTGTAAGCTGTTGTGCGCGCTCAAAATCAGCTCCTACCTTTTCAAGTGCAGCACCAATTTCCTCAAGTTTCTCTTCCAGCGTAGCAATTTTATCTTCAATACCATCCCATTCACGCTGCTCTTGGTACGATAGTTTGCGTTTTTTCTGTTTCGGCTGTTCCGCTACTTTTCTCTCTTTAACAGCGTCCGCTTTCTTCAACGCTTCTACCTGCTTTTTCTCCTCCAAATATTCACTGTAGCTACCAAAGAATACGCGAACATTGCCTTCTCCCTCAAAGACAAACAACTCTTCTGCTGTCTTATCTAAGAAGTAACGGTCATGCGATACAGTAATAACGACACCCGGAAAGTCCTCCAGATAATCTTCCAATACAGTGAGGGTTTGTGTATCCAAATCGTTCGTTGGCTCATCCAAAAGCAATACATTCGGCTCGCCCATTAAAATGCGCAGCAAATACAATCGTCTGCGCTCACCGCCAGACAGTTTTCCAATTGGTGTACCATGCGTGCTTGGCGGAAATAAAAAACGCTCTAGCATTTGCGAAGCACTGATAATTTTGCCATCTAATGTATGAATCACTTCCGCGCCTTCCTTGATATACTCAATCATGCGCTGATTTACATTCATACCTTCATTTTCTTGTGTATAATAAGCAATTTTCACCGTTTGTCCTATTTCAATCTCACCGTGATCTGGTTCTAATTGTCCAGTCAGCATATTTAAAAGCGTAGACTTTCCGCTTCCATTGGCACCAATAATCCCGATTCGATCACCTGGCTTAACAATATAGCTAAAATGATTTAGCACCATCTTTTCGCCGAAAGATTTGGTAACATCCTTTAGCTCCAATACTTTTTTGCCAAGACGACTGCCGCCTATGGAAATATCCACTTGCCCTTTCAATGCGGGCCCATCCTTTTTCTCTAGCTCTTCAAATCGCTGAATACGCGCTTTTTGCTTGGTCGTACGAGCTTTTGCACCGCGGCGCATCCAAGCGAGCTCACGGCGATATAAATTTTGTCGCTTCTCTTCTTGCGCGATTTCATTTTCTTCTCGAACAGCCTTTGCTTCCAAAAAAGCACCGTAGTTGCCTTCATAGCTGTATAACTTGCCATTATCAATCTCCAAGATACGATTTGTAACACGGTCAAGGAAATAACGGTCATGCGTTACGAGTAATAAAGAACCGTTATAGCGTGATAAATATTCTTCCAGCCACTCAACTGTCTCATGATCCAAATGGTTCGTTGGCTCATCCAATATCAACAAGTCCGGTGTTTGAATAAAGCACTGCGCCATCGCAACGCGCTTCTTTTGACCGCCTGAAAGCGCACCAACTTTGGCAGTAAAGTCATGAATACCTAGCTTTGTAAGTAAAGTCTTGGCATTCGCATTCGCTTCCCATGCGTTCATCGCATCCATTCGTTGCTGTAGGGTAAATAAATTCTGTTGAACGGACTCATTTTCAGGCTGCTTCTCAAGCTGCAGTAACACTGTTTCATACTCACGTAGCAAGCGAATGAGCGGTGTATCTCCGTAAAACACTTGTTCAAGCACCGTCAAATTTTCATCAAATTCCGGTTGCTGCGCCAGATAGCTAATTGTATATCCTCGTGTATGGCTGATATCACCAGCATCTGCTTGCTCAGCACCGGCGATAATTTTTAGCATGGTGGATTTTCCTGTCCCATTGACACCAATTACGCCAATACGCTCCCCTTCTGTAATGCTAAAAGTTAAGTCTGTGAATAAAGGCTTTTCTCCATATGATTTTGCTAGATTTTCTACTTGTAACATCTTCATGCTTTGGCATTCCACTCTTTCATAAATTGTTGTATAAAGGCTTCCATATAGGCATGGCGTTCTCCTGCCATTCTTTTGGCTGTTTCTGTATTCATTAAAGCTTTCAGCTTCAAGAGCTTTTCATAAAAATGATTTAGTGTCGGCTCGTTGGCATTCCGATACTGCTCCTTTGTCATATTCTCACGCGGCGGTATATTTGGGTCATACATTAAACGCCCCTTCGCTCCCCCGTACGCAAACGTCCGTGCGATGCCGATAGCACCAATTGCATCCAAGCGGTCTGCATCCTGTACAATTTTGCCTTCTATTGTATCCACTTTGCCCCCATGTCCGCCTTTAAAGGACATGTTTGCAATGATGGCTATGATATGAGAATGGTCTTCCTTATGTACTTCTAAACAATTCAGCCAGTTCACAACCCTTTGTAAACCAGCCTCTTCGCTTTCATTAAGCTTCTCATCAGCCACATCATGAAGAAGCGCGGCCATTTCTATTACAAAACGATTTCCCCCTTCTTTTTCATGCAGCACGAGGGCTAGCTTATGTACACGTTCAATATGATACCAATCATGTCCTGTCGCATCTTTGCCCAATATGTCTTTTACAAAAGCAATGGTTTTCTCAATATATATATTCATCTCTATCACCCAGTTTCTTATTGTACCATAACGCCTTAAGATACACATCTTTTCTCTATAGCTCATACTTTGGAGGGGAAAATTGCTACTGGTGGCGGATTTTAGCAAGTAAGAAATGAAATAGAATAAAAGTATCAAACCGTACAAAGGAGAATGTCTTCGTTTGTCTGAGGAGTTGACCATATACCGTTTGGCTGGACACTTTAAAGGGGGGCTGTATTACATTGGACTGCAGGGAAAGGTACCCTTTTTACAGGTGATATTATTCAGGTGATGGCTGATCGAAATTGGGTCAGCTTTATGTACAGCTATCCAAATCTGATTCCACTTCCAGCCAAGACAGTACCTCATATAGCAGACCGTGTAAAGCCTTTGCGGTTTGATCGTTTATATAATGCATTTCATAGAGTCATAGAAACCGATGCACACCTTGCCGTACAGCGGTCTGCACAGCGCTATATTAGCGCTTTAAACAGTTCACTGTTTCACACATAAAAGAGTGCGCTCTCTTTTTGTATGCCCATTTTTCAAAAGTCGTGACAAGGAAACAAGCCGCTTTCAAAGACAAGCATTTTATATCATATAGCTACTCTTTGAAGGAGGAATATAAATGGTTTCTATCCCTCGTCCCACAGATCTCGTGCTCATCACCTTCGAACGAAATCCATTGGATCCAAGCGCCCCCATTACAATTGTCACAGCAAATGTAGTTGGCAGTGCTTCTCCTTGCACGCGCAGATTGCGCCCTGGCCGCTCAGCGCAGCGCGCAGTCGACTGCCTACTCGCAAACGGCTTTGTTGTGGAATGCGCCGGTCCATCCACTGATGTGAGCGGGTATATTTTGCTACAGCGCGGATGAATATATCGATGCTACCAAAACTAAGGGTGTCCAGCTAGGGCACCCTTTTCGGCTTTAATCTTCTTTGACATTTCTCTGTGCATGGAGCTTCACTTTTATTACAAGTGCTTTTCGATTGCTGACTTTAAATCTTCCGGTGCCGTTTGCGGCGCAAAACGCTCAATCACATTCCCATCTTTGTCTACGAGAAACTTGGTAAAATTCCATTTCACTGCCTTTAGTCCCAACATACCAGGCGCTTGCTCGCATAAATACTTAAACAATGGATGTGCATTGTCTCCGTTTACATCTACTTTGGCAAACATCGGGAATGTAACACCGTAATTCAACTCACAAAAGCTGGCAATTTCCGCTTCATCCCCTGGCTCTTGGGCCATAAATTGATTACATGGGAATCCAAGCACTTCAAATCCTTGTTCCTTGTATTGCTCATACAGAGCTTGCAGCCCTTTATATTGTGGTGTAAATCCGCATTTACTAGCCACGTTTACAATTAACAGCACTTTTCCAGCATAATCCTGCAATGTTTTTGTTTCTCCGGTAATCGTTTTAACTTCAAATTGATATACAGACATATGTAGTACCTCCTTTTACTTTATATCTGTATGATAAATGTTTTCAAATACAATGTCTAAAAAAATGAACTCTAAATAGTTTGAATATTCTAACTAAAATAGACTTTCTCTTTATTTTGCCTTATACTGTAAATATATATTACTAGATCCGAGGAAAACCCTGTTTTCTTCTGATTTTTTTGTGAATGTTGAAGGGAGAGGATACACATGACAATACCGAAACAAGTTGGTGAACAACTGTACTTAATTGATGATTACGATTTAAACCGACCAGGTCGTACAGGCACATATGTGTTACTTGGTGAGTATGTTACATTGATTGAAACATGCGCAAGCCCATCTGTTCCAAATATTGAGCAAGGATTACATGCACTTGGTATAAATAAAAATGATATCGCTTACATAATTGTAACACATGTACACTTAGACCACGCCGGAGCCGCGGGACTGATGATGGAGCGCTGTCCAAATGCAAAGCTACTTGTTCACCCTCGGGGCGCGAGACATCTTATTGATCCGACAAAGTTGATTGCGGGCGCTAAAGCAGTGTATGGAGACCAATTTGACACATTGTTCTCACCAATTCTGCCAGTTCCTTCTGATCGTATAATAACCATGGAAGATCATGCTACTTTGCGTATTTCACCGAAGCGACTTCTCACGTTTTATGATACACCAGGACACGCCAATCATCATATCAGCATTCACGACTCTTTAACGAACGGTATTTTTACCGGTGACACAATCGGTATTTATTACGGAGAATTGATGGATTGTGGTGTCGAGTTCTATTTACCTTCTACCTCTCCTACTCAATTCAATCCGGAAACCATGTTACAATCACTGCATCGCATTCATGAGCTTGGTGTGCATCATATCTATTTCAGTCATTTTGGTGTATCTTCTCACGTTCGTGGGGTATGTCGTCAAATTGAAACATGGCTACCTCACTTTGTAGAAACAGGAAAAGACGTGCTTCAAAACGAACAAAATCCAGAGCGGGCAGCAAATAAAATATCCGCCAAATTACTTGCAGATATCCGAGCCTATCTAACTGCGCAAGGTGTGCCTGCTTCTCATGCTGTATATGAAATTTTACAATTGGATATAGATGTTTGTGCAATGGGTATTGTGCATTATCTTCTAACTGCGGAAGCAACAGAAAAAGCCTAGGAATTTACCTAGGCTTTTTGCGCGCTGTAAACGCAGGTCGCTTTTTCTTAGCTGGTGCTGGCTTTTTCTCAATAAAACCACCCTTATAGATTTCTAACTTCTCAAATTGAATACCGAGCTTTTTCGCAAATTGCAATAGCTTTTTTTCTTCGTTTGGTGTAACGAGCGATATTACTGTTCCTTCGTTGCCCATTCTGCCTGTTCGACCAGAGCGGTGAATATATTGGTCAACTGTCTCCGGTAGGTCTAGATGAAGTACATGTGTTAGACCTTCAATGTCAAGACCTCTTGCTGCTACATCTGTGGCTAACACAACTTGAATTTTCCCTTGACGAAAAGCTCTAAGTGTTGCTGCACGTTCTTGTTTTTTTGCGTCAGAGTGAATAACGCCTGCTGCCACTTTTCGAAACTGCAGCTTGGATGCCATATCGTCAAGTCGAAACGGATCATTCATAAATGCAACAGCCTTTACATTATCCATATTCACGATTTTGCGAATGTTATCCAGTTTCTCACGTAGTTCGCCAACTACGTACAAATGCTTCACACGACTCGTTTCTTCGCTCCGCTTAATGCGAATGATCGTAGGTTCATTCGCCATCTCTCGGGCTGCATCTTCTGCAATTTTTGGCATCGTCGCTGAATAAAACAACAATTGGCGATCTCGCATTGTTGTTTTTACTATATCTTCTAGCAACCCTTTCATATTTTGTTTGATCATTTGATCAAATTCATCAAATACAATCGTTTTCACTTCATGCATTTTTAGCTTTTTCATACGAATCAATTCTAAAATACGTCCGGGTGAGCCAACAATTATTTGCGGATGTTTTTTTAAGCGCTCCACTTGTCGCTTAATATCCGCACCTCCAACCAAAGATGCACCAGACAAAACGCTTCCTTCTGTAAACTTTTGTACTTCGCTATGAATTTGCATCACTAGCTCACGTGTTGGCGATACAATCACAATTTGTGGATTTGCAATGGCTTCATCCGTTTTTTGTAGCAATGGCAACAAATACGCAAGTGTTTTTCCCGTTCCTGTTGGCGATTCGGCAATTACATCCTTTCCCTCAAGTACAAGAGGCAAACTTTGTGTTTGAACATCAGTAAATGCTTGAAATCCTGCTTTTTCCCAGGCATTTTGTAAAAATGGCTTTAAATCCTTCATCCCTTTATCTCCTTCATCTTTGGTTTCCGAGGATATCCTTGAGCGTATGTAACGTGGTAATCATATACTCTACGACAATAGATAAATCATCTGCATGATCCTCTGTAATGTGCTTTTGGAACGCTACTGATATCTCATTTGTATATACCGGTTGTTTATATTCGTATGAAATTTGTTGTACAATCATGCGCTCCCGGCCCCAAATTTTCTCAACCAGTGCCTGTATATTTTCGCATACGGCAACAGACGACAACTTACAAGTAAAGGTAAGTTCCAAACGACAGCCAGGCATAGCTTGTTGTTCTAAAATTTCCCCAACCAAATTTTGTGCATCTACCGTCAATAAGAGCTTAGCCTGTGTAGTATCTGTCGGCAAACGAAACGAAATATGATACGCCCGGCTCATCGTAGCTAAATCCACACAGTCACTGCGGTTTATAACACAAATGTCTCCATCTAAATCTTTATCGTATATAGCACCTTCTGCGATTACTTTTAAATTATCAAACACAGTCGGATCAAACATGCGAGCCTCCCAAAAAACGGAACGCCTTTCATACTGAAAGGCGTTCCTTCGTCACTATACAGTGTACAAAGAACACTGGATAAAAGCAACCTTTACTGCTATGACACCTTTATAGGAGATTTGAATATCGTACCAAAAAGGAGGGATACATTTGAATCAGTTTATACCTTTGGTTGAACAACTCATAACATTATATGTAATTGCAGGTGTTGGATTTGTTCTAAAACGGCGAAATGTGCTCACACAAGCATCTGACCATGTTATGATGCAAATTGTTTTATTGATTACATTGCCTGCATTAATTGTGTCGTCTTTAGATACACACTTCGCCTTCACACTATTGTCCCACTTTTTTTGGCTTATTGGCATGTCTGCATTTGCTCTATTGACAGCAGTACTCATAGGAAAGCTGTTATCTAACATATGCAAGTTGCATTCAAAGTGCCGCAGCGGTTTTGAAGGTATCTCAGTATTTGGCAATCAAGGTTTTATCGGTTACGCTGTATGCGGCTACATATTAGGCGCAGAAGGTATTATATATACGATTATTTTTAACATCTTATACTTATTTCTCATTTGGACGTATGGTATTCATTTATTTAATAAAGATCATGCTATTTCTCGAACTGAGATTTTTTTGAATGCAGGCGTTCTATCTACTTGTATCGGCTTACTGTTATTTCTCACACCACTTTCCCTTCCAGCTGTTATTTTGCAGCCATTGCAAAACATAGGAGCCATGACCACACCATTATCACTGCTAGCAATTGGGAGCCTGCTTGGGAGCCTGTCGTTGCGATCAGCTGTAACTATTAGTGCCAGTCCCTACATTTGGATTGCTGCATTTACTAAGTTATTGCTTGTTCCACTTTTACTGTTTGCCTTCATTCCCTTTACCCCTAATTTTAGTGTCATTGCTGCAGCAGTCTTACTTGCTGGGATGCCTTCCGCTCCAACAATGTCTCTATATGCATTGAAGTATGGAGGCGATGCAGAATTTACATCTGTTGGAGTCGGTATTAGTACAGTTTTATCCATCGGTACATTACCTTTTATATACATCCTCTTAACTCTATTTTTTTCGTGAAAATCCGCAATAGTTTATTTCTTGTCCAACACACCTTCTACAAGACAAGCATAAGATATATTACATGAAGGGGGTGAAAAAGTATGAGTTGTTTCGGTTACAATAACTATGGAAATGGCGACCGCAATGGCAATAACGTTGCAGGTGCTTATGATGAGAACAGTATCGCTCGATTCTTAAGAACTTTAAGCCCTGGTACACCTGTTGTAATTCAATATGACGATCAAAGACCAGCTCGCGGTATCTTTGAAGGATTCCAAAACGGCAACTTGCTTCTATCTAGATTCAACGGTTTCCCTGGCCTAACACGTGTTAATGTGAACAGAGTTAATGCGGTATCTGTAGGTGGACGTTGCGACGACTAATCGTCTCTAAAAAACAGAGGTTGAAGCCCTCTGTTTTTTCATTGCTTTTCTAAGATGAATAACCATAAAAAGCTCAGGGCTTGTTGTAATTCTTCTGGCATTTGTTTTGCTTCTTTCTCTAACACGCCACGCTTATATACACCTTGTCCTGCTAACACATTAAATCCGTTTTCTTGTGCCAATTTTTTAAACTCCCAGGGCATCATTGTATTGCATACCACATGGTCACCGTACAAGCGACGATAGCTATATGAACGTGGTGCTGCAGTTGGGCCCAGTATCGCTATACACACTTTACCATGCGGCTTTAAAACACGTTTTATTTCCAGTAATGCCTGCCATGGATTCTCTGTCCATTCCAAAACGTTTACAACCATAACTGCATCAAAATTGTTATCTGCAAAAGGAAGCGCTTTTAAGTCAGCCTGCTGAAAAGAGAGCTTTTTATCTTTTACCCGTTTTTGCGCAAATGCAATCATATGCTCCGATAAATCTATGCCAACTGCTGCATAACCCGCCTCATGTAACTTATATGTACCATACCCATCACCACACCCTACGTCTAATACATAAGATCCAACAGGAACAAATTGCTGCATCAATGGAATGATCGTACTTCTACTTCCAGTTTCCCACATGTTTTCACTACTTTTATGCCAGTTTTCTGCACCTTTATCCCATGTTTGTTGTGCTTGCTCATGCCATTTGAACATATCTGTCACCACTTTCCTTTTATTCCGTATATATTCCATGAGAATGCTGGATTTACCTTTGGGAAAATCCGGAACGCATTTTTCTTCGTCACAAACACAACATACTAATACCTCTACACTAAAGAAGGAGGAATAACTTTTGAAACTAAAACGAGGCACAAAACACTATCATATTCGCCGTCATGATGAAGAATATGCAGCTGAAATTACACCGCATGATTCTGTAAACTTACTTACATCTAAGACCAATAAGGGTGTTATACTGGGGTACATTGCTCTATTTATTTCCTTATTTTCTATTGCTTTTTATCCTGTTTTTCTTGGATCAATCGGTATTGTAGCTGGTTTAATTGCTTTACGTTACGGAGCAAAAACGTTAGCTTTTACTGCCATTGGATTCAGCGCATTTTCTATTGTATTTAGCTTGTTTTTTCGTATAGCTATGTAAAAGAACACACCGTACGCGGTGTGTTCTTTTACATGTGTATGATAAAAAAGCTTTACAATCATTCCATCTATTCCGTTTCCCATTTCCATTCTTGTTCTTTTTTATCAAAAATAAGCCACGCACGATCTTGCGCCTGTGCTCTTAGCTCTTCCAGATTTTCCATTACATCGTCTGCATTCGTGTAAGAACCTACTACATACAATGGTATTTCTAATCCTCTTCTCGTTTCCTGTTTATTTTCCAGATCAATGAGAAGACCATCTTCTGTCCAAGGTAACATCTGTTCCATTACCGCTCTAGTAATGGCAGGATATATTTTGGTTTTTTGAAACAATGAAAATCTTTTTTTTCCGAATGCACCTAACTTATACGGAATCACTTTACTGAGAAGACCTGCAAAATCCTGTAGTCTTCTGAAGTACACTTTGTTTAACCAGCCATCATCCGGAGATAGATACACGTATTTATTTTTGAGCAGTGCAAAGAAAGGTTTTCCCATTGGCTCTTTTTTATGAGCTAAGTATAATAACTCTGCTATCTCAATGGGTTCCATTTCTTCTAAATCATTTACATCGTCAAAATCAATCCAGCAAAATTCACGAAACTGTTTTACATCAGCTGAAATCAGCCTTTGTATATTTTCTTCTTCAACATATTCAAACAGCGTATGATAATTATAATCTGTCCATTCGAAATCGTGCTTTAGCAGAAGAACATTGCGAAGCGGTGATGGAATATTGTTAGCAAACTCATGGAAACTGATGCCCGATGTGAGAAAACACTGATTGCGACGGTCTCCATTAATATAAATAGCATTTATTTGGTCAGATCCTCCAGACAAAGCACCTAGCCACCTTTTTATAAATTCATTACGATTCATTCTATCATGAATTTTATCAGAAACATAGAGGAACGCTCAGGAATAGTATTTTTTTACCATTACATTTTCAATACTAATGTAACAAATCCGTTACAAAGAAAGACTTATCATCTATGATGTTCTTTATATATAAACAGAAAATTCAATATTATTTTTAGACAGAAAAGAAAAGTGGCTAATGTGTAGATGCAAGACACATTTAAGAAGCAGTTCTAGTACTTTCTTATAGCTTTTGTTGCTACGTTGGAATAGCTACGTATCATGGATATAATGTCGTTCTTGATTAACAGGTAGATGGTATTAAGAATTGTATAATACAAAAAACCTGTGCTAGCACAGGTTTTAGACAAGATCATTCGGATTTGTTTTCATGTGATTCGTATAATGATCAGTA
The DNA here is from genome assembly GCF_023022965.1 of Ectobacillus sp. JY-23. Taxonomy (NCBI): domain Bacteria; kingdom Bacillati; phylum Bacillota; class Bacilli; order Caryophanales; family Bacillaceae; genus Ectobacillus; species Ectobacillus sp. JY-23. Next base: position 224,309 of record NZ_CP095462.1, on the reverse strand, counting down.
TGTTCATTTTGCTTATTATGCTGTTGCTTATTAGATCCAAACATATTTTGCAGCTTATCGATTGTCTGTGGAGCCAAATCGATTACCTTTTCTACTAAATGTGTTGTGTTTTGCAAATGCATAATGTTAATGCCTTCATCATTCACCACTAAAAAGGCAACTGGTGTAATAGATACTCCTCCTGCACTTCCTCCGCCAAACGCATGATCATCTTCTGCTCGTCTTTCAGCCGAAAAATCACTGCCACCTGCCCCAAAACCGAAAGCTACCTTAGATACCGTTAATACTACTCCGCCATCTGCCGTTTGCACAGGCTCTCCAATAATTGTATTTACATCGACCATTTCCTTGAGGTTTTCCATCGCCGCTCGCATTAAACCCTGAATTGGATGTTCCATCATACATTCCCTCCTATTCTGTTTCTTTCCTAGTTTTTCCGAAAAGTCTTGAAGTAAACATAAAATATAAGGAGGTTCGTACTTTATTAAAAGATTTGCTGTGTTAAAACCCGATGTAGCTAATCAAGGAGAATTTTTCACAGGACTAAAAATAAAATGCAAAGCATACATTTACAACCCTTTACCGAATGAATAACTTTTCTTTATATATCCTTCTCTTTCATAGAAGCGATGAGCATCAATACGCTGAAATCCGGATGTTAATTCTACACTTGTACATCCTTGGTCTTTTCCCCACTGTTCAATATAAGAAAGAAGAGTCTTTCCATAGCCTTTAGAACGATGCTTCGCAGCCGTAATCAAATCATATACATAGACATGCTTTAAAGAATAAAAATTGGTCATAATAGCGACACCACCAAGCGCTACTATTTCTCCATCTACATATAGTCCAATCAAAGTGTAACCACTCTTCTTCATATCTTGATACAATTGCAGATATGTTTTTTCGCTTAAATGCGGTCTAAGCTCTTGCATGACCGAAAACGCATGCAACACCTCGCGTTCTTCTGCTACAAATCGAACATCATGCATCATATACATCTCCTTATCATCAAATTTCTTATTTTCATCGTATAAAAATACTGCCCCTATCGAAAGGGACAGTTTATAATAATTTTACCAAGGCAGATATGAGGTGGTTGAAAATTGACAGAAATAACACTACACCTGCGGCAAGATATGAACATGCCGCTATATATGCAAATTTACGAGCACATAAAACAAGAGATCATACAAGAACATATTACCGTAGGCTCTCGTTTACCGTCGCATCGTAAACTATCCGAGCATTTGCAGGTGAGCCGAAACACGGTAGAGCTTGCCTATGCACAACTCGTGGCGGAAGGATACGTACACAGCATCCCCAAAAAAGGATTGTATGCCGCAGACCTTTCTTATGATATACAACCGGCATCGCCAGGTGTTACGGCTCCTTTTGCACAAATGGAACGGCCAACATTTGATTTCAGTCAAGGCTTGGTCGATGCTTCTGCGTTTCCAATAACATTATGGAAGCGAACGATGATTCAGTGTTTATATGATAATGAAAAAGAATGGTTTACGCCTGAACATATCCAAGGGGAAATTGTACTCCGTGAGCAGCTAACAAATTATTTATATCAATCTAGAGGTGTTGTTTGTACACCGGAGCAAATTGTATTCGGGGCTGGTACACAGCTACTACTTTCCATACTCGTCGAACTTATGGGAGTGACTACTTACGCAATGGAAGAACCTGGTTTCCATAGAGCACGCGCTGTTTTACAAAATAGCCGCCACCCGCTTACTTATGTTGAGATTGATGAACATGGTTTGTCTGTACAAGCATTGCGAAATACAGAGGCAACCATTGTATATATCACACCATCGCATCAGTTTCCATATGGAATGATTATGCCTGTACATCGCAGGCTAGAGTTGTTGGATTGGGCGAAAGAAACAGACGGATATATTATAGAGGATGATTACGATGGGGAGTTTCGCTACATAGGACGCCCAATTCCTGCACTACAAGGTCTTGATGCAAGCAATCGAGTCATTTATTTAGGCACATTCTCGAAAGCATTTTTACCAGCTATGCGCATGAGTTATATGGTTTTACCACCATCCTTACTTGAGGTTTACAAACAGAAGGGGGCACTATATAAACAAACTGTTTCTAAAATACATCAGCTCACGATGTATCATTTTATGAAGAATGGTCATTGGCAGCGCCATTTAAATCGTATGCGAACATTATATAAAAAAAAGCAAAAAAAACTAATTAGCTCTATTCAACATTGGATGGGTACGAATGTTACAATTATTGGCTCCCAATCCGGTCTTCATATTGTACTGGATGTAAAAAACGGTATGACAGAGAGCGAGCTCATTCAAGCGGCTGCCCGCTACGATATCAAGGTATATCCGCTTTCTGTCTATTATGCAAATCCCCCATTTTCCTGCTCTCACATTTTACTTGGGTTCGGTGGCTTAACAGAGCAAGAAATTGAAGTAGCTATAAGCTTGTTACATACAGCCTGGTTTGGATAAGTGGGTCGTGACTTTCTTAAGAAGTAGGGTGGGGGGAAGTTCTCTTTTGATTTCCGCTGCAAGAGTCTCACCTCTTTCCCCTTCAATTAACAGGTACCAATTATCAATATTGCGCTTTAACACAGCAAAGAAATAAAATCCTGCAAATATAATAAAAAGAGCCTGCATGACAGGCTCCTACGACTTCTCTTTAAAAATCTCCCCTATGGCTCCGATGCTACCTAAAGTCTCGACAGCGCCAGTCGGTAGAAATACTTTCGTAGCAGTTCCATTTGCAATCGTCTCCAAGGCCTCAAAAGACTTATAAGCAAGTACCTGCTCTGTTAATCCAGCATCCTTTAGCAATTGAATGCGGCGCTGCTCAGCTACTGCGACAGCCTCAATCGCTTTTGCCTCACCAAGTGCTTCTAGTTCCTTTGCTTGCCGAACTCCTTCAGCTTCCCGAATACGCGCTTCCCGGTCTCCTTCTGCAATTAAAATTTTACTTTGCTTGTCACCCTCCGCGCGAAGAACCATATCTTGCTTTGCTGCCTCTGCTTCTAAAATAATGGCACGCTTGTTTCGTTCCGCCTTCATTTGCTTTTCCATGGATACTTGTACGTCCTTTGGGGGATTGATATCCACAACCTCAACACGTTCAATGCGCACACCCCACTTTTCCGTTGCTTCGTCAAGTGCCAAGCGAATATCGGTAGAAATTTTTTCCCGGCCAGACAAAGTTTCATCAAGCTCCATATTCCCAAGAATTTGCCGCATTGTCGCAGTCGTGATGTTTCGTACACCGTTTGCATAGTTAGAGATACCGTATGTGGCTTGCTCTGGATCGATGACCTGATAAAAAATAATAGTATCAATTTCTACCTGCACGTTGTCTTTTGTGATCACTTTTTGCGGAGGTACACTCGTTTGTTGAATGCGTAAATCATGGTACACACGTACACGATCTAAAATGGGAACGAGAATGTTTAACCCTGCATGCATGGTGCGATGAAATTTACCTAAGCGCTCTACCACCGCTACCTGTTGCTGTGGTATGATTTTTACTGTTAATGCAGCAAATACGACAACAAGAATAATCAGTAGAATGGATAAAATTGTTCCGACCACTAATTCGCCCTCCTAACAGTAAGAACTGTATTTTGCCTATTCACAATTACCACTTTTTCACCTACCCCAATGGTTTCACTCGCTGTAGCACTCCACGTATCACCTCCGACCTTGACAATACCATTTTGTTTCGGTCTGATATCCTGTGTCACTACTGCTTCCCTTCCAACAATTGTGTCAACGGCATCTTTAAACCCTTTGCCAATGCGAAACTTTCCTACAATACGTTTAGAAAAAATGGTTAATGCCAAACTTACAACAGACGCACAAACAACTTGTATCCATAGACTCGGTACAATGAACGCAACTGCGGCACCGACAACAGCTCCCAGTCCGAGCCACAGCAGATAAAATGTAAGTGTAAACATCTCAGCTAAGAGCAAACCTCCGCCCAATAAAAGCCATATGACCCACGTCGCCACAACCTCACCTTCTTTCCTTACAAAGTGCATTTACAGATTCATATTATATATATGTCTATTAGCACCATTTCAGAAAAGGTATATAAAGTTACTTTTCTAACCTCACAGTAACAGTCAACCAAAAGCGCAAGAACTTCTCCCGTGTTGAGCCTCTCTTAGCCACTGACCACAACTGCACATGGCCGGTTCATCATTCACATCTAGATAAGAATTTCGGTTTTTCTACTTGTATATATTTCTTTCTTCCATTCAAAAGATGATCTCTTCTTATTTCTGCATCACTTCCTCAAGCGTTAAACGTCTTTCATAAAGATATCTAGCATGCGGCTCACCCACGTACCGAATATGCCATGGCTCATATGTATAGCCTGTAATTTCCTCCTTATACTCAGGATAACGAATAATAAAACCGAATTTATGTGCATTCTCCTGCAACCATTTCCCTTCCTTAGTTGTGGCGAACGATACATCTAATAAAAAGCGCGTTGACTGTGCCGAAATATCCACAGCCAAGCCTGTTTGGTGCTCGCTTGTACCAGCGACTGCGCTTGACGCAGCTGCGATTTCTTTTCCTTCTTTTTGCTGATACATAGTGTAGAGGGATTTTTGCCTGTCATAAGACCGGTAGGCTGAAACGGCAAATAGATAAATGTCTTGTTTTTCTCCTGCTTGAAACAACGCTGCGAGTTCTTCAGCAGCTTCTTTGCGCAATTTCATCTTTTCCTTATCTCCGTTAAAAGAGAATCGTACATTAGGGATTGTTAAATCAGGCGGTACATAAGAACTTGGCAAACGACGCTGTTTATTGACCAACACTAATAAAGATTCTGGATTGCGAACAATACCTTCTTTTGTGACTGTTGTCTGTGTATCAGGAAACAGTATTTCTCCTTCGTATTGCATACTTTCACGACCTGGATGCATGATATAAAACAGTTCATTGCTCCACACAAATATGCTCACCGCAACAACAACGATTCCCATTGCTATACCGGTAACTAATTTCATATTTCACCCGCTTTGTATCGTAGTCATTTTCCAGTATTGTACTTATACGATACACATTCGCTATTACAATAAATGATTCCTTGTTTATTACCCATTAACACGTTCTGCCTGCCAAAAATATTCACTAAATACTTCTGCAAGCACGTCTATGCTTCGATTCAGCTCTTCTACTGTATTATCTACACCACCTAATTCAATTAAAATCGCTTGTCCAGATAAATCCTGATTGTAAATCCCGTTCCCCGTACGAAAATCTTTACGACCTACTCCTCGGCTGAGCCCTGGATATTTTTTTTCAATCTGCTCATGCAAAGCAAGCGCTAGTTTTTCGTTTTGCGTGTAGTTTTTGTTACCTGCTCCAATAATAAAATAAAATTTGGCATAAGACTTGCCGTTCAATTGTTTTGTTGTGACTGGTTTTCGCGCGCTATCACGATGGATATCAAAGAAATATTGCAAATCTTTGTTACTTGTCATAGCTGTTTGTACAACTTGTCTTGAGACTTTATATGAGCTATTCGAATTCAGACCTTTTGAGATTAACAGTTTTCCAATATCAGTTTTATCATTTGTTGTTCCAATTCCGTAACCCTCCAGCTGCTCACGCAGACGATCTCCAAAGATAGAGATATTAGAAACAGAACTTGAAGCTTTATTTGCATTTGGATCATTCGTTAAGTTAAGCATTGGCAAATATGACTCCCAGCTATGACTATGATAAATAAAAACAACTTTTTTGCTTCCTGTAGAACTAGGGGGTTTTTGCTTCGGAGCTTCAGCAGGTGGGACGGCTTCTCCTTTTCTTTCTTTTGTTAACTCTTCGAGCGGCACGCTAGATTCAATTGGAAGGTTGGAGTAGTTTGTTCCTTCCCCCGCTATTAAAATTTCTGTATCATATTTTGTAAACCCAGGAAGCTCTGTCCCAATCAAACTCCGCACATCATCAAATCGAATATTTGTTACGGTAGATAAAAATAAAGATGATAGAGAAAACTCTTTATTTAAACTTCGGTATTCCTGCGTAAAATAATGGTTTTCCATACCAAACGCGTACATATATCCGTTCATTGAAAGTTCTCCCAAAAAGCTATGTAAATAAGTAGACTTGGCGTGCTTTAAAGAAGTTACCATCATGCTTGTACATAAAAATGTTGATATAATTGCCACTAGAATAAATAAAAAAAGCTTAGATACTCTTGTCTTTTGCACATAAAAATAACTTCGCTTCATTCTATCACCCTTTCTCTAGCAATATATGTACAGATAGTGAGGAATAGAACACGTAATCTTTGTCTATATATAGAAATAGACAAAGTAAGATGATTTTTAGATCAATCAGTTGAAAAGGCCATGTACTGTTAAAGCATAAAAGCGCTCTTTCCGAGGAAAATCATAGACATACAGCAGTTGTACGTTGTTTTACACTGATGTTAAGAAAGCTACTTTTGTTGCTATATGTAAGGTGAGGTGAAATCGTGAAACTATTAATTATATATGCTCCTATGATTGCTTCTGTTGTACTTTATTTCATAACCCGGTACATAAAAATAAAATTGCTACTAGATATTGTTTCATATATAGCACTGTATACGTTCGGGTGTATCTTATCGCTGGCCATTTATGATGTTTTACAAAAAGATGTTGTGTTCATGACAACCATTCATAAAGTGCTGTTAAATAGCTATTTTCTCAGTGCAGGTGCGTACCTTGGCGTATATCTGCTTTATCTCCTGCTTCATATAATTATTAGAGGCATAAAAGAAAACAGAGCCGGCGAATAACAGCTCTGTTTTCCTTTTCAACTATGAAGGCTGATTTGTATGAAACAATTGCTTAACAGCGTGTAACGCCTCCTCTTCATCGTCGCCAAATACACAAATCGTAACACTTTCTCCCTCTTGTAAAAGCAAACTGCAAAGCCCAAGTAGACTTTTCATATTGATTGTTTTATCCTTCGTTTTTAATAGAAAGTCGGCTTCATATAAACCTAATTCTGCAACAAGCTCTTGACAATAGCGCAAGGTCCATTCCTTTTGTAGCGTTGTTTCCCATACCCGCATCAGCCTCGCTCCTTTCTTTTATCGTATCCTTATTACAAAGACAGGAAAAACACAACAACTTTTATACTTTTTAATACGACAAAATGCGCTTTATCTTTCATTCACCTGTCGACATTCTTCTGAGCTCCATGTATCCTTAACTTGTAGTATATAGTTAGAAAGGAGCGTTACTGGTGACAGTCATATTTTGGGTTTTGATTGTTGTTTGTTTTGCACTCGCATTTGTCGGACTCATGTATCCCGTTATTCCTGGCGTACTTGTGCTGTGGGGCGGCTTTCTTATTTATCAATTTGGAATCAATCACCTAGAGCTGACATGGACGTTTTGGGGACTGCAGATTTTATTTACAGTTATTTTGTTTGTTGCTGATTTTATCGCAAATAGCTATTTCCTTAAAAAATACGGCAGTACAAAATGGGGAGAGCGAATTGGTGTTATATCAATTCTAGTAGGTTCGTTTGTTTTTCCTCCGTTTGGTTTATTAATCGTCCCGTTTTTCTCGGTGCTCATGACAGAGCTATTACATAAGAAAAGCGGCAAAGAAGCCTTTGCTGTTGCACTTGCTACGGTTATCAGCTTCTTAAGCAGTTCTGTCGCAAAAGCTGTTATTCAACTACTGATGATTGCAGTATTTATACTTTACGTTGTTTTGTAAGGGGGTGACCTAAAAAGTCAGCCTCTTTTAATATGCAATCCCTACTCGTTTCTTGCTATATTCGCTAGAAGTTAGCTGCTGATATGTAAATAAAGCTGTATCTCCTACTGTAATTTGCTTTCCATGTTCCGGTAGCATATGCGCTTCTGTACGAAAGTCTCCTCTTGCCTCGCCATCAATCAAATGCGTTGGACAAACAATTGTCCAATCTAGATTAGATTGTGCAAGCTCTAAATAAGCCTGTAAGTGATCTTCTGCAGCACGCGTTGATTTTCGTTTTGACTCTCCAGACTGGAAGCGGTATAATTTTGGATTTGTACGCGCCTGCAGAACTCCTGCGGTGCCAACCGTTACAATACGTGACACACCCTCTTGTTTCATTGCTTCTATAATAAACGGCATGCTTTTGGATAAAACAGCGGCCCCGTCCGTACCGAGCGCACTTACTACCACGTCACTTCCACATACAGCTCTTTGGATATCTTCTCGATTGCAGGCATCTCCTGTTATACATGTAACTTGCTTTTCCATCTGTATGTTTCCTCTTACTAAAGCTGTTATCTGATGATGATCTTGCAGAGAAAGGCGCGTAATTTCTTTCCCTGTTCGTCCCGTTGCTCCCAATATACAAATACGCATATCATGCACTCCTTATTTTTTATGGTAATACGCACTTATTATAGAGTATCTCATCTGAAAAAGTCATGAAATAAGCAACGCAAACAGATATGCTTTTACCGTGAGCAAAAGACAAAAAATCTCCCCCGCAATGCGGAGGAGTTTGCTTTATTCTTTCTTTGTATCGTCTTTAGACTGTGTACCTGTTTCTGTATCTTGCTCTTGTTTTGTATCATCTTTTTTTTCTTCCTCATTGCTACAACCCACTACCAGTAAAGAGCTCATTAATGCAAGTGCCGTCAAAGATTTCGTAAACTTGTTCATCTTGATCCTCTCCTTTGGGTAAAATATGTACATTGTTATCTTACCGATAGTATATAAAGGAACTATGAGAAAATCGTTAAACAAAGGTAAATTATTGTAAATTCACCTTTAGAATATTTGCACTCTTACTGTATACTGAACATGTACAAACATTTGCTGTGCACATTCTATATGTTACATAAAGGAGGAATTAGAATGGATTTAAACCTGCAGGGTAAAAGTGCTCTTGTATCCGCTTCCAGTCAAGGCCTAGGCAAAGCCATCGCAACACAATTAGTTCGTGAAGGTGTTAATGTGATGCTGATGAGTAGAAATGAAGAAAAGCTCCAAGACGTGCAGCAGGAATTACAAAAAATCGGGACAGGCCGGGTTATGTACACAGTTTGTGATGTAACCAATTCAGAACAAATCACAGCTGCTGTTGCTGCAACTGTAGAAGCATTTGGCTCTCTTGATATTCTGATTAACAATGCAGGTGGACCAAAGCTCGGCACATTTGAGCAACTTTCCGATGAAGATTGGCAAGGCGCGTTTGAGCTCAATCTACTGAGTCATATTCGTTTGATTCGGGCAGCTCTACCCTACTTGAAAGAAAAAGGTGGTAAGATTATTAACATCGCCTCTTCATCTGTAAAAGAGCCCATTCCCGGTCTGCTCCTCTCCAACACTTTTAGAGTCGGCATTACTGGTTTAACCAAAACATTAGCAAGCGAACTCGCACCATATGGTATTTTAATTAATACTGTAGCACCTGGTCGGATCGCTACAGATCGCGTTGCAGTATTAGACGAAATGAATGCTGCCAAGCATGGTCTAAGCAGAGATGAAATGAGGGCAAACTTTGAGCGTAACATCCCTCTTGGACGCTACGGACAGCCACAAGAGTTTGCAAATGTTGTAACCTTTTTAGTTTCAGATGTTAACACTTATATGACAGGAAATTCACTCCTCGTCGACGGTGGCTTAGTAAAAGGATTGTAATACTTGTACAATAGATGTTTTTAACATAACAACGACAGAAGAATGTGAGTACGCGACCTTCTCGCTCAATGCAGATAATCTTGCGTATGCCGCCCTTGGGTACCTCGTTTCTCTCATTCTTTTCTCCAACCTAAAAAATGTTAGATTTCTATTTTTACTCATATAGACATACTACGTGTTATTTACAGACATTAATGTAGAGCAAGCACTTCAAGATCCAAACTCTGTATTTTATTACTACAAACGCTTACTAACATTGCGTAAGGAGCACCCGGTTATGATTTACGGTGATTTTACAGATTATTTACCGCATCATGAACAAATTTATTTATATACTCGAACGCTTCATGATGTGACATGGCTCATCATGTTAAATAACTCGGACGAGAATTCTGTAATTCCGGAGCAATGGCAACAAAGCAGTACTGCTTTATTAAGCAATTATGATGATGTACAAACCCATCTGCTTCGCCCACACGAAGCGCGTATTTACCAGTTGTAAAAATCCGCACTCGCCTATCTGTCAAAATCCTTGTTTCTACATATTCTATAGTGTAAAAGCCATAAAGGGGGAAGACACATGGGCTACGGATATAACAATGGTTTCGCTTTGCTTGTTGTTCTGTTTATCCTTTTAATTATCGTTGGAGCCGCTTGCTTCTGCTAAAATTGAAACACTATCGAAAAAGCACTGCATTTGCAGTGCTTTTTCTATACATATACCAGCTCATTTCAGTCACACTATACAATATAGCAATGACGATAAAACGTATGTAGGTGGACTATGACAGAAAATAAAAAGCTCACGTTCTTCAACCATTTCAGCGAACAATTAAAGAGTTTTACAGGGCTAGATTTAGAATTTTCAAGCACAACAGATGAAACAGATGTGACATTTCGTCTAAAAACAACCGGTATCTCAGAGCAAACAGCCGAAACGTTATTAGATACTCTGATTGAAAAAATTAATGCTGTACTCAGTTACTACTACAACCGCTCTAATCAATTTGAGGTAAGGCAGTTTATTTCAGCAGTTGAAGAGATTGCACTTCTCATCATTTTTTATTCTGATTCGTTGACTGTTAAAAGCTATGATTTAATGGCCTACTCTTTTATTAACTTATTGAAAGAAGCAAGCATAGAAACTTACGAATCCGCTCATACATCACTCGGTTTTTTTTACTTTCAAAAGCCTTACTTAAATATCCAGCAGGAGCTCCAGCAAATGGGGTTAGAGTACATACCAATTCGTCCCATGAATATCCGAGCTTTCATCAATGACAAACGTTCCTTGCGCTTAATAGATAATAAACACCTTTCACTTGTTGTAAACCATGAATTTCTTGTAACCGGATTTGTTAGGAAACAATCGGACTGTGACCCGATTCGCATTGCCATTATTTCTATGTATAACGAAGTAGATGAATTAAAATTACAATACATGTATTATTCTAGTCTTTATACATATTTAAATGAGCAGTTGGCCGCTAATAAAATCAAATTGTCTCGTGCCACATATGATGCGTTTTCTGCCTATATCTTTTCTAATCTCGATACATTGAAAACAATTCGTGCTCAAAAAGAAAAAAAAATTCCTCCATTTCAATTCTTGGATATTTACAACCGAGAGTTAAATTGGTATACAAACCATAACTTTACATTGCGCTTAGCGAATGGAAATTGGAAAGTTAAACATTACCTGGCATTAAAAGCAATCTTACTGGAAAAGCTACTTCCCTACAACTGTGATCAAACGCTCTCATATTTAGTACGTAACTACTCTCCGATCCAGCCTAATGTTGTAGATATTACTATAAAACGTATAGATCGTATAGTAAGCTTAATTAAAAGACTTTCACAAGCAGGCAAAGGATCGCTTTTCATTATTTTACTCGACCATTCTTGCGATACGGATCGTCCACAAAGACAGCCTATTATTCACGAAGAAGCACGCCAAAAAATTCCTGGTGATTTATTATTAAAAGGAAGTACCTCACTTAACAAGTTCATACATGTTATTCAAAAAGACGATTTTGCTTTAAATATACTGGACGCAGATTTTTTATACTCTGAGTTGCTTGCTTCCATAGACGGAGCTGTTATTTTAGATTCATCTTTTAATTTTTTATCTTTTGGAGAGCTGTTAAATGTGTCGGGGATTGGTACTGAAGCTCTTGGTGCTCGCACTGCAGCAGCTTATGCGGGATCTCGCTTTGGTATTGCTATTAAAGTGTCACAAGACGGCGATGTTCTCGTTTTACATAATTATGAGACTTTAATTGAGATTTAAAAGAGGCTGTCCTAAAAGGCAGCCTCTTTTAGTCTGTTTATAAACGCAAACACACAATGACCACTATCCCTGTCACTACTGTCCAAAGCAGGCTTCTTGTCAAATATGCAACTCCGAAGGACACAGCTGCGGCAATCCATTCTGCTCTCTCTCCTTGCTCTGAAAAAAGGGTCTGTGTTAATAAAGCACTCAAAACTGCAATAGGAATATAACGTAGCCATTTTTGTACCTTTGACGACAAAGAAACCTTGCTCAGCAAAACAAGAGGCAATACCCTTGGTAGTGCAGTAACGATAGCCGCTCCTAAAATGATGATGATGACTTCCCATCTGACTTCCATTTTTCTATCCCCATCCCCACAGTTGCTGCTCCTATAATCGCTAATATGACCGCAACATTTTCAGACCATTGTCCAACGAAGCACGTAATAACGATTGCTACAAGCGCTACAACATAATCTGTTTTTATTTTTCTTGATTTGATTTGCAATACAAAAAGTCCTATAAACATGGCAGTCAAAGCAAAATCCATACCAAATTTTTCTGGATCATGAATCCAACTGCCAAACAATGCTCCCAATATATTGGCTATAATCCAATTAAGATATGCTGTAATATTTAATCCCAACATCCAATAATAGTCACCTTGCTTGCGCTTTTCCAAATATGTTGTAGCTACACCAAAGGTTTCATCTGTTAACAATAAACCTGTCGCCGTATTATGTAACCAAGATACGTGGCGAAAGTAAGGTGCCAGCGCTGCACTCATTAAAAGATGTCGAATATTAACAAAAAACACAGTAATAATAATTGCAATTGCTGGTGCTCCAACGGCAAACATTCCGGCAGCAATGAATTGCGCTGATCCCGCATACACTAAAATGGAGAGAAGAATTATTTCAAGTAAACTCAAACCCGACGCTTTTTCAATAACTCCCGCAGCAAATCCTATACTTAAATACCCAAATATAGTAGGTATACATGCCTTCATTCCAGCGATGAACATATCTTTTTTCGTCAATTTATATACAGCTTTTTCGCTAAGCATCTCTACCTCCCTATTTACACAAGTGCATACTAGTAATATATTGCTTTTACACATAAGAAATTTTTTCACAAAATAACCTCATGCATATATGAAAAAACCGCCATGATAAGCGGTTTCTAAAAATATCGTTTTTTCCAAAAGATAAAAGCCGTTGTACAGGAAAGAATAGCGGCAATAATCATAATAATTCCAAATGCATGCTTATAGCCTTCAAATGGAATATGTACATTCATTCCAAAAAAGCTTGCCACCATGGTCGGTAATGACAGAATAATGGTAATAGAAGTCAATAATTTCATAACACTGTTAAGGTTGTTACTGATTACCGAGCCAAATGTATTCATCATACCATTTAAAATTACGCTATAAATCTCAGCCATCTCAATCGCCTGCTTGTTTTCAATCATGACGTCCTCAAGCAAGTCTTGGTCATCCTCATACATTTTTAAATATTCACTTCGCATAAGCTTTTGAATAACAATTTTATTTGCCTTAAGAGATGTTGTAAAGTAAACTAAGCTTTTTTCTAATGCCAGTAAGGTAAAAATTTCTTTATTTTTCATTGACTTATTGAGTACATGCTCTAAATCATCTGTTTTTCGATTGATTTGTTTTAAGTAGCGCAAGTAATATGTAGAAATAATATATAAAAGCTGCAGGACAAACCGCGTTTTCTTAAAGGTATAAAATCCTTTTATTTTCTGATGAATAAATCGCTCAAATACAGGGTTTTCTTCCAGACAAATGGTCACAAAACAATCCGGCATAACAATCATACCAATTGGAATTGTATCATAAATGGAATTACCTTCTTCATCATGCCGTACAGTAGGAATATCCACGATAATCAGTGTATTGTCGTCTTCCTTTTCAATGCGGGAACGTTCTTCATCGTCAAGTGGATCTTTAATAAAATCCAAATCAACCTGCAAGGATTCTACCAAAAATTGAATTTCTTCTTCTGTTGGGTGCAATGCATTGATCCAGCAACCTTTTTGAATTTCTTCAATTTCCTGTACCTTTCCGTTTTCATCGGTTAAATAAATATTTAACATACTTTCACCCCGATTCACTCACATATCTTTACCTTCTCAAGCATATGCAACTATGAGTAAAATTTCAATAGAAAAAATATATGATATAGCATTGCTAAAACATGAAAAAAACAGAGCCTGACACTCTGCTATCTCATCCGGTTTATATTACTTTTTCCGATGTTACGATATAATAACCATACATTAAAAAGGACCGAAAAACTATAACCGGCATACGTCGCAATAATGGAACCCACATAATCGAAATGGGGTACAAGATACCAATTTAAAAATACCTTAATAACAATACCAATTCCTAAACCAATAATGGTTTTGCGCTGTTGGTTAATTCCCTGCAGCATTGCAGCAGTGACAGAAAAAAGTGAAAATAAAATGCAGGCCGACGCATAATAGCGAAGAATCTGTCCGCCCAGCATAGGGTCATTTTTTGTACTAAATAATAGTGTATATACAGGTTCAGCCAACCATATCATCCCCAGTGCTGCAGGAACAGTCACTGCTAACACCATCATATTTGTACGAATAAAATGTTTATATAACAAATCTCTATTTTCTGCTGTAAATGCTTTTGTCATCTCTGGCACAAGCGACATGCTAAAAGCAGTCGCAAGTGAAACAGGAATGAGAACAACCATTTGTGCAAGACCAATCACTGCGTTTACTTTTTCAGCATCTTTGTATAGGTAACCAATTTTCACAAGGAGATGATTCATTGTATAGGTATCAATGGTTTGATAAATTGGAATAGCTAAGCCTACTATGACAAACGGAATGGAAGATGTAAACAACTCTTTATACAATTTAAAAAAGGAAAGATGCACCGTATGTGTGGGCTTTTTGGCTTGTAGATAAGGACGGCGCTTTATATAAAAGAATAGTAATACTCCTATTCCCCCACATGCGCCAATAAAAGCCCCAAAAGTAGCTACACCAACAGCGAGACCTGTTGCTTCTTTATAAAGGTATAAAACAGTAAATGTACCAATTAAAATCGTCAGTACACGAAATAATTGTTCAATTACCACACTAATTGCAGATGGCCCCATGGATTGAAACCCTTGAAAAAATCCACGTAATAAGCTCATAACAGGTACAAGCAACAACGCAAAACTTACAATACGAATGTTATACGTTACCACCTGCATACTGTTTCCTGTACCACTATCTTCTGTAACGATTAAAGAGGCAAGTGTTGGAGCAAATGCATAAAGAAATAAGAAGGAGGCTGTCCCCATAAGAAGCATGAATACGATGCCACTTCGTAATATTCTTTTGACTGTATAATAATCTCCCATTTGATTATACTTTGAAACCATTTTAGAAACTGCAAGAGGTAGTCCCATGGTCGCTATACTCAACATCAGTGTATACGGTCGATAAGCGTATTGATAGAGCGCGTACCCACTAGCTCCAACCATTGCTGTAAATGGAATAACATACGCAAAGCCCAACAATTTAGAAATAATTGTGGACAATGTTAAAAATAATGTTCCTCTTATAAACTGTGATTTCATGTACGCCTCCACTGTCCTTTTTTAATACAATTTACGGACAACCTCCCCTATTTAGAACAAAAAGCTACCGAATAGGCAGCTTAATGAGATGTTCTTTTTTTCTTCATTTTATATGCAATATAGATAGCTACAAATACAAGTGCGCTCGCTATGAAATACGGTGTATATGGTGCAGCATATTCCTTAATGTGACGCCAGTTCGCACCTAATTTTTCACCCAAATAAATAAAGAAAATAGACCATGGGATGACAGCAAGAACTGTGTACAACGTAAATTTCCACAGTGACATTTTAGCAAGCCCCGCTGGAATAGAAATTGCATGTCTTACAACCGGAATAAAGCGTGCGGAGAAAATAACACCTACACCATATTTGTTAAACCAACTCTCTGCAATATCCAAATGATGTTTATTGATAAGTACGTATTTACCGTATTTCTCGACAAAAGGACGACCGCCATAATAGCCAAGCCAATATAAGAAGATTTGTGCGAGAGTCCCTCCTATTGTACCAGCGATGACTGCTTCTACAAAGTTAACTTTGCCTTGTGACACCATATAGCCTGCATATGAAAGTACAATTTCACTCGGAATGACTTCAATCATTAAACCGAGGGCGATACCAAAATAGCCAAGGCTCATAAAAAATTCTAATAATTGATTAATTACATCTCCAATCATGTGCAGTCCCTCATTTTCTTCTAATTTTCACATCTTCCATTATTCCATGAAATGCAGGACTTGCCAAGGGTTGGATATTATAATAATTTGTTGAAATCCTCGTCAGAAACCCTTTACTTTTATTGAATAGGCTGTGTTAAAGTCTGATGTTGATAATAGACACCTGTTGAATGAAGTGAAGCGGATAAAACTCCTGCGGGAAGCAAACCCCGGACGGAAATTAGCAATGAGCTTTAATACAGCCATTCAATTAAGAAAGAGCCGGCCCCATGGATTAACAGGCACGGCTCTTTTTTTTATATAATTCTATATATTTATTTGCAGGTAATGAGCAACAAAAAGGACAGCAAAAGAACGGCTCATTACATGCTATTGTTCTTCCTGTGAACGCGCTTGTCGTAAATATTGACAGCAACTGCACATAACTCCTTCTTCTGTTGCAACGAAAAAATGTTAGCTTCTCTATTCATATTTATACTAGAGGATTTCTTTTAAATGCTGTTGTAAGAAGCTGCTTCTTTTTTCAATAAATTCATACATAATTTGTGGCTCTCCGTCAAATACAGCAATATCTGATACGTATGGATCGCGTAGTACATGCGGTCGTAATAAAACGTGAAGTGCTTCAATTTTAGGTTTCATATAAGAAACTGTAAACTGATGTGCTAGCGTTTCTTTCATTATTTCCCCATAACGTTTACGGAATGACGGTACATCTAACAGTCTCGCACTCAATGTATTATAACCTTGAATACGAATATAATCGTGTTCTAGCAATCTTCCGTGCACATCTCTGCCCCAAGTCGCATCATAGTCCCATGGAATAATCTCATACAGTCCGGTTTCATCATTGCGATATAATGCATAATTATGAACAAATCCATCAAAGTTCGATGTGCATACAATAGCTGTCAGCCAGCGCAAATATTTCTCAACATCTATATATTTCACAATCTCTTTTTCATATTCAGCACGTGAAATCGTATTAATATTGTAAACAAGATCACACAAGTGTTCCTCGCTATACTCATCCCCATACTTTAATTCATATCCTGCTGACAATGTGGTTTTTACATCTTCATCTAACTCACTGATGAGGGAAAAGTTAGCATCATCGTCTACCGCATACGAAATAGAACCGCTTGGAAGGTTACGATTTCGTAAAAAGTCTTGATCAACAGATTCTAGTTGCAAATAAACCCCCTGAAATCTACCATTGATTGTTACAAGTACGTGCCTCGAGTTTGGAGAAAGCACACCTAAATCATGAAAAAAGTCAAGAGATAGTTTATTCCTCATTAAAGATGGATCTTTAAACTCGGAATTTAAATGTATTTCATGAGCGCCTTGAAAAAACTTTGGCTTATGAAACATCACATGATACGACTTCTTTTCAAATTTTCGAATGTGCGAACCGCGATATACCACATCAATATCGTATTTGCGCTTCTGATACGTTAATTTAGCCGGAACCGGTTCATCACTCCACACATCTTTACGAAGTTCTACAAGATACATAGGATGAATGAATAGGTCATAGGAAGGTAACATGTTTGTCTTCCTTTCTTTATACACTTTTCTTTCTACACTTAATGTATGCTTTTCCCTCCTATTTGACACCTTAGGTACTTACCCATTTTCTAAAAAATCAACGCTTGTCTATTTCATAATCTTTTATATTTCATATTGTAATAGAGAAAAGAGAAGACGAGCTTCTCTGATTAATAAGGAGGGAATTACATTGAAACGTGATATTCGTAAAGCTGTTGAAGAAGTAAAGTCTGCTGGTATGGAGCACTTTATGCACCAAGAGCCACGTTCTTACGACAAAAGAAGCAAATGCTCTCACAAATGTCCTAAGACAAAGTGCAAACACGTGAAAAAGTGTACGTATGTAACAAAATGCACACGTTGGACAAAGAAATACTACTGGACGAAGAAATACTACTGTACAAAGCGTTCTTACTACAAGCATTCTTGCGGCCATAAAGGTCATGGAAAATACGACTACTTTTCTAAGAAATCAAAAGGTAGACGTTCTAAATCTTCTGGTAGAAAAAAAGGGAAATATGATTATTTCTCTAAGAAATCAAAAGGTAAGCGCTCTAAGTTCACTGGTGGCAAAAGAAGCAAAAAAAGTCACCGTTAAAAAAACAGGCCGCACTGCGGCCTGTTTCTACATAGACAAACATACATTTTCACAAAAATGATAAACAACCTGTCTCGCTGTATCATACGTTATGGTATAAGCTCCTTTTTAACATAGACTTTAGAATATCTAAAAACCTATGTTACATCTTATTGACAATATAATTATTGGAGGGTTTTCTTATGAAACGCTATGACCGCGAACAGATTGACAAAGCAGCTAAAGGCCTGCGCTCAGCCGGCATGGAAGATTTTATGAAACAAGGACCGAAGCGTCGTCATCATAAATGTTCCTGCTACTCTAAACGCTCTCACTTCTCTAAACGCTCTCACTTCTCTAAACGCTCTCACTTCTCTAAACGCTCTTACTTCTCTAAACGCTCTTACTTCTCTAAACGCTCTTACTTCTCTAAACGCTCTTACTTCTCTAAACGCTCTCACTTCTCTAAACGCTCTTACTTCTCTAAACGCTCTTACTTCTCTAAACGCTCTTACTTCTCTAAACGCTCTTACTTCTCTAAACGCTCTTACTTCTCTAAACGCTCTTGTTTCTCTAAGCGCTCTTGTTTCTCTAAGCGCTCTTGTTTCTCTAAACGCTCTTGTCACAAAAAGGGCGGTAAGGTTCGCTTTATTAATGTATTTCCAGAAAAGCAGCACCCATGTAAGTCCGATAATAAACCCGAACATTCCCATGATGACAGAACAGATCACCATAAAAAACCACATCATCCATGCCGCCGTACCTTCCGTTTTCCTTGGTAGCATACAAAAAATAACCGACTGCCCAGCAGTCGGTTATTTTTTGTATGCTATTATTTTTTAATGTAGGCCCATTTATAGCTGTAGTCGCCGCCAAAGTTATGGTCATACACATTTTGCACTTTCTCTTTTTGCATATAAGCAAATCCACGCTGATATGTAGGAGAAATCGCAACGTCTTCCATCAAGATTTTTTCAGCATCTTGCATAGCCTTCCAACGTTTTGAAACATCCGTTAATAATTCGCCTTTTGCTTGTTTTACAAGCTCATCATACTTTGGATTTGAATATGACATTTCATTGAACGCACCGTCTGTAACGAACATATCAATAAACGTCATTGGATCTGGATAATCTGGACCCCATCCAGAGAAGGAGAACGCATATTCTTGCTTCTTCTCTAACTCAAGTTTTTGTTTGAACGGTTGTTGTTTAATTGTTACTGTCAATCCGGGAAGATTTTGTTCAAGCTGAGCTTTAATATACTCCCCGACTTTTTTGGATGTATCATTGTCATAGTTTAACATTTCAATCGTAAGTTTATCTTGTCCTAGTTCCTTCTTGGCTTCTTCCCAAAGCTTTTTCGCCTGTGCAGCATTGTCTTTGCCATCACGGAAGTTTTTGTTCGCATCACGGAAATCTTTACCGTCAGGACCTTTTACAAATTTCGTAGGTACAAGTGAATACGCTGGTACCGACCCGTCATTTAGCAATACATTAGCAATACCTTTTTTATCGTATGCCAAGTCAAATGCTTCACGTACTTTTTTGTTTTGAAAGATAGGATCTTTTTGGTTAAAGCGGATGAAGAACAAACGAGAATCAAGACGCGTTTTGAAATCCGGGTTGCCCTTATATTTGTCAACGAATTCCGCTGTCAGGAATACACGGTCAATGTCGCCACTTTCATATAAGTTTACCGCTGTAGACGTTTCTTTTACTACAGACGTGTTAATTTCTTCTAGTTTTACAGTATCTTTATCCCAATAATTAGGATTTTTCTTTAACTTCCAACCTTGCTCATGCTTCCATTCACTCATGACGAACGGTCCGTTGTAAAGCGTCGTATTTGATTCTAAAGCGTACTTGTCACCTTGCGCTTTTACGAACTGTTCATTTTGCGGGAAGTATGTAGGGAATGTTGTTAATTCTAAGAAATATGGAACTGGATTGCTAAGCTCTACAACAAGCGTTTTATCGTCTTTCGCTGTCACACCTAATTGATCAAGCGGTAACTCTTTCTTGTTTACTTTTTCTGCATTTTTAATATCAAATAAAATGAACGCATACTCAGATGCCGTTGCAGGATCTACGGCGCGTCTCCATGCGAACACAAAGTCTTGTGCTTTTACAGGTTCACCATTTGACCATTTTGCATCACGCAGGTGGAATGTATATGTCTTTTTATCTGCACTAACATCTACACTTTTAGCCATACCAGGCGTCGGTTTATTATCTTTGTCAAGACGATATAACCCTTCCATCGCATTAACAAATACTTTAAAAGATACATTATCCGTAGATTTTGATGTGTCCATAGATGGAATTTCCGCTGTTTCGGTCACATTCAGTACTTGTTTAGCAGCAAGAGCTGCCCCAGAACCATTTTCTTCCTTCTTCTTCTCTGTTGTTGATGTTTTTTCATTTCCGCTGCATGCAGTTAAAAACATGCTTGTGGATAGGACTGCAGCTGTTAATACGGTTGCTTTCTTCTTCATGTCCTATGATACCCCCTCCGAGTTAAGTGCAGAAGTTTAAATTTTCAGTATATTTTCGTTATCTGAATCTATCTATCTATAAAACTCCCGCTTGTTTGTATTATACATAATTTTTAGTTAATTTCAAATATTTTTTAAATCAGAATTTAATAATCTGATATACTTTATCCTTCATACATATGATTTTATGTGCAGAATCACATAATTTCGCCATCAAATAACCCTACGTTTGCTATTATCCTCCAATCCACTCAACAGACATTTATACTTAGTATACTTTTTGAAGTTCTATTAAACCCATTAAAGGGTGGGAATATAAAAAACAAATTTTTAATGGCTAAGCGGATTTCTCGCTCTCTAAAAAAACAAATGATAAAATCAATATAGCTACATAAAGGAGGACTTTTTATGGATTCATTATTGTTTTCTCCCTATATGCTAAGGGAGGTTGTGTTAAAAAACCGGATTGTCATGTCACCAATGTGCATGTACTCAGCTGACAATCAAGGTATGGTCAATGCCTTTCATCAAGTTCATTATGCGTCTCGTGCAGCAGGACAAGTCGGTCTTGTGATGCTAGAAGCTACGGCTGTTACACCAGAGGGGCGTATTTCCAATAACGATTTAGGAATCTGGGATGATTCTCATATTGAAGGGTTACAGACTCTGACTCGTTTGATTGGAGAATATGGTGCCAAATCAGCTATTCAACTTGCGCATGCCGGGCGGAAAGCAGCAGTAGACACACCTGCGGTTGCACCTTCTGCTATTCCATACGATGGTATGAAAACACCTCTTGCCCTTTCGACACATGAAATTAAAGATATTGTTGCTGCGTTTCGGGCTGCTGCTGTGAGAGCACGTCAGGCTGCTTTTGATATCATCGAAATTCACGGTGCTCACGGCTACTTGATTAATGAATTTTTATCTCCCCTTTCTAACCTGAGAACAGATGAGTATGGCGGGAGTGCAGAAAATCGTTACCGCTTTTTGCGTGAAATTATTACAGCCATTCAAGGGGTTTGGGCTGGACCTATTATGGTTCGCATTTCTGCCACTGACTATCATCCTGACGGTCTTACACCAGATGATTATGTTCAATTCGCAAAATGGATGAAAGAACAAGGCGTAGATGTAATAGATTGTAGTTCAGGCGCTTTAGTGCCTGCCCAAATCGACGTGTATCCTGGCTACCAAGTTCCGTTCTCTAATCAAATTAAGCATGAAGCACAAATCGCTACTGGAGCAGTAGGGCTCATCACTAGTGGTTTGCAGGCGGAAGAAATTTTGCGAAACGAGCAAGCAGATTTAATCTTCATCGGCCGTGAATTGTTGCGTAACCCATATTTTCCACGCACAGCCGCAAACGAATTAGGGTTTGAATTGAGCGAGCCAAAACAATATGAACGTGCACCTGGTACAATTAAGCGCAGATAAAAAAGAAGCCCTAGCGGCTTCTTTTTCATTAGATTTTTATGTTAAATAACCTTTCTACTTCCGCTTTTAACAATTGATATATCTCAGTATTGGGGATACGTTTGCCAAGTGCTCCCACAACCGATGTATAGTACCATTGCTGCTTATCCTTACCTCGGTTAAAGCGTTTCCATATCTCCTCACCACATATAGAAAACTCTTGTGCTGTGCCCCGAATATTATGCAACTTATCAGCACATGCAATCATACAAGCGTCCATAGAGATACGGCTCAACTTTTCAATTGTCTGTTGTTTACGTTCTTCCCAACTCTTAGTTCGATCTAACTCTGTGCACTCCAGTACAAGTTCTGCAACCACATCGCCAAATTCTTTGCGAATATCTTCGTAACGAATAGTGGTGTCTTCAATTGTATCATGAAGCAGTCCTGCAATTATAACCTCTTCCCGACAGCCTGCGTGTGTTAATAAAAGTGCTACTGTATACGGATGCGTAATATAGGGTACACCATTTCCTTTTCTCGCTTGCTCCATATGTGCAACTGTGGCCATTTCTACAGCCTTCATCCACCTGTCTAATGTACATCGCTCCATTCCTTCACTACTCCTTTAATCTTTTTCATCACGATATCTCCTTCCTCAGTGGTACCAAGGTGCATCGTACCAACGATGGGGAGGAGAAGCGCTGATTGTTTTCTTATACAAAACAGATGAATTTGTTATAGTGTTGTCTTGCACAGTACAGTCTTTTTCTTATAAATTACCTTGTATATCTCTTATTTTCATGAATTATACCATATTTTTCTGTATCTACATATAAATCATAAGAAAGCATGCGAATTATCTTATTTGAAATGATGAATATACAAAACCTTTTCTTCGTAGACTGAAACCAATTTATAAAAAAAGCTGACCCATTAAAAGGTCAGCTGTCTTGATATGGATTCTCCTGCTTGGGCGTGATGGCTGTTGAGCTCCCTAATCCTTTAATTAATTCATGCAAAAATAAAACCACAAATACTAAAGGTATGCATAATGCAATGATAATAACGAGCGCTTCAAATAGATATTCCATCGCAATCTCCCTCTCTGAACGCTATGTCGTCTTGCTTACCTCATATATATGAGGTAAAGCTTTCTACATATGCCGGAAAATCAGGAAATATCACTTCCATTTTTAAAACTTTTGGTACACATACTGCTCTCTCGGTGCATCTATCGTTTGAATAGATTGCAAATTTACAATAGGTAGCAATGTATCAATATACGTAGTAGCTGAAAGTACCCCTTCTACTTGAATCCATTGTCCTTCTGATAGCTGTGATGTTTCGCCAACGGCTAACATGCCTAAAACGGATGAATCTGCAGCACAACATGTAATCCCATGCCTTGCAATAATAATCGTATTCCGGTCCAGCTCATCCTCTCGATGTACAAATCCGATCAAGCGTATTTTCTTACCAGAAAAGCCTTCTACATCTTGCCCAATCACATCCATAATAGAAATATATTCATCATCGGTTACGTCAATCATTGCTGCTTGCTTTAGCTTTTTTTCAAGGTTTTCATAATAACCTTCCGGCGGAGTCGATATTTGCAAAAACGGCTCTTCTTCTATGTCTTGTATAATCATTTGTTCCCCTGTTAAGTTAACCCCCCGTTTAGCAGCAACCCTTCCATCTAACCCAACTGTTGAAAAAACAAAAACTAAAACAATAGGTGATAAAAACAGTGTGTACAAGGAAAGGGATGCCATCGTCGTTTTCGGTAATGTGTGGCGCTCGCATAAACAAACCGCTCCATCGCTTCGAAACAATTGTATGCAGCCAAGCAACAGTGAGGCACCACACATCAACCAAATGAATGGAAACATTTTAGGGGCAATAAAATTTATAATATCTCCTGTTAACAACAGCTTAAATAAAGCCATAGCAAACCCTAGAAAAATGACACCTCGAATTAACATATGAAATCGCATGCGGTCTTGCATTCAATTCCCCCTATCATTATAAGAATTTCATAGTTAGTTTTTTTAGGCCCCATATGTCATCTATACAAAATAGAAACAAGGTAAACTATTATACTAATAACCCCTATTAAAACAAATGCAAATTTCTTTTTAAAATAAGCAAATAGCATGAGTGTATTTTTAAAGTCAAGCATTGGGCCAAATACAAGAAAAGCGAGCAACGGCTTTGCTGGAAATGCATGCTGCAAAGATGCAGCAATAAAAGCATCGGCTTCAGAGCATAGAGAGAGAATATATGCAAATACCATCATAATAAATGGTGAAACAAACTCATTTGCAGCAAAGCTTGTTAATACATCTCTAGATAAAAAAGTTTGAAATATACTAGCAACAAATGCTCCAATTACTACATATTTTCCCGCTTCAAAAAACTCGTCAGCAGCATGATGCATAGTTGTAAAAAACCTTCCATGCACATGTGTTACTTCTACTTGCTCTTCGTAAGGTTGCAATACATCTTTTCTTTCTGTATATAAGATATACATTGCAACACCAATCAATATGGCTGATATCCCTGCCACCACCATTCGATCATATGCCATTTGCGGTGTAGAGCGAAATGCATAATAGGTAGATGCAAATACGATGGGATTTAGGATGGGAACACTCACAATCATTACAATCCCTAAATGAACCGGCAAGCCTTTTTGTATTAAACGACGAACAACAGGAATAATCACGCATTCGCACATAGGAAAAATAAGGCCGATACATGCTGCTGGTAGGATTCCTACAACAGGAAACTTAGGTATCAGTCTCTTAATTTGTGCTTCTGAAATAAAAGTTTGAATACACGCCGAGGCAAATACACCAACTATTACAAATGGCATCGCCTCTAAAAACACACTTAAAAACATGACAATCATATTGCGCCAATCCGGTGCAATACTCATATGCAATGATGCAAGCGCTGTAAAGTCTACTCCTAAAAATAAAAATAATAGACTTAAAAATAAAAGAGCGGCAAGCCAGTCCTTTATGCTCGACGTCATAATTTACCTCCTACTTCATCTTCTATTTCTTTTCTATATGTATCTATCATATGCTTGTCCTATTAATGTATTACCTTATTCATACTTGCACCTTGCGCATCATCATGCCGCATCCTAAGTTACTGATGAAACATCAGTGATTAAATGCTATATAAGGAAAATAACTTTTCTAATATAACAGACCTTAAAAAATAGCTGTGTTAAAGTTCTCTGTTAATTGACGTTGTAGGGGTTCGCCTTCTGCCGGCGATCAGGGATCCTCGTGCTACGCGCCTGCGGAGGATCCCTCTTGACCCGCTGTCTCACTCCTTCCACTCCAATTAACAAGTGCGAATTGCTAATATCAAGCTTTAACACAATCTAAAAAGTTAAAGTGCTTGAATGTCCCACTCGGCATATATGATTCAGATTTTACATGATTATAACCTCATATCATCCGCTCCTAGCCTAAAAGAAAATATCGTTTTTCTAGTTGCACTTATACAAATCGAAATCATAACTATTTATTGCACATTTTATAGAATAGTAGTATACTCGATAAGTATTTTTTAAATCGTAATAATTTTGTTTTAATCTGTATAACAAGTTATTTTACCAGGAGGATATAAGATAATGAAAATACCTGTAACTGTCTTAAGCGGCTATCTAGGTGCTGGCAAAACCACATTATTGAATCACATTCTCACAAACCGTCAAGGGTTAAAAGTTGCTGTAATTGTGAATGATATGAGCGAAGTAAATGTGGACGCAGCATTAGTAAAACAAGGTGGCTTTTCTCGCACAGAAGAAAAGCTAGTTGAGATGCAAAATGGCTGTATTTGCTGCACACTTCGTGAAGATTTAATACTCGAAGTAGAACGCCTTGTTGATGCCGGTGATATTGATTATATCGTTATTGAATCATCGGGTATTAGTGAACCAATTCCTGTTGCACAAACATTTACTTACATTGATGAAGAGCTCGGTATTGATCTTTCAAAGAAATGTCGCCTTGATACGATGGTAACTGTGGTAGATGCAAATCGTTTTTGGGACGACTACGCATCAGGAGAAAGCTTACTGGACCGCCAACAAGGTACAGATGCAAATGATACTCGTGAAGTGATTGACCTGCTCATTGATCAAATTGAATTTGCAGACGTTATTTTATTAAATAAAATTGATTTATTAAATAAAGAAGATGCTAATGAACTGTACAACCTGCTTCATAAGCTAAATCCGGAAGCGAATATTATTTGTACCTCTTATTCTAAAGTTTCTTTGCACGAAGTATTGAACACAAATCTCTTTGATTTTGACAAAGCTAGTCAAGCTGCCGGATGGATTAAAGAGTTAAATGAAGAACATGTTCCGGAAACAGAGGAATACGGGATTTCATCTTTCGTATATAGAAAGAAGCGACCGTTTCATCCTGCTCGCTTCATGAATTTCTTGGAAAATTGGCCGCTTGATGTTGTACGTGCAAAAGGCTTTTTCTGGGTTGCGACTCGCAATGATATGACAGGACTAATCTCACAAGCCGGTTCTTCCATTACAATTCAGGGTGCTGGAGAGTGGGTTGCCACTTATTCACTGGAAGAGCAAAAACAAACGCTCGCAGATGATCCGGATATGTTAAAGCGTTGGGATGACGTATACGGTGACCGCATGACAGAACTTGTGTTAATTGGCATTGATATGAACAAACAGGAAATTCAAGATGCTTTAGATGCATGTGTGCTGACGGATGAAGAAATGAAGATGAATTGGAACTCTTTCACAGATCCGCTCCCTGAGTTTGTGTACGAGGGATAAAAGTTTTTACAAATCGAAATAATTACGATAAAATATGCTATGGACAATATAAGGTGAAAGGAAGAAACATCTATGAAAAAATTTTCTCTGTTGCTTTCGGCAGCACTGGCTCTTTCGGCACTGTCAGCTTGTGGCAACAATGACTCTGCTAAAAAAGAAGCAGATGATAAGTTAGAAGTATATACAACCATTTTCCCGCTTCAAGATTTCACAAAGAAAATTGGTGGTGAACATGTTAATGTAACATCTATTTACCCTGCCGGAGCTGATGCTCATACGTATGAACCTTCTCAAAAACAAATTGTGAAATTGGCGAATTCCGATTTATTTGTATACAATGGTGTTGATTTAGAGCCTTTTGTAGAAGATATTGAAAAATCCTTAGAAAAAGAAGACGTAAAGATGATTGACTCTTCAAAAGATGTTGCTCTAATTAAGTTTGCAGATGAACATGAAAACCAGGCTAACCATGAAGGGCATAATCATGAAAACGAAGATGCTCACAATGAGAATGAGCACCATCACGATTATGACCCTCATATTTGGCTAGATCCCAAAAATGCGTTGAAGCAAGCTGAAAATATTAAAAATGCGCTTGTTGCATTACAGCCAAGCCATAAACAGGACTTTGAAAAAAACTTTAACGATCTAAAAACACAATTACTCGATTTAGAAGCACAACTAAAAGAGACAGTTAATAATTCTAAAACAAAAGAAGTCCTTGTTTCACATGCAGCATACGGATATTGGGAGTATAATTATGGCTTAAAACAAATTCCAGTTGCAGGTTTGTCCTCATCCGATGAACCATCACAAAAACAACTAGCAGCTGTTGCAGAAACAGCTAAAGAACATAACTTATCCTATATTTTATTTGAAACCTTTGCCACACCTAAAGTTGCTGAAGTCATTCAAAAAGAGACAGGTGCAAAAATTCTTCGTTTGCATCATTTATCAACGGTTTCAGAAGAAGAGCTAAAAGATAAAAAAGACTATGTCACTCTAATGAAAGAAAATATAAAAGTATTAGACACTGCTATGAACTAATGAAAAGAAAAAACTTCGCGGTTTTCCGCGAAGTTTTTTATGACGTACAATTTCGAAAATGTTCTTCAAACCATTCTCTATTCAAATGTTTACCGATAATGACAATTTCACTCACACGCTTTTCCTCCCCCCACTCTCTATCATAAGAAGCGGCAAACAGCGTATGAACACCTTGAAAGACGATGCGTCGATTTGTTTGTTTCACATTCAATATACCTTTATAACGGTATAAATATTCTCCAAGTTCTCCAACAACAGCTGTCATCCATTCATTAAATTTATGAAGGTCAATTGGCTTTGTTTCTCTAAGTACACATGTCATTACATCGTTCAGATGCCCGGGATGATGAGAACGAATCTCTAATGTGTCACGCATGCGAAATGTTTGAATACGCAATAATGCTTCTATATTTGTTTCACATGTTACCGCCGGAATAATCTCTGCAGTAGGATTTATGCTTTGCAGCAATGCTTGTAATTCCTTCTGTTTGTCCTGCACAATAAGGTCCGTTTTATTGAGCAAAATCTTATCAGCAAATGCAATTTGTTCTTTTGCTTCTAAGCCTTTTGTAAAGTGTTGTTCGATATGAAAAGCATCCACAACAGTAATGACACCGTTTATTTCATATGCATCTTGAATTACCGGATCAAGAAAAAAGGTTTGGATAATGGGACCAGGATTCGCCAGACCGGTAGTCTCAATGACTAGTCCTTCGAATTGTGCTTCGTTATTTCTCTTAGCCTGCAATAGCTGTTTTAAGGAAATTAATAAGTCTTCTCTTACCGTACAGCATAAACAGCCATTGGTCATTTCCATAATTTCTTCATCGACATTTACAATTAATTTATGGTCAATGCCAATCTTACCAATTTCATTTACGATGACAGCAAGCTTTTGCCCATGCTGTTCAGATAAAATACGATTCAATAACGTTGTCTTTCCTGATCCCAGAAAGCCCGTCAAAATAGTTACAGGTATTTTAAGCAATGTCGTTCTTCCCTTCTGCATGCACCATTTCTTTCATTATAGCACATGCAGCTTTCTATCACTTTAAGAACGCATTTAGCATCCAAACGTGCTTTTCAAGAGAAGTGTGAATGGCAAGCAGCATGTCAGCTGTAGTTTCATCATTGGCTTCGTTAGCTACATCCATCCCTTGCTTTAGCTCTTGGATAAGTGCTGAAAAATCATTAACTAAAATTTGGACCATTTCTTCCGCACTCTCGTTGCTGTTGCTTTCTTGTACTGTAGACATGTCCAAATACTCTTTCATTGTGGCAACTGGTTTACCATGCAATGCTAAAATACGCTCTGCTAATTCATCTACGTATGTCGCAGCTTCATTATATAGTTCCTCAAATTTTGCATGAAGTGTAAAAAATTGTGGCCCTTGTACATACCAATGAAAATTATGTAACTTCACAAACAAAACATTCCAATTTGCAACTTGCTTATTTAATACAGCTACTACATTACCATTCGTTACATTTATCATATCCATCACCTTATCTTTATAATAATTATTATATAATACAAAATATCATTAAAAACAAAACAACACAAACAAAACGTACTAGACATCGACTACAACTAGTATCACCTAAAATAAGACGGAATATGTTATGGCTTGATAAAACAAGGGGCTTCTATTTGTAAGGGCTTGTTCATATGTATGTAGGGGAGGGATCGTATGGATAAGCAACGCTGGAAAATAACAGGAAGAATAGCAGCAACTTATATTGGAACTGTAGTCGGTGCCGGCTTTGCAACCGGACGTGAAATAGTTGAATTTTTTACAATGCATGGTACATATGGAACAATTGGTATTTTTATAAGCGGTTTACTCTTTGTTTGGCTCGGCACAAAGATGATGCTTCTTGCAACACGAATTAAGGCGCACTCCGCACAAGAATTTAATATATATTTGTTCGGCAATATATTCGGCAGACTTATTAATGTTCTGCTGTTAATGGTACTACTGGGTGTTACAAGTGTGATGTTATCGGGAGCAGGTTCTGTATTTAAAGAACAATTGCAATTGCCTCGTAGTATTGGGGTTATCATAACTGTTATTGCTTGTATCCTAGTGTTGACCCGCGGCTTACAAGGGATTTTTGAAGTAAATACACTCGTTGTTCCCATTATGATGTTCTTTATTATAACGATGTATGTTATAACCGTAGCTCAAACCGGACCAACTCTGACAGTGGCTATACCTGCGGAATCTTGGAATATAAAATGGGTGACCAATCCTATTACATATGTGGCCATGAATTTAGCATTGGCACAAAGTGTACTTGTCCCTTTAGCTAGCGAGATAAAAGATGAAAAGGTTATCAAATGGGGCGGTATAGTAGGAGGAGCTGGCTTATTCGGCATCTTACTATGCAGCCAACTCGCTATTTTAACAGTAGATCAATTTTATCAATATGACATCCCAATGGCTGAGGTTGTAAAAAGGTTTAATCAAACCTTTCATTTCTTTTTTGTTCTCGTCATATTCGGTGAAGTATTTACAACCTTAATTGGCAATGTGTATGGCATGAATCGACAGCTACAATCGATGACCGGTTGGCGAAATAACGGCTTTATATACATCATTCTCTTGATTAGCTATATGATTAGCCATGTCGGCTATGGACAATTACTTCACATGTTATATCCTCTTATCGGTTGGGTAAGTCTCATTTTACTTCCTTTAATCGCCATAAAAAAGCATCCGTAAAAAACGGATGCTTTTTAACATTCTTCACACATATCCCAATATAAACTCATTTCAATTGCAAAGTAAGGTTTTAATTGTAGTTTAATCATGCGACTCGGCATTCTCTCAAGCACAAATGCAAGGGATTCCTCATTCTCTTTTAAAAATACTACCTTTTGAATTGCAATATTCTCTACTTTTACAATTGTTTTCTCGTCTCTTTTCCAAATGATTTTAAGTTCGTTTTCATCATTATAATATAAGTGTATAATATTTCCACCATGAACTTCATAATCCACAATTACGTATCCGTTCTCCTCTTCAACAAGTGAGTAGCGTAAATAGTTGTTTCGGTCCTGTGTGGGGTTTGCCTTGAAAAAGGTTTGTAATACCTCTTGCACGACGCCACCTCCTTATTCCAATATTACTAGCATATTGTAGCACATCCACCCTATGTTATAACAGCTTTCAGCTCTTCACATCTTATTTTTACATTACATACCCTTTTAATATGTAAGTATAAAATAACATATCATTTTAGTTTTCAGAAAATATAAAATATTTTATTGACTTATTATTACAAAAAAGCATATAATCTGTCTATAAATATGGAAAAGATTAGTTTATTTTATAAAAAATTCATATTTTAAAAATTTATCCCTTGCATCCCTCTTCAGGGATGACCGTAGTAAAGTAAACACTCATCACAGATAAGGAGGCTTTTTGTGATTACCTTCCAGAACGTTAACAAGCACTTTGGGCAATTTCATGTTCTAAAAGACATCAACTTACATATTAAACAAGGCGAGGTTGTTGTTATTATTGGTCCATCAGGTTCCGGCAAAAGTACACTTCTGCGTTGCATGAACTACCTTGAAAGCATTACAAGTGGCGAATTGATTGTCAATAACGTCAAACTGAACGATAACAAAACAGACATTAATGCGCTTCGCCGCAATATCGGCATGGTTTTTCAGCACTTTAATTTATACCCTCATCGCACTGTTCTTGATAACATCACACTCGCTCCAATGAAGGCGTTAGGAGTTTCAAAAGCAGAAGCTGTCCAAACAGCGATGTTCTATTTAGACAAAGTTGGCATTGGTGAAAAAGCGCATGCTTTTCCTTCTGAGCTCTCCGGTGGGCAGCAACAACGCGTCGCTATTGCACGGGGCTTAGCCATGAAACCAAAGCTCATGCTTTTTGATGAACCTACTTCCGCTCTTGATCCAGAGATGATCGGAGAAGTACTTGATGTGATGAAGGCTTTGACACACGAAGGCATGACCATGGTAGTTGTTACACACGAGATGGGCTTTGCCCGTGAAGTAGCCGACCGCATTTTATTTATGGATGAAGGTCGTATTATCGAAGAAGCAACTCCGGCTGCTTTCTTTGCGAATCCGCGTGAAGAGCGCGCTCGCCAATTTCTCAGCCGTGTGCTAAATCATTAAAGGGGGACAAGACCATGAAGAAATTTTTTCTATTTACACTCATTGCATGTATGCTTACGGCGCTTATCGGCTGCAGCAGTGAAAAGGAATCCGCAAAAGAAACTACTGCGGAGCCCAAAAATGCATTAGAGCAGATTAAACAACGAGGCAAAGTTGTTGTCGGTGTTAAGTACGACACAAACTTATTCGGATTGAAAAATCCGTCAAGCGGCAAAGTAGAGGGATTTGATATTGACATCGCTAAAGCGCTCGCAAAAGAAATACTGGGTGATGAAAAGAAAGTAGAATTGAAAGAAGTTACTTCTAAAACACGTATTCCAATGCTTAAAAATGGTGATATCGATATGATTATCGCGACTATGACAATCACCGAAGAACGCAAAAAAGAAGTAGACTTCTCCGATGTGTATTTTAAAGCAGGACAAGCCTTACTCGTTAAGAAAGGTAGTAAAATTAAAAGCGTAGCGGATATTAAAAAAGGCATGAAGGTATTGGCCGTAAAAGGTTCCACCTCTTCTCAAAATATTCGTCAAAAATCACCTGATGCTACCGTTCTGGAATTTGAAAATTACAGTGAGGCATTTCAAGCTTTGAAAGCTGGACAGGGTGACGCACTAACGACTGACAACGCTATCTTATTCGGCATGCAAAAACAAGATTCAAACTACATTATTGCAGGAGATATCTTTACTGATGAGCCATATGGCATTGCTGTCAAAAAAGATGAAGCAGAATTATTAAAAGCAGTAAATGACTTCTTAAAAAAATATCAATCCAGCGGACAATACGACAAATTATATGAGAAATGGATGGGTGAAAAGCCCAAGAAATAATTTAAAAAAACGAACAGGATGAGATACTCATCCTGTTCGTTTTCACAAGAAAGGAGCATATGAGTTGCTAGATTTTTCTGTACTCTCACAAAATATGGATATGTATGTAGAAGGCTTTAAAAACACTATAGTTTGTAGTATCACTGCTTTGATTGGTAGCTTTCTGCTTGGCACAATCATGGCTGTATTACGAATCTCTCCTTTTCGCATTTTAAATTGGTTCGGTGCTATATATGTAGAATTTATACGTAACATCCCTCTCGTTCTCATTGTATTCATTTTCTATTTCGGCTTGCCAACATTCGGCGTTCGTATGGACGGCTTTCTTGCAGGCACAATTGGTTTGGGCGTTTATACAGCCGCCTTTATCGCAGAAGCTATTCGCGCTGGTATACAGTCTGTTCCAAAGGGGCAATTAGAGGCTGCTCGCTCTTCTGGTCTTACCTATATACAAGCCATGTATTATGTGATATTGCCACAAGCTGTTAAAATTGTCATCCCTCCTCTTGGGAATCAGTTTATTAATTTAGTAAAAAACTCCTCCATTTTAGGAGTAGTTGCCGGACTAGATTTAATGTACTTTGGGGATTTAGTAGCATCTAAAACATTTCTTACATTTGATGTGTATATTTTTGTAGCATTATTTTATTTATCGTTAACTGTGCCACTTAGCATTAGTGTGGCATACTTAGAAAAGCGACTTGCCAGAAGCTACTAGGAGGGATCATATTGGATTTTATAGGAGCATATACAGCAGATCATCTCACATTTTTATTAGAAGGATTTCTTGTCACTTTGGAAGTTGCCATTATTTCCATTATTTTGAGCTTCTTAATCGGCGGTTCTATCGGTATTTTGCGCTACGCAAAAATTCCTGTACTTTCGCACATCTTGATGTTTGTTGTAGAAATCATCAGAAACTTGCCTTTGCTTCTTATTATCTTCTTCACCTACTTCGCTTTACCAGAAATAGGTATTAAATTAGAAATCAAAACGGCTGCCATTGCTGCATTGACTATTTTTGAAGCAGCGATGCTTTCTGAAATTGTCCGGAGCGGACTTCTCTCTATTGAAAAAGGGCAAATTGAAGCTGCCCGTTCTTCTGGCCTTACTTATATGCAAACACTGCAGTATATTGTGTTACCTCAAGCGTTACGCAGAATGGTTCCACCCATTGTTAGTCAGTTTATCTCTCTTTTAAAAGATACATCACTGGCTGTTATTATCGCACTTCCTGAACTTACGCATAACGCCCAAATCATTAATGGACAAAGCATCAATTACACCATTCCAACTTTCTTGTTGATTGCGCTTCTGTACTTCTTAGTAAACTTCACATTATCGCTCCTTGCTAAGCAACTGGAAACAGCTCAAACAGGTAAAAAAGCTAAGAGCAAAACATCTATATATACACCACAAAACTTACAAGCTTAATCATACACTCGTTACATAATCCTTTCTGATTCACTGCACACTACATGTGAGAAGGAAAGGAGGTAGCAAAATGGATGATTTAATTGGAAAGAAAGACATGAAACCAGGTGATGAAGTCTTTGTCATCTACAACAATCCCCACACACCAACAGTTGCAAATATACGTGCAGCGGAGATTGTACAGCACCCAAAAGACCCCAATGATGTCGCGTTATTCTTATATGATACCTTTCATGTAATTGAAGACGACGATGCTTTGTTTACATCAGAGCAAGCCGCGCAGCAAGCATATGATCAGATGCTGAATGAGCGACAATATGATACGTACGAATAAATTATTTTGTCAAAAATGCAGAAGGTGACTTTTGAGTCACCTTCTTTACTATCAATAAGAACTGATTATGCAATCTGCTTCCTACTTAAAAAGTTTATATATAAAGTGACTTTTTGAGGCAAATTCATTTCCACTTTCTTTGTATACTTTGATACGACTCATATACTTGTGCCAGTTCACTTAGTGTCTTTTCGTACAAGTGATCGTCTGAAGTTTTATAAACACCCGCCTCTAACAGTTTCTCAATGTAAAAACGCTTCTGATTTTCAATAAGCTTACGCAGTATGTTCATTTTCTATCCCCCTAGCGATTTTGAATACTTCTAAGTAGTTCAAACGCTTCATTTCCCGCCATGTCCATAAGCTGTTCTAATAACTGGTCGCGCAATAAATCTAACTCCACAATTTTTTCTGCCAACACAATGGATTCCCTACTCATGTTGTACCCTTCTTTCATTTTGATATGATGCTTTTATTGTATGTGACAGTCGCTATATTCTCTTCATTTGCGTTAGATTATCTTACACACTTTTTAATTGATGTGAGAAAACCTTACAAAACAATCGCAATATTACAACAATTAGCGTATAGTAAAAAATAATGCATCCACAAGGAGGGTGACGTCATGTCTGAATCCTATAAACACAAGAAGGTCATTACTATCGGCACAGTTAGTGAAATTACAGGTTTGACAGAACGACAAATTCGATATTACGAAGAAAGAAGGCTGATTTTTCCTGAACGCTCGCAACGAGGAACACGTAAATATTCCTTTCACGATATTGAGCAACTAATGGAGATTGTTGAGAAGATGGAAGACGGTGTACAAACATTTGAAATACGCCAGGAAATGCTAAAAAAAGAGAAAAAACGTGATGAACGCAAGATACGTGATGAAATGATACGTGGACAGTTGAATGCCAGGTTTGGCATTCAACAATCTCCATAAGAGAAAACCTAGCAACCTTTTACCACAAAACATATAGGTGTTGCCTCTACAAGAATGACTTACTTTTTTAGACTCTCGTTAATTGCATAATTCGGAAAAATCATGTATACCATTATCGCTCCGCATATAAAAAAGTCCGCCCATACGGACGGACTTAATTCTTATAACACCATTGCAGCAATAACACCAAAAATTAAAACAGGAATGTTGTAGTGTACAAAAGTTGGTACACAGGTATCCCAAATATGATTATGCTGCCCATCCGCATTTAATCCCGCTGTTGGACCAAGCGTACTATCTGAAGCTGGTGAACCAGCGTCACCTAGTGCACCTGCAGCACCAATGATTGCGATGGTAGCCATTTCACTAAAGCCCAGTTGCATACACAACGGCACAAAGATTGTTGTTAAAATTGGGATAGTTGAGAACGAAGAACCAATACCCATTGTAATCAGTAAACCAATTGCAAGCATAAGAAATGCAGCTAACAATTTATTATCTCCAATCAGCTCTACACTCGTTTTCACAAGAGATTCTACATCTCCTGTTTTACGCAGAACTGCGCTAAATCCAGCAGCCGATATCATAACAAATCCTATAAACGACATCATGCGCATACCATCTGTTAACACTTGCTCAGACTCTTTTACTTTCAGTACGCCTGCAGCAACTAAAATAGTAGTACCGGCCAATGCCCCAAAAATCATAGAATCGGTCTGCAGTTGTACAACTAATGTTACTACAACAGAGATCATTGCAATGAGAATACTTTTGTTTGTATATAACACTCGTTCTTGCTCAGTTGCAACGTTAATAGTTTCATATTGTCTTGGCTTACGATACGTAATAAATACTGCAATGAGCAATCCAACAATCATACCAAGCGATGGAATTGTCATTGCTTTTGGAATCATATCTATATCGATATTCATACCGCTTTCTTTCATATTAGTTTGCATGATTTGGTGAAAGATTGTACCGAATCCAGCAGGAATCCACATATAAGGTGTAATAAGTCCAAAAGTAATAACACTAGCTACCAGACGTCTGTCCACTTCTAATTCATTTAATACTTTCAACAAAGGCGGAATTAAAATTGGAATAAATGCAATGTGCACCGGGATAATATTTTGCGAGAAGCATGATATCATTAATATAATCAGTAAAATTAATACTTTTGAATATGTTTTACGTTTTGAATCTCCCTCTTTGCCCACTAAGCGAATGGCCACATCAATGAGCGCATCTGGTAACCCTGTTTTAGAGAGTGTGACTGCAAATGCACCAAGTAACGCGTAACTGAGCGCGATGCTCGCGTTAGAGCCAAGCCCTTCGGTAAATACAGAAATCGTATCCTGCACACCAAGCCCACCAATGATACCACCGGTAAAAGCACCAATGACAAGCGCCAATACAATGTGCACTCGTAGTAAACTCAAAATTAACATAACTATTACTGCAACTAAAACTGCATTCAATGTAAATCCTCCTTTTTAATAAACGAAATAAGAAAAAACCAAGTGGTCTATTCAACTCCAGCGTATTCCAGTTTTTATGCATTTAGATGATGAAGCACTGGAACTGAACCACAAAAAAGCCATGTAGGTATAGAAATACCCACATGGCTTGGCATTGTGGGTAAACAGGAATAGCCCTGCTTCCCCACAACAAAGTGAGACGCAGAGCTTACAAATGATGATGTTTAATTGTCATGCATACATTAAGTTGCTGCGTCATGATAATCACCTTTCCATTTTTCCGTTTATATTAATCGTACTAAAACTACCATGACTTTTATTATATGTCAATAGTTTTTAAAAAAACAACTATATTTGTTCTAAACTACAAACCAGCTTAACGTACCTTAATACATTTCACCACATCAGTTATATTAACAAATTGTATATTACGAAAATGCTTTTTTAAAAAACTCCCAAATTATTTGTGTAGCATCAGGTCCTTGTTCATCTGTAAAAGACTCCATTTTATTTCCACCAGACCATACATGCCCCATGTTTTCAACCATATATTCCTCTACTATACTTCGTCCCGTGCTATCACGATATATGGTATGGTTGTAGTGATGTCTGCCTTCTATTGGATAG
This sequence comes from Ectobacillus sp. JY-23, assembly GCF_023022965.1. NCBI lineage: Bacteria > Bacillati > Bacillota > Bacilli > Caryophanales > Bacillaceae > Ectobacillus > Ectobacillus sp. JY-23. The sequence continues at coordinate 186,320 of NZ_CP095462.1, read as the reverse complement.
ACAGTTACTTCTGGTGGCAGCATGCGATACTTGGAATGATTGCTGTTGGTACGCACCCACTGCATAGCAACTTGATGGCCATTGCATGGATGAACAGTTCGATCTGCCATGCCATGAAAGACAATAACCGGAATTACTTTTTTCATCCCCATTGCCGCATACGCAAGGTCTCCCTGCTGAGCCGGTAGCGGTCCTCCTCTTCTCATAGCGCTGTATGCATGCAAAATACTAGGCGCTGCTTTATATTCAAGTCCAGAACATACCGCAATGGCTGTAAATACATCCGCATATGCTACGCCTAAAATAACACTCATGGCTCCCCCCGCAGATAATCCAGCCACAAACACTTTATCATGAGCAATATCATAATCCCGCTTCACATCCTCCACCATTCCAGCAATAAGAGCAGGTTCCCCTTTTTCTCTTGTTTGGTGAGCAGCGTCAAACCAATTCCAGCATTTATTTGGATTTGCTCCTGTTGTTTGTTCTGGATACATAACAAAAAATTTTTCTTTTTCAGCTAATGCATTCATGTTTGTAGCTGCGGCAAATTGTATAGAATCCTGTGTACAACCGTGTAGCATAACGATAAGTGGAGATGGATACGTGCAGTTATCAGGAACATACAATCTATACTTTCGCTCCCTGTAAATCCTCTCCATAAAATTTCGACTTAAGCGGGACGACCGTTCTTGTTCATTTATCACTGTTGAACTCTCCTCACGCTAGTTTCTATCTCTAGGTATAAAACGCTTTCATTATTGCTCCTATGCACGCAAATGTGCTATAAATCATACTATCTTCACAAAGAACAGGCAACCCTTCATTTTATGTTCTCTTCAATAGAATACGTCGTACATTTGCAAAGTTTTCCTGTTTTCTTGCAGAAAAAAAACACTTCCGTAAAAGGAAGCGTTTTTCCTAAAACATAGGAGAGTATATATATCGCCACAATAGATGTGTTGTATGACGCAGAGCAGAAACGTGCGTACGTTCAAAAGCATGTGAAGCATCGATGCCTGGACCGATCAATCCATGTCTAATATCGTAACCTGCGCGAATCGCAGCTGAAGCATCGGAACCATAAAACGGATAAATATCTACTTTATATCCAATATCATTTGTAATGGCCAAGTTTGTCAAATGCTGACGCAGTTTATAATGATATGGTCCACTCGAATCTTTGGCACAAATAGAAACTGTATATTCATCTGTTGCTTGTCCATCACCAATTGCTCCCATATCAACAGCTATGTACTCGACTGTCTCAGCTGGAATGTTAGAGTTACCACCATAACCGATTTCTTCATTATTTGATATTAAAATATGTATTGTGTAAGGTAAATCTAACTCGCCTTCTTGAATGACTTCTATTAGGTGAAGTAAAATCCCAACACTTGCTTTATCATCTAAATGTCTCGATTTAATAAAGTCACCTGCAATTTGAAAGCGTGGATCAAACGATACGAAATCCCCCACATGAATGCCTAGTTGCTCTGTTTCTGCCTTAGACTTTACCGCTGCATCTAGTCGAACTTCAATATGATCTTCGTCACGCTTTACATCACCTGCATTTTTATACACATGAACAGAAGTTTGATGTACAAGAATTGTACCTGTGTATGTTGTACCATTTGCAGTGTGAATCGTACAATATTCACCCTCTACAGAGTTCCAACGAAATCCCCCTACCATTGTTAGTTTAAGTCGGCCATCACTTTTAATTTCTTTCACCATGGCACCAAGAGTATCGACATGGGCTGTAAGCAGGCGATGTCGTGTCTTGTCTTTACCAGAGAGCGTTGCCAGCAATGCCCCTTTTTTCGTAATTTCAAATGGGACGTTATGTTTGTTCATAAAGGTCGCCACATATGCAATAGCTTCTTCTGTATAACCAGAAGGGCTAGGAATTTCTACAAGGTCTCTTATGTATTGTACAATGCGTTGCTCATCAATTTGCATCAAAATAAAACCTCCTTTTTTATAACTATCATAACACGCTTTGTAGCTATGCTCACAACCAAAGTGAATTTCGGCTTAATTTACAACATAACTAACTAAAAAATGGAGCGCACAAGCTTTCATTCAGCAAACTCTTTACTTATGTTATATAATACAGGTAAAATGATACAATATAGAAAATGAAAGAGGTTGAAATACGTGGAACATAACGCTTCTAATTTTATTAGAAACATTGTAAAAGAAGATTTAGAAACTGGGAAGCACGATCATATTATTACACGTTTCCCGCCAGAACCAAACGGATATTTACATATCGGACATGCCAAGTCTATCGTGCTGAATTTTGAGCTGGCAGATGAATTTGGCGGCAAAACAAATTTACGCTTTGATGATACCAATCCGTTAAAAGAAGATATCGAATTTGTTAACTCCATTAAAGAAGATGTAAAATGGCTTGGCTTTGAATGGGACGGGTTATTTTTCGCATCAAATTACTTTGATGAAATGTACAATCGCGCTGTTCTTCTTATTAAAAAGGGCTTAGCCTATGTTGATGATTTAACAGCAGAGGAAATTCGCGAATATCGTGGCACATTAACTGCACCTGGAAAGGAAAGCCCCTATCGCAATCGATCTGTTACAGAAAATCTAGATTTATTCAAACGCATGCGCGATGGAGAATTTGGTGACGGTGAAAAGGTGCTTCGCGCTAAAATTGATATGACTTCTCCTAATATTAACTTACGTGACCCTGTTATGTATCGCATTGCACATGCAACGCACCATAACACGGGGAATAAGTGGTGCATTTATCCAATGTATGCATTTGCACACCCACTTGAAGACGCACTGGAGGATGTTACACACTCCATTTGTACACTAGAATTTGAAGATCAACGTCCTCTTTACAACTGGTTTATCGAGAATTGCGAGATGGAAAGCAAGCCGCAACAAATTGAATTTGGTCGCTTAAATTTAACAAATACTGTAATGAGTAAGCGGAAATTAAAGCAACTTGTGGAAGAAGGCTATGTAGATGGCTGGGATGATCCGCGCATGCCGACTATTTCGGGGCTTCGCCGCCGCGGTTACACACCGGAAGCAATTCGTACATTCTGCCGTGAAATTGGTGTTGCCAAAACAACGGGCATTGTAGATACAGCAATGCTGGAGCACTTTGTACGTGAAGATTTGAAATTAAAAGCGCCGCGCACAATGGGTGTTGTACGCCCGCTCAAAGTTGTTATTACGAACTATCCAGAGGGTCAAGTAGAATGGCTAGATGCTGAAATTAATCCAGAAAACCCTGAGATGGGTATGCGTAAAATTCCATTTTCTCGTGAAATTTATATTGAACAAGATGACTTTATGGAGAATCCGCCTAAAAAGTATTTCCGCCTCTTCCCAGGCAATGAGGTACGCTTAAAACATGCTTACTTCATCAAATGTGAAGAAGTCATTAAGGATGAGAATGGAAATGTCATCGAATTACGTTGCACATATGATCCAGAAACCAAAAGTGGAACAGGCTTTACCGGCCGAAAAGTAAAAGGAACATTACACTGGGTAGAAGCTACACAAGCTGTACCTGCAGAATTCCGTCTGTATGAGCCACTTATTTTAGACGAAGAAAAAGAAGGCACAACATTCCTCGAGAATGTGAATCCAAATTCATTGCAAATTCTGCAAGGCTTTATTGAGCCGAATATGAGAGAAGTAAAAGCACAGGATAAGTTCCAATTTTTCCGTCATGGTTACTTTAACGTAGACCCAAAACATACAACATCGAAAAAACCTGTATTTAACTTGATCGTTTCCTTAAAAAGTTCTTTTAAGCTTTAATAAAAACCGCTCTCTAAGGAGAGCGGTTTTTATGTATACAAAAAAGAACTCCGAAAACGGAGTTCTTTTCACAATTACTTTTGAACGTTAGCAGCTTGAGGACCACGAGGACCTTCAGTGATTTCGAAAGAAACTGCTTGGCCTTCTTCTAAAGTTTTAAAGCCTTCGCCTTGGATAGCGGAGAAGTGAACGAATACATCGTCTTGACCTTCAACTTCGATGAAGCCGAAACCTTTTTCTGCGTTGAACCATTTTACTTTACCTTGTAACATGTGTTGTACCTCCTGTGTGGACTATCCCACATTATATTACTTATTCTTGCTCTAGATACTCTTTCAAGATGATTGTATAAACATTTCTTCTATCCAGCATATACCGAACAAAAACAATTAACCATATTATAGCACGGTTATTCGAAAAATGGTACAAAAATTTATTTTTGTCAGCTTTATTATTTTCTAAAAATTGCTGTATACTTTGTACATATCATATGTTACACATCACAAAATTTCTAGGAGCCTGCTTATGATTTATCATATTACATACATCTCTAACAATTTGCGAGTAAAAGGTTATTTAGGACTTCCTCCAGGCTTTATATACTCGTTCGAAGAGTTGCAGCAGCATATAACGAACCTATATCAAGCTGCTCTTCCAACAATACCTTTAACGAATGACTTTCCTATAAATAAACAGCTTGGACCTTTTCCTGCCCTCTTGTATTGCAGAGGTGGCATCGGCAAGGTCGGAAAAGTAAAGCTAGAATGGATTGAACAATTTACCCGGCATGGTTATGTTGTATTTGCCCCCTCTTATCGCGGCAATGAGGGCGGCGAAGGGCGCGATGAATTTGGGGGCGCAGAAAACGAAGATGTAGTAGCTGCCTACCATTTCTTACAAAGCCTACCCTTTACAACCACAGTTTCTGTTATGGGCTTTTCACGAGGTGCTATCAATGCTGTGCAAACAACTGTAAAACTGTATGATGTACATAAACTTGTATTATGGGGCGGCGTTTCAGACTTAGCCCAAACATATGAAGAACGCATTGATCTACGCAGAATGTTAAAACGAGTACTAAACGGATCTCCTAACAAGGTACCACATGCATATAAGCATAGGTCCCCGATCTATATGACGCAGTATATACAGTGTCCGGTTTTAATTATGCACGGCACAGCCGATGTACAAGTAGACCATCATCATGGCATGGATATGTATCATGCACTGCAGGAGCAATCACATCCTGTAACATTACATTTATATGAGGGATACGGACATCATCTTCCGCCTATTGTTCACCAACATGCACTTTTACGTATGTTTGAATGGCTGGAACAACAATAATTCCCCAGAATGTACAAAATTGTAAAAACCTACATGTATGTCTAAAAGCAGTCTCTTCATAATATAAAATGAACCGCACGACAACAAGAAAAGAGGGACAAACATGAACAAGCTTTTATATATTACAGCTCACCCATTTGCAAACGAACAAGCAAATGCACCACACTCCTTTAGCCTCGCTGCCGGCGATGCATTTTTACAGGCATATAAAGAAAGTAATGGTACTGATACAGTTACTGAGCTTCATTTATACAAGACAAATATACCTCATATTGATTTAGATGTGTTTAACGGTTGGGGGAAGTTACAACAGGGACAAGCCTTTGACGCACTAAGCTCTGAGGAGCAAACAAAGGTTGCACGTTTGACTGAACTTGTCGATCAATTCGTCAGTCACGATAAATTTGTATTTGTTACACCTATGTGGAACTTCTTATTCCCTCCTATTTTAAAAGCTTATATTGACAGCGTTGCAGTTGCTGGAAAAACTTTTAAGTACACAGAAAATGGTCCTGTGGGCTTATTACAAGGTAAAAAAATACTGCATATACAGGCTTCAGGTGGCGTGTACTCCAGCGGTCCAGCAGAGGGCTTTAATTTTGCGCCAAAATATTTACAAGCAATTGGTACATTTTTTGGTATAACAGATTTTCAAACGCTATTTATAGAAGGTCATGCCGCACAGCCAACCGAAGCTGAACGTATTAAACAAGAAGCAATCAAAAAAGCAAGTGCTATGGGAGCTGCTTTTTAATTCACTTCACAATGTTAGGGGAGTCTTTCAAAAGACTCCCCCTCTCGTTATTCTGATAGTGCAAATATGCTAAGCCACAGCTTTCACATATCGACAACATACAGAGATACATACATGAATTGACTTAGATTTTTACCTTACAGTCATCCCCTTTTGCACCTGTAAAAAAACGTGTTTTACATGCCAAACATCTTTTTAAGAACCCCCTTTGTTTACGTATGACAAGGCATCACCGTTGACTTATTTGGCATATCACGCTACATTTAATTTATAACGCAATGAAGGTGGGTTTCTGTTGAGAATTAATAAATTTATCAGTGAGACGGGTATTGGATCTAGACGCCAAGCAGACCAATGGATCTCCGATAAAAGAGTAACGATTAACGGCGTAATCGCTGAACTTGGTAGTCAGGTTCACGAAGGCGATGATGTACGATTAGATAACAAGCCGGTAAAAGCTAAACCAAAACATGTTTATATCGCTCTTAATAAGCCGATAGGTATCACCTGTACAACAGAGCGACATATCAAAGGAAATATTGTCGATTTTGTCAATCATCCAATGCGGATTTTCCCTATTGGTCGTCTCGATAAAGATTCTAATGGTTTAATTTTATTGACAAATGATGGTGATATTGTAAATAAAATATTACGAGCTGAGCATCATCATGAAAAAGAATATATCGTTCGCGTTAATAAACCTATCACCAATGAATTTTTAAAACGAATGAGTGCTGGTGTGGAAATTTTAGATACAAAAACACTGCCTTGTAAAATTATGAAGGAATCGGATCGTGTATTTCGTATTATCTTAACACAGGGGCTTAACAGACAAATTCGTCGTATGTGTCTTGCTCTCGGCTATCGTGTTGTCAGTTTACAGCGTGTACGTATTATGAACATTCACTTGCAAAATTTGCCGGTTGGCAAGTGGCGCGACTTAACAGAACAAGAGCTTACGCAGTTGTTTAAAAGCTTACAATATAAACAAAACGTGTCGAAATAGCAAATACATATACTAGAGGGCACCGTTGCGGCGGTGCTCTACTCGTTCTGAATGATAAAGTGAACAGGAGAGTGATGCAAGATGGCACCAAAATCCAAATACTTAGCAGGAACATCTTTAGCTGTAATGGGAGCGGGGTTTTTAAGTACTTTACCTCTAGATACGACAACAGGTGTTATTTTACACGGCGCTTTTGAAGCTGGACTGGTGGGGGGACTTGCTGATTGGTTCGCCGTCACCGCTTTATTTCGGCACCCACTTGGCATTCCGATTCCCCACACAGCATTGCTTCCTAAGAACAGACAGCGTGTAACAACAGGACTCATTCATATGCTTGAGCATGAATGGTTAACAAAAGAAAGCATTATGGAAAAGTTACAAAAAGCTGATATTATTTCTAAATTGCTCGCTTGGCTTGAAGCAAAGCTGCACACGAATGCAACCCGAACAGCAGTCATAACCATTGCACGCAAACTACTAGAGCATGTTCAACCAGAGATGCTCGCTCCTTACATTGAAAAAGAGTTGAAACAATATGTGCTGTCAGCTGATACGAAACGTATTGTAACCCTAATTATAGATCGGATTCTACAAGATCGTTACGATGAAAAAGCTTTGGACTATATCTTAATAAAAGCGAAACACTGGGCAGAAAAAGAAGAAACAAAAACTACACTGGGCAACGTTGCTTTAAAGGCCATTCAAAATATAGAATTGGATGGATTTTTACAATTCGCGCTTAAATCATTCATTAACGTAATTGACGCTGACAAATTGGGTGGATTTATACAGGAATTCATTATAGGTGGGATTCATAGCTTACAAAATGAAGAAAATGACAATCGCCGCTCTTTGTTGGAAAAACTGCAGAGTGAACTAGAAAAAGGCAAAAGTAATGAGGAGCTCATAAATAGCATCGATTCATGGAAAACAAGCATACTGGATTCATATAGTATGTCAAGCTTATTAACAGATTTGCTTACAAACATTAAACAAAGAGCACTCACCTTTGTACAAACAGATGCTTTTGTTGAAAGATATGCAATTCCATTGTTAGAAAAAATGGTTGCTTGGCTAAAGCAGCCATCATACAAGATCCATATAGAACATAGCCTACATAAGCAAATTGCTGGATTTATTGAGACAAATCATCATAAAATTGGAAAGTTAGTACAAGAGAACTTAGATAAATTAGACGATAACACACTTATTGCAATGATTGAAAATAACGTCGGAAAAGACTTGCAGTGGATTCGTGTTAATGGCGCGGTTTGTGGATTTATAATTGGTCTTTTGTTAGAAACAGGAAAAATATTCATATAAAAAGCAAGTAGCTCATAGCTACTTGCTTTTTAAACAAATTATTTTTGTTCATATAAAGGATGATGTTTCATTGTACCATAGAAGAAAATGCCACTTGCAAGCAAAATCATGCCGAATGCGAAGGTTTTTAAATCAGCTGTACCCGCTATGATTACCCATATTGAGTACAGCGTAGATAGGGTTGCAATGATAGCATCTAGCATACGCCCTTTTCCATCTTCATACGTTTCACCTGTAATTACCAATTTTAGTTGGAAAACAGAGGCAATAAAGTAAGGTACTAAATAAGAAAGTGTTGCGATATAAATAACAAAGTCAAACGCCGCTGAAATAGAATTAGATACTGTAGAAAAGATGAACAGTTGACCCAATAAGTTTGTTACAATCAGAGAGAAAGTCGGAATACCCTTTTTCCCTTCTTTTAAAAATGCAGGAATAAACAGGCCTTGCTTTGCTGCTTGATGCGGCACCTCTGCACTTAACATTACCCAACCAATCGTAGAACCAAATAAGCTGATGAGACCTACTGCAGCTAAAAGCTTACCCCCTACCGGTCCAAGCACCGTTTCAATTGCATCAATTAGTGGTTTTTCAGACGTAACCAAGACTTGTTGCTCAAGCATTCCCATTACAAGTGTACTAATACCAATATAAATGGCCAGTGCTATGAACAAACCAAGAATCGTTGCTCGCTTTACATCTACTTTCCTTTTCGCTCTCGATGCGAAGACTACAGCGGATTCAACACCGATAAATGCCCATAACGTAGCAACAGCCGCATTGTTAATTTGTCCAAAAAGACCAATTGTAGCGCCAGCTTCATCAGCACGCGGTGCTACAAATGGTAAAATATTTGCCTTTTGAAAAGCGAATAAGCCCACGATTATAAACAACATAAAGCCCGCAACTTTTGCTGCTGTTGCAACAAAGTTTAATTTCCCCGCTTGTTCAATACCTTTTAAAATTATAAAATGTGTGCACCAAAGCAACATCGTACATACCATAAATGTTAAAGCGTTGCCTACTTTTAACGTAAAGCTGCCAATTGTAAATAATTCAGCACGACTTGTTAAAATAGGAAAGAATGTTGATAAATAACCTGCAAATGTAGTAATGATAGCGATATTACCTGCTAAATTTCCAATCCAATATCCCCATGAAGCCATAAATCCAGACAAAATAGATGCTTGTGAGCCAGGTTTAAACAGCTCTTTTGCATAAATTTGCGGCCCGCCGCTCAATTCCGGCTTTCTTGTCCCCAAATTACCAAACACAAGCGCAGTCATCAACACACCAAAACCTGTTAATAACCATGCCCCTAACACCCCAGCAGGACTTGCTGCTTCAGATAAAGAACGCGGTAGCATAAAAATACCTGAACCAACCATATTTCCAACCACCAGGGCTGTTAAAATCCATAAACCTAATTTTCCTTTATTCATTGTTTCGCCTCCGATGTCCTCTTGCTCAAAATATAGAAAACTATCGTTTGTCATGGAATTAGGCATAAAAAAAACACACCTTCTGAAGGTGCGAACGCAATTTCCCCCAGACAAAAAGGATAGTTCATCATGATTTGTATCATGACAGTCCTGTTCCTATTCGGAAACAGTCCCAGCTACCGTAATCAGAGAATAACGGCGCTTCGGCGACACTTCCTTTCCACTGATTTCAACAAGTTCTCTGACTCTCCTTCAGTGTACTATTAAGCATCGCGACCTCTACCTCATCTTGAGCTGACGAGGAAGTAACTATTTTATTAGTATACTTATATTTGCATATAATATCGATATTTGTCAATAAAAAAATTATATTTTTAAAATCCACCTTTCAAAACCTATAGGATTCATACATTTCCGTTTCATATTTTTTATTTAAATGAATTTTCAGACAGGTAATATGGTGTACATTGTCGAATATGTGAATAATTAAACGATATTTATTATTTCATTGCATATGTAAGGAGGACTATCATGATTCAAGATTCATTGCATCCTATCGCGAAAAAAATTATAGAAAACATGGAACATGTAATTGTCGGAAAACGAAAAGAAATTGTACTCACTTTAACGGCTTTACTGGCTAGAGGACATGTTCTGCTAGAAGATGTGCCAGGTGTAGGAAAAACTATGTTGGTGCGTACGCTCGCAACATCGATTGCAGCTGATTTTAAAAGGATTCAGTTTACACCTGATTTACTCCCTTCTGATGTTACAGGGGTCTCTGTATATAATCCAAAGGAATTGCGTTTTGAATTCCACCCAGGTCCTATTATGGGTAATATTGTATTAGCTGATGAGATTAACCGTACCTCTCCTAAGACCCAATCTGCCTTGTTAGAAGGAATGGAGGAAGGAAATATAACAATTGATGGTATTACTAGACCGTTGCCTTATCCTTTTTTTGTGATGGCCACTCAAAATCCTATTGAGTATGAGGGGACTTACCCTTTGCCAGAGGCACAGCTTGATCGATTTATGCTGAAGTTTAAAATGGGATATCCAACACCGGAAGAAGAATTCTTAATTTTAAATGGAAGAAACGCCAAATCACTTTCTTCTCTTCCATCGGTTGTGACAGTAAAAGAATTACAAGAATTACAAAAACAAGTAGATGTAATTTATGTGGATAAAAATCTCAAGCATTATATTGTTAAAATCGTTCAACAAACCCGCTCTTACAATACGATTGAATTGGGGGCTAGTCCGCGTGGCTCTTTAGCTCTACTAAAGGTTGCACAGGCATACGCACTCATTCACGGAAGAGAGTATGTAGTACCTGACGATATTAAAATGTTGGCACCTTATGTATTGGCACATCGACTTATCTTAAAGCTGGAAGCAAAATTTGAGGGTATGACCGCGGAAAGTGTAATAGCAAAAATTGTGACGCGCACTCCCGTTCCTACAGGAGTTGTGCTTTCGTGATGAAACAAGCTAGTAAACAAATTTTTCACAGGTTGGTCTTAATGTTCGGTTTATTTGTCTTGTTTTGTTATACCATGTTTCAAGGTGGTTTTGTGAGCTGGTTTCTGTTGTATGCCTGCACACCTTTTATACTGTACGCATTGACACTCTCCTTTTATGACTTAGCACATATAGAAATTACAAGATCCTTGGAAAAGAAAGAATTTACTGCCGGCGAAACCATCACTGTTACCGTAACCATGAAACGCCCAAATCGCTTTCCTCTTTTATATCTTATTGTAAGAGATGTACTTCCTGCTTCACTTGAACGTACAGAAGTTCCATCCACCATGTTACTGTTTCCATGGTTTAAAAAAAACTTACAATTTCAATATGAGGTTGCCTCTATTCCGCGAGGTGAACATACTTTCTCTACCGTTCATCTTACAACAAGCGATATGCTAGGTATGTGTAACAAGGAGTATTCATCAGCGCTCCTTGACACGCTTCTGGTATATCCACGTTATACATCCATTAGCTTTGCCCAATCCAGTAGAGCCGAGCAAGGTCAACAGTCAACAGCTTCACTTCTTTCAAAAAACGCTTCTATGCCGGCTAGTGTACGTGAATACCGACCAGGAGATCGGTTTTCCTGGATTGATTGGAAAGCAACTGCTCGTAAAAGTATGATTATGACAAAGGAGTTTGAACAACAACGCAGTGATAACATGTTAATCATCATGGATCGGACAAGCTCCCCAATGTTTGAAGGTATAGTAAGCTTTTGTGCATCACTTGTAAAAGCTGCTTTACAGCAGGACGCACACGCTTCTTTTTTATCGATGGGAAAAGAGCGTACCTTCTTTCCCCTTCACAAAGGAAAGATACAGCTTCAAAGCATCTTTTTTCATTTAGCAAAAGTGCAAGATGATAGTAGCTCCTCACTTTTCAACATTTTACAAAGTGAGCTTACCAACAGCAATCGAATAACTTCCTGTATGCTGGTAACAGGGGAGCTTTCTAAAGACATGCACCCCATAGCTGAACTGGTTTCTAAAACGAACAAAACTCTTATTATTTTTGTGATTAAACCTAACGCTTCTGCCTTTTCAGAAACCGAATTACATAGATTAAAAACTTTGCAGCAATACAATATTCGTGTAAAGATGGTTTATGAAAATCAATACGAGAATGCGTTTTTCGAGGTGAGCTAGTATTGAAAAAGGATCATATACAAATGAAACACATCCCATTACTTATTATTTTGTTTTTTATTTTAATACAGTGGCTGAAACCATTACCAATGGTAACAGATATGTACCGCATAGATGTCTTTATCATTTTTATCGGCGCTTGTCTTGTCGGTTCATGGATTGGTATTCGCAAGCTTATATCCATACCTTTAAAAAGCATGCTGCTTATTCTTTTATTGCATACGGCTTCAAGCCATGTATATGGCGAATCAAGTTGGTTAAATGGGTTTCTACATGATGTTACAGCGGATATTGGTCACCTTTTTACAGGAGAATGGAAGAACTGGACTCCTATCGTTCGAACTTTATTATTTTTTATCTTGCTATGGGTCAGTTGCTCACTTTCCTATCAGTGGGTGGTTCAAAAGCAAAAAGGACTGCTATTTTTACTGATTCTATCCATTGTCTATCTTGCCATTTTTGACACATTCTCTCCCTATTACGCCAAACAATCTATTATTGGGGTAACAGCTCTGGGTTTTATTACAATTGGCTTACAAAATACAGCTCGCATCACACCTTTATTTAAAGGCTATCCTATCTTTCATTTACAGCTTTTTGTAGCAATTACATGTTGCATTCTTATTGGTTATTTCGCACCAAAACTTGCACCGCAGTGGCCTGATCCCATCTCTCGTTTCACCTCACTTACATCTGCCAAAAGTGAGGGAACAGCAAAAGTTGGGTATAGCACAGATGATTCACAATTAGGTGGTCCCTTCCTTCCAGATGATACACCAGTATTTTCGGTAATTACAGCAAACAGCTCCTATTGGCGGGTAGAAGTGAAAGATTTCTATACAGGAAAGGGATGGGAAAATTCTGATAGGAGCGAGGCTCAATTGGATGTGGGAATCGTAGACACTCCTTCCCAATTTGTTAATAATGCAATGAATTGGTACGGCCCACTTACAAAAACAGAACCTGCACGGGCTTCTTTCAATTTGAACGGCTTACCCCCTTATTTTATTTACCCAGCAGGACTTATTTCGATTGAAGCCCCGATTGAGTGGCCACTGGATGTAGATATAGTTTCTGAAAAAATACCTATTCCTCCATCGACGGTGGTTGACAGTTACAAAACAAATTTTAGTGTTCCTGAATTTCCTATAGAGGGTTTAAAAAGTGTTAATTCACCTGATGAACTAGAAAATACACCTTATTTCAAAAACATGTACACACAACTTCCTGCGCAGTTGCCACAACGAGTAAAAGATTTGTCTCTTACTTTAACAGCTGACAAAACTAATCGCTACGATAAAGTAAAAGCCATTGAAAACTATTTTGCAGATTTTACGTACGAAATGAAAGATGTGCCTTATCCGCAAGAAAATCAAGATTATGTTGATCAATTTTTATTTGAAACACAAAAAGGATACTGCAACAACTTTTCAAGTGCTATGATTGTATTACTTCGAGCAGCTGATATTCCCTCTCGTTGGGTGAAGGGGTACACTGAAGGAGAAAAAACAAGCGGAACAGCAGAAACCAATTATGAAGATATATATCAAGTAACCAATAACAATGCTCACTCTTGGGTTGAAGTGTACTTTCCGGGGTACGGGTGGGTTCCGTTTGAACCGACAAAAGGGTTTACTAACCCTTATCGTTTTACACAAGAAGTTGTTGCAGCTCCGCAGACAACGAGCGAAACAACCGACCCGATAGCAAAACCAGCTGAAAAACCCCAGAAGGATTTTTCAGAGGAAGTGACGGGTACAACCACTCAAAAGCCAATTATACAATGGACTTGGAAAACCTCAATAGTGATAGTCGTATTTGTACTTATAGTGGCTGTCTTAAGCATAAAACATCGTTTAAGGTTGTTCTTTCTTTTCTTACAGCTTCGTTATCGAAATATGAATGAAAAGAACTTTGCCAGTGCTTATCATGCGCTCGTTAAGCAGCTTGAGCGGATTGGTTTACCTCATAAGAAAACACAAACATTGCGTGAATATGCTTTATATGTAGATGAGCACCTTCGTTCTTCTTATATGCAGCAGCTAACAGGTACATATGAGCAAATTACCTACAGTCAAAGAGAGATTCATGTACCTGCTCAAATTAAACAACATTGGGTTTCTGTTTTAAAGCAGACTACTTCTCCAATCAAAAAAGATTTAGACAAAGCCTGAAAATAGAGAATCCTACATGGGATGCTTTATTTTAATTTTACTAGCATATCTTCCATTACTTTTAATGGATACTATCATTTTTCGCTATTAAAGAATAACAGCGCCATCCTTAAGGATGGCGTTGTGTATTGTTCTTATGTTAATAACCATACTGCGAATAAGGATAATATGGCGTGTAAGGAACTGGGTACGGTGCAGGAACGGGATATGGTGCAGGATAAGCTCCGAATCCAGGTGATAACAACGCTCCTGTTGCTAAGCCTGCCGCAAAGGGTACGCCTCCCCAAAAAGGCGGACGACCAATACCAAATCCAACTGGATGACCAACGCCAAACCCAACCGCTGGATGGCCTACACCACCTACATGATAACGGTTCATACTTTAGTCTCCTTTCGTCTTTATTTGTTCTTTATTACCTTATTCATGAGTGCCATGAAGGGTCAGTTATTTGGCATACTTATACAAAATTTATCTAAAAAAGGAAAATTTACGGATTTGCTCTTTTTTACACGAATTAAAACTTGTTTCCTAATTCACTTTTAAATGTTTGTAACTCTTGTATGTACCACTGAGGCATGCATTGCTTAAAGTCATGATGATCTTGCAGGATTGTCATTAAACGCTGCTTTGTTTCCTCTAATAGATGCGGCGTATGCACAGATGACCACACCACATCAGCAACAACACCAAACGCTGCATACAAAGCATAATACAGCCAAAACTCCTGAGGAGGCTCTCCATCAAAATAACCGTGTATTTGCCCCGTTGCAAACGCAGGACTTACGTTTCTCGTAAATAAAGCAATCTTGTAAAAATCATGATAAGGGTCTCCCCATTCATACCTTCCAAAATCAATAACCGCTTCTAATTTATTAGTAGTGAGTATTAAATTGCTTGGATAAAAATCATCATGTAAAAAAACGATAGGTCGATTTTTCAATAATTGCTTATGGTTATCAATGAAATCCAAGGCATCTATAATAGGTACGAGAGATAGATTTAGCTCTTGAGAGCGTTTCGTATAGCGCTCATGCTTGGAAATACGATACTCTTCCAATGTCCTTTCGTTATTGGGTTTCACCAACGAATGAATTTGTAATAACGCTTTTCCCGCTAGCTCTGGTATACGATGCAAAACCTCCCTCATATCTATTCTCCTCGCAAGAAAATACCTCGTCTTTCGACGAGGTATTTTCCTATTTCTGTTTACCTTTTCTCATACTTTTCGTAATTTGTTTCCATTTATTGCGTTCTTCACGAGCGAGGACTGTACTTTGCTTACGAGCCGCATAGGCGATTTCTCGCTGTAGTTTATTGTAGCTGGTAAGTCGCTCTAGTTCGAGGGTTCCCTCATCTATAGCAAGACGCACTGCACATCCTGGCTCTGTTTCATGCTTACAGTCTGAAAATCGACACACTTTTGAAAGCTGCTCAATATCAGTAAATGTAGCCTCCACAGCACTGCTTCCTTCCCATAGCTGCAATTCTCTCATGCCAGGCGTGTCGATTACAAGACCACCTCCCGGGAGCAAGAACAACTCACGATGAGTTGTTGTATGGCGACCTTTGTCATCACCCTCACGAATGCCACCTGTTTTACTAACTTCTTCACCAATAAGAGCATTCAAAAGAGTTGATTTTCCTACTCCTGAAGAACCTAATAACGCGACTGTTTTTCCATCTTTAATAAAGCTTTTCAGCTCTTGTATTCCTGTTCCGCTTACACTATCAACAGCGAACACATCTACGCCAAACGCAATGCTTCTTGTTTCTTCTATAAGAACATCAACCTGTTCACATAAATCCTGCTTTGTCAGCACAATAACCGGAAGTGCTCCGCTTTCATATGCAAGTAGGAGATAACGCTCTATACGACGTAAGTTGAAATCTTTATTTAAAGCGTTTACAAGAAACACATAATCAACATTTGCTGCAACAATCTGTTCTTCGGTTTTTTCGCCGGCAGCCTGACGAGAAAACGCACTTTTTCTTGTTAGTACACCATGAATAACCGTTTTTTGTTCATTTGGAAGCTTTGTAATCCAAACCCAGTCACCCACTGCAGGATAATCACTTTTTACGCTTGCTTCATGTCGAAACTTACCTGCCAATTCCCCTAAATATTCACCGTCATCGGACACGATTCGATACATATGTTTATGCTCAAGCACAACTCGCCCAACCTCATATGCCTTCGTACGTTGTGATCCGAAATAAGCGTCCCAACCTAAATGATTCAATGTCAATATAATATCCTCCCTTTTATATGGAAGGACACGGCGACAATTATCTCGTTCGGCCCGTTCCTTCCTCACTCTTTTGGTTCATATGTGCAATTAACATAATGCATCACTCCGATCTGTTTAGAATTACTTTTAATTATATGTAAGAGAGGAAGAAATGTCCATATGTGTGTACAGATATGTTTGCATTCATTGCTATTTATCTGATATTGGTACATATTCTTATGCAAAACAAGCGAGAACATTTCAGTCCTCGCTTGTTTTGCATATGCTGTTTTATTTTGTTTGCTGGAAACGGGCAATAATTTCATCATATCTCAGCTCGCTCGTTCCAGAAACAACATAATCAGCTTTCGCCATAGACTCTGGTGTTCCTACACCAACAGCAAACATACCAGCTGCTTTAATCGCTTCAATACCTGCCTCTGCATCCTCTACTCCAATACAATTTTCATAAGGAACACCTAATGCATCCGCAGCCTTTAAAAATATTTCAGGGTCTGGCTTACCCTTTGCCACTTTTGCCGCGTCTACAATGTAATGAAAATGTTCACCGACACCAAGACGATCAATCACAACAAATGCATTTTTACTAGCCGAGGCCAAGCCTACCTTTAGACCATGCTTGCGAATATCTGCAAGAAGATCTGTGATACCTGGTAAGATATCTGCTTCTGTAATACCTTTAATCAACTCTTTATAATGTTCATTCTTCTTTGTAGCGAGCGCTTCCTTTTCTTCTGCTGTAAAATCATGTTGACGATTGCCAAGCGCTAAAATACGCTCTAATGAATCCATGCGGCTAACGCCTTTTAACTGCTCGTTAAACTCCCGATCAAACGGAATATGTAACTCTTGCCCTAGTTGCTTCCAAGCTAAGTAATGGTGTTCTGCACTATCTGTGATGACACCATCTAAATCAAAAATAAATGCTTGTACTTGCTTTGTCATATTGATTTCCTCACTTTCGGTATCCTACCATTCTATGCTATCACTTTTGTACAAAGATTGGAATGGAAACCTTTCCATAAAAGACAAAAGGGGAAACAGCTAAGACATTAGACTTTTTTATTTTTCAAATATGAATTGGATTTTGTTATCTGTAAACCCGAGCTTAGCATCAAACACTTTATCCCCTTTTTTAAAGCCCTTGATTAAGCTTGTCGGCTCCCCTTTTAGTAGCTTCTTTGCATTTGCCTGTGAGATGGTTTTACCTAGAATTTTTTTAGAAAGCGTAAAATCGCACTTTGTTTTGGTGTAATTCGAACACCCGTAAAATGTGCCCTTATCTACAATTTGTCCCTCGCATTTTTTACACGCCCCAATCGGTGTAAACTCTTTTTTGCCCGGACGCCTTGACTGATATTGTTCTTTATCAATTTGACTAAAGTCCCATGTAGCTGACTGCGTTACTGCATGCTCTACAATCTTAGCAGCCAGCTTTTTCGCTTGCTCCATAAACATTGCCGCATCCGCCTGCCCCTGGCCAATTTCACCGAGGCGCTGCTCCCAGCGTGCTGTCATTTCCGGCGAAGCCAGAATTTGATCCCCAATTGCTTCAACGAGAAGTATGCCTTTCTCTGTTGCAAATACTTGGTTCTTTTGAACTGAAATATAGTTACGATCTTTTAGCATCGTAATAATGCCAGCACGTGTGGCTTCTGTACCAAGTCCTTCTGTTTTATGAAGCACCTTTTCTAGCTGCTCATCCTCTAGTACTTTCCCAGCCGTTTTCATCAGCGTGATAAGTTGACCTTCCGTATAACGCTTAGGTGGCTGCGTTTTTCCTTCTTTGACGGTTGCTTTTTCAACGTAACCTGTTTCACCCTTTTCTAAAAGAGGGAGCAATACGTCTTCCTCTTCTTCCTTTCCTTCTCCATATAATACCCTGCGCCAGCCTTCTTGTATTTGTTGCTTTCCTTTCGAAATAAAGGTTGCACGCTCATCTACGAGGGTAGACACCGTTGTATAATCAAATATAGCAACAGGATAATGAGCTGCAATGAGCCTCTTTGCAACGAGGTCATATATTTTGTATTCATCACTACTTAGCTTTGCCACATTCGGTACCTGTTCCGTTGGAATGATGGCGTAATGATCAGTGACCTTCTTTTCATTTACATAACGCTTATTCGTAAGGATAGAAGCGATTGGAGTTGGAAAATACGACTGATATGTCGTTTGCTGACTGAGCTGCTCCAAAATATGTGGAAACCCTGCCGCTTCACCTTTTGTGACAAAGCTTGAATCAGAGCGCGGATACGACAAATATCCTTTGGTATATAGACTTTGGGCAACATCTAACGTTTTTTTAGGAGAAAACTTGAAAGCACGGTTTGCTGTCGCTTGCAGTGAAGACAGATTGAATAGATACGGAGGTTGAAACTCCTTTCTTTCAATCTCTAACTCCTCTACCCGTGCCGGCTTTCCTTGACAAAACGCAGCAATTTTTGCTGCCATTTCCGCATGATCAATGCGCGTTTCCTGTTCTTTATGCCATTTTCCTTCGTATCGCTTTCCATCTATATTAAACTTAGCAATTACTTCCCAAAACGGCTTTGAGACAAACGCAGCAATCTCCTTTTCTCGCTTCACAACTAAAGCTAACGTTGGCGTTTGCACACGCCCTGCTGAAAACACATCCGAAATGCCATGTTGTTTCATTAAGATTGTATACACACGGGAAGCATTCATTCCAACTAACCAATCCGCACATGCCCGACTGTATGCTTCCTCGTATAAATTGCGTGTTTCTTCCTCAGATCGTAAATTCGCGAACCCTTCCTTCACAGCTTTCTCTGTTAAAGATGAAATCCAGAGCCGTTTCATAGGTTTGCGGACACGTGCTGTTTGAATAATCGTTCGTACAATTAGCTCTCCTTCTCGTCCGGCATCACCAGCATGAATAATCTCCTTTATTTCTGGCCTTTTGAGCAACCCTCGAATGACGTTGAATTGCTTAGCTTTTGATTTTGTGACCTTATAGTGAAATGCTTGCGGAATCATAGGGAGCGTGGTAACGCTCCAGCGTTTCCAGGAAGCATCGTATTCTTCCGGAGCGAGTAGCTCACAAATATGCCCTACCGCCCATGTAAAGTACGCACCGTTTGGAAAATAAGAATTAGGTGACACTTCTATGTAGCCATCACGTTTTTTATAAGTAAACGGAGCCGCTAGCTTCATGGCTTGATCTGGCTTTTCTGCAATTAAAACCTTCATTACAACACCTTCCCTTTGTTTACCCTTCTATTATAACCGTTGTTATCATTGCCCTTCAATCTTGGCATGAAACAGTTGCTGCAAGCTCATACTATAGACTGTCATAAAATTTATGTTGCATTTTGAAAGCACTTTCCGTATGATTTATATAGAATTTCATCAGACGTCTGACATCAAATACATCATATATGTAAGGAGCATATGTATGAAAGAGAGACTTTCTTTTTTTACGCTTGGACTTTTAGTTCTAACCTTGGGTGTAGCACTTATTATTAAATCGAATTTAGGGGCATCTGCATGGGATGCACTTGCAGTTGGAGAATCTAAGATGTTTGGGTTAACAGTCGGAACATGTGTATTTATTAATGGTATTATTCTTATTTTCATCAACGCAGCTCTGTTGAAAAAACGTCCGGAAGTGTTGGCCGCCGCTACCATTTTTGTAATTGGTATGTTAATTGATTTTTGGCTTCTCATTGTTTTAAAAGACTTTTCGCCACAAGCAGCATTGCTGCAATATACATCCTTATTGTCTGGTATTTTAACAATGGGCATCGGTGTTGCTGTTTACTTACAAGCAAAGTTTCCTTCTAGTCCAATGGACACGTTAATGGTTGCTATTCATACGCGTTTTAACTTAAATCTGCGCACTTCTCGTATTATTAGTGAAAGCTTTGCGCTATTACTTGCTTTTTTATTTAAAGGAGCCATCGGCATCGGAACGATTATTGTAACACTCTCTCTCGGCTTCGTTGTACAGTTCTTTTATCCGATGTTTGAACAAATGTTAAAAAAGCGCAGTTTTCAGCAATAGCCCAATTTTCATTGGGCTATGCTTGTTTAAGTTTACATACCAAAAGATGATTACCCATCCTATATAGGCAACAACTGTAAAACATGTTTTAACTGATAGTCACTCATGGATTCAATTCGATGGCTGTAATCCACAAATGGCAGATGTGCCGTTACCGAGTTAGGAACAATTACACAATGTAAACCGGCTGCTCTTGCTGCCATTAACCCGTTTAACGAGTCTTCAAATGCTACGCACTCATGAGCCTGTAAACCAAGCGCTTCGTATGCTTGTATGTATAATGCAGGATCAGGCTTAACGTGTTCTACGTCTTCTTTTGTTTTCAGCACTTCAAAATAGTGAAGAACACCAAGGCGTGTCAAAAATCCTTCAATCCATGCGCGTTTTGAACTCGAAGCAAGTGCTATGCGAAGACCACTTTCTTTTGCTTCCTCTAAGTACTCTACAACACCCGCGCGAAGAGAGGGCTCACCCATTTTCATTCGAAAGATATCGTCCACTTCTTGTAGCAAAACCTCTCTTTCCACAGGCTTCTTTGTACCCTTTTCAATCATTTCATATAACTCAGCGTCATGCGTACCAATTACTTTAGAAAACTGTTCCACGGTTAAATCCATTCCATACGCTTGAAGCGCTTCGCGAAATGCTTCAAACCAAATACTTTCTGTGTCAACCAAAAGGCCGTCAAAATCAAAGATAACACCTTTTATCATCTCTCCACCTCCACCTCTATTTTACCATTATTTTCATACCGCGAATATAAAAATAGCCACCACGAGTCTGTTCGTGTCAAAAGCTGTCTTAAATAAGTGTGTCTACTTTTTCAAGTCATAAAAAAAAGACGCAATTGCATCACATTTCCTCACAAGCTTTTCATTATAACGAATCTCATAAAGTTATCGCAATAGATATAAAAATAGTCGAACTAGAAAAAAATTCTTATTATCTATCTAATATTTCTCTATAGTATTCCATAGAAAAGAGCGCTTATTCGCGCTCTTTTCTACAATCAAGCTTTTATCTCTATTGATCAGCTTGCAATAAGCTGTAACTTATTACATCTCTTCTTGCAGTGTTGCTTTTGACATCTTGTCAGCAGCTCACACAAGAGAATCCACCCCAGGCAGTCATTATAATTGGAGAACATTCCTATAATACAATGGTTGGTTCTTATTGCTGGAAGCATATATGCGCTGACACCGAGGCGCCGGCTGAACTGTTAAAAGGCAAAGCACCTATCATTATAAAGGGCAGCGAACAGATAAAGCTGCAGATTGATTATCAAGCGAAGCCTGATGAAGTCATTCTATCTAAACATGTATCCGGCTACGACTATGAAACAGTTGCAGAAAAATCAGAGTTTCAAGCGCCGATTGAAACAGGCGTATACTATTACGAAGACAGTGTGCGTTGGTTTGATAAAAAGAATGCGGAAATTCCAAAGGGCGATGTCGTGTATGCATTTGTGTTGAAGGTAAGGTAAAGTGTGACTTTTATCACTATAGAAAAAAACATATTTTACGTAAATCAGAATATAACGCTTTTACGGACAAATACAGTGTACAAGAAAGTTCACGGACTTGACTCGCTGATAAGATTTTAACCATCAGAATATCGGGGGGTGCCTATTCTAAGTTACCAAACCCATGAAGCTGCACCCATTTGAATTCCGCATACTTCCTTGTCTTGAAATCACCAGCTACAATATACGTTTCCATTTTCAAAACATAGCAACATATATGTACTCCGTGACGCTTATAAGAGAGTTTATCTACTATCTTATACGGTAATTTTTACTTAGCTATACGTACCAGCCACTTATTCCGCTTAAGCTGGAAATACACTAAACCCTCCCGCATTTCTTCAGCCCTGTCAAATCCCAGCTTTTCCAGTAAGCGAATTGACCTACTGTTACCCGGTTCCACGGTCGCATCTATAGTATGATATCCTAGCTCTGTGAATCCTCTCTGAATCAAAGCTTGTACTGCTTCATTCATGTAGCCGTTACCCCAATAGGCCTTTGCTAAATCAAACCCGATTTCAGCAGTAATGTGTTTATGCGTACTTTGGCGCAAATAGTGAAAACCGCACGTACCAATAAATACACCTATTTGGTTGTATATACCATATCGGCATCCACTGTCCATCATATGAAACCGGATGATTTCCCTAGCTGTCTCGATATCTTTGCACGGCTCAATATCCATAAATTCTGTCACTGCCGGATCTGCAAAGTGTTGCCATACATCGGCTGCATCCTCCAAAGTTAACAGACGTAACCATAATCTGTTTGTCTTCATCACAATTTCCCCTTAGTACACGTATTTTATGTAAGTTTCATCAAACTACACAATATCAGTGTAACGCAAAAATTCAGTCACACTGACTAATTTTTACTTGTATTTAATGATTTGCAATCACAATCGGCACGTTCGACAACGTTACCACTCGATTGTTTTTACCCCGCTCTCGAATTGTTAGGGTATGATTACCATTACTGAATTTTTTCGTATCCAATACAAATCGGTAGCCGGCATTTAAGTTGTTGTACTGCGGATATACTTGCTGTACGTCAAATCTTGGCTGGCCGTATACCGCGTTTCCTACCATAGCACCGTCTATTAACACTTCAACTCTTCCTACACCTGCCCGATCTAAAAACCAACCGGACACTGTGTAGTTACCGCTGATTGTTTCTTTTGCATCAGGCGCATCAATATAACTGTGTGTGTTTGTTACCGTGACAGGAGCAGCAGGAAGTGTTGTGACGCGACCTGTTTTACTTGTTTCTCGTACGGCGATGTTATGCTTGCCTTCTTTTAAAGTCATTGTATTGAGTTCATAGACGTAGCCAGCATTTCCATTTTTGGATTGTGGATATGCCCGCAATACATCTGGTCTTTCCTGCCCGTACACAGCTTGGCCAACCGCAGCACCGTCTACTAATACTTCAACCTTCGCGACACCGCTCTCATCCAAGAACCAGCCGCCGATTTTATGAATACCGCTTATTGTCATATTAGAAACTGGATTATCGAGAACACCTTTAACATTCGCAACTGTAATCGTTCGTTCTGGTAATGTTACTGTTTCCCCGTTTTTACCGACCCCTCTAATCGTTACCTTATGAACCCCCTCAGAAATTGTTTTTGTGTCTAATGCATAATGATAGCCAGCATTTCCGGTTTTATATTGAGGATACGCACGTTGTACATCAGGTCGCGCATCTCCGTACACAGCTTGGCCGACCACAGCTCCATCCACTAATACTTCAACTCTGGCAACACCACTTGCATCTAAGAACCAGCCCACGATGTTGTGAATACCGCTAAGCTGCATATTCGGTGTAGGTGTGTCCATCATCGCAATGGCATTGGATACTGTGACGGTAGAACCTGACAATGTAACCGTCTTACCATTTTTCCCCGTACCTCTTACGGTAATCGTATGCACACCGTTACTCAAACGATTTGTATCAAGAGAATACTGAAAGCCTGCATATCCATTGTTATACTCAGGATATGCACGTTGCACATCCGGACGGGCGTTTCCATATGTAGCTTGTCCCATCACTTGACCATCTACCAGTACTTCCACCTTTGACACGCCGCTTTCATCTAAGAACCAACCGGAGACATTGTGAACGCCACTTAAGCTGCTTCCTTGCGCTGGACTGTCCATCATGATTTTAGACGAACCAAAAGTAACTGCTTGTCTACCAAACTGTTCCCAGCCACGAATAAATGCGGCTTTTGATACGCGACGATTTTTCACATTTGCAAGTGGGTCATTAAAATATACATATGTACTATCATATCCCGTTAGCAATACACTGTGCTCGCGGAACGTCATTGTAAGCGGTCCGGTCGGCGTTTGAATGGTTTGCCACTCGTTCCAAGGTACGGTGTCAAAAATACTTGTCGAAATTACCCAGACCGGTTTACCTCGATCTAACTGCTTTGTTACTTCCTTAAATGATTGACCTGTTATGTCGATTGCATTGGTATACTTATTCGCTAACGCATAGATAGGGCCGTGATAAACTGCATAACCGATAGAACGCCCTGTAATATCTCCAACGAATCCAGTATTAGGATTTCCCCAATAAATTGTATTTCCCACTTTTCGATACGGTGTAAGATCTTTTGCGACTTCATGTGCCAATGTCATTTTCCCAACAGGTACACCACCGTATTGTAGCATCATGGCTAAACTCGTAACTTCGCATCCGTTATTGAGTTCCGGCTTTTGAGAAATCAATGGCGCATTTAAAAGCGTACCGTTAGCCTGTGTAGACGATGAAAATACTGTGGTAAACATCCCCACTGCTCCGAGCAACAAAGTCGCTGCTTTTATTTTCATTTTATACCCTCCCCTGATGATAAACATACCCCTAGAACTATTATAATCTAACAATATTTTTCATACATTACTAAATCAAGATAATTCTAGATTAGAGGTTTCTTTTCCTTTATTATAATACGTCTGCATCTCTTCCTGCCGTACCATACTTCCCCCTGTAGCCCAAACGATGTGTGTTTCCTGATCTGATCATTGGGAACGTGTATAGGTCCAAGCATGCCCGCCAGAGCAGACGGTTCCAAGTAAATTGATTCATATTCAATGACTGTTACACCTTTTTGACGAAGTAACTTTTTCTTCCATGCTTTGGCATCGACTGACATATGTACCGTTACATGAAAACCAAGCATTGCTCCCATTATGCCGATGCTGAGTCCTAAATTCCCCGTAGAGCCGACTGCGATGCGGTATTGTGAGAAAAATGTACGAAACACTTCGCTATCTAGACGAGAATAGCAATCTTCCAATGCCAACCTCCCTTGCCTTACTGCCAATTGCTCTGCATGCTTCAGCACCTCATAAATACCGCCCCTTGCTTTAATCGACCCGGAAATTGGTAAAGTGGCTATCACATTTTAATAATAACTTCCCTTTTACTTGCAGGTGCTTCTGCATAGTTGGTATTGCAATGAGAGGTGATTCAATAACACCATTGGTTTGCGGAAATACCTTCGCAATATATGGCTCAAATCTGCGTAAACGCTCTTCCACTGCTTTCACATTTTCCGCTGTAATACGTGCGTTGTGAATTGCGGTCGCAAACAGCAGGAGGTATGGGTTACGCCATTGCACCTCCTCTGTTTCTTTTATTCTTGCAAGCAATTCCGCTGTCATAGCATCCCCCCTATCTCACAATCTATTACTCTTGCTTTTGCGGCATTTTATATTCTGCTGGAAAATCATCAGGTGATACACCGAACCAATCAAACACGCGTATTACCGCTAAAGCAAGTAGTGCTAGCAAAATTAATTTGTAACGAACTTTCATGTGTACTTCCTCCGCTGTCTTTCTTGCTCTCTAGTATATCAAAGAAAAAAACCCTCCGGTGAGAGAGTTTTTACCTGCTTACAATTTCAGCTAACATTTCATAAGAATGTAACCGGTCATCGTGATGAAAAATGTGCGCGCTCGCAATCACTTCATCTGCACCGGTCATGTTCACAAAGTCTTCAAGCTTTGCTTTTACAGTTTCACGACTGCCAACAATTGCTGAACCAAATTGACGTTCAAGCGCTGCCTTTTCATATTCGCTCCACAAGTAATCCATGTTTTCTACTGGTGGCTGCAGCGGTGCTGTACGGCCACGAATGAGATTGAGGAATTGTTGCTGCTGCGATGTTGCAAGATAGCGCGCTTTTTCATCCGTTTCTGCCACAATCACATTGGCACCTACCATGACGTATGGTTTATCCAATACTGGTGATGGTGTAAACGTACTGCGATACGCTTCAATAGCAGGAAGTGTATAGTCAGGAGAAAAATGACTGGCAAATGCAAATGGTAAGCCCAGTTGTCCCGCTAAACGTGCACTGAATCCACTTGAGCCCAGAAGCCATATCGGTACATCTAGTCCTTCACCTGGCACTGCTCGAACATTTTCTACATCGCCGGCGAAGTACGCACGTAATTCTTCTAGTTGCTCCGGAAAGTCGTCAGCATTTCGTAAATCACGGCGCAGCGCGCGTGCTGTAAGCTGATCTGTTCCCGGTGCGCGTCCAAGTCCAAGATCAATACGACCTGGGTACATAGAAGCCAGTGTACCAAATTGCTCAGCGATGACTAGTGGTGCATGATTAGGAAGCATGATACCGCCTGAGCCGACACGAATGCGAGATGTGCCGCCTGCCACATAACCAATTACAACAGAGGTAGCTGAACTCGCAACACCAGCCATATTATGATGTTCCGCCAGCCAGTACCTGTTATATCCCCATTTTTCCGCATGCTGCGCCAAATCCAGTGTATTACGAAACGAGTCTGTCGCCGTACCTCCTTGGACAATGGGTGCTAGATCTAATACAGATATTTTTATATTCATTAACACACCTTCTTTGTATCAAATTCCATGTAAGAAAGATTCTTACAAAACATTTCATTATGTGTAATAATGAAGCCTATTATATAGTCATACCCTTCTATTCGTCTAATCATTTGCTTAGAAGCTCCATAAGTTTACTTAACGAGAAATGACTTTTTTCCTTTTTGGTAGCTCTTCTCATCCTGCAAAAAAGGATTCCATGACATATGGAACCTCTTTCTTAATAACGACGTATTTGACTAACATCGATTTGTACACAAGGTTTTTTTGCACGAATTTCTTCCTTCATGCTTGCTAAAAAACGCTTCTCCCCCTCGGACATATTGTGACCACGCTTACCAATGAGATATACATAAATACATAAGTCGCGTAAACGGATAAATATAGGAAGTTTTTCGATCCAATGAAAATCTAAGTGATACTCACTATAATAGCCTTCTAAAAAATCGTTTAAAAATTCCTCTACTGTATATACAGAATCTGTATCAGCAACAAACCATGAGGCTGCACGCACTGCATTGCCAATATCATAGGCAAACCAATGATACTGACACTCATCAAAATCAAATGGATGAATTGTACCATGATGAATGAAGAAGTTGCCGTCCTCAAAATCAGAGTGAATAATACCATAGACGCTCTCATCCTTCGGTAAAGCCTCTAGATCACGGATGAGCTGCCGCTGCACTTCAATCAAATCAGGCTCACCGTACGTATGAATCGCTGTAATATTATATTCATTCTGCCACATTGGACGCTTGGTTGTATAATCGAACAAGACTGCTGCTTTATGCATAGCACCCGTTGTTCTACCCCATTCTATAAAAAAGTCGCGCTTCCAATCATGAATATTTGGATGCCGCCCGGGCGCCTTTTCAAACACCGTCACAAAAAACTGCCCTTCTTTTGTAGGAATCTCCTCTATCACGTTACTATGTACAGAGAGAACAGGGCGTGAAGCTGGCACACCTTGTGAAATTAAGTGTGCAATCCATTCCATTTCACCTTCAATCTCTATTGCGGAACGATGGGAGCTATGTGTGATACGTAATATCATCTCTTGTCCTTGACAAATACAACTATAAATAAAGCTTTCAGATGTACTGACCTTTTCTAGTGAATTCCGTTCTATCTGAAACCGTTCAGCAGCTGTAAATAACAAATCTTCGTTAAATAAATCGTAAATAAATGCTTCCATTTCTCCCATCCTCTATTCCATTTTATATAACAGCATATACCTGCAGCATGCTGAACCTTTTCTATTATCTCTTACGCATTTGATAAAAAATAGCTCCTGCTAAAATGACCATGACACTACATAGGATCCAAAAGCTAAATAGCGTGACGTGCAACCACATGGCATTACCTTTTTCATATATCGAGTTTGCCTGAGTATGTGATTTCTTGGTAATTGAATGAACTGTACGATCTTTTACGTAGGTCTGGATATCTGACCTTGCTTGCCCTGTAAACGTGTCTGTCACTATCGCATACCATGCATTAGACTTCAAATTATTCCATGTTGCCCTTGCAATACCGCCGCTATTTACACGTTCTACTTTGCCAATTACATTGTCTGTATAGACATTTACTGCAAAATAATCTGTCGCGACTTGTTTTTTCTGCGGCGTTAAATCTAAGTTCATCACAAACTCATCTTTTGCAGGATACACATTTGTATCATAAAAATTATAGTCGTTTAGGTATGGTGAATACGTATTTACAATAATACGATTTCGTATCGTATCAAAATGCAACAAGCGCATATCCCCCTGTCCGCCCTCAGGGCCAGCTTGATAGTCGGCAAGTAATTGCTATACTTTCCGATCTGCTTTTCCATCTCCATCATCATCTATTTCATCAATAAGCTGCTGACTTTCATGATAATGACCAGAGAGTACCGCAAACACATTAGGATGTTTTAACATGATCTCTTGATACAATTTCTCTCCGAGAGGGTGTCTTGTTCCTGTCGCAAGCATATACTCATGAAAATGTAAAATTGCCTTTCGATCAGGGTGCGCAGCAAGTACCTCACTTATCCATGCAATACCATCGGCATCCATACTCCAACCTAGATATACCATGATATCATCATTGCCGCCTACTGAAATCAAATCATAATGACCGCGGTTATTTTTATACGTTCCCCCGTAATAAGACTTACTTATGTAAAATCAGAGGCTACAGCTTCTGCAGGGATGTCCGCTTGATATACAGAGTCTGTTCTTTGCATAGAAAATCTGTATCGATGTCCCTTCACTCTTTACATATAAAACAGCACGTGTAATGTCGCGCGCACTTGTCCTTTTAGCCGCATAACCTGATAAGCATTTGTAGAAAGTACCGGTGTATGTGCCACAGCCGGAGCCAGTGTATCTACAGCTATAGGAACTTGCTCCATTACAGATACATGGGATGTTTGCTTTACTACAAGGCCAAGTATGCCCCAACAACATAACATAAAAATACCTACATATAAAAGTCTCGATGTTTGATGCTTCATATGGTTCTCCTCTATGAGACAATTTTTATGAAATTTAAATTTATTATATCGTATGAAGATTCAGATAAAAAAGCTTCACTGCATGCAGCGAAGCTCATGTTCCTATTTCTTTTTTCCCCATAGCCATTCGTACCATTTACAAAACCATTCCCAGTCCCAGTTACAATACCAATCTCTCCAAATATCAATGGAATCCTTGTAATCGTCATAGCAATCATACCTGTATGTATAATGACTGTTTCCTTTTGAAGAAGAGTAATAGTTTGTTTGTTTACTAGTGTCGTAATACGTTTTCACCTGATATACGTATGTTTGATATGTGTTTTTTTGTTGATAATTATATCCTGATGCAAGGGCAGAGGTAGGAAAAGTAAATGCACTTATAAACATAAATAGAACCAGCATTTTTTTTACTACTTTCATGATCTCACCTCCTTTCCGCGTCTACACCAGGGATGATTGTAACTTTATATATAAATACAAAGACGGTAATACCGCTTGTAATGTGATGAAAATTCACATTACAAATAAGCTATAGTTTAACGATATTGTAAAACTCCAGCCACTTTTTGTTCAGTCGGCAACGTTACTTGATTACCTAACAGCTTATGAAATAAACCTTTGTCGTTTTTTGCAAGATCGGTAAAGCTTCCTGCTTGTACTACTTCTCCTTTATCAATTACAACAACCTGATCTGCATTTGCAATCGTAGATAAACGATGTGCGATTACAATGATCGTCATCTGCCCTTTTAAACGCTCGAGTGCTTGTTGAATGTGTCTCTCATTTTCCGTATCTAGAGCACTTGTGGCTTCGTCAAGCACTAAAATAGTTGGTTTTCGTAAAATAGCACGTGCTAAAACAAGACGTTGGCGCTCTCCCCCCGATAACCGAACACCCCTATCACCGATAACTGTATCCAACCCTTGTTGTAATTGTTTAACAAATACAGCCGATGCGAACTCTAAAGCATCCCATAGCTCTTTCTCGGTAGCATCTGGCCTTACAATCAATAAATTCTCTCGTATACTTGCATTAAATAAAAACGGATCTTGCGCCACATAACTCATTTCTTTTCGTAAAGCTGGTAGTTCTTGCTGTGTTAAAGGCTTGCTATCAACATACACGTTTCCAACATCCGGCTGCATCAATCCCATAATCAAATCAATAAGCGTACTTTTTCCTGCCCCCGAACGACCAGCTATGGCTGTCATGCTGTTTACAGGAATATGTAAATTTATGTTTTGTAACGCATACGTATTCCCTTCATTTTTATATTGAAAGGAAAGATTTTTACATGTAAGCCCCTCTTGTATTTGCAAAGGAACTACTTCTTCCTGATTGGCAAGATTCAATTCACGTAATTTTTCGCATTGTTGTTGAAGTTGAAACAGCGACTGAAAAACTGGAATAGTTGCTCCAACCTGCTCTAAGTTAGACTGAAGACCAGTAAACCTTGGCCATAACCTCGAAAAGATTAATACAATAAGGAGTAGCTGTGCTGGTTGCGACTGAAACATTTGAATAGAAACGTAGATGAGGAGTGCGACCAGTATAGTCGATACGACTTTATAAAACAGTTGTGAGCTATTGCTCAACCTTGCGTAAGCCAATTGCTCTTTTTGCACAGTTTCACACCATGTTTGTAGCCATGTATAGCGCGAGCATTCTAACGCATTGCTTTTAATATCTTTTACACCATTAAAGTGATCCGTTATGCCACTGAGATAATCTTTTGCAATATCAGTCGATTTACTACCAAGTGATTGTGAACGCTTAATAAAACGTCTAGAAAAATAGCTTAGTAGTAACCCCGATACAAGTACGAATAACGTAATACTAGGTGACAAGCAAAATGCAATGCCGATTTGGATACAGGTAAATAAAAAAGAAGTCAGTAGTTGTAAACATAAGTTTATACCATTTACAAAACGGCCAAATTCACTCGTTAGCAGATTAATTAAATCTGATTTTCGTTTTTTCACAAAAAAGCTCCATTCTACTTCTAACAGCGAACGGTAGATTTTTAAGCGTATAGAATTTGTGAATTTTATTAAAATCTGCATATTTCTCACATTCAATTTTTGCTGGATGATGGTTTGAAACAAAATTAAAATTACATATATCAGTAAAACAACAGGAAGTGCCCATGTTTCCGGTACTTTATTAACAAATGCAAAAAAGTTTTCTAACCAAGAAGCACCTGCCATTTCTCCCACAATCCCACTTGCCTGAATCATTGGAATTAACAATAAAATACCAGCACCTTCAAGTAAACTGATCAACACCATCGCTATCATATTTATATATAAAACTTTTCCCGAGAACATATGCAATTCTCTCATATAATATCGCAGTTCTTTCATGTATTTACCCCCTTTCCTATCGCACAATTTTCTTCCACGCCCAAATGGCCGGACGTAAGGGGAAATACAAAAAGTGCAATGATTTTGGAAGTGGCAATGTCTTCGCATCTTCTGGATATGGATACAAAAAGCTTATTAAGAACATCGTCTTTTGCATAGGAGACATTAGAGAAACCAAATGCTTTTTATGGTACACAGATACATCATGGGGCAATGGCTCTGTATGTAAATTAATCATGCTCTCTAAATAAAAAACAGCTTCCTGCGCCAAGCGCTCAGGATGTTTTCCTTTTAGCAGTGTGACCATATTTGTTGAAAGACTTGTTTTTAATAAAGAAGAGCCGAGTATGAGCGCTTGCCCCCCCACTCGTAAGTACCCATGTGCTTGCAAGGTGCGACTGACCTTTTTCCAATCTACATCCTGCTTTACAAATTGATGAATGTCCAGAAGCCAGCGCAATCTCGACCAACCATGACGAGCACCGTGTGCAACCAAAAAAAAGAATAGATCTTCTTGCCCTAAAAATGCAACATCTTCATTACCAAAACGACGCGTTCGTCTTCTTTGCCATAAATCCTGAAAACGAGGCTCTATAGCGGGGCCCGGATTTAAACGCCAGTGTACCTCAAACTTAATTCCCTTTACAGGATGAAAGTACGTAACGTGATGATGTCGCCATTTCCAATCTCCAAGTACAGTTTCAATATAGTCATCCTTTTCATATCCCTGTTCTATTAACAGTTCTTCTACCCGCTGCAAATCTGCTAATGGGACCAGTACATCTAAATCACAAGACGTTCGTAAAGATAGGTCTCTATACAGTTCCATAGCTAGTATAGGGCCTTTTAAAAACAGAGACCGGATTCCTCTGTCTGCAAGTAAACGACTCATGTATTGCATCTCCGCGCTCAAATGCAACATTTGAAAGGTATTATTTTTAAAATCTTGGTGCAACGCTTGTAAAATAGAAGCGTCTATTGGCAAATTCAACTTCTGCAACCGTCTGTATAACATAGGAAACACTCGATGATGCATTGCTAACTCTAAGAATGTATTCCAATTTATGTGTTGCAAATTTATTTCATCTACATTTCCCTCATCTTGCAGCAATATGAGTAATAGTCTTAACTCTGTTGGAACACAATTCAAGTTTAACGTATAACCTACTTGCATGCTAATCTCCCTTTATACTTAGCCCAGTTTGCGGGCAAATTTCCCTACTACACTAAATCGATGCATTTCCTCTGCTCCGGTTATATAAAACGGCCCACTTCGCAACCAGGCATGTGCAATCATCTGCCCATTCTCATCTCGCGCCGTTCCTAAATACAAGGTACTCTCAATCCCCCGCCTTTCTAGCATTTTCATTGCCGCGATGGCCCTAACTAGGCACATACTTTCCCAATATGTATGCAAACTCATAGCATGTACGGCATCTGAAATATCTTGCAGTATAATCAAGTTCGTATGACTGGCATCCGTTGATGTTTCATTCATTTGTTCGCCTAGTAATGGCACTACTTTTGCAAACGGTAGCGCTTTTAAAATGCGCGCCCAAGCCAGATAAACAAATGCCTCTCCTAATAATAAACATGTTTTAGGATGTAGTGAACAAAGCGTCTTTAGCTTCTTATAAAAATTCATAACACTCACAACCTACTACCCTACAAGTTTAACTAAATTCTCTTGCTCTAACATAGATAGAAATGAGATTACATGTGCTTCACAAATATTTCGTTCAACATCGTATTCTCTTACTAATTTTTCAACGAGTTCAGCAATACAAATAGGTTCTACAAGCAAATCCCATATCACACCGCCCATTTCCCCCAAATTATAGTATTTACCGTTCTCAATGCTGAGCATCACTTTTTCTCCGCCCATATCACTTACTAAATTTCCTTGTACTTGGACAACTGTTTGCTGTATATTCAATGTTTGATTCATACTTCTTCATACTCCTTTTTTACTGCATTTATAATAATAGCTACAAGTTCTTCTGCGCAAAATCGGGAGGTTGGGCGATGCAGCTGATACACATCAATTTTATTAACGATACTCGCAGACATTTGAAAATGCCATTCCATCAGCCCTAAACGCGGAAGCAAAAAGTTTCGATACGTATGACTAGATAAAAGCTGTAGGCCTTCAAGCGTATTCATTGCACGAAAATGTATCTCTTCATTATCTATTTTATCTAATTCAAAAATCCCTGCTAAAGGTACTTGATCTAGAACATATGAAGAAACTGGTACACTATACTTATCTTCTCGACCATATATGGATGTGTATTGCTTAGAATCCATTTTCAAGCTTCGCAAGCTATCTTGCCATAATTTTTGTTGTGGATATGAAGGTGTGACGAACGGCACATTTCCTAATAGAGATATAGCGATAACATCGTCACTTAAAAGTTGGTATCCTCGCTGTAATAAAGTAGAGGCAAGCGTCGATTTTCCGGCACCAGACTCGCCAATAAAAGCGTAAGCCTTCCCCTCTATTACAACTGCGCTACCATGAAGTGGTAATATGCGTCTTTGCATTAAGATAGCTCCCATGCATGTCCCTAACACATATAAACGCAATAACCCTTCGTCAGCATCTTCAACAGGGGAAATCATAATCTTCTGTCCTGCAGCTACAAGAAAACTCCCTACATCAGGGATGTAAAACCTTACTGTATTATGCTCTACAAAGTGATAATAGGGTGTTTCAATTAGCATTGAATCTACCTTACTATCTTCAATTATAACACTAATATCAGGGGTAGCAGAATTTGCTGTTACTAGTTCTGGTAAAGCGATTTCACTTGTAATAACAAAACCAAATGCTTTATATGAAAAAGTTTGTTGAGCTGTAATCATGAACCTTCACTCCAATACTATCTTTAAGAAAAAACCCCTATACAGTATTCACAGCATAAGGGTTTTTGACACGCATTCTACAATAAATGTAATTGACCAAACTCAGTCTGGCACAATAGTCTTTCTATGTACCATACTATCAGCTTGTAAACCTTTTCCATGTACCTGGATTGTTTGGATCAACGGGTTTGCCTGGTACATAAGCCTCATCTGTATACGGACCGTAAACTGTAGAAGCCATTGTCATGTTTACATCTAAAACTTCTAGTGTAGGTTGTTGCCATACCTTTTTCATATTCTCACCCCCTTTCAAGAAAACTGTTTCAGAAATCGATAAGTAATTACACTGCGCATCAGATTTTTATGGTTAAAGTCAATCGCATGTTCAGCCTTTGGTCCCTGTTTTGCAATATCTAAGCCCAACCGAAGTGCTTCTGGATTGACAAATGCTAAAAGATCTATATCTTTTTTCATTTCTCTTACCTCATCCATAAATCTCTCCCAATGGGGTGTCATACGATACACCCAGTCAGCTCCCTGTACACCGTATATATGTTGATTCAGTCGTACTTTATCAGGAAGAATATCTTCTGCCGCTCTACGAATAAGAGCTCGATCTAATCCATCCTGCACATATTGCTCTTCTGGAATTGATAGGCAGAAGCGTATGACACGAAGATCATTACTCGGATCACGTTTCCACACTCCGAATTGTAATGAAAGTTTAGTAGAGATCGTGTTACTTGCATTCCAATGAAACAATTCTTTAAAATGCGAATTTCTCTGTTCAAATGGATCTGACATGGAAAACCATCCTGAAGAATTCATACCGTATCCTTGCAACTTCTCATAAACACGGGTACGATGGGCGAATTCAGGGTGAATTAAACCAGGTTGTGCAGCCTCTACTGCATTGTGTCTTTCAAGAACAGGAAAAGCTTGGCGAGCAATGTAAGGTATTCTTCGTAACCGCATCCCCCCTGTACGCTTACTGTATTGGTCTAACTCTCGATATAACCTTAGCCACCTTAATCTCTTTAAAAGTAACGCATAGTAATCGGTAGCGGACCCCCAAGATATAGATAGATTGCCTCGACCACCATTTAGTAATACACCTGCACCATGAATACTAGCCTGTTCAAACATTCCTTTCATCCAAAAAGAGTTCTCAAAGAACTTATACGGCATTTCCATCGCAGTCAAAAAAGCATCAATTTCGGTATACGAATCTCTTCCCTTAAAGTCTAAATAATGATCTTTTATATTACCCACAAATTGAACGGTTTCCTTCATGTATTCCTGTTCGTTTGGCATTAAATAATGTGGTGTAAAATCAGGAAAATCACTTGTTGGTATATAGCTGAAGGCATGTAGCTGTTTATTTTGAGCACGCAACCCTTTGGCTGCGAATCCAACAATGGATCCGGAATCCAATCCTCCGCTCAACTGTGCACTTACTTCTTTATATGTGCGCATTCGTGAATTTACAGCTTCTTGGAATATGTCTCTAAATGCTTCTATGTATTCTTCATTTGATTTAAATTTAATAGATGTGTTCCGCTCTAACGTACAATACCTAGAGAATGAAACTTTTCCATTTTTAACTTTTATGCTATGTGAAGGTGGTACTTGTTGAATTCCAAGATACGGTGTAATAAACGAGTCTGCTACATCTACCATTCCTACGATTGCTAAAAATTCAGCGAGCCATTGTTCATTTAGTTTTTTTTCTATGTAAGGTAAACTGAATAACGGCTCAATGACGGTACAAAACGAAAATCGTTTTTCGTCATGATGAAAATATAATGTTCGTCCTCCTGAGAAATCTCTTGCTCCAAACAACTCTTGCGTTTTTTCATTCCAAATCATAAACGCAAAGTCACCTATTAAATAAGCGGGTAATTCTTCACCCCACTTTTCGTACGCCAATAAAATTAATTCACTGTCAGACATCAATTTCCTACGTTCGTAAGATACACCTATTCGATCAAATAATTCTTGTCTATTATCAATAATAGCATCAGCAGTAATAGCTAGCTTGCGCCTATAATCATAATACGGCAAACGCTCTCCTCTTGATTCAGGTGTAATCCACTGCGCATGGCACCCTAAAAATATATGATTTTGCACCCAAACGTCTACTTGATCAGCAGGGTAACATTGAAGACTACTCATCATCCTCTTACAGTTATCTATAGCGACTGGTTCATTTGTAGTTTGATATATGCCCGCTATCGCACTCATGTTACCCTCCTGATATACAATAAATTTAACACCGTCGCGACATCTCTAGTATCTAATCGACAAGCATAGCTGCTCGTATTTAAACAGATTCATTACACTAAAAAGAATATAAAAGTTCTTTATAGAGAACATATTTAAAGATTATCATCTTGCGAATTACTTGTCAATTATCCGTATACTAGAAATATAAAATGTTTTTGATATCAATACATAGATACTATGTATTGATAGATAATGACAAAAAAGGGCAACAATCTAAAAATCATAGTAGTGTATTCTAATCCATATCATTTATTGTTTGCGCTTTCAAGTATAATGGTCTTTTGCTAACTAGTAAACATATGTCATAGGATTTTTCTAAGAGTGAACTTTGTCTATATTCTTTTCTGCTTTCCATTTGATATACCTCATTAATGTTTTGTATTCAAGTAATTGTTCTTTATCCACCGATATTTCACGCAATTCTTCGATTAACTCTAACCACTCATTTTCAAGTTGCTGGGCATTTCCGTACATACTTTTTGTTTCTAATATCGTTTCTAATGTTACGTCAAGTACATCGCATATCTTCTCAATAATATGTATAGAAGGATTTTGTTTTAAATCCCTCTCCATTCCGCTTAAATAAGATTTGGAAACGCCTGCTTGCTCAGCCAAATCTGAAAGAGTTAATCCTTTTTGCTCACGCAGTCTTCTAATGTTTTTTCCAATCATGACGTTACCTAATCCTACCCTTCATTTTCATTTTGTTCTTCCCTATTAATTAACACTATTAGCTATTATCTTATTACAATGAGGTTTTACTAGATGAATGCTATCCTATAAACAGACAGAACACACATATGTTCATTAGAAGGCAAAAGAATATCTTAATATAGGTGATTAGTGATGTTCTTTCTTTGCACTATGGAAAGAGAGGGTTTCTTAATGAAAAAAACTGTTGAACTATTATCATACATATATGTACACCTATTATTTTGCTTTATATCGAGATTGCAACGACTCCCCTATTAAAGAAACAATGTTTGTTCGCATGAAGTGCCGCAATCTCAATCAAGCACAGTTATCAAACAGGAATCGCAAGCACATGTAACAGACATGCAATCACTCGCTGCTGCTCCTCATATGACATACCGGTTCCAGATGGTAAACAAATCCCTGAATGAAACAAAGTTTCAGAAACACTTCTATTTTCTTCATGTTTGTAATATGTACATCCTTGAAATAACGGCTGCATATGCAGAGGCTTCCATACAGGACGCGCTTCTATATTCTCTCTATTCAAATATACAATGATTTCAGAAGCTAAGACCCCTGTTTGTTCTTTCTCAACCGTCATTACTGTGAGCCATCGATTGGAGTAGGTTTCTTCTAGTTCCGGCATAAATGCAACGCCTTTGATATGGGCTAACGCAGATTGATACATGTCAAAAATAGCACGTTTTTTCTCAACCCGTTCATCCAGTACCTCTAGCTGCGCTCTTCCAATTCCGGCGAGAATGTTACTCATACGATAATTGTAGCCTATTTGACTATGTTGATAGTGCACTGCTTCGTCCCTGGCTTGTGTAGCTAAAAACCGAGCTTTCTCAATAGCTTCTCTATTACTGGAGATCAACATACCACCGCCGGAAGTCGTAATAATCTTATTGCCATTGAAGGAATAGACACCAAATGCTCCAAATGTACCGCTCGCCTTTCCCTTATAATAGGAACCCAATGACTCTGCGGCATCTTCAATGACTGGCACACCATATTGATTACATAGCTGCATAATTTCATCCATTTTTGCACTCTGTCCATATAAGTTCACAACAATGACAGCCTTAGGCGTCTTTCCATTTCCCTTAGCTTCTTGCAAGGCACGAGAAAGCGCCTTGGGCGACATATTCCATGTATCAGGTTCTGAATCAATAAACACCGGTTCCGCATTCATATATAGAATGGGATTTGCACTGGCAACAAAGGTAAGTGTGGAACAAAAGACAGTGTCTCCTTGCTGAACACCTAGTAGCTGCAACGCCAAATGGATTGCTGCTGTTCCAGAACTCACTGCAGCCGCACCATTTACTCCCACCGTTTCGGCAATTGCTTTTTCAAACTTATCAACATTTGGCCCAAGTGGGGCAATCCAATTGGTTTCAAATGCTTCTTGAATATACTTTTGCTCATTTCCGCTCATGTGAGGGGCAGATAGATATATTCTTTTTGTTTCTTCTTTCAACATTTTTAGATACCCCCAACCATTTTCGTTTTTATAACAGTGGCCGGCACACCTACTGCAATTACATAAGAAGGCATGTTGGTCACTACAACAGCGCCAGCACCAATCGTTGTCCATTCTCCTACCAACACATTTGGTAAAACCGTTGCGTTAGCACCAATATGTACGCCCTGTTTAATACATACACCACCTGCGAGCACTGCTCCGGGAGAAATATGAGCAAAATCTTCAACAACGTTGTCATGTTCAATGACAACCCTTGTATTAATAATGGTATGTTCACCTACCACTGCATCCGCATTAATAACAGCACCCGGCATAATAACTGTACCATGTCCAATCTTTGCACTTGGACTGATTACAGCTTTTTGATGCACAATAGTTGCGTACGAACTGCTTGGTAGCATTAACTTTTGCATAATTGTTTTTCTCATTCCATTATCTCCAATTGCAATAACTAGCTTTGCGTCTGGATGAACCAATAGTACTGCTTGAACAGCTGCAATTGGTCCAAAGTACATACCGCTTGTAAAGTATAAATCTTTGTAACGATCATCTAGGCAAGCAACAATCGTATGCTCTGCATTATGTGCAACATCTCGAATTACCTTGCTATGCCCCCCAGCCCCAATTAGTACCAATTTCATCTCTCTCTCACATTCCCTTCGTTCCTGTAAAGCGTTCTGTTGTTACATGTCCAACCTGGCTAATACCTTCTGATCTTACAACCTTTTTCGCTGTAAGAAATAAAATTTTAAGATCTAGCCAGATAGATTGATTCTCGACATACCAAACATCAAGTTCGAATTTTTCTTCCCATGATATCGCATTTCTTCCATTCACTTGTGCCCACCCTGTAATACCAGGACGAACGTCATGGCGATGAGCTTGCCTGTCTGTGTAAAGTTCCATATACTCCATTAATAAAGGTCGTGGTCCTACTAAGCTAATGTCACCCTTTAAAACGTTGTAGAGTTGTGGCAGTTCATCTAAACTATATTTCCTGAGGAATTGGCCGAATGAAGTTAACCTTACAGCATCAGGAAGCAGGTTTCCTGCACTGTCTCGTTTATCTGTCATGGTCCGAAACTTGTAAACATAGAATGGTTTACCGTGCAGGCCAGGTCGCTCTTGTTTAAATATAATTGGGGAACCTAACTTTGTTCGAACGAGTAAGGCAACAACGCCAATGACAATAGAACCTAGCAACAAGCCAATAATTGCAACGGTGATGTCTAGACATCTTTTCATATATATACACCTTCTCTTGTTCTTATTTCTCTGCTATAACAGCAAAATATACTGGGAAAATACCAACCATACACTGCTGTGTATCCTTACATATGCTAACCTTTAAAAAACCAATTTCTTTCATTATCTTCACAATATTATTCTCTATTAAGAATGAACCTTGTTGAATAGGTTGCTTTTTTCCTGGTAATAAAGCGTACCATGTTTGTGAGTGAAACAAAATTTTTCTATTAAACAGATAATCTAATATATATCTTGAGCCATGAACAACTCCAAAAAAACTTACCACCTTTATCTAAAGCACGATAAATCTCTTTTAAAACTTGTTTTATATGTAGATATTGTAACGCAACACGACATATAACATAATCAACTGCATTACTATCTAAAGGTAAAATATGGGCATCCATACAATACGTTATAACATGAGGATAATTACTGCGAACAAACTCTATATAATCTTGGTTCTTATCTATAGAGTAAATTGTTTCCGTTCCTAAAGAGGTTAAGTTATGAATGGTAGCACCGAACCACAACAAAGATCTAATATTCGCCGTTTACCTATTCCTTCTTTTATAAGCAGTTGATCAAATACGTTTTCTTCGTAACATTGTCGATAGTGCTCATAGCAAGCATACCCTAATTCTCTATGAAGAACAACCATATCTGATGATAATATTCTCAAAATTTGTAATGTTTTCGCTGTTTCTGATGACGGTACGCTTAAAGACTGATAATGTACACCTATTTAATAGTATGTTACACCCCTCAATAATGTATGATTGGTTAAAATATATTGATATAAGCTCATTAATATCTCCTTCATAGTCGTAACGAAAACTTTGGAAGTTATTGAACTTTCCTACTTTTTTGTGACAATGCATCATAGTAGTAAACGGAAATGCAGAGAGAAGATGTTCTACTTTTGATAGGTACTACGCACACCATAGTACATTCTTACATTCTCCATAACATTTGTTCTCCAATAATGTGG
This sequence comes from Ectobacillus sp. JY-23, assembly GCF_023022965.1. Taxonomy (NCBI): domain Bacteria; kingdom Bacillati; phylum Bacillota; class Bacilli; order Caryophanales; family Bacillaceae; genus Ectobacillus; species Ectobacillus sp. JY-23. The sequence goes on along the minus strand of NZ_CP095462.1, from coordinate 144,664 downwards.
CTGACTCACATCTAATTCATACGGATGGATGTAAAAGACAAAAGGTGTTTGACTAATATGACAAAGCATTCGCTTGTATATAAAATACGGATATAATCGAAAATATCCCCCACCACCTAAAGGAATAGTATAGGGACCTATCCTTCTAAAGGGTAACATAAATTCATAGAATTGATTCCGTATCTCTATAAAATGATTATTGCTTATTATATGCGTTTCTGGTTAATATGTTTGTCTCCATGTATTAAGTACAATACTTGAATCATACATGTATCCTTCTTGCTGTAAAATATCAATAGCCCATGGTGTATTTGAAAAACATGGAGCCCGGTAACCTAATATCCGTTCGCCAATCAAGTCTTCCAGCACTATCTTTGTTTTTCTAACATCTTACTGAAATATATGAGGCTTTTGAAGATAAACCAGCTCATGCGCATAACCATGAGACGCAATTTCATACCCATGTTCATGAATACGCTTAATGAGTAAAGGAAGTTGCTTTACTATCCATTCGAGTACAAAAAAAGTACCTTTCTGTTGCGTTTTACCTAATAGGTATAGCAGCTTTTCTACATTTCTTTCTACGCATAGCTTATAATTTCCCGATTCTTCTATCTCCCCCCTTAACAATATCTGATCATTCCTATATACTTATACAAAACATTATAAACAGAAAACCGTCACAAATGTGACGGTTTTCTGTTTATAATGTGGTATTGGCAATGAATCTTGTACTCGCGCTAACATTGGAAGTAATATTATTGAAAACACAATTCGCAAAAGTTACCGTTTTTTCTTTTGTCAGCCAACGTAAGTTGATTCTAGTACTTTCTAAGTAACACTGTGCAATAATTGCAACTGCAGCAGTATCACTTTTACCAATATTAGCATTTAAAAATGTGCTGTTAGTAGTGACAACATTTCCTTCAAAGTTGACACCAACGTTTTGAAACAAGGCACCTTGTACTTGAACACGTCTAGTGTATTGTGGACTTGTAGAGCCTAGTGCGATATCTCCACCCATTCGACTCGATTTAGCTCTTATAAACTTACAATCGCTTATATTACTGCATTCTATATTCGCAGCACCTTCCATAACAGTAAGACCTTCTACTGTTATTGGCCGTCCTGCATAATTCGCAGGGGGCTTAATATCTATATCGTAGTTTTTGACGTTAATGTTTCTAATAACCCCACCCGTTAACAACAAACCAAATCCGACGGCTACTGCGTTATCATTTCTCCAATCTCTTTCCACAGTAACATCTGAGATATAGCAACGACCATAATCAAAACGGCTAATATTAAATCCCGCTTGACCAGCATCACTAATGCTCACTGGTGTACCTCCGAGCGTCTCAGAAACCTGAAAGCTTGTAGATGTTATGTTGACTGTATAATAAAGTTTATCCACACTAATCCCTGCAGGTACCTTACCAATCCACTGTTCGAAACAAATTTTTGCTCCATTTCCCATCCCATGCGGTGTGCTATAGCTAAAGGTGCTTGTCGCCACGTTTACTGTAGGCGTTCCGAAATAACCATATACACTAGATCCATAAAATACACCATTTTGGATTTGGCAATTTTGAACTACAGCACCACGTACATCCTGCATTTTGATATTTGCTTTATTACAAATTGCACCGTTTACGAAATTATCACCTTTTATCGTAAACTCACAACCTATAAATGTGTTATTAATATACTTAACATACCAGTTGTTTTGATATGAGCTGACGCCACCTACGTTAGAACCTTCAAATATGTTGTTTTCAATCACAACATGAATACCATCTGCATTAACAAAATGTCCGCGTGCATTATTAAATATATAATTATTATAAATGTAAATTCTAGTATTTAATTCAAATCCTTGTCTATTCAATTCTGGTCTCCAAGTGGGAATATTACTTTCTGACCACATTGATTCGATATCAATACCAAACATTGGTGCAATCCCATCAACAGTAACACCATCATCAGCTTTACCGATAGAATGAATCTTATTATTGAATACATATACATCATTAGCACTACATAGTGATATCCCTTGACGACGGCAATGATGCAACTCGCAATTATGAATATATACATGTGCCCCCATCTGCTCTTGCGTGTATTCTGCAGGATTTAATTTGTATTCCAACCATCCTGTTGAGATTGCATCGCCTGTACAATTACTGATATTGACTCCTTCAACCTCAATATAACTTGATCCTAGTATCTCGATACCTTGTCCCCATTCATGTGTGTAATTTTCACTATCTACTTTCGCATTGATTTGTGCAATTTGTGCGTCTGTTAATGGAGAAGATGTAATATCAATTGTAAAAATCATTTTATTTGCTGCTTCAATAGGGGCAAACCAGCCTCTTCCCGTTGGGGCACTAGGAGCAAATTGTCCGTTTGTTCGTGCTCCAACAAGCGTTGTAGCCGCAATTATATCTTTGTATTGAAAAAAACTATAATTCTTAGAAGCAATTCCTGGAATAGACCACAATCGAAATGCACGAAGAATTCCTGGGGATACATACCGATCAATGACTTCGCTACGAATGAAGTTAGGATTGTTATTCAACGTACCATCTGTATTTACACCACCACGCATAAACTTTACACCAAGTTCATATATATGTGACTTTTTATCACCAATAACAGTCCCGCCAGAAATCTTTGCATGCTTAATTCCTTTTACATCAAATACACGATATTTAGGTGCTGAGTTGGCCTCTAACTGTAAAATACAACCTTCTTCCATTTCAAAATGCATGTTACTTGGCATTACAATGCCAGAAAATGTTGTATCGTTTAATTTAATACTGTATGTCCCTGCCTGTAACTTCACATGTGTGTATCCTTGTAACTTAGCCCATATAATTGCATCATTAATCCCTTTTGTTGTTGAAGCAGACTGTGTGCCGTTATTTTTAATATTCCAACGATCAAGTTCAATGATATAAGGCTGATAGCCACCAAAATTTGAAACAAAAGGCTTCTCTGCTACCCATTTTGCTTTAGCACTATCATAAGTTAATACATCTCCATTAACTGGAGAACTTGTAATCAAATCGACATTACCCAAATCTTCAAGATTAGCCATTCTGTATAACCACACCCTTCTATTATTTCTATATATTATGATTATAAATAGAAAATAGTTTGGGTTTTATACTTTAACTTCACGTAAATTATATATATCTTATTAAAATAATATATATAGTATAGATTCATATATCAAAACTAATAAAAGGCGGCTTATGCGCGCCTTTTATTAAGAGATTTTCTATCTACATTCCAGGTTTTACTATTCCTCTGTTCTTTATTTTCTTTAAAGTCGTACCTAAAATACCTATTATGATTCCTTGTAAATATTGAAATTCCTTGGTATTTCGAAAGATTATAAAATATAAAGTATTAGGTATACATATGCAAACTATAATCCGTAAAGTCAGGCCCCCCCATCCACCTACCTCTATAAAGGTACTGCTCCAACCGGTCAATATAAAAGCAATACTACCAATAATGCCATAGAATGTGTATTTTATAAAATGCAAAGTAACGGACATCCTAAACACATGTTTGTAAACTAGATAAGGTGTTAACCAAAATGGTACAACTAAAGCACTGATTAGCGTCCCCATAAAGACACCTATTAAACCTATTTCTTTTACTAGTATAATGGACACAGCTAGGTTGATAACAGCTTGTATAAGAGGTCCATAGCGATCGGCGTAAAACACCCCAGCAGTTGTTTTTATTGTTGTGATAGCATTTCTCATCCCTCTTTCGTAAAACGAAAGCATTAATACAATTACTATACCTTTACTCAGCAAAAATTTGGAACCAATCCATAACGTAATAAACGGATCAAGAATGATACATAATAAAATGGAAAAAAAAGAATACAGCCAAAAGTTTAACAATAAATATACATTATATATATTGTAAACTTTCTCGATACTTTCTTTTGCAACTAAATTACCGATACTATGATACATGTTATTAAAAATTTGATAAGTAAAATTACGACAGATTTCAATTAGCATATAATAATTAGAATACAAACCTACAGCTGCAACGCTGACAAAAGATGAAATAATAATATTGTCTGTGCCTACAATTAAATAGTTTCCTACATTTTGTAGCACGATGGCTTTTATATTTTTAATAATATTTGTTTTTGTGTCCTCATCTAGCGTTCCTGTAACCTTCTTTTTTAAAAAAGGATATCGCTTGTTGACAAGCCTCGCTAGAATAATACTTGTAGCCACAGTGATGATGCTATCAATTGCTAAATATAAAATATAATTCTTTGTAAAGTGTAAAATGCCAATTTTCATCCCTGTAGAAAGAATTGCTGAGACGGAATACGTTATTGTAACAATATATCCCTTCTGACAAACATTTAAAAATGAATTTTTGTGTAAATAAAAATAAGGTGCTACTGTGTTAAATAAGAAAATAAGATAAATTACATGTACATGTTCCACCTTAGAATCTTTTATAAAATAATTGAGAAAAGGTAACAATGCTAAACCAAGTAAAAGCACAACCAAAGCGATTACTACATATGCTCTTTTATAAAGATGCATGAGCACACTAATCTTTTCTTGATTGTTGTCGGCTACCGGTTTATATAAACTATACATAATACTCGCCCCAATGCCGGCTTCAGCAAGAGAAAGCATCGCTAATATATTAGTTAAAAGGCCGTTGATACCTAAGTATTCTACTCCTAAAGTGTAAATAAACACAGTTCTCGAGATAAAACTTAACGAAGTGATAATAATTTGATTTACAAGACCAGTCGAAATATTGATAAGAGAATGTTTAATTCGCATAGAAACGCCATCCGGTTAACCTTTTCTTTGTCTCAGCCAAAATCACACTGGCTATCATAGTAAACAAAGATGTTTCCATGTGTGCTGCGGCCTCCTTAAGATTTAATTGGGATTTAACGAAGCTATAATATAGATTGTAATATGCCATTTTTCCTTTCAAGCCACAGTTATGAAATTTTATTTGTTGCTTCATATACAGTGCCGTCCCTCTTGGGCTTTTCGCAAATGTTTGAATCATGTTTTGTGTTAAACCATCCTCAAGATAATTACATATGTAAATCGTTTCGTTAAACCAACGTATTTTATATCCTTCGTAGGCCATTTTCTCCCATACTGTCGCTTCACTAATAAAACGTTCTCCTTCATATTCAGGAAACTTATATTTCTTTAAGACATGAGTATAAAACACTTCTGCTTTATCTCCCGTAATATGAAACTGATTTCGTTCTAATGAAGTTGCATCTATATAATCCCCTTTAAAAGTAGTACCGATAACATCTATCTCGGTACGGCCTCTATTCCCAGAAACGCCGCAAAAGCCAACTTGATTTTCAATAGTACGGAACCAACTTGCTACTTTTTCGAGTGCGGTTGGTATTAAATAATCATCTGAGTCCACTATAAAGAATACATCTCCATTTGCTAAATCTATTGCCTTATTAATTGCTCGATGCTTTCCACCGTTTTCTACTTTATAGTATCTTATCTTAAAAAAATTCTTTTCGTTTTTCCATTCCTTGAACAATTCTTCTGTATTATCGATTGAACCATCATCAATCACCAACCACTCAAAATCACGAAACGTTTGTTTTTGTAATGATTTATACAAGTTTTCGATGATATATCCTCTATTATAAGTTGGAGTAAATACTGTAATTTGCATATAGTGCACCTCCCTTTTGTTAATTCGCTATAAATACAAAACCATTAACTACTGATTAGAATCAAAAGAATATTCAATTAAATTTTAAATATTAAAATTACCAACACGTAATTAATTTTTATTGTTTTCCATAGCACTTACTGCCCTTATACAGAATCCCTGTGCAAAAGGAAGTATACTAAAGAGCGTAGAATAAACCCCAATATCCTTTGTATCTCCTTGTGAAAAATCAACCGCTCCACTTTTTCTTGTTACGGACATCAAATAATGAATAGCTTTATTATATCCTTGTAAACACTCGACCGAGATATCTTTCAGCTCTGAAGCTGCTAAAAGGAACCAAGCTAAAGTAGCAGTTGCAGAAGAGTCTGTCACAGATTCCGACCTAGTAACGGTCCAATTCCATCCCCCATGCGTTTGTTGCCAACGAAGAGCAGCTTTAGCAAACCCTCTTACATACGTCTTGAGCTCTGCTTTATCCATATGGTCATGCGGTAATTCCTTCCAAGCATCTGCTAGCCCTATTGCATACCACCCCAACCCTCTTCCCCACCCGTACAAACCAAGCGGCGCTTCGTTTTTGATATGATACGCATGAGAAGGAATATGCAAATTGGGATGCATACCAAAAGAGTTATACTCTCGAATCTGCTTTACTGCAAGAGCAACACACTCTGGTTTGTTATAAGCCAACCCGTATCTTATTAAGAACGGACAAATAAAACCAATCGTATCTACGTATCGATAATCCTTCATAAAAGTTCGATAGGCAACTGTATTGTCTTCTCCTATATGCTTTTGAATCATCTCCCAGGTAGCATCAAATGCTTTCTTATACTTGTTCGTATCTAAAAAATCTAATTTCATTACCGCATATGCCAGAATAGCACCATCTACATAGACAGGCTCTTTCACCCAATTTCCATCTGTTGTGAATGTCTTGTTAAGATAGCTTTCAATGATATATTTGTGCTTAGCATCTTGATGTGTTTTCACATACTCTCCTAGGCCCAGCAACAACGCCGCTTCTTGCCAATGCTGGATCGCAGCCTTTGTATAATTCCCCTTCAACATATCAATAACAATTAGTCTCGTATTATCTGTCACTGGGATCTTTGGTGTACGTAAAAGCCATTTGCTACCTTGCTCTATCATTTTTTTCTCCCAAGTACTCGTATTTTCATACCGACCAATATGAATACGAGAGAACCAATCCTTTAATTTTGATACTACGTCTATTATAAAAATAATACATACAGTAATGAGTACTATGCTACTTATGATGCTCCAAACCATTTTTACCGCACCTTCCTACAATAACTTATCTCTCTATGATTTCATATAACTTTTGCACTTCTGCTTCAGTGCCCAGTTGTTCTTCACTAAGGTTATGTATAACTAACTTTCTCATCTCTTGATCTTGTATAAACTGTTCAATTTTCTCTGCTACATCATGTGCGTTCATATCTGCAATTAAGCCATTCTTTCCGTCATCAATGTGATCTTTCGCAGTTTCAAAATTTGTAATAACAATTGGCTTTTGTAAAATCTTAGCTTCATCAATAGAAATAGATTTTCCCTCGTATCTGGATGTCTGGATATATATATCAGCAGCTTTGATATAAGGATATGGATTTTCTTGTAGCCCCAATAGCTTAATATGATTATGTAAATCTCGAATTGCAATCTCGTTTTCTAAGTAACTCCTCATATTTCCTTCTCCAATAACATACCAGATGATGTGATACCCTTTCTTCACTAGCAAATCTACTGCCTGTAAAGAAAGTTCTAGTCCCTTTTCTTTCGCAAGTCTCCCTACCGAAACTAATGTAGTTCCTTTTGTCGCAGGTAGATTGATACACTCCTTAGCCATATTTCGTATCATATCAACAGATACAACATTATGAATATAAGTGAATTTTTGATGTTGATTCGGGAATGCTTGCTGTAATAACCGAACTAAATCTTCTGATACAGTCACTATATCACCTAAGGTTTGAAAATAAAAACTTTCTCTTTTAAAATCAATTCCTAACTTATTATAATCGGTATGAATCCAACCAATTTTCTTCTTAGCTGTTACATTATCTACACAAAAATATATTGGGTTTTTCTCCTGAAAACCGATTGCTACATCATATTGTTTAGACGGTGTACCAACCGCTTTAGAGAGATACTTCCATAGCTTTTGCTCAACTACCGCACCATTGCGCTCTTTCTTTGAAAAATATCCTAACATAAGACGGTAAAACAAGATATCAAACTTTCGCTTCTTCAATAATGATGTTGCTGCATCCTTCACCGGCATATCAAAATACTGATAATGTTCAGGTTCTGGCAACAAATGAACTTCTCTTGGCAGCTTTTTAAGAAATATTCCATCATGTTTAAATAAAAACAAGTCTACATTGTATTTGTTATAGTCAAAGCATTGTAATAAAGAAAGAAGGGCTTTTTCAGCCCCTCCACAAACTAAATTGTTCATTACAAACAATATATTTTTTTTCATTGTGTCACCTACTAGATAATATCGTACAGCTTTTGAATTTCTTCTTCCGTACCAAGCTTTTCCTTGGCTAAATTGTATGCAAGTTGCTGCCGAAGGGTCTTATCCATTAATTTCTCTATCCCTTGCGCAATTGCCTGAGGAGTCATGTCTACAATTAAACCGTTATGACCATCCATAATTTGATCCTTTGCTGTACTAAAATTCGTCACAAGAATAGGCTTTTGTAAAATTTTCGCCTCATCAATAGCGATAGATTTCCCTTCAAAGCGGGACGTTTGGGCATATATATCAGCTTGTTGTATATACGGATACGGATTGGCCTTTAGTCCCAAAAGTTTCACATGATTTTCTAACCCTTTATTTACAATTAGAGACGTTAATTTCTCTCTTTCTTCTCCCTCACCAATGATATTCCACTGTACATTGTAACCCTTATCCACTAGAATCTTGCATGCTTCTATTGCAAATTCCAATCCCTTTTGATAATGAAGTCTACCAATAGATAAAATTTTAATTTGCTCAGATTGAAACAAGTACGTATCAGCTAAATCTTTTTTCGCCATATTACATATTACTGTAGGAGATACGATATTATATATAACGCGAACTTTATCTTGAACGTCAGGAAAACAGTCGATTAAAATATTTGCACATTCCTCAGATACAGTAACAATATGATTTACTTTCTGGAAATAAGGTCTATCAAAAGTAGCATCCATGCCTAACTTATTATAATCGATATGGACCCAGCCAATAGTTTTATGGGCTTGTACCTTATCAATACAAAAATAGGTTGCTGTTTTTTCAAGAAATCCAATGGCTGCATCATATTTCCCTTCTAAAGTTGGTAACGCATCTGCCATGTACCTCCAGCTATACTGCTCACGAACAGAAACATTTTTCCCTAGTCTACTTTGCATAGAAAATAACACCCGTTTCCAAGCCAATGAAACATTTCCCTTACTTAAAAAGTTTCGTACCGATGAAATTAGTGGTAAAGTAAATGTTTTATAAGATTCGGGTAAAGGTATAATGCGTACTTCTTTTGGTACAAAATCAACAAATAGTCCTTCATGGTGAAACAGAAACAAATCTACCTCATACAAACTGAAATCAATTTGAGACAACAGGTTTACTAAACTTTTCTCTCCGCCCCCAGCAGTTAAACTTGGGATAACAAACAATATTTTTTTCTTCATATTCATCCCCAATCTAGTTCGCCAGCTCTTGTAAATACTCTACCGCTTTATACGACATTTTTTTAATATGCGGGATACTTTGCATAAGTGTTTGCGTGAGCTCCTCTTCCTCCCTTACCATCTCATCAAACTTTGCTTTTAACAGAGCACCATTGGAGATTTGTTCAATATTGAGAACTAGCTTTTCTTCTCCAAAGATATCTTTGGCAATTCCTTTAGACTTCACACTGTACCCAAGCACCATCGTTGGAACATAGTTTGAGTAAGCAGCAATTGTTGCATGTGTTCTGGCACCAATAAAAAATCGCATTCTTGCGATATAACCCTTATATTGAATGGCATTCAAGTTATCCGGTAACAAAATGACTCTGTTGGTATGCTTAAATTCCTGATAATATGCTTGCAGTACTTCATAATCATTATTACCTTCTTGTATTACATGCGGTGTAAGCGCAATTGTTGCCTCAGTTGTATCTAAAATGTGTTGCATCAACTCTCTTACCGCTTGTTGAGAACCTTGATTTTTTTTGTATACTAAAGGACTAAAGTTTAAACCAATTGTATTGCCTTCCTGCCAGCCATTGGGTAAAGGTAGTTCTTCCTTTTCCATTGTAAAAGCTACATCCGCGCAAAGTTGCACATTAGTAATACCTTTATTAATGAGCATATCACGTGTCAATGTTTCTCTGGCTAAGATTAAATCAAAGTTCTTTAAATCTTTTAACTTGTGTTCAGACATGTCCTCTTCTCCGATAGAACAACCCCATAAAACTAGCTTTTTCCCTAAAGATTTTGCCCTTTTATTCACCTCATACCAGCCAGGTTGCTCTCCATAACAATAATTATCTCCACCAATTGATAGACAGATATCCATGTCTTTAATTGATTCAATAACTTTCCCATGAATTTTGCTTAGCGCGTAAGACTCATCTTTAAATAATTTTACCATGAATGAAGAAATAAACCATGGCACAGAATATTCTTGCAGTGGCTGAGCAGCACCATCATGGATGCCATCTAATTGCTTCAACAATTTATCAGTTTCTGGCTTATCTGATATTAGATGTACTTTTACATCTTCAATTTCCTTTTTCAATAAATCCGTTGATGAACGCACTATCGCTTCACAACCTCTATTTTCACTTCCGCCGTGCATGAACATTACAATTTTCATAACTTTTCCTCCGGATCTATTTATTTCTATATCTACTATAGGCTGTAAGAACATATAAACCTAGTACAAGTTTCTTTCGTATCATTTGCAACAATAACTGCTCATATTTAGAGGATTGTTTACTCTCATGTCTTTTATATATAACAAGTGCTTTTATAACTTCTTCGTTATTAATCATCTTTGAAACGTATGAATATCGTCTCAAAAAACTCATATCTTTTGTTGGCGTAAAGTATATATGTGTATAAGATATTACGCTCCTAATTAATTTATTAGCCTTTAACTCCTCTACTCTCTTATCCTCGCCTACTATAACATTATCATGATTATGTAAATATACTTCTAAAGCATTTTTAAAATAATCTTTTTGACTAATATTCCTTGTGGCACTTCCTTGTACTTCACGATAGTAATAGTAAGACTTTTGTACATATATTAATGATTTAGCCTTACTAAAGAAACGAAGATTAAACATTCCATCTTCACCTAAATCAATTCCGACTGGAAAACATATTTTATACTCTTCAATAACATTACGTTTATAGAGTTTATTCCAGACTTGATTTAAATCTTCATACTGCAATAAATAGGGGAGAATTTCCTTCTTTATAACACTCGCGTCAAGACATTTTTCCTGTTGAAATGGGTACGTTGTAATGACTGTACGACCTTCTATTTTGCTCTCAAAGTCCGACAAAACAGAATCACAATCACAATACTTTGCCTGCCTGTATAGTTTTGCAAACATATCCTTCTTTACATAATCATCAGCATCAACAAACCCAATATATTCCCCAGTAGCTACATTCATTCCGTTGTTTCGCGCAACACTTACACCTTGATTTTCTTGATTCAGTAAAATAATACGCTTATCAATAGCTTGATAACTTTCAATGATTTGCTTACTATTATCCCGCGAACCGTCATTTACAAATATAAATTCGCATTCAGACAAGGTTTGCTGTAGTAAGGATTCAATACATTCATTCAAATATATAGCAGAATTATAGACAGGTATAATTACACTCACTTTAGCCATATTGCACCTCCCTGCGTGTCAAAGATGATCGATTCATCATGTCATACAGCTTATTTAACTCATAGCTGTTACTGTAATCTCTACTCGTTACATAACGACTTAGCTTCTCACGTAACTCACTTTGTAAATATAAACCTTCAATTGCTTCAGCAAGTGCTCCAACACTTCCTTGGCATATAATTCCTTCCAGTTGATGCTCTAGCTGACTGTTAGCTGTAGGGTAATTTGTAATGAGAATAGGTTTGCCTAATATTTTAGCTTCCGTCACAGTTACAGCTTTTCCTTCATATCTAGATGGCTGGACGTAAAGATCACATGCTTGTATGTATGGATATGGATTTAATTGCTTCCCAAGAAGAACAAAAGAATTCTCTAAGTTAGTACCATGAATCAATTGACGTAATGCTTTTTCTTCACCACCATAGCCAACAACATACCATTTGATATTCGTATAACCTTTATTATGAAGCAATCTCAGTGCTTGAATAGCGTTATCAAATCCCTTAGCATGAGAAAGCCTCCCAACAGATACTAAATAAAAATCCCCATTCTTTTGAAGCGGTAGCTCAACGTCCTCACAGGACATATCCTTTATAAATTGAGGAGAGGTGATATTCTCTATCACCATTACCTGTTCTATTAGCTCAGGGTACGCAGTTAAAAAGGCATTTTTACATTCTTCTGAAACCGCAACAATACAATCAAACTTTGACCACATTTCCAAGTCAATAGCGCGTTGTACTTCTAAAGTGCTGTAATCGGTATGAATCCAAGCAATTTTCTTTTTCGCCTGTACTTTACTTGCTACAATATCATGGGGCCAAGCATAACTAATTGCAACATCGTATTCTTTTTGAAAATATGGAAGAACCCTCATCGCATATTTTGATACCAGCTGCATTTCAATATAGCCTGATCCCTCATGAAATCCATATTTATGTGCCATCTTATTACCTATCAACTTACTTATTACTCTAATAGCAGGTATAATCAAATAACCATCCTGAATACTTTGCTTAATAGACTTCCGAAATGTTGTGTATGCCTTAACTTCTGGCAATATATTCACTTGTGCCGGAATCAATTTCATAAATTCTCCAACATGGTGACAAATAAACAGATCAACCTCGTATTGGTCATAATCAAATGTGTTTAACATATTAATAAGACTGCGTTCAGCCCCGCCAATCTCCATATCATACATGGTAATTAGGATCCTTTTCTTCATCGCATCTCCCTTATTAGCTACTCTTTTCAGCATAATCAATGTATATACTTTCCCGTTTATTTACAAATAATGTATGAGGTGGCACATTGCCTTTTACTACACTTCCTGCAGCTATTACTGCGTGATCACCGATAACTGTATCTCTTAAAATCACAACATTAGAGCCAATCCACACATGATTACCTATTTTCACTTCACCTTTCAGTAAATGTTCAGTTGAAGAAGCTTTATAATTATGGTCATGGTCATTAATCGATACATTCGGAGCTATTTTTGTATACTTACCAATAGAAACTTTATGAATGCAATTGATATTACAATTATCATTAATGAACGTTTTTTCTCCTATTTCCAGCACTCCTTGACCATCAATACGGATACTAACGTTTTTTCTCATGAACACAAATTTCCCGATTGTAATACCAGCCTTTTTATTAAACACCTCCAGTTTGCTATTTGATTGCAGGAAAAATATAGAAGACCTTATATTTTGGAAATATAAGATCTTAAAAAAAGTACCCCGCATGGCTGCAACAACATATGATATATTCATTAATACCGCAAAATATAATCCTCTATTTTTTATTTCACTATTTAATGTACGAAATACCTTTTTTAGGATCATTACAATCGCTCCCTTAATTTAGCGATATTGTCTCCGCCTATCCATTTTGCCAGCACCTTCTTCATATTCCCCTTAATTCGAACTGTAAAAGGTAGCCAGCTCTTATAGAAATGATGCATTGCATATGTGTTTTCTGTCATAAATGTACGACAATTTATGTAATCATACGGGGAAAAGAATGTCTGTGGATAAAAAACACCGATTTTGTCTATTTCTTGGTATGTCCCATCCAAGCGTAACCCCTGTTTTTTTAAGATGTCACTCACGATAGCTACATTAGTAAGTTCATTATGACTTCCATCCTCTTTTAAGAACATCTTACTATTATATGAATCTAAAAATCTTTTGATAAGAACATTTCCTTTTGCTGCACCAATTGTGCTTGTCGCAATATAATTTGCTTGCTCAAACCCCCAAAAGGAATCGTGTATCAGAAATTGATCTAATGACTGGAATACCTCCACATCCGTATCGAGATAAATTCCACCGTATTTATACAACGCATAAACTCTCACATAGTCACTTACAAAAGCAAATTTCCCACACTCATATGCTTGTTGCACATACGGGTTACATGTCACATCAAAGTTATCTTCGTTCCATTCCATGATTTTATAATCTTGTAAAACAGAATGCCAAGAAGCTATACACTTTTTTACTATTTCAGGTTTTTCACCAAGCCCGAACCAACAATAATGTATTACCTTCGGAATTTTGTTATCCTCCACCGCTTCTCCTCCAAAATATATACTTTATTATAACGAGAAAAAATTACTCTCATATACAATTCGCAATGAAATCACTTGCTCAAAAAAGTGATACAGGAAATAAAACAATAGGATGCAGTAGTAAACTAACCTTTGGTTATTTACTGTAAATAGTTTAATAACCCATGATACTAAAATTAATTGGTACAAACCAAAATAAATCGTAAATCGAGCGAAAATCCAATTTTGCGTTGCGACAACCATGAACATAAAACCTATAAGAGCCATATTTACAATATAATCACTTTTAGGAAATAATTCTCTTAACTTTTCTCTCCCTAAGAAAACAATCAGTAATGGGACTGCATCTACCATCACCCTAACAATGTTAGCGCCACCTTCATTAAAGTTGCCGTATTCTCCATATTGTGTATCTCCTATTAAGGAGAAAAACAAACCTGAAAATTGATTAAATCCTATTACGATTAGCAAAGCGACCGATAACAAAAGAAATGTCATCTTAGTCCATGCTTTCGTACGAACAATAAAGTAAATGGGTATTAAAACTAGTGCACTCTGATGAATTGTAGAAGCAAACAGTATTACTAAAATGTATTTCTTCCAATTACCACTCAAGAGGTACTTTGTTGCAGCAAAAATAATAGCTGCTGCCAAAAACTGTCGTATACCGTTCATAGAAACTGTAAACAATCCACTAGTAATATACACATATAGACTAAGCTCCAGCATTCTAGAGTATTTATAAAATGTCATAACAATTAAAACATTTGTAATTAGAGCTGTGGTAAAAAGAAGAATTTGTGGATCTTTAGATATCTGTTGCAACAACATTTGCAACAAACCAAACCCCATATCTTTATTTGCTATGATATGTTCCCATGTAAACTCTGTATGTTCATATGTATGCATATAAAAAAAAGTATCACCAATGTTATTTCGTAAACCGGACACCAATACTAATGAAGACAAGGCAAATAATGAAAGTAGAATGTTTGGTTTAACAACATTGTGACCTACAAGTGCTGGTGCAGAAAAGTATCTGGCTAGGGAGGCAAACACGAACACAACTATTAAATTTAACCAAAGCATTGTCAATATAAAAACCTCCCTTCTTACTTTATTACGCCTTTTTCATAACCGTTTTTCGACTTGTATTTTGAATATATATGTATAATAATAAACCAATAGGTGTTGCTAGTACTGTACATACTTTACAAGGCGATTCTAATAAAAAGCGATAATTTTTACTAATTAAACTACTAGAGACATAGTGCGCACATTCTCGTAATCTATCTTTCCAGGTCGGTGCATACTGCATAGCCACTTTTCGAAAAAAGGAAAAGCCACGCGGATTCTTTTTATATTGATTAATAATATTCATGCTAGATCCATCTTCTAAATATTCTACATGACACAGTACTTCATTCATCAGTAATAAAGTATATTGCTGGTCAATTAAAATATATTTGTAACTAAGCGGACAGTATTTTTCGTTTTCAAATACGGGATACGGTGGTATTTGCTTTGTAATATCCGACCTGTAGACGAGTTTTTTGTCGCCCTTAACTCCATGAATGCTATATAGTCCCGATAAAGTAAAAGCCTTTATTTGATCGGGTAATTTTGTACCTATAATTCTTCCATCAGGCGTTGCATCTAAACCTACAATTCCTGCGTACCTGTCACTCTTATTACTTTCCCAAAAATAAACAATTTTTTCAACCGCATCATCTGGCATGTAGTCATCGGAGTCTATACAGACATTTAACTCTGTATCTATTAGTTGATAAGCTGTATTATGTGCACCATGCATGCCTTGATTTTCCTGGTAATGATATACAATAGGAATATGATTTTCATCTATCCACTTTTGTACTACACCCTTTGTATTGTCCGTAGAACCATCATCTATAATTAGCCATATAAAATCCTTACTTGTCTGACGCTTCAAACTTTCGTAGCATAGGTGTAATGTATAAGCTCGATTAAATGCAGGTGTAAAAACAGTTAATGTTGGCTTCATATATTCATTCCTCCATGTAAGTTTAACGTGAACTGTAATGACTTACATAATAGTCTGAGAGCCATTGAGACATGGTCGTTGTATCATATCCTGTCTCTTTCAAAGTACGAGCCGTCTCAAAACGATGTACAGGCATCGATAAAATATGTTGCGCCCATTTATCAGCACTCTCTTTTAAACTTTTGAATTGTACAATCCCGGTTACATTACTTTCTGTTGTAATATTATTTGAAACCACGCAAGGCAATCCCGCTGCCTGTGCTTCCACTAAAACAACCGGTAATCCCTCAAATAGTGAAGGAAACAGAAATAAATCAAACCCTTGTAAAAGATTTGCAATATCTTCTCGTACACCTAAAAACCTGACATGTTCTTCTAGACCCAAATTCCGTACCTTCTCCTGTATAGAGGGGCGTAACTCTCCGTCTCCAATCAACACAAGTAACACATTTTCATTTTTTTTATGTATAGCAGCAAAAATATCAATTAAAAATTCATGATTCTTCTGTCGATTGAATCTTCCCACATGGCCAATTACAAACTTTTCTTCTGCTTGTAATTCTGAGCGAATCTCTTCTCTTTTTAATGGATTATAACTAAATTGTGCTACATCAACGGCATTATTTAGTACTTGAATATGGGACACATGTTTCCCAAACAACCATGTACCGGCACGTTCTGAACAGGCGAAATATTGATTTGGTGCGCCTTTCATTACCATTCTTGCATATAAACGAAACGGAAGCTTGATATCAAACCCAAGATCACTCAAATGACTATGAGCAATACGACACTTAACACCGGCACGCTTTGCTGCTCGTAACACAAAACTACTATTCTCATTGTTATGAGCATGTACAATTTCATACTCGGTATGCTCTTTAAAAAATTCAGCTAACATTCGAAAATATTTACGATAATTACCAGGTTTGATAGCAGGCATACGATAAATTCTTCCGCCAAGACTTGTAATTTCTCTATCGTAATGCCCCTCTTCCGAACGATGAACCATAAAATCAAATTGAATTTTTCTACGATCTACTTTTCGATAGTAATTCATTAGCATCGTCTCCAATCCACCGCGGTTCATCACGGTTACCACTTGGAGAATTCGAATTGGCTTCAATTGTCTCACTCCTATCGTACTCTTATTCTGAGCCATTCAATCGTAATTAACATGGTGTAAAAGACTACGGAGAGTCTGTATTTCGCGCATCCATAAAAAAACTTCCAAATGATAGGAAGATAGCTTGTATCCAATTGTTTAAACGAACGCTGAATACGCGAATTTCGTAAGATGGCCCTAACTTCTAATAGTTTCTTTAAGGCTGTGGCCTTATTTGTTTTACTTATTGTATTTAACCCCAATCCTAAAACATTTAAACTAATACGATTGTCTAATGCTTGATAATACTTTTCTTCCATGTTATGAGATTTTAAAATATCTTCCATCTTATCAAACAGTACAAACCAACGCTCAATCAACTTTGGCTTGTAGCCACTTGTGACAGATGTCTCATTTCCTTTCCAATAATGATAAAACGGAGTATTAATGAAAACAAATGTTTCGGCATTACAACTTACTTGTAAGTTGAATAACGTGTCTTCATTAGTTCCTATAATTTCCAAATCAGTAAATAAAACCCTTCCGCTCTTAATGCAGTTTGCTCGATACAACTTATTCCAAATAGTTCCCCAGGCATCTATCATGTCAGGTTGTCCTATTTCTTGATGTATAGGTCCAATCAATCTCCTCACAACATGCTGTTTTACTTCATTCCCTTGGTAAATCACAGGAGAAGGTAACCGAAAATCTTTGACTTTCGAATGTGTTTCGAATTCACGTACATATGTGCACATCACAATATCAGCATGGTGTGTAATCGCTTCACGATATAATGTTTCGTACATAGTATCGTCTACCCAATCATCGGGATCAACAAATCCAATGTACGGTGCTCGTGCTACTTGTAGTCCAGTGTTTCTAGCTGAAGAAACACCACCATTCTCTTTATCTATCACTTTTATACGTGTATCAAGTGCAGCATAGTGTTGTAAAAGTGACAAACTTCCATCAACTGATCCGTCATTTACTGCAATAATTTCAATATCTTGTAATGTCTGATTTAAGAGACTGTCCATGCATCTACTCAAGAATTTCTCCATATTATAAATAGGCACGATAATACTTACTTTCGGTTCCATTTCTTCCCTCCGTATTAAACTGATCGTAAATATCACATAGTTCGTGCTTGACGGATGAAATAGCATATTTCATGATGATTTGCTGATTTTGTTTCCCCATTTCATTTACTAGCTCTGTAGATTGACTAAGCTTATAAATATTTGTTGCGAATTTCCTTACATTTTCTTCACTTACAATATATCCATTCACTCCATCATGAACAAGCTCCAAATGCCCCCGATTCGCAGTTGCCACTACAGGCAATCCGCATGCCATCGCTTCCATGATATTGACGGGTAACCCTTCTCGAATGCTGGACGCAACTGCAATATCGCAAGCTGGTAGCACTTGATCCAAGTCGTTACGATAGCCAAGGAAGTCTACATTTTCCTCTACCCCTAGTTTCCTCGCTAGTTGTCGACATTGTTCCTGCAGTGGTCCGATACCCGCTAGTAACAGACGTATATGCGGCACATCGTTTTTTATATGCGCCAGTACTTGTATAAGGAGTTGTTGATTTTTATTACGATTGAATTCAGCCGCATAAAATAATAGAAAGTCTCTCTCTTGATAGCCAAGTTTTTCACGCAAAGCAAGTTTCCTTACAGAATCAGCTGGTTGAAACCTTGTTGTATCAACGCCTACGCCATGTACATGTACCACTTTGGAAGCATGTAAGCGTTGTGCTAAAACATAATCTTCCTGATTAATGGTAATTAAACAATCCGTATAGTGAGAGAGTATCTTTTCAATCGGATAATATAATAGCCAATGCCAAAAAGGCGCCCCTTTACAAAAGTGAAAGCCGTGTGCTGTATACAACACATTAGTTCCAAATTTACGCGTGTGTCTTGCCGCTAACCTCGCCAACATACCGCCCATTGGTGTATGTGCATGAATGATTTGAAATTCGTTTGTATGTATCACTTGATGTATTTCACGATATGCTTTTATGTTTGCCAAATGAAATGGTGAACGGTGAATTGATAGATAATACCGCTTGTCCGTATATGGTAACTCCATGTCTCCTGCTGCAGCGACATGTACTTCCCAACCGCGCTCTTGAAACCATCTCATATACGGCAAATGAAATGCTTTAAAGTGAAAATCTACAGTCGCACAAAATAGTATTTTATTTGGCATTTTTATCACCCTGTTTATATATTAGGTCTTTCTGATTTTTATCCCGTAACAGACATTTTCTGCTCGCGTTTATTTGCTAGTAAAAGTACTTGTTCACGAATTTGCTCTTGAGACAACGTATGATAGGAATGAACAATGCGATGAATTTCATCAATATAAAGATTTGACGTTTTTCCTATATAAATTTTTGGATGAATTTGTTGCTCGTGCACCTCATCGGTTTGTAAAAGCTCTTCATACAATTTTTCTCCAGGTCTCATCCCACTATATTGAATCTCAATATCTTCTAGAGAATGGCCCGATAATTTAATTAGATTTTTTGCTAAATCTACAATTTTTACAGGCTCGCCCATGTCCAACACAAAGATTTCTCCACCCTTTGCCAACGCTCCAGCTTGAATTACAAGCCTTGATGCTTCAGGGATGGTCATAAAATAGCGTTCCATGTCAGGATGGGTAACAGTAATGGGGCCACCATTTTGAATTTGCTTTTTAAATAGTGGAATAACACTTCCACGACTTCCAAGCACATTTCCAAATCGAACAGCAACAAACCTAGTGGAGCTTGTTTTATCAAGATGCTGAATTATCATTTCCGCCAACCGTTTCGTCGCCCCCATAACGCTAGTGGGATTGACTGCTTTATCGCTTGAAATCATAACGAACGTTTCTACACCGCACCAACTCGCCGCTTTAGCAACATTTGTTGTTCCAATTACATTATTTTTAATAGCTTCCTCGGGGTTTCGTTCCATCAATGGTACATGCTTATGTGCAGCTGCATGATACACAACATGCGGTTGGTGTTTACTCATGACATCTATCATCTTCTTATCATCTTGAATGTCTGCAATTTCTGTGATGAACACGATATCACTGTTTTTGTACCGTTCCTTTAATTCCATTTCAATAGAGTAAATACTATTTTCACCGTGTCCAAGCAAAACAAGTTGCTTCGGCATAAACGCTGAAATTTGCCTACATATTTCAGAGCCAATGGATCCTCCTGCACCCGTTACCAAAACTGTTTTTCCTGTAACTGATGCAGATATGCTTTGCATATCAAGTTCAATTGGATCACGACCTAATAGATCCTCTACTTGCACATCACGAAATTCATTCACGGACACTTTACCTGTTACAAGATCTTCTAGCATCGGAAGGATTTGTGTTTTCGCATTTGTTTTGCAGCATTCTTTGAAGATGACATTCAATTCTCTTTTTTGAAGAGAAGGGATAGCAATTACAATGTGCTCAATATCAAAATGTTCTACTGCCATAGCAATAGAACCGACCCCTCCCACGACCGGTACACCTAAAATGTCCAGTCCATGTTTTTTTGGATTATCATCAATAAATGCTACAGGATAAAGTGTGGCATCTTTTTGATGGAGTTGTCTTGCAATCATCGTCCCAGCCGCACCGGCACCGATAATTAACGTACGCTTTGCGCTCGTTCCCTGATTCATGTAAGTATCTCGGTACATACGCCATATAAAGCGAGACCCGCCGATAAGCATAATGTGTATCATCCAAGTAATAATGAGCAGGCGAAAATGTGTTTCATGTATAAAAACTCGTTGCATAACGGCTGTCGTTAAAATAGACAAAGTAACAGCTTTAAAAATACCTAATAGCTCACCAACACTGGCATATTCCCATGCTTTTTTATACAGCTTGTATCTGAGTGCATATACATGATGACTCATCAGCAATGTAATGGCACTAATTACAATGGGCATCGTAATGACTTGCAAACTTGCGCTTACAAGAAAATGACCGAAAAAAATAGTCCCCATAACGATTGCCGAATCCATGGTAATCAGCGCGGTCATTCTTTGTTTGTACGTCATAAAGAACTCCTTCCTAAATTTGATAAAGTTTTTGCCTGCAGCACCCTGTCTCAAGGTGTTTCAGGCAAAAACTTTATAAAATACAGGGCATCGAACCCTTCCTCACGCCACACTCTCGACGATGAACGTCTAAGGTAAAAACCCACAGCATGACCGAGTGCCCCCAGTGATAAAGGTGAGGAGACATTACCTTATGTACAAAAGTATTTACTTCCTGTCTTGTGATTTAAAACTGCAATCTTGAAGTGGTGCTATGAATGTAAATTACATTTCTGTTTACGCCCTTATGTTCTTAAATAAGAACATAAGGGCGTCGTCCACTCTTATGTATTACTTATGATTTAATACAGCACCCAATAATTTGCTATTTGCAAACCCTAAGATTCGCTGTGCTTCTTTTGCAGCTTCCGCATCTGTATTGTTACTTTTCAGGACAAGGACTACACCATCACATTGATTAGCTAATACATTTGTATCCGTTACTTCTAAAACTGGTGGTGTATCAAATATAATAAAGTCATATTGTTTACGTATAATATCAATTAATTGTTTCATTGCAGACATACCCAGATGCTCCGCTGGATTATGAATATACGGACCTGCGGGTAATATATGAAGTCCTGCAATTTCAGTTTCTTGTAGCGTTACTTCATACGCTACTTTCCCTGCCAAAATACTAGTTAATCCCGTGTTATTGTCTACTTCAAAGATTGCATGCAGTTCCGGTTTTCTTAAATCTGCATCAACCAGCAACACATTTTCTCCTTGTTGTGCCATAGATACAGCAATGTTGGCTGCTACCGTTGTTTTTCCTTCTCCGTAGCTGGGTGATGTAATAATAATTGTTTTTTCTTGCTCTGCCGAAAACTGCAAGTTCGTTCGAATTAAACGATACTGTTCAGAAATCTTGGAGTTCGGCGATGTATATGACACAAGCTGTTTATTATGAGCCAATGGATTCCCCCCTCAGTGCTTCCAGGCGCTTTTTACTATGTTTATCAGATGTGTTTTGACGAGTGTTTTTAGACACACTTCCCAATACCGGTACTCCCAACAACTTCTCAATATCTCGCTCAGATTTAATCGTGTCATCAAAGGAATCTAGCAGGAATACTAAACCAACGCTAAGTATACATCCCACTAAGAGAGCTGTAATGATAGTAGAGACATGATTTTGATTAATAGGCATTGGATACGGAGACATCTCAGCCTCAGCAAGAATTTGTACGCCGCTAAAGTTCATGATACGGGCAACTTCTTCTTTGTAAATTGCAGCTGTAGCATTCACGATATCCACTGCTCTTTCGGGATTCGCATCAACTGCGGTAATGATAACGATCTGGGATCCTTGTAAATTTTCCGTGCTAATTTGCCCGCTTAACGCACCTGGTGATTGTGGTAAGTTAAGCTCTTGTGCAACACGTTGCATTACGACCGGCTCTTTAATAATTACACGTAATGTGTTCATTGCTTCCGGTGTTGCTTGAATTAAAATTCGTGCTGAAGAAGCATACAATGGCGTTTTTAGGTAGAATGTATATATAGTACCGACCAGCCCAGCTAATAGAACAAACACGGCAACAACCATTATTCTTCTCTTGATGACAGTAAACAGACTTTTTAAGTTAATTTCTTTCTCCATGGTTTCCTCCGTTTATTATTTTTGTATGTACAAACCACCAGCGTCTCCGTGTATGTTTCCGGTCGGTTTTGTTATGGTTGTAAACAAAACTGATTTTAATAACCATAATATATTCATGTACTATAATTATTTTAGTTCTTTATAGTGAACAGGTCAATATAAATTATCAGAAAAATATGTAGTTTTATAACTACTAATGTTGTATTATAAGGGCTTATTTTGCTTTCCCATTAATTCCCCCTCTTATTTTGTTCTTAGAAAAGGCATCAATTGTATATAAAAAAGAAGACACATCTGTGCCTTCTTTTACACCCACCACATTTGAGAAGGTTGTTCTTTAATTAAAACCGCAGAAAGATTGGTTACCGCTCGCTTAAAGCCCTCTTCAATGGACATAATTGGATCTTCATGTTCAATGCTCACAACATAGTCATAGCCGTATGTGCGCAGCATGCTCATCATATCGGACCATTCTTGTAGACTATGACCGCAACCGACAGAACGGAATGTCCATGCGCGTGTTTGCACACTGCCGTACGGCTGCATATCTGTTAAACCATACATGTTGACATTGTCCTGATCAATATAGGTGTCCTTTGCATGGAAATGATGAATGGCACCTTCTTTTGCCAAAATTTTAATGGCTGCTACTGGATCAATGCCTTGCCACCATAAGTGACTTGGGTCAAGGTTAGCACCAATTGCGTCGCATGTTGCTTCACGAAGCTTAAGAAGTGTATAAGGTGTATGCACTAAAAAGCCGCCGTGCAGTTCTAAACCAATTTTTACGTTACTCTTCTTCGCAAATGCACCTACTTCTTTCCAATACGGTATTAGTTTTTCTTCCCACTGCCAGCGAAGTACATCATTGTATTCGTTCGGCCAAGCTGTTACCGGCCAATTCGGATGCTTCGCGCCCTCATGGTCGCCTGCTGTTCCTGAGAAGCAGTTGACCACCGGTACTTGTAGCAAAGAAGCTAACTCAATGGTTTTTAGTAGCGTTTCATGCGATGCTTGGGCAAAGTCTTTGTCTGGTGAAATCGGATTACCGTGACAGCTGAACGCACTGATAGTTAAACCACGTTTGTCAATTTCATGCATGTATGCTTTGCGCGCCTCTTCACTTGCAAGCAATCCATCAAGGTCGCAATGTGCACTGCCCGGATAGCAGCCCGTGCCGATTTCAACCGCCTGTAACCCTGCTGCTTGTACCGTATCCAGCATGTCTGTAAATGATTTATCGGCAAATAATACCGTGAATACTCCCAATTTCAAATGATTCTCCCCCTTTACAATTCTCCTGCACTTTCATAAATGGCATCAATGATTTGCGAAACCTGTAATGCTTCTTCCGGTTTTACAACAAGCTCTGCTTTTCCCATACAAGCTGCTAAAAAGTTAGCCGCCTGCGGTATGCTTGGATCTTCTTCTCCTGGAATCCACGCCGCTTCGCTGTTAAACAGCATACCGTGCTTAGCACCGTACCATTCAAACGGAAATACGTTGAGACCGCCCGCCGTGCCTGAAATACTGATGTGCTCCGTATCTTGCTTAATATTCGCCGCCCATGAGGTCTCGAGCAATAACGAGGCGCCATTTTCAAATGTAATGTACGCTGTTACGTGATCATCTACATCAAACGTTTCATGATTGAATGAACCCCATTGATTCACCTGTCCCGGCGTTTTGCTGAGCACATTATAAGTGCGGCCATTTACCGTCACATGCTTTGGATTACCCATTAACCAAATAGCACTGTCCAAAAGATGACAGCCATAATCAATTAAGCTACCTCCGCCCTGCAATGCTTTGTTAGTAAACACGCCCCAGCCGGGTACTTTGCGGTAGCGAAGCGCTTGTACCCGCGCCACAAGCGGTGTACCGATTTCTCCTTCTTGCATAAGCTTTTTCGCAGCCTGCAATTCTCTCATGAAGCGGTAATGATATGCAATGGCAAGTACTTTACCGCTTTTTTTAGAGGCAGCAAGCATCGCTTCACACTCTGCCGCAGACAATGCCATCGGCTTTTCACATAATACATGCACACCAGCTTCCAGCGCAGCAATGGAAATTTCCGCGTGAAATTTATTCGGCGTACAAATACATACTGCATCAACTTCCGTAAACATATCCTGGTAATTTTCAAATACGTGTGGAATGTTAAATTGTGCTGCCGCTTCTTTTGCTTGCACCCTATTCACATCGCTCAGCGCCGTCACTTGACACAAGTCAGACAGCTGTAAAAAAGCTGGGATGTGGCGCCCTTTGGCAATACCACCTACCCCGATGATACCAACTCGAATCATACTGTCACCTTCACAATTTGTTTTGTTTCATTTGACTCCAATGCAGCTAGAATAACTGCTAACGATTTCATACCCTCTTCGCCAGAAATAGCCGGCTCTTCATCGTTGAGAATCGCGCCAACAAACTTTTCAATAACAAGAGAGTTTCGCTGTCCACCAGACTCATTTGTTTGAATTTTGCCAAGCTCATATTTGACCGTTTCACCCGTCGCATACTGTACAATCAAGCCATACGTACTGTCATCTTCTATGCGAAGCAGTGCTTTTTCACCATAAATAATAGTAGAGTTATCTTCGCGGCGGTATGACCAGCTTGCCGCAAGGGTACCAATGATGCCACTCTCCGTTTTTAATACACATACTGCAGTGTCATCAACATCAGCAAATTCTTTTGCAGTCGTTTCTACAAAAGCACCCACTTCTGTAAATTCTTCACCGATTACATAACGAAGTAAATCTGTTTTATGAACACCAAGGTCTCCCATTGCACCGATAAACGCTTTTTCCTTTTGGAAGAACCAGCTCTCTTTACCATCTACGCTCCATCCCTCAGGCCCCGGATGACCAAATGCTGTGCGGAAGCTATAAATTTTACCGACTTCTCCGTTTTGAATCAGCTGACGCGCTTTTTCATGAGAAGCGACAAAACGTTGATTGTGCGCAATCATAAGCTTTTTCCCGCTCTCTTTTGCCGCAGCAATCATGGCCTGTGCCTCTTCCTTCGATGTTGCCATTGGCTTTTCACATAATACATGTATCCCTGCACGCAGTGCCGCAATGGTGATTGGTGCATGTAAGTAATTTGGTGTACAAACGCTCACTGCATCTACGTGTACAAACAGATCTTCATAATTTGTGTACGCTTGTGCACCATACTTCGCCGCAATTTCTTCAGCTCGCTCTGATACAATGTCACATACTGCTACTAACTCTACTTGCTCATTTGCCGCGTATTCCGGTAAATGACGATGCTGTGCGATGCTACCGCATCCAATAACTCCGACTTTTAATTTCATAATAAATTCCCCCTTATATGTTTTTACAGCTGTTCAAGCGGTTTTGCGTTGCCGTAAACAGGTCGATTACGTTCTGTTGGCGCCGCCCATTTGACACCATTTGTAATGACGCGCTGAATCTCTTTGTTGTGATATGTCGGATATGTTTCGTGACCAGGACGGAAGTAAAAGATTTTCCCGTTGCCGCGCTTATACGTACAGCCGCTGCGGAACACCTCGCCGCCTTGGAACCAGCTCATAAATACAAGCTCGTCAGGCGCCGGAATATCAAAATGTTCACCGTACATCTCTTCCTGTTCAAGCTCAATGTATTCATCAATTCCATCAGCAATTGGATGAGAAGGGTCAAGCACCCACAGACGCTCTTTTTCACCAGCTTCGCGCCATTTCAAATCACAACTTGTTCCCATTAATGCTTTAAAGATTTTTGAGAAGTGACCAGAGTGAAGAACAATCAATCCCATACCATCTAGTACGCGTTGTTGGACTTTTTTTACAATCTCATCAGACACCTCTTCGTGCGCGATATGTCCCCACCATACGAGTACGTCTGTAGCTGCAAGTACCTCATCTGTCAAGCCGTGTTCTGGCTCATCAAGTGTTGCTGTCCCTACTTGCATACCCTCTTCTTGTAAGAATGACGCAATAGTTGTATGAATTCCTTGTGGATATATTTCTGCTACAAGCGGATTTTTTTGTTCATGTCGATTTTCATTCCATACTGTTACACGCATATAAACACCTTGCTTTCTATGTATTTGATGATTCTCTAACAACGAGTTCAACCGGCAATTCAATATGCTTTGTCTCTTGCGGGCGATCTGTGATGACATCAATTAATGTTTGAGCTGATAGCGCCCCTTTATGAAATACATCCTGCCGAACGGTTGAGAGCTCAGGTGATGTATAACTGCTTACCGTCAAATCATCAAACCCCACAACCGCAATGTCTGTCGGCACTTTCTTCCCCCTATCTTGTAGCGCTTTCATAATTCCGAGCGCCACCAGGTCAGAAGAAGCAAATACAGCCGTGACATCGGAAGAACTAAGCTTTTCCCCCAATTTATATCCTTCTTTAAAAGTACTGTATTTTGCCGTTAAATGCAGGGCTTCTTTTACGTTTCCACGATACAGTGCACGTTGGTAACCAATATAACGTCTTGCATCAACAGGGCTATTTTTACTATGGGCTACATAGGCAATTTTGGTATGCCCTTTTTGCAACAAGTGCTGTCCCGCTAAAAATCCGCCCTCTTCGTCAGCGATACGAATGGTATGAAAATGATCAGCGTATTCCTCATACGCATCGATAAGTAGAATAGGAATAGATAACGTTTTCATTTCTTCATGTAAATGCTCAGGAAACATACCAAGAAAGATAATGCCATCGAGATTGCGTTTAGCAATCCAACTTTTACACTCTTCCGCTTTATTTACACCAGTAATTAAAAAGTCATACCCATTTTTACGAGCGATATATTCAATACCGCTAATAAATTCACTATAATATGAATTCTCTTTAAAAATGGGTGCGAGTGTATCTTCAATAAGCGGCATAACCACACCAATCATATACGACCTGTTTTTTGATAAACTGACGGCAGCGAAATTGGGCTGATATCCAAGTTCTGCAATGGCCTGCTGTACACGCTCCTTTGTTTCCTCAGATACCTTTTGGATACCATTCACGACATATGAAACACTGGCTACGGAAACGCCAGCATGCTTCGCAACATCTCGAATTGTAATTTTCTTCTTCATAAAACCTCCGGTTAAACGGTTAACTTAACTACATTCATATTATAAATGAAAGCGTAATCATATGTCAAGGTATGTCTGCTTTTTATTACTGCATGCTGCAGGATAAGAAAAGTGAAGACACTTCTCTTCATGAATGAAAGGCTCTTTGATTTAGGCTGTTTTCGCAAACTTTGTTACTATATAACAAATAGTGACGAGTGGTTGATTTCCGCTCCAACCAACCTGAAACGAAGAAACCTATCTAAAAACAACAATCTTTTAGAAAAGAGCCTTGATTTAAGAATCTAGTCACTGAAACTGGATAATATCTAACATGTTGCTAATCAAAAAAGACCGAACATGTTCGTGTTCGGTCTTACTGTTTAGCGCGGCGCCACTTCTGCGCCTGTTTTTAAATCAATGATATTTGTGCTACCTGCAGGTGCTGTAATCGTCTGGCTATCCGGTGCTTTTTTCTTATTTTCAACCCAATCTACAAGAAGATCAAACGATTGGTATACATATGGCAATAATGGCTGCATTTCCTTTGTTCCGTCCACAGCACTCCATACTAAGCTGTCAACGTGGTTTCCTTTTTCAATAGTATACAGGCGGTGAAGATGCTCTTTACCAGCCCGTTTCACAAGGTCACGATATCCCTCGGCATGAACAGACGGATATATGAGTGCATCCCATGAACCAGTAATGCTAATGAGGGGCACATTGATGTTCCCTGTATTTTCAATACGCTTCACATCTTTTTCCACAAGATTTAATCGACTCATAAAGTCATAATTTTGGAAAATGTAGTCATAGCTGCGATCACGTACACCATTGATGAAACTAATATAGTTTCGCCAGTCAATATGTCCCGGCGCTGTTGGATCAAGTTCGTCTCGATATGTGTTAAGTGTTAAAAACCAATACACTTGGTCGTGATATGCCCAAAGTTTTTCACTTCCTCTTGGTACACCAGCCGCATACATATTTTGAATTGCTCGTTCTTTCTCTTCTCCTACCCCGTAAATTGCTTTTTCAGCATTGTTTACAGTTTGTGTTAATGACGTAATAAGATTCGGGTCCTTAGCACGCCACATCACACCTTCCCAGTCCAAACCACCATCAAACAAAGGAAATTCTTTCGTAATGTTTGGTTTATCATGCTCCAGGGCATACCGCACAACATAACCGCCATTAGAAATTCCCAGAGCATATGTTGGAACACGATGGAATGGTCTTACCAGTTTGGCTGCCGGATTTTTATC
The DNA here is from genome assembly GCF_023022965.1 of Ectobacillus sp. JY-23. Lineage (NCBI taxonomy): Bacteria > Bacillati > Bacillota > Bacilli > Caryophanales > Bacillaceae > Ectobacillus > Ectobacillus sp. JY-23. The sequence goes on along the minus strand of NZ_CP095462.1, from coordinate 115,262 downwards.
GCTTGGTGAAATGAGTTTTTCTTCATAATGGTTCACTAAATAATTTTGTGCTGCTTTTGTCACCTGGCGAAAGCGCTCGTTCCACTCTACGATACTATCATCCTCACTAACAAGCGCATTTTTAGCTTTGGCCAGCGGATCTGTCGGGTCTGTATCACCTGTCGTTCCTTTATCAATTGCGGCAAATGCATAGCCTTTTTCCAAGACAAAGTCACTAAACAGCAGATCGGTAGAGGTTTCATTTCTTGTACCTGGTATCCCTGCCACAACAAGCTTACCATTCCAATGGTCCGGAATGCGAAGTACAAAACGGGCATCATCAAATGCACCATTTACTTGTGTTCCTGTTACTGCTGCAGGCTTGTACATGTGATACCAGCCTGTTCCGGCTTCCTTATTGCCCCAATTATATGGCACTAATCCAACATTACCGTTTCCTGCTGCGACTTCATATTGAACTGGATTTTTTGTGGTTAACCAATTCCCGTTTGCTCCGTCAAATACCGTTACTTTTATATCATGCGCACCTCTAATCGTCGCTTCACTTGCAGATACGCCTCCAGCTGGAAATAACAAAGCTACAGATGTAGCCACCACCAACAATGTTTTTTTCATCAATAGACACTCCCGAATTCATAATTATTTATTTAGTTGCACTCTAATCATTGGTATATGCACTTATCCACTCCCTCTAAAGGGGCATTTCTTTTATGAACAGCCTTCATATATTTACATATGAAGGGGCATATACTGAAATTATGAAAAATATTCTTTTTCTTCCATCTACTATGCTATGATAGTAGTAAATCAAGAAAGGAGTTCTTACATACTATGGAACTAATTTTAAATTTTCTCTCTTATGCAGGTATTGGCATTGCAATGTTATTTGTTGGTTTACTAATGTTTGAAATTACCACATCAACAAAAGAATTTAAACTTATTGGTAAAGGGAATCAAGCAGCTGCAATGTCACTTGGAGGTAAACTCCTTGGTTTGGCGTTTGTTCTAGGTTCAGCCATTGCTAACTCTGTTTCCATTACAGATATGTTGCTATGGGGTACCATCGGCATTGTAGCGCAAATCATCTTTTTTTACTTAGCAGAACTCGTTACAATTCGCTTTAGTATTAAAGATGCCATTGAGGCTGATAACAAAGCTGTTGGTATTATGATACTGTTACTATCTCTGTCTATCGGTTGGGTACTTGCACAATGCCTGACTTATTAACGACTTGATAAAAGCATTGTCCTACTTTGGACAATGCTTTTATTTACTCTATTGGTTGCTGGTAATGATGAGATTCAGGAAAAAACGTACCGAAATTTATGTTATGATTAGATAAGATACCAATGACACTGTACAGCAAAAACAAACTGATTACGATATACACTGTAACTAAAGTTGTTTTTTTCGTATTAGATCTTCTATATTGGTACAACTGGGATGATTCCAAGTGGGCAATTCTCTTTTCTAGCCTTTTGATTTTTTCTTCCATATCCATATTTTCATCTCCCCTTGCTTGTACTGACATCCGAACCGAGTACATTTGATCATCTCGATTTGTTTTATATAGTCCCTAATACTGATATATACGTGTTGGTTTCTAAATCATCACACTTCGTTATACAGCTTTCTCATTTATAACAGGAAAGTTCACCTCGTATCGTCCACTTCATGTATTCTCTTTACACATCGCCTCTCCCGAAAGTATTTTTATTATTCTTAATTCTCTGAAAAATAATCTTTTCCCTTCTTTTCTCCTATATTTTTTCATAAAGAAATTAAGATAAGGTATTTTCTCCTTGAAATGTATAAAGATTATTTGATTAGCCAATGCTAAGTGAAAAAAGGAGAAAACCAAATGGATCACACTGATCAGTCTCATCAAGAAGAGTATGCAGCTGAAATTTCACCTGGTTATCGACAGGATGTTAGAAAGGAAGAGCCTCCTCATCTATCTCCATTATTAATGGGAACTGTTGTGTTTGGAATTATTTTTATTGTCCTGCTTATTTCCTATTTACAATGAACTTCAGTGCGCCTATTTTTCGAATATAAGGCAAATGTACAAGCTTTTCTAGTAGCCAAGCATATCATTACTAGTGGACATAGTTTTTTCAACCCTCTCCAGTCCGGTTTTGGCGGCTACTCTTGTAGCCGTCCTTTTTATGTTTCTATGCGAAAAAGACTCTGGTAACCAGAGTCTTCTTTTACGAATTCAGATTTTTTACAACGCGCAGAAACATTTGGACACCAAGTGGGAGCGCATCTTCATCAATATCAAAACGCGGGTGATGATGTGGGTAATTTGTGCCCTTTTCTGGATTACCTGAACCAAGTTTAAAGAAGCATCCCTTTGCTTTTTGTAAAAACGCGGAAAAATCCTCTCCGCCCATTGAAGGAGATACATATGTCACATCCTCTTTTCCAAACAACTCTAGGGCGCTTTGTTCTACTACTTTTGTGATGGTTTCTTCGTTAATCACTGGTCTATAGCCGTAGCGGTAATCATATGTATAGGTTGCTCCGTGGGCATCCGTAATTCCTTGTATCATCTGTTCAATACGTTGCTCTGCATCTTTGCGCAAGTCATCATCAAAACAACGCACCGTCCCCAATAAAAAAGCGGTATCCGGTATGATGTTATCAGCTGTTCCTGCATTGAACTGCGTCACCGATACTACACGCTGCTTAAAGGCATCCGTATTTCTAGAAACAATGTGTTGTAAATTGGAAATGATTTGTGCGCCTATCACGATAGGATCAACTGTCTCTTGCGGATGCGCCGCATGTCCACCCTTTCCTTGAATTACAATTTCAAATACATCAGGTGCTGCCATCATCGGTCCATATGCAATTCCAACTTTACCAGTAGGTAGTCCAGACATAAGATGAAGACCAATTACCGCATCTACCCCTTCCATCACACCTGCTTCCACCATTTCTTCTCCCCCACCCGGAAATTGCTCCTCAGCATGTTGAAAGAAAAAACGAACTTCTCCCGCGACCTCATCTTTATGTTGCGATAGAACACAGGCGGTTTCTAACAAAATAGCTGTATGACCATCATGTCCACATGCATGCATAACACCCGGCACGCTTGATTTATAAGATGTTTCGTTTTCTTCCTGAATAGGAAGGGCATCCATATCAGCCCGAAGTCCGATTGTTTTTCCAGGCTTTGCGCCTTTAAGTACCGCCATCACACTGTATGGGGTAGGTCTGGAAACCTCTAGTCCATCAAATGAACATAGGGTGTCGTAAACAAATTGCGATGTGTTTACTTCTTGAAAGGATAGTTCTGGATTGGCGTGCATAAAACGGCGCCACTTAATTAGCCGTTCTGAATGAATAGATTGTTCCATTGTTATCAACTCCTTTTGAATTGTGTTGAAATTGTAAAATTTTCATCATCCATATACTTTTATTCATACATGTACTATACTGTTTCTGGATTTCTTTCCTTTTTCCTTTCTATTGTTATTGTAAATGTCAACATCAAAAATGTTACAGAAAGGATTTTCTTTTTTTTCTATTAATGCTACTATCAGAAAAGAACACTTCTCCCCTTATCCAAATGATGGGATTTTTGTACTTTATGTACAAACGAACAAAATAGGAGGAACATATGAAGGCAGTAAAAGCACTATGGAATAGACCTACTGTACAATGGTTTTGTAAAACACTGTATTACCTTGGAATTCTGCTTGGACTTCTTTGGTTGTACGGATTTACCGACACAAATACAAGTACCTTTATTTATAACGAGTTTTAGGTGGGATAAAATATGAGTTTACTAGAAAAAATTAATCAGTGGGCTTTCACACAACCTGATACACCCGCGTTTATATGGCGCGATCGCACATTAACATATGGAGAGCTTCAAGCCTACTCTGATTCGCTTGCACATTGGATTGCAGAACAGTACAGTGATGATGCGCCTATTATGGTATATGGCCATATGCAGCCTGAAATGATTGTATCCTTTCTAGCATGCGTCAAAGCCGGTCATGCATATATTCCAGTTGATACATCCATTCCGACAGAACGTGTTCTTCGCATTGCGCAAAACTCTGGTGCAAAGCTCATGCTTGCGGTTTCTGATGCACCAGACGTACCGCTTACTGTGAAAGCAGGAGATTCTTTAAAAGCTTTGTTTATGACAGATAAGCCCGCACCTATGAGACAAGAAAATGATAAAAACTTCTATATTATTTATACGTCAGGAAGCACAGGAAACCCAAAAGGCGTACAAATTACACATAGCTGCCTAACAAGCTTCACGGATTGGATGACATCTGATTTTGATCTTGGTACTGGGAAGATGTTTTTAAACCAAGCACCATTCTCATTTGACTTATCTGTTATGGATTTATACCCTTCATTAGTAACAGGAGGTACGATTTGGGCAATCGATAAAGATATGATCGCCAAACCAAAAGAATTGTTCGCTTCGTTGGCGGCATCAGGAACGGAAGTATGGACATCAACGCCTTCCTTTGCAGAAATGTGTCTAATGGAGCCTGGCTTTAACGCACAAATGCTTCCTTCTTTAAGAACATTTTTGTTCTGCGGAGAGGTTTTGTCAAATAATGTGGCGCGCCAGTTATCCGAGCGCTTTCCAAACGCACGCATTATGAACACATACGGACCAACAGAAGCCACTGTTGCCGTAACAGAAATTGAAGTGACAAAAGAAATTCTCGACCAGTATCAATCATTGCCTGTGGGTCGCTGTAAATCAGATTGCCGCATTCTCATTCTAAAAGAAGATGGTACTATTGCAGCTGAAGGTGAAAAAGGGGAAATTGTGATTGTGGGACCAAGTGTCAGCACTGGCTACCTTGGTAGTCCTGAGTTAACAGAAAAAGCCTTTACTGTCATCAATGGGGAACGTGCATACAAAACAGGCGACGCTGGTTATATGATGGATGGCTTATTATTTTACAATGGTCGTTTGGATTTCCAAATTAAACTACACGGTTACCGCATGGAACTTGAGGAAATCGAACATCACCTGCGCAGCAGTATCTATGTGAAGTCGGTTGTGGTTTTACCAATTCAAAAAGATGGAAAATACGACCACTTGTTGGCAGTCATTGTACCGGAAGATCATACATTTGCAAAAGAGTTTCAACTTACTTCCGCCATCAAAAAAGAGGTAGCTTCTTTGCTTCCAAATTACATGATTCCAAGAAAGTTTGTGTATCAGTCATCTATTCCTATGACACCGAATGGAAAAGCCGATCGCAAGAAGCTGATGAGTGAGGTTACGTCATGACACCTTACGCAACCTTTTACTTCTTTGTTATTGTGGCGTTGCTTTTAGCGCCATCTATCATCGCGGGACTGCGCGGTCATTCTTTACGAACATATAACTCTATTGTAACGATTGTGATATTGGCGATTATTTTTGGCGGTAAGCCAGTGCAGGCTTTTTCTCTTATTACATTTACCGTATGGCAAACTTGTCTTGTGAAGGGGTATTTGCAACTTCGTAAGCAAAATAATACAACGGGCAGATTTTATGGCGCTGTTATTCTATCAATTTTGCCGCTCGTGCTTGTGAAAGTAATTCCATTTTTATCGGACATTAGCGCCATTGGATTTTTAGGAATTTCCTATTTAACATTCAAAGCTGTACAAATGATTATGGAAATTCGAGATGGGCAAATCAAAGAATTATCCTTGTATGACTTCCTACGCTTTTTATTGTTCTTCCCGACCATTACATCTGGTCCGATTGATCGATATCGCCGTTTCCAAAAAGATATTGCGCATACACCGTCTAAAGAGGAGTATCGCGAATTTTTGTATACGGGAATCAACAGAATTTTTCAAGGTTTTTTGTATAAATTCATTATTGGTTACTTAATTAATCAATACATTTTACTAACGGATTTAGTAAAAGGCGACAGTCTTATTCCACAAATTACTTATATGTACGGCTACAGCTTGTACTTGTTTTTTGACTTTGCTGGATATAGCGCATTTGCCATCGGTGTAAGCTATTTAATGGGGATTAAAACACCCGAAAACTTTAATAAACCATTTGTGAGCCGGAATATTAAAGACTTTTGGAATCGCTGGCATATGAGTCTATCATTCTGGTTCCGTGATTATGTCTATATGCGTTTTGTGTTCTTTATGACCAAGAAGAAAATTATTAAAGATCGCTATGTTGTATCCAATATTGGGTTTTTCTTAAATTTCTTTCTTATGGGCATTTGGCACGGCTTACAGCTACATTATGTCGTATACGGCTTATATCATGCTTTACTGTTTGTTCTGTTTGATTGGTTTGAACGGAAAAACAAAAAGCATAAATTTTGGCCGCAGCACAAGTGGATGTCTGTTGTTTCTATTATTATCACCTTTCACTTCGTGGCGTTCGGTTTCTTGATTTTCTCAGGAAAACTTTTATAACAATTGACCTAAAAGGAGACTATCTATCATGACACAATTTAAAGAGCAAGTGTTAGACTTATTAGAAGAAGTATGTGAAAACGACATTGTAAAAGAAAATCCGGATATTCTTTTATTTGAAGAAGGTATTCTTGATTCGTTTGGAACAGTAACATTGCTTGTAGAAATTCAGGAGCGTCTGAACATTGAAGTATCTATCTCTGACTTTGATCGCGATGAATGGGCAACACCGAACATGATTGTGCAAAAGTTGGCTGACATGAAATGAAACACCCGAAATTCGGTCCTTTTCTTTTAGCGCTAGCTCTGTTTGGCATACTACTGTTTATGCCTGTGCAGTACTTATTCCCTTTAATTAATAGTGATAAAGTGGAACAAGCAGCAACCTCTTTGAATACGGATGTGTTCCAAGGAACCGCGATACAAAAGAAAATGTTACAAGACCACAAATACTTACCATTATACGGTTCATCTGAACTGTCACGACTGGATGTATACCACCCTTCCAACTATTTCAAAATCAATCCGGAAGGCTTTACGCCTTACCTGATTGGCCGTGGTGGTACACAGTCTCTTGTTCATTTTTTAAGTTTGGCAGCAACATCAGATGAAATAAAAAATAAACGCATTGTATTTATCCTGTCACCTCAATGGTTTATTAAACAGGGATTAGACGATGCACACTTTTCACCTAACTTCTCGGCATTACAGGCATATGACTTTGTTTTCAACAGTAATTTAACACCAAAAATGAAGAAAAAAGCGGCGAAACGTCTTCTTAAATTTGAAGTTGTCAGACAAGACAAATTATTAACTACTATGCTTGAGGGGTTAGTGCATGATGACTTTGTTCGCACATGTAAAGCCGATGTTATGAAGCCATTTGCCTACACGTATAAAAACGTGCTAGAGCGTAAGGATATCGTGAATGCATTAACAAACGATAAGAAACGAAAACCCAATACAGATGGTTCTTTGAAGGGTTTGTCACTTGAGCAGCTATCTGCTCGTGCGGAGGAAACAGGTGCTCAGGAATCACGCTCTAATGAGTTTGGTATTGTGGACAAATATTACCAGCATAAAATTGCACCAAAGCTTTCCGAGCTCAAAGGCTACAAAGCAATAGAATCATATGATCAATCGCCTGAGTATGAGGATTTGCAAATGATTTTAGATTTACTAAAACAAAATAACACCAAGGCGTTGTTTATTTCTATTCCAGTAAATGGTCCTTGGTATGACTATGCGGAGTTTCCGAAAGAACGCCGCTACGTTTATTATCAAAAGATCCGTCACTTTATTGAAAAAGACGGTTTCCCTGTCGCCGACTTTTCTGCCCATGAATACGACACATATTTCATGAAGGATACCATTCACATCGGCTGGAAGGGCTGGGTTCATCTGAATGAATCACTAAAACAGTTCCACCACATAACGAACTAAGCTTGAGGCGCTTGCCTCAGGCTTTTTTATATTAGGAGATCATTTCGTATAATATCTCTACTTCACGTCGTGCTTCTTCTGTTATCCCCATATAAGTACCTTTTAGAAACAATTCTGTGCGTACAGGAAAAAACCTTTTACATCTTGAATAAAATGAGATGAAACTTATATTGCAGCAGAGGAGTTAGAAGAATGAACAAACCACATATGTTACAAAGCGGTGATACTGTAATGATTGTCGCACCAGCAGGACCGGTGAATAAGGAACGAGTAATGCGAATGAAACTGCGCCTAGAAGAGATGGGGTTACATGTCAAACTCGGTGATAATATGTTTCGTCAAAATGGTTTTTTAGCAGGAGAAGATGCGCTGCGTCTTGCTGATTTGCAAGAAGCCATCACAAATCCTAATATTAAGGCGATTTTTTGTTCGCGCGGTGGCTACGGCAGTGCACGTTTACTTCCTTATTTAGACTTCGAACCACTTCAAAGACAACCAAAAATCTTTTGGGGTTATAGTGACATTACCTTTTTACATATTATATGTAATCAATTGGCAGATCTTGTTACATTTCACGGGCCAATGATGGAAGAATGCGGTGCCGAAGATGTAGCACATGAGACGTTTTCTTCTTTGAGTCAATTGTTTTCTCCCACTTCTATTTCGTTAACAGCTTCCAGACATGATTACCCGCCCTTTTTTCATACAGTGCGGGCGCCTATTATCGGCGGTAATTTAACCGTACTCCTTTCAACACTTGGGACACAATATGAAATTGACACGCGCGGAAAAATTTTGCTCCTTGAGGATATTGGTGAAGTGCCTTATCGTATCGACCGTATGCTGAATCAATTGCGCCTTGCAGGCAAATTCGATGATTGCGTAGGTATTCTCTTAACGGATTTTTATGATTGCGAGGCAGATGGTAAACCATCCTTATCTATGGAAGAAATCGTTTACACACATATCGTCCCGTATGGTATTCCCATTTTAAGCGGTTTCCCCATTGGTCATTGTACACCCAATATCGGCATTCCTCTAGGTAGTTATGCCACTATGAACGGACAAAGCCGAACACTTACTATTGAACCTGGTGTTATCTCAAACTAAGTAAAAGGTGTCCTAAACTACAGGACACCTGATTGTATAGACTATAGAATGCAAGGTAGCTTCTGCTACTTTTTCTTTTTGTTTTTGTTGTTTTTGCTCGCGGCTTTTTGCGCCTGAACAGGCTTTGCTTGCGGCGTAGCTTTTTTCTTGGAGTTTTTATTTTTTGCCACTTTCACCAGTTCCTTTCGTGCATTTACTACTACTATATTGCAAGAAATGGAATTGGCGACAGCATGGCACAAAAAAAGAAGGGATCTCCCTTCTTATTTATAGTACGTAAAAATTTTACCTGTTTTAATATCCTCAATTTCAGCTTCTGTAAACGACTTGTCCACTTCAGAACCAACGTTCAATACAACGGTAGCTTTTGTATCAACAATATCAAATAACTCTTTTCCACGAATCATGATGGCAGAAGCGTCTTTTAATACATCTTCTGGCATAGCCTCTCGCATATAATCCAGTCTTGTAAAGATAGGTAGTACCCATCTGCCGTCTCCTTGAAAATAACGGAGCGTTACCTGACCAGTTGTTGCTTCCTCTTCTGCCTCAAGTGTGCCAAATGTATATAAATGAGACTCAAGTAAGGCTTCATAAAAATCTTTTCTGCGTTTTTCGTTCGCTTTGGCCATCACCAATAGCGTTTCTACTTTTGTAATTGCAGGAAATTCTGTCATGTACGTTCCCTCGTTTCTCTTGATGTTTTTATTATTATACAAAATATTCTTACTCTTTTCTATAAAAATTTTAAACCTGTCAACAAATGCTGATTGTCAATGTCAGACTTTAGCATGGCCTAAATGTAAAATCAGTTGCAGAAGTAAGGCAGGAATGACGATCATAACCGTTCGTACAATCCGTTTAATCGCCTGCCAAACATGACAGCCGGCAAGTCTTTCATCTAAAATTATTTCCCACATTTGTATTCGTTCATATAATTGTTCAAACTCTTCACACACTTCCATGATAAACTCCTTTCTGCTACTCCTCCTTGTATCATAATACATTTTGCATACAAGATGCGATATTTTTTTAAAAACCCTCTTCACAAAAGCATAAATATGATATATTATGAATAAAAATGTAATCGTGACTGCCGAAAGGAGATTAAATATGAAAATATGGTTCTACGAAAAAGATAATCAAAATACAGATTTATTAGGGATTTGGGAAAATGCCCCCGTCATTCCACGCATTGGTGAAAAAGTTGAAATTGTGAATACAACACGCACTGTCGCAGACATTAAATATGTAAAAAAGGGTGGTAATTTTAAGATTGAAGTAATTATCACTGCATAGAAAAAAGAGCCGTTTACATGTCGGCTCTTTTTAATAGCGCTATCGTTTCATCACATAAAACTCTGTATTACCACGTAAGAAAGAATTCACAATTCGAAAATCGAAGACCTCATATAAATGAATAGCTCTACGATTAAAAGCCGCAACCGTTAAACGTAAATCTAAACCACCTTGGTCAATATGGTCCAGTACAAAGGAAAAAAATGGTCGACCACGTTTTTGACCAGTCAAATCAGGTCTCATTCCAACACCGATATCAATACCGGGTTCATCGTAAACCCCCGCCAATTGTCCCGCAGGCACCTGAGCAGCTTTGCCTGTGCAAAAATAACCTATCACATCTCCTTCATCCACTACTGCTTTATAGGAGCCGTCAAGTAATTCTTGGATAGCCTCTGCACTGCCCTCCATATTATAGAACTCATATGGATATTCATAGTCCCAATTTGCGATTTGCACCGCATACTCCTCTGTCATTGCAACCGTCCTCATAATGTACCCCTTCCTCATTACTCCACCTTTGTAATAATCACTTTGTTGTCTTGTATATCTAATTTAACATGATCATGCTCTTGCAAATTAAGTTGATGCACTGCTTCGTCCGGCAATTCCACTGCCATAAAATGATTTGTCATAAGTACTTGACTATACACACTTGTAGATATATTCTCCGCTTCCTGTTCTTCTCGCAACTTAGCTAAAATAGGCAATTGCTGATGATTACGGAAGTTATTTCCAATAAATGGTACAATCCAAAATAACGTAAGGATAACAACCACAATACTAATACCCAGTTCCATTGGTGAACGCAAATCTGCAAGTTCAACGGGACCTACTGCATTACCTTCACCTAACTGCATGAAACTTGCAATCATGTTATTTAGCGCATGTACCGCCATCGCAACAAGGAGACTGTTCGTTTTTAAATAAATGATGCACATAATAAGTCCAAATACAAAAGCCCCAATAATATCCATATGTCCTAAACCAAATAAGAGGGAAGATACAATAACTGCTCTTTTAAGCCCCCACTTATGTGTCATACGATGCAAGAAAAAACCACGAAAAATCAATTCCTCCATAATCGGAGCAAATACACATACTGAAATTAAGCTGAAAATTGTTGCTGCTACACTTGTTTGGTCAATCGTAGGTTCGTTAAGCATATCCGTGATAAAATCAGGGGCGATATAAGATGCGACGTAAAACTGAACAACAGAAATTGCTGCGGAAAATATCATCCCGATTGCTGTTGCTGTTACAATCAAGCGCCAGTTCCATGTAGCGGGTTGACGCAACAAGCTACTAAACGCAATGTTATGCTGTGTCATTTTTACACGTAACCAAACCAATGGAAAGATAAAAAACAAACACGTTTCAATTAAAATATTTAATAGCTCTTCACTAATAATCCCGTAATCTGCAAGGACAAAAATAGGAATTACAATTGCTACACCAAGTAGCAGCATCCAGAGGAAAAAGCTTCGCAGTCGTATCTTCGCAAATGTTGTAATCGCTAACACCTCCGCGTTTTGTATACTTATATTTTACAAGATTTATTTCATTTTATCTGCGATAAAATGAAAAAATCTCTGCGTCTGCAGAGATTTTATAAAATATCTTTCTTTTGAAACGCTACACTTGACACAACAAGACATGTAAATAAGTAAACACCAACCACCAACAGAGATATTTCCATTGTGAAATCAGGAAAAATTGGCTTCATTCCTTTGTTCAACATCGGGTTGCTTTCGTACATGCCTGGGTATAAATGAAAGAAAATGACCATTTTAGCCCAGTTATAACTACTAAGTAGCAATAAAATTGGTCCTTCCGAGAATAAAATAAACAAGGTAATAACGATAGGTAAAACCGCGTTTCGCACAAGAACCCCGATTGTAAAAGCGAGAGTCGTATAGAAGATTAAGCGTGGTAATTGATATACCATTCCTTGTACATACGTACCCACATCGCCTGTTCCGCCTGAGAAGGTAAGCAAACCGACAAGCAAAGATAAAAAGCCCGCAAATGCTGTAACTATGATCACTGCTAATATAGCGATCATGTATTTAGATAACAATATGCAAATGCGCTTTTTTGGACGAATCAACAGCTGTTTAATGGTTCCTTTCTGAAATTCCTCCGCCATCGTTTTACCGCCGATAACTACACCGTATAGTACAATGATAGAAAGAAGTCCCTCTAGGTTCATATCGGCAAATGCAATTGGATTATTAATTTCCATTTGAGCCGGCAACCATTTCTTGGCCGCTATAAGTGACAAGACCGTAAATCCGATTAGTAAAAGCAGAAATAAGTATGTGCCTTTTTTTGCATGTAGCTTCAATAGCTCGTTTCTCAATAGATTCATTGCATAGTACTCCCTTCTGTTAAAAGTAAGAACTCTTCCTCGAGCGATTTATTTTTCACCGTGACACCATATATTAAAATATCCTGCATGACAAGCTTTTTCACAAGGTGAGGGATATGTTCACGACTGCTACGAACAACAATCATATTCTGCTCTATCTTCCCTTCTACAAAGTGCAGTGCATCGTCTGGTCGATCGACTTCAATCGTCACTGTCAATATCTCGTCTTGTTGCTCCTTTAAAGCGTACTCTCGAACGAACTGCCCATTCTGAATAATGACCACACGATCGCACATCAGCTCAATTTCACTCAGCAAGTGGCTTGATACAAGCACTGCAATGCCTTCTTCCTTCGCTAAGTATTGCAAATAATCGCGGAGTTGGCGAATACCAGCCGGGTCAAGACCATTTGTAGGTTCATCTAGAATAAGAACTTTCGGTCTGTGCAATAGCGCCTGCGCAATTCCTAAACGCTGCTTCATACCAAGAGAATACGTCTTTACCTTTTTATAAATCGCATCCTGCAGCTCCACCAGCTTAACAATCTCTTGTATACGTACAGGTTCAATGGTTGTTGCTGCCATGTTTGCAAAATGTTTTAGGTTTTGCATACCAGTCATGTACTCATATAGTTCTGGGTTTTCTACAATTGCTCCAATATGCTCAAGCGCTTTTTCTCGTTCTGTGCGAATGCTGTGGCCGCAAATTTCAATGTCCCCGGACGTCATAGATATGAGACCTGTCATCATACGTATCGTCGTCGTTTTCCCGCTGCCGTTCGGACCAAGAAAGCCATATACTTCCCCTTCTCGTACCTCAAAAGACAAATCTTTAATAATTGCATGCTTTTTAATTGTTTTGTGTACATGACGCAATGATACAACTGTTTTTTCCACTATAGTCCCTCCTATATCTCCACTCGTTTTTCAATTAACCATGCTGTTGCAATAAATAACCCAAGCAAGCTGATTACATTCACAAAGCTGCCGTATACATGAATGCCCTCTGAAAATAATCCAATTTGAACTTCTCCCCCTTCATAAGGAATACGTCCTGCTTGCAGAATATACCCGTTAGGAAATAACTCAGATATCTTCGAAGTTATAACAGTTACTAAAGTATTACACGCAAAAAACAGAATCGTACTGAGTATTCCCTTGTTCTTAGACATAATAGGTAAAGAATAAGCGAGCACAAATGAAAAAAAGAGTTGTATTAAGATGTTTAAGCTCATTTGATAACCTGCTGAAATTATCCACATATAGTCGATAACGCGTATTTGTCTTAAAATCTCTGTATACTCTGTTTCCGTAGCTAATAAGCTAATCAGCTGAATACCGATAAATGCGAGGATTTGAATAAAAGCCGCTACAATAACCCAATAACATAAAGAAGCTAGGCTATATTTCCAGCTACGAATGGGTAATAGACGAATCAAAGAACTTTTAATGATGTTACGAAACACACTAAATGTATGAAACAATAAGGTTATCAGCATACCTACAAATAGCAAGAAGGTAAAAATAAAGCTAAGAGTTTCTCGTTCTATTTGGTTTGATCCAATTTGGTGAAATACAGTCATGTTTAAGATAATTAACACTTGCATGATTATAAAAACCGCAACCAATACTGTTAAAAACCGTGCATTGCTTTGAAACGTATAGCGTAGTAGCTTTAACATGAAAATACCTCCTTAAACCACTCATGTACAGCCTTTCCGTGACACAACCGAAGCTCCTCAGCATTCATATGAAGAAGCACTTTGCCGTCCTGCAGAGCAATCACTTCATCAAATAACATTTCAATCTCTTGAATGAGGTGCGTAGAAATGATCATGCTCCGTTCTTCATGATAGAAAGCTAGCAATATTTGTAGAATTTGGTCGCGTGCAACTAGGTCTACCCCTCCAAGCGGTTCGTCCAGTACGTATAATTTTGCACGCCGACACAGTGTGAGAATAAGCTGTACTTTTTCTAAGGCTCCTTTTGAAAGTGACGAAATCCTTGCTTCCTGTGCAATTTTCATTTCGGACAACATCGTGGCTGCTTTTACAGCATCAAAGTCTTCGTAAAAGGTATGATAAAAGGCCACTGCATCTTTCACATACATCCATTGTTCTAGAAACACTGTGTCTGGCATAAATGAAACCATTTGCTTTGTATGTACGCCAGCCTTTGTGCCATCTATTGTAACGCTACCACTGCTCGGCTGTAACAGTCCCGCTAACAACTTTAAAAGTGTTGTTTTGCCGCTACCATTATTGCCTATTAAACCAATAATTTTTCCGGACTCTACCGTTATACTTACATCATGAAGCGCTTTTTTCTTTCCGTAGGACTTTGTCACCTCGGAGATCTGTATAAGACTCATGCTTTCTCCTCCTTACTCAGCGATATTTCTACTAGCATTTTTATCTCTTCTTCTGAAAATCCGAGTGCCCGCATTCCTGCTATAAAATGAGTTAAAAGATCCTTGGACATGTCTTTTTTTAGTTCCATGATTTTCTCCCTCTCTTTTGTTACATACCTTCCCATACCTCGGCGTGTTTCTAAGACACCTTCTCGTTCCAATTCCTGAAACGTGCGCTGCACTGTATTCGGATTGATTTGTAACTCAATAGCAAGCTCTCGTACAGACGGAACCTTATCTCCCTCGCGCAAACGTCCGGTCACAATTTCTTTTTTTATGTAATCCATAATTTGTATATAGATGGGGATATTAGCGTCAAATTTCATCCTAACCACCTCCTACTGTTTTGGTGTGTTAGTTAAATAGTACACCAATATACAAAAGATGTAAATACGTATAAACTATTTTTCACTCCATCTTTCCTGTAACCCCACTACAGTCCTTTTCATGTAATCTTGTTTTTAACCGTTCACAACGAATTCGTATGAATCCGACACTTAACATGTTAAATTCTACCTATTCGCTGTAAAGATAGCTGTATGAAAGTCTTATGTTGATATTTGGTAGTTGTGACTCCTACAGGAAAAGCGAGACAATAGAAAGCCTCATAACGGAAATCAACAACAAACTGGAATAAAAAAAGAAAAACCCGTTTTTACGGGTTTAATAGTTGTTCGACTGCATTGCGTAGAAGCTCTTGTAAAGGTCCTGTTGCATAAGCTACATCAAGGCGCTCCGTCCACTTGTGTGCATCCTTGCCGACGGGGCCAATGTTGAGAACGGGCAGATGCAGGCTTTGCAATTCTTGGAGAGGCAACTCGTATATCGTTCCCCACAGCGGCATATTTTCTGATAACTTATCTAACGGCTGTGACAATCCTGTATAACTGAGATCGGATAACCCACCGAAGTACTTTTGCTCCTGAATGGCAATACCATACTGTTCCCATGCTTGCGTAAGTACACACTTTGTAACAGTACGAATACCTTCATGATGCCGCGAGCTTACAGCCGGATAAAAAGGTGGCGCATAAAACAATACGATACATGGTGCCAATTCGCTGCATAATGTGACTAGTTCGTCAACATACGAAATAGCAAGTTCTCGCTCATCCTGCCCCTGTGCAGTTAGAGCAGCAATGCGTTCTCTTCCATACATTTGGTTTGCATACGACAGTAGTTCCGCAAAGCTGATAACACGTACTGACACCTCTTGTGGAACAGAGCACTGCTGCGCTGCAAACTGCTGCGCCTGCTTGCGATATGCCCCTTCTATTGCCCGTGCTGCACGCTCTGCTGCGGCTCGTAATTCATCAGTAATCTGCATAATTGACTTTTCCATGAGAAACACGTTATAGAGAGAAACACCTTTATGGGGTGTTTGTACCGAGTATCCTTTTTTTAAGTCTCTTTGCAGCAAGCTCGTTGGCGGCGGTGTGATTTCTCCCTCCACTTCTTCACAAAAATCTGTATTCAACTCTAATTCACATGTAATATAAGATGTCATCATATTGGCATTCAAGCCAGCGAGCGGTTCACCGGCATGCGCTTCTTTTCCGTAACAAAAAAAGCCAGGCAGTATCTTTCCTAAAGAACCGGTGTATATATACTTTGTACTGTCTCCCGGATAACGAGCAAACATCGGCTCACAGTTTAAGCAAGCTACATAGTGTAGATTGTGCTTTTTCTCCCATTCCAGCAAAAGTGGCACAGTGCTTATCATGCCTTTTGAATTCACTTCTTCATCACATACCGCCAGCAATAAAATATTGCCGTCAAGCAAACCGTTTGCTGCTCGTTCTACCAATGCCAATTGTGATGCCACACCACATTTCATATCCATTACACCGCGGCCAAACAACCACTCTCCGCTTTCTATATCAGCCCGTGCATCTTCAGGAAGCACATGCGCATTTTCATAAAACTGTGCAGTCAGCTCATCAGGACGAAACGCTACATCCTTCCACTTTCCATAATCATCTACATTAACAACATCAAAATGGCTAACGAGTACCACAGTATTGGTTGCCCCTTCTTTTTTGACAAGTGCGGCCACAGAAAAGCGGCCGTCTCCTGTTGGGTGAAGTTTTACATGTTCAGGATTATTTTGAAAATAAGTAAGTAATTGTAGCTGTTGCTGAATGTACAGTGCTAAAGATATCTCTTGTTTTGAACCTGTAATACTTTGAATATGAACAAGCTCTTTGATCAACTGTAACAATCCCTCTTTTGTTTGCCACCTTGTCTCAACCTTCTGCATTTCACATCCCCTTTTCCGTATTATGAAATTCATTTCCAAATCATGAACATAAAATGTGAAAACTGTAATGCGCTATCCTATACGCTATGCATTCCCAAGTAACATGGAAATACGCTTTGCCGCATTTTTTACAAGCTCAATTAGCACTGGCTTACGTTCTGGTGTAAATCGAAAGCCTGGCACTCCGACGCTGATGGATGCGATTGCTTTGTGAGTGAAATCAAAAACAGGCGCTGCGACAGATGCCGTGTCCTCTGTTTTTTCACTCACACTAATTGCATACCCTTGTTCTCTTATGACGCGAAGTTGCTCTACTAGTGTCTGTTGTCCCCATAGGATATCCTTTTGCTCCTGCAGAGGCATATGCGCTAACAGCACTTTGTTCGGGGCACCGACCCAAAGAGGCATACGTAGTCCAAGGTCTTCTGCGACGCGGATTTTGAGTGGGCTTTCAATTTTTTCGATAATCATGCCGCCCGAACCACTTACAATATTCACATATACATTCTCTTCTGCCTCTTTGGCAAGACTCTCCAAAACAGGACGCGCTACTGTTCGAAAATCAATGGCATCAAGAGCCTGCAGTCCTACTTCCATCCACTTGTATCCCAGTGTATAGTGCTTTGTAATTAGGTTTTGGGACACCAAACCATGCTTTAAAAGTGACTGCAGCAAACGGTGTATCGTACTTGCCGGCAAAGCAAGTTGTTCCACCAACTCTGATAGCGGCCATTCTTTTTTTTGAGGGTTGCTATGTAAAATTGCCACAATCTGCATTGCTCGATCAATCGATTGAACCATAAGACACCTCTTTCCATATAACGAAATAAGATTCCATTTTAATTGTATTATTTTTAGATTTTTCAGTCAATTAAACATAAAAAGATAGCCGGATAATCCGCTATCTTTTTACTCTTATGGAATCAATAAAACTTTCCCTGTACTTTTACGGCTTTCTAGGTACGCATGCGCCTTTTGACCCTCTGCCAAAGTAAAAATAGTTGGTTGTG
Organism: Ectobacillus sp. JY-23; assembly: GCF_023022965.1. Lineage (NCBI taxonomy): Bacteria > Bacillati > Bacillota > Bacilli > Caryophanales > Bacillaceae > Ectobacillus > Ectobacillus sp. JY-23. The sequence continues at coordinate 96,934 of NZ_CP095462.1, read as the reverse complement.
CTGCTACAACGAGCCCCTGATTAATCCATTTGAAAAGCTCTGATGAACGAAGTACACGCTCTTTATGCGATGTAAGTACATTCCATAAATCTCCGCCTGTTAACGTTTTTGACGTATCCATCAGCATGCGAGGATCCACCGGCTTCGGATCGCCTCCTGCCATGCCATAAAATACAACGGTACCACCAATGCGAGTAGCCGCAAAGCTGTCTTCTAACGTAGAACCAACTGATTCATATACAACATCCACACCGCGTCCTTTTGTTATATCAAGAATGTGTTGCTTCCAATCCTCGCTATATAAAAACATATAATCTGCACCGATACTTGTCGCTACAGTTGCTTTTTCTGCAGATGATGTTAAACCGATTACCGTACCGCCAAGTAATTTGATGATTTGCACAAGCAGCTGTCCTACACCGCCTGCTGCCGCGTGAACAAGCACAACATCTCCGCTTTGCACTCGGTAGCTGTCTCTTGTTAAGTAATGTGCCGTTAAACCTTGAAGTAATACAGTAGCTGCCGTTTCAAATGAAATCCCTTCTGGTAATGGAATCACCTTATTCTTAGGTACCGCAACCAGTTCGGCATTAGCGTACGGTACGTCAGCGAAGCCAATACGGTCACCAACTGCTACATCAGTTACGTCCTCTCCCACTTTTATAACAACCCCTGCTCCTTCATAACCAAGGATATAAGGTGGCTTACCCGCCAGATGGTAATTGCCTTTACGGCGATACACATCAGCAAAATTCAAACCAATGGCGCGCATTTCTACTAATACTTCATCAGAGCCAATCACAGGGTCAGCAAGATCTTGGTATTGTAATACCTCAGGTCCTCCAAACGTTTCAAAAACAAGTGCTTTCATATACATCCCTCAATTATCATAAATTTTATGGTGCATATATATTAAAAAGGAAAAGACCTACAAGATGCAACTGATAACCTTTGCTTATGACTGCAAAAAGAAATAACAAATAGGCAACTGTATACACTTGGTATAGGATAAAGATAGAGGAGATGGTAAAAATGAACATTAAAAAACAGGTACAGGAACAATTCGGTAAGAACGCCGCACATTATGTAACAAGTGAAATTCATGCTAAGGGGCAAGATTTACAGACACTATTAATGCTCTCTGGTGCCAAAAAAACAGATGTCGTGTTAGATATTGCGACTGGCGGCGGGCATGTGGCAAATGGGTTTGCCCCTTTAGTTGAAAAAGTAGTGGCACTGGATTTAACAGAAAACATGCTACAAAAGGCAAAAGAGTTTATCGAAGGCAACGGCTATTATAACACAGAGTTTATCCAAGGAGACGCAGAGCAGCTACCGTTTGCGAATGAATGCTTTGACATTATCACGTGCCGCATTGCACCGCACCACTTCCCGGACGTTTCTGCTTTTATTGCAGAGAGTTATCGTGTGTTGAAAAAAGGCGGTACGTTTTTATTAATTGATAATGTAGCACCAGAAGATGATGCGCTAGATACATTTTATAATACCGTGGAAAAAACACGCGATCCTAGTCATAATCGAGCGTTAAAGAAAACGCAGTGGATAAATGAACTTGAAAAAGCAGGGTTCACGGTTGGACAACTGCTTACCTTTGCAAAAACCTTTCCATTTGAAAGCTGGTTTTCACGAATGGGGTTACCTGCGAATGTAAAGCAATCGCTAGAACGTTATATGCTGTCCGCTTCTGTATCAGCCAAGCAACACTTCCATATAACCGTACAAGATGAACGCATCATTAGCTTTCAAGGTCAATCCGTTCTTATTACATGTAAAAAACACCGCTGAGTGCGGTGTTTTTTAGAATGATTAAAAATGAAACACAAAATCGTCGTCAGTTAATTTTTCAACATTCGTCGCTTTCACATAACCATTTCCTTTTACAGAAAAGAAATCATGGTTTTTCGTATCTGTACGCAATCCGTTCATCACAATCGGATTGATATCTTCTTCCTCAAAGTACGGTTCCAAACCAAGGTTCATCAAGCCTTTGTTCGCGTTGTAACGGACAAAGCGATTGACTTCCTCGACCAAACCAATCTCAGCGTAAATCTCTTCTGTATACGCCTTTTCGTTTTCATAAAGTGCTAGAAGCAATTCTTGCGTTTCTGCCTGTACTTCTCGTTGCTCCTGCTCAGACATCTTGGCGAAGATGTCTTGTGCAAGCAAGCCAACGAATACGCCGTGAATGCTTTCATCACGGATTATAAGATTAATAATTTCACCACTCGCTGTCATTTTTCCTTGTCCCGCCAAATAGAGCGGATAAAAGAAACCGCTGTAAAACAGGTAACTTTCAAGGAATACGCTTGCTGTCATCGCCATGTACAATTCTCTGTTGGATACTTTTGGCTTAAACAGACGATGATAATAGTTTGTGATTAGCTCTGCTTTTCGCTGCAGCAGCGGGTGCTCATCTACCCATTTAAAGATGTTATCGATTTCTTCCTCTGTGGCAAGCGTTGTGAAGATATGGCTATATGACTTCGCATGCACTTCTTCCATTGCGCCCATGAAGGCAAGCACGCTTTTCGCCTGCAGATTGTCGACATGCAGCAAAATTAGCGGCATGCCTTCACCGCCCTGCTTCGTATCAAGCAGCGTCAAGCCGCCTAGTACACGCTTGTACGCTGTTTGCTCCGCTTTAGAAAGCCCCACCCAGACATTTTTGTCAGAGGAGACTGGAATTTCATCCTCTGTCCAAAGCTGGGCGATATTTTGCTTCCAAAACATTAAGCTATAATCATCTTCTTTTTTATTCCAGTTAACCGCACGCATCTCCGTTCACCCTCTCCTTAAACTACACATGCTACGCATTCTTCCACTGTCAGCTTGCGCGTCCGCGTGTAATACAAGCTCTTTAGTCCTTTTTTATGAGCGTAAATATAGTAGCGTGCCAATTCCCGTGTGGAAATATCGCTGTTCACATACAAAATCGTGCTGATGCCTTGATCAATATGCGGCTGAATCTCTGCAATTAAGTCAATTAGCTTGAACTGATTCATGTCGTAAGCTGATTTATAATACCAGAACGTCTCTTTTGAAAGAAACGGCATCGGATAATACGTCGTTGCATTCGCATATGTTCTAGACTCAATTTGGTTTACAATCGGCATAACACTTGATGTCGCGTTTTGGATATAGCTAATGGATTGTGTTGGTGCAATTGCAAGCCTATATGCATTATACAAGCCATACTTTTGCACCTTTTCCTTCAGCATGCTCCAATCCTCTGGTGTCGGTACATAGATTCCTTCAAAGAGCTTCTGCACCTTTTCCGTATACGGCCTGTAGTCTGTTGTTTCATACCTTTCAAAGTAAGTGCCCTTCGCATACTCGGACTTCTCAAAGTCTTTAAAGGTTTCCTCGCGCTCTTTTGCCATCAGCATGCTTTTTTCTATTGAATAATAGTTCAGCATCATGAAGAACGTGCGAACGAAATCCTTCGCTTCTTCGCTCTCGTATGCGATTTTGTTTTTCGCCAAGTAACCGTTGAGATTCATTGCTCCAAGACCAACGGAATGCAGCTCCTCGTTCGCTTTTTTCACAGTTGGCGCATTTGGGATGACCGTCATGTCGGAAACGGCTGTCAAAGCTTCCATACCAGCGTGAACCGCTTCTTTAATTTCTTTATTATCCATTACGTTCACAATATTTAAAGAACCAAGGTTACAGTTAATGTCCCGACGAATGACATCGCCTTCGCCATAATCATTGATCTCTGACGTTTCTTGTAGTTGAAAGATCTCGGTACACAGATTAGACATCTTCACATCACCAATATCCTTCAGTGGATGCTGCTCGTTTGCATTCGACTTGAACATTAGATATGGATAACCGGATTCTAATTGAATCATCGCAATCTTAATCAGCATATCACGCGCACTAAGATCCAGCTTACGCTTTTTTACGTTCGGATTAGCCACAAGCTCATCATACATGCTGTCTATATCAATATCATCTAAGTGCTTACCGTACTCTTTAAACACCGTATACGGTGCAAACACATATAGGGGCTGATCCTTTTCAGCGAGTTCTAAAAATTTGCTTGGCACAATAATTCCAATAGAGAGCGATTGAATGCGGATCTTCTCGTCAGCATTTATTTTTTTTGAATCAACAAACTCCATAATATCCCAATGGAAGATATTTAAATACACAGCCCCAGCGCCTTTTCTCTGCCCGAGCTGGTTCGCATAGGAAAATGAATCCTCTAGAAGCTTCATAACCGGCATTACGCCGCTTGCCGCGTTGTCAATTCCTTTAATTTGCTCGCCGCGCGCACGCAGTTTTGAAAGGTTAAGTGCAACGCCGCCGCCAATTTTGGAAAGCTGCATCGCCGTGTTGATATTAAAACCAATCGAGTTTAAACTATCATCCATTTCCAATAAAAAACAGCTTACCATCTCTCCGCGTCTGCTTCTTCCTGCATTTAAAAACGTCGGTGTGGCCGGCTGATAGTTTTGCCTGATGATCATGCGCGCAAATTGCTGCGCTTTTTCAGCATCGCCTCTACCCAAATAGAGAGATACGATGGCAACGCGGTCCGGATAACTTTCCAGATATTGTTTCAAATCATTTGTTTTAAGCGCATAGTCTTTGTAAAACTTAGATGCTGCCATATAAGATTGAAATTGGAAATTTGCATCGTATGTAATCGCATAGACGGCTTCAATTTGTTCTAGTGAATACTCGTCCAGTACATTGTAATAATAATCGTGCTCAATCATGTAGGAGATTCGCTCACGCACACTATAAAACTGCACTGTCTTTTCTTCTGCTTCTTTCATAAACTCTTGCAGCGCTTCTTGATCCTTATCGAGCTGATAAAAGCCGTCTTCCATTCTAGTAATCTCATTGTTTAACTCAATGTGTCGCAATCTCCAGCACCCTTTCTTTAAAAATTTGTATATCTTGGCTTGTACCGGCTAACTCAAATTTAGATATGACCGGCACTCCATACTTGCCTGCAATCTTGTCGGCACTTGCGCCAAAGCTATTGCCCCAGTTGCGATTGCCGCTTGCGGACACCCCTTTTAAGTTGCGGTGGTTTTTCTCCAAAAACCGGTCTACACGCTCAGGTACATTTCCAAATCCTGTTGTATATGTTACAAGAATAAATTCTTCGTCCATTACTAGATCGTCGCGAATCTGCATGGCGGGCATCCCAAGTTTATGAATAAATCGTTTTACATTTCCTGTCATAGAATCATACACAATTCGCATATCCAAGTCTCCTTTTCCGAAAATTAAAAATATTCTTTCTAATAAACTCACTCTCAATATATTGTAGTATGTTTTTCTATAACACACAATATATATACGTAAATTTATTTTGAACAAAAGATTCGGTTTTTCGACAGGAGCATTTTGTTCCTTTTATGACGTACAAAACATATCAAACTACATTCTAAAAGCCGTGTCAATAATGACCATTTTAAAAATCTTGTCAACGACTTTGCATAAATTCACATGTCTGACTTTCCATTGATTCGCCATAAACCGCGACATATCAGCAAAAGATGGCGAAAAAATTTTTTATCTCACTTCCCTCATTTCACAAACAAAAATACGCGAAAAGCCCCGGGGTACAACGGGGCTTTTCGCGTATGAGTGTTTATAGGTTAGGCAACAACAAGAAAGTGCGGGAATAAAACCCCACTGCTCTCCTTTCTCATTACTGAACTATACTGGCATTTTACAAAGGATTTATAGGCTTGTAAACTTTCTCTTGGCACCTGCTGCGCGTTCTTGTCTTGAAATTGTTACAAAACATTCAACAGAGTTGCGAAAACCGCAGATATTATAGGAACACACTGTTACAAACTGAGCACAACTAAAACATATCATTTTCATTTATTACAAAAAAAATAAAAGTATTTCATGAAAACAAAATTTTATATTTGCTATATATTGCAAACGTCTCGCTACCCTCTGAGAAAAGAAGATGTCCTGGCATCACTTTTTCTTACTTTACTTTTCCTGCGTTCATAACAGGCTGTGTACCCTTTTCAGACACAATTGCAATCATGAGATTACTCACCATTTGAGCCTTCATCTCATCATCAAGCTGAACTACCTGTTTGTCTTCGAGTTGCCGCAGTGCTGCTTCTACCATTCCTACAGCACCTTCTACAATCTTTTGACGTGCAGCAAGTACCGCATTGGCCTGTTGTCGCTGCAGCATCGCACCAGCAATCTCAGGCGCGTATGCAAGATGCGTTAAACGTGCTTCTAGAACCTGCACACCAGAAACACTCAACCGTTCCTGCAATTCTTGGGCGATTTCATTGGCAATTTCCTCCGCATTCCCGCGTAACGACCACGCTTTATCATCGCTCGTATCATATGGATATTTTGTTGCTACATGGCGCAACGCAGTTTCACTCTGTATCCGCACAAATTCATGGTAGTTTTCTACATCAAATAGTGCTTTTGCAGTGTCAGTTACCTTAAACACTACAACTGCAGCGATTTCAATTGGATTGCCGTCTACATCATTGACCTTTAACATATCACTATTGAAGTTGCGAACACGAAGTGATACTTTTTTACGTATTGATGGGATAGTGATAAAGAACCCCTCTTCGCGGATAGTACCCAGGTATTTCCCAAAGAAAATGACCGCAACGGATTCATTTGGTTGAACAATAGTCATCCCGCTTGCCACAAGCAGTGCTAATATACCTGCTCCAATTGCATACAGCGGATTATACTGTACAACACTGTAATACAAAGCGAATACTACAATAACAACCAAAAGCAACAATCCGATAAAGCCATTTATCTTCCAAACTGTTTGTTCTTTCATAGCGTCTCCCCTTTTCTTTCAGAAAATTTCCCTTATCTTCATTGTATTGCCATACCCGCTATTTTCCAACAAAAAAAGCAGCATAATCGCTGCTTCTTACTCATTTGTACGTTCATCGTGCTGCTTGTCAATGTGCAACACATCACTCATACGAATATGATAAAATTCGCCCGCTGCATCCTTTACAACAATTCTGCCGCTCTTTTCCTCTATGGTCCACACGCGAGCATCCAAGTCTAAAAATGCGTCATGATGCAAGATTGTCATAGAAACATAGTCTTGACTTTTATAAGCATTAAAAATACGCTTTTTTATCTCCCAAAGGTAACGTCCTTCTTTTTTACGTTGGCTAGGAAACAAAAGTGCACCTACTACTTTTCTTCCTTCTTTATTACGCCACATATAATCCCAACCAAACAGGCTCTTTTGTTCGAACTCCTTCACCGTTTCACTCTCCTTTATGAGCGGGCAACCTCCATATAGGTGTATACTACTTGCCCCCCGTGCCCGGCAATGCCGCGAAAATGCTTAAAGTCAGGGCGCTTTACAAGTACCTCTCGAAACTGATAAAATGTCTCTTTCGTAACTGTATACTCATGTAGCTCCCCGCTTTTTAATTTATCTAAAATCTCATTTACGAAATTGTTATCCATATTTTCACCTCTGCAATACTTCATTTTACCTTGCTTTACAAAGAGACACAAGTATTGTGTTATTATCTTACGAACGGAGTGAAACTGTTATGATTCGAAATGCTGTTATAACTGATCAAACAGAGGTAGCTGTATTACTATACAACGCCCTTCATGAAATTGCCGAAAAACTGACAGGGGGTAACACGCATGAAGAAGTTCTTGCTGGACTTCGCCATTGGTTCAGTCAGCCGGGAAACCGTCTTAGCTATGAAAATTGCCTGATCGCTGAACAAGATGGTCGTCCGGTAGGCGTTATTGTATTGTATCACGGTAACGAAGCAAATCGACTCGATGCACCAATTGTTACATACCTCCGCAAATTGCATGGAGATGCATCTATTATTTTGGAAAAGGAAGCCGATGATGACGAATATTATATTGATACACTCTCTGTTCATCCTGATTATAGCGGCAAAGGCATCGGCAGTGCACTCATTCAAAAAGCAGAAGAACAGTGCCAAATGCTCGGCTACCATAAAATCGCCATTTTAGCAGACATGTCCAATACACGTGCTTTATCTTTATATAAACATAGAGGCTATATACATGATTATACAATTACTTTAGTCGGAGAGCCCTTTGCACACTTATCTAAAACCTTTATGACATAAGGGACAGTCACAGAAACTGTCCCTTACTGTCCATGATCTATATCATCTATTTTATCTCGCTTCTTCTTAGGCTTGCTTTTCGTAAGACTGACAAACAATACAACTATAATCACTATAATAATAGCAATCTCCATACGCTTGTCTCCTCTCTTAAAACGGCATTGTATCTCTAATAAGCTTTTTCTACATAACTGCTTCACAAAACGAATGCACAAAAGTTTCTCACTATATATGATATGTTTTTACTTGATTTCTCTTAGTTGTGACCTTCTCTCCTGGTTAACACAATGTCAGTTTCTTCACATGTATTTATATAATGTATTTTCTCTAACATATAAATAAAACCCTTCCATTTGTTTCCTAGCGAATTTTTTGTTTCTTTTCAAGAATTTGTCATGAAAACATTTACAAACACAACATTTTAGTTCAAAATAGGAGAAAGTATATAAATACAACGCATTGATTTGACATACCGTTTTTATGTATTCATACGACGATTCATAGTCAATGCTAGAATTGTATTTCACATGATTGATTTACCTACTAAACTATTTACGTATGAGGAGAATGCTTATGAAAATTGCGGAAGCCGGAGAAGTCATTGAATTTAAAAACGGATTGCAGGGCCGCGTTCAAAAGGTCAATAAAAACTCCGTCATTGTTGATATTACTATCATGGAAAACTATAAAGACCTTGATTTAGAACCACTAACAGTTGTAAATCACAAAAACTATCGAATTGTACAAGAAGCATAATACCTTAAAAAGGGTATCTCGCACTGCGAGATACCCTTTTTCGGTTACTTTTTGAAGCTATTCAGTTAGTTTTTCTTTTTTTCGGTCACTTTTTGAAACAATCCGGTCAGTTTGCCGACCTTTTCGGCCACTTCTGTCTCAACTTATCGATTATCCACCGTCTCTGGATAGAGATCATGATTCATCATACGGTACTCCGCCATTTTTTCATATTTCGTACCAGGACGACCGTAGTTGCAGTACGGATCGATAGAAATGCCGCCGCGCGGTGTGAATTTCCCCCATACTTCGATGTAACGCGGATTCATTAGCTTAATCAGATCGTTCATGATGATGTTCATGCAGTCTTCATGAAAATCGCCGTGATTACGGAAGCTAAATAAATATAGTTTCAAAGATTTGCTTTCTACCATTTTAATATCTGGGATATAACTAATATAAATGGTTGCGAAATCTGGTTGTCCTGTTTTTGGACATAAGCTTGTAAACTCTGGACAGTTAAATTTCACAAAGTAATCGCGATTCGGATGATTGTTATCAAACGTTTCTAAAATTGCCGGGTCATACTCAAATAAATATTTTGTATGTTGGTTGCCTAGTAATGTTACATCTTGTAATTCTTCATCTTTACGTCCTGCCATTTGTTTATTCTCCTCTCTTATACACCGCGTTTATTGCCCCATACAAGGGCGTGTAGCTGCGGCAATACCTTCGCATCGTTCATCTCTTTACATTGTATGGCTTGTTCAATCAACCAATCGTAACGAGACAGCAGCTGTGACAAAAGGGCGCTGTCATCTGTTGTATGCACGTCCTCATTTCCGACTTGCAGGAAAAACGGGATATTAGGATAGCGTGTATGCACTTGCTTGGCATATGCAAAATCTTGTTCATCAAATACAACCACTTTTAAGCTAATATCTTTATGCTTCATTTTTTCAAGAATATGATCCAGCGCCAAGAAATCAGTCGTCATACCTGAGCTTGGTGGCTTTGGCGAAAAAGTCACTTCATCGACCGCAAGCAGCCAGTCCTGCCATTTGCTCCCCTGCGTTTCAATTGCTGTCCGTATACCATGTTCCTGAAGTAAAGAAACCAAAGTCCCTAGCGACTTCAACAGTGCAGGGTTCCCGCCTGACAACGTTACATGGGAAAAATTATCCCCGCCAATCTCTTGTAACTCTTGCCAAATTTCTTCTGCACTCATTTGTCGAATTTGCTCTTTAGCCGAACCGTCCCATGTGAAAGCCGAATCACACCAAGCGCAGCGATAGTCGCAACCGGCAGTGCGTACAAACATGGTTTTTTGTCCAATCACCATACCTTCCCCTTGGATAGTTGGACCAAAGATTTCCAGAACAGGAATATTAATCAAGCTCCATCCACTCCCGTCTCATCTCGGCATAGCTTGTCGCCGTTTCGTACAAGCGCACAAATTCTGTCCGAGCTCCCTGGTATTGCGGACGCTTCTTAAGCGCTAATTCCATCTGCTCAAAAATCCATACTACCATATTTTCGGCCGTTGTATTCATCGGGGGCAGCGTTTCATTTAAATAACGATGATCTAAATAAATCTCAATTTCTTCTTTCCAAATCTCTTTAATATCGCTAAAATCGATTGCAAGACCAATTTCATCAACAAAACCACTGATGCCAAATACAACTTTGTACGTATGGCCGTGCAAATTCTTACATTTCCCTTCATAGCAATGTAAGTGATGCGCCGCGTCAAAGGTGAACTCCTTGCTGACCAGCACGCGTTTATTATGATAGCGCAATTGCTTGCGATTAATATCTTGATCTATTTTTTGTAGGTTTTCTACAATGCGAAATCCGAAAAGGTTGCTCATACGTTCACACCCTTTCGCTTCATATATACATCATAGCCCGCTTTACGCAGGTGACATGCCGGACATGCTCCGCATCCATCCCCCATAATACCGTTATAGCATGTTAACGTTTTTTCTTTCACAAATTCCAAGGCACCAAGATCATCCGCGAGCTTCCATGTCTCCGCCTTATCTATCCACATCAGCGGTGTATGAATAACAAATGGATAATCCATAGCTAAATTCAACGTTACATTCAAAGACTTAATAAACACGTCGCGGCAATCTGGATAACCGCTAAAATCCGTTTCACACACACCGGTTACGATATGCTTGGCATCCATTTGCTTAGCCATAACAGCTGCAAAAGAAAGGAACAATAAATTTCGTCCGTCTACAAATGTTGACGGCAACTCGCCCTCTTCTTGTGTAATTTCAATGTCATTACGCGTTAACGCATTCGGAGCAAGTTGGTTGAGCAAACTCATATCGAGGACTGTATGCTTGACACCAAGTTCCTTTGTAATAGCAGCTGCACACTCAATTTCCAGGCTATGACGCTGGTTATAATTGAAGGTAACCGCTTCGACTTCGTCAAATTGCTGCAGTGCCCAAAACAAACACGTTGTACTGTCTTGTCCTCCACTAAACACAACAACTGCTTTTTTCTTCATACTCATTTCTCCTTTTCTATAGAAGAAAGAGACCTTGAACCCAAGAAAAGCGGAGCCGGCTCGTTCAGACGCAGAGCATAAGGTTCTCGGACCCGCAAGGCGCTTTTTGCCTTGTGAGGGCCGAGGTTCTTAGGCGGTAGCGTCTAGCCGGCGGAGCTGGACACCACCGAAAAGCGGAGCCGGCTCGTTCAGACGTAAAACCATAAGGTCCTTACACTTTTCTTGTCTTAAAAAACAGAAAACAACATCTAAGGATGTTGTTTACCTTAGTTTTTTATAGAGGGAGTTCGCGAACCTCTCCCATGCTTTGTGCATGGATTTTCTTCTGTTGTAGCGCTATTTATTCTATCATATTTAGAATGGTCGCACATTAGAAAAGAACGTATTTTTATTTTTCAGAAATTTAACATTCATGTTTTATAACCAACTTCCATATATTCCAACGTACTACAAAAAAACGCGATGAGCATCATCACATTTACTTCTTTTCCTCATCGACAAGCTCTGCGAATGATTTCACTTTACCATGTGGTTGTTGATTTTCTTTACGCGCTTTCCATTGTCTTTCTTTTTCACGTTTTTTATCAGACATGTGTACAACTCCTTATAATGTAGTCTCTTTTAGAATGACACGGAAGGGAAAAAAATATGCTGTTCACATTTCATTCACAAAACCTATACAAAAGTTACAAAAAACTGATACAAAACAGGTGCACAATGGAGAAGAATCAGCTACAATAAAGAAGTCAATTCTATTATATCAGAAGGGAATGTCACTATGAATTTTTTAACAAGATTCAGTTTGAAAAACGCGGTTGCGGTATTCATCATTTCGTTCCTTCTCATTCTCGGCGGTGCCTATTCCTTCTCGAACCTGAAGGTTGATTTGTTACCAAACATTGAATTCCCTCAGGTTTCCGTTGAAGTGGTGTATCCGGGCGCTTCTCCCGATGATGTGAACGAACAAGTCACAACAAAGCTAGAAGACAAATTTAAAGGGATTGAAGGGGTCAAAAAAGTAAGCTCTTCTTCCTATGAATCCATCGGTATTATCAACTTAGAATTTCCTTTTGATGCCGACATGGATAAAATTGAACAGCAGTTGAACACCTTCATTAAAGATGCGAAGCTGCCTGATAATGTGCAAACAAAGGTAAACCGCTTCTCATTCGGTTCCTTCCCAATTTACAACATTTCTTTGTTTGCGAAAGGCGATACAGATGTTGAACGATTGTTGGACGAATCAATTATTCCAGAACTAAACAAAATTCAAGGTATTAATAGCGTATCTGTCGGCGGTACAAAAGAAGATTTAATTCGCATCACAGTCGACAAGGAAAAAGCACTGCAATACGGGTTGTCTCTAAACGCCGTAAAAGAACAAATCAATGCTAAGTTTTTATCCTTCCCGGCAGGGCGTATTAACGCGAACGAACTCCAAGTACCGGTTCGTGTGGAAGAAAAGCTAGGTGAAGTGGAGAAGCTAGAAAATCTCCAGTTAACATCTCCACTTGCAAAACAAGGTGCGCCAGGCACTGCTCCTGCACTGCCATTACTAAAAGATATTGCGAAGATTGAAGCAGTAACCGAGCAAGCAGAAAAAACACGATACAACCAAAAAGACTCCTTGTCTATGGCTGTCACGAAAAAGCAAGATGCCAATACAGTTGAAGTTGCTGACAAAGTAACAGAAGTATTGAATAAGTACGATGATCAGGTTGACTATGCCATCGGTTTTGATTCTGCGGAAGGCATTAAAAGTTCAGTTGAAACGCTTGTAAAAGAAGGATTATTAGGTGCTCTCTTTGCTTCTTTAGCTGTACTGTTATTCCTTCGTAATATTCGTGCAACGATTATCGCGATTATTTCCATTCCGCTATCTTTGTTATTTGCGGCTATTTTCCTAAATCGTCTTGATATTTCGTTAAATATTATGACTCTTGGTGGTATGGCTGTTGCGGTTGGTCGTGTTGTTGACGATAGTATCGTTGTTATTGAAAATATCTTCCGTCGCGTACGTCGTTCAAAAGATGGTATGTCGGATGAACTCGTTGAAGATTCTACACGCGAAATTTTAATGGCGATTACGTCGTCTACAATTACAACGGTTGTTGTATTCTTGCCGCTCGGCTTTGTAGGTGGTATCACAGGTGAGTTCTTCTTACCATTTGCGTTAACGATTGTCTTTTCCCTATTGGCTTCCTTGCTGGTTGCAGTTACAGTCGTACCAATTTTGGCGCGCTTCTCCTTTAAGAAGGTGCCGAAAGAAGAAGAAGAAACGGGCTTACAACGCTTCTATGCACGTGCTATTGCTTGGTCTCTAAACCATAAAGCGATTGTGATTATCAGTTCGTTTGTCTTGTTATTTGGATCATTTGCTGTCGTTCCTTCTCTTGGCTTTACGTTTATTCCGAACGAGCAGCAAAAAACATTGGTAGCAGCGATTGAACTTCCTGCTTCTACATCTCTTGATAAAACCAACGATGTATCATTAAAGCTTGAAAAAATGTTTGCAGATAAAAAACAAATTAAAGAAGTGACAACTGGTGTCGGAAGCCGTGATTTCACAACCGGTTTAAAACGTGAAAATAAAGCAAACTACTTTATTAACCTAAAAGAAGGCACGGATGTTACAAGCTTCATTAAAGAACTAGAAAAAGACATGCAACGTATTACTGATGCGGAAGCTACAGGTACAAAGCTTGGCGTACAAGAATTATCCAGCGGTGGTCCGCCTTCCAACAACAATGTGGATATTGATTTGTACTCCAATGACTTAGAGGCTCTGCAAGAAGCCGCAGGTAAAGTTGAAGCATATATGAAGAAAAACAAAGATTTAAAATATGTGTCAAACAACTTCACGGAAAAACAAAAACAATACTTGGTGGAAATCAAGCCGGAAAAAGCTTCTGAATACGGTTTATCTGGTTTCCAAATTCTCGGTACGATTTCCGATCAAACAACACCGGTAAGTGTTGGTACGTTAAAACTTGACGGTAAAGATCAAAACGTACAATTGTCTTATGACAAAGAATTGAGCTCTCTTGCTGATTTAGAAAAAGTGACACTGTTTGGACAACGCGGTCCTGTTGCTCTGACAGAAGTAGCTAACGTCAAGGAAGTAGAATCCTTTACAGCTATTCAAAAGCTTGATGGTAAGGTGTACGCACGTGTAAGTGCACAAATTCAAGGCGACAATACACAAAAGGTTACACAAGATGTAGTAAATGGTGTAAAAGATTTGAAGCTGCCTAAGGATGTATCACTTGAAGGCGGCGGTGGTAGCGATGAAACTGTTAAAACGTTCCAAGACCTTGGACTTGCAATGTTGATTGCAATTGGTCTTGTGTACTTGACAATGTTGATTACATTCGGCAAAGCGCGCATTCCGTTCATCATCCTTTCATCACTTATTTTCGTACCAATTGGTTCTCTTGTATCGTTATTCTTAGCAAAAGAACCATTATCAGTTAGCGTAATGATTGGCTTCTTAATGCTGATTGGTATCGTTACGACAAATGCAATTGTACTAGTAGACCGTATTGGCCAAAACCGCGACAAGAAGGGCATGCCAATTCGCGAGTCCTTGATTGAAGCAGGTAAAACGCGTTTGCGTCCAATCCTAATGACGGCGTTCGCAACAATTACTGCCTTAATTCCGTTAGCCTTAACAACTTCTTCAGGAACATTAATCTCAAAAGGCTTAGCTATTACAGTAATTGGTGGTTTAACGTCATCTACATTGCTAACGCTAATTATTATTCCAGTTATGTACGAACTGTTCTTCCGTAAACAAGCAAAACAAGAGCGATAAGAAAAGACCTTGTGCACAAGCACAAGGTCTTCTTTCTCATTTTATTTCTATTATGAATGCAAGGCCCTCTTGGCTTCTTGTATCTGCGCCAAGTGCCTTTTTTCATGATAGTCTAAAAACTCCAGCCATTGCTGCACATTGATTTCACCAAACACAGGATGCTTTGCTGCTTTCTCAAACAAATCTCGTTCATCGGTTACGCTATGAATCACATGCAACAGCTCACGGCGAGACGTTTGTAGTAAGTCTTGTATTTCATCTTGCTTCATGATAGTATCTGTTGGCTTCATTTGCTCAGGTGCCTCGCGCTTGTAAGCACGGTTTAACGTAGCCTGCACGGGTTTTAACGTAACTTGTACACGCTCTGTTTTATGAAGAGCATACGTGATAGCAGACGTAACGGCCTGCTCTACTAAATGCAAATGATGTAAATTTTGCGCTACGCTC
Organism: Ectobacillus sp. JY-23; assembly: GCF_023022965.1. Lineage (NCBI taxonomy): Bacteria > Bacillati > Bacillota > Bacilli > Caryophanales > Bacillaceae > Ectobacillus > Ectobacillus sp. JY-23. The sequence goes on along the minus strand of NZ_CP095462.1, from coordinate 81,279 downwards.
CACTTCTCTCGCTTCGGCTTAGCGTTCAACTGTGTATCGTGAAGACTAGCTACTTCTTTCACAACTTTATCTCTTGTGTTTGTTAACGTTTCCAAAATGGTTTGAATACTTGTTTGTGTCATAATTTCTCCCCCTTTTTGAAGTGGCTCTGTTAAAGTTCTTTGTTGATTTCAGCTGAGGGATTTGCTTTCCGCGGTGGCTCCTTAACTCGCTTTTCCCGCAACTTACAACTCTCACTCCAATCCACAAGTGCCAATTATCAACATCACCTTTAACTCACAGCCTTTGAAATAAAAAGACGCCTCCAAAGAAGCGCCCTATCTGTGCATGTATAGGAAGCTTTCTTCCTTATTATCCCATGAACAGCTCATAAAGTCGATAAAATTATCAGAAAATTCCTGTTACATCTTTGTGTCATCCACGCTATCAAGCCATGCTTGAATCTCTTCGACCACAGATTCAACACACCCAGGAGCAAATGGAGATGTTACGCCAGCTACTTCCACAAGCTCAAGGAAGGACTTGCTACCGCCTTGACGACATAACGTCACATAATCTGCCCAAGCTTCTTCCCTATTTTCACGCGAACGCTTCCAGAACTGAAACGCACAAATTTGTGCAAGTGTATAGTCAATATAATAAAATGGTGAATTATAGATATGACCTTGGCGTTGCCAGAAACCACCCTTCTCTAGAAAAGCTTGTCCATCGTAGTCACGATGCGGCAAGTATTTCTTCTCAATTTCGCGCCATGCCGCTTTTCTCTCCTGCGGTGTTGCATCTGGATTTTCATAGACAAAATGCTGGAACTCATCTACGCTCACTCCGTACGGTAAAAACAACAGGGCGGAGCTCAAATGTGAAAAATAATATTTCTCTGTATCTTCTTTAAAAAACAGCTCCATCCATGGCCAAGTAAAGAACTCCATGCTCATTGAATGAATTTCACACGCTTCATACGTTGGCCAATTATACTCAGGTACCGCAAAATTGCGACTTTCGTAAACTTGGAACGCATGACCTGCTTCATGTGTTAATACATCGATGTCGCCCGACGTACCATTAAAATTAGAGAAAATATATGGCGCTTTGTAATTTTCAATAAATGTACAATAACCGCCGCCTGCTTTTCCCTTTTTAGCAACCAGATCCATCAAATTATTTTCTAGCATGAATGTAAAGAATGTATCGGTTTCTGGAGATAGTTCTTTATACATTTGCTTGCCGTTTGCAACAATCCATTCAGCATTTCCTTTCGGCACCGGATTCCCTGATGGAAACTCAAAACCTTCATCATAAAATTTCAGCTGATCTACACCAATGCGCTGTTGCTGACGCTCGCGTAATTTCGTTGCTAGTGGCACGATATGATCTAGTACTTGTTTGCGGTAGGAAGCGACCATCTCAGCATTATAATCCGTACGGAACATGCGCGCATAACCAAGCTCAACAAAATTTGTAAATCCAAGCTTTTTCGCAATTTCTGTACGCACTTTCACCAGCTTGTCGTAAATTTCATCTAACCCCTCTTCATGCTCAGCCAAAAAGCCATAATAGGCCTCATTTGCGCGCCTACGAACCTCACGATCTTGATGCTGCGTAAACGGTACAAGCTGCGACAGCGTACGCTCCTCTCCTTCAAATTCGATTTTGGCGGAAGCCATCAGCTTTGTATATTGCGAAGCCAACTTGTTCTCTAACTGTAAGTCCGCCAGCACTTCATCAGAGTACGTCCGCAGTTCACAAGAAGCAAGTGCAAACAGTTGGCTCCCATATAATTGTTCTAATTCCGCACGATACGAAGAACCAACAAGCGCATGATAGTATTTTGAAACAAATCCCTTCACGACCGGCATTGTTTCATCAAAGAACTCTTGCTCGGCTTTATAGAACTCATCATTTGTATCAATCGTATGTCTCACATAACACAAATTTGCCATTGTATGATAATCATTACGTACGGCATTAATTTGTTCCATTGCTTGCTCCTGTTGCTTGGCGGAGGTTGCTTTTTCAAACTGAGCCAGCGCTTTTGTAAAACGAGTTTCTACTTCTTTCATATTAGGTCTTACATATGTATAGTCTTGAAAACTCATCTCTACTCACTCTCCTATATAGATATCTCTTTCTTATTCCATGCTCATCTATAAATTCCTGTTTTTTGATTACATTCGTGCATAATACTTTCCGACCTTTTTCAGTAATTGCAGCAATTGTTCTTTTTCCGCTGCCGTAAGCATAGCGAGTGATTCGTGTAACTTTACTTCATGAATAGGAAATATGGTCTCCATCAGCTTTGTACCTTCTGTTGTTAGGTCCGCAAAAATAACACGTCGATCATATGTACATGGACGGCGGAGCACCAATCCCTTCTTTTCTAACTTATCCACAACATAAGTAATACTACCGCTGGCAATTAAAATTTTTTCACCGATTTGTTGCAAGGGCTGACTCCCCTTATGATACAACAACTCTAGGACCGCAAATTCAGTTGGGTTTAACTCATTTTCTTGCGCAGATTCATTAGAAATATTCATCAATGCACGATGCACACGCGAAAGACCGATGAACACCTTTAGTGAAAGAGAAATCTCTTCTTTTTTATACTTACTCATTTCATCTCACCCTTTAAATATCTTGAAGTAAAAGTATCATATCGGAAACAATTGGAAATTGTCAATATATTTTCATATCTTTTATTGGAAATCATTATGTTTTTCGTAGAAAGTTTTATATACTAAAAATGAGATTTATCAAATACTAAATAAGATAAAATTATCTTTGCATGTTTTTATTTTATACATCTGGCTTTTACAAAGACTTCCCCAAGTCTGCTCAGCCTATTTAAAACAAAGGAGAACAGCTTGTGAATGCTATTTTAAAAACGATTCTATCTTATGCACTGCTCGTCGTATTACCTACGACAGCTTGTTGCACTTTTCTATTTATGTACCATCAATCCAATATGGAGAAAAAAAATAAACGAGAAGCGCGTGTCGTTGTGGATTTATACAAAGATAATCTCGACCGATTTGTCGGTGAAGCCATTTCTGCTTTGGAAACTTTAGCAATGGTAGTAGACCGAGCGAACAATGACTCTGAACAAATTCAAGAAATTTTAAATAGTATGGACAAACGCGACACGCGCTTTTCGGGTTTCTACTATGCACAAACAGATGGTGTTATTTATCTCGCATCTTATCCAATTGCAAAAACAGTAGATATATCTGACCGTCCTTATATCCAAGAAGCATTAGAAACACAAAAAACTGTTTTATCTCCGCCAATGAATGGTCGTATGGGAGGGAAAAATGTCATTGTCGCCGCTACACCCGTTATTGATAAAAAGCTGCAAACAACCGGTATTGTAATGGCAAGCCTTCGATTAGATTATGCCAGTGACATCCTTACAACATTAAAACCGGAATATCATTTTGAAGTATCTGATTCACAATATCGGGTCTTTCTAAAAGATAAGGATGGTTATTCAACAGAGGGGATTCGCAAGGTAACGATAGCACTTGACAAAGCGCCGTGGTATGTTTCTGTTTATCCATTACCTATTAATAAGAATGCACTGTATCAGCACCTTCTTGCCGAGGGATTATTCGTGCTCTTTTTAACGAACGTCTTATTTTTACTTCTGAAATATGCTCTATTAAAACGTCAAACTCAAAAAGAGCGACGTGAAAATGAAGCACAAAAACTTGAGCTGATAGGAAGTTTAGCTGCAAGTACCGCCCATGAAATTCGTAATCCCTTAACAGGAATTAAAGGATTGGTGGCTTTACTGAGTGAAAAATACACGGGTGAACAAGACCAAATGTATTTTTCTGTAATTCAAAAAGAAATTGAACGAATTAATGAAATTGTAAGCGAATTTTTGATTCTAGGAAAACCAACTGCTATTGCGCAGCAAATTTATGATTTGCGTCATATCGTTAGGGAGGTTTCGCTCATTATTCAATCCGAGGCAAATTTACATAGTGTTCACTTCTCAACAGTACTGGGTAATCATCCAGTTCTTATTCGTTGCTCAAAAGATCAAATTAAACAAGTTATTTTAAACATCACGAAAAATGCCTTTGAAGCGATGGAAACACATGATTCACTCTTAATTGAGATCAAACAAGAAGGTCGATTTGCACAGCTACGTATCACTGATACAGGAACTGGCATTCCTGAGGAAGTACAACAAAAAATATTTGATCCGTTTTTTACGAGCAAAGCAACTGGAACTGGACTTGGGCTTGTTGTGTGTAAACGAATTGTTGACATGTATAATGGAGATATCTCTATTACAAGCAGCCAAGATAAAGGAACACAAGTCACCATCAGTCTTCCTCTACATACAGAAATATAAAGAAGCCGCTCAATGAGCGGCTTCTTCTACTTCTATAAAAAGCGCATGACGCGTACTGTTAACGTAACAAACTCGCAAGTAATGACTGAATAGAAGCTTTTGAAAACTGGTCTCTTATACGAAGAAGAGATTCCTTTATATCCCAAGATTTATCTAATTTTTCTTTATGAATTTGATATTGCAAAATCAGCACATCCAAACTTTGACTCGCTTCAATGGTTTCAGGGTTATTGAATCCCTTTGATAATCCAATTTGAATCATTCTTTCCTGTTTCACCTTAATTTCTAGTAACAGCTTGTCCATTTTGTGCTTTCGTCTTGCGGCAAACATGACTTTGTTCCTCATTCCCCTCATCCGTATTATCAAACTCATGTATGTATGTACCGTATTGTTCAGTGAATTTACAAATTATTAACCTTACCATCAGAATTATTACAAATTATTCTATCTTTGTAAATACATTCGCAATAAAAGACATTTTTTTCATTTGTTTTTTCTGCAATTTTCGAACAAACCTTGATTCTATCTGCATTACACAGAATGTCAGACCTCTCACATTCGACAACACAATGAGTATATTCGTCAAAAAACGCCAAGACTAAGCACTACGAGGAAGGAGGACTATAAATGAAACCATTTTATTGGCTCGCTTTATTATGTAGCTTGTTTTGTTTCCCATTTCAACCCTCAGCAGCAGTTGATCACAAATTAGCCATCGTCATTGATGATTTTGGCAACAATATGAAGGGAACGGACAAAATGTTTTCCTTGCCCATTCCACTAACTGCTGCTGTAATGCCTTTTTTGCCATCCACAAAAGCAGATGCAGAGGCTGCTTTTAAGAACGGTTATCAAGTAATTGTTCATTTGCCAATGGAGCCACTAAAAGGAAAAAAAAGCTGGCTTGGTCCAAATGCAATTACGACTGATTTAAGTGATGCAGAAATCCAAAAGCGCGTCGAAATGGCTATTGCTGACGTACCGCATGCCATTGGAATGAATAACCATATGGGCTCCAAGGCAACCGCAGACGAACGAGTTATGCGCATTGTACTTGCAATATGTAAAGCACACGGTTTATTTTATCTCGACAGCAAAACGAATCCCAAAAGCGTTGTTAAAAAGATAGCTGATGAGCTAGATGTACCAATGATTGAAAATAAGCTCTTCTTTGATGATGTGTATACACATGCACATATTACTAAGCAAGCAAACCTATTACTTGAAAAAACACAAAAAGAGCCCGTCATGATTGCCATTGGTCACGTGGGCCCTCCCGGTGAGATTACAGCTTCTGTTATCTCTTCTTATATACCAAAGCTACAACAGCGTACCCGCTTTGTTTTCGTTTCTGATTTGGTGCGGCCAAGTCTACCGCACTAAATTTTATCTACGCGACTCACGCGGAAATCTTTCTTCTCAAGCCTTGCAATCAGTTTTTCCAGCTCTGCTGTAGGTAGCTCATCAGTAATATTAACGATTAAGCGCCTGACATACTTATCACCGTTATCAAGCGTCAGCAACCCGCCGATATTATAGTTCCGCAATACACTGCCAAGCTCTTTAATCGTACCTTTATTTTCATGGGTGGCAATCGTTAACGTATAGCCGCCCGTGTTCATTCCAAATGAATCCTCGAGTACATCAAATATATTTGCATGCGTTAAAATCCCTAAAAACTCATGATGATCATCTAATACCCCTAGAAATGGCAAACGACGAATGGTATAAAAAGCACGGAAAAAAGAGTCTCGCTCAAATACAAAAGCCCCCGCATCTTCTACCAGTGGCACAATTGTATTTTCATGGTCACCACCGCTGTACAGAAATTCCAGCAAATCCACCTTGTAAATCAATCCCGCAAATAATTTTTTACTCTCATCTAAAGTAGGAATACACCGGTACCCACTCTCGTTCATAAGTTCTAACGTACGCCCTACCGTATCAGATGTACAACAGGATACAACCTGTTTCTTCGGGATAAAGTGATACTTAACACGCATCACACTCCCTCCTTTCTATACATGTAATATGTATAGTAAGAGAAAAGCAGGTTTATGTTAATTTAAAGCGCTTACAAAAATTTATTTACTTCCTCATCCTACAGGCAAAAACACTCTTCAGGACAATCCCAAGGAGTGCTTTTCGGGTTAGATTACGGAGCTTCTTGCTCCTTTTATCATCAAGAGTTTTACATGATAGTTCATCAAATATTCTAACCCTTCTAGCCACTTCTTTGTTTCGTGCGGCTTTTGCGCCCATACAACTAAGCCGTAGTTTTCCACAAGTACAGCCCCGCGATCAGATTGCGGTTGTTCTTCTAATAAAGTAAGAAATGCTTGCTCATGCTCTACAATTGGTATTTTTAAGGATTCAATGCCATCTCTTCCAAATACACGGGCTACATTTTTTTGTTCAAATGTAACTTCTTTTTGCTCGCCATAAATCTCCGAAACAAGATGACAATCTACCGTTTGTACTTGTAATACACATCCTGCAATTGTATTTTTATACACCGCTGCATGCAAACAAGCTTCTTCAGCCGGCGTGCCTGCAAACACAGGCTCACACGCTACATTTACAACCACAAAATCTTCTTCATTATAGAGTCCTTTATCTTTACCTTCTGCATTGATAATAAACGTTATAGGCTCGTTAGATGCCCGCATGGATAAACTAATTTTCGTCCCGTAAAACCAATCTCGAAGTGCTAGCTCTGTTTTAATCTCGCTCAAATCTTTCCATGTTCTTAAAAAAAACAACATACTTTCACCTCCGCATAATATGTGTTTATATAAACAATAAGTTTTTTGATAATTCTTAAAATTTAATTGAATTATCACATATATAGCGCTCTTTTGTCAATAATGTTTCTGCCCAGGAAGACATTTATTTCCTAAAAAACAATGTGTCGAAACCAGCTCTCAATGAGCTGGTTTCGACACATTGTTTTTTACAATATCCTGCTTTTCTCCCTTACTAATAATTTGCAGCTTCTGCAGTACACTTGTGTACAAAGCAAGCTTGAATTGTGTGCGCTGGCTCATTCTCGTCCCTTCTTTCCTTTAGTCAACTTTTTTTCTCTTAGTAAAGTATATGATGTAGGTTTAGAAAAGTGTACAAAAAGTTGTGTATATGCAATTTCCATTGTATTTTTGTTTTGAAGTGCCTATACTAGAAGTTATGACTAAAATTAGAGTCGAGGTTGATAAAATGAACGTAATCATGAGTACTTTGAATGCAAAATATATTCATACCAATTTGGCAATCCGTTACATTAAAGCTTATGCCGCACCCGAATTTGATATAGATATGGCGGAATATACGATTAAAGATCCTGCTATGAATATTGTAACAGACTTGTACAGACGAAACCCAGATGTAATTGGTTTTAGCTGTTATATTTGGAACATTGAAGAAACCATACAAGTCATGAAAATGCTAAAAAAAATTAATCCTGACCTAATCTTATTTGCAGGCGGTCCCGAAGTGTCCTACGATGTAAGAGAATGGCTAGAGCGTGTCCCAGAGCTTGATTTCATTATTATCGGTGAAGGAGAAGCTGCCGTTAAAAATTTATTGCTTGAGATACAAGGTGCCAAGCAATACGAAACGCTAGATGGTATCGCCTTTTTACAGAATGGCAAATTTATTATGAAACCGCAACGAGAAAAGCTGAAATTAAACGAACTTCCATCTCCGTACCGCTTTCCGGAAGATATCCCGCACCTTGGCAAACGTATCACATATATAGAAACAAGTCGCGGCTGTCCGTTTAGCTGTCAATTTTGCTTATCTTCTATTGAAGTTGGTGTACGCTATTTTGACCGTGAACGTATTAAAGATGATATTCGCTATTTAATGGCAAACGGTGCCCGGGTGATTAAATTTGTCGATCGTACATTTAACATCAGTCGTAGCTATGCAATGGATATGTTTCAATTCTTAATTGATGAGCATGTGCCTGGCACTGTGTTTCAATTTGAAATTACAGCGGATATTATGCGTCCTGAAGTGATTCAATTCTTGAATGACAATGCCCCGGCAGGTCTATTCCGCTTTGAAATCGGCGTACAATCAACAAATGATCGCACAAACGAGCTCGTTATGCGTCGTCAAAACTTCGAAAAACTATCTCGTACAGTTACAATGGTAAAAGATGGAGGGAAGATTGACCAGCACTTAGATTTAATTGCTGGCCTTCCCGAAGAAAATTATGATTCCTTTAAAAAGACTTTTAACGATGTATTTGCGATGCGCCCTGAAGAATTGCAGCTTGGCTTTTTGAAAATGTTGCGCGGTACTGGCTTGCGTCTACGTGCAAAAGATCATAACTATATATATATGGATCGTGCGCCGTATGAAATATTGGGCAATAACATTTTACCGTTTTCTGATATTATTCGCATCAAACAAGTTGAGGATGTGCTGGAGAAGTACTGGAATGCCCACAGAATGGATTATACGGTAGAATACTTAGTTAATGAAGTGTTCGCAACGCCGTTTGATTTCTTCCAAGACTTTGGTAGCTACTGGGATGAACAAGGATGGGCACGCATTGGACATCAACTTGAGGACCTATTTAAACGCCTCTATCAATTCCTGGATGAGATGGAAGTGCCGCAAACGCCGGTTATTAAGGACTTAATGAAACTTGACTATTTACGTCACCATAAGCATCGTCCTCGTAAGCCTTGGTGGGATGAACGCCTATCCAAGCAAGAATTAACAGAGTTATACCATATGATTGCAGAACAGCCTATTCGATTTGGAGATTCCTTTGCTACTCTAGGCTTGTCTGAGAAAGATGCAAACAAGCATATTATCGTGGAACCGATAGGCTTTGATTTTGAAACATTTATGCGTACCGGCAACATTATCCAAACACCTTCTATTGTTGCTGCATACTTTAATCCGAAAACACAGCAATGTGAACTATATGGTATGAATGAAGCAGTAAAAAGCTGAGGCGGTGCACCTCAGCTTTTTTAGTGTTGCTTTCCCTTTTTAGAGTTGCGGTTGGCATATTTGTTCACATCTTCATTTGCATATTCCACCGCAAATTCTGCATCCGGTAGGCTTTCTTTTGGTGTTTTATTATGATTAGTCGCCGGTTGATACGCCACTTTACGTTTTGCCATAATAATATCCCCCTATAAAATGATTTGGTTTTTAGTATGTGTGGAATAATAAAAATGATAAGAAGAAAAAGCTGGTAAGCACTTGCTCTTTCTAACATAAGACATACAATATTCTCATATAGACAAGGAGTCATTTGTGATGAAAAAAGAACAAGTACCCTCCCCTATTTTAGATGAAACCATTCCGCATCAAATGAACTTTCCCTCGTTTAAAGGAACGGGTATTACAATGGAAGAACCATTTGTGAATGAGTATGGGGTAATGATTGGAGACAGCCTGTACAATTCCGCTAATAGTCCCTTAAACAACTGGAGTGACGAAATAGACCCTGCCATAATGGCCGGGGAAGAATGGATTCATCCTACGAATGATATCGGTTGGACTTCTGAGGAAAATCAGGAATTGCTTGAAGAAAAACGCGTTGATAATGGTCCTGAACTATTTATGCATCCGCAATATGGTATTACAGATTAAATCTATAAAAAACAGCCTGCAAAAGCAGGCTGTTTACTTAGATCGTTTTAAAAGCCAATCACCAATTGTTGGATATGTTTTCTTAAGTGCCGTACCACCGTATACAACAGACATATGCCCCGTCGGCAAGCAAACATACTCAGCATCCTTGCTGGAGATATGCTCGTGTAATGCTTGTACCTGGCATGGCATTGCAATATGATCACGATCGGCAGAAATATTCAGTACGCTCGCTTTAATGTTTTCTAAACGCACCTTTTGACCTCGTATTTCCAGTTTGCCTTGAACAAGCTTATTTTGCTGGTAAAAGTCACGAATCCATTGTCTGTAGGACTCACCTGGAAACGGAATGCCATCCGCTACCCATTTTTGTACCAGCTTCCAGCTCTCTACAAAGCGTTGATTGTCAGAACGGTCTAATAAAGAGATATATGGTCCTGCGAAGTTCGTAATCGGCTTTAGCATTTTATTACCAAAATCAATCATTTCTGGTGGAATGTTACCATATGTGTCAACTGCTTTATCAAGATTAAAATACTTCTCATCTAAAAGTGGTCCATATAAGCCCGTATCAGAAAAGTCAAATGGACTTGTCATAAAGATAAGATTTCGAATCGGCATGTGCGGATGAAGTGCCGCATAAATAGATGTAAGCGTTCCACCCATACAATAGCCAAGTATTGAGATTTCACTTGCTCCTGATGTTCGAAGCACCTTTTTTACCGCTTTTGCAATATAATCCATTACGAAATCATCAAATTGCAGCGTATGATCTTCCGGGCCAAACGTACCCCAATCCAGCAGATATACATCAAATCCTCGATCTACTAGATATTCAACCAAGCTATTCCCGGGTGTTAAATCCATGATATACGGCTTGTTGATTAATGCATATACCAATAATAGCGGTACACGATGCGTTTTCTCTTTCTTTGGAATATACCGGTATAACTTTGACTTGTTTTTGGTCCAAATGACTTGTTTCGGTGTTAACCCTACCTGTGGCTCTGGATCACGCCATAATACGTCACCTGCACGTTTTAAGCGTTTATATGCCTGCTTATACTCTGCAGGATATAATTCCAATTGCTTTTCCCATTCTTCCAGTAATGTCGCCATTTTTTATCCCCCTCTGAAAAAAGAAGTGCAAATGCACCTCTTCTTATGTATTACATATACAAGCCACCATTGATGTTCAACTGTTGTCCTGTTACATAGGCACCATCACGGCATAGATATAGCACACCTTTTGCAATCTCCTCAGGTACACCAAAGCGCTTTTTCGGTATTTTTGCAACGATTTGCTCACGCACTGCCTCTGGTACCTCGGCCACCATTTCCGTGTCGATAAAACCTGGGCAAATTGCATTTACTGTTACATTCGTACGAGCCAGCTCAAGCGCAAGTGATTTTGTGAAACCAACCATACCTGCTTTTGCTGCGGCATAGTTAGTTTGTCCAAATCCGCCAGATTGACCGATAATGGAAGAGATGTTAATGATGCGCCCAGCCTCCGATTCAGTAATGTAAGGAAGAACAGCACTTGTCGTGTTATAAAGGCTACTAAGATTCACATCAATAACGCGGTCCCAATCTTCGCGGCTTAATTTCTTGAATGTACGATCTCTTGTGATACCTGCATTATTGATGACAATATCCACTTGACCAAAGCGCTTTACCGCTTCATCAATCAGCGTACGAGCCTCTTTCAATTTTGAAACATCCGCCTGTACTGCGTGCGCCTCGCACCCTTCTAAAACAAGTTTGTTCACCAAAGCTTGTGCTGCATCCTGACTGCTGTTGTAATTAATAACTACTTTTACACCTTCTTTTGCAAGAGCCGTGGTAATCGCTTCTCCGATTCCTTTTGCTCCGCCTGTTACAATTGCTACTTTGCCCTGTAATTGAACCATACCTGCTCCTCCTCACAAAGATATCTATAGAATCAAAAGCTTAACGCTTCGACTCTTCCGGTTGAGTTGCTTTTTCTAAATAATTCAAAATTTTGTCCACTTTGTTTTCAAGTGTACGGAGATCACTCTTTAGCTTTGTCATATCTCGTTTGGATGTGGAAGACTGTTCTAAACCATCAATTTTATCTTCCAGAAACTCTTCAATGCGATCTACTTTGTTTTCCAAATTTACAATCAAAGATGCAACACGAGCAATATCTTCTTGTGTAGGTATATTCATTTTTTCAAGATACCCTTTGGTTACATCATTAATCATTTTCTGATAAAATAAATTCATATCCAGCACACTACCCATCCAAGCGGAATACTCTTCTGTTTTGAGCGTTTCATTCAATGTCTTGCCCCAGTACTTTTCCGTTTGATCGTAAGCATCCTTCCAAGCTTTCATTGGGTCAAACTTTTGATCCATCATTCTCCCACCCCTTTTGTGTATGTATAATAAAAATTCTTTCTATTCTTTATTTTCCGATATTTAACTCTTCATATCAAGTGTATTTTGATTTTTTTGTATTTTCCCAATTTTTTATTGACGCAGAAAACAGATAGGTGTAAATTACACATATAAGAAATATATACCTTTATGTAAAATGAGGTGACTAAGATGACAAATGAACAGAAAATAAAAGACGACGGTAGTTCACACGCACCCAAGAACTTTCTTGTACCTTTTGTACTTCTTTGCTTAAAAGATTGGAACATGCATGGTTACAGGCTCATTCAAACACTGATTGACATGGGCTTTTCTACTATCGATCAAGGCAATGTGTATCGCACACTTCGAAAGCTTGAAAAAGAAAACCTAATCTCTTCTACATGGGATACAAGTGAAGGTGGACCAGCAAAACGTATCTACTCCATCACAGAATACGGCGAACAATACCTTTCCGCATGCGCAGGCTCCTTTGCGCACTACCAGAAAATGCTCGGCACCTTCTTCAACATGTACACAAATGCATTCTTTCCATTTACCAACATCCAAGACCCAAACAAAACAACCCAAACAACCAAACCAAGTCACCCTGCAGAATAACTGCATTGACAATAGAAAAGCGGAAGCGGCTCGCTTAGGTGCCGAAGCTAAGGTTCTCCCCCCATAAAGGCACTCTCTGCCTTTATGGGGGGAGGTTCTTGGCTCGTAGCACCTAGCCGCTGGAGCTGGACATCACGAAAAGCGGAGCCAATCGCTCAGCTCTATAGGAACCTGCTTTTCACCTTTGTAAGCATATTACTTAATAGGAGGCTGTATAATGATGGAAAACAAATCTTATGAACTGGTAGAAGCTTTTTGGAACAATTGGTCGCACTCTCTTACTTCACTAGCATCAGCAGGAAAGCAAATGGAGAAGTTCACACTGGAAGCGATGCAGCAGCAACAGGAATCCTTGCAAAGAATGGCACAAGGTCTTGAAGTGATGGAGCAAGAAATGAAGCAACATACAACGCAAGCAGGTGCGCAATATGCGGAATATATGAAGCAATTTGCCGCCGGCCAATTCTCCTCACAAATTGAAGAATGGCAGAAAAAATGGAACGAAGTATCACAGCAAATGCAGCAAGCTTCCGTTTCTCCTGCTAAGGTTTCACTAAACGCTCTTGCTCAAACAGCAGGACAGCTCGAGGACGCTTTTAAGCAAGTTCTCTCTCAACAACATTCACAACGCGAAGAGGCTCAAAAACAGATGGAACAGTTTATGAATGAGCTGAAAACGATGCAGCTTGAGCTTTTAAGAAAAACACAAGAAGGCGCAAAACAATTTCTCCCTTCTCTTTAACAGTGCAGATCATCCGCTTCATTCCGTCCTCAGCGCGCTTTCGCTATATAAAAAGGAGGAACACATGAACATTTTTGAACAGGCGGCCCACGTTTATGAGCGTCCCTATGCTGATATCACAATTGGCGAGCAGGCCTTACTTGTCAAAACTATTACTCATGCAGATATTGAAGCGTACGCAGCACTAACAGGTGATGTGAATCCTGTGCATTTATTGGAGGATTTCGCAAAGCACACTATGTTTAAAGAACGCATTGCGCATGGCATGTTAATTGCAAGCTATATTTCAACCGTCCTCGGCACGAAATTGCCTGGCAAAAACACCATTTACCTATCACAGCAAGTATCATTCCGAGCGCCAGTCAAGATTGGCGATACTATTCGTATCGTTGCAGAAGTCACAGAGAAGCGCGACGACAAAAAAATGATTACGCTTACCACCAATGTCTATAATCAGTTTGAGAAAGTGGTGGTGACTGGTATAGCAGTTGTAATGAAACTAAACTAGATATCCAACAACTGACATGTTCGCCTGATACTTCCGCGTATGCCTACCATGTATTGTTCGTATGCTAGTAGTACCAGCCCAGCGCTGGAATGCATAGCATAAAGGAGAACCAAACATGGCACGTACAAATAAATTATTAGTACCAGGTGTTGAACAAGCGCTTGATCAATTTAAATACGAAATTGCAAGTGAATTTGGTGTAAATCTTGGCTCTGATACAGCAGCTCGTTCTAACGGCTCTGTTGGCGGAGAAGTGACAAAACGTCTTGTTGCGATGGCGCAAAGTCAATTGCGCGGTTAATTGTATAACTATGGCTACGGGCGGATTTTCCGCCCGTTTTTCGTATATAAAATTTATATAGTTTTTCAACTTATAAAAGAATGTTGGTTTCTATTTATATGTATTTAGGGAGGATTTCTTCTCTTCCCCCTATAATTAAGAAGAAAAGGGGGAAAATGTATGAACACTTACTTTTTAACTGGCTTTCCCGGTTTTATTGCCAAACAACTTGTTGCACAAATCCAAAAGGACCACATTGTTTCTCATATGTATATGCTCGTGCTGCCTTCCATGTTGAAAAAAGCAGAAGCGGCTGTACCAAAAGGTTTATCGTATACGTTATTGCCTGGTGATATTACAAAAGAAAATTTAGGTCTTTCACACGATACCCTGGCCATGCTTCGCGAAACCGTAACACATGTATTTCATTTGGCAGCCGTGTACGACCTAGCCATTTCTAAACAAATTGCATATGAAGTGAATGTAAAGGGGACAGCCAATATGAATACATTTTGTCAGTCCTTACATCATCTGCAGCGCTATACGTATTTTAGTACTGCATATGTCGCTGGCATGCGGGAAGGTGACATATTTGAAACAGAGCTCGTAATGGGACAGGTCTTTAAAAACTTTTATGAGCAAACAAAATATGAAGCTGAAGTCTTGGTGGACCAATTGAAAGAAGTATTGCCTATTACAATTATTCGTCCTGGCATTGTCGTAGGCCATTCAACCACTGGTGAAACTGCAAAATTTGATGGCCCCTATTTTATTTTAAATGTCTTTCATGCCCTGCGGCACATCCCCCTTCTTCCATATATCGGCAGAGGTCTGGCAGAAGGTAATTTTGTTCCTGTAGACTTTATCATACAAGCTACTTCTTATTTAAGTCATCATGCAATAGGTGTTGGCAAAACATATCAATTGACCGATCCTCGTCCCTATACAGTAAAAGAGGTGTATCGTATGCTTATGCGCGAGTTTTTAGGGCGTGAACCAAAGTTTCATATTCGCTTAGCTTATATGCGCCGTATTCTCTCTTTCCCACGGGCCCGAAGATTGTTACGGACTGAAAAAGAAGCTTTAGATTATTTTATTTGTAAAGCACGTTATCGATGTGATCAAACCACTGCCGACTTACAACACACAAATATTGCTTGTCCTGATTTCAAGGATGTAGTGCCGCGTATCGTTGCATACTATAAGGAGCATAGGGATAATCAAGCAAAGCATATCACCATTAGATAGTCATAGGAGGCTTCTATGAAGAAAGCAAACGTACATATGAGTCCCCCCCGCTTTTTAACGTTAGCCTTTATTGTTTTGGCTGGCATGGGCACTCTTTTATTAAAGTTACCATTTGCTACAACAAAGCCGTTAGCTTGGGTAGATGCCCTATTCACTTGCATCTCGGCTTTTACCGTAACCGGCCTTGGCGTAGTAGATACAGGCACACATTTTACGCTATTCGGTCAACTCGTGATTTTAACACTTATTCAAGTTGGCGGTCTCGGTATGATGACATTTGCAATTATTGTTTTTATTATGCTGGGTAAAAAAATTGGTCTTCACAATCGCATTTTGTTACAGCAGGCCTTAAATCAACTCAATATCGGTGGTGTCATTCGTCTCGCAAAGGCTCTTCTAATTTTTTCTTTATCGGTAGAATTTATTGCGTTTGTGTTGCTGTGTTTGGAATGGGTACCTCGCTATGGTTGGCAAAAGGGGACGTACTTTAGCTTCTTTCATGCCATTTCCGCTTATAACAATGCAGGCTTCTCCATCTGGCCCGATAATTTAATGCGCCATGTACACAGTCCGCTTGTAAATGTGATCATTACCACACTTATTATTATTGGTGGTCTGGGCTTTACGGTTTTAATTGATGTATGGAAAAAACGTAATTTTAAACAACTTAGTCTTCATTCTAAATTAATGCTGGTTTCCACATTGGTCATCAATATTGTCGCTACAGTGCTCATTTTACTCTTAGAATACAACGGAGCAGCTATGAGCGGCTTATCTTTTTTTGATAAAACAATGAGCGCTTATTTTCAAGCTGTTACCACTAGAACAGCCGGCTTCAACACACTTGATATCGCCAAGCTATCCGATTCAACTATCTTATTTATGTGTGTGCTCATGATTATTGGAGCAGGTAGTGCTTCAACAGGTGGCGGCATTAAACTCACCACATTTTTAATTATGATTCTTGGTGTTATGAAATTCATACGAGAACAGCAGGAAATTTCTGTATTTAGAAAATCTATTAAAGACAGCACTATTATTAAAGCGCTATCTATTACGATGGTTGCGGTCATTTTGATTTTTGCAGGAATTATTGCGCTGACCATTACTGAAAAGGTACCTACTCCTCTCATTATTTTTGAAGTATGCTCAGCGTTTGGGACAGTAGGTCTTACAATGGGGCTTACCTTTAATTTAACTGTAATGGGGAAATTCATTATTTCCTTCATGATGTTCGCAGGAAAAGTTGGTCCTTTAACACTTGCGTTTACAATTTCGAAATCCAAACCTGTTAAAATTAAGCATCCTTCTGAAGATATCTTAACCGGCTGAAAAACGAGATATTTGTCTCATATAAATCGTTGACAGAACCATCCTTCCTTCATAAAATAGAAATAACAAGATAGCTCCAAAGGGGAGTAGCGGCAGAAAGCTTAGCTTTCTGTAACAAAGTCGTCATTACATGGATTTTTCCATCGGCTTTGTTGACATTTACCAACATGTCCAGCAAGACCTTTGCCAACACTAAAGTGGCAGAGGTCTTTTTTATGTCCTCCTGCCAAAATGAGAGGAGAATGGTTAATGGATTTTGCAATTTTGTTGGAGTATGGGTGGGTATTGCTCATTCTGATTGCGCTAGAGGGCATTTTAGCAGCTGATAACGCACTTGTACTCGCAATTATGGTAAAACATTTACCAGAAGGTCAACGTAAGAAAGCTTTATTTTATGGCTTAGCTGGTGCATTCATTTTTCGCTTCGGATCACTGTTTCTCATTTCGTTTCTTGTCGACGTATGGCAAGTACAAGCGATTGGTGCAATGTATTTAATATTTATTGCTGTATCGCATTTTATGAAGAAAAAAGTGGTCAAGGAACAAAAAGAACGGACAGACGGCTTTTGGTTGACAGTGCTTAAAGTAGAATTGGCAGATATTGCTTTTGCTGTAGATTCTATTTTGGCAGCAGTGGCACTTGCTGTAACATTGCCAAAACTTGGGGGCGGGACAATTGGCGGGTTAAATACAGGTCAATTTCTAGTTATTTTAGCAGGTGGCGTAATCGGACTTATCATTATGCGCTTTGCCGCTAACTATTTCGTTGCCTTACTTCAAAAACGACCGGGGCTTGAAAGTGCCGCATTTCTCATTGTTGGCTGGGTAGGCGTAAAATTGGCTGTTTATACATTGTCTCACCCTTCTCTAAGTGTTCTGCCTTATGATTTTCCAAAGTCTCTTGCTTGGAAAGCTATTTTCTGGGGTGTTCTTCTTTGTATCGCAATTGGCGGTTGGTTTTTTTCAAAACCAAAGCAAGAAGCAGAAAAAGCGCTGTAGCTACAGCGCTTTTTTAATTTTTAATTATATATTAATTTTGTAAGCACTTTCAATATAAAAATGTGAACATTTTGTGACAAACATAAAAGAGTATTGAAAGAGTACAGAAAGAGATGTATCTTAAGGTATGTTAAGAAATTCACATTTATTGATAGAGGTGCCCTTATGGAACAAGGCGTAGATTATTTAGCTGAATTAGCGGTGAAAAAGAAAAAAATGTTGGATACGAACCCGACCGAATATATGCTTCGTGCAATTTTGGCCGGTATTTATATAGGATTTGTCGTGGTTGTTTCCTTCAGACTCGGTGAGTTTTTCCGCGTAGCCGATTCGCCTGCAACTTATATGTCAGCCGCAGCCGCCTTTGGCATTGCACTTGTAATCATTGTGTATGGCGGAGCTGAGTTGTTTACAGGCAATACGATGTACTTTACAGTTGCTACTATGCAAAAACAAACAACAGTAATGGATACCATGCGTAACTGGGTTGCTTGTTATGCAGGTAACTTAATAGGGGCTGTATTTTTCGCAGGTCTCTTTTATGCAACTGGTCTTTTTGAAACGATTACAGAATCTCATCTCCTCAACAAAGTAGCTGATACCAAAATGAATGCAACAACCATGCATTTGTTTTTTAAAGGTATTTTGTGTAACTGGCTCGTTTGCTTGGCTTGCTTTTTGCCCGCTCGTGTAAAAGGCGATGGTGCAAAAATTGCGATGATGATGCTCATCGTGTTTGCATTCTTCATCTCAGGCTATGAGCACAGTATTGCTAACTTGGCTATTTTCTCTCTATCTCTTATTCACACCCATCCTGATACAGTAACCTTAGCAGGTGCACTACACAACTTGGTACCTGTTACACTTGGTAATATTGTCGGCGGTTCTGTATTTGTTGGTATGGTATATCAATACTTCAACATGCCAAAGGCAGCAACACAGAAACAAGTGGAAGAGATAGAAGAAGTTGAATTACAAACAGCGGAAGCGTAAAATCAAAAAACCAGCCTTGATTCAAGGCTGGTTTTTTGATTGTTTTCGATTATTTACACACCTGAGGCTCAAGTGGATTACTGCGGTCTTTACAAAGCGACGGTAATTCAAGCTGTGTTACATTCTGCTCTAGCTCTTTGGCAGGTACATAATACGTTGCAAGTGTTATGGTACATTTGTAAGGCTCCTGCGTCATATCAGCAGAGACAATTTCCTCACGTCCTTTAAAGTCAATGCTCTGTACATGCGTGATGCGTGCCATATTTTCCATAGTATCAATAAAAGATTGCAGTTGTTCGTATGCCGTATATTTCACTTCTACACTCAATACAATAGGTATCGGCTTCAACTTTGCTTCTGTCACCTTGCCTTCCTTCATTCCGCCTGCGGGAACTACGGCTCCTGCTCCCTCTTGGATAACCGTACTTTGTATGACGGCACCTGATATGCTTTCAGCGTTGGCCAGATCTAAAATATACTGATCGAGCAAAGGTTTAGTTGGCAATTTTTGCAGCATAAATTGTGTATTGCCGGTAGTAGCGACCACTGGCTTTTGCTTTTGCTTTCTCTTCGCTTGCAGCATGTTCTCCACTTTTATTTCTTGCTTCTTTTGTTCCACCTCTAATTGCAATTCCTTTACTACTGTAAAATGGATATACAAACATACAAGACCACTTAATACAAGTAGCGCTGCAGCAATACTGATTTGACATTTGGAGGCGCTCATTACTCACCCTCCTGCTTTAACAATTTCAGTTGCTCAGGCTGTAGTTTAATTTCAAAATTTGCTACATAGCGCGGCATGCCCTGCACTGCTCCCTCTTCATCCTGCAGCTCGATAGCATTTAATTTTGTAAGCTTTGCATATTTAACCCACTTCTCCGTTTGTAAGCGGCTATAGTAAAAAGCTGCATCTTGTTTTTCGTCAAAACGGATATCTAAAACGATTACACCTGGTTCTTTATAGGAGAAACTTTCATAAACACCTCTTCCTGGTAATAATACTGTCAGGTGTTTTAATAATGGTACAGTTGGTAATTTAGTTGTTTCTAATTCGTCAACCAAAGACTTGATGGAAATCCCTTGTGGTACTGACACTTCTTGCTCATTCTTCTCAGCTTGTGCTCTTACAACAAGGAGCTGCTTTTGCGTAATATCACGCTCTTTTGTAAGCTTCGTTACCTGCATATACATCCAGCTTATCAATCCAATCATCACCACAACTGCTAATAAAAGCACCCACTTAGATGATGTTTCTTTTTCTTGTTTTGGTAATAAGTTCACATTGATGCTCATACACTACACTCCCTTTAAAGACAAGCCAAGGGCCGGATAATACTTAGGTGATAATTCTTCGGTAATGTCCAGATGCTCAACGGGAAAGGAAAAGCGGCTCTCCATAATACTTTGCAACTCCTGCCGAAGCGGATGATCGCCAATTAAAATAATTTTTTGAATTTCGCGTGAACCTTGTCCAAACGAATATTGATAAAAATGTAAAATGCGATCAATTTCTTCTAAAAGTTCATCTACCTGAAGCATGATTGCCGTGCGATCATGCACAAAAACCTCGTCATCCACCACTTCAATCGCACCCTCTACCATCACACTTTGTGTTTGCATGAACACCGGTGCGCCGTCTTGAAAGATTGTTAAATTGGCATCGAATAAGTCCAGCTTAACTAGTAGCATTTCTTCTGCCTTCGTCGCTTGTTGCATACAACGATACAATGAGAAAAATGCAAGGGAAGAAATGTCTGCAGAAATAGGTTTTACCTTAACACGCTTAAGCATTTCCGCATAGCTTACGACTACATCTTCCGGTGCTGCAAACAATAATATTTCACGTTTATCTTCTTTTTCGCCAAGCACCGTATAATCAATCGTTGGCTGGTCAAACGGCAAGTGAATCGTTCTCCCCAGTTCAAAAAAGATATAACCACGAATCTCTTCATCAGTTACATCACGCGGAATCCATTGCTTTCGTACAACAACGTACGAATCTGGAACCAAAAAATGCACATGTTTATTCTTCAATCCCCACTTGTTTACGCAATTTCGCAGAATAACTTCAAATACCTGCGGATCAACAATAACACCTTGCTCAATGATGCCCTTTGGCAAATACACTTCATCAACGAGCGGTGCAGCAAGACCTTTTTTGCTGTCTGCATAGCGGATTACATAATCTTTTATTTCTAAACCAATTGTTTTTTTTGTTGGTAATAAAAATTTCATCTGTCCCCACCGCTTTTAAAATAATGAAAAATAAAGTTCTAGCAATTGCACACCAAAAAAATACGCCGTAAGCGTTCCTAGCATAATGAACGGACCGAACGGCATCGGCTTGCCGCGCTGTACATGACCTGTCCACAATCCGATTAATCCAAACACCGTCCCGTAAAACGCAGAAAGCATAAAAGCAAGCAGCACCATCTTAGGTCCCAGCACAAAGCCCAGCAGTCCAAACAGTTTCACATCGCCACCGCCCATACCGCCCTTGCTAATCATGGCAATCGCAAGCAGCAAACCAAATCCAAGCGCTGCGCCAAGTAGATGCTCCCACCAAATCAAATGAGAAAACGGCAGCAAGCCTATAAATACAGCTAAAAATACCAATACGATCTTATTCGGTATTAACATATACGATAAATCCGAGACCACAATGATCATTAGTAAGGAAATGAGCGCCCATGCGATGAACAGCTCCGCGTCCCAACCAATCGCATAAAACGCATAGATAAACAATACGCCTGTTAACAGCTCAAAAACCGCATATATCGGTGAAATTCTTCCGCCGCAGCCGCGGCACTTCCCTTTTTGCCAAAAGTATGACAACACCGGCACAAGCTCTCTTGCTCCCAGTTTATGTCCACATCTCGTACAAGCCGAGCGCGGACTGACAATCGACTTTCCTACCGGCACCCGCATCCCGACAACATTATAAAACGACCCAAGCACCAAACCGACAACGAACACATACGCATATAACCCAATCAAAGCGTGTCCTCCTGTCTCTTCGTTTTATGATATAAAGAAAGGGTATGAGAAAGGGAACTTAGTGTTCCTTTTCATACCCTTTAAAACTTAATATTATTGAATAGTACGTGGTTTACCATATTCTTTATCAGCATTGATGTCAGCAATTGTTGCATCCGTAAATTGTATTGTAATTTTCCCTACTTGAATTTTACCAGTGTTTAACTCAAATGTTTTTCCATCTCCCGATACTGATACACTATAGCTTTCACCTAGTTTAGCGTTATCAACATATTCCTCTAGTTGACTTTTCGTAATTTCTGTTTCCACAGTTTCACCAGCTTCATTGGTTGTATCAGCAGGTGCACCGTTTTCTGCAACATATGTTTTTGCAGCATTTAAAACTTGAATCGCATCTGCTTTCACTGCATTCTCACGGGACTTTTGAATGACACTACCAATTGTAGGCACTGCAATTGCCGCTACGATACCTAGGATTACAATTACCGCAAGCAATTCAACTAGTGTTAAACCTCTTTCGTTTTTAAGAACTTTTTTCAACATATGTAAATCTCCTCTTTCTTTACATCGAACTATATAATTTAAACAATGGAACCATGATGGCTAATACGATGACCCCGACTGCGCCGGATAAAAACACGACCATAACGGGTTCAATGAGAGCTTTAAAGCCGTCCGCTGCACTTTCTACTTCTGCTTCGTAAAAATCTGCCACTTTAATGAGCATATAATCTAGAGATCCGGTTTTTTCTCCAATCGCAATCATACTCGTGACCAAGGGCGGAAAGACCCAGCTTTGCTTGAGCGGCTCTGAGAGTGTGCTTCCGTTTTGCAGGGATTCCCGCGACTTGCGAAGCGCTCTAGAGACAACTTCATTATTGACGACTTCTTCTGTAATGGATATTGCCTGTAAAATAGGAACTGCACTTGTTACAAGTGAACTCAACGTTCGTGTCATGCGCGCTATAACACTTTTTTGAATTAATTTTCCTATTAAAGGTGTTCTCATTATAGCATAATCGTAATAATATTTACTAGACTTATAGCGCACGATTAACGAAAAATTTATATATAAGAAAATTATCATAAAAATCACTATCCACCAATATTGCTGCATAAGTCCGCTCGATTGTAATACTAGTTTTGTAAGCAGCGGCAGCTCAGTATTATTCTCCTCAAACATCTCAACGAACGTTGGTACAACCTTAACCAATAGAAAAATAACAACAATAATAGCAATGAGCCCTACTGTAATAGGATAAGATAACGCAGATTTGATTTTTTGACGCGTCCGCAGCTGTTTTTCATAATAATTCGCCATGCTTTCTAGCGACTCGTCCAACTTTCCGGTCGCTTCGCCTGCACGCACCATGCTGATGAACATCGGGGCAAACAGACGCTTATGCATAGTATAGGCTTCCGATAACGCGCGGCCCGCACGTAGTTCGTCTTCAATTGCTTGCAGCGTACGGGCAAGTGTTTTACTTTCTGCTTGGCCGCTTAAAACTCGCGTTGCATCTACGACTGTTACCCCTGCTTTCAATAACGTTGCAAACTGTCGTAAATAGATTACAAAATCTCTCAGCTTTAACGGATTGCCTATCGTGATTTCCTTATTCAACAGCGTTTCTGGTGCTTCTTTCACTTCCAGAACGCGTAGCTCACGTTCTCTGAGTCGGTCGTACGCGTCACGTTTAGAAACTGCTGATACCTTCCCTGTTTGCCTTTTACCTGTTTTCGTGCGGACAACATATTGAAACTGTGGCATATTACACCTCCTCTATAAACGACTTTGCGGCTTCATATGAAATTAGCCCCCGTGCCATATACTCTTTTATGCTTGTTTCTAACAAATGCATGCCTTGTTCTTTACTTGTTTGCATAATACTTGGTAGCTGTTCAATTTTTCCTGTGCGAATGAGATTGGCAACAGCTGTATTATTAATTAATATCTCTGTTGCAGCTAGCCTTCCTTGCGCATCCATACGCGGAAACAAGCGCTGCGATACAGATGCCACTAATGTATTAGCTAATTGCAGGCGAATTTTATTTTGTTGTGCTGCCGGAAATACATCAATGATACGCTCCACTGTGGCCGCCGCACTTGAGGTGTGAAGCGTAGCTAGAACGAGATGACCGGTTTCCGCTGCGGTAATGGCTGTGCTGATTGTTTCTAAATCACGCATTTCTCCGACTAAAATCACATCCGGATCTTGCCGAAGTGCCGCCCGTAGTCCGGTCGCAAAGCTGCTTGTATCCTGTCCGACCTCACGTTGCTGAATGACACTTTTCCGATGTGTATGCAGATACTCAATGGGATCTTCGAGCGTTACAATATGCTTGCGCTCGGTGCGGTTTATATGATCGAGCAGTGCTGCAAGCGTAGTAGATTTCCCGCTTCCTGTTGGTCCTGTTATAAGTAAAAGTCCCTGTGGCCTTGTTATCAGCGTTTGTAAAACCAGCGGCAGCTGCAAATCGCTAAGCAGCGGAATCTGCAAAGGAATGATTCTAATCGCCATGGATACTAAGCCGCGCTGCCGAAAAATATTTAAGCGAAAACGTGCTACATCCGGCAATTCATACGAAAAGTCTAGTTCTCCTTGTGCCAGTAGGCGCGCGCGTTGCTCCGCTGTGGTGATGCTGTCGATCATTTCATGGATATCTGCTTCTGTTATGATTTCTTGCATGCGGTGTAATTCGCCGTACAGTCGAAGCGATGGAGGCAGATTGGCTACCACATGGAGATCAGAGGCGTGCATGCGACATGCTTTATACAGTAATTCATGCAGTTTGTTCATCGCAACCTCCTATTGCTCCATAGCTACTTGCAGGACTTCTTCTGTTGTTGTATGGCCCTGCTGTACCTTCAGTAAACCATCCTCTAACAAAAAAATGGTTTGATTGGCAATTGCCAATTCTCGTAACCTTGTAAAACTTGCTCCATTTGCCATTGCTGTACGAATTGCATCATCTACAACAAGAAGCTCATGAATAGCCAAACGACCTTTGTAGCCAGTCATACCACAAGTCGGGCAGCCACGACCGCGCGTAACTGTGTCAATTTGCAACCCGTACTGAATAAAAATATCCTTTTCTCGCTGCGTTGCCGCTGTTTCCATGCGACAATCACGGCATACCCGCCGAATTAACCGCTGTGATACAACCCCTGATAAAGAGGAAGCAAGCAAGAATGGCTCAATCCCCATATCGACAAGACGTGTGATAGTTCCGATGGCACTATTCGTATGAAGAGTGCTGAGAACAAGGTGACCTGTCAATGATGCACGAATTGCAATTTCCGCCGTTTCGCGGTCACGAATTTCTCCAACCATGATGACATTCGGATCTTGACGAAGAATAGAACGAAGTCCAGCCGCAAAGGTCATGCCCGTTCCTGCATTCACCTGAATTTGGTTAATACCTTCGAGCTGATACTCAACAGGATCTTCAATTGTAATAATGTTTACTTCTTCACTATTTAACTTGTTTAACGCAGCATATAATGTCGAAGATTTTCCACTTCCCGTAGGACCAGTGATTAAGACAATACCGTACGGATTTTGAATAAATCGTAAAAAGCGCTCTAAGTTTACTGGATGAAAGCCAAGTTTGGTAATATCGTTTAGTGTATTTCCGAGATCCAGCAAACGGAGAACGAGCTTTTCTCCATAAATTGTCGGTAATGATGAAACCCGCAAATCAATTTGATGAAACTCATAGTTGAATTTAATCCGTCCATCTTGCGGCATACGGTGCTCGGTAATATCCATATTGGCCATAATTTTAATACGTGCTGTCAGCATCCCCTGCATATGCTTTGGCAGCATGCGCTCTGTATGAAGGCGTCCATCAACTCGATACCGTATGATCACCTTTGTTTCCTGGGGATCAATATGAATATCGCTCGCCTTTTGCTGTACAGCACTTTGAATAATCTGGTTTACAAGGACAACAGCAGGCGAATCTTCCTCTTGTATTTCTTCTTGTATCGTTTCTTGTTCGAAGTCCCACTGCTCAAACGAATCTTGTAAATCGTAATAGCGACTGATTGTTCGGAGTACATCATCCTTCATTGCAATCAATGGCTCGATTTGGAAACCAGTAGAAAGGCGCAAATCGTTAATAACAAAGTAGTCCATTGGGTCAACCATCGCCACATACAACTTGTCTCCTTGCTTTTTCAGCGGCACGACTAAGTTCCGTTTTGCTGTTTCCTTCGGGATAAGAGAAAATAGAGTTTCATCAAACGGATAACGATATAAACTAACATGCGGAATACCGAGTTGAAATTCTAGCACTTCAATTAACTGCTGCTCCGTAATATGCCCTCGCTGCAAGAGCGCGTCCCCAAGCTTTTGTCCCGGGTCTTTAGTGCTCAGCGTATGCTGCAATTGTTCCTCAGTTACCAATCCATGTTCAACTAATAAGTCTCCAAGACGTATACGAACTCGTTTCATATTTTTCTCCTTATTGCGGTAGTGTTGGCACAGCCGGCGCACTTGTATTTGGTTGCGTTACAGGCGCTTCTGTCGTTGAGGGTGTAGGTACTATAGCTGTTTGTGGAACGGTTGCACTTGGCAGTTTCGGCAGTACGAGCGCGTGCTTCACTTGACTCACTGGCAAGTAGCGATCCTCAGCAACTTGTTCACGCTTTAGAAATGCACCGTTTCGATATATATCTCTGTATACTTTTACAAACAGACCATCGCTTCCCTCTCTGCGAACCGTTACCGCGTCATGCTTAGCCGGTGTTATCACCTGTACGATTTCTGATTTTGCTACATCCGTTATTTCTGTATAAGGCGTATATATATACGCAAATGGCAGACCTTCTATAGATAAACTCATACCGCTATTCGTTAACTGAAAGCGTAGTGTATAAGGTGTTGTATTGGGATTATACAAAACAAAGTCCGTTTTATCTTTTTCGATTCGCGCTTCTGTTCCTGCTTCAGCATACGCCGGTAGCTGCAGACTGATGCTGCGCTTACGCACTTCTAAATTGGTAGACAAAGCGGCCTCGTTCATAAGCGTTGCAATGACGCTCAGTGCACCGTCTGTTAGAGACAGCTTATCTTTTACAAGCTTCTGCAGCGATAGCTCGTGTCCTGGTTCTAACGTAAGCGTTTTGTACTGGCTGAGCCATAAACCAAGTTCACTGCTATACATATCAATGGCTTTGATTTCACTCTGTGCTACAACTCGATGTATACTTTCTTTTTGTAAAAACTCCGTTGCAACAAACGTTTTATCTCGTTCAAGATTTGCGCTGGATCGTTGCAAAGCCTTTTGCAGTACTTCCTGATTGAGGGCTGCAACCACTTCCTGACTGAACTGTAAGAAAGCAGTCAGCTGCTTACTATCTACAGTGACAATCAGCGGCGTACGCGTTTTTTGCTTAGCACTCGCTACACTACCAGGTACATCAAATACAAAAACTGTAGCCGGGACTGACACTGTCGCTTCCTGGTATGTAATTTGTATATTTGAAGAAGCTAGCCAAGCATCCACTTGTTTTTGCACATTTTGCTGTGCCTGCTCACGTCCCATTCCGCTCACATTTACAGAACCAATGTACGTTCCTTCTTGAAAGGATGTGGTAGTATCAAACAATTTCATCATAGCAGTGCGTAAACCAAATTGAACAAAAAAAACAAAGGTACACGAAATACCTACTACAATTCCCAAACGAGCAAAATGATTCATATCCAATCTCCCTTTTTTTGTTCCACTTCTTCCTTAAATAAAAAACGACCTGCTCTTGTATATAAGATATAAACAGTACTTCCGATAAATAGGACGACAAGTAATGTACTTTTCCACAAGGGCATTACGTGTTGCAGCAAAAGAAAAAGCATAACAACACCAAACGCTATACCTGATATAATCGCGTGACCTAGGGTGGTTAGACCGAACTTGGCCACACATAAAATGACAAACAGTAAACCGGACGACAACAAGGTAGGAAATACGTATGTCATCTTCATACTCCTTTTCAAATTATTATTTTGGTGCATATAAACTGTTTATGTATGAATAGAACTTTATAAAAATAGCATATTTTGATTGAATTTAAGACATTTACTCTTTTTTCATTTCATTTTTATATAACACCATTGTATTATAGGATTATATTATACCAGCAATGTAGAAGAGGAAAGATTGAAATGCAAAAAAAATCCGAAAACGGCCTCACACTCATTGAAGTACTCACATCCATCACTATTTTCTCAATTGTAACCGTTGGTTTATTCGCTGTATTTCCACGAACTTACATGTTTACAAAGGAAAATCAAACTAAAACCATAGCGGTAAACCTAGCGAGAGGAGCACTTCACTATATGGAAAAGCAGGATTATGAACTATTACAGGGGTACGTGCTCGCCCTTAACAATAAACCAGGTATATTAGATACCACAAGTATTTGCAAACAAATACTTCCTATTCAGCTACCAGAGCAAACATTCCAGCTTTCTTTGTTCGCTGATGAGACCAGTTGTGGCAAAATACTTGCCCCGACCATTAATAATGTGACGTATGACAACAAAAACATCCAAATCTTTTTAATGCCACAAAATTGGAAAGAAGAGCAAATCCAATCCGTCATGAACCATTTAAAATTAGTTCATCCAAATACAAATTTCACCTCAATACACAAGCAGCTGACTGCGTCAAATCCACAAAAGTTAGGTAATGCAGACGCTCTTCGTATTTTTGTTTACGTAGATTTACAGGAAAAAGATGCAAAAGAAGGTGTATTGCTAGAAGGGAGTATTGCTCATGAAGCAATTCGTTAATAGAGTCAGCAACGAGCGCGGTGTTACACTTGTTGAGCTCATGGCTACTATAACCATTATCTCCATTATAGGTGGCTCTATGTACGGTTTGCTAGGTCTTGGCTTACGTACCTATGAAAGTATTAATATAGAAGCCCGTCTTCGCGATGAAGCAGATTATGTTGTGACAATGATTATGAATGAGCTATATTCATCAGATTACGATGATGTACGCTACGATGCAAATCAGCAAAGTCTACAATTCTTTAAGCGAAAAAGTGAGATGCCCGTATTGCAAAACGATGACCTTCGCTATGTATATACAAATAATCCTATTCCTTCTGCACAACTTTTTATTGCCGATGGGGAAGTGGTGTTTGAGAAAATGGATGCGGAAGGAAAGGTGATAAAACATATTACCTTTCGCACTGATACAGATATTCAAATACGTGCCGATTCTCAATTGAATATGCTTTGCACGAGTAAAAGCACCGTCTTTACTTACATACAAAACGAAGTAACACCCGTTACTTTGTGCAGCAACGGCATTGTTGAACTGCAATTTATTTTTAAAGCGGCAAACGAGCGCATCAAGCCCCTGAATGTAAAAAGTGAAATTGGTTTTTAAGGAGGAGTTATGACTAACGAACGCGGTTCTACTCTTATTCTTGTATTATTAATTAGCCTTGTGTTCGTCACAGCTGGCTTAACGATTTTCTCTCTGACCATCTCTGGTGCTAAGCGTGCGGAAATTCGGAAAGAAGATGTTGTAGCTACACAACGTGCAATTGAAGAAATGAATCTAGTCATTAATGATTTTAAAAAGTCTGTTCGTGCCATTTCACTGGACAATCTTTCTAAAGCGGAATATCGTATAAAACTACAAGCAATTGAAGAGACGTTACAAAAAAAATATACAAACGATGCAGTGTTAAGCATTCGCGATCATACAACAGAAATCTTTGGCGCCGATGTTCGTAATGTATTTGCTCGTTATTATACCCTTTCTCTGGTTTATATAAATGATGAGGACCCAGCCAAACCAACAATTACTAAAACAATTGAACGAAATGTGTTACTTTCACCCACCCCAAGCTTTTTACAATATGCAATTGGTTCACAAGACGCCTTGAACTTAAACGGTGCTTCTGACATTACTGGAAATGTATACGGTGCTACAGTAAACCTTGCAAATGTCGCTCGCTATGTGAATCAATTGAGCAACAATCTAACAAGCACCTTGCCGTTTCAAAAAGGAGCCACGCTCTATCCAGCTATTCAAGGAGATTTATTCGTGGATAAGCAACTGAATATTTACGAAGATGTAACCAAGTTTGATGGCAACAGCCTCGTTTCCTTTAACAAACAGCTGTTGTCGAGACAAAAGCCTGAAACATTGGCACCTTATTTTTATCCAAAAAGTGCACCACCTCTGATTAGAAAGCCCTATGATCCGTTTATTTCAATTGATTTCAAGAAAACCGTTGCTGATAAATTACATGCAATGAATGTTGGTTTATCATTAAAACCGGAAGACATTCCTGACAATAGCCATCCTGAACGCGCAAGAACAATTACAGAGCAACTACAGGACCATCCTGGCGTGTACACCGTGGATCAAAGTGCTAGTTCCTTTAACTTCGCTGCTTTAGCAGCTGACAAAAACGTGATTTTATTAAAAACGAGCAGCACAGAACCCTTTTTAATCGCCAGCGATGTGAAGCTAGGACCAAAACAATGGCTTGTCGTGCAAGGCGATTTAGAACTGTACAGCAATAAAACTCCAATCACAATAGAAGGAAACTTGCTTGTACTTGGTAATCTTACTATTCGTGGTAACGCATTGGATGTAGGTGACGAAAAAGATAAAATTGTCTTTAACTCCACCATTTATACAACAGGTAAGACTACCATTTATAGTACAGATATTACTGGTACTGAAGAAGGTAAGCTTGTAGCGTTTAGCCAGGATGATTTACTCATCAGCCGTATCAACGAGTTTCAAAGAACAAGTGATGCGGTGGAGCCACTTGAAGCTTTCTTTTATACAGACACATCAGCAGAACTTTATGGGGTCGGTTCTTTATTCAAAATTCACGGTGGACTATTCGCCAAACAAGAGCTCACAATTAATGCAATTCGCCAAGATACCTTTTCTTCTCTTGGCGGTGTTGTGAATCAAGTTGTTCGATTGCCATTGCTTTCAAGAAGCCTACAAGAAAATAAACCTTCTCGCTTTGTTGTTGAATATGATAAATCCGTCATTTTACAGCAACTGGACGCGCTACCCCACGTCAGTCAACTGCAAGTGCTTGTTGAAGACTATACGATTACACCTGGCAAAAAGGCTTCCTCACCATGATGAGGAAGCCTTTTTCACTTACCAACGCAGCAACGGCAAATCCGGATTTGGTAAAATACTACCTTGCTCCTGAACATTGACTGTCACTGTTTTTGCTTTTCCTTGCGATACAGCTGTGATAGCCGAGGTACCAGGTACTTTTCCTACAATGACACCTCCGCTTACAATAACAGCCTGTGGATTGCTTGTATGCCAGCTTTCAATACGCTTGTTCGTTGCATTTGCAGGTACAAATTGGAGCATATTTCGTAAATCACGTGTTTCTCCTACCGATATAGTCAAACGGTCAGGTGAAAAATATAAATCTTCCAGCGGTACAAACGAAGATTTAACCGTTACATAAACAGTCGTTTGCGCACCACCTCCATCTCGTGCTCGTACAGTAATGGGAATTGGCAAAACGGTTGGTACTTTACCTGTTATAGTAAGTGAAACAAGTTGTGTTGCTTCTTCTTCATCTGCACTCTTCACGCTCTCTATTTGCATAAAGGCACTATGAATCGGATTAGACAAACTCCATGACAAACGCTTATCTCCCGCATTTTCCGGACCGACTTGTACCGAGAGCTGTAAGGTGCGCGTTTGTCCTTCCATGATTTCTATCTCGTTCGGTGTGATACGAATGGAAGAAAGATAAGGGAGCACAGTTACTCGTACGGATTTTTCTATTCCTTCCCCATTCATGCCTTCGCCGCGTGCCGTAATAACCGTTGTCCCTGGAGCCCTCCCTGTTACACTGTAATCATCACTGCTTACAGAAGCAATGTGGGCCGCGCTGTTTGTCCATTGCAACTTTCCAATCGCACTCTCTGGAACCACTACCAATCCGAGGGGACGTGTTTCGCCAACTCGTAAGGTAATCTCCTCCGGCATACGAATGTCACGAATTGGATTTTTCACCACAACTGTAATCCAGTTGCTTGTAATTGGCGTACCGAATATGTCAGTAGCGATTACACGAATCTTCGTTTCGCCAACCTGAATAGGTAGTATCTCATGTGTAATGGAATCAACTTTTACGATAGGACTTTGCACCTCCCATTGATAGGAAGCAACGATTGCATCTTTTGGCGTTTGCGTGATAATGACGTTTTGCGGGACGCTATCTAGATTGAGTTCTATTTTGTTAGGTACAGTAATGCCCTTTAATGGCTGCCGCGCTGTAATGACATGCGGTTTTATCTCTGCTCTCTCTTCTTTTCCTCTCACGTTGATATAGGTAACGTTCCCTTGCTTTAGTGTAAAATCCCCTGACTCAACGGCCTTCATGGAAACAGAAAAGCGAAATTCTTCTGCTGTAAAGAGCTGCTTCTCTCTCTTGTAAAGGATATCTCCTATATAGCCCGTTACAGTAGTAGTTCCGTCGCTATTAACCTGCTGTTGCAAAATACTTGATGAACTGACGTCAACAGTTATGCCTTTGGGAAAGGTTTCACTATATACGATATTGTTTAATGCATAAACATGATCATCCACAATACCTGTAAATGTAACATCAATCTCACCTTTGATTAATTTGCTAGGTTGCAATTGAAATTGAGCAAACTTTACAAAGTTTGGATGTTTCCCTAAATTACTTACAATTGCGATTGTCAAAGTGGCATTCTTTGTTCGATTTACGTATGCTATTAATTCCTCTTCATATTCATCTCTATTTTCACTTCTCGATACAATAAGCTCAGCGATATTTGGATTGTTATTTAATTCGGTTATTGTTACAGATTTTGTTAACCCTTCCTGCACATCATTTGGAATCGATTCTGTAAACTTGAGCCGTTTAGTAGACTTCATAAAATCCTCAAACGACATCTTTGTCCCTGGTGGTCCTAGCTTTTTCTCTATACTTTGATGCATTGCAAATGGACGCAATCCACTTACTTGCACTTCTTGTCCATTGACAACACTCTCTGCAATCTTCTGTGCCTGCAATGTATAATCCACTTTAATCGTATCTTCATTTACCTTTACCATACCCATTTTGCTGAACATTCTTGCCACTTCTAAATCAGGCGCAGTCTTTTCAACCTGTAATGTAATGGTTTCCACTTGTTTGGCACTCGCATCGTCTGTTGCTTCAATACGAATCGTCGCTTGTCCACCCTCCGGTCTCTTTAGGTCGACCTCTTCACTTACTGTCGTTCCGCTAACGATGCGTCGTGTTGTACCTACTTCTTCCTCATTGACAAAGATACGCACGTTGACGAGGCGATCCTTTGCATCTAAATCTTCTACAGTAAATGAAAGCTGCTGCTTTTGATTGCCTGGTACCACGGTTCCCGTTTTTGGACTATGTACTGTAATAAGCGGCGCATGATTTGCACCTGCAAACGCTGTGTACATAGTATTAATAAATAACAATTGCTCATCTGGCGTTAACGTATTTGATGTATGACCAGCACCTGTATACGTAATGTTGTTACGAGAATAAATATAATAATGATTATAGCTATCGCTATTATCTAGTTTACTATGATTGAGATTATACCAAGGCATAACGGCGGGGTCTTCCAAATCTAACGCGAAATATTGCGCATGTGTAGAAGCGACATTTACATTTCCTTTTAATTGATGCGGAAATTGTGTAATCATCCCCTCGTTTACACGCTGTGTATTTGTAACACTTCCGATTACCCCTTGACCGCCTCGTCCTAAGTTTGTTTCCAAATAATATTTACCGGGAGTTAATAGCTTTTGTTCTATGGTCTTACTCTCATAATCAGCTAAAATACCAGTTGGGTACATTTGTCCCGAGTACGGTAAAAAATTCACAAACCAGCTATTGGTGTCACGCAAGACATCATTATTACTTTTACCTACGCTATCTATACCGCCGCGATCTCTTCTGAGCGTATCATGTGTCATAAATACGCTTTGACCACTCTCAATAAAGCGTTTTACAGCCCCTACAGGCGTGCTGTCGGATGCTGGATAGCGATTCAAATCAGCCGCAAGCTTTGCTGAACCATACTCATCTTTCAAACCAAAAATCAACATATTATATGTACCATTATTAATGGTTTTATAGCAATTTTGCGTACATGTAGGCGAAATAAACTGGTTCATAGTTACGACATTCAGTTTAATATTGTAGCCATCACCACGAATGGTATCGCCATCCAAGTGCGCTTTTAAAATTTCCAGCAAACTGCCGTCCGTTATAGAATTACCACTCACAACCTGTAGTACATTGATGTCTATCGTTCTACCGTTCACATAAAATACACCCGTACTATAATCTTTTAACTCGCGATTATCGACCAGTTCCAATTTCCAACGTCTAATCCCTGCATAACCAGAGGGCAACTGATAGGAGAAGGAATAGTAGTCTGTTTTTTGCATCACCTTTACGTTATTTGTATAGACGCGTTCTGACGCTTCAAACTTGTTATTAAAATTTAAATCTATATAAAAATTCGCCTGTGTAACATCGGGATTGCCAACCGGCATCTTAAAAGAAAAATTGACAGTATCACCAGGATTATATTTATTTTTATAGTTTGTAATATATGTGTCATTTAGCGGGGTCAGACGCGGTCGCATCGAAGATTCGGCAAGTTTTCGTAGCATAGTAACCGCAGCCTGCGGCTCTACAAACTGCACACTTTGTTGCAGCGAACCGAACTTTGTTTTCAGTACGTGCTCCTTCCCTTGTACTTGTTGCGTATTCGGCTGTTGCTTCAGTACAGAAGGATCGACAAGAACCGGGAGCTTACGATTAATATAATAGCGTTCAATTTCACTAAATTTTAATAACGTTATATCATTCATAACATTTGTTGTATTATATGTATCTGCACGCTTTGTGTTAGTCAACTGGCTAATTGCCGCAGTCGGATTTGGATCTAGTGTTGGAAATGCCGTTGAGTATGGATTTTCTTTTCCCTTGGCAATATAAACGGCATCATATTTCCCATCAAGTTCATCTCGCATAGCCACAAAGCGCTTCATGGGGATACTGGTAACTTCTACTGCATTGCCAAGTGAATTAGCGATAGAATTCACGCCACTGTCTGTAATTTCTAACACTTTAAACTTTGGCTTTTCCTGTGCGTTCACACCTGCAAACGGTATAGTCGTCAGTAATAAAATTAGAATTGTTACGAATGCTATCCATCTTCTCATTGATCTCACTTCCCCTTTACTAGAGAAACAATACGTTCATTGCCAGATTGAATGGCAATGTCTAACAGCATTTCACCCTTTTTTGTGACTTGCGTTATATCACTTCTCGGCAGCAGGAGTGTCACTAACCCCTCATCTCCCTGTGCCACCCCGTAAAACAGCGCACTGTAGCCAGCTTCATCAGTTGCACGCGCATCCGCGCCGTGTTCAAGCAACAGCGTGGCAACTTCAATATTCCTTTGACGAACTGCTGTCATCAACGGTGTTACGCCCTGCTTTGTTGCTATATTTACATCTGCTCCCGCTTGCACCATTTGTTGCACATAATTCAGTTTATTTATATAAACCGCTTCATGAAGCGGTGTCCATCCTGCTCGATCAGCGTGATTTACATGCGCCCCGTTTTCTAATAACCACGAGAGCACACGCTCTTTTTCATATACCTCACTCGTTTCTATCACACTATAAAACAACGGTGTTCTTCCTTGCTGATCCGGTTCATTTAAACTATTTTGAGCGGCTTGTAAAATAGAAACATCACCATGTAGTGCGGCGTAATGTGTAATCATTTTCCCTTCTTTATCCTTTGCCTTTACATTTGCCCCCTCTTGTAAGAAATAAAGGACAATCTCCTCGTATCCGTGCTTTGCTGCGAACAACATGCCAGTATGTTTTTCTTTTGACGTTGTATTGGTGATTTGCTTTACTTTTCTTAAATCCCCAACTTCGATTGCTGCTTCTAATGCCTGTTGCTTTTTGGGAGCAGCGCATCCTACTAAACCTATTATTGCAGCCATAATGATTATTTTCCTAATCACGTTACACCTCAATTACAAAAACTAGTATTATCGCAATATTATTA
This sequence comes from Ectobacillus sp. JY-23, assembly GCF_023022965.1. Classification (NCBI taxonomy): domain Bacteria; kingdom Bacillati; phylum Bacillota; class Bacilli; order Caryophanales; family Bacillaceae; genus Ectobacillus; species Ectobacillus sp. JY-23. Next base: position 45,072 of record NZ_CP095462.1, on the reverse strand, counting down.
TAAATGAGTTTTTATTTATTGTCTTTTATTTTTCTATAAAATTCAATAAGAATATATACATAGAAAACCATATTCTTTTTTTGGGTGGGAAAGAAAAACGGGCAATGTGTGGTTGCGGTCAGTGCCTAAGAGATACGTATGTCAAGTAAGAACATATACACGTAGCGAGGCGTTCTGAAGCTGTGATTTTCTTGCTGTTTCTATGTCGGAAAAATCATGTAGACTTATATAGATCAGAAAGAATCATGGACGATTTATAACAGCAATCATCCTTAGTACACCTTACGAGATCCTGTGCTCATGCTGTAAGAAATCGTTTTGATGCTTTCTTGTGATTATAACTGTTTTGATTAAGAAACAGTAAAAAGCTTTGCGCGTCGCACAAAGCTTTTTATACGATTAAATAATAGGCCTTTAACGGACCGTGCACGCCGACGACAAGGTTCATCTCAATATCTGCGGAGTTACTTGGTCCAGATATAAAATTAATGCAGGATGATGGCGCTTCGCCACTTTCAACGCGATTGTTCAAATCATGTAAAGCTTGCGTAATGCGAGGAACGAGTGTCTTGCGCGGGATAATCGCAATATAAATCATAGGTAGGAAATGAAGAGCACGTCCCTGTCCTTCTCTGGCTTGCACGACAATAGTACCAGATTCAGCCAGTGCGTAATCGCTAAATACGATGCCAAAAGTTGCTTGCTCAGCGACAGTAAAGTTAGCTTCTTTTTTCCCAGCTTTCCACTCATAAGCACCGCGCTCCTGTAACAGGTTCGTTAATCCATATTCGGCAAATCGTTCATCTTGCGAGGTAATAATCGCGCCATTCCCCTCTTCTTCCATAATGCGTAAAAGTTCTGCTGGCAGCTGCTCTTTAGATGTCTCTAACACTGTTGTATGAATGTTAGCACATTGCTTTTTGAACACAGCCAATAACTCTTCTTTTGTATGATTTCCCAATACACGCCAGTTCACATCGCTTTTCCAGACAGGGCGCGTCACACCTGCTGTTCGTCTTTTACGGCCAAGCTTTTGGGCAAGATTATTTAAAAATGCATCACGGTTTTGAATCATGCTCTCTCCCCGTCCTTTTTATGTGCTTTAAACCAGTCACGGAATCGTTCTTTACTCGGCGCCGGGAATTCGCGAATGTCGGTCCAGTTTTTGAGTGGACCAACACCTTTTGTAATACGACCGGATGAGGTGAATGGACTCATTGCGGTAGGCGCCATTTTTGATCCTATCTTGTATAATGCGGCAGAAGAAGCGCCCATACTAAACATTTTCATCGCCAGCTTCTCAGCAACCGGTGCGCGTCCTTCTTTTTCAACAATGACCTGGCGATGCTTTACAAGTAAATTATGAAGCGGTATTTTGACCGGACAAGCATCGGTACATGCCCCGCACAAGCTGGATGCATATGGTAACTCCTTGTAATCGTCATAACCGCCGAGCAGCGGCGTGAGCACAGCACCAATTGGACCTGGATAAATAGAACCGTAGGAGTGACCGCCAACGTGGCGATACACCGGACACACATTAATACAAGCTGCACAGCGAATACACTGCAATACAGCACGGAACTCAGAGCCTAAAATTTCAGAACGACCGTTGTCAACAATCACAAGGTGGAACTCTTCTGGACCGTCTCCCTCCCCTTTTGCAATTGGTCCTGCAACTGTAATATAGCTCGTTAGCTTTTGACCGACTGCGCTGCGGCATAAAAGCCCGACCAGCACATCCAGTTCCTCCATTGTCGGTACAAGACGCTCCATCCCCATCACAGCAATTTGGGTTTTCGGAATGGCCATAACCAAATCGGCATTTCCTTCGTTGGTTACAAGGCAAAGGGAACCCGTATTAGCTACTGCAAAGTTACAGCCGGTCACCCCGACCTCTGCTTCCATGAATTTCTCTCGTAAAATCCCCCGAACAAATTTTGTCATTTCATATGGATCTTCACTCTTTGTGTAGCCCAGCTTCTTTGCGAACACTTCACGGATTTGCTCTTTGTTTTTATGAAGAGCAGGCGCCACAATATGGGAAGGCGGCTCATGGTCGTCAACCTGCAGAATATATTCTCCTAAATCACTCTCTACAACTTCGCAGCCAATTTCCTCAAGCGCTTGATTCATATTGATTTCTTCTGTCACCATAGACTTTGACTTAACCACTTTTTTCGCGTTCTTTTTCGCAACCACATCTTGAATATATTGCGCTGCCTCCTCCTTGGTTTTCGCAAAAAAGACATGACCGCCCCGCTTGGCTACATTATCACTTAGTTGCATTAAATAATAATCCAAATTCTCAAGCGTATGCTGGCGAATTTGTTCGCCAAGTGTGCGCCACTCTTCCCAATCCCCAAGCTCTTCGGCAGCAGCTATACGTCGTGTATACAAGCGCTCCTGTGCCGAAGACACAGCACCGCGCATTATTTTGTCATCAATGCCCTCTGCAATACGATTATAAAATGTATCATTGCTCGTTTTCATAGCCATTGTTTTTCCCCCTTACCGGCTGTTTAGTACTTCGGCAATGTGCATCACACGTATATTTTTCTGAAGCCTCTCCGCCCGGCCCCCTATATTCATTAAACATCCACAATCCGCCCCAATTAAATAGGTTGCACCTGTCTGCATTACGCTGTCGACCTTTTCATCTACCATTTGTTCAGAAATAGGTGTCATTTTAACGGAAAAGGTACCACCAAAGCCACAACAATTTTGTGCATTCGGTAGCGTTTCCACGCGCAATCCCTTCACATGGGAAAGCAATGTAAGCGGTGCATCCTTTACTCCAAGCAGGCGCGTCATGTGACAAGACGTATGATATGTCGCTATGCCCTCAAGCTTTGCGCCCACATCAGTAATACCAAGGACATCTACAATAAATTGCGTTAATTCATACGTTTTAGCAGCAAGCACTTTCGCGCGTGGTTCCCATTCCACATCTCCTTGAAAGATATGCGGATAATCTTTAAACATAGTTGCACAAGAACCGGAAGGTGTGACCACGTACGTTGCTTTTTCAAATGTACGAATCATGTTTTTGGCAGCTTCTTTAGCAGCCTCTAGATAGCCACTATTGTAAGCGGGCTGACCGCAACATACTTGCGCTTGTGGAAATTCCACTTCACACCCAAGACGTTCTAATAGTTCTACAGTTGCTTTTCCCACGTTGGTTTGAAACATATCCACTAAACATGTAACAAATAATGTAACTTTCATAGATACCATCCCCCTCAACCTTAATTCATCCGGTCATCTGATGACTTGTTAAAAAAAAGAAAGAATCACTATTGCGATACTTCCACACAAACTAAGCAAACGCTTTCTTCTACATATCATTATAGCAAACAAATAATGAAAGCGCATTATATTTTTTTGTAATGTTGCCTGACAAAGCATTGCTCTGTCAGGTCATATATTATCCGCGCCGTAATACCTCCAGCATATGCGCCACACCTGTCAAATGATTCAGCATCGCCTGCTCGGCTGCATTTCCATCTTGCTTTGCAACAGCATGATAGATGGCTTCATGCTCCTCGGCCAACTTCTCTGTTGTTGTTTGCTCTCCATACAATACAAGGCGACGCGTTTCGCCGATTGTATCAGCAATCATGCCAGAAACATGATTCATAAGCTCCAGCAAAATGGTATTGTGCGCTGCTTTTGCAATAGCCATGTGGAAGCGGAAATCAGCTGTTTCCGATTCGTCACTGCGCATTTTTCCAAGCCAATATTGCATGTCTGCTAAATCTTGTTCGGTGCGTCTCTGCGCTGCTGCTTGCACAGCTCCAACCTCCAGCACCTTCCGTACCTCAAACAAATCGGCCACATCTTCATGCTTCATCAATACTGTTGTATGTAACGGCGATGTGACAGCGGATGCTTCAAAGCTCTTTACATATGTCCCCTCACCTTGCCGCATTTCAATTAGACCCATTGCCCGCAATGCCGTCAGTGCTTCGCGCACGGCAGAGCGCCCCACTTGAAATTGCTCCGCAAGCTGATGAACTGGCAAGAGCTGATCACCAGGCTTTAAGGTACCGTCCTTAATCATACCAAGCAGAGCCTCGGTAACTTCTTCATATATTTTCTTAGGTCGAATCGACTTGTATGTCAGAAAAACACCACCCTACTATCATCTATAGCCATATTGTAGTATGAAATGCTTGTAAGCTCAAATACTTATCACCGGAAGTTCAAGAATAATGCTCGTACCGACTCCTTGCTCACTCTCTATTTGAATAGTTCCGCCGTGGATTTCGGCAATCTGTTTTACAATTGCTAACCCTAGCCCTGTACCGCCGCTTTGACGGGAACGTGCCTTATCAACGCGATAAAACCTTTCTCCAAGCTGGTTTACATGCTCAGGGGCAATCCCAATCCCGGAATCACGAATCATAAGCATGCACTTCTCTTTGTTTTGTGTCAGGCATACTTTGATTTCACCTTGCTCTGTATAGCGCAAGGCATTGTCCATTAAGTTATGAATGACCTGACGGATTCGGTCTTCGTCAAGATCGGCAATCACATCTGGATCCAGCTGCTGCACAAGGCGCAAGCCCTTCTCCTGTATTTGAGGTTCATATAGTGCTAATTCATCTTCAATCAGTTGTGCAAAGACAGTCGGTTGCTTTTGTAGCGGAAATAACTCTCCTTCTAAACGCGCGAGATCAAGTAAATCATGAACAAGCCGCTCCATTCGTCCGGCTTCCCGATGAATTAAACCAATATATTTATTTGGGTCTTCTTTCGCAACCCCATCAAGAATGGCTTCACTGTATCCTTTTATGTAACTGAGCGGTGTGCGCAGCTCATGCGAAATATTTGCTAGAAATTCTTTTCGATGTAAGTCTTCCCTTTCGAGTGCTGAAGCCATACTATTAAAGGCTGAAGCAAGCTTCCCTACTTCATCACTAGATGTAATTTCGATGCGCTGCGAAAAATCACCACCGGACATTTTATACGAAATGCGCTCCATTTGCAGGAGAGGTTTTGTAACAGCAAGGACAATCTTACGACCAATCCACGCCGCAGTAACAATAAGAAGAATGGATAATGGTGCTAAGATCCATCCGAGATCCACAATGAGGTCTTTTACACTCTTGAGTGGGATATACACATACAAAATACCGACCAGGCGCTTTTCATCCAAAACTGGAATGACCGTTCCGGTAATATTCCTATCAAAGCGCGGCTCATAACCGGACTTCGTAATGGTGTCACCATGTAGCAAGTGCTGACGATCGTCTTCACTTACAATGGGGTTGTATTGAATTTCAAAAGGCAAGCATGCACTTAAATCACGTGGATTATCTACAAACATGATATTACTTTCAGACAGGGCATCAAAATCAGCCACCTGCTGCGAAAAGTGAGCACTGCCCTTTTTGGCATCATAACGGGACGCCAAACGCTTTCCTTCTGCTACCATCATTCCTTCTACATTTTGTACATACAGCTTTTCATACGAATAAAGAGAAACAACATATAAAAATGAAGCCGTAATGACTGCCACAGCACTAATGGTCAACCACAGCTTTTGTACCATCGTTCGTTTCATATTACACCTCGAATTTATAACCCACGCCCCATACAGTATGAATACAATCTACATCACCAAATTTTAAACGGATGGTTTTTACATGGGTATCCACTGTGCGCGTACTACCTGCATAATCATAGCCCCATACCTTTTCAAGTAGCTGCTCACGGCTGAAAACTTGTCCTTTATGCTCACACAAAAATAGCAATAAATCGAACTCTTTGACAGTCAGAGACACTTCTTCGCCGTTTACCAAAACACGTCTTCCTTTTTGATCAATAGTGACAGGTCCCCATTGTTGATTTGGTGTATCACGCTTTACATAGCGGCGCAGCACTGCTTCAAGACGTGCGATTAGCTCGCCTGGGCTAAATGGCTTCACAATATAGTCATCCGCACCAATGCGAAGACCTGTCACTCGGTTCCACTCTTCTCCCTTTGCGGTTAAAAAAATAATTGGTACATCGGATGTTTTTCGTACTTCATTACAAAGCGCTATCCCGTCCATCTTTGGCATCATCATATCTAAAATCAGCAAGTCAAACGAATTCTGCTGCAATTTCGTCAGCGCCACTTCTCCATCTTCTGCTTCTGACCATGTATAGCCGGCATTGGTCAAATACATACCGACAAGTTGTCTCATATCATGCTCATCGTCTACTATTAGTATATGCTTCATCCTTTTCCCTCCGTAAAATGAAACGGTCCTTTTCCAACCTCAATGGTATCAGTAAGTTGCATACGCTCTGGGTCGACAATACAGATCTCATCGCTATCATAGCTTGCCACATAGATGCGACCATTTGTAAGTTTTACCGCAAACGGATTGGATCCTACCTGAACGCTCCCTTCTTCCTGATAGGTATTTCGATTGATTTTCCTTAAAGTAGCAGAGCCATGGCTCAACACATACACGTAGTCTTCATCCATCGCAAATCCGACAGGCATCATTGGGGCTGCGATGCTGCGCTTCATTCCTTTTGTATCATAAATATGAATGCTTTCATTTACTTCTTGCCCATTGCCGTGGCCACCAATCCAAACCTCATCCTCCACAACCTCTCCGCCGACAGAAGAGAACGGGATAGAGAGAGTATCAGTCACGGTGCGTTTTTCTATATCAACAACAGACATTTTGGTATCCTGAAAGTTTAGGACATAAAGCCTTTTGTCTGCAAGCATCGTAAGTGGTTGATGTCCGACAGCTATCTCCGCTGTTTTTTTCCCGGTTAAAGAATACACATCTACTGTATCATTATGCTGATTTGCAAACACGACCTCATTTCCCATTAAAACAGCATTTGCAATACCTTCTCCTGTAGCCCACTCACCAATTTCCCGTCCCTTAGCCAGAGAATATGTATATACCTTTTCTAGTTGCTTGCCGTACAGAAGGAGTGTATCACCGTCCGGCAACAAAAGTGTCCCCATCATTGCTTTATTTGTCTTCCAGGTCGTTAATAGCTTATGAGCCTTTGGATCAATAAAACTAATGCTTCCTTCTTTAATATTAGAAGTAATTAATAAATTGCTTTGTGTAACAGGTGCAAAATGGTTTCCGCTGCAACCTCCGAGCAAACATATCAGCAACATCCATTTTTTCATCTCTTCACCCCCCGGCTCTTACCATAGCAAAAAATTGTGTGTAAACTGTGAAAACTCGCGTGCTTTTTATTTTACACTATATAATAAGGGTACATAGTATGACAACTGAGGTGAATACATTGCTGGTTCCGGATTTGGCAAAAAAAATTGTGCGGGAGGTGCAGCGTCTCATCCCCGAGCACATTATTATCATTGACGTTAATGGCACCATTATTGCCGGGACTGACCCGGTACGTATCGGTACGTTTCACGAGGGTGCGCGGCGTTGCTGCGAGCAAAAGAAAACGGTAATTATTACAAAAGAAGATGAACATGAGCTCATTGGCGTCAAAGCGGGAATTAATTTACCCTTACTATTTCACGATGAAGTGATTGGTGTTATCGGAATTACAGGAGAGCCGCATGATATTTCAAAATACGGCGAGATTTTACGAAAAATGACGGAGCTATTGATTCATGAAAATTATTTGGCAAAGCAATTAGAATTGGAGCAACGTTCATACGAAGCGTTCGTGTTTGATTGGTTACAAGGAACATGGTCACAATCCTTTTTGGATCGTGCTCGCACACTCGGCATTCATTTACAGCAAAAGCGACAATTGATTTTGATTGAGGTTTCAAATGATACAGCACAACGAAAACTTTGGCATCATATCAAAAATGACAATGAAGATGTGCTGGTACGCTGGGGAGACAACCGCCTCATCTTATTAAAAAGCATAGCTTCACATACAGATGTATCTGTGTACGTAACACGACTGAAAACAGACTGTGAGTCGCTATTATCATTGCCTATATGGATAGGTGTCGGACAAGCCGGCGGCGCACGCGATATGCCGGCTTCCTATGAGCAAGCACAGCGAGCACTCTCTATCGCTTTAGAGCAAAATAAAATCATCTTTTATGAAAACTTGCGCCTGGAAATGTGTTTACAGGATATCACACCGCAAACCCGAGAACAGTTTTTATATCGCACAATTGCAGCCTGCGATGAAGAACTGCTAGCTACACTACGCACATTTATTGCACATAACCAATCATATAAGCAAACAGCAGAACTGCTGCATATTCATATTAACACCTTACATTACCGCCTAAAAAAAATAGAAGAGGCAACCAGATTAAACCCAAAGGTGTTTGAAGATCTCGTCACGTTGTATATCGCCCTCAATTTATTAGATAAAGAACCAAAAAACAAACGATAAACACGTTTCACTTTTGTATGTTTACACATAGCGAGGATACCTCGCTTTTTTTTATGATAATACATATATTGAAAGGGTTTTAGAGGAGGGTGTTTATGCAACAGCATATCATTGAAGCATTACAATCCATTGTCGGTGCCGAGAATGTTGACGTTTCTAATATGGGGCGCCTTACGCATAGCTACGATGCAACACCGCAATTTCAATCGATGCCCGATGCAGTCGTATCGCCTCGTAATACACAAGAGATTGCAGCTGTTTTAAAGCTTTGTAACGAATACCGTATTCCGGTTGTACCGCGCGGGTCTGGAACCAACCTATGTGCAGGTACATGTCCAGTGGAAGGCGGCGTTGTTCTGTTATTTAGACATATGAATCGCATTCTTGAAATAGATGAAGATAACCTAACTGTAACCGTACAAGCCGGTGTGATTACACTGGATATGATTGCGGCAGTAGAAAAAAAAGGGCTATTTTATCCGCCGGATCCAAGCTCAATGAAAATTTCAACCATTGGCGGCAACATTAACGAAAACTCGGGGGGTTTACGCGGTCTAAAGTACGGCGTTACACGCGATTACGTGATGGGTCTTGAGATTGTTCTCCCAAATGGCGATATTATTCGAACAGGCGGCAAGCTTGCCAAAGATGTAGCCGGCTATGATTTGACACGCCTATTTGTCGGATCTGAAGGTACACTTGGCGTGATTACAGAAGCAACACTGAAGCTCATCCCGATGCCAGAAACAAAAAAAACTATTTTGGCTTTATATGAAGATATTGATGACGCAGCGCGTGCTGTTTCCGCAATCATTGCTAATCGGATTATTCCAACAACGCTTGAATTTTTAGATCAGCCAACGATTGAAGTGGTTGAGGCATATGCACAGATTGGTTTACCGACAGAAGCTCAAGCTGTACTCCTCATTGAACAAGACGGTCCACCAGAAGTGGTAGAACGTGATATCGCCAAGATTGAAGAAGTGTGTAAAGCTTTGAACGCTGTAGATGTACGCGTTGCAAAGGATGAAGTAGAAGCAGACGCACTTCGCACTGCACGTCGTAATGCTCTTTCCGCTTTAGCTCGCCTGGCACCAACCACAATTTTAGAAGATGCAACTGTTCCGCGTTCTAAAGTAGCTGCAATGGTTCGGGCAACAAATGAAATTGCATTAAAATACAACGTTAAGATTTGTACATTTGGTCATGCGGGCGACGGTAACCTGCACCCAACTTGTCCGACTGATGTACGAAATGAAGAAGAAATTCACCGTGTGGAAGCTGCTTTTGCTGAAATCTTTGAAAAGGCAGTGGAGCTTGGCGGCACAATCACTGGAGAGCATGGTGTCGGGGCGATGAAAGCACCTTATTTAGAATTAAAGCTCGGTGCTGCCGGCATTGCAGCTATGAAAGCCGTTAAGAGCGCTTTTGATCCAAATGGGATTATGAATCCTGGTAAGTTATTCGCAAAAGATACACGCAAAAGAGTGGTGATTGACTGATGCTAAACGCAACAAAAATTCAAGAAGAATTTAAAGCACGCATGGACGAGGATGAATTGCTGAACTGTATGCGCTGCGGATTTTGTCTACCAACTTGCCCAACATACATTCAATCTGGTTTTCAGGAATCGCACTCTCCGCGTGGTCGTATTGCTTTGATGAAGGCTGTAGTGGATGGGTTAATTGAGCCGGATGAAGATGTAGAAAACACATTGAATACGTGCCTTGGCTGCCGCGCCTGTGAGCCAGTCTGTCCGTCCGGTGTTAACTACGGACATTTATTAGAAGAAGCACGGGACATTATCAATCAAAACAAATCCTTCTCCCCTCCTGTCAAAGTACTGCGTAAGGTTGTGTTTGAAGGCTTGTTTCCGCATCAAACTCGAATGAGAACAATGACAGGATTACTCGGCCTATATCAACGTACAGGTTTACAGACTATCGCGCGCAAATCTGGCATTATGAAGCTGTTCCCTGAAACATTAGCAACAATGGAACGCGTTCTCCCTGCTGTTCCTTCTCTGAAAGAGATGAAAAACAGACCAGAATTTTTACCGCCGCTGATTGAAAAAAAGCAACGCGTTGCGTTCTTTAGCGGTTGTCTGATGGACACAATGTTTTTAGAAACCAACAACGCGACAATGAAGCTGCTTCAGTTAGCGGGTTGCGAAATCGTAATCCCCAAAAATCAAGGCTGTTGTGGTGCGCTGCACGGACATGCCGGTGAGAAGGACGGCGCAAGAGAGCTTGCCAAGAAAAACATTCGTGCTTTTGAAGACCTTGGCGTAGATTATATTATTACCAACGCCGGTGGCTGCGGAGCGTATCTTGTTGATTATGATTACCTATTAAAGGACGACCCTGTATGGGCGGAACGTAGCAAACGATTTAAGGAGAAAATTAAAGATATTTCTGCTATTTTATATGAGCTACATTTCCATCAATACGACTTACAGTTGCCACCGCAGGTCATTACCTATCAGGATTCTTGTCACTTGCGTAATGTGCAGAAAACAGCGGCGCAGCCACGTGCGCTTTTACAAGGCATTCAGGGCGCAACATATCGTGAAATGCAGCATGCAGACCGTTGCTGCGGCTCAGCAGGTGTTTATAATATTGTACACTCTGAATTGTCCATGCAATTTTTGGATTATAAAATGGAAAAAGTACAGGAAACCCAAGCAACCACAATCGTTACTGCTAACCCTGGCTGCTTGCTGCAAATGAAGCTCGGCATTGAACGGGAAGGATTGTCTCATAAAATGAGAGCTGTTCATATTGTGGACCTTTTAATAGAAGCCTTCGAGTATACCAAACAAACGTCGTAAAGTTGACTTATTATATGTAAGTTAAGCAAACTAAACTTGTCAAAAGCGCATGATAACCTCCTATAGATATAAAAGAGGTATAAGGTCATGTGGCAGAGATAAGTTGTTTTCACAGTAACAACTATACAGCTTACTATACATTCAGCAATCGATAGGAAGATAACCAAACACTAGCTTTTCATGCGAGTACGCATCCTTATAACAAGGATGCGTTTTTTATTAACAAAATGTATCAGTAATGTTACAGAAGTGTTAAAAAAACAACCACATTTATCCTTTATATCTTCTCTGAATTGTTGATATACCGCTATTTTAAAATTTCCATCAGGAATTTATAACCAATTTTTATATAATCTATGGCGTTCATGTTCATAATCAAATTACTTGTGCTGTCTGCTGTTGCAAACAATTAAAAAAACGTTTTCATATGATTTTTTAGGAAAATCATAGAAAAAATGAATAACAGGAAAAATATCCCGCCTTTTCTCTCTCAAAAACTATGTTACTATGAATGTGTCAGACGGGAGCACAACAAACTGACATAACAAACAACCACACCGAAGCAATTTCGTTTCTACTATAAATGAAACCAATTCAGGAGGTACTAACATGAAAAAAACACTTTTATTATCAGTAGCAGCAGCAACTGCTTTAACATTTGGTGCTGGAGGTAACGTAGCAAAAGCTGAAACAGCACAACCAACAACAAAGGTCACTTACGCATCACCATTCGCGTTTTTATATCAACCTATGAATCAACAAGAATTACAAAATTTCTTTACATCATTTTTAAATAAGTCATTTACTTGGAAAGAAATAAAGCCTGTTGATTGCTTTACAGTAGGACAACCTGCGCCAACGCAGCCTACACCAAACCCAGCGCCAACACCGGCTCCTACGCCGCAGCCTGCGCCAGTTCCAGTGCCAAAACCTGAGCCTACACCAGCTCCTGCGCCGGCTCCAAAGCCACAACCAGCACCGCAGCCAGCTCCTGCTCCAAAACCTGAGCCGGCTCCAGCTCCTGCGACTGGACTTAGTCAGTATGAGCAACGTGTTGTGGAATTAACAAACGTAGAGCGTGCAAAAAACGGTCTACCAGCATTAAAAGCAGATACAGCACTGAGCAAAGTAGCAAAAGCGAAATCTCAAGATATGTACAATAAAAATTACTTCTCACATACGAGCCCAACTTACGGATCTCCGTTTGATATGATGAAGCAGTTTGGTATCTCTTACCGCACAGCAGGTGAAAACATCGCAATGGGACAGCGTACACCAGAAGAAGTTGTAAAAGCTTGGATGGACAGCCCAGGACACCGTGCTAACATTCTAAATAACACGTACACACATATTGGTGTGGGTTACGTGGAAGGAAAAAATGTTTGGACACAAATGTTCATTTCTAAATAATGATGGATTAGCCTTGCGCATGTAGTGCAAGGCTTTTTTATTGTTTCACAGTTGCTCCGTTTCATACATGTACGTCGCCTTTTCTGTGAATTATTGCTAAACATGCTTTCCGCCATTTGTGCCACACTATAAGAGACTTTTCTTATAAGGGGGCCACAAAGCATGAATCGAATTATAAAGGGAACTGCTGCACTTGCTCTTTCGCTTACATTGTTTGGATGTAATTCCGACATGAAAACTGGTCAAGAGCAACGTGAAATGGAAAAGCCATCTACCAAGAAAGTCGTTAACACAGGTGACGGCTATATTACCAAAAGCCCAATTTCCGCAACACCTTATTCTCCATATAGCGATTTAAACCGCTATATGCGCGGAGAGCGATACAGCCGTTACAACAACTACAACTATAATTATACACGCCCAAATACAGGGGAAAATGTTACAACACCAGCACCGGCACCAACAGTTCCGACGCCTACAGTACCAAACACAACAACACCGGCACCAACTACACCGAACACGACGACACCAAACTTATCTGATAGTACCTTGATGCAGGTTGTGGAGCTGACAAACATAGAGCGTCGTAAAGCCGGTTTAGCGGATTTAAAAATGGATACTGCGTTGTCTAAAGTTGCTGGGGCAAAGGCTGTTGATATGGAAAGTAAGGGCTACTTCTCACACACAAGCCCAACATACGGTTCTCCATTTGACATGATGCGTTCTTTTGGCATTTCATACCGCTCCGCCGGTGAAAATATTGCTAAAGGACAGCGTACTGCCCAACAAGTTGTGACAGACTGGATGAATAGCCCAGGACACCGTGCTAATATTATGAATCAATCCTACACACATATTGGTGTAGGTCATACAAGCGGCACAAATTGCTGGGTACAAATGTTCATTTCTAAATAAAAAAACTGTCATGACAAAAAGGTGTCTCTTATGATAAGAGACACCTTTTTCTTATAATAACGTTTGTAAATCTGTCGGTAAGGGCGCTTGTACTGTAAGATTTTCGCTCGTGATTGGATGCTGTAAACGAATGTGAGCCGCATGCAAAGCTTGGCGCTTTAGAAATACTGTGCTCCCGCCGTATAAAGCATCTCCTAAAAGCGGATGGCCAATATGACTCATATGTACGCGAATTTGATGTGTACGCCCTGTTTCCAGCCCTAGTTCCACAAGCGATATATTTTTTTCAGGCAAGTAGCGTATCACTTTATAATGTGTAACTGCAGCATCTCCTTTTGGAGATACGCGTCTGCGCGTTGGATGATGACGATCTCGTCCAATTGGAGCGTTAATCACACCTTGCTTTGTTTGTAGCTTACCAGTTACAAGCGCAACATAGGTCCGTTTAATAGAGCGCTCAAGCAATAAACGATCCATAATAGCACCAGCCAACGCATGCTTCGCAAATACAACCGCTCCAGTTGTATCCTTATCCAGCCGATGAATATGCCGGACTTTCGTCTGTATACCTTCTTCTTGTAAATGATATGCCACCTGGTTTGCCAGCGTACCGGTGCCACCTTTTTCCGTAGGATGCGTATCCAATTGCACTGGTTTATTTACAATTAATACATGGTCATCTTCATATAATACAGCGGCCGCAGGTGCTTGGGGTTTCACATCATACTCCTCTTGTTTAAATAAGCGAACTGAGAGTGTTTCTCCTTCTTCTACCTTTTCACTCCATCTCACCACTTCTCCATTATATAAGATGGCTTTGTCCATACGAAATTGGTGCAATAGCTTTTTAGGTACGCCCCATTCCTTTTTTAAAATATCCTCAATGGTGCGCCCGCGCCAACACGCAGGTACTGTAATATGGCACCATTCTCCTTGTTTTGTTGTTTTCATCATATATCACCTTCTCCGTCCATTGTACTGGAAACATGACCGAATTACCAAAGGAAAAAAGAATAAAATCAAGAACTGCGCTTTAGTCCTAATCGCTATTGGATAGGCTACACTTAGTTGGACAGAATTCCTATAAATTCAATTCATAAATGAATAAAGAAAAAGGCCTCTGACAACCCAGAGGTCTTTCGTATGTGTCTTCAGTTTCAGTTCGCAGGTATACATCTCGTTGCTGATGTGGTTCGGATTGTCTTGCACAAGCAACTCGAACACGTGTGACTGAGTGTGCATGAATCAGGACAGTTGTTTAGGATCCTGTTATGTATGGGGCTTTAGTTTGGTTTATGCGGGATGGTGGATGGATATGTTAGTTGGTTTTAGTTTCTGTTCAGAAAGTGACTGGGAAGATATGGACAATTGCAATTTAATGAAACTGTCCAACTCAGTGTGGCCTATCCAACAATATTGCAGGGTACCTGATCTCAGATTTCCCGTCTCTCATGATCCGCGACACGTTCTTGCGGGGCACCTAACCCCAGATTTACTCCCTCTCATGATCCGCGACACGTTCTTGCGGGACACCTAACCCCAGATTTACTCTCTCTTGTGGTCTGCGAGACGTTCTTGCGGGACACCTAACCCCAGATTTACTCTCTCTTGTGGTCCGCGACACGTTCTTGCGGGACACCTAACCCCAGATTTACTCTCTCTTGTGGTCCGCGACACGTTCTTGCGGGACACCTAACCCCAGATTTACTCTCTCTTGTGGTCCGCGACACGTTCTTGCGGGGCACCTAACCCCAGATTTACTCCCTCTCATGATCCGCGACACGTTCTTGCGGGACACCTAACCCCAGATTTACTCTCTCTTGTGGTCTGCGAGACGTTCTTGCGGGACACCTAACCCCAGATTTACTCTCTCTTTTGGTCTGCGAGACGTTCTTGCGGGACACCTAACCCCAGATTTACTCCCTCTCATGATCCGCGACACGTTCTTGCGGGACACCTAGCTCTGGGTTCAGCCTTCTAGTGGTTCGCTCCTAGCGTTATACCTGTATTAAGAATAAAACGCATATTTGTTCAAAGGTTGCAAAGTCAGCTTCCTACCTAAGACATTCCTGCTGAATTTATTTACGTTTATGCCATCTGTAACCGATAAATCATCGGTTACAGCGTAGGTGCACAAAAGGACGCACCTTGATAAAACTGTCTAGTTTGGTGTTGCCAATCCATATTCCCTTCACCTGACTCTCTCTTAGCTATTCCCTCCAAACTATCCACGCATTTCACTACATCTGGTCTTACTACGCACACGTTCTCTAACCGCTACTACACAATGCCCGTTCTTCTCTCCCCTATAATTAAAAAGGCTTTGGTTTCCTTTTCTTAAAATAATGTAAAGAAAGCAAATTCTTTCTTCTCTCCCTTTTTCATATGATAAAATAGAGGTACATCTTATACAGAAAGGATTTTGATATCATGCTTGCTCGAAGGAGCATCTGGCAACGTCGTGATTTATCTTATACGTAGCGTTTTTGTTCGCTGATTCCATCTAAAGTGAACAAAAACGAAAGTGGGCGAAATTATGCGGAATCAACGACCACGTTATTCCTTTTGTTATATATAGCACAGTTAGCTAAGAAACTAACTGCTGCTACGTAGTTAGTTTCAGAAACCGTTCAAAAAACTAACTGCGAAAGAGGAATAACTATGAAATGGATTCGTTGGAAAGAAGCAAGTATGATTGTGTTTGGTTCGTTTGTATTGGCGGCTGCGTTTTATCACATTCATGTACAAAACAATTTAGCAGAGGGAGGCTTTATCGGTATCGCTTTGCTTGTCAAGCAGTACTTTAATATTTCTCCTGCCGTCACTACGCTGTTGCTTGATATTCCGCTTATATTGGTCGGATCGAAGTTGCTTGGTAAACGCCTTGCGATTAACACCATTATTGGCGCGACATCATTCTCCATTTTTTATGCGTTGATGGAACGTTACTCACCGTTTTCATTGAATCTGTCACAGCATCTGTTTGTAGCGTCTATTATAGGCGGTGTACTCGTCGGTGCTGGACTTGGATTGATTTTACGCCACGGCGGCGCAACAGGCGGAGATGATATTTTATCCCTGTTAATCAGCAAAATTTCACGCTTATCCGTCGGTAAAGTATATTTTGTATTTGATGCGGTTGTTTTATTGGCATCTCTTATGTACTTGAGCTGGAATGAGGTTGCTTATACCATACTTTCTGTAGCGGTGTGCGCGTACATGACGGACCTCGTCTTATACTATAGAAAGCAAGAACCTGTATATATATAAAAATCGACATTGTTTTTTAGGAGAGAAGAACGGGCCATGTGCGGTTAGAGTTAGGACTTAATAGCCGCCCCTGCTCCCTAGGACCGTACAACACTGAAACCTTCTGATGTTTTCGTTCCTCTTGCCCATTTGTCGAAACACTACATGAACCTATATAGGTTTAAACAAAACAGTCCACCCTACGCAGGCGGACTGTTTTTCATTGCTTTCATCTTACCGAGAATCTCCTCTGCCTTCATTTCATATGATAAATCATTAAAAAACGAAGCAAGCTTGCGATAATCATTGTATGCATCTAATAGCAAGTCCATTTGCTGCGGAAGGGGCAATTCCATTTTCTTATCAGGTACTTTCTTGACCTTCACCGGATAGCTGTAGCCCCACATATCTTGAATTTTATAATATTCATTCTCCACCTGGACAACCTTAACAAGCTCCTCTTCCTCTGCATCCAATGTATGACCGTCAAACTCGCGAAACAGCTCGTAAATAACATGTGCTTCTTGCGCATATAAGCTTTTTTCTAAACGATAGCCAACAATGCGATAAATATGTCCGTCGTTTTGCGTGAACTGTACGGTGTCGTTAAGTCTGAACTTAAATCCGAACATGCCCTCACCCGCCTTAGTATTCTTACCACATACTATTAGCCAAAGTGAAGGCTGTCATTCATACGTTCGAATAAATACGTTTATCTATACAACTTACCTCTTCGCAATTGATGGGTTTTGTAATAACAAGCGGTGTTACGCACCGCTTTTTTCCTGCTTGCGCGATGTGTCGAAGAACCACCAGTTCCAGTGACCAAAAAGCTTCATCAAACTTGGCACAAGTAATAATCGCACGATTGTTGCATCTAGAAAAATAGCAAGCGCCACGCCAATCCCCATCTGTTGAACCGGTAAAATATCGGTAAATGCGAAAGCACCGGTCACAACAATCATAATAAGTGCTGCTGATGTGATAATACGGCTTGTAGAAACGAGACCTTCGAGTGTTGCATAATCATTGTCTCCTGTTTCGTGATACAGCTCATACATACGGGAGATCAGGAATACTTCATAATCCATGCTGAGGCCAAAAACCAAACCGAAAATGAAAACTGGCAGTACAAACATTACCGCGCTTTGTTCAAGACCAAAATGACCGCCTTCAAACAACCAAACGACAATACCGATTGTAGCGCTGAGACTGAGTATGTTCATAAGGATTGCTTTAAGAGGAATAAGCAAAGAACGGAAGGCAATCATTAAAATCACAAAGGTCGACCCCAAAATAAGTGTCATCGCAACTGCAATTTTGTTAATAATCTCATCCTCTAGCTCTTGCTCAAATTTCGTTAAGCCCCCCACATAATAAGTAAGTCCATCCTGCTCGTAGCGCGTTTTAAAATCGCGTACCCAGTCCTTAGCTTCAGCTGATTTTGGTTTATTCTTTAAAGCAATTTGTATAAATGTTTTGGTACCATTTGTATATGCACCAAACAAAGCCTGCACCTGCGGCGTTTCACGAGCCGCGTCTAGCTGCGCACTCGGTGCATCAATACCGGTCACGCGATACACTTGCTTATCTTGTTTTAACTTTTGGATAAACTTTTCTATAAGCTGTAAATTTGCAAGCTCCGTCACAGGTCCGTCTGTTTCCACAACAATTGTCGCATCTGCATGGGTTTTAATCATTTCGTTAAATTCATTTTCATAGCGTTCATATGCAATGCGGGCTTCGCTACGCTCCGGTAAGGATTCTACACCAGGAAACTGAAAATTCGCGTGACGAAGCGGTAGCAGCGATATAAAAATAAAAGCCAGCACAGTCACAACCATGAGTACAGGACGACTCATTACAAACGTGGCGAAGCTCCGCCAAAAGCTTGCCGAACGACTTTCACTCCATTTTCCTTTTCGAAGCAGACGCTTGCCCATCAGCGACAGCACTGCCGGCAATACAGTTAAGGAAAAGAAAATGCTCATTATAACGACAATTGTACCGCTAATCGCCACTGATTGTATGTAATCGATTTGAAAGAAAAACAAGCCTGCCAACCCCACAAATACGCACAGACCAGAAAATACGATAGAGCGTCCTGCTGTTTGATAAGTCATACCAATTGCTGCCCCTACAGACTTCGTCTCAATTTCTTCTCGGAAGCGATTTACAAATAGCAAAGCAAAATCAATGGACAGAGCAAAACCAATCATCGGCGCGACGTTTAATACAAAAATAGAAAGCTCCATTTCTCGGCCCACAAAGTACAAAATTCCCATTGCAGCAACAACACTCAGTATGCCGTTAATAATTGGTAGCAACGAGGCCATGAAACGTCCGAATGAGAGCAACAATACCAGGAAGGCAATCGGCAGACCAATCATTTCCGCCTTTTTTAGGTCACTTTGACTCCGGGCATTAATCTCATCATTAATGACTGCAAAGCCGGTAGGTGAGATCTGGACAAGTTCATTACTCTCTTTACGAACGCGCTCTGCAAACGCAAGTGTGTTTTTCGTTAACGCCTCGGTATCTGCACCCTTTAGCAAGATAGTCGCATAGGCAATATCAGCCTTTTGCATGGCCGGGTCGATGCCTGGATGACGAAACGAAGCGAAATCCTCTGTATTTGCAATCTTTTCTACAACTCGTTGCACCTGTGTGCGAAAGGCTTCTTCTGTTCCCGATTTTTTTTGAAACACAAGAAAAAGTGTATCTTGTGATTGCTTAAAATCCTTTTCTAAAATCTGTCGTGTCGTCTGATAATCTCCCTTCGTTTTAAAGCCATCTCCTCCTAAAATCCCAGGCAGTTTTGGAGCAAAAAAGGCAAGCGATACTGCCACGATTGTCGCAAGCAAAATGAACGTAATCCGAAAACGGTGAATAAAAAAACCTATTTTCCCCCACAAATCAAGCTTTGAAACGTTTTGCTTCATCACAACCCCTCCTTAAGCCGATTATACAAGACCGACGAAAAAAAATTGAATTATCTGCTTCTTTTTTTCTGGCGACTATTTGCATATGCATCAGCATACAAAAATACAATCAACAACATACCACCAAGACAGTAGCCACCCAATATATCAGAAGGATAATGCACAGACAACACAATGCGGCTTAGACCCACTAGTAAAATAAGAAATGCTGCCCCAATGATTACAACACTTTTCTTCATGCCGGCGCGAATGAGCAGTGCGGCCAAAAATCCATATGTAACCAAGCCGACCATTGCATGACCACTTGGAAAGCTATAGCTTACCGCATCAATTGCTTCATTTAGGGAAGGACGCTCTCTTGCGATAATATTTTTTAATACTTTATTGAGCAGTTGTGCCACGGCTACTGCTATGACAAATACAGCGACAGAAATATAACGTTTTTTCTTTACGAGCCAAATTCCCGCTCCTACAAGCGTACCGATAATACCGGGCTCCGATCCCATCTCTGTTAAAACCGTAAAGAAAGCAATACTGCCCTCTCCCTGCAGCAGCTGTAACCTTCCCTTCATCCACTCATCAATCCATAACGTTTGCTGATCTATAATTTTCCATGTCAATATACCTGCAAATGCCGCCAACACAATCATAAATGCAAATGCATAGGTATGCTTATTGGTTCTCATGTTAACTCTCCCCGTACAGTAAAGAAAAAACGCGACGTAGATCGCGTTTTATTCTTTACCTGTTTTTAGTTTCGTCCAATATTCGTCATAAATACGTGTTGTATCGCCAACATCGACCAGCCATTCAATATTTTTCAGTTCTTCTTCTTTTAGAGGCAAACCTTCGCTCGGGTTGGCATAACCGATGGATTCATAGTTCTTTTTACTTACTTTCGGATCCATTAAGTAGTTAATGAATTTTTCTGCTAAAACTTTATGCTTTGCACCTTTTGGAATTGCAAGTGTATCAGCCCAAATGGTACTTCCTTCTTTTGGAATCACAAAAGCAACATCTTTGTTGTCTTTTTGTACAAATGTTGCATCACCAGACCAAACTGTACCAAGCCAAGCTTCTTCAGCAATCAGTTTTTGTTTAATGTTATCTGTGTCAAAAGCCAAAACATTCGGCAATGCTTTACGGATATCTTCATATGCTGTTTTGATTTCAGCTTCATTTTTGCTGTTGTTGGAGAAGCCGTTCTTCTTTAACCCCATGCCAAGTACTTCGCGAGAATCATTCAGCATCACAACGCGATCTTTATATTTTGGATTCCACAAGTCTGCCCAGCTTGTTGGCGCTTCTTTTACATATTTTTTGTTATATGCAATACCAGTAACACCCCATGCATACACAACTGAATATTTGTTACCTGGATCATAAGGTAAATCGCGGAAAAACGGATCAACATTTTTTGTATTTGGAATGTTTTTTGCTGTTAAGGGCTCTAGTAAATCCAGTTTTGTCATGGTCGCGACCATATAATCAGAAGGCTGAATCAAATCGTATTTTGCGCCGCCAGCTTGCAGCTTAGCAAGCATTTCTTCGTTGCTCGCGTACTTGTCATAGTTTACTTTCACATTATACTTTTTCTCGAAATCTTTAATAACATCTTCATCAAAGTTATCCGCCCAGCTGTAAATATTGAGCTCCTCTTTTTTCTCTCCGCAGCCAGCCAGCGCCGCAACTGCAACTGCCGCAATTGCAGCCATTTTCCACCATTTCATACAACCACTCCTTTACAGCGGCAATCTGCCGCTTTTGTCTTTTTGAAATACTTGCGATAACAGCATCAACGCAACAATAATTACAATTAAAATTGTTGATAAGGCGTTGATTTCCGGGGTAATACCGCGCTTTACCATACTGTAAATATACAGTGGCAACGTTGTTGAGCCCGGACCTGATACGAAAAAACTAATGACAAAATCATCAATGGACAATGTGAATGTTAACAAGGCCGCTGAAATGACACCTGGCATTAGCGATGGCAACGTTACATAACGAAACGTTTGCCAAGGAGAAGCACCAAGGTCATTCGCCGCTTCTTCTAACTCCCTCCCCATGCTAGCAAGACGTGCGGACACAATAACAACGACAAATGAGATACTAAATGTAATATGCGCAATTATAATGGTCGTTTTGCCAAGTTCCAGTCCAATTTGACTGAACAGGATGAGAAGAGAAAGCCCCATTAAAATATCGGGAACAAGAATCGGCAAATATACCAACCCATCTAGGGCGCCCTTGAAGCGATACGTATATCGGTGAAGCGCCAGTGCAAATAGCGTACCCAGAACTGTTGCAACAAGTGTTGTAACAAATGCGATAAGCAAGCTATTCACAAACGCGCTAAGTACATCTGGGTTTTGTAGCACATCGCTGTACCAATGCAGCGTAAATCCTTTCCACTCAGCGTTGATACGCGAATCATTGAAAGAATACGCGACCAGTACCATCATCGGCAAATACAAAAACAGCAACACAAGCCAAGAATAGCTGATCAGAAATTTTTTCATCGTTTCCCCCTATAATACGCAACGCGGTAGTACAAATAAATGAGCAAAATCGTGCTTAGCACAAGTACTAGTGATAAGGCCGAGCCAAATGGCCAATCACGTGCACCTAAGAACTGATTTTGAATGACATTTCCAATTAAAGACACTTTAGAGCCCCCGAGCACATCTGATACGACAAACATACCGATGGAAGAAACGAAGACAAGCACAGAACCTGTCGCAACTCCTGGCATGGTAAGAGGCAGTGTGACGTTCCAGAAAGCACGTAGCGGCGTTGCTCCCAAATCGTATGCAGCTTCTAGTTTACGTTTATCCAGCTGTTCAATAGAAGCATAAATCGGCAGTACCATAAACGGCAGTAAAGAATATACCATACCTAAAATCACGGCCGGTGTATTATACAGCAAGCTGAGCGGCTCGTTGATAATACCCAGTTGTAAAAGGACTGTGTTCACCAAGCCTTGTGAACGTAAAATGACAATCCATGCATAGGAGCGCACCAAAAAGTTAATCCAAAACGGAATCGTAACCAACAGAAGCAACGTGGATTGCCATTTGCGGTCTACAATCGTAACGGTATACGCAAACGGATAACCAATTAATAAACAAAGAATTGTTGTAATAACAGCTACCTTAACAGTTTCCCACAATACCTTTATGTATAATGACTGAAATACACGCGTCACATTTTCAAAGGTAAGTGATGTAACAACTTCCCCGTATGTACCTCTTTGAAAAAAAGAAAATGCCATGACAAAAAGGAGTGGTACGAGAAAGAACAGCAGCAACCAAATAATGGCCGGTGCCGCTAACCATTTCCCCTTTTTCAACGCAACGTCACCTCATCTTCTTTGTGCCATCCTACATACACCGTATCACCGGCACGCCACAAGTTGTTGTCATAGGCCGTAATTAAATCCTTACCGCTGCGGATATATAGCTTTTCCGCATCGCCGACAAACTCCGTGTCTTCTATTTGCCCAGTGCGATACCCTTCTCGCATTTCTTTAGTGACCTGTACCTTTTCCGGACGGACTGCAAACCCATCTGCGAAAATGTTGTTCTCGCCAATGAATGTTGCCACAAACAGGGTGCTTGGATTGTTATAAATTTCACGCGGTGTGCCAAGCTGTTCGATACGTCCCTGGTTCATGACCGCAATGCGATCGCTCATGCTCATCGCTTCTTCTTGGTCATGGGTAACGTAAATGAACGTGATGCCGAGGCGTCGTTGTAAATTCTTCAGCTCACGCTGCAAGTCTTTACGCAACTTAAAATCAAGGGCACCTAATGGTTCGTCTAACAGAAGCACCTTAGGATTATTGACAATAGCACGGGCAATGGCTACGCGCTGCTGCTGTCCGCCTGAAAGTTGAGACGGTTTGCGCTTTTTGAATTCTGTTAGCTGCGTGAGACGCATCGCTTCCGCCGCACGCTCTTTTTGCTCTGATTCAGATACTTTTTTCATTTTAAGTCCAAAACGAATGTTTTGTTCCACATTCATATGCGGAAATAAGGCATAGTGCTGAAACACAAGATTCATATCGCGTTTGTACGGCGGTAAATTCTGAATAGATTCACCTGCAAGCGAAATTGTTCCCTCGGTTGGCGCTTCAAAGCCTGCAATCATACGAAGCAGCGTCGTTTTACCACAGCCGCTCGGGCCTAAAATTGTAAGAAATTCCCCTTCCTTGATATCTAAAGACAAGGGCGGAATAATGACTTGATCGCCAAAGCGTTTTTGTACCTCTGTAATTGTAATCATATCTTTCATTCTCTTTTCCCTATCTATTCATATTTTGTATAGTTTTCCTCGTATAAGCGTGTTCATTCTTTTTTATAATTGGCTGTTTTAGCTAATTCGCACTTGTTGAGTGGAGGGTGAGACTCCTGCGGAAAAAACAAGTCAAAGGGAGACCCCACAGGCGCATAGCGCTGAGGAGGCTCCCTGACTGTCCGCAGAAAGAGAACCCCCGTAACGGAAATCAACAACAAACTTTAACAGAGCCTTATCATTAATAAAAAACCCCCTTCATCCGAAGGGGATACACAATACGATTATAACCATTTTTTATTTTAACAATTTTCGGATGAATTTTAAAGCACTTTCACTCGGATAATAACGAAATTTCAAATCGAACTTGCTTGATTGACGCAACACGCTTTTATAATGGGAAAATGCCCGGAAGCTATACTCGCCGTGATAGCTACCCATCCCGCTTTCTCCAACCCCTCCAAACGGCAAGTACGGCGAACCAAGATGAAAAATAGTGTCGTTGATACAACCGCCGCCATAGGAAATGCGTGTGACAATCTCATCTTCTACACGCTTGCTTTCTGTGAAAGCATATAATGCGAGGGGCTTGGGATGCTGCAATATGGTTTGGATTACACGATCTAAGTCTTCATACTCAAATATCGGCAAAATCGGTCCAAAAATCTCCTCTTGCATCACTGCGTCATCCCACGTTACATTTCCTAATAGCGTCGGCTCAATAATCCATTTTTCTTCATTTACTTTGCCGCCTACAAGTACAGTGCCGTTTGTTAAAAATGAGGATAGGCGCTGAAAATGTCGTTCGCTGACAATGCGTACATACCCCGCGCCCTGCAACGGATTTGCATATTGCTTTTGTATTTCTTCCTTTATAAGCGCAATCAACTTGTCTTTAACATGCTTGTGCACATACACATAGTCCGGTGCCACACATGTTTGACCAGCGTTAACAAATTTTCCCCAGACAATACGGCGTGCTGCTACTGCTAGATTGGCATCGTCATGAACAATACACGGACTTTTTCCGCCGAGCTCTAAGGTCACAGGTGTCAAGCGTTTCGCAGCTGCTTCCATGACAATTTTACCCACCGCCACGCTACCCGTGAAGAAGATATGGTCAACTGGCTGCGCTAGTAATTCTGTACTTGTTTCTACGCCTCCCTCTACGACTGCAATGTATTCCTCAGCGTATACTTCGCGCAGCAATTCTGCAATTACAGCAGATACATGAGGTGTAAGTTCAGATGGCTTCACAATCGCTGTATTTCCGGCTGCAATCGCACCAATCAGAGGAGCCATTGCCAATTGAAATGGATAATTCCAAGGTGCAATAATTAGCGTAACACCATAAGGCTCAGGTACAATTCGCCCTCTTCCCCCTGCCTGTAGCAGTGTTCCTTTCACCTTTTGCGGCTTCATCCAGCGTCCCAAGCGCTTTTTCACAAAAGAAATTTCTTTTAGCGTATATCCAATCTCTGTTACATACGCTTCGAATTGTGATTTATTTAAATCTTGCTTTAAAGCATCTAAAATTTTTGCTTCATATTTTTGAATGCCATCATATAGTTTTTGCAGCTGCAACAATCGAATTGACAGCGCACGTGTTTGCCCACTATGATAATATGCTCGTTGCCGTGCAATTAGCTCCTGTATCATATACAGCACCTCCGTCTTTATGTTTAAACACTTAAACATTATCTTTCTTTTACTATGCCATTCTTCCTACGTTCTGTCAATCTCTTTATGTATGAATTAAGAACGTAATTTACATGTAAAAGTTGTACATACTTTTTGTTTTTACGTTTTTTTCTTATTATGTAGTATAAACAAAAAAGCGCTACGGAATGCTTCCGTAGCGCTTTTGTCGTTATTTCTTTTCAATCAAGATTGCACCTGCAGAGTTGTCTTTTGCTTCGCCAATTACGCGGAAGGATAGACCATACTTTGGTACTTTACGTCCTGCATCAGGAATCAATGCATTCATGTAAGATTTAGAATCATCGAACTTCGTCACACCAGGCAGACCTTTGTAATCAAAGATACCACGTGTTGGAGAGTTCACGTACCAAGCCGGTGTTCTGTCGTAAGAGAACGCAGCGTCCGCGATTTGGAAGCGTGTGCTTTGTGCAACAGACGGCTTGCCATTTAATGTACCTACAATTGCTTCAGGGTGAGAGTCTACTACACCTAGGAAGCCTTCGCCCGGATGTACACCAACCCAGTTATCTAGGTAGCTGTCATCTGCATACCATACTACCATACCTGTGTTATATACAGGACCGCGGCCGTATTGAAGCGCTACGTCAGCACCTGCATAGTTTCTCCACTCCAAGTAGTAGTAGTGTTTTTTCTTTTCAAAGCCGTTGGAAACAACGAAACCATCTAATGCTACTTTTACATCGCCTTCTGCATCATCAGTAAATGCAACTTGTCCATTCACTGTCAATGTTAAGTTATCCATTGCAAAGCCGTTAGGTGCTAAACCGCCGTCAGTTACGTAATCGAACGTAAGCTTTACTTTCTTGCCAGCAAATTCGCTTAAGTCATAAGACTTGTCTACCCATAAGCCTTTAGAGGTTTCAAATCCGTTTTCAGTGTTTTCGTCACCAATCACATCAATATCTTGTTTCAGAACATTTCCTGCCTCGTCCACTACATTCACATGTACATAATCGTAATCAAATTCAACTTCGTACCATGCTTTATAGTCAAATGTAGCAGAAGTTGCGTTCGTTAAATCGAACACAGGTGTCGTCAACGTCGTATGAAGGTCATCACCTTTTTGGCTGTAGTAATACTTTTGGCCAAATCCTGGTGCAATGCCTTTTACTTCTTTGTCAGGCAGGTTCACGCGGATGATACCAGGATTTTTAGATTTTGTAACACTTTGATCCAGGTAAGAGAAGAAGCCCGGCTTTTTAAGGTCTGCATAGTTTACTTCTAAAATGTTAGCCCAGTTGCCGCCAATTGTTTTTTGGAAAAACTCTTTATTTTGCGGCGAGAAGCTTGTTGGCTGTGTACCGGCAATTTTACCAGCCCAGCTACCACCACTCATAATGGACCAAGACTGAACAGGCTCACCTTGACCCGTATACTGCGTGTCATACTCATCCGGAAGACCTAAATCATGACCATATTCATGCGCAAATACACCAACCGCGCCGTCTTCAGGCTCAATTGTATAATCAAATGCTGCAACTTTACCGCCCCAGTAAGGAACTTTGGCAGTCGTTCCATCGATTCTATAAGGCGAGTTACCAACTGTCCAACGGTGAGACCAGATTGCGTCGTCGCCAAGCTTACCGCCACCCGCTTCTTGTCCAACACCAGCGTGTACAACCATCAAGTGGTCAATTAAGCCGTCCGGCTCATTTTGGTTGCCGTCACCATCAAGATCATATTGGTCGAACTGGTCAAACTCCGCTAAGTCGATACCAGACGCAACTGCAGCGTTTAACGCATCTTTAACGAAGTCACGAGGACCTTTTGGTGTTAAGTTGTCATGACCGCCAGCCGGGTTATCATCACCGTACTCTTTCGCTGTACCAGGTACTGTAAGCCAAGGTGTAACAGTTCCGTCTACTGTGTAGCTACCACCGGATTGTTCTTCATAATACTGCTTAAATGTTTGTATTTTAGAGCCATCAAAAAGCTCGAATTCTTCATCGCCAAACAGCATTTTTTCGTAGTGCTCCTGACTGAAGTCTTCAGACCAAAGATAGCCAGGCTCTTTGTCGATGTTATTGTGCTTGAAATCAGAAAACTCTGCTAGCAATACAAGAACTTTATCTGTACGAACAGCACCATTATAATCTGCTTGCTTCGCAGGTTTGGTTGGAATTAATCCATCTTTACCTGGACCAGCAACTGGTGATTTTGATGCATTGCTAAGTGATTTTTTTGCTTTTTCCTTCGCTTTTTCATTCGCAGCCTTCACTTGGTTAACAAATGCAGATACTTCAGCAGATGTTACCGTAGATGGCTTTTCCCCGCGCTTTTTATCCACATATTTTTCTGCTGCTTTCAAAGCATCTTTTTGGCTCGCGTTTTTGCTAATTACACCGCGATCTTTTAATGCTTTAATTAAGCGATCCTCTTGGATTAGGTGTTGATCGATTGGGCTTGATTCCCCAACAGTGTTAGCTGCTTGCGCCGTCCCTCCAAAACCAAACGTGCAGCTGAGCATTGTTGTCACTGCAAGAGCTGACAAAACTTTGAACGGTGTGTTCTTTTTCAACTGGCATCCTCTCCTTGCTTCTTTTTATGTCTAACAATATGAAAATATAAAATTTTCTATAAATTTTCAATATTCAAATCTATAATGTAACATTTTTAATACAAATGTAATCTTTTTGTATTTTATTGTAAATTATTGGAGCGTTATATAAATACTTGACAAATTATGTAGAATGTACAAAAATAAATAAAAGTATATTTTTTCTGAATTTTTAATATATTAAACGTCACATCTGATTGTTCGCTATTACAGCATAAAATCATTCATAAAAACGAATAAAATCGCTTAGAAAGCAATATTTTTTCTATGTTTTTATATAATTATATTATATAATAAAGGGGACGATTCAAATTGGAAATTAAGTCGGCGAATGTACTCGATAACGAATGGATTGATTTGATAGTAATGGCATTAGATTTGGGAATAGATCCACAAGAAATTCGTATCTTTCTGGAGTCCCTCGCACAATAAATGCAAAGTATTCTTATCAACTTTCCGAGTCATGTGTTATGATTATTTATCGAGCTGTACTATTTAGGAAAGGTGCGTTTAAATGATGATCGGCGAACGTATTAAAAGACTGCGCCTACAGCGCGGCATTTCATTAACGGAATTGGCAGAAAAAGCAGGTGTGGCCAAATCGTATATAAGCTCAATTGAGAGAAATTTACAAAAAAATCCGTCTATTCAATTTTTAGAAAAAATCTCATCCGTATTGCGTGTGCCATTGGATTCTCTACTGTACGACAAATCTTTTGAGGAACAAGATTTAGATTCCGAATGGACACAACTGGTAAAAGACGCTATGAGCTCTGGCGTATCCAAAGAGCAGTTTCGTGAGTTTTTGGAGTTTAATAAATGGCGTGCAGAAAAGAAGTAAAAAGCAGCGAATCAGCTGCTTTTTTGCTTTCTATACATTATTCTAGCACTTCCTACACAAAGAAGACCTAACATAAGTACATTCGTGTATCCCAATCCTGTATTAGGTAAACCACCTGGCAATATTACCACTGGTGGTTCTTCTGTAGGCGTATTTTCTCCTTCAGAAGGAGCTTCTGTTGCTTGTGTTAAGAACTGAACATTCGTTTGTAGACCTTGATATTCATTTCCCAGTTCATGAGGAAATGAGACAGTATATGAAATTGTCTCCTCGTCATTAACAGCAAGTATCCGTTTTACTTGAAGATCACGCAGGCTACCTCGATACAATTCTTCCTTACCTTGTGTGACGACGATTTCTAAGCCAGTAAACAATAATTCATCCCCGCTCAAGAGCTTTGCAGTTAACGAATACATCAATTTCTTATTTCCATCATTTTTTAAAATAAAGCTATTGCTGACCTCATCCCCTGGTTGCATATTATCCGTTGGTACAGATAAACTTGGAGCAAGCTGAGAAATATCAATTTCTTTTTTTGAAGCAGACTCTGCTCTAATAATAACAGGATATATTGTGATAAAGATATAAATAAGCAATATATACCCTATTTTCCGCATATACATCGCAACCTTTCACTTTATGTTTGTAAAAAGAAGGCGGACAAATGCCCGCCTTCTGCTGTTTTATTACTTTTCAGGATTAGGTTTACCTTGTGTTGCATTGAACGTCCAGTTCAATTTCAACTGGTCGCCTTGGAACACGTTTTGGTCTTCTTGATTGTCAACGAAGCTAAACTTCACATAGAATGTGTCGTCTTTACCAGGTGCAAGACCTTGGCCTTCGTATTGTACAACACCTTTATCAACTAAATCGATACCTTTGCCTTCAGCAGTTGCTGCCTTTAGCTCTGCTAAAGTTGTTTCAAATACAGGTACTGTATTTTTATCTAGGTTCCATAAGAACTCAACTTTAATGTGCTCACCAAAGTCTGCACCATCGTTGTCACCTTTTGCGTCAATTACTTCATAGTTAGAAAGTAAGTGCACATCTTTAATTTTTAACGTACCATTGTTAACTAGTTGGAACGCGCGCTCCATTTCATCGCCTGGCTTGATTTTGTCAACATCAATGATTACTTCAGGATCTACGCTCAAATCTAATGTTCCAGCAGCGAATGTGTTGCTCGTCTCAACTGTATCGCTAAAGTATGCAACCGTTCCGCCTCCGATTAAAGATAGACCAAGAGCTGCGGATGCAATACCCATACCAAGTTTTTGTTTTAAACTCATTTTAGTACTCCCCCTAGTGTTTTTATATAGCACTCTTACCGATAGATAAGAGGTGTTACCTTGATGAGTCTGCAGGTTCCTTGTTGTCAATTTGACGCAATGCACCCAAAATATTGATGACTGCATGAAATAAGAGTAAAATGCCGGGGACAATCAACAATAATGCTGAACCCGTTTTAGAGCGTGCGTAATCCGCGGCATATCCCACATAAGGAATCGTAAAGCCTTTGTAAGACCCGACGACATTTTTATGAGCAACCGGCTCTGAATCCGCAGCATCATTGGCGTCTCCCTTGGTTACATACATTACCTCTTCTCCGACCGCATTCACTTCTTTCACACGGTGCGTAACCAATGTACCATCTTGCAATTTATAAGTAATAACATCGCCTGGTTTATAGCTTGTACCAGACTGTACTGGCTTAATGGCGATGATGGATCCTGTATAAAAGGTTGGCTCCATAGAACCGGATAACACCGTTTTGATCTCGTATCCGAATACATCTGGCTTGCCACCTGTGATTTTAGATGAAATGGCTAGATACGCAAGGAGCAGCATGCACGCAAACATCACAACTGTGATAACGCGGCTGACAAACGAAATGGCACGCTTCATTGTTCTTCCCCTTTCGCTTTTGATTCAGGAGCTACATCCAACGGCGCATTTATCTGCCCATTAGAGTTTATAATATTAGATGAATTTAAATTTTCAGTCTTTTCGGGCTGTACGTCTTTCTCTTGCTGTAGTTGTTTCTTTTCCTTTGATTCTTTAATTCTCTTTTCTAACTCATTTCTTATATCTTGCATTTTTTTTATATCTACCTTTGTTTTAACATCGTTATGTATTCGGCGAACTTCCGTATACGCAGGCTTCACATAGTCTATTACCTTTACGATGCGATCACGTGGATCAATGACTTGGGGCTCTTGCTTTGCTCTTTCAAAATAACCTTCCGCTTCTTCCAGTTGCTTTCGCAGAGTAATTTGATTAACCGCAATCATTTTTTGCTTTTGAATAACTTCCTGCAGCTTCATCTCTACTTCTGCTAATGTACCCTCAGTAGAGGTTGCTAACACACTATTGTAATGAGTAAGTGTTACATCACCTAGGCTATGGGCCTCTTTTACGAGAGCATCCGTTGTTTCAGGAAACACAAAGGCGCTTTTCAGCTTGCCAGCTCTCTCTTCCACGCTTGTAAAGAAAGCAGTTGTATCTGATACAACCGTTGAGCCTGCATAGCAGGTCAGCGAGAACATGCATACGAGCATCGCAGCTTTTACTCCAACTCGGGATGGGGCTTTGCTCATTTTTCCTCCCCCTTTCTCAACTTGCATCTGCCATTTGTTCTTTATGAAGAACTTATATTCACATTATAATGAACATTCCGAAAAAATGAAAGTAGAATTTAAGCGAAAAATGTAAATATTTCGTTTAGAGGTTGTTTACAACTCAAATAACCTTTCATTTTATTTTTTAAAAATCAAAATATACCGTTAATATTTAATGTACAATGAATGTATTCATTAATCGGGAGGGGTACATGTGATCCAGGCATATAATAAATCCAGCGAAGAAATTATACAAGCCATTCGAGATGTTGCACTCATCTGTAAAGAGCATGATACGTTACAAGGAGGTTTATTTCTTGATACCTCGTTAAACTTTAATTCTGAGATTAACAGCATGTTTCTTCTTTATAAAGATAATAAGCTAGTAAGCTTTCTATCTATGTTTCTTCCGACAAGCGAAGCTGCGGAAATAACAGCCTATACACTGCCTGCTTACAGAAAAAAAGGAGCTTTTACACAATTACTAGAACAAGCGGTGGCAGAGCTAAAAAAGTATAGCGTATCTAACATGATTTTTGTTTGTGAACCGCAATCCCTTGATGGTATAGCGGCCATACATAAACTACAAGCTACCTTAGACTTTTCAGAGTATACGTTACGCTATCAAATATCGTCTCGTCCGACACTGTCTCAAAACCGAAGAGTCGCATTACACGTCGCCGTACAACAAGACCTGGAAGCCCTTATCGCTTTAAGTCAAGATGTGTTTGAGGATAGTTATGAGGATGCACGAAATATTGTGATGAAATCATTCACTGCGGACAATCGCGTCCAATATATCGCAAAACTGAACGGTGTTCTGATGGGTATGGGTACTGTAAGCTTTGAGAATAACGAGGCTTCTATATCCGGATTTGGCGTTTCACCGCACTATCAGGGCCAGGGACTGGGCAAAGAAATATTACATTGTATCTTAGAAGATCTGCATGGTAAAGGGATTGAACAAATTACAATTGACGTCCACAGCACCAACCAAGGCGCATTTCATCTATACAAAGCTTGCGGCTTTCATGTGGAGGCAACCTTCCATTACTATCGAAAAGCTGTACGATAAACGCCTGCCTTCTCTGCATAAAAAAGAGATGAGTGCACGACACTCATCTCCTGTATACAACCACTCTTCTTTTTCTACCTCGAATCGCCACAATTGCCACAAATGTTAGCAGGAGAATTCCCGTACCGACAAGCACGACCCAAAGTGGGTACGCTTCCGTCTTCTCCGTTACTTTTTTAATGATTGGCTTTTCAAACGCCACGTCCTCTTTGGACACCGCTTCTACATTGCCTACCGTTTGTCCATTTTTACGCAGCTCAACCTGTCCCAGCACTTCACCTTTGTGAATGCCTTCGTTATACAATTTGTCCGAATGCAGCTCAAGCGGCTTAAACACTGCCTCCACATTTTTACCTTCCCCTTGCTTTAGAGACAGCTCATACCCTTGCTTGAGTTCTAGCGATACAGACTTGTCCAAATACGAAACCTGCTGCTTCCATGTTTGCTGATCTAATACACTTTGCCTAGCAAACTGCGGAAATGCATAATTTGCGATTAAACGCATATCTTCATAAATTGCCGGATTATGAGACGCCATAACAACATTGACAATTTCATTTTCACCCTGGCGATCAATCTTCACAAGCGTATTGCGAGCTTGATTTGTAAACCCGGTTTTTGCACCTACACATTGAGGGTCACTGAAAAATTTTGCTTTATTGAAAATAGAAACTGTTTGATTAGATGTTGTAACCGTTGTGCGCTGCGTTCTCATCGCATGCAGCAATTCTGGATAGCGAAGTGCCATGCGTCCAATCATCGCCATATCATATGGCGTTGTGTAATGATCTGGATTATGCAAGCCATTTGGTGTCACAAAGTGACTCTCCTTAGCACCAAGCTCTTGTGCTTTCTCATTCATCAGCTTCGCAAAGGCTTCTATACTGCCAGAAACATGCTCCGCAATCGCATATGACATATCATTTGCACTCAGTACCATTAAAATCATCAGCGCTGTATCTCGGTCTACTGTCTCTCCAGGCTGAAACTCAATTTGATAATTGCTTTTTTCTTCAGCTAAAGCCTTTGGTGAAAACGCAATGCGATCGCCTGGCTTTGTGTGCTCCAGCAGCAAAATCCCAGTCAACACCTTGGTCATACTGGCTGGAAATGCACGTTGATGGGCATTTTTATCAAAGAGGATATCCCCCGTCTTTGCATCAATTGACACTGCATATTGTCCGGTAATTGTCGGCTGACTTGCATATGCAGTCGGTGCCATAAGCAATAGCCCCATCAATAAAACAATAACTCTCTTCATCTAGTTCTCTCCTTTACTTCAATGCGGAAACTCCCCTGCTTTCCTTAGTATTCATACGCTTATGCGCGCAAACGTTCTCATTTATTTGAAAAATACGACATTTCATTTTCATTTACCTTGTACCACTATAACATAACTGGAAGGGATTTGGGAGGTTAAAACAGATATTTTATTATAAAATCTTAATATTTTTATATATTTTTTATTTCAATAGAAATATAGGTAGTTTTATCGCTATCTGTTTGGAATGAAAGAGAAAAGCAGGCAACGTATAACGACAGTCAAAACTTGCGAAGACCACATATTTTGTGAACAGATGGATCATGGAGAAGATTGCTATATATAACTCTTTTCGGGGATGTAATTTTTTCCTGTGCATTTTTGAATATTTTTATAGACTTGCGCGTATGCATTTGTTAAGGTTTGAATGAACCTCACGTATAAGCAATGACTATATCATGAGACAGGATGAATGCGATGCGAAGAACATTTAAAATGCGAATCCCAAGGAATACAAATATCTTAATTAATGGTTCTATTATGGATGTTGATATTAGCCATAACGAATTTTTGGCTGAATTTACAAAATGGACGGAATCAATGGGCTGGAGCTTCATGGGAGCTACAACCGAGGTTACCGAAGAAGAAGCAGCTGAAAACCTCCTGCGTTTTATTGAAGAGCAAAAAGCGAACGAAGAAGAATAAATCGTTCGCTTTTACTATTTCAGCAGCTGTCGCAGCCACTCTGCCTGCTTTTCATCTAACACACCGTACCCCGGCTTCTCCCCAACAACCTGTGCCTCTTTTTCATAAAACCAAATTTGATATGCTTTTAGCCGCTCCGGCATATTGGGATTCTCACGGTAAAACAGCGTAGCTTGGATATCATAGGGCTTTGTCGCCTGAAAGTCTGAGGTCGTCCACTCAATTGATTCAAATATGTCTGCTACCTCGTTTAGTTGATGGGATTCAGTAATCCTACCTGCCGTATTGCCTTCGTACTCAATGCGGACAAGGTCAGTTTGCTTGCAGCCAAATAGCGGCAGAAGCAGCAGACAGATTAATAGTGCTTTGTACATGAAATTCTCCTTTCCATTTACATGGTAGGTATTCGGGAGAAGAGCGAAAAGTCCTTCTCGTTAAATATGCACCCATAATTCCAATTTGATCTACTTCATCACTCAATTTTGTATGTTTTATAAACGTTTGAACACAATAAGAATCGTTATGATTTCATTGAAAGGAGATGGTTACATGAATTTCACTCTCACCAAGAACAACGTATGCACAATACTGTTTCTTACTCTTTTTTTAATGCTACATGTTTCAAAAGTCCCAGCACAAACCGAACCCCCAAAAGATTTCGGTGCAAAAGGCGCTCTTCAAGCTACCTCTATTACGTTACAAGAAGCTTTAACGTATGCGATTCAAGATGAATATCTAGCACAAGCAAGATATGAAAAAATCATTGCAAAATTCGGTGCGATTCAGCCCTTCACACAGATTAAAGCAGCCGAACAAAGACATATCTCTGCTCTACTAACTTTGTTCACTACATACAACATAGCAGTCCCTCAAGACAATGCTAAACAATACGTAACAACACCAAGTTCACTAAAAGAAGCTTTTCAAGCAGGGGTTGATGGAGAAATAGATAACATCGCTATGTACAACAAACTATCGTCCTTAAGCCTTCCTAGTGATGTGACAGCCGTAATGAAACAACTAGGCGCAGCTTCGCAAAACCATCTGGCCGCATTTAAAAGTGGCTTACAGCAATATCAATAACATGCCTTAATAAAATGTTTCTATATATAAAATAAACTCTTGTGTAAGCGCTAAAACCTTGCTACAATAGAGCTACTCACGATCCTGTAGCTCAGCAGGGAGAGCGCCACCTTGACAGGGTGGAGGTCGCTGGTTCGAACCCAGTCGGGATCATACTGACGCTAGAATGCAGTTATACTGCTGATTCTAGCGTTTTTTTATTTCAACAATCTAACCCAAGCATACGTTTCCAAAACAACCCGAAGTACATAGACTAGCTGGTCCTTCTCCCTAATCCATTCACACCCAACTAACAAATACAATAAAACATCCTCTCTAAAAAAAGAAAAGACAGGAGCTCTCGCTCACTGTCTTCTCATTACGAAACCTTACGAATCTCAATCACTTTTCCTTCTTTGCGCCACTCCTTATACTCAGCTGCCGCTGTAAAGAGAACGTCTGTGGAAGAGTTTAGCGCTGTTTCGAAGGAGTCTTGTAATACCCCGATGATAAAGCCTACCCCTACTACCTGCATAGCCACATCGCCCGGGATACCGAACAAGCTGCATGCAAGCGGGATTAGTAGAAGTGATCCGCCTGCAACGCCAGAAGCGCCGCATGCGCATACTGCCGCTAGTACACTTAGGATGATTGCTGTTGGCAGGTCCACTTCAATACCAAGCGTGTGAACAGCCGCAAGTGTTAATACAGAAATTGTAACCGCTGCACCGGCCATATTGATTGTTGCGCCAAGCGGGATGGATACGGAATAGCTATCTTTATTTAAACCTAGGTTTTCACATAATTTCATATTAACAGGAATGTTGGAAGCGGAGCTGCGTGTGAAGAATGCAGTGATTCCACTTTCCTTTAAGCACTTGAATACAAGCGGGTACGGATTTTGTTTGATAAACAGGAATACAATGATAGGATTAATGACAAGTGCCACAAACACCATACAGCCGATTAACACTGCAAGTAGCTTTCCATAGCTCAGCAAGGATTCCATACCGTTTGTTGTGATGGATTCGACAACAAGTCCCATGATGCCCAGCGGCGCGAACTTGATGACCCATGTTACCATTTTTGATACAGCATCTGATACGTTGGAAATCATCGTTTTTGTTGTATCTGCAGCGCTGCGCAGTGCTAAACCAAGCACGATTGCCCACGCTAAAATGCCGATATAGTTAGCATTAAAAATTGCTTTAATCGGGTTGTCCACCACATTTAAAAGCAAGGCTTTTAAAACTTCTACAACACCGCCTGGTGCCGTCACACCTTCAGCTCCCTTCGCAAGCGTTAAGCCTACTGGGAAAATGAAGCTTACAACTACCGCTGTTAACCCTGCTAAAAACGTTCCTAACAGGTACAAGGAAATGATAGATTTCATATTTGTTTGTTGTCCACTTCTGTGCCCAACGATGGCCGCCATAACTAAGAAGAAGACCAATACAGGTGCAATCCCTTTTAGAGCACCAACAAACAGCGTTCCAAAAATGACGACTGGCTTTGCTGCCTCCGGAATCGTTACAGACAAGAGAATCCCGACTACCAAACCAATGAGAATTTGTTTGACGAGACTCAATTGATTCCACTTTTTCAGTATGCTTTTCATAGCTGTTCCCCCATTCCTTTTCGTAGCTATTGTGATATACAACAGCTATGAAGGTATTTATTTTCCCCGCTTTCCTTGTAAAAAGTAGGTCTAACACTTTACTTTTTATACGCCAAAACGAACAATCATTTCCCTAACAATGACTATCGTTTTGATAATTAGTATTATAATGATTCTTCTAGTAGACCACAATAGGACCTCTGTTTATTTTGGGAACTATTTTAATTTTATAAACATTTATATAATCAAATTAGTATGTAAAAAAGAACCAGAACATCTCTGGTTCTTTTATTCACTCTAAAGCAATACATGAAGCGCATCCTCTAAAGCTTGTCTCTCTTCCTCGTTTTTGGCTTGCTTCATCATCTTATGGATGTTTTCTATGCGGCGATCTAGCCGTTGCTCTGTACTCTCAGTTACCACCATTACTTGTGAGTCACTACCATATGTAGGGTCCGTATGATCTGCCGGTACACCTGCAAGATGGAATATCCATAAAGCAACTATTGCGGCAGCTATTGTCAGTGCGGCCTTTGTTCTGTTTCTCATTCCTTCACTCCCCCAGTTGCGCCGAACATATTTATATCTATATATATCATATAGTTTTTTCCGGCATTGCAAAATATTTTTTCCTATACATCAATGGAAATACGTCTTTAGCGCCGTTACCGCCGACACAATCTCATCATGACACACAACCGGAAACACATCATCCTTTACAGTTCTTTCTCGGTTGATTAGCGCCATCTTACATTCCTTTTTGATATGTGCATAATACTCCGGCAAGGTGTTGACCGGCGACACCTGCAGCGATGTGCCCATAACGATAAATACATCAGCTGCTCGCAATATTTCTTCTGTTTTACTGAATGCTTGCACAGGATCTTCATATAAAACCACATCCGGATTGAGAATAAACTGACATGTTCCATGTATTGTTTGCTGGTTGCATCTTGGGACCAATTCAGCCATCACATATGATAGATCATATATCGTTCTGCATTTTGGACAAGTCGCAGTTTTCAGCGTGCCGTGCAGCTCCACTACATTTGTGCTGCCAGCCTTCTGATGAAGTCCATCGATATTTTGCGTAAGAACCGTTACATGTTTGCCTTGCTTCTCCAAATCAGCGATAAACAGATGCCCTGGATTTGGGTCGTACTGTTCTAGTAGCTTTACTTGAAAAATCTCTTTATATTTCTCCCAAAAAATCTTGGGATGCAGATTGTAAAAGGAGCGTGACATATACACTTCAGGACGGATTGGATCTGTCCAAAATCCACCAGCTGACCGAAAATCAGGGATACCAGAGGCCGTGGACATGCCGGCTCCTGTAAAGAATGCAATATTACGAGCGGATGCAATCCAATCCGCCAGTACTTTATATTCTTTCAAACATATCAACTCCTTTTAAAAACGTATCTTGTACGTACCTTCTACTCTTCATCAAGATTTTCCTGCTTCTATCCTCAAAACAAAAAGAGAGCGATTGCTCTCTTCTTAACTACACAACATCATAACCTTGCTCTTCAATCATTTCCTTAATTACCCTTACGTCTACCACTGCTTCATCATAGCTTACGTTTACTTTGCCTTCGCGAAGTACTACTGTAACGCTCTCTACACCGTTTTGTTTTCCTACACTTCCCTCAATCGCATTTACACAATGCCCACATGACATACCTTGTACTGTTAATGTAATTTGTTTCATTCTGTATCTCTCCTTTTTATGGTTGAATTTCTACTACAAACGGAAACACTCTTACTACGCCGTTTTGCTTAAATTCCGCCCAGATTTTATATATCCCAGGTTGTTTAAAGGTAGTGCTGAACACAGGTTGATTCTGGTCTGCTGGATGCACATGGAGATATTCCTGCGCCTTATCATCTAAAATGACGACATGACCCATTGCCCCCAAATAAGGCTCTAGTGTACTTTCATCTAAATCGAATTGCAGTGTTACAGGTTCTTTTGCCTTAGTTGCGCTCAGCTTCATCGTTACTTGCTTACCATCGATCTCTTTTGTCAATGTTGTATCCGCTTGTAAGCCATGTGCATGTGCTTCTTTGGGTTCACCAACCGTGAATACAATAGGTGCTACCTCGTAAGACAGGTTTTTCGGTTTGATGTCCACAAATGCTTTGTATGTGCCCGTTGGCAGTTCCTGCTCCACCGTGAACACGCCTTTCCCTAAATCGGTGGGATGCAGATGATAATATTTGTCTAAATGCTCATCTACAACTATCAAATGGAGAATTTTTTCATGGTTAACCTCAAGTTCTTCAACCGGCTTTCCTGTTTTGTCTTGTAAGGTAATTTCTATACTCTTTTCCTTATAGTTTGCCGTTACATTGACTTCACTTTCTGTGTGTACTGCTGTACCGTGCGCATGCGTTTCCTTTTTTTCATGAGATTCGGTATGACTTGCGGTCTCACTTTCATCATTAATACTGCTGTATATTGCATACCCGCCAATCACAACAACAAGGTATACAACTGCACTAATCAGCCACTTTTTCATATATTTTACCTCCTTTTTATCGAAGTTTAATTTGCTGTAAGCGAAGTGCGTTTAGCACAACAGAAACTGAACTGAAGGCCATCGCCGCGCCTGCCACCCAAGGCGCCAGCAATCCTACGGCGGCGATTGGAACGCCAATTGCGTTGTATGCGAATGCCCAGAATAAGTTTTGTTTGATATTTGCCATTGTTTTTCTACTCATCAAGATGGCGTCCGCGATGCTTGTTAAATCACCACGAATCAGGGTAATATCAGCTGCCTCCATCGCAATATCTGTCCCAGTTCCAATCGCCATACCGATATCAGCCACAGCAAGGGCAGGTGCGTCGTTGATGCCATCTCCGACCATGGCCACTTTCTTTCCGACAGCCTGCAATCGCTTCACTTCGTTTGCTTTTCCTTCGGGCAGCACTTCCGCAATAACCTGCTTGATTCCGGCTTGCTCGGCAATTGCTTGTGCCGTGCGCTCGTTATCTCCTGTAATCATAATCACTTCCAGCCCTAATGCATGCAGCCTTTCAATCGCTTCTTTTGAAGTCTCCTTAATAGTATCGGCTACAGCGACCATACCGGCATATGCGCCGTCTACCGCAACCAGCATCGCTGTTTTACCGACTCTTTCAAGACTTTCCATACGCTGCAACTGCGCGGATACATCAACCTGTGCTTGCACCATCAGCTTACGTGTTCCCACCAAAATGTGTTTACCGCCCACCGTTGCTTCAATACCAAAGCCCGGAATAGCCGTAAATGCCTCCACATCACCAAGCGTAACTCCTTTTTCTTTAATCCCTTGTACGATTGCTTCAGCAAGCGGATGCTCGGATTGCTTTTCTGCCGTGCCGACCAAATATAAAAATTCATTTTCATCCATAGCAGGGTGAACATCCGTTAAAACAGGTGCTCCGTTTGTCACTGTACCTGTTTTATCAAGCAAAATTGTGGTGATTTTCTGCGTCGCTTCAAGATGCTCGCCGCTCTTAAAGAGAATACCAAATTCTGCTGAACGACCTGATCCTGCCATAATCGATGTTGGTGTTGCTAACCCCAGTGCACAAGGACAAGCGATAACGAGCACTGCAATTAGCTTTTCTAACGCTTCGGCAAACTCACCCGGACTTATAAAAAAGAACCATACTAAAAATGTAAGAATTGCAATGCCTACTACAATCGGTACAAAAATGCCGGAGATTTGGTCTGCGAGCCTTTGAATTGGCGCCTTAGAGCCTTGTGCATCTTCGACCACCTTGATGATTTGCGCAAGAGCAGTATCACGACCAACCTTCGTTGCCTTGATACGCAAAAATCCATTTTTATTGATGGTTGCACCAATTACAGAATCACCTACTGTTTTATCAACAGGTACGCTTTCTCCTGTTAGCATAGACTCGTCAAGCGCAGAGCGTCCTTCCATAATTTCACCATCAACCGGAATTTTTTCGCCCGGCTTCACAAGAATTTCGTCTCCCATAACGACTTCAGTTAAGGCAATTTCTTGTTCAAGACCATCTCGTACAACGATTGCCGTTTTCACTTGCAGCCCCATCAGTTTTTTTATTGCTTCTGAGGATTTGCCTTTTGCGTTTGCCTCAAACAGCTTTCCGAGAATAATCAGCATAATGAGAACGGCGCTCGTTTCGTAATACAATTCCACCATATGACCATCAGAACCAATTGAGCGGACGGATAGATACAAGCTATAAAAATAGGCGGCAGATGTTCCGAGTGCCACTAACACATCCATATTGGCGCTTTTATTGCGTAACGCCTTGTATGCGCCGACATAAAATTGTTTTCCGACAACAAATTGTACAGGCGTGGCTAACAAAAATTGCACCCACGGATTCATAAACATTTCCGGCAAATAGATAAAGGAAGTAAACGAAAAGTGACTTACCATCGCCCATAAAAGCGGCAGGGACAAGATGAGGGAAAACAGGAATTTTCCTTTTTGCGTTTGGATTTCCTGCTCGCGCTGATCTATCTCACTTCCTTGGTCTTCTTTAAGCGTGGCGTCATACCCAAGCTTTTTCACTTTATCTATAAGATCCTTAGTTGTGACCTTTGATGGATAATATTCGACCATAGCGGTTTCTAGTGCAAAGTTGACAGTGGCACTTACAACACCCGACATCCGGTTTAAACCTTTTTCAATTCGATTCGCACAAGCGGCGCATGTCATACCAGCAATACGAAACTCTGCTTTTTCATGAATTACGCTATAGCCTAATTTTTCAATCGCTTGCTCAAACTGTTGAATATTTGTTTTATCTGGATTGAAAGAGATTGTGGACTTTTCCAAAGCAAAGTTGACGTTTGCCTGTTCAACACCATCCACCTTATTTAATTTCTTTTCAATACGAAGTGCGCATGCCGCACAGGTCATGCCTGTTATATCTAAATGTACTTCTTCTAACTTTTCACTCATTGTATGTCCCTCCCTGTAACACCCTGTTTCTGTTATATTAGCCTGTTTATCGTACCCATCAGCTTCTCCTTAGCATGATCTTGTTGAAGCGAAGTAACCATTTGAACATGTTCCATGATATTTTCCTCCCCTTACACAATATACTATACCCCCCTACAGTATGCGTCAATCTTTTTTAAAGATGTTTTTAACTAACTAATGTTAGTTAGTTTTGAGTGTATCTTATCATATACATTTATGTTTTTCCATATATTTGTATGATTTTGTAAAAAACAGGCTGTATTACAGTCTGATTTTTGATTGGCGTGAAAGATGTTAAAGAGAGACACTCCAGGCAACTTCCTAAGGAAAGCGCCCCCTTAACGGACGAACATTAACAACGAGCTTTTACAGAGCACAAATCAAAAACCACCTATACCTCTATAGGTGGTTAGCGTTCTAAATAATGCAGGAAAAACGTTACATGCTGCTGCATTTTTTGCTCTACTTCTGCTGTGTCCTTGTTATCGTAGCGAAGTAGCATAAATTCCATCATCATAGTGAACACAGGATATTGATACTCGATTGCAAGCTGGCGTGCATCCTGTTCTTTAATTTTGTTTTCAGTCATAAATGCTTTAAAAGCCACTTCTAAAAATTCGATTGTTTTTCCGTAGATTTGATTGACAACAATGTCGCGCGCACGTTGATCCCGAAATTGCTCGATGCTTACAATACGCCACATTTTCTCATGTAAATTGACTTGAACAGAATCCTTAAAGTTTTGCACGCCCGCTGTTAAAAACTGCTCAACAGACTGCTTTTTCACAATCATAGGCAATAAGCTTACATCAGGCAATGCCTTTCTATGCTGTGTTTGAAACATATCATAAATCATCTGCAAAATGTCTTCTTTTGATTTGAAGTGATTGTACAAAGAGCTTTCCTTTACGCCCACAGCCTTTGTAATCTCCCTTACGGAAACAGCCGAGTAGCCTTTGCGGGAAAACAGTTCAATCGAAGTCACTAAAATTTTATGTTTCGTACTGGACGGATCTAAATCTACAG
The DNA here is from genome assembly GCF_023022965.1 of Ectobacillus sp. JY-23. Lineage (NCBI taxonomy): Bacteria > Bacillati > Bacillota > Bacilli > Caryophanales > Bacillaceae > Ectobacillus > Ectobacillus sp. JY-23. The sequence goes on along the minus strand of NZ_CP095462.1, from coordinate 1,613 downwards.
CTAAATGGTTCATTTGGGTAACCTGCCTTTTATTCATATAAACGTAAGTTGCTACTATGATCTAATGTTAACGAGTGTTCATTTTCATGTCAATGGTGCTAGTATGTATACGAGACTACCACATAATTGTATATCGGCAAATATAGTTGTTACTAGGCTTAACCTCCATATCGCAGCAAACACTACAAATCTGAAATGACACCGAATATAAAGCATTAGCTAATTTTCAAATTCTGTTTTATTAGAATTTAAAAACAGCCCATCTATGGGCCGTTTTCTAGCTAAGTCTAATCAGCGACACAGAAGCATTTACTACATTGACACCATCTTCCGTTGCCGTCAATACATCTTGTGTTGTGCCGATATTTCGCAAAGTGACAGACGCATTATCAGGTATGGTTACTATTGCAGAACCTGTTAATAACTTATCTTGGTTTTGAGGACCTGCTTGTACTGATTGGCCGTATCTGGAAGCCGCTTGTACAACTGTATTAACGGCAATGGCATAAGCAGAGCCTAAAGAAGCGCTTGGAGAATTTGTTGTAGTTAGTACCGAATAAGTAACCAAATACGTTCCCCCAACTTGCACTAAAATACTAGCTGTTCCAGGTGTATGCGTAATCCCTAACAAAATGCCGTTTGAATTAAATGTAACATCTGTATTGGCTGGAACCGTTTGATCTGCATTGTTATACACCTGTCCATAATTAGGAGCAAATGGCGGTCCGGGTGGTCCGGGTGGTCCGGGTGGCCCTTGTGGTCCTGGCTGAGGACAAGCAACTCGAGTTAGATATGCTTTACAGTCCGTATGTTTACGTTTCATATATAGCCTCCTTCCTTATGAGATATTATTATTACATGCAACTTGTCCATAAATGCTTGTGCTAAAGCACATATATAACTACTTTTATATAATGATTTTGTTAAAGTATACGCAATGTGTACAGAACCACTTTAGTAATTTACAGTTTCACCCTCTGATTTCATTTCAAATCTGCATACAAAAAAGATGACCAAGAGATCACCTCTTTTTCCTTATCTTATTACTTTTATAGGGAAATCCTGTCTATACCTATGATAGCATCTTATAGATTGATTCCCCCGTATATCAATGCACCTAGTACAACAAAGGCGGGATGTACTTTTACCTTTTCCAATAAAATGTAGCTTATTATTCCTAGAAACAACATTTGCCCAGCACCAACCTGCAGATACGATTCTTCAAATGATCGAAAAGCCATAATGCCGAGCAAGACAGCAATGGTTGGCTTAACGTACAAGGTCATGCGTTTTACTTGTGGAGAATGACGATATGTATATAAAATGCCCATTAGCGTTAGCATCAGCAGTAAGGATGGGGCCACTGTAGCGAAAACCGTCAAGAATGCTCCTAGTACACCGCCTTCATGAAAGCCAATATATCCCGCCATTTTCGTGGCAATAGGACCAGGCAAAGCATTTCCCATCGCCAGCGCTTCGTTAAACTCTTGGTTCGTCAACCAACCGCGCTGTATCACTTCGGTTTGAATGAGTGGAATGGTCGCGGGACCGCCCCCATATCCTAATATGTTGGCAACAAAAAATGCCCAAAATAATTCCCCATATACCATCAT